>CAXBPC010000018.1:0-84427 GCA_963977525.1 uncultured Marinifilaceae bacterium
AATATATCAACTTTTTACTGCTTTTGTCATCTAATGTACTTTTTCAGTGGCCTCTTTAATAATCAAGGCTCTTTTTGTATCTGGTAGATAAAACTGCTACTTCGATTCGCTTCCTCTAATTAAGAAACGATCGTAAAAGAACAACGAAATAACAGATAATAAGCCAATAGAGAAAATTACGTACCAAATTTGTGAAGGATCGTATTTATCCCACAAGTGATGCGTTAACTCCATAGAAGTCATATTCATTTTCTGAGCAACAGTGTCGAAATAAGCATTATTCGAAAGTCCTGCAGGAATAGTCAAGTCGAGACTAGCAGCCTCTGCTTTTACAAACTCAACTTTATCTGATATTTTTTGGTAAACATCACCCGAAATAATACCAGCTAATACGTTACCAATAAATACGGGAATAAATGAATAGCCCATATAAATGGCTTTCTTGTCCGATGGAGCAATACGACCAATATATTCAGTGATTTTAGGTGAACCAGCCATTTCTCCAATAGCGAAAATAAACATAGCTCCAATAGTGAACATCACGTTCTGAGTCATCAAAGTCAGTGTCATACCAATGGCACAAATGAAAAAACCTACCATCATCGAACTAAGCGGTTTCATTTTCATAACAATGGACGAAACTATAATCTGAAATACAATAATAAATAAGGCATCTAGGTTGGTAATAAATTCAGCATCCATCTGCCCTGTTGGTGTACCGTAGTTATTACTGAAAAAAGGCATATACTTACTGAAGAACTCAAACACACTTGATGTATCAACCCATTGTGATATAAACACAGGCAAGGTAAAAAAGAGTTGCAAATACATAGTCCAAAAGCCAGCTACAATCACCAAGAAAGTAATAAACTTGGTATCCTTGAAAATGCCTGTTGTGTTGTTGAAAACCGCTTTGTTCGATTCGCCAATAGATAGTTTATTTACAAAGTTCGCCCATCGGAATGCTATCTGCTCACCATATGGAAAAAATAATCGCACAATAAACAGCGGACGTTCAATTATCCAAATCACTAGGAAAATTCCAAACAGTGACAAAAAGATTAAAGTAGACACAATCAAAGTCTGAATCAATTGTAAGAAACTATGGCTAGCAGATTCTTTCTTTTCTTCTTCCGATTTAGGCTCATCAAAGAAAAATAGAAGAATAAAGTTCACCAATATCATAGCTGCTGATATATAGAAAATTAGTTGAGAACCTTTGAATAATAGAGTAACTAGAGGACCAAAGAAGGCTCCAATATTTACCATCATATAGAAAATTCCGAAACCAATGGATGCATTTTTATCATTAGTCGTTTTTGCAACTGTTGCAGACACGATAGGCTTAAACAATGCTGCACCTAGAGCCAAGTATAAATAAGCTATAAAAACCCCTGTGTAGGTATCTAATTGAGGTAATAGAATGAAAGCAGATATATAGATGATGAACGATAGGAATAATACACGACGATAGCCATACTTATCGGCAATTGATCCCGTAATAACAGGCAGGAAATAAAGTATACCTGTGCCAATACCCATAATCATACCTTTCTCCGATTGGGTAAACTCAAGCCCACCAGCATCAGATGATCCAGTTAGGTAGGTTGCAAAGAGCATGAAGAAACCATACCAAGCCCAACGCTCAAACAACTCAATAGTATTCGCTACCCAGAAAGTTTTTGGGAAACTCTTCAAAACTGATACTACACTCATATTAATCTATTTTTGAAATTTCATTGATATTTAGGGTCTGAAAAGTACAAATAAGTTCTTAGCTAAAACATGACATTCTACATTTAGAACTTTATAACAATACCATTTCCATCGAATAGCACTTTCTTATTCTTCCTTTTGTGGAAATAGAGCCCTGCAAAGTAACCAATACCTCCACCTAGAACCACATCGGAGAACCAATGTCGATTACGATACATTCTAGCAAAACTTACACCAGCTGGAATCACATAAATCCACTTAGAGTATTCTTCGGCAAAAGGTGTAAAAACAGACCATGCCACAAATGCATGTCCAGATGGGAAAGACTTTCTATCGTTTCCTTTCCCATTAAAAGCGTCGAAATGCATCGAGCCTCGGTTCATATCAGGACGAGATCGTCCCGCAATAAACTTAGAACTCTCCGTTAAAATAGCTCCACTAATTAATGCTTTTGCAGAATTCATAGCCGTAGTAGCTAATCGTTCGTCATCAATAGCTATTGCTATAGCCCAAGTTGCCAGAGTGGCTGGTGCCAGATATTTTTTTTCACCAAACTCATTTGATATATCAGTAAACCCATCGAAAAAGCCATTCTGGTTATGTGTTATACCATCTTTAGCGATCTCATCTAAAAGAAATGCGGTACCCAATACGCCACCAAAAATCAAAAGATTTTTCTTAGAAAAGACTTCCTTACTCAAACCAGGGTTTAAGCGATGAGTTTTCTGTTTGGCCATTAACTTGTATTGCTCAGAATCAACAAATTGAGCTTGAGATTGACTTACAAACAAAATAAGGAGCAAAGTAAAAAGACTCCAATTCTTTTTTTTCGAGAGATACATTGACATCATTTTTTTTGAACCTAACAAAAGTAGAAGAAAATAAGTTTATGAAAGATATAAACACAAAAAAGCCGCTCGATAAAATCGAACGGCTTCTGCTCCCTCTCTTGGACTCGAACCAAGGACCCTCTGATTAACAGTCAGATGCTCTAACCAACTGAGCTAAGAAGGAATAAACTGATGTTCTTTTTTAAAACCTCACAGTATTGGTTTTTTTGCTCCCTCTCTTGGACTCGAACCAAGGACCCTCTGATTAACAGTCAGATGCTCTAACCAACTGAGCTAAGAAGGAGTGTAAATACCAATTTCTCTTGTTTATAAAGACGTGCTTTATGGAGGAAATTTGCGATGCAAAACTAAGTGCTTTTCCCCAATTATACAAGAGTCTCTAACTATTTTTTTCAAAAAACAGAAATAAACTCTCACCAAGTCATCCAAATTTGCTTTTTATCAGGAAGATATACTCAAAAAAAAGATTTCAAATAAAGTTTTATTTTTCTGTTAGCATTGGAAATAGGTATAGTCTAGCCTTAAATCGACATCACAAAAATGCATTTATTTCTACTAAGATTAATCATTCTAGTGTACCCCAAAATACGCTTCAAACGGATAGTAATATATTTTCATTTCAAATAATAAGACTTACATGTCTTTATCTATTTTTAAATATTAGCTTTGCACCACAACTATTCTTATTTGTACTAATTTAAAATAAACAATAGATGATGACTTCTAATATCGCGGAACATCTTCCTTTCACGGAATTTCTGAGCGCTATTAAAAAGACGATACAAAGTGCTTTTTACGAAAAGGATAATATCGAAAAATTTATCCAAAAAAGAGGATTCCCTGCACTGGTACTAAGAGATATCATGGCTAAGAACCCTTTATCAGTAGCTATTCCTAAAGAATATGGAGGACGAGGCTCTAAGGTAAAAGAATGCTTAGGAATTTTGGATACTGCTTCATACGAATCACTACCTTTAGCTTTAACTTTTGGTATTAATATCGCTTTATTCCTTGAACCTGTTGCGAAGTACGCACAAGATACAGTAAAGAAAGGCATTTTTGACCGATTCTTAACTCAGCAAAACATGGGTGGTTTAATGATTACTGAGCCCGATTTTGGTAGCGATGCTTTGGGAATGCAGACGTCGAATGTCAAGATGGGTGAATCGTACCATATTAAAGGAACCAAACACTGGCAAGGACTAACAGGTATGGCTGATTATTGGCTTATGACCTCTCGTCATCAGGATCAGAGTGGAAAATTAGGTCGCGATATTGACTTCTTTATTTGTGACGTTCAACAACCTCAACAAGTTATTAAGGTTGAAGAATATTACAATAATCTAGGTCTCTACCCTATCCCTTACGGTAAAAATTCTATCGACATTCAAGTTCCTCAACAATACAAACTAGAGCCTGAATCAACAGGATTGAAGTTGATGATGGATCTTTTACACCGAAGTCGTTTACAGTTTCCTGGAATGGGAATGGGCTTTATTCGTCGAATGCTCGATGAGTCAATCAAACACTGTTCAACAAGAATTGTTGGTGGAAAAACACTAATAAGCTTGGATCAAGTTCGTCACCAAATTGGACGTATACAATCTGCATTTACCATTTGTTCAGCTATGTGTTCTAGAAGTTCACTAATTAGTGGAATTGAAAACAACTTGGCAACTGCTGCTATTGAAGCCAATAGTATGAAGGCCTACATAACAGATATGATGCAAGAAGCCGCACAGACACTTACTCAACTGAGTGGAGCTAATGGCTACAAAGCAGAAAGTATTGGTTCTAGAGCGATCATAGACTCTCGGCCTTTTCAAATTTTTGAGGGTTCAAATGATATGCTTTATACGCAGCTTTCGGAGATGGTTATGAAGATCATGACAAAAAAGAAGAATATGAATCTTTCAGATTTTTTCAAGAATCATGAACTGACTAAGAATGTTTCAGATTACTTTAAAAATGTTGTTGACTTCACTCTTGAAACCAATCTTCCACAGAGAAAATTTGTTGATCTAGGTAAAATAATCAGTAAGGTTGTGGCAGCTGATCATGTTGTTCAATTGGGAGCAAAAGGTTTCCGTTCCGATTTAATTAACGACAGTTTAGAAACAATTAAACATGAAATCTCAATGCTAGTTAGTTCATATAAATTTCAAACCAGCGTATCACCTACTGAAGAATATAAGGATCAAAGCTCATGGCTTGCGTTCAGTTAAGCTTCAGTAAAACAGTTTTATTAATAGCATCAAACTCCTCTTCTTTTCGCATGGAAGGGGAGTTTTTGCAAGATGAAAAAAGGGAAAGGATTTACCTGAAGTTCAAATAATACATGCATTTATCGTCAAAAGTGCAGAATTTCAAACTATTACCCTATCTTTGTCGCTTTTATATATTATACATGACATTCAAAGAATTAGGCATTATTGAACCTATCCTGAAAGCCCTTGAGGCCAAAGGCTATACATATCCCTCTCCTATACAAGAACAATCTATTCCAATCCTTCTTAAAAGAAAGGACCTATTGGGTTGTGCTCAAACAGGTACGGGAAAAACGGCAGCATTTGCCATTCCTATCCTACAACACCTTTACAACGATAATCGTAACGCTAAAGGTCAGCGTAGAATTAAAGCATTAGTTATTACCCCTACACGTGAGCTAGCTATTCAAATTGGTGATAGTTTTACTGAATATGGAAAACACACAGGCATTGTTAACACCGTTATTTTTGGTGGTGTAAAGCAAAGTTCTCAAACACAAGCATTACGCCGAGGAGTTGATATTTTAGTAGCAACTCCAGGTCGATTATTAGATTTGATGGACCAAGGATACATCTCATTAAAGGATGTGCAATATTCGGTTCTTGATGAAGCTGACCACATGCTTGACATGGGCTTTATTCACGATATTCGCCGCGTATTAGTTAAGCTGCCTGCTAAGAGACAATCTTTATTCTTTTCAGCTACTATGCCAACAGCAATTGTGAAGCTTTCACAGAAGATGCTAGGTAATCCTGAAAAAGTAACCATAGCACCTAAGCAAACTACGGCAGAACGTGTTGAGCAGGCTCTATATTACGTGAGTAAGAAGAATAAGCCAAAGTTGCTTGTTCATCTTTTAACTCGTAACGAAATTAAATCAACATTAATTTTCTCTAGAACAAAATATGGTGCTGACAAAATCACCAAGTTTTTGAAAAAGGTTGATATTCATTCTGAAGCTATTCATGGGAACAAATCTCAGAACCAAAGACAGAAGGCTTTACTAAACTTTAAAGAAGGTAAAACAAAAGTACTTGTTGCAACAGATATTGCTGCTCGTGGTATCGACGTATCTGATTTAGCTTTAGTTATCAACTTCGATCTTCCTAATATTGCTGAGACTTACGTACACCGAATTGGACGTACAGGTAGAGCTGCAGCAAGTGGAATTGCCATCTCATTTTGCGATGGAGAGGAAAGAGCTTATCTAAAGGATATTCATAAATTAATTGGACAAGAAATTAAGCTTATTGCTGATCATCCATTTTTAAATTCTGGTGACAACGAGCCATCTGAAAAAGCAAAGAAACCTCAGAGATCTCAAAGACCTCGTCGTAATGACGAAAGATCAGATTCAAAGAAGAAGGTTGATCCTGAGAACAAACATAAAAATGATAGAAGACGCAAGCCTTTTACCAAAAGAAGAGACTAGGGTTTTCACAACTCATACAGCACAAAAAACCTCATGATTAATCAATCATGAGGTTTTTTAATATCTGATTTAGGATGAACCTAATTATTTCGCTTGTCTGATTTGCTTAAAACTAATATTTAAAGCTTTCTGGAAATACCTGATACTCTTCATTTCTTTAGTTGTAACCAATGAAAGAGATAAGCCTTCCTTACCAGCACGAGCTGTTCTTCCACTTCGGTGCGTGTAATATTCTTCCTTATCAGGTAACTGATAGTGTACCACATATGAAAGTCCTTCTACATCGATACCACGAGCAGCAATATCTGTCGCAACAACCATCTGTAAAGTTCCTTTTTTGAAGGCACGCATCACCTTATCACGCTCCTTTTGTAAAAGATCGCCATGAAGGGCATCTGCAGGAATATTTCTTGCAATAAGCTGCTTAGCTAGAGTCTGTGTTGCAACTTTAGTTTTACAGAAAATCAAGCCTCTATTATCACTTTGTGAACTTAAAAACTGAAGCAAAATATTTAACTTTTCTGCCTCATCACAAATCAAGAATTTATGCTCAATATTTTTATTCACAACATTTTTGCCACTCACTTCAACTCTATGAGCATTACTTTTCAAATGCTGATTTACCATTTGTCTGATCCCTTGAGGCATAGTTGCCGAAAACAACCATTTATTTTGAGCTGAAGCTGTATAAGTAAGAATCTCATCAAGCTCCTTTTTGAATCCCATGCTTAGCATTTCGTCAGCCTCATCGAGTACCACAGTAGATACATGACTTAAGTCAACTGCTTTTTTCTTAACAAGATCGATTAATCGACCAGGAGTCGCAACAATAATATGAGTAGGACGTCGTAAAGCAGCAATTTGCTTATCGATAGGTGCTCCTCCATATACCGCCTCAGTAAAAATTTGTTCTGAAAACTTCGTGAACTTGAAAAGCTGCTTAGCAATTTGTTGTCCCAACTCTCTAGTTGGAGCCAAAATTAGACCTTGCACAACTTTCTGATGTATATTGATACGATGAAGCATAGGTAGACCAAAAGCAGCAGTCTTTCCTGTTCCAGTCTGAGCCTGACCAATAAGATCAGTATCTCCGCTTAGTAATATTGGAATTACTCTACTTTGTATTTCAGTAGGCTTCACAATATTCATATCGTCTAAGCCCTTAAGAAAGTTTTTAGTTACTCCTAGTTGTTTAAAATTCTCCAAAACAGATATTTATTTAGTTTGGGCACAAAGATACTTATTAAATAAATGGAAGCAAATGAATTAAGCAATGGACATTATCGCAGTCAAGATCATTTTTTAAGAGCATCTATTTCGATAAAACCCTTCAGATTTATTAAGTTTGGGATGAAAATTCAATAACGCGATTTAGAGGCTTATGCAACAAGTCCTTTTTCAACAATAGAACCGAATAGTATGCCTAAATATTCAATCATTATTCCCATTTACAATAGACCTGACGAAGCCGAAGAGTTGCTCGAAAGCCTAGCCAAGCAAACCTATAAGAATTTCGACATTCTCATGATTGAGGATGGTTCTACCGAAGATTGTTCAGCTATTGTAAAAAGTTACTCCAATGAGCTTGATATTAAATATCATTTCAAAGCAAATTCAGGTCCTGGTGATAGCCGTAATGTGGGTATGAGTATGGCTACTGGTGATTATTTAATCTTTTTTGATTCGGATTGTATTATACCACCTCAGTATTTCGAAGAGGTAGAAAAACATTTAGCCGAAACCCCACTAGATGCTTTTGGTGGACCAGATAGTGCTCATGAATCTTTTAGCAAGGTGCAAAAGGCTATCAATTATGCCATGACTTCAATTATTACGACGGGTGGTATACGAGGCAAAAAGAATAAGTTGGATCAATACCAACCTCGAAGCTTTAATATGGGAATTAAGCAAGAGGTTTACAAGAAAGTTGGCGGCTATACCGATGTTACTCCTGGCGAGGATCCTGATTTGAGTTATCGAATTATGAATGCTGGTTTTAAGGTTGGACTAATTGAAGATGCTTATGTGTTTCACAAGAGACGTATCGATTTCTCGAAATTCATCAAACAAGTTTATAAGTTTGGGGTAATGCGCCCTGTTCTAATTAAATGGTATCCCGATAAGTTTAAATTAACCTATACAATTCCTGCTTTATTTTTGCTTGGCAGTTTATTATTGGTGATTTTGGCAGCAGCTATAAGCCCAATATTCCTAATTCCGCTGGCTTTTTTAGCAAGTGTTTTATTCATAGAATCAATAATTAAAACAAAGAGCCTATCCATTTCACTATTGGCGGTTCTGGCAAGCTTTATCCAACTTTACAGCTATGGATATGGTTTTATAAAAAGTGCGATACTCATTCTAGCACTCAAAAAAGAAGAACGAATCGTTTTCGACAATTTCTTTTTCGACAAATCTAAACGTCCAAACAAATAATAAACTCATATATATCCCAAGCCCTTAGGTTTGGGATTTTTTTTGATCCTAAACACTTAGTTTCAGGATAAGCTTATACAAAAATAGAAACATGTTTCTTTATAAACCTTCGCGCATACTGCAGGAACGAAACTAAACTCTTTAGAAAGCTTCCTGCAAGTTGCAGGGACAAAACTAAACCCCTTAGAAAGCTTCCTGCAGCTTGCAGGAACAAAACTAAACCCCTTAGGAACCTTCCTGCAGCCTGCAGGGACAAAACTAAAACCTTTACAAACCTTCCTGCAATCTGCAGGAGGAGATTGTTGAGACTGTTCACGAAACTGTGTCTGAAGATTGTAATGATTAATTAGGTAACTTTAAAATTGAGACCAAAAATAGACACGACATGGCACAGGTATTAATAAGCGGCGGAACAGGACTAGTAGGTAAAGCACTTTGTGAGAAATTACAAGCCAAAGGCTATGATGTTGCTATTCTGAGTCGGGCTAATAAGGATAAATTCAAAACATACCTGTGGGATCCACAAAACAATCAAATTGATCCTGAAGCAATCGCCTCATCAGATTATATTATCAATTTAGCTGGAGCAAATATTGCTGAAAAAAGATGGTCATCATCAAGAAAAAAACTTATTCTTGATAGCCGCATACAATCGGCCAACCTTATTTTTAATGAAGTCAAAAAACAGAACAAAGAGCTAAAAGCTTTTATATCGGCATCAGCTGTTGGCTACTATGGGGCTGTTACATCTGATAAAATATTTACAGAAGATCAAGTTGCTTCAGGTGATTTCCTTGGTCAAACCTGCGTCAAATGGGAAAGTGCTGCCAAACAATTTGAAACATTAAATATTAAAACAACAATACTTAGGACAGGTCTTGTTCTTAATCAGAAAGGAGGAGCCTTATCTAAAATGATAATCCCAATTAAACTTGGCCTAGCTTCAGCACTAGGAAGTGGTGATCAATATTTACCATGGATACATATTGATGATCTATGTGAAATTTACATCAAAGCCATTGAAGATGTTTCGATGAAAGGTGTTTTTAATGCTGTAGCGCCAGATTTTCAAACAAACAATAGTTTTACTCACGCTTTGGCTAAAATGCTTAACAAGCCTTATTGGCTCCCCAATACACCTTCTTTTTTCTTGAAACTCATATTAGGTGATATGTCGGATCTTCTTTTAAAAGGAAGTCGAGTATCATCAAACAAAATTCTCAAAAATGAATTCAATTTTAGATTTCCAAAACTGGAGGATGCCTTGAGAGATTTATTAAAATAGAAAAGGCTATTTCACTTTCATGAAATAGCCTTCTATATATTTTAGCTTTATTAGCTTATTGCTTCACACGCTCAACATATTCCCTGTTACGTGTATCAATTTTAATAACATCATCGGTATTAACGAAAAGAGGAACCATGATAGTTGCTCCAGTCTCAATAGTTGCAGCCTTAAGTGAGTTTGTTGAAGACGTATCACCACGAAGACCAGGCTCAGTGTATGTAACTTTCATAACAACATGAATAGGAAGCTCTACATAAAGTGGTGTTTCAGTATCAGCATGAATTACTGCCTCAACATGATCACCTTCTTTCAAAAGGTCTGGTTGGTTAAACAGGTCTTCTTCTAGAGCAATCTGCTCGTAAGTCTCAGTATGCATTAAGTTGAAACCCATATCGTCTTTGTAAAGGTACTGGTATGGACGACGCTCGATTCTTGCAACATCAATCTTTAATCCAGAAGTAAAGGTGTTATCAATGATTTTACCTGTCTTTACATTCTTTAATTTAGTTCTTACGAAAGCTGGACCTTTACCAGGCTTAACATGCTGGAATTGAACAATCGTATATAAACCAGTCTTAAAATGGATACACATACCATTCTTAAAATCTGAAGTACTTGCCATGTTGTTATATATTAATTTAAAATTATCCTTTTTAATTGCATCGCAAAAGTAAGAGAAAGTATCCTCAATGAGAAATATAATACAGATATTGTGTGTTTTGCGAATAATGAAGAACCAATAGCCTCTTTTAAAAAGCTACTGCTCGTTTCTATCGTCTGTTAAATGGGGGAAATTAACTAAGTCGCAACGCAACGATCCAATAAAGAGATCGAACTGAACGCGAATAGGAACTTTATTCTCATCAGCAGAAATCCAAATGTGCATGTCGTCCTCATTTTTAAAAGCACGCCCAGTTTCTACAACTGGGATAAACTTGTAACACTTAATTTTTCCAATTTTACTATTAATTGTTTCGTAACCCATAAACTTAAATTGCAGTAAAAAAGGCTCATCTGAGAAATAAGTATCAATCTTGAGATTCTGACCTACAACTAAATCAGAATTGAATAATTTAACTCGAGCAAAATAAAAGGCCGAAAGAATATCATGAACCCCCTCAACTACATCGTGTTCTCCAGATCGCTTACTATGAACCTTATTTTTTTCTCTATCGAATAGAAGTTCATTATATCGCTTATAAGAACCCTCTTTGATTTTTCTGATTGCTTTTATAGGCAATAGGGTTTCCTTATCAACAAAACTCTCATAAGTATTCCTAACACCAAATAGAGAATTTGTGATGCCAGTTGTTCGTCCACTAAGAATTAAATGATCAACATCTTGACCTTTATATCGTTCTGACTTAAGCTTTAGGCTAGCCTTCCCTCCACGAATAAATCCATAATGAATAACATACTTAAGATGCTCGGTCTTTTTCTTAAGGACGGTGCCACCTTCCGCGAATGCTGAAGATGAAAAGAAGCATGTCATTAAAAGGGATATAAATATATTTCGCATAGACTTTTACGTTAAAGAATATAAGTTATTCAATATCGCTATTTCAATGCAGAAAAACGAATGCTTTTAAAAGATATTTTTCTTTGGAGTAGTTGCAACAAAGTCTTTTAGGTAAAATGGCTCGAAATAAGCAACATCTTCAAATGCCTCTACTTTATACTTTGCTTCAGATAATTCAATCATACCAATAGCAGTTGGCGTAATATCATCTACAAAAATTGCATTTGGGCTTTGTAAGCTTGATTGACATTTTGAAGAACCATCACCGAAGAACACGATCTCATTTTCAGCTAAGTCAGAAACAAAAGATTCCTCATCGATAATTTCAGCAGAAACCTTACGAAGCACTTCGTTTTTATATGAATAAAAAGCTGTATAAACTTCCATTCGTCGTGCATCAATCATTGGACAAAAGATACTAGCTTCAAGATCTCCTAATTGAGATGTAATAGCTTCATCACTCAACAGAGGAGCAGTCATAGCTTGTAAAGTACTAACAGCTATTAAAGGTAATTTACTACCATAACAAAGCCCTTTTGCAGTAGATACACCAATACGCAAACCAGTATAAGAACCAGGTCCCATACTAACGGCAATCGCATCAAGATCGTTTGGGGTCAAGCTATTTTCTTTTAGGATCCTGTCAATAAATACAGTCAAATGAGTCGCATGATTCATCCCTTCTTTATTCTCTTTATAGGCAAGTAAATCGCCATCTTTTCCTAATGAAACCGAACAAACTGCGGTAGATGTTTCTATATTTAATATTAAAGCCATTGTCTTTAGTCGTTATAATTGAATCTAAATGATTCTTTCTTTTAATGATGTAAGGCAAATATTCTTTATAAACACTTACAGATCGCAAATTTAAGCTATTAAAAGGGAATTAGAAAGAACCTTTACATAGACTTAGCCTTGGCTGACATAAAAAAGAACTCCGATTCGAGATTAATCGAATCGGAGTTAATAAACTTACTTGAAAATTTGACTATAAACTGATCTCGACTCCATTGTAAAAGTCAATGATTTTAGTTCTAAAAATATATTCATATTTGGCTTGTAATAAATTCGATTTCGACGTTAACAAGTTGTTTTTTGCTTGATTGTAATCAACCGAGTTTACTATACCTAAGTTAAATTTCTCTTCGGTATATCGGAAAGCTTCTTCTGTTGAAAAAACAGCTGTTTCACTTGAGAAATACTTTTTCATCGCAGCAAGAGCATTAGCATGTGCTTGTTGAATTTCTTTACGAAGAATGTTCTTCGTATTCTCTAAATTCAATCTTGAGCGATCGATATTAACCTTTGCATTACTAATATTTCTACGGTTTATACCTTTATTAAATATTGGAACGCTTAGAGATAATCCAACAAATTTATTAACTCGGTCTTTAAACTGATCACGAAAACTAACTGATGGAAAGCCATCCAACTTTTGATATTCAGTACTCCACCCACCATTTAACGATAAGCTTGGCATTAAGCCAGATCTTGCTAAACTCAAACCTTTTTCAGTACTTTCCAAACGTAGATTAGCTGCTTTTATCTCAGGTAAAGAGATTAATGCAATGTCATAAACTGAATTGGGGTTTAACAATGAACGCCCTGAATCTAAAATAGGCAAAATAGGCATTTCAATATCAAAAGCTTCTGTTGAACTAAGGTCTAATAACTGAGCTAAATCAAGTAAAGAAAGAATTAAGTCATTCTCACTGGTTACAACAGTTAAATCTTCCTGAGCTGCCTGTGCCTTCTGCTCCATTAAAGTACCCTTCGGTATGGTTCCCACTTCAACTAAAACTTCAGTTCTTTCAATCTGTAATTGTGTAATCTTAAGTTGATCTTTTGCTACCTGAAGAAGTTCTTTCTTAAATAAAATATCCAAATAATATGAAGCAATTCTTAATGAGATATCATTACTAGTTTTCTCGATATCCTCCAAATAAGCTTGTAAATCGATATTAGCTTGCTTAATTGTATTTATCTTCTGAAAACCTTCAAATAACGATACACTAGACCTCACTGCAACACTCACATACTTAGAATTTACATCAGTAAAAGTTCCTGTTTCTCTGTTTTCTGCTCTACCCCAGTTACGGTTTAAACTTGAACTTGCATTCAAATCTGGCAACAAGCTATACTTAGATTGCTTGGCATCATTCTCTTTAATTTTTGCATCAAGCTTCTTAAGCTGAAGAGAGATATTATGCTCCTTGGCATAATCAACACATTTCTTTAAATCCCATTTTTCCTGAGCCTGAACGCCAAACCCAATAGAGAATACAAGAATAATTAAGAAAATATTTTTCATATAATATTATTTTTTTGTTTACTTCATCGAAGTAATTATTTTTTTATGAATTAGTCGTCAGAATTTTTCTTCTTCTTTTTCTCCTCGTCTCTCTTCTTCTTTTTCTCCTTCATCAATTTGATCTTAGACATTTTTTCGCCCTTAATCTTATCTCCTTTTTTTATTCCTTCAAGAATCTCGATATTAATTCCATCAGACAAACCAGTCTTTACAAATCGTTTTTCGAAAACCTGGGGTTTAGTTTCAATATTGATAAAACTAGAATCATTGCTAAATTCTAATAAGCTCTCATTTACTGCTAAAACCTTCTCTCTTGTATCAAGTACAATCTCAGCATTAGCACTATAACCAGAACGAATAAAATGTTCTTTATTTAATTTTACTGCTGCCTTGATCTCAAACTGGATAGCCCCATTTTCTGCAACACCTTTAGGTGATATATACTCCAAATGTGCATCAAATTTAAAATCCTCAATAGCTCCAATAGTCAGTTTTAAATTCATTCCTTGTGTAATTTTCCCAACTTCAGTTTCATCAACCTTACCTTGGAAAATCATCTCACCCATATCGGCAACAATAGCTACAGTGGTTCCTTCATTAAAGGTATTACTCTGAATAACTGAGTAACCTTCTTTAACAGGAATATCAAGGATCATACCTTCAATAGTTGAACGAATAATTGTATTGGTAACAAATCCTGACTTAGAAGTCACACCTTCTTTAATCAACTGAAGATTGTCTTTAGCCGACTTCAATTCTTCTTGTGCGCTTCGGAAAGCTAAGCTTGGTTTTTGAAAATCAGATTCTGAGATCACCTGCTTCTCAAAAAGCAGCTTATCACGATTGAAATTGATTTGAGAGTCTTCAAAATTGATTTGAGCTCTCTCAACTCTCGATTCTGCTGAATTCAAATTAATCATATCTGGAATAATCTTGATTTTAGCAATCTTGTCGCCTTTCTTCAACATTTGTCCAGCCTCAACGAATAGAGTTTCAACAATACCAGATACACCTTGAGGTTTAATCTTAATTTCCTTACGAGGAACTACAGATCCTGTAGCAACCGTTTTCTTAATGATATCCGTAATCTCAGGAGACTTCGTATCATAAACTTCTGGTTTCTCTTTAGATTTATTATAAAGGAAAGCAATGGTTCCTAAAAACAGACCGATAATGAATACGATCAATACTATTCTAAAAACTTTTTTCATATCAATTGTTATTTTCAAGTGTTATTATTCGTAACGTAAAGCGTCAACAGGTTTAATTCTAATTGCTTTTTGTGCAGGTAAAAGTCCAGCTATACAACCAAACACAACCAACACGCCTAAAGCAATAAAGGCAACTTTTATATCTACATATGGATTTAATATCATAGGATTAGGATCTCCAGATGTTGCTTTTCCAATACCTTCAACAATAAGAACTCCTATAACAAGTCCCCAGAATCCTGAGAAAGTAGTCAGAAATACAGCCTCTGTAACGATCTGACTTATAATAGCCCAAGGCTTAGCTCCAATAGCACGTTTCACACCAATCTCGCGAGTTCTCTCCTTTACAACCACAAGCATAATATTACTAACTCCAATTATTCCAGTAATCAAAACTCCAAATCCAATTACCCAGAACAGAAAACCAATACTATTAAAGAGACCAAATATCTTATTAAATATTTTTGCAATATTAAAATGTCCAAACGCCTCCTTGTCTTCAGGATGAATCTTATGACGTCGAGCTAATAGATTTATTATATCACCTTCGAGCTCTTCTACAGATTCTCCAACTTTAGCAGTGGCCATAAAGACATTAAACTTATCGCCCCGATTATAGATTTTTTGAAGTGTTGTATATGGCATCTGAACAAGATCATCACGCATACCCATATTCTGACTTAAGGGTTTTACGGTTCCAATAATCTTAAAGTAAATACCATTTATTTTTAAATATTGTCCAAGTGGTTCTTCATCATCATCGAACATTAAGTCAACAACTCTAGGTCCTATCGTAATGACCTTTCTCATTTCTTTCAAGTCATTTTCATTAATAAAACGACCACTCCAAACTTCTACTGGAATTACCTTATTCATCTCTGGTGAAGTACCTTTTATCCTAAAATTTCCTTTTTTATCTTTTCGAAAGGTATTATTAGGATCTCCTCCACTCCAACCATTAATATCTGGTGCTACATTTTCAATTGCTGGAATTGAACGCTTCATCGCAATCAAATCATCATTATCAAAATTGAATCTGCGATTTCTTGATAAGCCTTCATAAGGTTTAGTTGTTTTATCTGTCCAAAATACGGTCGAGTTTGTCGCCATATTTCCCAAAGATGATTTGAGATTATTCTGAAATCCTTTTCCCAAACCAAGTAGGGTCACAAGTATCAGAATTCCAAACATTACCCCAGAGCCAGTAAGAGCTGTTCTTAATTTATTTTTTTTGAGGGCAGAAGTAATTTCCTGCCATTTATCTAAATCGAACATTCTTTTGTTATTTTTTGATTTTGAATCTTATCTACAAAAACTATTTGAGTTAAGATTCCTTTCAATTACCTATACTTAAAAGAAATTATTCATCTCTCAACGCTTCAATTGGTCTAATAGAAGCTGCTCTTCGTGCCGGGAAAAAACCAGCTAAAGCACCAGTTATTACGAGTACAATTGTAGCACCTACAGCTACACCCAGATCAACTTGAGGATCTAAAAAATAGATGGCTGCTGGAGGATATATTTTTTCAATAATGTCGAACTGAGAAATTACTTCGAGTAGACCTACTCCTGCAATTAAACCAATATATCCAGAGGCTGCAGTAATAAAAATTGCCTCCATCAAAACTAAAGACACAACCGAAATAGGTGATGCTCCAATTGCTTTTCGAATACCAATCTCTTTGGTTCGTTCTTTAACAACAATCATCATGATATTAAAAACACCTATTACACCTAGTAGTATTGTGAAAACACCAATGATCCATACGAACTTTTCGATACCATCAAACATTCTGCTAAACTCTTGCGAATTCTCAATATTATTCTGAATCCAAAGCGCATTTTTATCTTCTCTACTAAAGTTGTGTTTAGCTGCCATCTTGTAAAGAATTTGTTTCTCTACTTCTTTACTTTGAGCAACACTTATATTATTAAGTGTAAAAGAAATACGTCGTAAGTGATCATTATTATTAAATATCCTTTGAGCAACCGTTATAGGAATATAGATATCTCGAGAATTCTCATCAAAATCTTTCTTTGAAAACACCCCAACAACCTTAAACTTAATCTTATTTACGTCTATATATTTCCCTATTGACTCTTCTTCAGGGAATAAGATATTTTCAACTTCATCTTGAATAATGACAACCTTTCGATGATCTAAAATATCTTTTTTATTAAGGAAGCGTCCTTTTAAAACATCAAAATTCTTAATCTCTTTGTAAGAATCATGAATTGGAGAAACATTAAAATTTCCAAAATTATTCTTATAAGAAATAACCTCTGCTCCTGGAATATAACTCATAGCAGAAATGACGTCAATTTTTCCTATTGACCTTTTCAGATTAAGTAAATCATCATTAACCATCTGAATACGTTTCCCTTCAGGAGTACCCTTATATGCCTTTGTAGTTCGCCCACCAAATATCTGCATACTATTTGTAGCATCTTGAGCAAAAACATCTATCATTCCATTTCGTAGACCTCTACCTGCTCCTAAAAGGAAAATCAGCATGAAAATCCCCGTAGCTACGGAAAATCCAGTAAGAAAGGTTCGGGTTTTATTTTTTCTAATGGTACTGAAAATCTCGTTCCATTTATCTCTATCAAACATAGTCTGGAATTAAAGTTCTGGTATTATTACTCCGTGATTTTAGCTTCTGCGGTAATCGATTCTTTACCATTCAAGTTGTGCTTGTGCTCAACGATAGATTCAATTCGTCCATCTTTTAAATTGATCACTCTATCTGTCATCTCAGCAATGTCTGTTTCGTGAGTAACAATTATCACAGTAATACCAGCTCTATTAATTTCTCTAAGCAAGTCCATAACCTCAAGTGAGGTTTGAGAATCTAGAGCACCAGTCGGTTCATCAGCAAGAATGATTTTGGGATTGGTAATCATTGCTCTTGAAATAGCAACTCTTTGCTTCTGTCCACCAGATAATTCGTTCGGCATGTGCTCAGCCCACTCTTTCAATCCCATTTTATCGAGATATTCAACAGCAAGCTTATTTCGCTTTTTACGAGCTACTTTCTGATAATATAAGGGTAGTGCCACATTTTCCATGGCATTTTTAAAAGTAATCAGGTTAAAAGATTGAAAAACAAATCCCAATAAATCATTTCTTAGTTTTGCAGCCTTAGTCTCACTCATTGTTTTTATTTCCTGATTATTCAGAATATAAGTACCATCGTCGTGATTATCTAGAAGCCCCAATATATTTAGGAGTGTAGACTTGCCTGAGCCAGAAGATCCCATAATAGAAACCAATTCGCCTTCTTTGATATGCAAATCAATTCCCTTAAGAACATGTAGCTTATTGGAGCCAGTAATGTATGATTTGTGAATATTCGTTAATCGGATCATAATCGTTAGTATTTTTTAATTGCTTCTCATGTCGAAGTTTGGTCAGGGTTTCGACATCTAATATTAAAGATTTAAAGGTTATTATCAAACAAATTTAGATAAACAGCCGATTAACTCGGTAAACGACATGTTAAATAAACTAATCAGGTTGTCTAAATAAGTTAAATATGATTAAATCCTCTTTTCAAGTCTTGATAAATTCAATAGTCGTGCCATTTTACACACTAATCTGTAAAACAAGAATATAACTGTTTAGAGTGAATAATACTACATCAAAATCTTGTCCGATATCAACACGCCCGTGTTCGCATTCGAACATATTTTATGTACAAAATCTTAAATTCTAAAAAAACTGTGAATTCATCTTAAATGACTAAAAGAACATTGGTATTTAATGTAAATTAGCTTCGATTAAATAATGAATTGATTTAGGACAATTACTATAGGGCGAAATTCAACTACATAGCATGAACTGGAACCAACTATTATCTGCCAAACGCTTTGGACAAGAAGACCGTTTAGCAATTAACGAACATGAAATAAGATCTCAATTCCAAAGGGATTACGATCGCTTAATATTCTCATCTCCTTTTAGAAGATTACAAAATAAAACGCAAGTATTTCCTTTACCAGGTAGTATTTTCGTTCACAATAGACTTACACATAGCTTGGAGGTTTCGAGTGTTGGACGCTCCATGGGTAATCTCTTGACAGAGAAATTAACAAACTCAAAACAATATGAGAATAATCCATATTTGGATGGTATAGGTAATATAGTTGCTACTGCCTGCTTAGCTCATGATTTAGGCAACCCTCCTTTTGGGCATTCTGGAGAAGAAGCTCTTTCCTACTACTTCACACATGGTGAGGGAAAAAAACTCGAGAATAAATTCACAACAGAACAATGGGCTGACCTTTGCAACTTTGAAGGGAATGCTAATGCTTTTCGCCTTTTAACACACGCTTTTAATGGTAGACGAACAGGTGGTTTTGCACTTACCTATTCTAGTATTGCATCGATTATAAAATATCCATGGGAAGCTTATAAAATACCTGAAGTTGGAAAACGTAAGTATGGTTTCTTCAATACTGAAAAAGAGAATTACCAGATGATTGCTAAAGAGCTGGGAATTCCAGAGATTAAACCTGGTATTTTTGCTCGTCATCCATTAGTTTATCTTATTGAGGCTGCCGATGATATTTGTTATCAGATAATGGATATTGAAGATGCTCACAAACTAAAAATCCTTACTACTGAGGAAACAAAGCAACTGCTACTGGATTTTTACGATAAAAGTGACGATGTCAACACCCTTAGGAGAATTGATGAAACTTGCGAAGAAGTAAGTGACACCAATGAACAGATTGCTTATATAAGAGCTGGTGTTATTGGGAAATTAATCAAAGAGTGCGTCACTGTTTTTCTTACAAACGAAGAGAAAATAATGGCTGGTGAATTTACCTCAACACTTATCAAAGAAGTTCCTGAAAGTTCGAAAGTTGCCTATAAAAATTGCACTCAGATCGCTATCTCAAAAATTTACAACCACCGTTCTGTTCTCGAAATTGAGTTAGCTGGTTATAAAATATTAGGAACTCTACTTCAAGAATTTGTTGAAGCCATTCTTAATCCGAAAAGCTTCTACTCAAAGAAACTCTTATCTCTAATTCCAGAACAATACAGTCATAAAGATGAAGATGACTATTTAAAGATCATGTCAATTTTAGATTTTGTATCAGGAATGACAGATGTTTTTGCTCTAGACCTGTACAGAACGATAAAAGGGATAAAGCTTCCAGACACTTACTAAAAATCAAAAAAATGAGTCATAAAAACATAAAACTTAGAATTTTAAGCTTTGTAGTTCTTTTAAGCATCTGCACGACAGGATTTGCACAATTAGATTGGGTAAAAATCAAATCAGAGAAATCTAAAATTAGTTTTGAATTACCTGAGACTCCAAATCTCAGAAATCAGGAGCTTAATGGAATCACTTCAGAGGTTTTTTCGCATCGCGATGCTGCAAACATTTATGGTATTGTAGCTTCAAATTTTTCAGGCTTAGAATTGGACTTTGATCATTCTGATCCCACAGAATATTACAACCAATTGAAGGAAGGTAGTCTATTGAGTAGTAATGCAAGATTAATTTCGGAACAAAGCGTATCCTACAAAAGAATGTTAGGAAAAGAAATCGTCTACACTTTGATGGTTGAGAATCTTGAATACACCTATTTCAAACGTTTCTTTTTTAAGGGACAATTTATCTACCAAATCGCTATTGGTGGCCCAACACGGATGAAACAAGTATTACTTGACAAGAAACAGATCTTCTTTAATTCTATTCAATTCGAATAGTTCAACTTAAGTCTTAAAAAAATAGCATTTCGCAATTTGATTAATCATATCATTCCGTAAATTTGCCATTTCAAAACCATCACTTTTAAATGATGATTTGAAAAACGAACCATTCTATAAATTCATTGACACACCAGAAGCGAAACTGGGAAAGTAAATTAATAAACAGATGAAAGTACTTGTATTAGGATCAGGAGGAAGAGAGCATGCATTTGCATGGAAAATAGCACAAAGCGATAAACTTGAGAAACTGTATGTGGCTCCTGGTAATGCTGGGACTGAAGAATTAGCTGAGAATGTTAATATCGACCCAAACGATTTTGAGAAAGTAAGAACTTTTGTTCTTGACAAAGCAATCGATATGGTTATTGTTGGCCCTGAAGATCCATTGGTAAATGGGATTCATGATTTTTTCTTAGCTGATGAAAAACTAAAACAAGTTGCTGTTATTGGACCAGAAAAAGCAGCTGCTCAAATGGAAGGTAGTAAGGATTTCGCAAAAGATTTCATGGCTCGCCACAAAATTCCTACAGCTCAATACAGAAGTATTACATATGAAAACCTTGAAGAAGGTTACCACTTCCTTGAAACTCTAAAATCTCCTTACGTACTTAAAGCTGATGGATTGGCTGCTGGTAAAGGTGTTTTAATCATTGAAGATCTTGACGAAGCAAAGAATTCTCTTAAAGAGATGATTGGTGGCATGTTTGGTGCTGCTAGTGCTACAGTAGTTATTGAAGAATTTTTATCAGGTATTGAATTATCTGTTTTTGTTTTGACTGATGGCAAAAGCTATAAAGTACTTGCTGAAGCTAAAGATTACAAAAGAATTGGTGAAGGCGATACTGGATTAAATACGGGTGGTATGGGAGCGATTTCTCCTGTGCATTTTGCCAATGAAGAATTCATGAGCAAAGTTGAAGAACGCGTTATCAAACCAACTATTGATGGTTTCAAAAAAGACAATACGCCATTTGTTGGCTTCGTTTTTATTGGACTGATGAAAGTTGATAATGATCCATTTGTTATCGAATATAACGTTAGAATGGGTGATCCTGAAACTGAAGTTGTTCTACCACGTATCAAATCTGATTTCCTTGAGTTAATGATCGCTGTTGCTGATAAAAAGTTAGATCAATTTCAATTAGAATTGGATGAGAGAACAGTAACAACTGTTATGCTTGTATCAGGTGGTTACCCTGAAGCTTACGAAAAAGGTAAAACTATCAGCGGAATTGATCAGGTATCTGACAGTATTGTATTCCATGCTGGTACAACTGGTAACAATAACGAAGTTGTAACAAATGGTGGACGAGTAATTGCTGTAAGTTCTTATGGAGATAATATTAACAGTGCTCTTAAGAAGTCATTTAGTAGTGCTGATAAAATCCAATTTGAAGGTAAATATTACAGAAAAGATATAGGTTTCGATTTACAATAATCGAACAGCTTACAATTGAGTTTGCAAAGGAATTAATATTTAAAAATCACAATAATGCTGTTAAAAGTTTTAAGAAGAAGATCACCTATCTATTTTATTCTTATTCCTATAATTGCTCTTATTTTGTGGTTTAATGCATTTCAGAATCCAGTTATATTGGCTGAGTATTCTTTGCAAATGCCACTATACAAATCTTTACTTTGCATACTCAATTATAATCCTTTATATCTAAACATATTCGGCTATTTGATTATACTCTTAATCTCCTACAGCCTAATACAACTCAACGAGCAGTTCATATTTATTAAACAACGTACGGATTTACCTTCGGCTTTGTTTATAATACTTGCTTCGTGTGCCGTGCTTGTAAATGGCATGCACCCTGCTCTTATTAGTGCCCTATTTTTACTTTTATCGCTCAACCGTATATTCAAAATTTATCATGGCAGCCAAAGTGTTTCTTCGGCATTTGATGTTGGAGTACTTATTGGTTTAGCTAGTCTATTTTATTTACCTACCAGCCTTTTCTTTGTTTGGTTTATATGGGCTCTAGTCATATTAGGTTCTTTGAAACTGAAAGAATTAATGGGTGGCTTAATAGGTTTTATTACACCTATATTCTTTGCTCTATGTTGGTTTTTTTGGCAAGGAGATCTAGAATCCTTTCTCGATCAAACCAAAATGATCTTTGAGCATCAGGAGCAACTAGTCAGTTTCTCAATCTCACATATTCTATATTGGGTATTTCTAGCTTTATTAAGCTTGATCTCAATTTTCTTTACCATTTGGGGTTTCGAGGAAAAACGTGTCCGTTCTAGAAAATACCTTCTTATTTTGGTTGCTCTATTTGTAACAAGTATTGCATCAGGTATTCTATTCCCATCAGCTATTATAGCTCAGATTTTTATTGCAGCCGTGCCGCTTTCTTATATTTTCAGCTACTTTTTTGTGATGAATCGCAACACAAAAATCTCTGAAATTCTATTTGGAATTTTAGTATTAGGCTGTTTATTACTAAAGCTATTGTAGGCTACAAGAATGTTCTTATTTTCCTATGAGAAAATACACCTATGTATTTTCTAATTTTGCACTAGTGTATTTTCGGACAAGACACTAGTGTATTTTTTGATCCAGTAAAACTCTTGTCTCCAACTCTGACAATAGCTATAATAAATATTCATCATAAAGAAATAGAGCAAACAATATAAATTGCTTGCTCTATTAACTCAATATAACCTCCATTGAAAAAGACCAAACTCAGGAGGCATGAGTCTTTCGTATATCTCAATCGCTTACTCTTACTGGATTATCTTCTAATACAAGTGCCAAAACCAAATAAGCTATTAATGCTAAAGGATTAAACAAGCACACTATCATAAAAATGGCTCTAGCAATTACTGGATCTAGCTCTGGGTTTATATAGTGCGACAAGCCTCCACACACCCCTGCTACTTTTTTATCGCTTGATTTGTATAAACGTTGCATATCTCCTTTTTTAAAAGTTTACTAATCGAATTTATATTTTGAAAGAGATTCTAACTCATCGATATGAAAATCACCAAAAAATGACACTAGTGATGTTCTATTTTCATTACAATGTAGAAGGTGGAATTCACTAAATCGTTTCTTTTTACCTAAGGCAAAAAAGTAAACTTCATCAGAATCGTCATCCTTTTCTGTATCCTTAAGAACCTGTTTGTATTTACCCGAAGTTAATGCTGAAATGATAATCTTCTTAAACTTAGTCTCATCACCGTTCTCTTTCTTATAACTCAAAAGCTTAATTCCATCACAATCACCAGTTACATTCTTTTCAAACTCATCTTCATCGACATCAAAATCTAAATTCTTTAAGAAGTTCCCCGAGAAACTAAAACTACTGAACTCATCTAACTTCGAATATTTTTCATGTAGTTTTTCTGCCTTTGTTTGTGCTTGAATCAACACTGGGAAAAGGATAACCATTAATATAAATGCTACTTTTTTCATCTGTTTAAATTTTAAGTATTGATCTAATGACTAGCAACTGAATCAGTTGACTAAAACGAACCAGCGCTTCGTCATTAACTAGATTAAGAAATATATAAAACCATGAACTTAGTCACGATATAATGTCAAACCTTCTTGCTTCATTACCCATTTCTTGCCTACCATATCACCATCCCAAGTATTGCTAACATTCTCGATATCGTGGATGATATCATCAACACTTTTATCTAAAAAAACGGCTTTCCCTTCTGGTACTTTAAGTGTGATTTGTAATTTCTGATTCCTCCACTTATCACCTATTGGTAAAGTAAAATACTCGTCAAAAATTAATAATGAATCCACCTGTTTCCATGAGTATTTGATTTCTTCAGCATTTTCAACGGCATCGCCATGAGTTCTGCCTCTCGACTTCTTCTTCATGATGATCTCATAATTACCCGAATCACTTTTTTCAATATCAAGAGTAGGTTCACCTAATACAAGTTTCTCGTCATCTTTCACAATAACCTTTACACCATCCAAATCAACATTCGCATCGTGCCAATTGAAATCAATATTCTTCTCTGCTCTTATATAAAGTGTATTACTATCAAAATTATCTAGAACTTCGGTATCCGCATAAGTCGTTCCACTACTTAGATATGACTTTGCCTGCGTAAGGCTAACTGAAATTAAAAGAATAATACCACCTAACCAAAGGGCTAGTGCTGTAAGACCAATCGCCTTATTATTTGTTTTAAACTTCACTAATAGCTTTATGCCTACAAAAATTAGCAGCATTAAAGGAATACCTATTACAAGCATCAAACCAAGAGAAAATAATTTAATTCCCATACCTGTGAAAAACATATCAGGCATAAAAGCTCCTGGAAAATGCATACCTGCAAATGGACCTACAACACTAGTCGTAAAAATTAGAGTTCCTAGGAAAGAAAGAAGGGAGATAATACCAGCTATTATTAAGCCTATTCCTATTATTATCAATACCACCTTTAAGAAAAGACGTAAGGCTGAACCTGCAAAATCAACACCTTTATCGAAACCATCTCTCACCTGAGGTCCACGTTTTTCACGCATATTATCGAAGTTCTCTTTCACTTCTTGATATTCATCTTTTATCGATTTCTCGATATTCGATATATTAACCCTTTCACCTTTCATCTCTAGTTTTTGAGCTGTTGTATTTGCCTTAGGCACAACTATCCAAAGAATAACATAAAGGATAAACGATGCTCCAGCTCCTAAAAACAATAGTAAAACAAACATCAATCGAATTACAACTACGTCGATACCAAAATAAGCCGATATACCACTTGCTACACCACCAAATACACGATGATCAGGATCACGGAATAATCTTCTTCTACGACGAGATCTTTTAGTTCCAGAAACAACTTCTTCTTCATCGCTATCTGTTTCAAAAATCTCCTCTGGCTTCCCCATTATAGTGATAACCTCATCAATCATTGTTTCAGTTACAACTTGATCTTTTGAGCTTAGTTTTTCATTGAAAATTTCCGAAATTCGTGACTCGATATCTGCAATAATTTCACGCCCTTCTTCATTCGCACCATAATGAGCATTAATACTACGTAAATAAACTTGGAGTTTTTCGTATGCATCTTCGTCTATATGAAAGATGCTACCACTTATGTTTATTGTGAATGTCTTTTTCATCTTCTTTTATTTTAATATTTAAATACCATTTTACGAATCTTGTTTTATTCGGTATTATAAATAATTTCAAATACTCTTTTTTTCTTTAAGCGACCTACTGGTTTACAGTAGTTACAGCATCTACCAATTCTTGCCATGAACCATCTAACTCTACAAGGAAATCTCGTCCTATATCGGTAATTCCATAATATTTACGAGGTGGACCTTGTGTCGATTCTTCCCAGCGATAGCTAAGTAGTCCAGCATTTTTAAGTCGAGTTAATAAAGGATAAAGTGTTCCTTCCACAACTATCATCTTAGCTTCCTTCAGCTTCTTTATAATGTCTGAAGCATAAGCATCATTCTTAGAGAGTATGGAAAGAATACAATATTCCAATACTCCTTTTCGCATCTGGGCTTTCGTATTTTCTATCTTCATTTGGAATATATTTTAAATTCTTG
The DNA here is from genome assembly GCA_963977525.1 of uncultured Marinifilaceae bacterium. Classification (GTDB taxonomy): domain Bacteria; phylum Bacteroidota; class Bacteroidia; order Bacteroidales; family Marinifilaceae; genus Ancylomarina. The sequence continues at coordinate 26,309 of CAXBPC010000018.1, forward strand.
TTTGAATTACTACTGGCATATTTCTAAAATTCTTCTTTCTTATTTTCTTTAAAGAGTTTCTTTTAGATTTTGAGATGATTGAATCATTAGAACTCTTCACCTTACTTTTAACTTCAAGTGCTTTTTTCAAACTGTCTGCTTTAATAGCTTCCTCTTCATCTGATGACCAATCAGAATCAAAAAAGTGATTAAGGCTAAACCAGTTGTTGAAATTAGATTGCGAATCTGAGTTTAATGAAAAGGAGATTGAACTTGTAGATTGAACCGACTGAGACTTTAATATTGATGGACTAATACAAAACCCAATCAACATACATACAATCATGATTCTATTTATTTTCCTTTTCATTTCAGATATAATTTAATACAATACCATCTTAAGCACACTTGCTTGCTATACAAATATACGTTTAAAAAATAGTAATATGCAATACATAGTACCATATTAAAATTACATCCTTAGCTAAAAGCCCAATTTAATTGGCCTTTCAAGCCTTATTTTTTTTGAAAAAAATATATGAAGACGTAATTAAGTGTCTAATTTGAAGGTAAATATGATTTCCAACACCTACATAAAATCAAAATATGGAAAATAAAGAACAAAAAAAAGACCTAAGCAATGCTTAGGTCTTCAATTCTATATTTAAATCAAAGCTTACTCCACTTTGATATAAAATGTCTTTGTTGTAGGGATATCTGAATTATCAATTACGGTACAAGTCAATGTATAATCAGCAGCAGGAGCACCACCAAGTGTCTCAATTGAGAAACTTACACTATACGTCTCCTTATCTAAAACAGCAGCTGAGTTTGGTTTCTTACTATTAAGCTGTTCATTGAAATCTTGAATAAAATCATTTACCGATTTAGTTTCTGTAAGAGAAGTAAAAGTAATAGATTTTAATTCTTTATTATCACTAACAGTTCCACTAAAAGTCACCGTTTGACCTGAAGTAATAGTCGTTGGAGCTGAAGCACTCGTACTAGGACTTGTAAAATTAATTGATGGTGCTGTTTTATCAGAACCTCCACCACCACCACAGCTAAACAATGCTAAAGTGAAAAAAAGGATTAATGCGTAATTAAAAATCTTCATCTTAAATATCTATTAAATCTGTTAGTTTCAATGTAGAAAACATAAAACTACACTATCACAAGCATATTAACAAGCCACAACTAGAAAATAATTCTTCTTCCCTTTTTGCACAAGTAGGTATTTATCAGCAATAAGATGCTCCTTAGTAACGACTAGTTCTGCATTAGGCTCTTTCTCCTTATTTAAACTGATAGCATTACCTTTAAATAGACGTCTCAATTCCCCTTTTGAAGGGAAAACTTCAGCCTTAACAGCTAAAAGCTCTACAATATCAACACCGTTTTCAAATTCGGCTTTATCAACATTAAATTGAGGTACACCTTCGAAAACTGAAAGAAAAGTATCTTCATCAAGTTTACGCAATGCATCAGCTGTAGATTTACCAAATAGAATTTGAGATGCTTCAACGGCCATATCGTAATCTGCTTCGGAGTGAATCATAGTTGTCACTTCTTTAGCCAATCGTTGTTGCAATTTACGCATATGTGGCGCCTCTTTGTGCTCTTCAACAAGGGCAGTAACTTCTTCTTGTGAGATCAAAGTAAAAATCTTAATATACTTCTCTGCATCCGCATCAGATGTGTTCAACCAAAACTGGTAGAATTTATATGGAGATGTGTATTTAGGATCAAGCCAAATGTTTCCTGACTCAGTTTTCCCAAACTTACCACCATCTGCTTTTGTAATCAATGGACAAGTAATAGCCCAAGCCTGACCACCTTCTTTACGACGAATTAATTCAGTTCCAGTAGTAATATTTCCCCACTGATCTGAACCACCCATCTGAAGCTTACAATTCTTTGATTTATATAATTCAAGGAAATCAGTTCCTTGAACCAACTGGTATGTGAATTCAGTAAAAGACATCCCTGCCTTTGAATCAGCACTTAAACGCTTCTTCACAGAATCTTTACTCATCATGTAATTCACAGGAATATGCTTTCCGATATCGCGAATGAAATCCAAGAATGAAAAATCCTTCATCCAATCGTAATTATTCACCATCTCAGCAGCATTATCAGCAACTGAATCGAAATCTAAGAAACCTGCAAGTTGCTTTCTTAAACAGTCTTGATTGTGACGCAAAGTCTTCTCGTCAAGTAAGTTTCTTTCCTGAGATTTTCCCGATGGATCACCAATCATACCTGTTGCACCACCTACCAAAACAATTGGCTTGTGCCCAGCTACCTGAAAATGCTTAAGCATCATAACACCCACAAGATGCCCAATATGTAAAGAATCAGCAGTAGGATCGATTCCAACATATGCCGATGTCAATTCTTTCTCCAATTGTTCTTCGATACCCGGCATCATATCGTGAATCATGCCACGCCATTGTAATTCTTCTATAAAATTCATTTTGCTTATTATTTTAGACCGAGTCGGCTCGTAATGTTCTATAATTAATTTTAACTGACAAATATATACATTTTAGTGTGAATCAGTCTTTGAGCTACTTAGTATTTCTATTTGAAACCTCGATCTCTTTGAAATAAATCTCTCTTAGGATTGAGTCATTAAGATAAAGCCTATCAACAATCCTGCAATGAAAAATAAGTTGTAGAAAAAACTTAGAGTCATAAACTTAAATGTTGTTTTCCTCCAACCCTGGCCATAGTAGGTTTTCAGAGTGAAAAATAGCTGTATGGGAATAGAAAAGTACAAATACATAGCTATTTCCTCGAGCATTACAATATTAGTTAGCAACAACAATTCACTCAGTATAACAATAATAAATATAAAGGAGTGGAAGTTAAGCGAAATCAATAGATGCTCCAGTAGATATCGTCTTTGTCGGATATAAAAAAAGGCCAAAAACAAAGCAAAAATAGGTAGTATAATCAAAAGCGTTTGCGACAATTTTTTCAATGCTGTATCCATCATTAAAGATGGATTCAGTTTCCACATTTCAAGAAAATCACCAATATGCCCTTCAAATAAGTCCAGCTCCAAATTACCTTCACCTTTTATTGAATCTTGAACCAAAGGAATTGCATTCTCTGTCTTTATAGTGAAAATGCCCGTACTATCTGAAGCTGGTATAAAGCCATTCACCATTTTCTTTAAATCAAACTGTTTCCCTTGATCATCACTTAAACTCATCTTCTCTGTGAAATTTCGATCAGGCGTATGATTGAATGACAGAAGAAGAAAAGCAAAAAAAGTTAAAAATAGATACAATCGAAATGGCGGCGTATATCTTGCTCTACGCCCTTTCATGAATTCCTTTGTCAGGTAACCTGGTTTCAGGAGTAATGGACTTAAAGTATGAAATAAACGATTATCGAAAGATAATGCATCGCTTAGCGATTCAAACAAGATAGAAAAGAATGGGCGATGAAAATCTTTAGCTGACTGTCCGCAATTCTGACAAAACTTGCCATCAATTTCATGTTCACAATTGGGACACAAGCCTTTATAATGAAACGTTTTGCGAACAGGAAGTTGTGGTATAAACTTCTTAAGCTTCATTCCCAATGGTTTTATCTTGCCATTTTGCATTCAGATTCTATTAGATAGTTTTCTTGATACTTTCAGTTCCCTCCTTAATCTTATCCTCAATTTTCTCTTTGGTAGTTGAGAAATCAGAATCGAAGAAATTAAATATTGTATCAGAAATATTAGTCATTGGTTCATACAGTAAGCATTCCTTCTTCTTTTCCTGAGAAATAAAGCTAAATCTATCGTTCACATAGTTGATAAGATGAACTACAATACTTAAAATGATTATCCCTTTTAGTAAACCAAACGCGACTCCCAGAAGACGATTTACAAAGCCCAAAGCTACAGCCTCAACAAGCTTATCCATCACTCTCCCGATAAGATTAATACCAATTACAATAACAATAAAGGTCACAATGAATGAAATATACTCCATATAATGTGACTCATATTTAAATGTATCTTGAATAACTTCTGCAGTAAAATCAGAAAAATGAATAGCTCCATATACACCCAATATTAAAGCGATTAGGCTTGCTGCTTCGTAAATAAAGCCTTTTGTAAATCCCTTATAAATGGCATAAATCAAAGGAAGGCCTATAAAAATGTCGAGGATATTCATTTCAATAATAGTTTTTAATAAAATACAAGTGATCAATTTATTCGATCATTCATCAGACCAAATATAGAGAAAAAGCAAACATATATAGCTTTGTTTTGGGTCTACTCAAAAATAGATAGACGAAATATTTTTAAAATTTCGTTTTGTGCTACAGGTTTCATAATTTTGCGTGATTAATTAATTTTTAACAGCTCATAGAGGAGCTATAAATTTAATGCTGATATGAATACAGTAGTAAGTGGAATCCGATCAACAGGTAATTTGCACCTGGGGAACTATTTCGGTGCCATAAAGAACTTTGTGCAAATGCAGAATGACAACAATTGCTTCTTCTTTATTGCAGACTGGCATTCCCTGACTACACACCCGAACCCTGCCGATCTTCACACTAACGTAAGAAATGTGTTGGCAGAATATCTTGCTTGTGGAATCGATCCTGAAAAGGCTTGTATCTACGTTCAGAGCGATATTCCTGAGATTACAGAATTATACCTTTTGATGAATATGAACGCTTATCTTGGAGAATTGCAGCGTACAACATCATTTAAGGATAAAGCACGTAAACATCCTGAAAATATAAATGCTGGTTTGTTGACTTATCCTGTTTTAATGGCTGCTGATATTCTAATTCACAGAGCAAAACAAGTGCCTGTTGGAAAAGATCAAGAGCAGAATCTTGAAATGGCTAGTAAATTCGCTAAGAGATTTAATAACACTTACGGTGAAGAATTATTCCCTATTCCAAAACCTTATTCATTCACCGGAGAATTTATTAAGATTCCTGGTCTTGATGGATCTGGAAAGATGGGAAAGTCAGAAGGAAATGCAATTGGCTTAGTTGAAGATCCTAAGGCTATCAAGAAAAAAGTAATGAAAGCTGTTTCTGATAGTGGTCCAACTGAAATGAATCAGGAAAAACCAGAAGCCATTCAGAACTTATTTACTTTGATGGACGTTGTTTCAACAAAGGATACTTTCGATTTTTTCAATGACAAATACAACAGTTGTGAAATTCGCTATGGCGACTTAAAGAAACAATTAGCTGAAGATATCATCAACTTTAATGCTCCTATTCGTGAGAAATTCCTTGAGATTTCTAAAGATGATGAGTATCTAAGAAGAGTAACTCGTTTAGGTGCTGAACAAGCTCGTGAGAGTGCGGCTAAAACACTTGAAGAAGTTCGTAGACTAATGGGTTTTAGAAAATTCTAAATCGCATTATTATAAGATATATTTAAAGTGCTATCCATAGGGTAGCACTTTCTTTTTGCTCTAAATTTAACTAGAGTCAAAAGCAAAAAAAACCTCTGAAACTAAAAGCTTCAGAGGTTTTCTATGTCTTATATTTTCAATTAATCGTTCATCTCTGAGATAGATTGAGAAATATTGATACAGTAATCACCAATTTTCTCACACTCAGAGAAAATATCGGTATAAATGATACCTGCCTTATATTCGTATTTTTTCTCTTTAACATCGCTTAAATGCTGTTGTTTAAGAATAGTACGGTATTCATCAATTGCTTTTTCTGCTTCGTAAGCTTTCTTTGTTAATACGTCCTCAAAATCAGTTTCAGTATTATTAAACATGATTATTAAAGCTTCATCAACCAATTCGAACATTTTATTCAAATTATCACGAACCTCCTGTGGAAACCAAGCTTTTTGTTCTCTCTTACGGTGTAGAGCTTTTGCGATATTGAACATGGAATCTCCAATACTCTCAATATCATCAACCATCTTAAAGAATGCACGAACTCGTTTTGAACTTACAGGACTCAAACGCGTTTCAGAAACCTTAGTTAGGTAATCTGCAATTTGAATCTCCATATCATCATTCTCATCTTCAAGCTTATCGACCTTATCGTATAGTTTGCTAAAATTCTTATCATTGGTTTCGTTAAAAGCATCCTTCACATACGTGAACATCTTCTTAGTATGCTTAGCATATAAGCTAATTTCCATTTTAGCCTGGAATAATGAAGCTTCTGGAGTTGATAACATACCTGTTTTAATATGCTGCAACTTGAATTCTTCCTCTTCACTTTCATCTGTAGGAACTAATTTTATCACAATCTTCACGATGAATTTAGTAAACCAAATCATGATCAAAACGTTCAATACATTGAAAATAGTATGAAATAAAGAAAGTGATACGGGAACAGCTGCTATTGTTTGTTTCGCTAGTGCAGGATCTGTTTCCAATGGATTACCTCCACCAAGCCACATATTAAGTGAAGCAATACCTTCTAAGAAATAAGGCAAAATCATTAACATCCATAGCACACCAACGGTATTGAATATCAAGTGAGCTCTTGCTGCTCGTCTTGCTGATGTATTAGCTACCATGGCAGCTAAGTTCGCTGTAATTGTGGTTCCAATATTTTCACCAAGGACCATTGCTGCAGCCATTTCAAAACTAATCCATCCACTATTACACATTACAAGAGTAAGTGCCATAGTTGCCGATGAAGATTGAATTAATATCGTTAACAAAGTTCCAATCCCAGCAAACAATAAGTAAGATCCAAAACCTAAATCAGTATATGAAGTTAAGAATGTTAGAATCGCAGGGTTGTTTTTAATATCTGGCATCGATTCTTTAAGAAACTGAAGACCGATGAATAATAATGCAAAACCAATAACCAACTCTCCCCAATTCTTTCTCGAGCGATTACTTGAAAATAGAAGTGGTAAACTCAAACCAATTAGTGGCAAAGAGATTGCACTCATACTAACTTTAAATCCTAATAAGGAAATTAGCCAAGCTGTAACTGTTGTACCAATATTAGCACCCATAATTACACCTACTGACTCTACTAAAGTAAGTAAGCCTGCATTTACAAAACTAACTACCATTACTGTAGTTGCCGACGATGACTGAATAAGTGCTGTAATTAAAACACCTGTCATAACACCTTTCACACGATTCGATGTCATTGCTGACAAAATCGATCTCATTTTCTCCCCAGCTACTTTTTGTAGAGCTTCACTCATCAGTTTCATTCCGTAAAGGAATAATCCTAAGGCCCCTATGAGTGTCAAGAAATCAGTTAAACCGTAATCCATAATTAGTCTAAATTTAATTGTTATTCAGTTGATTAGATCTGCTTTTTAGGTTGGCAAAAATATAGGATATTTAGATATTACCTAATTTTTTAAAGCAAAAAATTCATTTGTTAACATTAACTTAACCTTGGCTTGAAACTCTGCTAATTTTAAATTCTAACCTTTCTACTTTTTTCCGAATTAGCTTTTAAACTAAACCAATTAATATCAATCACTTTCAACCTTACAGCCTATACAAACCATCCCAAAAAAGAATAAATGCACCTCTTTCCATTAATAATTTTCAGACTTGGTCGATATGCCCAATTAGCTTTTGAAATAAAGATATTAAGTCGTATTTTCGCCTTTCAGGTGTTTGTATTTTTATGTAGTCTACATAAAGCTATTAATCAGTCAAGTATAATTACTGACAGCTTGAGAAATAAGATTCAAAGATAGATTTAGGTATGTGGAATAGAATTGCGGGAGTTATTCTCAGGAATAGAATATTATTATTGGTACTTATTGGATTGATGACCATTTTTATGGGCTATAAGGCTCAATTTGTAGAAATGTCGTATAAGCATGCCGCACTCCTCCCCACAGACGATAATGCATCCATTGATTACGAAAACTTCCATAACACTTTCGGACAAGAAGGTAACGTGATGTTCTTCGGAGTTCAAGACAGTAGTTTCTATGAGCTTGATAAATTCAATGATTGGATTGCCTTAGGGAATGACCTAAAAAAACTTGATGGTATAGATGCTGTAGTTTCCATTGCCCACACCTATAACATTACAAAGAATAAGGAAGAAAAAAGGTTCGAGTTCGAATCTATTTTCCCTGAAAAACTTAGCTCGCAGAAAGAACTTGATAGTATTGCAGCAATTGCAGAATCTCTTCCTTTTTATAAAGGTAGCCTTGTAAACCATGATACAGATACCTATTTAATGGCTATCACTGTAAATGGAAAAGTGATCAATTCGAAGGCTAGAGAGCCGATGATTAAAAAGGTACATGAAAGGTCTGAGGAATTTGTAAAGAAGCATAAGCTTAAGATGCACTATTCGGGTCTGCCATACATTCGAGTTAAGGTTGCCCAGATGATTAAGAAAGAGATGAACATGTTTATTCTCTTATCATTGCTAGTTACGGCAATCATCCTTTTCATGTTTTTCCGCTCGTTTAAAGTGGTATTCTTTTGCATGCTAGTTGTTACGCTTAGTGTTATTTGGGCAGTAGGCTCCATGGTGCTTTTCGAATACAAAATCACTTTGCTTACGGCTATGCTTCCTCCGCTCTTGGTGGTTATTGGAATTCCCAACTCGGTATTCCTCATCAATAAATACCATGGGGAATATATTCTTCATCGTAATAAAATTAAAGCTCTACAACGTGTCGTGTCGAAAATTGGGAATGCTACATTCTTAACAAACCTAACTACGGCATCGGGCTTTGCAACTTTCATTATTACTTCGAGCCAGATTCTTAAAGAGTTTGGTGTGGTTGCAGCCTTAAATATCATGGTGGTTTTCTTTTTATCTCTGATCTTGATTCCTATCATTTTCAGTTTTATTAATCCTCCAGATAATAAAGCAACTCAACATCTCGAAAATAAATTTGTTAATACATTTGTAAAGGCACTTGAAAAGATTGTCCTGAATAATCGAAAAGCTGTTTATATAATTACAGGTTCTCTAATGATAGTTGGTGTCATTGGAATCAGTAAAATTAAGAGCACTGGTTATATGGTTGACGATCTTCCGCATCACAACGTTATTTACCAAGATTTAAAGTTCTTCGAAAAAAATCTTGATGGGATTATGCCACTTGAGATTGTGGTTGAAACCAAGAAGAAAGGTGGCGCTCTTAAATTATCTACCTTAAAACGTATTGAGAAATTAAACGACTCACTCAAGCAATATCCTGATATTTCAGCTTCATTATCTTTGGTCGAAGGAGCTAAATTTGCTCATCAATCCTACTATAATGGCAAAGAGAAATATTATAAGATGCCTAGTAGTAATGTGAAAAACATCCTTCTATCCTACCTCTCAAAAGCAGAAGTTAAAGGAGAAGTAAGCATCTTCGACTCCTTTATGGATTCTACCCAAACTAAAACCCGAATGAGTTTTAGGATTAAGGATATTGGAACAACCAGAATGGAGGAAATGGAGCAAATCGTTCTAAAACATGTTGACGAGATATTCCCAAAGGATAAATATAAGGTAACAGTAACAGGCTCGAGTATCGTCTTTTTTAAAGGGACTCAATACCTAATTAAAAACCTATTTTTAAGTTTGGCTTTAGCTGTTCTTCTTATCGCCTCTTTTATGGCTTGGATGTTCTCATCTAAAAGAATGGTTCTTGTGGCTCTAATACCTAATTTAATTCCTTTAGTCATAACAGCAGCCTTAATGGGCTATTTTGGTATTCCGATAAAGGCATCGACCATATTGGTATTTAGTATTGCCTTCGGAATCTCAGTAGACGATACCATTCACTATTTGGCTAAGTACCGACAAGAACTAAAAATCACGAATTGGAGTATTCGATCGTCAGTTATATTGGCTCTTCGTGAAACAGGACAAAGTATGATGTACACATCTATTATTCTTTTCTTCGGTTTTGGAATTTTTGCTTTATCAGATTTTGGAGGAACAGTATCCTTAGGTGTTTTAGTTTCGGTAACGCTACTTTCGGCAATGTTATCGAATCTTATTCTTCTACCCTCACTATTATTAACTCTTGAACGTTTAATTACGAATCAATCGTTTAAAGAACCACTACTACAAATCTATAATGAAGAGGAAGATATTGATTTGGATGCTTTAAGAATAGCAGGCTCTGAAATAAAAGAAGACACGAAAGAAGACAATATCATTAAATAAAATTTGATATAAAATATAAGAAGCCCGATAGTTTTAAACTATCGGGCTTCGTCGTATTTACAAGAGTCCCACTATTTTTGATCCCAAACATCGGGATCAATAACTTCTCATTACATAGTCATTCCCTGGCATGGCTAGCAGTATATAGCCCGAGCATGACTTATTTGCCTATAGCGCACATAGTCACAAGAAGTGCTTTTGGTTTTTTGCTGCTATTTAGAGAGGCCTTAAACAATTCTACATTTTTTTTGTTCACTAAGAAATAATTACTAAATTCGATAGGCTCTTAAAAAAAACAAGAATAAGCAGGTCTTATCAAGATAGATAATGATAGAGAATATAGAATTTTTGATCAATACCAATATTGGTAAAGCCTGAGGAATTTGTTTTTTGTTCAATGTAAAAAGGACAAAACACGAAATATTGGTTTTTCAATGAATGTATAAACTACAAAGTATGAAATACTGATTTTTGGATAAATGTATAAAGTACAAAACATGAAATATTGGTTTTTGGATGAATGTATAAAGTACAAAACATGAAAAATCGTTTTTTTAATGAATGTACAAAGTACAAAGCATGAAATATTGATTTTTGGATGAATGTATAAAGTACAAAGCAAAAAAAGATAGTTTAAAATAATAAACACTAACCCTTAAAAGACCCCAAACAATGGCATTGATTAAGAGAATTTCAACAATTAGTCGCAATGGCGAAACAAGTACATTACTAGACCTTATTCTAAAGGCATTTAGTAAGAACGATTGGAGTGCAGACACTTACGTGACGCCTATAATTGCAAGAACAAGTGCTAATAACACCGCAATGACTGAGGCATTGAAACGCTTGAATGCTTATTCTCAGTTGGCAGAGAAAGACGATGTGCGCGATATGGCAATTAGAGCCTTATTTAAATTGGTAGAGGGCTATATGTATATACCTATTGCTGAGATAAAAGAAGCTGCCTTGATTGTAAACAACATACGAGAGCACTATAGCTTGAGTATACTGAACGAGGATTACGCAGAAGAATCGGCAGATATTAAGTCCTTACTCAACGATTTATCCAAGCCTGATATTCTGTTAGCCATAGCCAAATTGCAGGGCGTAGCCCAAACAATTACAGCTTTAGATGCGGCTCAAAAAGATTTTGATAATTTGGCATTGCAACAAGCCGAGGGCGAAAGTGTGAAGAACGATTTGGCTTCGGCCAGTAAGTTGAAGAAAGAAAGTATCACAGAGATTAACGATAACCTGGTGGGCTATATGAATACCATGGCAAAGGTAAAGCCTGCCACCTATGCGACTACTGCAAAAACCATTGCCGAGTTGATCGATACTAATAATGAATTGGTAAAACGTCGTCGTAAAACAGAAGAAATAGACAGCGAAGTCGTTTAAGGTGACTTTTAATCACGAGATATTAAAAATATAGGCACTTATTAGTGCACATACTAATGAGTTAGGTAGCATTAAGAAAAAACAAAATGCCAGAGAAAAAAAACAATCATTACATTCCAAAATTGATTTTAAAACATTGGGTGACAAAAAACTCTGAAAACAGAGACGGTGTTTATGTTTTAGATGCAGTAAAAGGTAAAAGTTACTTCTCTTCTTCAAAAGGGAAAAGAGGATTTTCATTTGCAATAGGTAATGATTTATATGTTCCAAAGATCGAAGATAAAAGAAGGGTTGAATTAGAAGATTGGTTTGGAGGATTGGAAACAACACTCGCCCAAGTAATCTCGAAATTAAGTTTAGATGAAACAAAACCTTTATTCCAATCTTATGATGAAATGGTAAAGTTTGTTTTAGCATTATTTTCATTTAAACACAGAACTAAATACGTAATTGACAAGCATAAGAAGTATTTAACAGAAAACCCCGATAAATTAAAACTGATAAGCGGAAGAACTGATGATAATGAAGAATTGATATTACTTGAAAATATTGTAAATGCTACAACTCACGATGCAATAAACCTTTCAAATTTTGAAATGAGAGTAATGAAATCGAAGGGGAAAAGTTTAATTATGGGAGACATGCCATTTTTGGAAAATGTTGTGGACGGTTTTAACTTCTTACCACTAACAAATAAAATTTTTATAGGCTTTAGAAGCATAAGAGAAAAATCATTTTATACTATTCTAGAATCTGGAGATGATTTAGTGGAATCTTTAAATTTTGCAATTGCGTCAAACTCAAAATACTGGATTGTTGCTGATAATATTTCTCAAATTAGAAAATATGAAAAAGAGTTAGAGGACAATTTAGATAAAGAACCCATCTATACTCCAATCACTTTTCCAATAAGAGGAAGTACTTTTAAATAAAAAAGAAAACGCTACCTAATCGAGTAAACTGCCACTAGGTAGCCTAGCGGAGAATGTTCGCCACGAAGTGGCAACTTACTTTAGCCCAATGGCAACGCCTTGGGTAATGAAAACACAGAATACAAGAGGAGGAATATTTATGGCGTGATTAATATTAAGCTGCCCTTTCAGGGCGAATGCCATAATCTACAACATTTCCCGAGGCTTTGCCTTCGGGCTGAATTAATATGGGCTTTCAGCCCGCAAAAAGGCAAGAAATAAAATTAGCATGCACCCTATACAAATGACATAATCGACATCACATCCCGAGGCTTTGCCTTCGGGCTGAATTAATATGGGCTTTCAGCCCGCAAAAAGGCAAGAAAACAAATTAGCATGCACACGGCACACTGATAGAAACCCGATAGTTTATACTATCGGGTTTCTTAGTATATTGGGTTTGGAAAAGCTAATGAGTCAGGTACATGACAATTATCATACTCCTTATTTAAAATCCTTCTTACCTTAAGCAGATTAAATAAGAATAACGATTCAAAACTAATAACTCAAAATATCATGACAGATTTTGGAATAAAAGAAAGTCTAAAGCGTTTAGGCATCTCAGAAATCAACTCTGGTGTAACAACAGGAACAGAGTGGTTCGATTGTAATGGAAATACAACTACTTCCTACTCTCCCATTGATAATTCTGAAATTGCCAAAGTTGTAAATGCCGATATCAACGATTACGAAAAAGTATTGGATACGGCACAGGATGCCTTTAAAGTATGGCGTAAAATTCCAGCTCCAGCTCGTGGTGAAATTGTTAGACAAATTGGGAATGCCCTTCGTGAAAATAAAGAAGATTTGGGGAAATTAGTCAGCTTAGAGATGGGTAAAATCTATCAGGAAGGTTTAGGCGAAGTTCAAGAGATGATTGATATTTGTGATTTTGCTGTTGGTCTTTCTCGTCAGCTCTATGGTTTCACCATGCACTCAGAACGTCCAGATCATAAAATGATGGATCAGTATCATCCTCTAGGTGTAGTTGGTGTTATTTCTGCATTTAATTTTCCAGTAGCTGTTTGGGCATGGAATGCAATGATTGCCGCTGTTTGTGGCGATGTGGTTATTTGGAAACCAAGTTCAAAAGTGCCTCTTTGTGCACTGGCTTGTCAGAATATAATTCAAAAAGTATTAAAAGATAATGATGTTCCTGAAGGTGTATTCAACCTGGTGGTTGCCAAATCATCAGTAATGGGCGATAACTTTATTGAGGACAAACGTGTTCCTCTTATCTCGGTTACAGGATCAACAGCTATTGGGAAACGTGTTGCTGAAAAAGTAGGAGCTCGCTTAGGAAGAACTATTGCTGAATTAGGTGGAAACAACGCTATTATTGTTGCTCCTTCAGCGGATTTAAACATAGCTATTCCAGGGATTGTATTCGGTTCGGTTGGTACAGCTGGTCAGCGATGTACTTCAACTCGCCGCTTGATTATTCATGAAGATATTTACGATGATGTGAAGAATCGTCTATTGAAAGCTTATACTCAGGTTGAGAAAAAAATTGGTAATCCTCTTAATCCAGATACTTTGGTTGGTCCCGTTATTGATAAGGATGCCGTTGAAGTTTATGAAACGGCTATCGCAGAAGTCAAAAAAGCAGGTGGTAAAATCGTCTTTGGAGATAAAATACTGGAAGGCAATTATGTTTTACCTACTTTCTGTGAAGTTGAAAACCATTGGCAGATTGTTCAGGATGAATCTTTCGTTCCTGTCCTGTACATCATGAAATACAAAACTCTTGATGAAGCTATCGAGATGCACAATAATGTTCCTCAAGGTTTATCATCGTCTATTTTTACAATGAATATGAGAGAGGCTCAAACTTTCCTTTCAACCGTAGGTAGTGATTGTGGTATAGCTAATGTCAACATTGGAACTTCAGGTGCTGAGATTGGTGGTGCATTTGGTGGAGAAAAAGAAACTGGCGGTGGTCGTGAATCGGGTTCTGACTCTTGGAAAACATACATGCGTCAACAAACTAATACCATAAATTATGGAACTGAATTACCATTAGCACAGGGTATCAAATTCGACCTTTAAAAGAATAATCCTTTTATATACAAAACCTCCCAATATCTAATTGGGAGGTTTTATTTATATGTATTTATCTTAGTTTGCCAACTCTTTATATCCAAATAAAGCGTCTTTCCTTAAATCGTTCTTTTCCTTAGCACTTAATCCTTTGTGACCTTTAAAAGCAACTCTTTCCCAAGAGCCGTACATTGGGTTTGGCAAAATTATAAAGCGTTTACCGAAATCAGCTTTATGAGCATCAACCGTTTCGAATCCAGAATTCTGTTTTCTATCCTCAAATAACTCATCGAAATCACCAATATTGTCTCCTACCAGGATTAGTATATCATGCGTTTCAGAAATCTTATTTCTACGAATAGTTTTAACACTAGTATCGGTTTTTAGTAAAATATGCGCCTCATCAGCAAAAGGAAAACCTAGTGCTTTAAGATTTTGCAATGTAACGGCTGTTTCACTCACCAACCTATTTGAGATATAAAATGTCTCTACCCCTTTTGTCTCAGCAAATTTTATAAATTCTAAAGATCCTGGAGTTGCACGTGCAGCGGCTTTCCCTGTCCACTCGTGCCAAAGCTCATTTGAATATGGCTTTCCTGTTCTAACAGAGTAGGCTTCAAAAGGGCTATTATCTAGAACTGTCTCATCAATATCGACCACAACTGCCTTTGGCTTATCATTTTTAGATTCTGCCAAGTTGACAACTAAAGAATGTTTTGCAAAATTAAACGCTTGATAATATAAAGCTCTACATTCCGAAGCTCGTTGATACCATAAAGTGGACATAGTCAGATAATCGTTCTGCTCGTTTACGTCCTGATTTGTTACATTATTTGAAGAGTTACAAGAACCTAAGGCGATTGTAAAAATAAGTAGGGCTAAAATTTGTTTCTTCATTCAATTGAAATTTTATGTTTAAATTGGTATGAATTTACAAAATGGTATGTAGGCGAAGATAAAAAACAATAATTGATCAAAAATGAAGCCTGCAAAATAATTTCTAAAATTAATTTCAACAGCCTGTAACTTTTATAAAAGCCTTCCCGTCTTAGAGAGGAACACCTATGAAACTAGAAGAGTATAATATAAGCGTCGACAAACACTCTGATGGAGTATTTCGTTTTATCCTAAAAAACATTAAAGATGAGGATAAGGCGCGTGATATCGTACAAGATAGTTTCGAAAAACTGTGGCGAAATGTAGAGAACATCAATTTTCTGAAAGTAAAATCGTATTTATATACGACTGCCTATAGAACGATGATTGATTTAATAAGACGAGAAAAACGAAAAGAAGATTTTGATCATGTAGATGTTAGCGAATATTCGCATTCGCAGCATTATACCGATTTAAAAGAGATATTGGATCAAGCTCTAGAGAGGTTATCAGATATTCAGAGATCAGTCATTTTGCTTCGAGATTATGAAGGTTACAACTATCAAGAAATTGCGGACATAACCGAGCTAAGCGAATCGCAGGTGAAAGTATATATCTATAGGGCCAGAAAAAAAATGAAAGAGTATATTGGTCATATAGAGAGTGTCATTTAAGAAATAACAAGTCAGATAAAAATATTACAGACAGAGAATTAATCATGAAAATCATTACACGAAACAACTACGAAGAATTCTTCCTCGATTATATCGAAGGAGAAATCAATGCTCCTGATAAGGTCGCATTGGAGTCGTTTCTTGTCGAAAATCCTGATCTTAAAAAGGAATTGAGCGAAATGATGGGCGTGAATATAAAATGTGAAGGCATTACAATTTCGGGAGAGTATGATTCATTAAAGTCTATTCCTTTTCAGGAAAATTTCGATGACTTTTGCATTGCAAAAATTGAAGGCGACTTAAACGCATACGAGAACGAAGCTTTTGATAATTATATGGCTTCAAACCCAAACAAAGAGAAAGAACTTTCTCTTTATCAGAGAACAAAACTTGAAGCAGATCAAACTATTATTTTCAAAGAAAAGAAGAGCCTAAAACGAAGAAATAAAGGCCTTATCATTAGACAATTCATTTACACAACACTTGCTGCAGCTGCTTCCATTGTTCTTTTATTTAGTATTTGGACAAATGAAATTGAAAATAACCCAACAGATCTAAAAAATGAGCAGGTATCTCAAAACACTAGCTTACCAATAGCTACACCTGATTCTGTGAAAAGGAAAATTCCAATAGAAATTAAAGTTGAGAAAAGTACCGTAAATACTAAACAAGAAGACAAGCCTTCAAAGACAATTATTAAAGGTAAAATACAAAATAAAAGTATCATTAAAACTGATGCTCTTCCAATTAGAGCCGACGTAACTATTAAAGAGTCTATCGAGAAGATTGTTGTAAAGCAGTTGCTTGCTGATAACAAAGCACTTACTATCAAGAGTATAAATTTACCTGAAACGAAGCTCGGTATCATTGATAATACAAATTCCAATGATCAGAAAAACACTGGCCTTGCAATGCTAGGTCTTTCATGGAAAGCCAGTAAAGGTGATGATAGAGCCAAAGATAAATCGGCTTTACTTAAAATTGCAAGCTATGGTGTTAACCAAATTGGCAAACTTGCAGGTAAAAAGATAAATCTCGAAAAGAAATATGATCCTAAAACAGATAAAACCAGAGTTGCATTCAACACTTTAGGCATTGGTTTTTCTACCCCTGTGAAGTAATTTTGATATAACTTCATTTTACTTGTAACAAATCTGATACTTCTTCGTCTTATTATTGATTTTAAGTTTTATCTAAGCGTAAAATATGATCAGATTATAATCTAAAAATAAAGACCTATAGAAATTAAGAATAAGAATCGAAGATCGATTCCCAATTTATACGAACCACTGAAATTTTAATGATATGAAAAGATACCTCCTATTTACACTAGCACTTATTCTGACTTTAGGGAGTCAGGCACAAGTTGCAACAGATACTTTAAAAACTGATAGTCTTAAAAAGAAGAAAATTATAATTCAGGATAATTGGTCTAAGAAGAAGACAGTTAAGAAAAAGCCTACATATAGAGCTCCTGAATTTCAGAAGAAAAAGAATATCTATTCTGATACGACAGAGGTAAAAGTATTAAATAAGGATTTTCTAAAAGTTGTTGAGAATTCAAAAGGAACTAAGATTTCAGTACGAAATTTCGCAAATTTCGAAGATGATTCTGACACAACTAAAATTAGAATTGGTCGTAAGCAGATTAATATCATCGATGGATGGCATGGAACTAGAGTTAGAATTGAGAAAGTTCGTCGATGGGATCGTGAAACAAATTCGTATAAGAAACCATCGTTTAGAGGACACTGGTCTGGTTTTGAAATGGGAATAAACTCTTTTTCTAATGAAGATTATTCTAATTATTCGCAAGGAGATAAAGATTTTATGGATTTAAACCTTGTGAAATCGATTGCTGTAAATCTAAACTTCCTTCAATACGATATAGGTCTACAGAAAACTAAAACCAATATTGGTATCGTTACTGGTATGGGGTTAGAATGGAATAATTATCGTTTCGATCGAGACATTACTTTAACAGAAGGCGAAGATGGTATGATATACCCAGAACTTATCAACGAAGATTGGAGTGTTAAGAAGTCAAAATTAACTTCACTTTACTTGACAGTTCCATTGTTAATGGAATTCCAAATTCCGGTTAAAAACGATCACAAATTACATATCGCAGCTGGTTTAGTCGGAGGATTACGTTTGGGAACTCACACCAAGATTAAATACAAGAGAAAAGGTAATTCTCATAAAGATAAAGATAGAGACGACTACAATCTACAGGCTTTCCGATACAGCGGGCATGTTCGCTTAGGATATAGAGCAATCAATCTATTTGCCACATACGGAATGACAGATTTATTCAGAAAAAACAAAGGTCCAGAATTGACACCTTACACTATCGGTTTAACCCTAGTGCGTTTTTAACCAGAAACTCCCTATTCCCCATAAAGAGTGCTGCACAGATTGTGTAGCACTCTTCTTTTTTTTGTGAATTCCCAAATTATGCTGATGAACCTTTAATTTTATTAGATTAATGTCTTATCTTGCGATTTAATTCGACCAATAGATCTAGATTTTAAAGAAAACAACCAGTTTTGAATTAACTGAATATGAAGTTGGTAGACTAATTAAAAATGCATCCATATTTGTGAAAAGAGTAGCTTACATATTCATTATTCTATGTCTTATCTTAAAGACAAGCTGTGCTTTTTCTGAAACTCAGGATGATAAAGCTCATATTGATAGTCTTAGAAATAAATATATAAACACATCTGGACGTGAAAAATTAGAAAATTACCTTGAGCTAAGCAGAGCTTATTGGGATCAAGATCCTTCAGAAGCGATTCAAATATCATTGGAAGCTATTGCCCTTGCTAAAAACCTTGATTATTATAAAGAGGTTGCAAAAGCCATGTATTATTTAGGTTGTGCCTACCATATTAACAACCAATACGATCTTTCTTTAGAATACCTTCACGATGCATACCGATATTCAAACACTCATAATTTTCCTGAAATTAATGCTGAAACTACTCTTCAACTAGGTGTTGTCTATTATCAATTAGGACATTTTAAAAAATGTAAAAAATTTGCTGACGAAGCATGCTCAATATTCAATAAAGTAGGTAATCAAAAAGGTAGAATAAGATGCCACAATCTTTTTGGACTATATTTCAAATCACAAAACAATCCTGACTTAGCTACAGGCTATCTTGATGAAGCTTTAAAATCTGCAAAAGCTCTTAAGGACAACGAATTGATTTCTACTATCCTCAACGACTTAGGTAGTTATTATGCTGATAAGGGAGATATTCTTGAAGCAATAAAAACCTACAAAGAAGCAGTAAGCTATCATCAGGACAACAGTCAAAGCTACAACGTAGCCTTGTTTGAATTAAATTTGGCTATTCTTTATTTAAAACACAATGAGAACGACAAAGCTTTTGACCATTTGAATAAAGGATATACCATTTCTAAAAACCTAAAATCTCACCGATTATTCAGCACATATTACGATTTTCTTTCACAATATCACAAAAAGGAAAAAAATTATTCTTCGGCCCTTAATGCCTATCAAACAGCACAAGCTTACAAAGATTCGATTATTGCAGATCAACAAACCAATAAAATTACAGATCTTGAAATTAGACAAGCAACTCGAAATAAGGAAATCGAAAATGAGCGCCTTAGAGAAGACAATGAAACAAAAGACGTTAAGATATTTAGACAATACACTATTGGACTATCTCTTTTACTTGCCTTGATGGTTGGCTTCTTTTTTTTATTTATCAGAGTTAGAAATAACCGAAAGCAGAGTGAAATTTTACAGCTCGAGAAGAGTATGGCTGACCAGCATGCAAAAGAAATATATAAAAAGAACAAAGCTCTGCATGTAAGTGAGGATGCATTAAAAACAGCTAACGAGACAAAAGATAAAATGTTCTCGTTAATTGCTCATGACTTAAGAGGATCAGTTGGGAATATTAGCAATGGCCTTAGAATGCTATTAACAGAAGAAGATTTGGTTCTTTCTGAAGAAGAAAAGAAGGAGTTTTTAGGCTCTTTATTCCATTCAGCCGATAATTCATATGAACTTTTAGAAAACTTATTGGCTTGGGCTAGAAACCAAAGCCATTCTATTACCCCAAGTTTAGAAATAGTTGATCTTCAATCTATCGTTCAATCAAACTTAGAATTACTTTCTGAGTTAGGAAAAATAAAATCGATTAAGATATTTACTTCTACAGATAATAAAGTTGACATTTTCTGTGACAGAAATATGGTACACACAGTATTAAGAAATTTCATTTCTAATGCTATCAAGTTCACTAATAAAAGTGGGATTATTGAAATTCGCACCGAAATAAGAGACCATTTCGTTAGTGTTTCGATTATCGACAATGGAGTTGGTATGCGTAAAGACCAAATTCAAAACATACACAAAGGTTTTACTACTGACGGAACAGCAAATGAAAAAGGTACCGGAATTGGCTTAGCCTTGTGTCGTGATTTCCTAGCAAAAAATAATGGCTGGTTTAGTGTAAAGAGTGAAGTAGATAAAGGAAGCACATTTACATTTACGGTTCCTCGCCGTCCATTGACTAAAAGGAAATTTTCAGAATTAGTGAAAAAAGAAGCTAGCTATTCCCTACTAAATATTTAAATTTAGACTTCAGAACTTATTCTAATTCATAACATCGAGTTTTTTTTGCTCTTAGAATTATACAAATATGTTTCGAAACGCCTTAAATACTTAAACTAAATTTAAAGATAATGAGATTATTACTGATTAGTAATTCGACCAATCCTGGTGAAGAATATTTAGATTACCCTAAAAATAACATCAAAGAATTTCTAGGTGAAAAACCTGTAAAAGCACTTTTCATTCCTTATGCAGGCGTTACTGTTTCTTTCGATGACTACGAGGCAAAAGTAAAACATCGATTCAATGAAGTTGGACACGATATTGTATCAATTCACCACTTTGAAAATCCTATTAAAGCTGTTGAAGAAGCAGAAGCCATTGTTGTAGGTGGTGGTAGTACTTGGAACCTATTACACATGGTTCATAAATTTAACTTAACAGATGCCATTCGCAATAAGGTTATGAATCAGCAAACACCTTATATTGGTTGGAGTGCAGGCTCAAACCTAACTTGTCCAACAATTAAGACAACCAATGATATGCCTATCATCGATCCTCTAGGTTTCGAGGCACTTAATTTGATTCCTTTCCAGATCAACCCTCATTATCTAGATAAGAATCCTGAAGGTCATGGTGGTGAAACTCGTGAAGACAGAATCAACGAATTTTTAGTCCTTAATACTGATATGTATGTTGCTGGTTTAAGAGAGGGCACCATGTTTTTAGTCGAAAATGGTAAACTCAGCTTAATTGGTGATCGCGAATGTCGCATTTTCAAAAATGGTATTGAACCATACGAACTAAAAGCAACTGACGATTTCAATTTCTTAATGAAATAGAATAATTTACTCAATATTTCAAGCGGCTTTCTCAATCAGGAAGTCGCTTTTTCATTTTATACGTATACTAATCTTTTATTAACAGTAAAAATACAATTCAAACTTTCTTCTTATTTTTCTAGAAAAACTATTATAACTTTGCAGCCTTAAAATACACGTTTTATTATCATCTCCCATGGATTTATTATCGTCAAGTTATTTCGTCTTATTCCTTATAGTATCAATAGGTTTCGTTATTGGCAACATTAAAATTAAAGGCATCTCTCTTGATGTCTCTGCTGTTATTTTTGTAGCTCTTGTTTTTGGTCACTATGGTATTAGCATTCCTGTTGATATTCAGAAAATTGGGCTTACCCTCTTTATTTTCACAATTGGCATTCAAGCCGGTCCAGGCTTCTTCGAATCATTTCAAAAAAATGGCAGACAGCTTATTATTCTAGCTTTCGTACTCATATCTAGTGCATCGCTAATTACTGTTGGCCTTGCATTTGCTTTTAATGTTGATTTAAAAATTGCAGTTGGCCTACTTACAGGTTCATTAACAAGTACACCGGGTTTAGCTGCAGCTATCGAGAGTACTGGTTCTACACTTTCTTCAATTGGTTATGGTATTGCATACCCATTTGGTGTAATCGGAGTTATCCTATTTGTTCGCTTATACCCTAAAATTGTAGGTGTTGATATTGAAGCCGAAGCTAAGCAGCTAGAAGATGAAGACTTGAAAAAACATCCAGAATTATTCAACAGAAATTTTATTGTTGAGAATGAAAAGATTGTTGGTAAAAGCATTCGAGAACTAAAGGTTCGTGCTATGACTCAGGCTAATATCACACGTATTATGCATAAGGGTATTACTATCGTTCCTAGTCCAAATACAATTCTTCACAAGAATGATATTATCAAATTAATTGGAACAGATCAGGCACTTGAAAAAGCCAAAATTCTGATTGGAGAAGAAACTCAAGAAAAAATCCCACTTAGTGTCGATTATACAGTTGAGAGTATTTTGGTGACGAATAAAAATGTCGTTAATAAAACCATCGGGCAACTAAATGTCCTGGCGAACTATAATGCACGAATTACTAGAATTAGAAGAGCTGGAATTGATATTGCACCTAGTTCGAAATCAATAATCCGATTTGGGGATAAACTAATTGTCGCCTGTGGAACAGGGAATATAAACAACGTTCGACATTTATTTGGGAACGATGTAAAAAAACTATCAGATACTGATTTCTTCCCTATTGCAACTGGTATTGTCTTAGGTGTTTTAGTTGGGAAACTTAAAATCTCTTTTTCAGATGATTTCACATTCTCACTAGGACTTACAGGTGGTGTTTTAATGGTTGCTTTAATCCTGAGTAGAATTGGAAAAACAGGACCAATTTTATGGACTATGTCAGGTACAGCCAATCAATTGCTTCGACAGTTAGGATTACTTATGTTTTTAGCTGTTGTTGGAACTAGTGCAGGCTCTAAACTTGTAGAAACTTTTCAAGAGTCAGGAATGCTCCTTTTCGGGATTGGTATTGTAATCACAATGGTTCCTATGATAATCACAACTCTAATCGGACACTTCTGGCTAAAAATGAATCTTCTGAACTTATTAGGAGCTCTAACAGGAAGTATGACGAGTACACCAGGTTTGGCTGCTGTTGATGGCATGACTGATTCTAATGCACAAGCTATAGCATACGCAACTGTTTATCCTATAGCAATGGTCTTTTTAATCGTTTGTGTTCAACTCATAAGTATGATCTAGGCAATTTGACCCTGATATAAAAACAGCGCTTAACCGTAAGGATAAGCGCTGTTTTTGTATTATCAAAAGCTATTAACTAAAAACCTCTTTGTTTAGTTTCTAATTTCTGCATTTCCGCATCGTAAGTTTCTTTAAACTTATTATAGTCGTAATCAACTTTCAATTTCTCATCTTGAGATAATTTCTGATCAATTGCTTTTTCTAAGTCCTCAGCACTCATTTCAAGAGCCATATAAGTCTTATATTTGTTCTGAGCAGTACGTGTCTGCTTTTCACAAATTACTTTAATATTATTAAGCTGCTGACTGATAACTTCGCGAGTTAAACCTTCGAAACGTTCCTCAACTTGCTCAACATTATTTAATTCTGTAGAGTTAATGTAATTATCAATGGTTCCTTTAATTGTAGATGCGACTAAAGATGCTAACTCAGCACGTGCATTAGTTCCTGCTTTCTTCTTAGAAACCATCTGATCTAAACTTTCACCTATTGCTGAAGCTCTAAAGTGCTTTTTATCGCTTTGATATTCGCTTCCAGTACAATACACTTCAATCAACTCTTCTCCTTGAGCTTTCGTAGATACCACTTTTTCGCTAGAACCACATGAACTTAATCCTGCAGTCATTATCATTCCTAATCCTAGTACAAATACTTGTTTTAGTTTCATAATTTTTAATTTATTCTCCAGCATTAAATACGCATCTAAGTACAGATTTTATGGCTGAATGATTATACTATTATTTATTTTCAGATTTCTTATTACAAATCAAGTTGATTCAGTTTGGGAACAATCGTATTATGAATTTCCTCCACAGCTTGCTCGTATGCTTCCTTCACAGCATAATTATAACTAATTGGTTTCATTCCTTTTACTTCATAAATTGCATCATTAAAAATCTCAAAACCAGATTTCACATCAGTTAATGAGAAAAAGCAATCTAAGTAAACGATATGAACCTTATAATTTCTTCCTTCTTTTATTGCACCTTTTGTGACATTCGTTTTCACATCAAGAATCACATTTGCACTATCCTTATCCTCTGTAAATGAGAAAAAATTCTCTGACAGTTCTTTTTTAATTGCATTCTTAAGGATTGAACGTCGAGAGTCTTCACCAAAAATTTTCTCACTAAAAAGCATATATGCCTTCAAACGTTCCACATTTAATATGATAGAACATTTAGGCGCTAAATCTGGAGTTAAGAACATTCTTATAAGTTCATAATCCTCATCATCATGTTTCAGTATTGATGATAGATCTAAAGCAGCTTCAACTTTCTGAAGTTTTTGTTTTGAAGTAACTCGAGTTAATTGAGATGAAGCATAACCAAACTCATCAGTATTAACCTTTTTATTTAATATGCCACCACCAGTTATAAAATCGAAAGTTATGGGCAAATTCACTAATTCCTTTTCTCCCTCACCCGATGCCCAATTAGCTTTCACTAAAAAAGGATCTTTTACCGAAGTCGATATTTCTATCTTAATGTGTTTATTAACCGGAACAAACTGGGTTTTGGAATAGATATCCTGAATTCTTTTATAAATCTCAGTCCCTAAATTCACTGAACCTTCAAAAGTCATTACCGATAAGTCTTGATCTAAATGCTCCTTTAAAGCTACTATAGATTTAGAGTAATAACTTAAAGCTTGAACTAGGTTTAATTTAGCTTCATATTCCTTTGCTTCTTCAAAATAACTTTGAGCTAACTTCTTAGCTTTATTCAACTTTATTCTTTGCAATAAAGCGTATTGCTTCTTCGACAAACGGTAATATTCCCAATACTCTTTACCTCTTCTGTTATTCCAAGAAGCTACTAATTCGTATCCTTCTAGTTCTTGAACTAAGGATGTTTTAACTTGAGATTCAAATTCTTCTTTAAAACCTGTATTGTCTTCAAACTGATGCAAAACTGAATTCGAAGAAATATTAATCGAAATCTGAGAAGCCAAATCCCGTAATGCTTTATTTTTAGCCAATTGCATGTAATTCTCCATTCCCTTTTTCACTACCGATATTCCAATATAATATTCAGAAGAGATAGGTCTATTCTTAACCCACTTTGGAGGACGACGGCCTGCAAAGCTCAAACTTGAAAAAATGAGTATTATTAAAATCAAGGAAAAAAGCTGGCGTAAAAATTTATTCATAGGTATTAATTTGGATGAAGTTTAAAGATAGAAATTTCTTAACAAGAAACGCGCCACTGACTAAACGATTATTATTCTTTATGTAATATTTTATCGATATATCTGAGAATTAAATTTGATTCAAAGCCTCTGGATTGTGCAAATCGATACAATTTTGCTTTCAATTTATATGGGTTTTCTTCTCTAGTACTTCTCATTTTTGAACTTAAAACATCCTCTAGGTTTTCTTCATAAATTTCTTCTGAAATAGTATCAAAAGCTTCCATTATAATGAATTCCGGAATTTGTTTTTGTTTCAGTTGATGCGATATTTTAATTCGTCCCCATTTATTGAACTTATATTTATCACGAACATAGAAACCTGTGTATCGTTTCTCGTCAATAAATTTATTATCAATTAGTGATTGAACGATTTTATCCTGATCATCGTAAGACAATGACCAGTTTTCAAGTTTTTTTCTAATATCCGAACAGCATCTTTCCTGTCGACTACAAATGAATTGCATTTTCGAGAGTGCCGATGAATAACTAATATCTTTCGCTTTTTTTTCTTCTGGGTACATACTGAAAGTTATCTAAATTAGTTACAATTCTGCCGAAGTCATTCGATCCCGACCATTAAGGTCCTTCATCAATCGAACTGACGAAAATCCAAGTGATTCTTGCAACTCAATCATCTCTTGTCCCAGTGCCTCATTTATTTCAAAATACAACTTCCCACCTTTTCTTAAATATACTTTTGCAAATTCAGCAATTCGCCTATAGAAAATAAGAGGATCATTATCATCAACAAAAAGAGCTGTATGAGGTTCGTAAGCGAGCACATTCTCGTCCATCAATCCCTTTTCCGACTCTTTCACATATGGTGGATTACTCACGATAATATCATATCCTTTCTCCCATGAATATTCATCCCATTTTAGGAAGTTACGATGGTGAAAATCAATTGTTACTTTATTCAAAGCCGCATTCTCCTTTGCTATTACGATTGCCCTTTCTGAAATATCCACAGAACTAACATTCGCACCAGTAATATTATGAGCCAATACAATTGGAATACAACCACTTCCCGTCCCAATATCTAGAATTTTTGGAGCATTCAACTTATTATCATTAATAATAGCATGCACCAACTCCTCAGTCTCTTGCCTTGGAATTAAAGTATGCTCATTCACCTTAAAAATCAAATCGTAGAATTCTGTCTCCCCAATTATATATTGAATAGGAACTGATTTCTTTAGATCGCTTAAGGCTGAAGTTGCCTTATCAAAAATATTTTGTTCAATTTTCTCATTCTTATTCAATTGAATCTCAATTTTTGAGTAATTTAGTAAGTGTTCAAGAAGAATGTATATGATACTTTCAATTTCTCTATGAGAATAAATCGCCTTAAGCTCTTCCTTAAAAAGGTCTTGGATCGATTTTATAGTTTGATCTGAATTCATTTTGTTCGAATTTTAAGCAAATATACAAATCTTCTTTCTATGCTTATGGCTAATATCTTTAGCATAAACTAAACTTATGGTTTTCAATTGGAATGACATATGGCTTTATCTATTCGGATTAGTAGGTGTAATTTACATTTTAACAATCGTTTTTACACTTATTGTCGTTATTCTTGAAAACAGAAGCCCTCAGAAAACCATATCTTGGATTCTTGTTCTTATTCTTCTACCTGTAATCGGCTTAATATCTTATCTGGTTTTCGGACAAAACTATAGAAAACAAAAAATGTTTAGCTTAAAAGGACTTGGCGACCTTAAATGGTTGCAGATTTTAAGTCAAGATCAGAAGGGAAAACTTGAAAAAAGTAAGTTCTTAAAAAATGAGCGCATTCACGAGAAAAAGAATGTGATGACACTCCTCCTAAACAACTCTAAAGCACTGCTTACAGGACAAAATAGAGTGCAGATTCTTAACGATGGCGAAGAAACATTTAAGGAAATATACAAGGCTCTTCGCAAAGCTAATGAACATATTCATTTAGAATACTATATAATAGAAGATGGAGAGCTTGCTAGTGAACTTCACAACATACTAATCGAACGAGCAAAAGCAGGTGTAGAGATTAGAATTATATACGATGGTGTTGGAAGCTGGAAATTAAGTCAAGAGTATATTGATAGCTTAAGAGAGGCAGGCGTAAAAATACATGCTTTCCTTCCAGTTCGATTTCCAATACTAACAAGTCGAATCAACTATCGTAATCATCGAAAGATTATCGTTATTGACGGGAAGACTGCGTTTGTAGGTGGTTTGAACTTTGCCGATCGATATAAAAATGGTATTCCTGACATAGGAATATGGAGAGATACACATTTAAAAATTGTGGGTGAGGCTGCCAGTAGTTTGCAAATTGTTTTCCTGATTGATTGGTATTTTGTTCGCCAAGAAGTGCTTTTAGATGAAAAATACCGCCCAAACTTCAAAGTAAAAGAACAATGTGTACTTCAAATTGTATCATCTGGAGCCGACTCCGATTGGGCTAGTATTTCACAGGCATACTTCTCGGCGATTGCATCTGCTAAACAAAATGTATACATCTCTTCGCCCTACTTTATGCCCAATGGAAGCATCCTAATGGCCCTAAAAACAGCTGCTATGAGCGGAATTGATGTAAGGGTATTAATTCCTAACAAATCTGATTCAACGATGACTTTTTATGGCACCTTATCTTACATAGGAGAATTATTAGAAGCAGGTGTACGAATCTATTTCTATAAAAAAGGATTCAACCATAGTAAAATCATGATGGTGGATGGTGTGATATCAACAGTTGGAACAGCCAATATGGATATCAGAAGCTTTGAGCAGAACTTTGAAGTAAATGCACTGATATACAACGAGAAGACTACATTAGAGCTTAGAGATCGTTTCTTAAACGATTTGGAAGATAGTTACGAGATAGATTTAATAACTTGGGAAAAACGCTCTAAGGGCCAAAAAATAAAGGAATCATTAGCTCGAATCTTCACGCCATTATTGTAGGCGCACTATTTTCTTAAATGATTTCTAAGTGTTTTAGTCGTATCATCTAAGGCATATTCATATTCACCATCAACATACTCCAAAACAAAAGTATCATAGCAAGCTTTTATTCTATGTTGTATATACATATCACGAGTTTGGTACGTAAAATGTTCTCTTTCCGTTATATACACCATAAGAGCTTCAAGTCGAACGCCTTTCTCTCGTGTAATATCTTCAACCAATTGTTTGTTGAATTTACTTTTTAAGATATAAACTTTAAACTCTTTTGATTTTAACTTAGCAACATGTTCTCTCTGCTTTCTGTCTTTGAACTTTCTGTTCATTGAGATACCAACACCAGCACCTGACCTTCCCATAGCAAGTTCAGCTTGCATATGTTGCTTCAAATTACCAAAATCCCATCCTCCAGCAATATTCGATTCGTCAGGTAATTCCATTTTCACAAAATTTTCTTTGAACTGCTCCCATGTCCCTAGTGAATAAATGTCAACCTCCTCAAGCATATAACTCGTTCTATCTAGAGATATTTCTTGAAAAGATTCACCATCAGTAACTTCACTTGTAATCGGAACAATTATCTCGGAATAACCTAAAGAAGATACTTTTAAATTCTGGTTCGGTTTAATAGATACTTTGAAGAAACCCAAACTATCACAAATTACACCCCAATAGGTTTCATCAATCTTAATGTGTGAAAAAGGAATTCCTTCTAAAGTGGCAGCATCAACAACTTTTCCCGATAAGGTAAAACTTTCTTCTTCTCCCGAATTTTGGGCATCAGAAATTATTGGAAACAGTATTAAGCTGCTTAGGAATATAAGGGTAAAATAAATTGATTTCAAGGCTAGTTTTCTTTTGGTGATACTTAAAGATATAACATCAAAGCCTTAGATAATAAGCTTATTACATTTTTTAACAGAGATTAACCTCCTTTATTACTCTTAATGCACAATAAAAAATGGTATTAAAAAAGCCGAATCAAAAGAATTTGATTCGGCTTAAAATATTTCTTTTCGAGATTACATTACAAAGCTTCTGAAATGCTTCATAAATTGAACTCTTTCAAAAGCTGCTGGATCATTTGATTTATCCTGACTTAATTTACCTTGGAAATCACTTAAATTCTTAAAACCTTGATCTTCCATCCAAGAGTAAATCTCTTTGGTTAATGTATCAATATACCCAGGACCTTCCTTGTAGATGATAGAAGCCAATTGCACAGCATCGGCACCAGCTAAAAGTTGCTTAATAATACTTTCTGAAGAATGAATTCCTGTTGTAGCTGCAATAGAACACTTAACTCTATCACGAAGGATACCAACCCATCTTAATGTGTTTTTAAAATCATCAGATCCAGATAAAACCTGTCCCGTATTCAAAGTCAAATTATTGATATCAATATCTGGGCTATAAAAACGGTTAAACATGACAACACCATCCGCTCCTGAATCATCAAGTTTCTTAACCATATGAGCCAAATTCGAATGGTATGGACTAATTTTTAAAGAAACTGGCAACGAAACTGTCTTCTTAACCTCTTTTAATACCTCATAATAGATATTCTCATTCTCATCAACCGATCTATTCAAGTCAGTTGGTAGGACAAAAAAGTTAATTTCTAGAGCATCAGCTCCCGCCTTTTCAATTTCACTAGCCAAGTATGTCCATTTTTGTGAGCTTACACAGTTAATACTTGCTATAATTGGAATAGACACAGCTACCTTAGCCTCTTTAATTAATCGTAAATATTTTCGAACGAGATCCTCTTCTGGCTCATCGCTCATATAATCAAACGTTTCAGGATAAATGTATGGGCGACTTGTCATATTCAACATTTGCTCATCCATTTCCATTACGATTTCTTCTTCGAAGATTGATTTAAGAACAACTGCGGCAGCTCCATTGGCTTCAAGTTCTTTGATTTTCTCAACAGAATCAGTCAGACCTGAACTTGCTACAATAATTGGGTTCTTTAATTTTAATCCTAAATAGGTTGTACTTAAGTTTGGCATAAGATTGTGTTTTAGTAGATGTTTATTGTTTGGATTTTGTTTTTTGATCTGAACTCTCAGAACATAAACCTAATTGACATATATGTTTGAGAAACTCGATAAAACAAATTTAACTCAGAATAATATATATTTCAAATCGATAATCTTTATATAAATATAGTTAATTCATATCAGTAATTCATTTCAAAAATACCCCAAACAAAAAGGCTTGTCGAAAACGACAAGCCTTTTAATATTTTGAAATTTTTAGCTTAATCAGCTAAAACCGTTACGATGTTCTTTTTACATTCAACTACTCCTCCATCAACTTCGAACAATTGTTCTTTCCCTTCTGAGGTCTTAATTTTAATAATACCACGATCAAGAGTTGAGATTATTGGGGCGTGATTCTTTAGTATCTCAAAAGAACCACTAATTCCTGGTAATTGAATTAGATCAACTTCACCCGAAAACATTTTTTTTTCAGGAGTTACAATTTCTAAAAGCATTTTTATCAATTTAAAGTTACAAGTACTTAAAACACCTTTATATTAAGCCTCAGCTTCTGCTAATAACTTTTCGCCTTTTTCAATAGCTTCCTCAATATTGCCTACAAGGTTAAACGCTGCCTCAGGATACTTATCAACTTCACCATTCATAATCATGTTGAAGCCTTTAATTGTTTCCTCAATTGGAACCAAACATCCTTTAAGACCAGTAAACTGCTCGGCAACGTGGAATGGCTGAGATAAGAAACGCTGAACACGACGTGCGCGGTGTACAACCAATTTATCCTCATCTGAAAGCTCTTCCATACCAAGAATTGCAATAATATCTTGAAGTTCCTTATAACGTTGAAGCAACTCTTTTACATTGGTTGCACAATCGTAGTGAGCATCACCAACAACATCTCTCGTTAAAATCCTTGAAGTTGAATCAAGTGGATCTACCGCTGGATAAATTCCTAATTCGGCAATCTTACGATTCAATACTGTTGTTGCATCCAAGTGAGCAAAAGTTGTCGCTGGAGCAGGGTCAGTCAAGTCATCAGCAGGTACATATACTGCTTGTACCGATGTAATAGAACCTCGTTTTGTTGAAGTAATACGCTCTTGCATGATACCCATCTCTGTAGAAAGAGTTGGTTGGTAACCTACCGCAGAAGGCATACGACCAAGAAGTGCCGAAACCTCAGAACCTGCTTGAGTAAAACGGAAAATATTATCTACGAAAAATAGAATATCACGTCCGCCTGATTTCTCATCACCATCACGTAAACTTTCTGCAACTGTCAATCCTGAAAGAGCAACACGAGCACGTGCCCCTGGAGGCTCATTCATCTGACCAAAAACCAAAGATACTTGTGATTCATCTAAAGCTTTTTTATCAACCTTAGATAGATCCCATCCACCTTTTGCCATATCTTTCTCAAACTCATCGCCATAGCGAATAACTTTTGATTCGATCATTTCACGAAGCAAGTCATTACCCTCACGAGTACGCTCACCTACACCGGCAAATACAGATAAACCATCTTGACCAATCGCAATATTATTAATAAGCTCCTGAATCAATACCGTTTTACCAACACCAGCACCACCAAACAAACCAATCTTACCACCTTTTGCATAAGGCTCAATAAGGTCGATTACTTTAATACCTGTGAAGAATACTTCAGACTCAGTTTTCAGTTCGTCGAACTTAGGTGGCGTTCTATGAATTTCATATCCGCCTTCTTTATCTACCTGTCCAATTCCATCAATGGTTTCACCCACTACATTCAATAGGCGTCCTTTAATCTTATCTCCAGCAGGCATAACAATTGGAGATCCTGTTGCAATAACATCCATCCCCCTTCTCAGGCCGTCAGTAGAGTCCATAGCAATGGCACGAATTGTATTCTCACCAATATGCTGTTGACACTCAACAATTAGATTTTTACCATTTTCAATTACGACCTCTAGTGAGTCATAAATATCAGGAAGATCAGTGCCTTCCTTTTCGAAACTAACATCGATTACAGGACCGATTACTTGAACTATTTTGCCAATATTTTGTGACATTGCATTTATTTTATTGGAACATTCATTATCGTGTGATGACAAATTTAGCATTTTTCCTTAAAAAGGATGAATTTATCTTATATTTTTAATCAACTTAAACGGAACGATTTATTAAACGCTTTACGAGCAAACTTAAGTTCTCTTTTTTCACTTCATCAACCTTCACAGATGCTAAATAATCTTGGCATAAATTGAAATATCTATCAATCTGAAGCTCGGCCAAATCTCGTACATTTAGGTCTTCATATATCTTTCTAACCGAAGCAATTTTTTCTTCTGGATTAAATTCGCCTTCACCAATCCATCTCTCAAGCTCAATTTTAGCATCTCCTTTTGCTAATTCTTGAGCCTTTATTAATAAAAAGGTTTTCTTATTACAAAGAATATCGCCTCCAATTTTCTTCCCGAATACAGCTTCATTACCAAATGTATCTAGCATATCATCCTGAAGTTGGAAGGCCATTCCTAAGTTCAATCCAAACTGATAAAGAGCATCTGCATCTTTTGCATCAGCATCAGCCATAATAGCTCCCATTTTGAGACTACCTCCTAGAAGAACAGCAGTTTTAAGGCGGATCATATTGAGGTACTCCTCTACGCGTACATCTGTTCTATCTTCGAACTCCATATCGAATTGCTGGCCTTCGCAAACCTCTAGTGCAGTCTGATTAAAAACTTCAAGAACTGTACTTAAATGTTGATTCTCACAACTCACAATAAATTGATAGGCTTTAATAGACATCGCATCACCTGAAAGAATAGCTACATTAGAATCCCACTTTTCGTGAACGGTCGCCATATTTCTTCTAATTGGAGCATTGTCCATCACATCATCGTGAAGAAGTGTGAAATTATGGAAAACCTCAATCCCAATTGCTGGCAAATAAATTTTCTCAAGATCATTCTTAAATAGGTTAGCAGCCATTAAAACTAATATAGGACGTAGTCGTTTACCTCCAATAGATAGAATGTATTTCATTGGCTCAAAAAGCCCTTCTGGAGGTGTAGAAAACTCCAAGTCATCAATTCTTTTCTCGATTTGAATTTGAAGTTCGTTGAAAGTGTACATATAGATCTTTTAATAGTTCATTTTTAGAATGCACTAAAGTAAAAAAAAAACAAATGCGTTAAGCCTCCTTTTTAAAATCTTAACAAACAAAAAAAACCACTCCTAATAAAAGAAGTGGCTCTAAAAATATCATTGCTTCTGATAAAATCTATCAGATAATTAAAATAGCATCACCATAAGTTCCAAAACGGTACTTTTCTTTGATAGCAATCTCGTAGCATTCCATCACTTTGTCGTAACCTCCAAAAGCAGCAACCATCATCATTAGAGTAGAGTATGGAAGGTGGAAATTAGAAATCATTGCATCTGGAATTCTAAATACATGTGGAGGAAATAAAAATTTATTCGTCCAACCTTCGAAAGGCTTAAGTGTACCCATTGTTGAAACAGAACTCTCAAGCGTACGAACTACAGTTGTACCAACAGCACAAACTTTACGTTTACCACCTTTAGCCTTGTTCACAATTTCCACAGCCTCATCTTCAATATAGATCTGCTCAGAATCCATTCTATGCTTCGTCAAATCCTCAACATCAACATCTCTAAAGTTACCTAAACCTATATGAAGTGTTACTTCAGCAAAATCGATTCCTTTAATCTCAAGACGCTTCATAAGCTCACGACTAAAGTGCATACCAGCAGTTGGTGCAGCAACAGCTCCTTCGTGCTTAGCGAAAATTGTTTGAAAACGCTCAGCATCTTCAGCCTCAACTTCACGGTTGATAAACTTAGGAAGTGGTGTTTCACCTAAATTGAATAGAGCTTGCTTAAACTCTTCGTAAGGACCATCAAATAAGAAACGAAGCGTTCTACCTCTTGATGTTGTATTATCAATTACCTCGGCAACTAATAAATCGTCATCACCAAAGTATAATTTGTTCCCAATACGTATTTTACGTGCAGGATCTACTAAAACGTCCCATAGTCTTTGCTCACGATTTAACTCTCGCAATAAGAATACTTCAATTTCAGCACCTGTCTTTTCTTTATTTCCATATAAACGGGCAGGAAAAACCTTAGTATTATTAAATACCATAACATCATCATTATCGAAATATTCGATAACATCTTTAAAAATACGGTGCTCAATCTCTCCGGTATCTTTGTGAAGTACCATCAATCGAGATTCGTCACGATTGTAGGCAGGATGTAAAGCAATAAGTTCTTGAGGTAAAGTAAACTTAAACTTAGATAACTTCATAAGGCTGACTTTAGATGTTTTTTGATGATAGATTTGAGTTCAAATAGAACTCTAAATTATACGAACTGATGAGAATTAATTTGATTGCATAAGACAATCACACAAGCTTCTTAACTCACATACAGCGAGTTAATACAAGTGCACTTTTTCTCAACAGTGAAAACTTTACGAAAATGGCTGCAAGATAGTTATAAATTATCTAAATAACTTATAAATTCTTCTATTTCAAGTGCCTGATCTGTTTTATATTCGCCGATTCGAGTTCGATCTAAAGCAATTAGATGCGCACCACTATTTAATCTACTTCCTATGTCGCGAGCAAGTGCTCTAATATATGTTCCTTTACTACAAACAACTCTAATTTTCAGAACATCCTTCTCAAAGCTTAAAACCTCAATTTCGTCGATCACAAGAATTTTCTCCTTAATCTCAACCTCTTGACCTTTTCTAGCATATTCATATGCTCTTTTTCCATCAATTTTTATGGCAGAATAAGCTGGTGGTCGTTGACGAATCTCACCTAAAAATCCTTTTAAAATCTCATCGATTAAGGCTTTATCGATGTGTTCTGTTGGGTAAGTTTCATCAACCTCTGTTTCTAGATCGAATGATGGTGTTGTAGAACCCAGTTTTAGCGTCGCAATATATTCTTTTACTTGTGCTTGATAGGTATCAATGCGTTTGGTGTACTTCCCTGTACAAACAATCATCAAGCCAGTAGCCAATGGATCGAGAGTTCCAGCATGTCCAACCTTAATTTTTTTAAGATCGTATTTATGTTTCAACTTGAATTTAACCTTATTCACCAAATCAAAAGAAGTCCATTTATAAGGCTTATTCAAAAGAATGAATGAACCAGTTTGAAAATCTTGATCTACTTCAAATTTAATCATGTGCTTGTAAATGTTTTATGCGATCGTCTAATTTAATAAACATCTCGCATTTATTCCATAACTAAGTTCCTAGAATCTAGGTATTATAAGAGCTTAATACTTTATGATTTGATCAGACAAAGTCTGAATTCGATACATTGTAAAATTTAGGATGCAAAAATGGCAATAAGCCCGATAATCAGGCAATAAATTGCAAAATAAATTAGCTTACCTTTTTTCACGATTTTTATCATCCAACTACAGGCTAATAAACCCGAGATAAAAGCTCCTACAAAACCAACTAATAAAACCGAGGTATCAATACTGCCTGCCTGAGAAACATCCGTTTTAAAGATGCTCAATATGTTTTCTCCAATAATTGGAACAAGAACCATCAAGAAAGAAAATTTAGCCACTTCGGATTTCTTATTACCTAAAAGTAATCCTGTAGCAATTGTTGATCCAGAACGAGAGATACCTGGAAGTACAGCACAAGTTTGAGCGACTCCAATAATCAAGGCATCACGAAAACTAATTTCTTTATCCTTTTGCTTAGCGAAAAAAGTAAAGGCTAATAAAGCTGCTGTAACCAGAAGCATACAACCTACTAAAAATAGAATTTTGTCCGTATTAAAAATCTCTTCAACCTGATCTTTAAAAAAAAGACCTACAATAGCAATTGGCAACATTGAAAGAGCAATCTTAGCTACATATTGCGTTGATTCATTCCATTTGAACTCAAACAAACCCTGAAATAGAGACAGAATATCTTTTCGAAAAACGAATAATGTACTTAATACTGTTGCACCATGAACAACAACCGTGAACCTTAAGTTATCTTCTGAATTTACGCCCAAAAGAGCTTTACCAATTTCTAGATGACCACTAGAACTTACAGGAAGGAATTCTGTTAATCCTTGTACCAATCCTAATATGAGGGCTTCTATCCAATCCATTTCTTTGTTTTAAATACAAATGCCGATATCAAGTGTTATCGGATTTTATAAGAGTTATAATTTATGCTTTATTTCCTTTCTGATTAAAAGCTTATACAAAATGAAACCGCAACCAAATAAATGGAAACGGTCAATATTAAAGCCTTTAGCTCATGAGGATCTATTTTTCTTTTGGTCGCTTCATGATAGCGTAAATCTCGAAAGCGAAACCAAAAAGAACAACCATAGGTGCTAATGTAATTCTACGAAAACTAAAAATGTCCTCATCAAAAACAGTTGGATCTTCAGAACCTCCACCCATCATTAGCATAAAACCAATAATAATTATAGCAAAACCAATAAGTAACAGCTTATAGTTTTCTTTTGCCAAAGCAAATTCAAGTTTTTTATCGTTCTTGTTCATATATAAAATAGATATTAATCCAATTTAGACTATTAATATAAATGTCTCGTATCGATTCTTAAAAATTTATTCACCGCCAAAAAGGTTGAGATCCAAGTTATCACAATCCCAATCAGTATAATCAGAATAAATAATAAACCTAACACCTCTACATTTTCAAATGTGATAACCTCTTGCAATTCTCGTTGCGATATATAAATAACACCTACCAAGAGGAGATTCGCAATAATAGCTCCCAGAACACCATGCCAAAAGCTTCGCCCTATAAATGGTTTACGAATAAAACCTCTGGTAGCTCCAACCAATTGCATTGTTTTAATCAGCATTCGGTGTGAGTATATCGACAGACGAATCGTATTATTGATTAATGTTACTGATATCAGAAAAAGCAAGCCACTGAATGCAAGCAGGATTAAACTGATCTTTTTCACATTTTCATTTACCAAATGCACTAAAGATTTCTGATAATATATCTCTTGAATCTCGTCGTGCTTAGTTAAGTTTTTTTCAATTCTTGCAATACTTTCAGGATTCGCATAATCCGCAAATAGCTTTACATCTATAGTTGCCAATAATGGATTGTAGCCTAGAAATGAGACAAAATCTTCTCCCAAATCTTTCTGCAAATCTTTTGCCGCAGTTTCCTTATCGATAAATTTCGTTGATTTCACAAAAGAACTAGCATCAAGCGTCTTTTGCAAACGACGAATCTCAACTTCCTTCACATTATCCTTTAAAACAACTGAAAGACCAATGTTTTCTTTCACGTAATTGGACAATTGCTTAGCATTCAAAACCAGCAAACCCATTAGTCCCAGCATAAAAAGAACCAACGAAATACTAATTATTGAGCTAAAATAAGACGTTCTTAAACGACGTTTAGAAGCTTTATTGCTTTGAGCCATGCGACTAATTTTATTATGAATGTATATTTATGGCAACATGCGAAAATACAATTTTTAATCAGAAATCAGCCTTTAGATTCAGAGTAATTTATTCAATATTTTCACCTTATAAGCTACATGAAGACGAACTGATTATACCCGCACCCTATCTTTTTGTCTTTAACAGAAGTCAAAACCTTCGAAAGTATTTTACCTTTAGTTTTATTACTTTTGATTAATCATACTTCGCACTAAAAAGAAATAAGTTGGGGATCATCCGAAAACAAACCATTATTGGATCAATATTTTCATATGCAGGAGCCGTAATTGGGCTTGTGAATATTGCAATTCTATATCCCCGAGTTCTTTCTACTGAGGAAGTTGGATTATTATCTTGGTTAATTGCAACCACCATGATGGCTGCGCAATTTTCGGGCCTAGGTTTTGGTGCTGTTATCTCAAGACTATTCCCTTATTTTAGAAACGAAGAAAACCAACACAACGGATTCATGTTTATTCTTTTCTGTGTTGGATTATTGGGATTTGTAATTTCACTAGTGGCCTATTTTTCCTTCCAGCCCTTTGTTTCTAGTTATTTCAACGGAGATGATGCCTTCGATTTCAATTACCTTATTTATTTGATTCCACTCGTTTTCTTCAGCCTCTTTTTTAATTTATTCGACTCTTATAATCGAGTTCTTTACGATGCTGTTTCAGGAACATTTTTCAGAGATATCATTTTTAAGCTTATCGTATTAGCTTCACTTCTCTTATTATGGGAAGATTACATCAACTTTAGTCAACTTGTCTTTATTTATGTTTCAGCATATTGTCTGCCCGCAGTTTTAATATTCGGACTTCTTCTCAAGCGTAAACAGGTTTCTTTTAAACCTCAACTAAATTTCATTAAGCCAGATCTGAAAAAGATCATGATAGACACATCAATTTATGGACTTCTAAATAACTTTGGAGGTAAACTAGCATCGCAAATTGATAAAATCATGATTGTGGGAATGATCAGCCTAAGTGCCACAGGAATATTTGCCGTGATGGCTAATTTTGGTATTCTAATTTCAATGCCATCTCGCTCTCTAAATAAAATATCAAGCACCATTATTGCTGAAGCTTGGAAGAAGAAAGATCTAAAAACCATATCAAAAACCTATGCTCAAAGTGGACTACACCAGTTTATGGTTGCCTGCTTACTTTTTGTAGGTTTATGGGTAAATATTGATAATGTCCTTCAGATAGTTACACCAGAGTATATCGAAGGGAAATATGTAGTTTTCTTTATTGGACTGTCCAATGTAGTCCTTATGCTTTCAGGGATTAGTGGCGTTGTGATTCAGAATTCACCCGCGTATCGAAAACAATCACTTTTTCTAGGAATCTATGCAATTCTCATCGTTATTAGCAATGCAATCATGATTCCTCTTTGGGGAATTATTGGAGCAGCCGCTGCATCCTTTACAGCGGGCTTTTGTTTTAATTTATTGAAATATCTTTTCTTGCTTAAGCGATATAAGTTTCAACCTTTCAACTACCGTTATTTATTGGTAATTATTTGTGCGCTTATCTCCTATTATATCGCTTATTTACTCCCCAAGCAAGATTCATTTATCATCGACATCATTATTCGAGGAGCAATTGTAAGCCTTATCTATATAGCATTATCTCTAGCCTTTCGAATTTCGAAAGATTTAAATGCGTACGCTAAGAAATTTATCAAACGATAAAAACAATCTCTCTATTGATATGAATCAGCATAATTACTTTAGGATTTACTATTGTATAAACCTATATTTGATCCTTAATTTCGAAAACCAAGCGAGTATATGAAGAAGGTAATAACATACGGCACATTTGATTTATTCCATATAGGTCATCAAAAGATATTAGAAAGAGCCAAAGCCCATGGAGACTTTCTAGTAGTTGGTGTTACAGGCGATCATTACGATTTGGATAGAGGAAAGCTAAATGTTGAAGAATCACTTGAAGAAAGAATCGAAAACGTCCGTAAAACAGGCTTGGCTGATAGAATTATTGTTGAAAATTACGAAGGTCAAAAGATATCAGACATCCAAAAATATGACATCGATGTCTTTGTAATTGGATCCGACTGGTTGGGTAAATTCGATTATCTAAATGATTATTGCCAAGTACAATATTTAGAAAGAACTAAAGGAATTTCAAGCTCACAAATTAGAGCAGAAAATAAAATTATTAAAATTGGGATGGTTGGTGCTGGCAGAATTGCCAATCGATTTGTTCCTGAATCTAAATTTGTAAGTGGCGTGCACATTTCAGGCATTTGCAGTTTGGAAGGAGCAAAAGAATTTGCCGACAAACACGAAATTGGGTTTTATACCGAAGATTATAATAAACTTATCGAAAGAGTTGATGCTGTATATATTGCAACACCTCACGGTTCGCATTACACTTTGGCAAAGCAGGCTTTGTTAGCTGGAAAACATGTTTTGTGCGAAAAACCTATGACGCTTAAAAGCAGCGAAACGATAGAACTATTCGAAATAGCAAGCCAAAACAAGCTGATATTAATCGAAGCTATTAAAACTGCATTTTCTCCTGGTTTTGTTCGTCTTATCGAAGTAGCCAAATCAGGTATTATTGGTAGCATAAAAGATGTAAGTGCAACTTTTACCAAAATCGAAAAAGGAAATAAAAGAGAGCTTAATCCCGACTCTGATGGTGGCAGTCTATATGAACTGGGGACCTATCCTTTAATTGGAATTTTAAAATTACTTGGTGAGCCAGATGATGTGAACTTCTTTTCGTATATGAATAATGGTATTGATGCCTACACAAAGGTAATTTTATTATACAAACAAGCCATTGCAACAGCACAAACTGGACTAGGCGTAAAATCAGAGGGAAATATGGTTATTGCAGGTACCGAAGGTTATATCTACGTGCCAGCCCCTTGGTGGAAAACCGAAGAATTTGAAGTTAGATTCGAAGACATGTCCAAAAACAAGAAGTTTTTCTACAAATTTTATGGCGATGGTCTTAGATATGAAATTGCTGAATTTGTTAAGCAAATAAAATTCCCTGATCAGCCATCGTGGAAATTAACAAGCGAAGATTCTATTCTTCTGTCTAAAATATTAGAAAAGTTTAAAGCAGACTAGTCTAAGAAAATATAACATCATATTATTGAAACTCTATGAAATACTAACATGTGTATTTTATAGAGTTTTTTAACATCTGATTACTAACGAACATCTTTTCTATAATCAAGAACATCGTAAAGGATAGCATTCCAAACACGCTAATAACCCTTCTCATTATTTTACTTATTAGTTATTGCGAAAATAGTGCTCATGAATAAACTTAAAAATTCTTTGAGAACTGTTATCATCAATATTCTGATACGATTTATCAATGACCTTTGATCGCTCTTCTTTAAAATCATCTTTTTGGGTAAAACAATATAGAAGATCCTTCTCCAATTTATCCTGATTTGTAGAAACCAGACCAACAAGAAAGTCATTAAAGAAAGTGTGAAGTTCACGATCTTTTGTTTCATACTTTTCACGGTCGTATAACAGAAAAAAGATAGGACGATTCAATAATATATAATCCATGTATATTGAAGAGTAATCACTAATCATTCCATCTACTTCAGGAAGAAAAGGGTAAATATCTTTTACGTTATCATACCAAATAATTCGTTCGAAATCATCACTAATCGACTTGTAATTAAGTAGTGGATGTAACTTAAAAACAAAAACAAAATCATTTGCCAGAGCAAACTGATTCAATGCCTCCAATTCAAGAATACCATCAGAAATACCATCGCCACCTGTATCGCGAAAAGTTGGTGCATACAGGATCGATTTAATACCTTTCTTACGCATCTCAGCAACCCTATTAATTGTAGCGACATCGGAATTTATGCATCCATTTTGGTACTTTTCTGAATTCACAATCACATCATTTCTTGGATAGCCTGTATTAATGAAATGATCGGTGAGAAAAGCTGGTTGAAAAAATTCACTTGTGAAAAATTCTCCTGTGGATACTACTGCTTGATATTTAGGCAATTTTCCAACAAAATTCATAATAAATCGTCGGTATAAAGAGTTGATTTCCTTAATGAAATATTTATTGCTTCTTTGTATCTTTTTAAATCCTATTCCATGCCAAATCTGAATAATTTTGGCTCGCCAAAACAATTGAAATCGACAATTGTCCATCCATGAGAAATTATCTACCACTAAGACTTTGCTTCTAAGCATTATCCAATAAGCCTTTACCGATGGGTAATACAGAATGTTTGGATATTCTGAACGAAGGGTTTCATAGATATCTCTATTAGCAGTAAGTAAATAGAAATCCTGATTTGTTTCCTTTTCGGAAAGATATAGGAAGAAAAATTTCACATTATCGATAAACAAGCCATCTTTCGCACCCATAAGTACCATCCGATTTCTTTTTTTCGGAATAAGATAAGTGAGAGGGACAATAAAGATCCATCCTAAAAGGGTAGTGAGGAGAATTACTGGCTTGGAGTATTTGTTGAGATTCATTGATTCAGTTCTTTTATCAGTTGATAAACTCGCTCGGAGCTATTACCATCCTGATGGGTGTGATACATATCACAAATGTCTTTTCGCCATTCGGCATGTTCTTTCGGATTGTTCAGATAGGTTTCAATCTGAGTCTCGAATTCCTCATATGAATTTGCCTTATACCCTGGCGTATTCTTCTCAAAATTGAGGAACAAACCCTTTGTTTTCTTGTACTCCTCCAAATCGTATGGAATAAAAACAATGGGTCTATCGAGCAACAAATAATCAATCCAAATGGAAGAATAATCCGTTACAAGAATATCAACGTAAGGTAATAGCTCATACACATCAGGAAATAAATCTTGATCAGCTTTTAAAACGCGTTTCATTTTCGAGATATCGAAACGACTTAAAGCATCATCTCGCTTAATGTCCTCTTTGTGCCCTCTCAACAAAATATAAGCTTGTTCTTTTTCAAGGAAAGCGTCCAATTGCTCAGAGTCAAAATCCTGAAAAGGAAAAAACTCTGCCGATTGCGTTTCTTCTCGCCAAGTTGGCGCATAAAGAATTACTTTTTGATTCAGATAAGGGTATTTCTCGATCAATGCTTCATCTTTCTGTGCCGACATTAAATAATCGTTGCGAGGTAAACCACTCACCCAAACATGATTCATATCGATATTGAAACCTGCACCGTGTATCACTTGCTCAAGTGGCGAACAAGCAGCCATAAAGCTGTATTTTTGTAATTGATATCGCTTACCATACTTTTGCCAAGCCGTAGTTTGCACACCCATCTTTTTCATAGGTATTCCATGCCCTAAATAGATAACGTGCTTACATTTTTCGTGCAGATAGTAAGGAAAAAATGGCGCAGCACTTATCCCATAAGATATAATCACATTGCGTGTGCGAAGAAAAAGGAAGAAGCCTTTTAGCGACCAAGCATATTGAA
This sequence comes from uncultured Marinifilaceae bacterium, assembly GCA_963977525.1. Classification (GTDB taxonomy): domain Bacteria; phylum Bacteroidota; class Bacteroidia; order Bacteroidales; family Marinifilaceae; genus Ancylomarina. Next base: position 69,641 of record CAXBPC010000018.1, read on the forward strand.
CTTCACCAGGGAATTTTTCTTGTAAAGCCTTGTATAATGTTTTGTTTGCGGTAAAAAGGATGGCTCTGAAATCATCCTTCTGACGCATGTGCTCAAAAAGGTATTTCGAGTTATCGTAGTAGTATTTCTCAGTCATGAAAAACAAGGCAATTCGTTGATCTTTCCTCACCAACTTCTCTAAGAAATAGTAAAAATTACGAAGGACAAAGATGACTAGATGCAGAAAAACGATTTTCTGCATGAAAGCTATGAATTGCTGTGTCTTACTGAGTTTATTACTCATCGCTAGTGGCTTTTCTATTTGTTTTTAGAGTCCATGCTATAGCTCCCAATGCCAGTGCAAAGAATAGAAGCATACTTGCTAAAGAGATTTTCTCTCCGACAAAGAAAGCTTTGGGTTCGAATTTGAATTCTATTTTAAGCTTACCTGCTGGCAATCGCATAGCTCGTAACACATAGTTTGCTCTAAAGTGAGGGCTCAACTTGCCATCGACATAAGCATTCCAACCCGGTTGGTAATACATTTCAGAGAAAACTGCTAATTGCTCCTTAGCTGATTGATAATCGTATTGAATGCCATTAGGTGCATAATGCGTCATCTTGATGCTAGCCAAACTGTCGGCGGTTCCTACAAAACCGTTTACCTGATTAGCAAAACGTTTATCAAGGATTAACTCATTTTTAGGATCAAAAGCTTCTAGGCTCATAATCTCATCATTGGCATTGTCAACCAATTTAAAGTTTGGAACCAACCAAACACAGCCTAAAGCATCAGCATTATAAACAGCCTGATTGCCTCCCTCTTGTTTAGGAACAATGGTATAACGTGCATTTAGCATATTTAGGACTTTGGCGTTTCCTTTCTCGATATGGAAATCGTAAAGTTCTTGTATGCGTCGAAGTTTAGCGCCATGATAACCTCCAATAGATTTATGGAAATAAGAGGTACTCGAATTCTGGAATGTTCCTGCCGTTTTATTTAAAACACGATAGTTCGAATTCATATTCAATTCCCACAATTGAGCAGCTACCATTTCGTATTGATTGGCCTTGCGGTTTTCCTTTTTATAATCGGCAGCAGCCTTTTTCAATCTTGTTTCCAGTTCAGGCTGATCCTTCAATTCCATTTGTAGAATTTCATAATCAGCTTGAGTTGGATTAAAAGCCAATTTCATATCCTTTTTAGCAACAAAGCCATCGTTATTCAAATAGCGCTTGTTTACCGGCCAAAGGTCAGCTAGTACCAATACGATTAAGGCCAAAATCATCACCTTAGTGTTAATCGTTTTACGATTGTATAAGAAAAGTAAAACAGCACCTAGAGCTACAAAAGCTACCGAACGCAATGCGTCTGCTCTAAAAATTGAGATTCGAGCATCTATCAAATCAGCTTGAATTTGAGATATTAAGCCTATCGCATCTGGGTTACCCGATTTAATTTGAGAGAAGTAGTTAGCTTCCATATTACTCAAGAAATCGAGACCTAAATTAGGTAGTAGATATAAAAGTAAGGCTAAACCACCTGTAAGTGCTAAGGGTATAATCCCAATATTCAACTTGAACGAGCTAAAAGCAATTTTACGCTTTAAAATCTCTGGTTCTTCGATAATTTTTTTGATAGCTAATATGGCCAGTAGTGGCACACAAAGTTCTACCACAATAAGTATAGACGAGACCACACGGAACTTGTTGTAAAGCGGCACGTAATCCAAAAAGAAATTTGTTAATCCTGCAAAGTTGTGTCCCCACGATAGCATTATAGACAGAATGGTAGCTGTAAGTAAGCCCCATTTCAGTCGTCCTGGAACGATGAATAAACCGAGTACAAATAGGAACATCATTAGCGCTCCCACATAAACAGGACCAGCGGTAAAAGGTTGATTACCCCAATAGTGATGGTTATCAACTTGCTCTAGCTTATAATAATCGTCAACTTTTTTAATTTGACCGCTACTCACATACTTCACAATTTGAACAGCCTCTTGTGGCGAACCTGCTCCTCCTTTTACGTTAGGAATAAGCAAAGTCAATGTCTCTTGTAAACCGTATGACCATTGGGTTGCGTATCCTTTATCGAGCCCAGCGGTTTTATCTTTTTTATCACCAAATGTCAACTCCGATTTACCCCGAATGGTCGATTTACTGTATTCGTACGAGTTATAAAGGTTGGTATTGTTCACCCCAATAGCGATAAACGATGCTGCTAGCAATACCCCAATTGCCTTGAAGAAATGTTTCATTTCTTTGGCTTTGTATCGGTGGTAGAATTCGAAAATGACGATACAGAAAACCATGATGGCAAAATAATAGGTCATTTGAACATGGTTGGAATAAAGTTCCAAAATAAGAAAGAAGGTTGCCAACAAACCACCCCAAAGGTATCGCCCACGAAAAACCATGAGAATACCACCCAAAGCAGGTGGAATAAAGGCTAGCGCATTTACTTTCCAGAGGTGACCTGCGCCTATAATAATGATAAAATAAGTTGATAATGCATAGGCCAACGCCCCTGCAATGGCGAGCCACGGGTTAACTCGTAGCGAAAGCATTAGAATATAAAATCCGATAAGATAAAGAAAGAGGTAACGTACTGGATCGGGCGTGTGCAGCTCCATAAGTTGCTTAAAGAAATACATATCCTTAGCCTGATAGTCGACATTGATTTGATAAGCCGGCATGCCACCAAACATGGAGTTGGTCCAAAGTGGATCTTCTCCAGTAGCTTTTCGGTAATCGATAATCTCTTTTTTACCTCCCCAAGCATTCATCGAGTCGCCTTTGCGCAACTGCTTGCCTTCTAGTACGGGCTGAAAGTAGATAAATCCTATTATTAGGAAGATGATTATTGAAGCCAGGTATGGTATTGCAGATTTAAATATCGACTTAAAACTCATATAGAATTATGAATTAGGAGTTATAAATTATGAGTGAATCAATTCATAATTCATGATTAATAATTTTCAATTTCAATTCAGCGACTAAAGTACAAAAAAAGCAGAAAGCTTGTGCTAAAGAATTGCATGCTTTTAAAGGAACATAAATAGGCTTGATTTGAGAGGTAAACTAATACTTAAGTGCCCACAAATTACGCAGATTATCACAAATAAATTTTTATTTGATAGTCGGTATTTTCCAAGCATGATATGCTTAAAATAAATAGAGACAAATCCTTTTTATTAAAAGCAAGGAAACGAGGACTGCAATCATCCGCTATTTTCATAAGCAGAGAAATCGACGCCGCGGAGCCCTTTCCACCTCTAAAACACCAAACGGCGTTGACGCGGAGCCCTTTCTCAAAAAAAAGGGTCATTTGCTGTTGATTTGGAGCTCTCCCAACTCAAAGAAGGCAAAAAGCCGTTGATTTGGAGCTCTCCCAAACCAAAAGAGGCCAAACGCCGTTGATTTGGAGCTCTCCCAAACTTAGGAAGCCAAAAGTCAACGAAACGGACCATATACTAAGCGTTCCAATTTTCATATCTCCAAGTCAGTGAAACGAAAATGAGTAGTAGATTAAGGAATACTGTTCTTACATGCTTGCCAGTTTTGAAAGAGAAGTTGAAGCAGAAACCAGTGAAACTGATGAATATAAGTTGTAGTTTTAATACTTTTTGTCTGTTAAGAGGTGAATTCCAATGGTAAAATGTATTTTCTACTCGGGGAGAGTTAAAATCTCTTGGCAAAATGCTCAAAACGAAAAATATTGACAGATGCCACGCGGCAAAACGCTCTAGACCATTGGGGAAGAGAAAAATCACGTGGCAAAACGTTCTCGACAGGTAGAAAGGATAGATTTCCATTGACAAAGAACTCTCGACGGGTTGGGAGTAGGAAATTTTAGTGAACCGATGTCTTAGCCTGCCAGGAACTAATATCATAATAAGATACTGCAGGAGGCCAATCTTATACAGATATGCACTATGATATTTTGACTGTAAATTAATTCTGATAAACCTTTAAGGCAATATTAAATTCTGTTTGCTGAGATTTATGCTTATTTTTGGTGCTCTTGAAATAAGAGATACATATACAGCCCTATTTATAATGTGTAAGTGTACCTTTTAGAAGATATAAAAGAAATGTAAATGTATGTACACATACACAATCGTTGCCATTCATTGTGAAGCGCACATCATATAATAATCTATAAATAGAATCTTAAAATTCATAGAAATGAAAAGTCATTCAATAATTAAACTTAGTACAACGTGGTCAACAGACGGATTGAGAAATGACGTCGAAAGATTACTAAATGAAAAAACCGCTCAAGGATTTGAAATTGTATCAGTAGCATTCGGAGTGAATTTATGGTGGATGCCAACTGCTTTTGTGACAATATGCAAATAAAAAATATGAATCGTTTTGTATGAAGTCACAATCTGATAATATTTAGATTGAATTTATAGAGCTATGGTATTGATAATTCAAATGGATTAAAAAATATTACCAAGCAAAATGATGACTGAGTTTACTCGAATGCTGAAAAGTAACAAACGAACTGTGACTGAATAATTTGACATTCGAAAAACAACGAAATGGCAACAAAAGTTAAATTTCATGGGCGTTGATGAGCAGTTTGAAAGTTTAGTACAATTAAGAAACACCAGCAAGCCAACTAAGTTGGTTTGCTGAAAAATATAAACAAATTTACTCGGCTTGCTTTTTTAGCGGTTTGAATAAGACAACTCTTTTAATCGCCCACGAAACTTAGCAAGCCCGTTATGGGTAATTTAAAATAAACAAATGAAATATATAACATTATTAATCCTAATATGTTTTTTACAGCCAGCTAATGCTCAAGACACTATTATTAAACATTTTGATAGCAACTGGAAAGAAGTATGTAAAGAAAAAGCAAACTATTACAGAAAGATTTTCAAAAATAATAAAGAAACGTGGACTGTATGTGATTACTATGTTAGTGATCAGATTCAAATGGCTGGTACATATAAATCAAAAAAGTTGAAAAAAAAGAATGGCTTATTTGAATTTTATTATGAAGATGGAACAAAGAAGAAGGAAGGGGAATTTTTTAATAATAAGTATAATGGAGTATGGAAATGGTATCACAAAAATGGAAAAATAAGTTCAAGAGAAATATATAAAAAAAATAGGCTCAAGGAAATTGAGTGCTGGAATGAAGATGGCAGTATTGTTGAAGGTAAGATTGGAAAAATAATTTTAGCAGAATTTGTAGGAGGAGATTCGGCTTTGAAGGACTTTATTGCGACTCATGTAATTTATCCTTTAAAAGCTCAAAAAAAAGGTATTCAAGGAAGAGTATTAGTGAAATTTATAATTGGATTCCAAGGAGAGATTGAAAAATCTTGGATTGTTGAATACGCACATCCTTTGTTGATAGATGAAGCTCTTCGTGTAGTAAATAGCATGCCTAATTGGATTCCTGGTAAAGCCCACAATTTGCCTTCAAAGGTTTCATTTACGATTCCAATTAATTTCAGATTGAACTAAAAGGTAAAACTACCCACAACAACTAAGCGTTCGTGTGGCAGGAACTGCCCAACATGAACGTTGGGTTGACGTAACCGTTACCTGAATTGCTACTTTATGGGGAATGATGTGTCGTTTGAAAGTTTAGTACAATTAATAAACACCAGCAAGCCAATTAAAATGACTCACTTATTCTATTTTTAAAGGAGTTCGAGATTTAAAAATGAGGGTTGTGAAAAATATAAACAAATTTATGCGGCTTGCTTACTTGGTGCATTACTCACTTCGGTCGGTAGATAAGGCAACTCTTTAATCCCGAAAGCTGTCGGGAGCCCTAAAAACCTAGCAAGACCTTTGAACACATTGGATTTCGCATTAGAGATTGAGAAATATTGACGCAGGACGATAGTTTCAGGCTTTGTTGATTGACTAGAGGTAATCATCTCACAATCGGAGTAAAAGAGGACTCTTCTGAACATTAATTTGATAAAATTAAATAGATTTACAGAAACTTTAAAATACATCTTATGAGAATAGAATATGAAATAAAACTTGGGTTCAAAGACGTTATGTTCAGACCCAAAAGATCTACCCTTAAAAGTAGATCAATGGTAAGTTTGGAGCGTAGTTACACGTTTATGAATAGCAAATCTACTTGGAGTGGCATCCCAATTATGGCTGCCAACATGGATACAGTAGGAACCTTTGAAATGGCTTTGGCTCTTTCTGAAAAGAAAATGTTCTCAGCTATACATAAGCATTATACAGTGGCTGAGTGGAATGCATTTCTAAAATCTGCACCACAGGGCATTGAGGAATACATTGCTGTAAGCACAGGTACAGGACCCAATGACACTGATAAATTAGAGGAAATATTTAGCCAAAATAAAAAGCTTAAGTTTTTATGTATCGACGTTGCAAATGGCTACTCCGAGCATTTTGTCCACTTTGTAAGTGATGCACGCAAACAGTTTCCCGACAAAACCATTATTGCAGGAAATGTGGTAACTGGGGAAATGGTTGAGGAGCTTCTTTTGGCTGGAGCCGATATTATTAAAGTAGGAATTGGTCCAGGTTCTGTTTGTACCACTCGTGTGAAAACAGGAGTTGGATATCCTCAACTTTCTGCCATCATCGAATGTGCCGATGCGGCTCATGGTTTAGGAGGCCAAATAATTAGTGATGGCGGTTGTTCTACTCCGGGTGATGTATCCAAAGCCTTTGGTGCTGGAGCCGATTATGTGATGCTGGGAGGTATGCTTGCTGGCCACGATGAAAGTGGTGGTGAAACCATTGAAGAGGACGGCAAATTGTTTCGACAGTTTTATGGGATGAGTTCATCTACCGCCATGGACAAGCATGTAGGTGGGGTTGCCAATTACCGTGCTAGTGAAGGCAAAACAGTAAAAGTACCCTACAGAGGAAAGGTTGAAAATACGATTCTTGATATACTGGGTGGAATTCGAAGCACTTGCACTTATGTAGGTGCTGCTACCATAAAAGAGCTCACTAAGCGTACTACTTTTATTCGTGTTGCAGAGCAAGAAAATCAGATTTATACTAAATAAACTAGCTTCGGCTTCTTTTTAAGTTATGGGTCATCACACGACCTGATAATTTCCCCATCAACTTTAAACAGTAGGCAACTACCGTTTAAAGTTGATGGGGATTTTTCTATCTTTGGATTAGGGGTGAAAATCTTCAAGGAAATCATAGTAGTGCAAACAAAATTTATCAAGAGATATCTTATACAAGTACAATTCACTGATAATAAATATTAAGACGAGCTAGCCTCTACTTGAATTGTATCTGAATGAGTTGTAGTAAAAACAGTTGGTAATAAAAGATAAATTGTCATGGGCGTTGGTCCTAATGGGTCGGGATTGAATGTTTAGCACAAATGATAAACACCAGCATGATCGTTACCTGCAGACTGAAAATTTACGAACATTAATTGATTATGCTGAGTGAAAACATATTGCATTTTTTAGTTATAGGATCATTACTAGGCTTGTCTGCTGGAATTTCACCAGGCCCATTATTAACCCTTGTTATCACCCAAACAATAAAGCACGATAAAACTGAAGGCATTAAGATTGCAATTTCACCACTAATCACTGATTTACCAATACTCCTTATTACCCTTTTTATTTTTAGCAAATTATCGCAATTTGATACCATCCTGGCAGTTATTTCTTTTGTAGGTGGAATTTTTGTGGCTTATCTTGGATTTGAATCTATTAAATCAAGAGGACTAAATATCGATATATCAGATTCTAAATCAAGGTCATTGAAGAAAGGCATTATTGCAAATTTTTTAAACCCGCATCCTTACTTGTTTTGGTCTACAGTTGGAATGCCATATGCATTTAAAGCCTTCGACATAAGCCCACTAATGGCTGTATTGTTTTTTTCTTCATTTTATGTGTTCCTTATAGGTTCAAAAGTTACCATTGCAATTATAGTTGCCCGTACTAAAGTTTTTATCGGACAAAGAGCATACATTTTTATCATGAGAGCTCTTGGCATTGTATTGTTTACTTTTTCGATAATATTCTTCTATGATGGAATAAAATATCTGAAATAATAATAATAATAATAGATTAACCTTAAAAGCCAAGCAGGTAACTATGTAAAAAATAATAGCAGATTCATTGATAAATTCTTGGGTTGTAGGGCAGCTCTTCTCATTCTTGATTTAATCTGTTATCTTACATACAGTTTGATAAAAAGCTTTGCCTTGGGAAAAATTGAAAAATACCACCTTCATAAGGACGATTACTCCAAACTTCATTTTGAAATAAATGATGTAGGAGCCTATTTCGAAAGAAATCAGGTCAGGGCATCTAAACCGCATCGCCATAGCTTTTACCAGCTAATATGGTTTAAAAAGGCGGGCAGACATTACGTAGACTATAATGTTATAGATCATCCGGCAAATTCCTTTTTTTTCATCAATAAAAACCAGATACATTACTTTTGTTCCGATTCAGTAAACGAAGGTTATCTGTACCATTTCAACGATTTCTTTATTGAGCGATTCAATCCCAAATTAATGGATAGGTTTCATATCTCCATATTCAATGAAATTGGTGATTGTTTTGTAAAACTTGGAGAGGCTGAAGCTGAAAAGTTGAAAGCTATTTCTTCATTTATTGAGGCTGAAATGAAAACAAAAGAGTACCTGTACAAAGAGCAGGTGTTTTCTTTGTTTCAAACCATCTTGCTCGATGCAGAAAGGGCGAATAGCAAGAAAGGAAATGTAGAATATGAGAACGATCTGGATTATGCCTTGGCGGTTCGCTTTAGTAATTTGGTGACGAGGAATATCAAAGAGTTTTGGGGTATTGAAAAGTATGCAACCGAATTGTTTACCAATCCCAAAAAGCTGAGTTCTTCCTGCAAAAAATACTTAATGGGTACGCCTGCAAGTATCATTAAGCAGAGAAAAGTGTTGGAAGCAAAGCGTATGCTTGCCAATCAGAAGATAGCCATTAAAGAGATTGCCTATTCTCTGGGTTTCGAAGATCCAACTTATTTTACCAAATACTTTAAGAAGTCGACCGGTTTAACACCTAAAGATTTTCAGAATACCATTTTGCTGTAATTTGCCAGTACTTGCCCTTTATTTACCATTTTATGTAAGCTTTTCTGTCGAAATTTGTATTAGATAAGAATTTTTAAAATTATACAAATGAGCAAACAAGCACTTATAGTAGGTGGTACAACCGGGATGGGAAAAGCCACAGCCGAATTATTATTGAGAGATGGAGTCGAAGTAATTATTCTAGCACGTCCGAATAAGAATTTAGACCAAACTGAAAAGGAGTTATCAGCTTTAGGAACGGTAAAAAGCGTGGCACTGGATTTATCCGATTTAGACGCCGTAAAAACGTTTGCTAAAAGTATGGCAACACAAATGCCAAACCTGCACTACTTGCTTAATGCAGCAGGATATTTTAGTCCCAAATCCTTTTTGGAGCATACCGAGGAAGATTACGATATTTATCACGATTTTAACAAGGCCTTTTTCTTGATTACCCAATCAGCAGCCAATATTCTCAAGAATAATGGAGGTGGTTCTATAGTAAACATCGGGTCGATGTGGGCCAAGCAAGCCATTAAAGCAACACCATCATCGGCCTATTCGATGGCTAAAGCAGGCTTACATTCCTTTACACAACATTTGGCTATGGAGCTAGCAGAATATAATATTCGAGTAAATGCTGTTTCCCCTGCTGTGGTGGTAACACCAATTTACGGTTCTTTTATAGAGCCCGATAAAATAGAAGAAACATTGCAAGGGTTTAACGATTTCCATCCAATTGGAAGAGTAGGAAGACCTATTGATATAGCCAATTCCATTCATTTTTTACTAAGCGATAAAAGCTCTTGGGTTACAGGTGCCATATGGGATGTTGATGGCGGAATAATGGCTGGTAGGAATTAGTAACTACCTACAAAATGAAATTGAGATAGATGATGTTAAATAACTCACCACAACAAAAGCTCAATTTCGTTGATGTAACTTATATCTCAAACCAAAATTAAGGCATAAAAAAAATCCTCTTGATTTCTCAAGAGGATTTTCGCGGTACCCAGAGCCGGGATCGAACCGGCACGAGTTGCCTCACTGGTGTTTGAGACCAGCGCGTCTACCAATTCCGCCATCTGGGCATTGCTTTTGAATGCGATGCAAATGTATGGAAATGTTTCATTCTTGCAAAACAAAACACAGCTTTTTTTAAGAAAAAAAAGTCAGAGAAATCAGGCCATGCAGATACTTCTCTGACTCTCATTATTCTATAAACATTATACTAAGAGAAATAGTTTTCATTATATTCTAATTCCTCATTAAATAGGATGCATCCCTCACCTACTCGAGGATTCAGTGACCAATCTGGTAGAATACACAAAGCAAAAAAAGAGGCACCCAATGGATGCCTCTCAATATATTTAAGCTAGTAAAGACTATTTCAGCTTTTTGAATAACTTTTTCATGCTTACTTCTGACTCAATAATATCATATAGTTTCGCAATCTCAACACGCTCCTGAGCCATCGTATCACGGTGACGAATTGTTACGGTGTTATCTTCTAACGATTGGTGATCAAGAGTTACACAGAAAGGTGTTCCAATAGCATCCTGACGACGGTAACGCTTACCAATAGAATCTTTCTCGTCGTATTGGCAATTAAAGTCAAATTTCAATTCTTTTATTATCTCACGAGCTTTATCAGGTAAACCATCTTTTTTAACCAATGGCATTACACACAATTTAACTGGCGCCAATGCTGGTGGCAATTTCAGAACAATACGTTCGTCAACCTTACCATCTTCTTTTTCAATTTTTTCTTCATTGTAAGCTTCCGACATAATCTCAAGAAACATACGGTCTACACCAATTGAGGTTTCTACAACATAGGGTGTATAGCTCGCATTTAACTCAGGATCGAAATATTGAATTTTTTTACCAGAAAATTCCTGGTGTTGTTTCAAGTCAAAATCGGTACGAGAGTGAATTCCTTCAACCTCTTTAAATCCGAATGGGAACTTATATTCAATATCTGTTGCAGCGTTGGCATAGTGAGCCAACTTATCGTGATCATGAAAACGGTATTTATCTTCTGAGAAACCAAGTGCTCTGTGCCAGCTCATACGTGTTTCTTTCCATGCGTCGAACCATTTCATCTCCTCACCTGGGCGAACAAAAAATTGAAGTTCCATTTGTTCAAACTCACGCATACGGAAGATAAACTGACGAGCAACAATCTCGTTACGGAATGCCTTACCAATTTGAGCAATTCCGAAAGGAATTTTCATACGGCCTGTTTTCTGCACATTCAGGTAATTCACAAAAATACCCTGAGCCGTTTCCGGACGAAGATAAATTTTGCTTGATCCATCAGCAGTAGCACCCATATCCGTAGAGAACATCAAATTAAACTGACGAACATCAGTCCAATTTTTAGTTCCCGAAACAGGACAAGCAATTTCATTATCGATAATGATTTGCTTCAACTCATCCAAGTCATTTTTTTCTAAAGCCTCAACGAAACGAGTATGCACTGCATCCATCTTTTCTTTGTTAGCCAACACACGAGGGTTAGTCGCACGGAATTGAGTCTCATCGAAAGTCTCGCCAAACTTTTTCTTAGCCTTAGCGACTTCCTTATCCATTTTAGCTTCAAACTTAGCCATCAAGTCTTCAATCAAAACATCAGCTCTGTAACGCTTCTTCGAGTCCTTGTTATCAATCAAAGGATCACTAAAAGCATCAACGTGGCCCGAAGCTTTCCAAATAGTAGGGTGCATAAAAATAGCAGAATCAATACCCACTACATTTTCGTGTAGTTTCACCATTGAATCCCACCAATATTTTTTAATGTTGTTCTTTAATTCAACACCCAATTGCGCATAATCGTAAACCGCAGACAAACCATCATAAATTTCTGATGATTGAAATACGAATCCGTATTCTTTACAATGAGCTACCAGTTTTTTGAAAACATCTTCCTGAGCCATAGTTTTATATTTAGATTTTATTTTTTCTGAAATTGGATAACAAAAGTAGCCGTTCAACTTAAAAGTAACAAGTCATTTGTCCTGTTAATTGTTTATTCGTCAACTTCTTCGAAATCGACATAATCACCCACATCTTTTGTGTTGTTTGGGTCTTTACTTGTCGTTTTCTTTTCAAGAGTTACTCCACCTTCTGGTTTTTCCTGATATTGTTGCTGCTGCTGATTTTGCTTTTGCTGCATTTTTTCGAAAGTTTTCTTAACTATAACAGGAAAGAAAGCTCTAAATAAATATTTGATAAGGAAATAGATTCCTATTGCAATTAATATAAATTTCATAATCCTATTTTATTTTGAAGGACAAATATAAGCATTTCATTTTTTTTATTGCACTTCTTCACATTTTGCTTTTGGGTGTTCACTTATAGCCCCTTAAACGGAGCAATAAGCGGCGGGCTTTCCCTTTCAACTCCTCGCTCTTTCTCATCTGCATTTTTAACTTACAAGTCTCGAATTCAGAATCATCCATACAAGTCATATTTTCGCGATTTTCGCTGCGGGGTTTACACTTCAATCCCTAACACAAGACTAGTCTTTTTATCCAATAATAACGCTCAATTTAATCTGTTAGAGAAAGCTTGGTTTAGCTTAAATCAATTTGTTAATATTTTTTATCCTCCACTATACTTCCCTATATTCATGACCTGAATTTATTTCAGAATCTATTTTTGAAAACATGCAAAACATACGCAATATAGCTGTACTAGCCCATGTCGATGCTGGTAAAACAAGCATAACCGAGAATCTACTTTATTTGGGTGGAGCTACTCGAAAAATGGGAAGTGTAGACTCGGGAAGTGCCATAACCGATTTTCTAGAGGTTGAGAAATAACGTGGCATTTCGGTACACTCTGCTTGCACATCATTTATGTGGAAAGACACGCAAATCAATTTGATTGATACACCAGGTCATATCGATTTTTCAGCCGAAGTAGAACGTGTTCTTCGTGTATTAGATGCAGCCATTCTCGTTGTTTCAGCAGCAGAAGGTGTACAAGCACATACGCATACTTTATACGAGGCTCTTCGCGAAAAAAATATTCCTGTTCTCATTTTTATCAATAAAATTGATCGATCAGGAGCCGATGTCCTTCAAGTATTTAATGATTTACAAAAGGAACTTAAAGCTCCTGTCTTTGCACTTCAATCTTGCATAGACGAAGGTAGCAATGAAGCTTCAGTTTATGATTTATGGCAAAGCGAAAGCAATGAATTAGGAGAAGACTTGAAAGAACTATCCTTGGAAGTTTTGGCTAATACTGACGAAGAAGTCCTTGAGAAATATTTAGAAGGTGAAGAACTAGAAGCTTCCTTTTGCATTTCTAAAGCTCAGCACTTGTGCAAACAATCAGAAATAAACCCTGTATTATTGGGAGTAGCTAAAAATGGCTCAGGAATGACTGAAGTACTCGACGCAATTGTGAATTATCTTCCCGAGGCAAAAATAGAAACAGACAGCGAGACATCTGCCTTAGTTTTTAAAATTGAACATGATAAAACTTTAGGACGTTTAGCCCATATCCGTATGTTCGGCGGAAGTCTAAAAAATAGAGATAGCATACGGAATGTAGTTGCTAATAGAGATGAGAAAGTAGCACAGATCAGAAAAATATATACTAATAAACACGTCGACTTAGGCGTACTGCAAGCAGGAGATATTGGTCTTATTAGTGGAATGCCCGAAGTTCAAGTAGGCGACATACTCGGAAGTAAAGATGGTATTCCTGAAAAGACAACATTACAAATCCCGCTACTAACTGTTGGTGTAAAATCAAAAAGCGAAGCGGATTACGCCAAGCTAGCCGAGGCTTTACAAATGCTTTCAAGCGAAGATCCTTTATTACAATTTGAATGGTTTAAAGAAGATCGGGAAATGAATCTTCATATTATGGGAACCATCCAAATGGAGATTCTTGAAATGCTCCTTCATAGTCGATTTGGTATAGAAGTTAATTTCGATGAACCTAAGGTTGTGTATAAAGAAACACCAGCCAAAGAAGTTGAAGGCTATATTCGATATACCATGCCTAAACCATGCTGGGCAGTTTTGCGATTCAAAATTGAACCCGGCAAAAGAGGTAGCGGCGTAGTTTATGAATCGAAAGTTGGCGTAAACGATGTGATGCAAAAATATCAGAACGAAGTAAAACGGACTATACCTAAAGCACTGGAACAAGGCATACAAGGCTGGGAAGTAACCGATATTAAAATAACACTCATAGAGGGAGAAGATCATGAGATGCATTCGCGTCCAGGTGATTTTATGATAGCGACTCCAATGGGACTAATGAAGGGTTTGAAAGAATCAAATACGAACTTATTAGAACCCGTTTTGAACTTCAGAATATCGGCTCCAGAAGAATTTCTTGGAAAAATTGCAGGGGAATTGAATCAAATGCGAGCAATATTTGCCGATCCTGAATTCGACGATGGAAAATTTCATTTGGAAGGCGAAGTTCCAGCAGCAACTTCCATGGATTTTAATATCCGCTTAAGTTCTCTTACGGGAGGAAAAGGGAAAGTTAAGTTTGGTTTTTCTGGCTATCAGAATTGCCCCGAAGGAGAAGGTAAAGAAAGAGAGTTTAAGGGAGTCAATCCTTTGGAAGAAAGTCAATGGATACTTCACGCCCGAGGTGCTTTTAAAACCAATGAATGGCGCTTATAATTGATCAATTTTAATCGTAAAAAAAAAGAGTTTGTCAAAAATGGAGGCCACTGAAAAAGTACATTAGATGACAAAAGCAGTAAAAAGTTGATA
>CAXBPC010000019.1:0-71380 GCA_963977525.1 uncultured Marinifilaceae bacterium
TAAAGATGATAAATTTTATTAATTATAATCTTTACACAAAATCTGAGACAGTATCATCCGTCAAATATCTGATCGTCTTCAGTTGGCAACCCAAACTGCAAATATTGGTATTTGGGATTTAGATGTTGTCAAAAACAAATTGGTATGGGACGAAGCTATGTATTCTCTTTATGGTATCACGTCGGATACTTTTTCTGGTGTTTATGAGGCTTGGGAGTCAGGTCTTCATCCTGAGGATAAGGAATGCGCCGAGGAGGAATTTAAAATGGCACTGTTGGGCGGAAAAGAGTATCATACGGAGTTTCGAGTTCTTTGGCCGGATAATTCGGTTCATTATTTAAAAGCCTTTGGCTTGGTTCAACGTAACAACAAGGGGGAGCCTATTCGTATGCTTGGAACAAACTGGGATATAAGCTTGCTAGTGGAGGCAAAAAAGGAAATTGAGAAAAAGAATGAGAGTTTATTGGAATTGGATAAAGCAAAAAGTGATTTCTTACAGATAATTAGTCATGAGATTATGACGCCATTGAATGGGATATTAGGATTTACAAATATTTTGAGAAATAGTGTTGATTCAGATGAACTATTGTTGTTCGTTGAATCTTTAGAAGAGTCGGCAAATCGTCTTCATCAATTCTCCAATAATGCTGTTATGGTTACTTCTTTAAAATTGGGTCGACACAAATTAAGCTTTAACAAAGCTTTTATTAAACCAATGCTTGATTCGTTGATTCTTTCATTTTCGGAACAAACAAAGAAAAACAATATTAAAATTCAGAATGACATATCCACAAATAGCTGTTTCTTGATAGATGGAGACTTAATGTTAATCTGTTTTAAGAATATTATTGCCAATGCCATAAAATATAGCCCGAAGAATGGTACAATTCTCATAACTTCATCAAGTTATGATACAATTGAAATTGTAGATGAAGGGAATGGCTTTTCAAAAAGGGCATTGCATAATTTGTTTGAATTGTTTTCACCAGGAGAAAAGCATATAGATCAAAATGAAGGTATGGGCTTGGCACTTTCAAATTTAATTGTGAAAGCACATTCGGGTGAGATTAGTGTGAAAAATATGGAGACTAAAGGGGCTTTGGTTAAAGTTAAATTACCTTTTGAGAAACATAAAAAAAACAACATCAATATGGATGCTATAAACAAGTTAGAGACTAATTAAAAAAAGACCCCATAACTAATAAACCGACATGTGATGAATTAGAAAATCAGATTTCGGAACTTAAAAAGCTAAGTTATATTCAGTTAAATATTAGATAAGGGATATTAGCATGAGAAATGCTGAGCTTGAACAACTGGTAATTCAATATGAAGGAGATTTTTAAATTGCTTATAAGGATTCTTTAAAAAAGATAAAAAAGCTTGCTTTTGAGACCATCCAGTAACAAGAGGTTTGAATTTTAATAATATGCTAGCGTTCCCCTACCCGTTCCCCTGCAATAGAAAAAGCTTCACAAATCATCGATTTGTAAAGCTTTTTTTATGTGCCCAGATCGGGACTCGAACCCGAACAACCAAAAGGCCACCAGCCCCTCAAGCTGGCGCGTCTACCAATTTCGCCACCTGGGCTTGTTTCTCGCGGTAACAAATGTAATAAATATGTTCTATATGCAATGTAAAAAGAAGTCCAAATCGATTTTAAATAGAGGCATAAATTACACTAACACTGATTTTCAGAGCCTAAGCGAACAGGTGCTTTCAAGGCTTTTTATATCTTTGTGCCATATTATAATATATTCAATATGTCAGAACAGATACAAGACTATAGCTATCTCGATAAAATAGCCCTACAAAAAGAGAAATGGAATGACTTAAACAAGTCTGAGTTACAGGTAATGTGCTTCAGAACCTTCTTGCTTTACGGGCAATCGCAGAATAAAAACATGATACTCACTGTTTTTGAGATGTATGAGTTCCTTATGGCTAACTCTTCGGCTACAGAGCGTACAAAGATGCTGACTGCTCTTAGTGCTAATATTCGAAAGAAGAGTGCAAAATCCATTATGGGTCTTTTTCCTTTTATCCAGGTAGAGGAAGATGCCAACATCATTCGTACGGCTTCTCAGTTTTTTGTTAACCTTTCGGTTATTTCAAATAAAGAACCCTTATCAGGAACTAAAATTCTATTGCAACTGATTGGTGAAGATTTAAACGATGCACGATCGGCCTATGTGCTTTTAGGACTACTTGATATCGATAATGAAAAAGTGAATGCACAGGTAAGTCTAATCTATACTGAACTGGGTAGTGAGGTTAAAACTATTCTACACAATAATGGTGTAAAAATATAGAGAATTAATTCTCTTTAAATTGATATACAAAAAAACGACTGATCAAATGATCAGTCGTTTTTTGTGTCCTATAGATATTGCTCGTAAAACTTACGGCACTCATCTTGTTCTTTAGGACTTCTTCCTTCTAAAGATTGCAACCTGTAAAGAAGACATTTCTCTTCAGGGGTCAAAAATCTTTCTTCATTGTAAGAATTAGCATGCTCATTCTTAATCTTTTTAAGGCTTTCAATTACATTTGAATCACTTTGTTTTACAAGCCATTCAATTAAATTTAATTTCTCGATTTGTAGATTCATTTTGTCAATTTCGACTAGGTTTGGATTTGGGTTTCAAA
Source organism: uncultured Marinifilaceae bacterium (assembly GCA_963977525.1). Classification (GTDB taxonomy): domain Bacteria; phylum Bacteroidota; class Bacteroidia; order Bacteroidales; family Marinifilaceae; genus Ancylomarina. The sequence continues at coordinate 2,650 of CAXBPC010000019.1, forward strand.
ATTCAAAAATCTTTACACCCTACAAGTTAGGACTTTATGTGATAAAAGAATAATTCAATCAAGATTTTTTTCTTTAATAAAATCAACAAGTCTTCATCAACAAAGCATCGAATTCAAACAAATGGGCACAAAAAAAGCGGTCCCCTTAGGAATCGCTTTTCGAAATTATTTTAGAAATAAGCTCTAATTCGAAGGCACATTAACTAAAATGTCTAATAGGTGCTTCCAGAATTTATCTACTGTTTCAATATTAATTCTCTCGTCTGGTGAGTGAACATCACGTAAGGTTGGTCCGAACGAAATCATATCCATATTTGGATATTTCTCAAGGAATAAACCACACTCTAAACCAGCGTAAATAGAACGTGCAATTATCTCAACATTAAACATACGCTCAAGCGTGACAACTGTTTCTTTCAAAATTACTTAACATGGCTAAGGAGTTTATTCGAGTGTGAATAAGTAGACTCTATTTCAAGTTGTTCATGTCTTAAAATACCTAACTAAAATATACAGTCCGCTGACAGTCCAAAAATGATGGGAAGCATGAAATATTTTTGGGTTTAAATTATGACAACTAACTAATTTAAAAATGTATTTTCAGAAAAACCCTCCCATTCAATAAATGCAATATATAGCACATATTAATTCAGACATAAAACTTTCATAAAGTTTAATAATCCTTTAAATAAATAATCAGAAAAACAAAGCACACCCCCATAATTACATCATAACTAGAGCATTGTCAACATTAAGTTATTTCTTCTAATTATTTTTCAATAACTTTATAACTCGACAAGATTATAGAATGGACAAAGAGCTTCATTCTATAGCTGAGTAAAATAATTTGAGCATTATCTTGATCCATATTTTGAGATATAATTTTTCAAAAAAAATAATTCAATATACATACGAACGAACTATTATCTAATATTTAGAATATTACTTTCCTACCTATACACACAATAGTTTAAACTAAACTATCATTATGAAAGTATTAATGTTTGGATGGGAGTTTCCACCCCATATCTCCGGTGGTTTGGGCACAGCTTGCTTTGGTCTTACAAAAGGTATGTCCAAAATTAAGGATATTGATATTGTGTTTGTCGTACCCAAAGCACATGGCGACGAAGATCATAATACTGTAAATTTGTTGGGAGCCAATAATACCAAAGTGACTCAAGTTCAGGAACAGATTGAAGAATTTCAACAAAAACACAAATATCTCGAAGTTAGTGCCAGCCTAATTCCATACAATGACCCCGAAGAGCGATATACTTTCATGAGTAAAGAACTTACTGAAAAAAGACGTTTCCTAAATGCCAATTCAGAAGGTAAAATTGACTTTACAGGTACTTATGGTGAAAACCTCATCGAAGAAATTTACAAATATGCCTATGTCGCTTCTGCTATCAGTCTCGAGAATGAGCATGATGTGATTCACGCCCACGACTGGTTAGCCTATCCGGCAGGCATAGCAGCTAAAGAGGTTTCAGGTAAACCATTGGTCATTCATGTGCATGCAACCGAATTCGACCGCAGTGGCGAAGATGTGAATACTAAAGTCTTTTACATAGAGAAAATAGGTATGGATGCAGCCGATCAAATTATTACGGTTAGCAATCGTACCCGACAAATTGTAATTGATAAATATGGGCAAAACCCTAATAAAGTCACCACCGTCTATAATGCCGTAGACACCCTTAGCCTGAAAGAAAAAAAAGGAATCAATAAAGGTGTTAAAGAAAAAATTGTGACTTTCCTGGGGCGCATTACATTTCAAAAAGGACCTGAATATTTTGTACAGGCGGCCTATAAGGTTTTACAAAAGACCGACAATGTTAGATTCGTAATGGCAGGAAGTGGCGATATGCTTGAGAAAATGATTGATCGCGTGGCACAACTAGGTATCGCGGATAAATTCCATTTCACTGGATTTTTGAGAGGGAAAGATGTGTTTAATATGTTTCACATAAGTGATGTTTATGTGATGCCTTCGGTATCGGAACCTTTTGGTATTTCAGCTTTAGAAGCCATACAGTCCAACGTGCCTGCCATCATATCCAAACAATCAGGCGTTTCGGAAGTACTTAACTATGCAGCCAAATTTGACTACTGGGATATTGATGCTATAGCCGATGCCATTTATGGCATTGTAACCTACGATACACTTCCCGAAATGTTTAAGGAGTGCGGGCGAACTGAAGTGAACGATTTGAAATGGGAAAATTCAGCACTTAATGTTTATGATGTCTATAAAAAAGCCATCAGGGGCATCCTGATCACAGAATAAAAACTGCTTATTTTAAAAAAAAACACAAACAAGTAAACACGAAAAAATATGAAAGCTCTCTGTTTATGTTTCCAGGTTCACCAAGCACTAAGACTAAGACAATATCGTTTTTTTGATATTGGTAATGAGCATTACTATTACGACGATTACACCAACGAAAGCATCATAAGAAAGCTTGCAGATACATGTTATTTACCAGCCAATGCAATTTTATACGATTTGTTACTGTCACAGAAAGGGAAATTTAAACTATCCTTTTCAATCTCCGGCTTAGCACTAGATCAATTCGAAACCTATACCCCCGAAGTCATTGAAAGCTTCCAAAAGCTGGCAACTACTGGTTACGTTGAATTCTTAGCAGAAACCGATTCACACTCTTTGGTTTCACTCAAAAATAAAGCTGAATTCTCAAAACAAATTAAGTCACACGCTCAGCGCATAGAAAACCTTTTTGGACAAAACCCTTTGGTTTTCAAAAACACAGCACTCATTTATTCAGATAGTATAGGCGAAACAATAGCAGAACTTGGCTTCAAAGGGATTTTAGTTGAAGGTGCCCAACATATTTTGGGATGGAAAAGCCCAAACTATCTGTATAGCAATCCTATCAGCCCTGGACTTAAAGTCCTGATGAGGAATTTTAAACTCAGTGATGATATTGCATTACGATTCACGTTTAATGGCGGATTAACTACCGAAAAGTTTGTTGACAATCTCAACAAGCTTGATGATAAAGAACAAATCGTAAATATTTTCATTGACTACGAAACCTTCGGTGAGCATCATCTTAAAGAAACGGGAATATTTGAATTTTTAAGACACTTACCTGAATCTATTATACGAGACACAGGATTCCAATTTAATAAAGTATCCGAAGTTGTAGAAAATTATGTGGCTGTTTCAGAAGTGCATATTCCGATCCCTATTGCCTGCGTTAATGATAAACAAGATCTGTCACCCTGGTTGGGCAACCACATTCAAAACGAGGCCTATAATAAACTGTATGAATTACATGAGGCTATTTTAAAAACAAACGATGAACGCCTGAAAAAAGATTGGCGATTTTTGCAAGCATCAGATCACTTCTATTTTATGTGTACAAATCCTGCTGCAAATAGCCATACTCATCTCAATCCATATGAATCACCATACGAGGCATTTATCAACTATATGAATATACTAAGTGATTTCAAAATTTGCCTGAATGAGAGTGATACCCCAATAATAAGATCAACATCTAATTACTAAATGAAGATTAGCTGAAGGCCGGCCTGAGTTTTACGAGTATAGTAACTCATTTATTAAATACAAGCCACATAAGATCATTTAAAAAAACAAAAAAAAGCTGTTTTTAACAGGCCTGAAAGAGATCTAATTTCAACAAAATTGTATTTATTTTTTTATGGATAATTTTTAAGAAGACGACTTATGGCTGAGATAAAAACAAAACCAAATTTCATTTTTGAAGTTAGTTGGGAAGTTTGTAATAAAGTTGGAGGCATACATACTGTTATTTCAACAAAAGCAGCATCCTTAAAGAAAGCTTTTGGAGATAAGGTCATCTATATTGGTCCTGATTTCTGGAATGAAAACAACCCTTGCCACGAATTCGAAGAGGATCTGACTCTATTCAAAGAATGGAGGCTTCAAATGGCTGCTGCAGGTTTAAATATTAAGATCGGTCGTTGGTTGATTCATGGAAATCCTATGGCCATACTTATCGATTTTAAAAGCTTAATTCCTCGGAAAGATGAGATTTTCACCCGTCTATGGGAAGTTTATAAGCTGGAATCTCTTAATGCTGAATGGGAATTTGTGGAAGCTGCTCTTTTTGGTTACGCCAGTGGTATGGTGATAGAGAATTTTATTAATTCTCATTTATCAGACTCAGATATCCCATTAGCTCATTTCCACGAATGGATGTCAGGAGCGGGATGTCTCTATCTTGAGATGAACTCTCCGAAAATTACTACCATGTTTACCACACATGCCACCATGATGGGCCGGGTACTATCAAGTAATTACGAAAACTTATACGATAACTTGTCTCATTTTGATGCGAAATTAAAAGCAAAACAATACCATGTTGAATCAAAATGCTCACTGGAAAAAGCAGCTGCCAATACGGCTGATTGCTTAGCTACGGTAAGCCGGATTACAGCACGCGAATGTCATCAGTTTTACGGTCGCCCAGTCAATATCATTACCCCAAATGGTTTTGAAGACAACATAGTGCCACCTGATAATGAACTTGAGGAAAAACGAAGTCTGGCACGAAAAAAATTAAAAATGGTTACCGAAGCTTTGGTTGGACATCAGCTCTCAGTAGATACCTTGTTTATTGGAACCAGTGGTCGTTACGAATACAAAAATAAAGGGATTGATCTTTTATTAGAATCCTTAGCCAAAATCAATCAAAACAAAAGTCTCAATCGGGAAATTGTAGCCTATCTATTAATTCCGGGAGATCATAAAGGTCCCCGACAAGATTTAATTGAAAACATAGCAAATGCGAGCAATAATAATAACCTGTCTTCACCCTATCTCACCCATGAATTACACTATCCCAATCACGACTCCATTCTTAATGATATACAAAAATTAGGTTTAAATAATTCAGCAGATGATAAAGTAAAAGTGATTCTTTGCCCAACTTATTTAAATGGTGATGATGGTATTTTCAATCTATCATATTACAACTTACTTGTGGGTATGGATTTAACCGTTTTTCCATCATATTATGAACCCTGGGGTTATACACCTCTTGAGAGTATCGCATTTAAAGTGCCCACCATCACCACAACTTTGGCAGGCTTTGGAAAATGGATAAACGAAACAAATGGTCGCCATTTAAATTATAACGGAGTTGAAGTGTTGGAACGAACAGATACCAATGCTCTCGAACTTGTCGAAAACCTAAGTCATTCGATTCTAACTTTTTCAAAGAATTCAGCTACAGATTTACAACAGATTCGAAACAAGGCCCAGAATTTTTCAAAGAAAACTCTATGGAAGAATTTCATCAACTATTATCATCAAGCCTACAAAATTGCCATTCGAAATAATGTAAATCAAAACATTACTAATCGTGACATAAACTTCGACCACTTAAACCAACAACTGGGAATCCCGAAAAACAATCAATTGAACTGGCGAAAGTTATTTATTGGATCGAATCTACCTGAATCAATCAAAGAACTCGATGAGCTTTCAATGAATTTGTGGTGGTCATGGGATCAAAATGCCAGAAAATTGTTCAAGACCATAGACCATGAACTTTGGTTAAGATGCAATATGAATCCCATCCTTCTTTTAAAACAAGTATCAAGTAAGCGCTTAATGGAATTGGTTAATGATCCTAATTTCATAATCGAATACAAGAGCGTTTATAAGGATTTTAAAGACTACATGGCTGTAAAACCTGATGCAGATCAGGCAAAAATTGCCTACTTCAGTATGGAGTATGGCTTAAACGAAAATCTTAAAATATATTCAGGAGGCCTTGGCATTTTAGCTGGTGATTACTTGAAAGAGGCCAGCGATTCAAATATCAATATGGTTGGAATTGGTTTTATGTACCGGTTTGGCTATTTCACTCAAAGTTTATCCTTAAATGGAGAACAGCAGGTGACTATCGAAGAGCAAAAATTCACACACCTGCCAATGACCCTGATGAGAGATTCATCAGGATTACCTTTAACGATTGGCATTGACCTTGCAAATAATAGGGTGGTCGCAAAAATATTCCGAGTGGATGTGGGTCGCATTCCTCTTTATTTATTGGAAACTGATACCGAAGCTAATTCGGAAGAAGACAAAGTGATTACCCATCAGCTTTATGGTGGTGATTGGGACAATCGAATCAAACAAGAAATAGTATTGGGAATGGGTGGCATCAGAATGCTTAATGCTCTTTGTATATATCCTGATTTATATCATTGCAACGAAGGACATGCAGCACTAATCAATATTGAACGATTGAATCAGCTAACGGCCAAATCACATACCTATAGCGAAGCTCTGGAAATTGTGAAAACCTCGTCATTATTTACAACTCATACACCTGTTCCTGCAGGTCACGACACTTTCGATGAAGGAATTATTCGATATTACCTTCCCTATGTTCCATTACAACTTGGAATTAATTGGGAACAATTTCTGGCTTTAGGAAGAGTAAATCCTAAAGATCATAATGAGAAATTCTCACTAAGTAATCTGGCTGCCAACACCTCTCATCAAATGAATGGTGTTAGCTGGTTACACGGAAAAATATCGCGCCAAATGTTCAATAATCTTTATGGAGGATATTTTCCCGAAGAATTGCACATAGGCTACGTGACCAATGGAGTACACTATCCTTCGTGGACCGCTAAAGAGTGGCGTTCGCTTTACGAATCTGAATTTTCAGAGAATTTCATTCAGGATCAATCAAATCCTGAACATTGGAAAAAAATATACGATGTAAGCGACGAGAAAATTTGGGAAATTCGCAATATCCTTCGAAAAAAACTCATCAATTATATAAAGACAAGGTACAGGAAAAGCTGGATTCGTCGTTATGAGGATCCACGAGGGATGCTGGATATCGTTGAATCGATTGATGAAAATGCTTTAACTATTGGTTTTGCACGACGGTTTGCAACCTACAAACGTGCACATCTCTTATTTAGCGATCTAAACCGATTATCCGAACTTTTAAATAATCCCAAGCGTCCTGTTCAATTCATATTTGCAGGTAAAGCTCACCCTGCTGATAAAGCAGGTCAGGATTTAATTCAAAAGATCGTTCTGATTTCCCGTCGCCCTGAGTTTGCAGGCAAAATCATTTTTCTCGAAAACTATGATATTGTACTTGGAAAACGTCTAGTAAAGGGTGTGGATATTTGGATGAACACCCCTACCCGACCACTTGAAGCATCAGGAACATCGGGAGAAAAAGCAGTTATGAATGGTGTGCTTAATTTCAGTATACTCGATGGCTGGTGGCTCGAAGGCTACAAAGAAGGAGCAGGATGGGCCATCACTGAGAAAAAAACATACGACAATCAGGATTTCCAGGATCAATTAGATTCTCAAACCATTTACAATATATTTGAGACTGAAATCATTCCTTTATTCTACGATCGTGAAAACGGCAAATTACCTGTAAAATGGATTCAATACATTAAGAAATGTATCGCTGAAATTGCGCCACATTATACAACCAAACGTATGATTGATGACTATAGCGATAAATTCTATTCTAAAATGTTTGAAAGGGTTAATAAACAGAAGGAGAACGACTACCAAATAGTTAAAGACTTAACGAAATGGAAATTACACATCCTAAAACATTGGGACAAGATTGAAGTCGTTTCGGTAGATACCCCTAATACACAAAAAAATCAATTTATAGCTGGCGAAAAATACAATATCGAAGTTGTGTTAGATTTAAAAAAACTTATAAATGATTCTATAGGTATTGAACTGGTGCTCCAATCGGCTATAGATCCGGAGAATCCAGGGGAAATACAGAAAAGAGAGCTGGTACTTGACAAAAAAATCAACAGTCTGGCTTTCTATAAGCTTACTCTACCACTTGAAGATGCTGGAGTTTTCAATTTTGGACTCAGAATGTATGCCAAAAATACAAATTTGCCTCACCGTCAAGATTTCAGTTACGTGAGATGGCTTTAAAATCATAAATCTGATAGAATTGAATTGAGGTTTATGAGTGTCATATAATATTTAAATCTTCAATTGGCTTTTAGCTAAAAAACGACTGGAAATAATTTCAGTCGTTTTCATTATCACTAAATAAGAAAATACGGAATTTCAGATCTTACTAATAAAAAATTAAGATATTGTAATAGAACAACCACGCAAAATCCTCATTCGATAACCTCAGATATTTCACAGACAAAATAGCCCCATTTAGGCAGTTCAAACACTTTTCCATTCTCAGTAAACTCCTCACAAATGATCGTTTCCGGCTTTGCTCCATTAACTTCTAATCTTAAGTTTGTGTTTCTGGGTATCCCCATCAATTTAAAAGCATGCTCTGGAATCCGTAACCTGATTTTCCTATGTCTATCATCAAAATTTGTAACAATCAATAGGTTTTGATTTTTTGAGTAACGGAGATAAGCATAGTGTTTAGAATGGTCGAATTCATCTGAATGCGGATTCCACCACATTAAATCATAAAATTCACCATTTACAACAGCATCCTTTTGAGCTATAGCAATAATGTCATAATAGCAGTTTCTTAGTTCTTTCGAAGAGATTTGCAACTGCCCTCCATCAAACTTGCCATGGTTCATCCATTTTTGATGCTCGGGTACTCGCCAATAATCAAAAATGGTGGTTCTGCCATCATCCCCACTAAACCCCGAAACGCCTTCAGCGGCCTCTCCAAGTTCTTGTCCGAAATAAAGCATCACTGGCCCCTTATTTAAAGTAGCCGTTACAATCATTGCCGGAATTGCTTTCCAGGGATCGCCTGCAAAATAAGGCGAAGCAATACGTTGTTCATCATGATTTTCGAGGAATCGTAACATATAGACATCCTTGCCATTGAGCTCCTGCCACGATTGGCTAATAGCTGATGCCCAACACGTCCCTTGAATCACACTTTCTAAGGTATCATACAGACCAACTTTGTCGTACAGATAATCGAACTTCCCTTTGTCAATATAATTATCGTATTGTTCCGGATCATACACCTCAGCAATAAAAATCAACTCAGGGTATTTTGATTTCGCCAAAGGAATCAACCAATTCCAAAACTCGACTGGCACCATTTCAGCCATATCACATCGAAAAGCATCCACACCCATTGCAGCCCAATAAGAAATCACCTGTTCCATTTTAATCCAAGTGTCAGGAATAGGATTAAAATGCTTGCTTCTGCCATTCAGATAATCAACGCCATAATTCAACTTCACCGTTTCGTACCAATCATTTTTGGAAACATGAGCTGAGAAAACATCATTCCCAGTGGCTTTAGCAGGATATTCATAATAATTAGTCTGGGGATATTCTTGCAACAATTCATCAGGCAAGACCAAATATTCATTAGGTCGATAATAGAAGTTATTATTTTGATCAAAAGCTTTAGAACAATCATCATTCTTACCAAAATCATCAATCCCATATGGTTTTTTATCAGAATGATATTCTCGGGCTAAATGATTGGGTACAAAATCAATTATTACTTTCATATCCCATTGATGAGTTCGTGCTATCAGATCCTGAAACTCCTCAATTCGTCTCCCTACATCAACGGCCAAATCAGGATTCACATCGTAATAATCTTTGATGGCATAGGGCGAACCTGCTTTACCTTTAATAAGCAGAGGATTCCCATCAGGGATATCATAGTCGGGATACCCCTCTACAAGTGCATGTTCAATAATACCTGTGTACCAAATATGAGTGATCCCAAATTTACGGATTTCAGATAATGCCATTGCCGAGACATCATTCATCTTCCCTACCCCATTTTCATTGCGGCTTCCGTTCAGCCTACAATCCTCAGTGGTATTTCCGAACAAACGGGTTAATATTTGGTATATGATTGGTTTCATACTATTCTTGACGCTGATTAAAAATAATTTTTAATAGATAGAACACTGTTAAAAAGAATAAGCCTACTTGTTCAAATATGTTTAAATAAAGTTGACTGACCCCTCATATCAGCACATCATCCTATCAACAAATCAAATCACTTTCTTGGAAGGGATATGTTCAAAAACCAAAGCACAACGCGAAGGTACATACAAGCTAAGCTTGTGAATCTTTGCCATTGGTACTAAAGTTTTGGAATAGTATAATTGTGATGCATCAACACGATCAAAGCCTCCAAATATTTCGTCATCGGAGCTCAATACCAATTGATATTTCCCAGGACGAACAGAAATTTCATAATCAGTGAATGATGCTGTTGTATTAAAATTAAACACAAAAAGCAGATTGCCTCGGTAAAAAGCCAAGACCTTGTTTGTTTCGTCTTGCTGAGCCAGCTCGGGGTGGCATTCATTCAGATTCAATTTTTGATTGATCAAGTCAATCATAGCCATATCGAATTTATTTAAGCCCTCGAAACGCAATGTCTTATTATCAGCCAAACTCCATTGCCTTTTGGCATATTTGTATGACCAATCGTTTCCCTGACGAGGGAAATCGATCCACTCGGGATGTCCGAATTCGTTGCCCATAAAATTGAGATACCCTCCACCTGAACAGGCAAGCGTGATCAAGCGAATCATCTTGTGCAGAGCAATCCCTCTATCTACAGCCAAACGCTGACTTCCCTTGTGCATGTTCCAATACATATCCTTGTCAATCAGGCGAAAAATTATTGATTTATCCCCAACTAAAGCCTGATCGTGTGATTCAGCATAACTTACTGTTTTTTCTTCCACTCTCTTATTCGTTAAGGCCCAAAAGATGTCCCCAACACTCCAATCCTCTTCTTTCACATCCTTAATTAACTTGATCCAATAATCAGGAATGCCCATAGCTAGACGGTAATCGAAGCCTAAGCCACCATCTTTAATAGGTGCAGCAAGTCCCGGATAGCCACTCATTTCTTCGGCAATTGAAATCGAATTCGGATTAATTTGTTTCATTAACTTATTCGCCAATGCCAGGTAAACAATCCCATCCTCATCCTGTCCACCATCAAAATACATATCGTAGGAGGTAAAATCACAGTCCAGACCATGATTCAAATAAAGCATGGACGTTACCCCATCAAAACGGAAACCATCACAATGGAATTCGCTCATCCAATACTTGATATTAGATAAGAGGAAATGTAAGACCTCATTTTTACCATAATCGAAACACAAGGAATCCCATGCCTGATGGTTTCGTCTATCCCCCTCATGAAAATACTGATGACCACTTCCATCGAAATTCCCAAGACCTTCATTCTCGTTTTTCACAGAATGGGAATGCACCAAATCGATAATCACTCGTATGCCCAGTCCATGTGCCTCATCAATCAGGGCTTTTAAATCTTCGGGCGTTCCAAATCGGGATGATACCGCAAAATAATTAGATACATGATATCCAAATGAACCATAATAAGGATGCTCTTGTATGGCCATCAGCTGAATGGTATTATAACCTGCCCGTTTTATTCTTGGCAGGATATTTTTTCTGAACTCACTGAAACTGCCCACCTTTTCCTCTTCAGTAGCCATGCCAACATGGGCTTCGTAAATGAGAAGTGATTTAGGCTCTTGAATAAGCTTATCATTTTGCCAGATATAATTTGTATCGGGTTGCCAAACCTGAGCACTATACGCCAAAGTTCTGGCATCCTGAATCACCCGATTGGCATAAGATGGCAGGCGATAACCATGACCTGATTTCCAATAAACCGAAAGTTGATATAGATCACCATGCTGAAGAACTGACTCATCCAGCACCAACTCCCAAACGCCATTTTCCTTCTTTGTGAATTCATAATTATCAGATTCCTGCCATTGGTTAAAATCTCCTACTAAAAAGAGATGTGTGGCATTGGGTGCCCATTCCCGAAATATCCAAGCCTTATCAGTCCGATGCAAACCAAAGAACAAATACCCATTAGCAAGATCAGCTAAAGAATTCAATCCTTGCAAAAGCTCAGTTTCTTTTTGTTCTACTGCAATTTTTCTTCCTTTAATTTTTATTTGATAGTTCTCTAATAAAGGGTCTTCATTTATAAGTTTCAAAGTAGGAGGCATGATGTTAATTATTATTGAGGACAAGTTTTACTCAATGAAAAAAAATCTCAATCAAATATTCTATCAGACAACTTTTATGACTCTCTACAAGTTAAGACAATACAGATAAAAAAGCAGCAAGAAATAAAAAAATAAAGCACAAAAAAAGCGATCCCCTTAGGAATCGCTTTTCGAAATTATTTTAGAAATAAACTCTAGTTAGAAGGCACATTAACTAGAATGTCTAATAGGTGCTTCCAGAATTTATCTACTGTTTCAATATTAATTCTCTCGTCTGGTGAGTGAACATCACGTAAGGTTGGTCCGAACGAAATCATATCCATATTTGGATATTTCTCAAGGAATAAACCACACTCTAAACCAGCGTGAATTGAACGTGCAATTGGTTCAACATTGAACAAACGCTCATATGATTTAACTGCCACTTTCAAAATATTTGATTCTGGGTTTGGAGCCCATCCAGGGTATCCATCAGAATGTACAATTTCGGCACCAGCCATTGTAAAGGCTACACCAACATTCTGTGCAATATTGTATTTCTCGCTATCTACATCGCTACGTTGCGATGTTGTAATAAAGATCTTATCGCCATCGATAAACTTAACTGATGCCAAATTATTTGAAGTCTCAACCATACCTGGCATACGGGTACTCATAGTAAACACACCATGTGGACAAGCATAAAGAGCATCAAATAAATTGTTAGATGTTGCTTTATCGCAAACGAAAGCTGGCATATCAGTAGATTCTAACTCAAGCTTAAGTTTTGGTTCAGAAATAGCCCATACATTTTCCATTTCAGCTGCATAAAGATTCAAATCGATACGGATTTGTTCTTTAAACTTTGAAGGAATAACCACTACTGCAGAAGCCTCGCGAGGAATTGCATTACGCAAGTTTCCACCAGAAAAATCAGCTAAACGAACATCGTACTTCTTGTTAATCTCCCAAAGGAAACGGTTAAGAATTTTATTTGAGTTACCACGATTCTTGTTGATTTCATCACCTGAGTGACCACCTAATAGACCACTTACGTCTAAACGAACAGCGAAATATCCAGCAGGAATATCTTCTCTTGTGTATGACATTGTTGCCAAAGTATCGATACCACCAGCACAACCTAAGAAAATCTCACCCTCATCCTCAGAGTCAAGATTCAAAAGAATGTCACCACTAACAAAACCTGGCTGAAGCGCGAAAGCTCCTGATAAACCAGTCTCCTCATCAACAGTAAACAAACACTCGATAGGACCGTGCTCAATATCAGTAGAAGAAAGAAGTGCCATTTCAGCAGCAACTCCAATACCATCATCAGCACCTAAAGTTGTTCCTTTTGCTTTCACCCATTCCCCATCAATCCAAGGAATAATAGGATCTGTATCAAAATTGTGCTCTGTTGCAGAGTTCTTCTCGCAAACCATATCCATATGCGATTGCAAAACTACAGTCTTAAGATTCTCCTTACCTAGAGTTCCAGGCTTTTTGATTAGTACATTACCAATCTCATCACGCTGGGTTTCAAGATTCAGTTTCTTACCAAAATCCAATAGGAATTCAATAATTTTTTCTTCTTTTTTTGATGGACGAGGAACCTGACAAATGTCCTCGAAATGTGCCCAAACAACTTTAGGCTCTAATCCGCTAAGTACGCTCATTGTGTATTTTTTTTATTTGAGTTGATACGTATTCCATTATCAATCTCAATAGATGTTAGTATTCTTTTTTTACAAACCCAAAGGTAATAAAAGCTTGGATAAAATTTAATCCATTTATCTATATATTCAATCGACAAATCATGCTTTATAATCATATTTTGTCACATCACTACCCAGCTGTTTCTGCAAAGTTTTCTGATTCTATGTCGTTTTGTCAGATCTAAAGTCGTGGCACAGGCTTTGATCAAAGCTTAACCGTAAAATTTAAATAACTATTAAAATATAAAAATATGTCAACAGGAAAAATTGGTGTTACCAGTCAGGATCTGTTCCCGATTATTAAGAAATTCTTATACTCTGATCACGATATCTTTTTACGTGAAATCGTATCGAATGCAATTGATGCAACTCAAAAACTAAAGACTTTAACTGCAACAGGCGAATTCAAAGGTGAATTGGGCGAGCTTAAAGTTTCAATAAAACTTGACAAAGAGGCTAAAACTTTAACAGTTTCTGACCGTGGTATTGGTCTGACTAAAGAAGAAGTTGAAAAATACATCAACCAAATTGCTTTTTCAGGAGCTGAAGAGTTCATGGATAAATATAAGGACCAAGCTAATGCCATTATTGGTCACTTCGGTTTAGGTTTCTATTCTTCTTTCATGGTATCTGATAAGGTTGATATCATTACTCTTTCGCACAAAGAAGGTGCTGAAGCTGTGAAGTGGAGCTGTGAGGGTAATCCTGAGTACACACTCGAAACAGTTGAAAAATCTGAGCGTGGTACTGATATCGTGATGCATATCTCGGAAGAGGAAAAAGAATTTTTGGAAGAAAGTCGTATTCAGCAGCTTTTGGACAAGTACTGTAAGTTCTTGCCAGTTGAAATTACTTTTGGAAACAAAAAAGAGTGGAAAGATGGTAAAGACGTTGAGACTGAAGAAGCCAATATTATAAATGACACCAACCCAGCATGGACAAAAAAGCCAGCTGATTTGACTGACGAAAACTACAATGATTTTTACCGTCAGCTTTACCCAATGGGCGAAGATCCTTTGTTCCACATTCATTTGAATGTAGACTACCCATTTAACTTGACGGGTATTCTTTACTTCCCTAAGCTTAAAAACTCTGTTGAAATTCAGAAGAATAAAATTCAATTGTACTGCAACCAGGTATTCGTTACCGATTCAGTAGAAGGTATCGTTCCAGAATTCTTGACTCTTTTACATGGTGTAATCGATTCTCCAGACATTCCATTGAACGTTTCTCGTTCATACTTACAGAGTGATAGTAACGTTAAGAAGATCTCTAATCATATCACTAAAAAAGTAGCTGATAGCCTTTTCGATATCTTTAAGAAAGACCGTCAAGACTTCGAAAACAAGTGGGATGATTTGAGAATTTTCGTTCAGTATGGTATGCTTAGCGAAGAGAAATTCTACGATCGTGCTAATAAATTCATGTTGGTTAAAAATTCAGATGGTAAGTACTTCACTACTGAAGAGTACGAAGCAATCGTTAAGGAAAATCAGACTGACAAGGACGGTAACATGATTTGTCTTTATTCAACTAACGCTGAAGAACAATACACATATATAGACCAAGCTAAGGCTAAAGGTTACGATGTTCTAATAATGGACAGTCAGCTGGACAATCACCTAATTAACACTTTAGAGCAGAAGACTACGACAACTAAATATGTACGTGTCGATTCTGATATTGTTGACAAGTTGATTCAGAAAAATGAAGTGAAAACTTCTAAACTATCTCAAGAGCAGAGAAACGATTTGATTCCAGTATTCAACTCACAATTGCCAAGCGAGAAGGTTAACTACATTGTTGCTTTCGAATCTTTAGGAGCAGACTCTCAGCCATTAATGATTACTCAAGCTGAATTTATGCGTCGTATGAAAGATATGGCTGCTATGAATCCAGGAATGGCGATGTATGGCGAAATGCCTGATTCGTACAACTTGGTTGTAAATACGGATCACGCACTTATCGAGACAATTCTTGAAAGCAAGGATGCTGAACTAAGCGACAAAATTGCTGAAGTTGCGGCAAAACTTGCTCCAGTAGTTGCAGAAAGAGAAGCTCTTGAAACTCTTAAGAAAGACAAGAAAGAAGATGAAGTTCCTCAGGAGGAAAAAGATAAGATGTCTGATGTTCAGAAGCAAATTACAACGATTAACGCTGAGCGCGAAGCCTTATTAACTGGCTTTGGTAAGGATAATCAAATTGTGAAACAGCTGATTGATCTTGCTCTACTTGCTAACAACATGCTTAAAGGTGAAGAGTTAGCTAATTTCGTAAAGCGTAGCGTCAAACTAATTAAATAGTATTTTCGAATATTAATTCGAATCTAGTTCAAGATAGAAAGCCACAACCTTAGCAGGGTGTGGCTTTCTTATTTTCATTTTAAGTTTATCTTTGACTCAAATTTTGATACAATAATCCTATGGAAAGAACAGAATTCATTAGTTATATATTTGATGCCCTTTATGCTCAACCTGAAAATGAGTCGTTAGATATCGCTTGTTGGGGAATGGAGCATCTTCAGACTGAGGATGACAGTCCTATATACGAATCGATTATCGAAGAGTTTTTATCGAACGAATGGGCAAAAGATGAAGGTTTAGGGTTTCTTGTTTTAACGCCTGAAGGTCGTGACATTATCAATGTGTTCGGTTCATATACGGCTTTTATGGAAACTTACATGAAGCCGGCTCCAGAAATTAAACCAGCAGTTACCTTAAAAACAGTCAGCTTAGTTCTTAATCTTCTTCTAGTCTTATTTATTGGAATGCTTTTGATGACTAAGAATAATGACAACAAAATTATTGAAGATCAGAAAAATCAGGTTGAAACTCAACAGAAAACTATTGAGTCTTTACAAGTGGTATTGAAAACTAAACCATCCCTGTAGACTAAGCTAAGCATTCAGTCAATAATTTAATTGATGAATTCATATAACAATCAGCATAAAAAAAACTTGAGCAGACTCTCAAGTTTTTTTTCATTTTACCCCTTTCCATTTAAAAAGATTCAAATTCTAACATAAATAATTTCTCGCTCATCATAAAAAAGATGTATTTTAGTATAAAACCTACTAAATATGAAAGTTGAGAAAGATTTCAAAAATGATGAAGTAAAACAACTATGGGATAATTTTAGTACAATATCTCAAGAAGAATTATTTCAAAACTTTAATGTTCACATTAGCGAACTCCATGCAATTTTAAAAGCTTACACAGAATATTACGGAACTCTACATATTTCGAAACCTGAAGATAAAAGTAATTTTGCCAGCTTAAGTGAATTCAAACAAGCCACACTTAAGCTACTAGTAAAAAGCCAAAAAGACATAAATGATCGTGATTATGGAAAGATGGCTCAGGCATATTTATCTAAACTCGACACTTTAGATTTAAATAAAACTTTAAGCCGAAAGGAGAAATTCACACCATACACTTTCAATAAAAAGGATAGATTACCTCTTCTATTCAAAAAATTAAGCATAAACACCAAGTTCAAATTAAAAGTTCGAAGAAGAAAAATCTTTAATATCTTCCGTAGAATGTTTAATAAAAATCTTTTGGGACTTGACACTTTCCAAAGGCGTAGAATTCCATATAAAAATTTGGTGGACTGCTATTTAGGCATTCATTTACCTAAAGCTCTGGCAAATAGCTTCCAAGAAATTATGCAAGTAAAAAGTTTAGTTTTACTAGACTTATGGCAATTCGATAAAGATTTTGAGATAGATATTCAAAATCAATTATTAGAGAAGCAAAGTGATCAAATTCTATTGAATTCTGACAATAAATCAATTAAGGAAGTCATCAACAAGCAAGAGCAACGTCTTAATGATTTAAGTAACAAACTAAAAGATGATATTGCTTTAGCAAACTCGGATCAATTTGAAATGCTTGATCAGGCTTTGCTTTGTGTGGACTCGCCAGAATTATCTCGGAAAAAATTTCACCCAAATGAAGTTAAATCTGAACAAGACCAGGTCTTCACCACCATTGATTTGGAAAGTCAGAAATGGAATAACACTCATACAACCCTAATTGATGATTGGTCCTTAGATCTTGAGATTGCACTACTTTATTTTACTGTTCTGGATGATTACACAAATTTACATTCCAAAATAAGCAAGTTTATTGATGAACATCTAAGTCTAAATATTGAGCAATTAAACGAATTCATCACTTCTTCAAGCAAGCGAATTCAAGAAAATGCCTCGACTCCCAAAGACTTGACTATTGTATTAAATGAAGAAAGAGAAAATATTAAGAATGAATTTATTGATAAAATATTGGCCCAAACAATTAAAAAATTATCAGGTAGCATCAATCAAGATATTGGAAAGTTTAAAGACAAAACAATCGAACTCATTAATAATGTCTCAGATAAGCGCAGTTTTATAAAAAGTAAGAATTATGAACGAGGTATACGTGAATCAGAAATCAACTGGCTTTCGCCCAAGGAACTTTTAAACTTTGAAGCTCTTCCTCATTTTGAAGCATCAATAAAAGTGATTAAGCTAGTTATTGAAGAGAATATGAAAAAAGCAAGATTCAAACTTCTTGCTTTAGGTACTGTAAGTGATTTTAGTCTGGAGTCAGCTCAAATCATGTTGCAAAATAAAAAAGGAGCCATAAAACCAACCGTTCAAGTTGCTGAAGAAGGTTTGAACCGCGCTTTAATACATTTAAATGAAGCAACTGAGCTAATGGATGAGATTAAAAAAGAACCTCAGGAACAGCTTCATCAAACCATTACAACATTCAACACTGAAATTCAGAAGCTCAAAAATGTCGATAACATTCTAGAACTGAATTTACAGATCGTTAAAATAAAGGCTATTGAACGTTCAAAAAAGCTAAGAGAAGATGCTATTACTTGGATTCTCAACATAATCCCCAAAGCTGTCAATTTTATAAAGGAGCATATTTCTGGAACGACGGGCTATATTGCCGAGATTAAAAAATATTTGGGAGCCAGTGCAGAAAAAGTTCAAATCTCTCACGAACTACCTGAATTTATTCGTCAAACAGAGCTAGCATTAAAGAAACTTCCTTTCGTATATCAACGCCTTTACCAGCTAACACCAACTGATGAAGATCGTTTTTTTGTGAGTCGTCAAACCGAATTAGAAAACTTAGAAAAAGCATTTTCGGATTGGAATAAAGATCGGTTTGTTACAACGGCTCTCATTTCCGAAAAAGGAAGTGGAGCAACCTCTTTATTAAAGATATTCCTGAATAAAATTGACACAGATATTCCAATTATTCATCAATCATCAGATCAAAAAGTTTACACCAAGGATGCTTATTTAGCATTTTTTGCAGAAATTCTTAAACAGGACAAATTTGAATCCAACGAACAAATCATAGATTCCCTAAATAATGGATCTGATAACTTGATTCTCATTCTGGAAAACCTACATCACTTTTTCATAAAAAAAGTAAATGGTTTTGAATGTCAAAAAATGCTTTTCGAGCTCATGTCAAGAACATCGAAAAAAGTTTTTTGGATTGGGAGTTATACTATTCACTCTTGGGAATATCTTAAAAAAACAGTCGCTGTGTCTGAACATTTCATTAGGGAAATACATTTGCAAAAATTCGACGGGGCAACTTTAGATGAAGTCATTTTTAAACGTAATAACCTTAGCGGCTATAAAATCATATTTGAACCATCGAGAGAAAGTAAAAACTCAAAATCCTTTCAAAAAATGAATGAGGATGAAAAACAAGAGTTTCTTAGAAAACAGTTTTTCATTGAGCTATATCAAATGTCCAATGGGAATGTTAGTTTAGCGCAACTCTATTGGCTTCGCTCAACATGCTCGGTAAGCGACGACACTATAAATATTAGCTCACTTAGAGAGATTGATGTTTCATTTGTTAAAGATCTTCCTGGAGATCATTTGTTTGCCATGCATACCATACTCATACACGATGGTCTTAAACTAGAAGATTATTCACTAGCCTTAAACATTCCCGAAAGTATGTGCAGAAACATCTTGATTCCGATGCTTGAAAAAGGCTTACTAATTCGACCCAAAGAGAAATTCAATATCAACCCTATCATATTCAGACAAATCGTCAGCTTATTAAAGTCTCATAATTTTATCAACTAATTGTATCATGATGAAAAACTTTACGACACCTATTATATTCATACTGATAGGCTTGCTACACCTGCAAATATCCTTCGCTCAAGATACAAGCCAAGTCAATACACCTGTCTACCAAAATGATTCTTCAGTAAATAATATTAAACTGGAATATAAAGATCCCGATACATTAATTGAAATTTATAAACCTATAATAGGTGAAAAAAGCATTATCCCATCAATTGACACAGTTGAGATCAATCATACAGGAATTATACCACAGAAACTCGTTTTACACGAGAATGACACAAGCCTTTTTAGTGCTAAAAGACTATTCTCAAATTTTGAAAATACAGTCTCTGATAAACCTAAAGATGTTCTGGAAGTTATTTCCCTATCAAAAATATTCTGGACTATTGTTCTTTTGTTCTTTGGGTATTATTTTATCCAATTAGTCATTAAAATTCTCGATATCTTTTCTGAACGTAGTGCTCGATTTCGTATCACTATAAAAGGTATTATTCCTGTTTTCAGGATTATCACTTGGGCCATCATTATTTTTGCCATCATAAAAGGTATTTATAACCCACCCTTCGAAACAATTATCGCCTTTACAGCCTCTGTTGGTATTGCAGTTGGTTTGGCAGCTCAAGATTTACTCAAAAATGTATTTGGAGGTATGGCTTTACTACTAGACAGACCCTTTAAGGTTGGAGATAAAATTGATAGCGGGAAATATTACGGAGAAGTTATTGAAATCGGGTTAAGAGCGACCCGATTAGTCACAGCTGACGATTCGGTTGTATCCGTACCCAATGCTGAACTGGTTAATTCGTCTGTTTCAAATGCAAACTCAGGAGAGCTCAATTGCCAAGTGGTTGCTGAAATTTACTTACCAATTGATATAGACACATTTAAAGTGAGACAAATTGCTACAGAGAGTGCTCAAGTTTCTCGATATGTTTACCTCAACAAACCTATTACCGTTTTATTCTTCAACGAAGTAAAAGAAAGACGATCCTACCTTAAAATGAGGATAAAAGCCTATGTAATGGATATTCGTTACGAATTTCAATTTAAAAGTGATATGACAGAAATTGTTATACGTGAGCTATTAAAAGAAGGCCTTATCTCAAAAGATGAGCTGTTTTAAATATCATTCAAAAAAAATACCCCCTTCAGATGAAGTCGGTATTTTTATTATATCATCGCGCTTTAAGCTCCTATTTCACTAAGCTCTAGCCAGCGCATTTCCTTTTCATCTATCAAATCCATGACCTCTTGTATACGAGCCGATTTAACCATTAAATCTTCATTCGATATACCCGAACTCATAGCCTTTTCAATTTCATCTTTTTCCTCATTCAAGCTTTCCATATCTTTTTCCAACTGCTCAAACTCACGTTTTTCGTTGAACGACATTTTGGTTTTGATTGTCTGCTTAGGCTTTTCCTTTTTTACTTTCACAGGTTTTTCAATCTGCTTCTGCTTTAGTTCATTTGCTAGCTGAGCATCTCGATAAAGGGTATAGTTACCAGTGAAGTTTCTAATTTGCCCTTGCCCTTCGAACACGAACATATGCTCTACCACCTTATCCATAAAGTAACGGTCGTGAGATACAATAATCAAACAACCTTTAAAGTTCATTAGATAATCCTCCAATACATTCAGAGTCATAATATCCAAATCATTGGTAGGCTCATCAAGAATTAAAAAATTCGGGTTTTTCATCAGCACGGTCATCAAGTATAAACGACGCTTTTCTCCCCCACTCAATTTCGATACTTGATTGTATTGCATCTTGGTTGGGAATAGAAAATACTCCAAAAATTGTGAAGCCGACATTTCCCTACCAGTTCCTAAGTCAATACTCTCAGCGATTTCTTTAATAACCTCAATAATCTTCTGACTCTCGTTTATCTTCATGCCATCTTGCTTGTAATAGCCATAGACAACAGTTTCTCCAATCTCGATCTTACCCGAATCTGCTTCAATATTTTGAGTGATGATATTCAGAAAAGTGGATTTTCCCGTACCATTCTTACCGATAATACCAATTTTCTCACCTCTTTGGAATTTATAGGAGAAATCCTCCAATATCTTCAAATCACCAAAGCTCTTATTTAAGTGTTCGAATTCGAGTATCTTGGTTCCAAGTCTGGCTGATTTAATATCCAGATCAAGTTTTTCCTCTTTATAACCCGTACTAGCCTTATCTTTTATATCATAAAAAGCATCAATTCTCGACTTGGCCTTTGTGCCTCTGGCTTGTGGCATACGGCGCATCCACTCTTGTTCAGTTTTTAAAAGGCTTTTAGCTTTGTTCGCTTCAGCATTCTGATTGTGAATTCTTTCTTCTCGCTTTTCCAGATAATAAGTATAATTACCTTTATAGCTATGAATGTTATTGGCATCCATCTCAATAATTTCGTTACAAACACGATCAAGGAAATACCTGTCGTGAGTAACCATCAAAAGAGTTCCTTTCGACTTTTTCAAATATTCCTCAAGCCACTCAATCATTTCCAAATCCAAGTGGTTGGTTGGCTCATCAAGCATCAATAAGTCGGGATCGGTAATCAAAACCTTAGCCATACCAATACGCTTTTTCTGTCCTCCAGAAAGTTGAGATATAGGCTGATCGTAGTTGGTAATCTTCAGTTTCGATAGAATCTGTTTCACCTTCACTTCGTAATCCCAGGCTTTATGCAAATCCATCTTTTCAAGAATCTCTGTCATGCCATCTTCCTGCCCTGACTCAACCATTCTTTCATAATCGCGAATAACAGATAATACAGGATCAGTTGAATTGAAAAGCTCATTGATAACCGTATTATTCTCATTCATTTCAGGAATCTGCTCCAAATAGCCAAGTTTGATATCCTTACGAAAAGAAATATCTCCACTGTCCTGACTGTCTTTTCCTGCAATGATATTTAAGAGCGAGGTTTTTCCCGTTCCATTTTTTGCGATCAGTGCAATCTTCTGTCCCTGCAGAACACCAAAATTTATATCGGTGAATAAAACCTTATCCCCAAAACTCTTGGTTAGGTTTTCTATTTGTAAGTATGATATCATGAATGATTTTGCTTTCGATTATACCGATTATTATTTTAGATAACCATTAAAATTAATCTGATATTTAATGACCTAAAAATATATATCGGCATTATTCCTGATTATTTTAAATTGTAAATGGAATAAGACGCAAACTTACAAATTTGAAACGACACCCTAGCTTTTAAACTAAGCTGAATACAAGAACAATCTCTCATTTATCATCACATATAATAAAATTCAAAGATCTAATAGCAGACTGTGCGATCTCTTATTTAAAATCATTATTTTCGTGAGTCTAAACAGCAAATGAATACATGCGAAAGAAAGAACGTTTTGAAAAAGTGATAGCTTGGTTCCAAGAGAACATGCCTATTGCAGAAACCGAACTCCATTATACCAATCCATACGAATTGCTTGTTGCAGTTATATTATCAGCACAGTGCACAGATAAGCGTGTGAATATGATGACTCCAGCTCTTTTTGAGCAATACCCTACTGCATTCGAATTATCTCATGCAACACAAGAAGATATCTTTAACTTCATTCGTTCGTGTTCGTATCCTAACAATAAAGCCAAGCACTTATTAGGCATGGCTAAAATGCTAGTCGAAGATTTTAAGGAAGTAGTTCCTGATGATATCAAAGAGCTTCAGAAAATGCCTGGTGTTGGTAGAAAAACAGCTAATGTAATTGCATCGGTTGTTTACGACAAGCCTGCTATGGCTGTTGACACACATGTATTTAGAGTTTCTGCTAGAATGGGTTTAACAACCAATGCTAAAACCCCTTTGGAAACGGAAAAACAATTGATGAAGTATATTCCTGAGGAATATGTCGCAACTGCTCATCATTGGTTAATCTTGCATGGTCGTTATGTTTGTATTGCCAGAAAACCAAAGTGTAAATCTTGTGGTTTAAAGGACTTGTGTAAATTCTATATTAAAGAACAGAAGAAAGAACAAAATGTATAATTACGAATACCCTCGCCCTGCACTTACAGTTGATTGTGCAATTTTTTGTAAACACAAGAATGAAACATACGTTCTACTTATTGAACGTGCGCAAGATCCTTTCGCAAATAACTGGGCTTTCCCGGGTGGTTTTGTCGATATGGATGAAGATCTGGATCAAGCAGCCTATCGTGAGTTGAAAGAAGAAACAGGCTTTGAGAATTGTGAACTCAAGCAATTTAAAACCTACGGTGGTGTCAATCGAGATCCTAGAGGAAGAACTGTATCTGTAGTCTATAAGGGAGAACTCACACTTGAAGAACTCCCAGCAGTAGTAGGTATGGATGATGCTAGACAAGCTAAATGGTGGCCAATAGATAACTTACCTAAATTAGCCTTTGACCATGATCTAATTATGAGCGAACTATTGAGATAGAATACTTTGCTCTATGTGCATCTGGCTATCAGGTCCCATATTAAAAAGTAGATCTAGAATACTCAAGTTTTCAATAAAGTCTTGTTTATCACTAAATACTTGGTAGTATTCTTTAGAAACAAAAGATGGATCAACAATTGATTTAGATGCTTTAGGATGAATACTTTCTCTAAAATCTACAAGTTGAGCTACATCATCTATATAATCGTCGGTTTTCTTTATTGTCGAATCCAACTCAATTAAAGAATTAATCTCATTCTGAATCTCCATATTAAAGTCTAGAAGAAAATCCCACTTTCTATCGAAGAATCGAACCAAATCGTCAATATAAAACTCGTAAAAAGGAGAAGATTTATAAGCTGACTCTATCCCTTTCCAATGTAACTTTTGCCAATCGGTATCGTAAGAAATACGCACATCTTTAGTTAGAATTTTCTTACTACTTGCTTTCACTACAGGAACCGTTAAAGCCAACTCTCCATTAGCTCCAAAAATATTACATCGGTTTCTATACGATTGCTTCGAGTAATTTTCAAACTGCTCGATCAATACATTGGGAAATTGAACCAACTTGCTATAGTATTGAATTGGGGCAAAGTATGCAGTAGATAAAAGGACTGTGTTTTCCATCGTCTTTCTCTTGATTTTGTGCGAAGCTACAAAAATAATGAATAAAAATTAAGGCCACCTCTGTTGAGATAGCCTTAAATATATAATTATACAAAATTGAGTTTTATTCAATTCCTTTAAAAATCCTACTCCATCTGATCTTACTTAAGAACGACTTATCCTTATCAAGAGATAACCATACAAATGATGCTTTCCCTACGATATGATCTTCTGGCACATATCCCCAATAACGAGCGTCTGAAGACATATGTCTGTTATCACCCATCATCCAGTAGTAATCCATTTTGAAAGTATAAGAATCAGCTAACTCACCATTAATATAAATACCTTCGTCTTTCACGTCAAGCTTATTACCTTCATAAGCAGAAATAACACGATCATATAAAGGTAAATTCTTTTTAGTTAAGCTAACTGTAACACCTTTCTTTGGCATTACCAACGGTCCAAAATTATCGCGATTCCAATTGTAATCTCTACTAAATGGGAAAACATCCCCATACATTCCTTCTGGATCTAATCTACGTGTAATCGATACGACATTCTGTAACTTTTTAAGTGCATCTACCTTAGCTGTAGATAATGGTATAATATAACTACCATTAATATCCCTTCCTCTATCAGCAAGAGCAATACCTAACTTTTCAAGTTTCTTTGGGTTTATAGATGTTCCATTCGTTTTTACAATATAATTGAATTGCATCTCCTCAATAATTCCTTGAGCCTTTCCATTCACAAATAACTGACCATCCTTAGACACCAATGTATCTCCAGGTATACCTACACATCTTTTGATATAATTCTCTCTCTTATCAACTGGACGAGAACGAATATCGTAACGTTGTCTCATAAACTTAGAAGCTATTTTTTCATAAGCCTTATCAGACTGCAACAAACGACCTTTAGTCATGTCGTCCCTCTTAAAGTCATTACTTAATGAACGAATTTGAGAATGATAATCAGGATTTTCTCTTCCTACTCGAATCGTATCTCCTGCAGGAAAATTAAAGACTACAACATCATCACGCTCAACA
Source organism: uncultured Marinifilaceae bacterium (assembly GCA_963977525.1). Taxonomy (GTDB): domain Bacteria; phylum Bacteroidota; class Bacteroidia; order Bacteroidales; family Marinifilaceae; genus Ancylomarina. The sequence goes on from CAXBPC010000019.1 coordinate 28,554, forward strand.
TCACCAAAACCAGCCAAACGATGGTAAGGCCACTGAATTGCTTCTGAATAGGACTTCGTTGAAGTTGTTCCTGGCATTGTATGGTGTGCAAATGGGAATGATAAAGGTGTGTTAGGCACCTTAGGTCCATAAGCCATTTTACTTACAAAAAGGTAATCTCCAACCAACATCGATTTCTCCATAGAAGAAGTTGGAATGGTGTAAGCTTCAATAAAAAACATACGAATAAGTGTTGCAGCTACAACAGCAAATATTAAAGCATCAACCCATTCAACTATGAAACTTTGTTTTTTAACGCCACGTTTTTTCCAAAATGCCCAATGCGCTTTTTTACTAATATAAACGTCAAATAGAATTGGCAAACCTAACACAAGCCAAAAGTTACCAATCCATAACATCATTAAGAGATAGGTAAAGGCAGCTAATGAAAACTTAAACCATTTATTCTTTAAAAATTCCTTCATAGGGCAAATATTTTATTTAGCAATCTTATATCGTATTCAATTGGTGCGAATCTACAAAAATTATCAATTGTTTTGATGACACATCTTCATCAAAAGTTAAATAGATCTAGAGATCAACACTTATATAAGCATAATGACTATCTTAAGAAGATAGCCATTATTATTAATTAAATCATTTATTCAACTCCTTTAAAAATTCGATTCCATCGAATCTTGCTTAGGAATGATTTATCTTTATCAAGCGATAACCATACGAATGATGCTTTCCCCACAATATGATCTTCAGGAACATATCCCCAGTAGCGTGAATCTGCAGACATATGTCTATTATCTCCCATCATCCAATAATAATTCATCTTAAAAGTATAGGTCGAAGCAAGGTCTCCATTAATGAAAATACCTTCTTCTTTTACTTCAAGTTTATTGTCTTCATAAGTTCTAATAAGCCTCTCGTAAAGAGGTAAATTCTCTTTTGTAATAGAAACCGTCTTACCCTTTTTAGGCAGAATCAATGGTCCGAAATTATCACGGTTCCATTTGAATTTTTCAGAGAATGGAAAAACATCTTCATACACCCCAGTTGGAGATAAAACTCTCGTGATAGATATCACATTTTTAAACTTCTTAAGGGCCTCTGTTTTAACACCAGTCAATGGCATTAAATACTCCGAAGTACTTAGTTTATCCCTATCTTCAATGGCAATATTTAGCTCATCCAACTTTCTCGGGTTAATCGAGGTCTCATTTGTTTTAACTCGATAAAGAAATTGCATTTCATCAATAGAAGCTTGTGCTTTTCCATTCACAAACAACTGTCCATCCTTCGAGACTAGAGTATCTCCAGGCAAAGCCACACAACGCTTAATGTAATTTTCTCGTTTGTCTACTGGACGAATACGAATCTCGTTCTTGCTTTCAAGAAATTCATACGCTTTTTTGTTGTAATAGCTATCCTTTTTTAAGGCATTGCCTTTTTGTTCATCCTCTTCTCTAAATTGCTTACCATAATATCTCACATATGAATAAATATCAGACTGAGTATCTCCCATCCAGATAGTATCACCAGCAGGAAAATTGAAAACCACAACATCGTCACGTTCAACTTTACCAAAACCAGATAATCGATGATAAGGCCATTTAATCAATTCGGAATAGGACTTAGTAGACTTTGTTCCTGGCATAGTGTGGTGAGCGAATGGGAAAGACAAAGGTGTGTTTGGCACCTTAGGACCATAAGCCATTTTGCTTACAAAAAGATAATCACCTACCAACATCGATTTTTCCATTGAGGAAGTCGGAATCGTGTAGGCCTCTATAAAAAACATACGAATAAGAGTCGCAGCTACTACGGCAAATATTAAAGCATCAACCCATTCTACAATATAATTTTGCTTTTTAACGCCACGTTTTTTCCAAAATGCCCAATGCACTTTCTTACTTATATAAACGTCAAACAGAACAGGTAATCCTAACAATAGCCACAAATTACTAATCCATAACATCATTAATAGATAGATAAGAGCAGCAAATGCAAGCTTAAACCATTTATTTTTAAACAATTCCTTCATATTATCTTTATAGAATAAAACTCAATTATAATTTCAGCAAATCATTCATTCCAAAGAATCCAGATTTACCTGGCATAAACTCTGCTGCTAGTACGGCGCCAAAAGCAAAACCTTTACGGCTATATGCCTGATGCTGAATTTGAATTTCATCAACCTCAGAATGCCAAGTAATACTGTGAGTTCCAGGAACCGCACCATGGCGCTTAGCCACAATGCTCATTTCAGAATCCTTAGTACTCAAACCTTCAATCCAAGAATCTTTCACAGGGTGATTTTCAAATACACCTTCTGCCAAAGTCAATGCTGTTCCACTTGGTGAATCTAGTTTATGAATGTGGTGAATCTCTTCCATATCCACATCGTATTGATCAAAACCAGACATCAGGTGTGACAGTTTCTTATTTAATTCGAAGAATAAATTTACACCTAAACTAAAGTTTGAAGCATAAAAGAAACCTTTATCTCCCTCGCATTGTAACTTAACATCCTCCATCTGATCTAACCATCCAGTTGTACCAGAAACTACTGGAACACTAGCTTCAAAGCAAATCATATAATTATTGTAGGCTGAATCTGGATTGGTAAATTCAATAACAACATCAATCCCTTTCAAATTCTCAACAGTTAAATCAGCGTGGTTATTCTGATCTATAATTAAAGCAATCTCGTGACCACGATCTAGAGCAATACGTTCAATTTCCTGCCCCATTTTACCGTAACCAATCAGTGCAATTTTCATGTTTCATTAAATTTTAACCCCATTCTATGTTTCATTGGTTTAGAACGAGAAGTGGTTAATAGTTTTCATCTCAAGACCATCTTGAACCTGTAATAAATACAAATTACAGAACAAGTCTATCCATATTATTATGAGCATCAAAAATAGCAATTCAAACCAAGAATGCTGCATTTTGAATGCTTAATAAAACTTAAGCCATAAATAAATTCGATGACCTTGCCTTATCACACCATAAATGAAATATTTAGCCCTAGAAATATTTACAGCTCTAATTCACTTATTCTGAAGCATAAATCTTATATTCAAAGGTGAAATTATAACAATATATCTCCTATGGAATCGTTTATAAATCCCATAGGATTAGACTATAGATTTAAAACAAAATCAAAAGATGAACCATACAATAACTTGCTTTCTTCCTGCTGGAAATCGTGAAGAAACCATATCCACAATAAACGAATTAAGAAATTCAAATCTTGTTTCTAATATTTACCTAATAGGTAAGGCTGATTATAAAATCGATAAGGTTGAATTCCTTAATTCAGAATCTTTATTCAGCGGAGAAGCAATTCACGAAATCGCTTCAAAATCAAGCTCTGACTTCACATTAATCTACACAAAAACAAGTGCGTTAAAACTAGGTCCGTTTGCACTTAATCGCTTCACTCAAGTTGCTAACGACACTCAAGCAAGCTTTACTTACTCTGACTCTAAAATCGTTAAAAATGACAATATAGAGAATCACCCTGTAATCGATTACCAGGAAGGAAGCCTGAGAGATGATTTTGATTTTGGATCTTTGGTTTGCATCAATACTAAAGCCTTGAAGTTAGCTGTTTCTTCTGTTGATAAAAGCAACAAATACGCAGGCTTTTACTCACTACGATTAGCTCTTTCAGAACAAGCTTGTTTAGCTCGAATTCCTGAATATTTATATACCGAAGAAGAACTTGATACTAGAAAGTCAGGCGAGAAAATATTCGATTACGTCGATCCGAGAAATCGCTCTGTACAAATTGAAATGGAAGAAGTATGTACTGAATTTCTTAAACGAGCAGGTGGTTATTTGGAGCCTAAATTTCTTGATGTCGATTTTAAATCTCAGAATTTTGAATTGGAGGCTTCAGTAATTATCCCTGTTCTCAACCGTGTTAAAACACTCGAAGATGCGATCAAATCTGTACTGACACAAAAAAGTAATTTTGACTTCAACCTAATCATTGTCGATAATCATTCAAATGATGGCACAACAGAGCTTATTCAAAAATACGCTGATCATGATAAACGAATAATACACCTAATTCCTGAACGTAATGATTTAGGTATAGGAGGTTGTTGGAACGAAGCTGTTCATAATAAAGCCTGTGGGCGATTCGCAATCCAGCTTGATAGCGATGATTTGTATGTAGATAATACAACTATCCAACAAATTATTGAAAGCTTCCACAAGGAAAAGTGTGCAATGGTTATTGGAAGTTATCAAATGGTGAATTTCAAATTGGAAGAAATTCCTCCAGGCTTAATCGACCACAAAGAATGGACGCCTGAGAATGGCAGAAACAATGCATTACGCATAAATGGCCTTGGCGCACCTCGTGCTTTTTATACGCCTGTCATCCGAGAAACGCCACTTCCAAATGTCAACTATGGCGAGGATTACGCTCTAGGTTTAGCCATCTCAAGAAAATATCAAATTGGCCGTATTTACAAGTCGCTATATTTGTGCCGTCGTTGGGATGAGAACTCTGATGCTTCACTTAGCATTGAAAAGATGAATGCTCACAATAGCTATAAAGACCGTATCAGAACCATTGAATTGAAAGCTAGAAAAAATCTTAATCAATAGAAATATGAATTTTAAAACTGTTTCCATATTTATCATTTTTTCACTCAGCTTAGCCTCTTGTCAAGCTAAAACCGAGAAGAAAAGCCTAATCCAAAAGCCAACTCAAAACTCTCTAGTAGATTCTGTTGATTTAGATATCTTAAATTCATTGAAGCAAATAGCTAAGAACTTGCAATTTGATTCTTTGACTCCTAAAGATCAAATCATTGAAACTGGCAAACTATTTCTACAAACTCCTTATGTTGGAGGTACATTAGAAAATAATGAAAAAGAAGAATTAATCATCAATCTCCATCAACTTGATTGTACCACTTATCTTGAAAATGTATTGGCTTTATCTCAATCATTTGGTAAATCCCAAACTAACGTTTCTGATTTTTCTAAAAATCTAGAATATATTCGTTATCGAGATGGAAAACTAAATGATTACACATCTCGACTACATTATTTTAGCGATTGGATTATCGATAATGAGAAGAAAGGGTTGGTCAATAATATTAGTCGGGAAATAGGTGGAGAATATTATCAAAAAACCATCAATTTTATGAGTTCTCATATTAGCTCATATCCTGCATTGGTTAAGGACTCATCTCTCATCGAAAAGATAAAAGAAACCGAGAAGAGACTTAATTCGCAACAACATTTTTACATTCCTGAAAGTAAAATTCAGAAATTAGAAAATCAAATTCATAATGGTGATTTTATTGCAATCACAACAAAAATAAAAGGTTTAGATGTTTCTCACACAGGAATTGCGATTCATCTAAACGAACGTTTACACTTAATGCACGCTTCGAGCAAAGCAAAGAAAGTTGTAATTTCGGAATTACCATTAGCTGAAATGATTCAGAAAAATAGTTTACAATCTGGAATTATAGTGGCAAGAGTTATATCGAAGCAATAAATACTGACTTAATCATTTTCTCTTAGTGAGAATCACTAATACTTAAAAGAGAACTAATGCAAAAAATTAATAAAGAAAACTTACAAGCGTTCTTAAACGAACAAAAAGAAAATTGGCCTTTAGCATCGAGTAATTATAGAGGTTTAGAAAAAGTAGAAGAAAAAGAATTTCAATTTGAAGGATTCAAAATAAAAGTTCAGTTCAACCCCGAACGAATCAAATCAACCGCAGCTAAAGTTGACAAAGATGCAATTGAAAAAAGAGCTTGTTTTTTGTGCGAAGAAAATAGACCCGAGCTTCAAACTAAAATTGAATTAGAAAACAACTATTCTCTTTTGGTGAATCCATTCCCCATTCTAAAAGAACACTTCACTATTGCCAAAAATGATCATATCGATCAGAATTTCATAGATCATATTGGTGACATGGTCAATTTGGCTGAATACTTAGAAGGGTATTCTGTCTTTTATAATGGTCCAAAATCAGGAGCCTCAGCACCTGACCACATGCATTTTCAAGCAGGTGAAAATGGTTTTATGCCAATTGAAACAGAATACTTCGATCGTAAAAAGAACTATGGGAAATTAGTGACGTGGAATGGCCGATTTGAAGTTTATCGCTTCAACCACTACCTAAGAAAGATGCTTAGTATTGAAGCAGATAGAGCGCAAGACATTGTAAGTGCTAGTAAAATATTTTATCGTTATCTCGAAAAGCTTCAACCTAACGAACAAGAACCTTTACTAAATGCGATTTGCGTTTACAAAAACAAGAAGTATCGCCTACATATCTTTCCTCGAAAAATGCATCGTCCTTCTCAGTTTTTTGCTGAAGGGAATGAAAAATTATTGATTAGCCCAGGCGCTGTAGATATGGGTGGGGTTATCATCACTCCTCGAAAAGAAGATTTCGATAAGATTACAAAAGAGGATATCGTTAGCATCTACAAACAAGTAAGTTTAGATGATTTGGTTTTTGACAAACTCTGTCACGATTTCACAAAACTGGTTATGATTTAAATTGGGACAAATCAATATGCAAGAACCAACAATACGAGTAGGCATTATGTACGAAGAGGAAATTTCATTCCAATTGAATGGAACTTATATTCTTCAACAGAATAATAAAGCTTACACTGGCAAACAAACAGTTAAATATCGAAATGGGAAAATTGAATTTGACGGATTTATTTCTGATCCCATAGAATTCGTTTTTAAACCTAATAGCTACGAAACTGGCTCTTTTGAATTATTCGATGTAACCATAGGAATTAAGTTTCATTGGGAACGAAAAGAAAATCAATCATTCAAGGGCAACTTACATCTCCAATGCGAAAATGACAAACTGGCTGCGATTAATGAATTGAAGCTTGAAGATTATTTAGCTAGCGTTATCTCATCTGAGATGAAAGCAACTAGTAGTATGGAACTTTTAAAAGCACATGCGGTAATCTCCCGATCATGGCTAATAGCGCAAGTTTTGAAAGGTGAAGCCATACAGTCTTTAGCTCAAGCTTACCAATCTGTAACTGAAAGCTCACATGAACTTATTAAATGGTACGACAGAGAAGACCATTATAATTTCGATGTATGTGCTGATGACCACTGCCAACGCTACCAAGGTATCACAAAACAATCAAGCAAGGCAGTTTTACAAGCTATTGAAGCAACACAGGGATTAGTTCTAACAAGCGATGGTGAAATCTGTGATGCTCGTTTTTCTAAATGCTGTGGTGGTGTTTCTGAAACCTTTGAGAATGTTTGGGAACCCAAAGCTCACAAGTACCTCCAAGCTATTACAGATGGAAAAGAATCCGATATAAAACTAGACTTAAAGAATGAATCTATTGCGCAAAATTGGATTCATAGCTCACCAGATGTTTTTTGCAATACAAGTGATAAAACCATTTTAACTCAAGTATTGAATGATTATGATATGGGAACGCCAGATTTTTTCCGTTGGGAAGTTCGCTATACTCAAGATGAATTATCTGAACTAATTAGTAGAAAAACAGGAAAGAATGTTGGTGAAATCATTGATTTAATTCCAATTGAAAGAGGCCTTTCAGGACGAATAATCAAACTAAAAATTGTTGGTGAAAAAATGAGTTTTCTAATCGGTAAAGAATTAGAAATAAGAAAAGTATTATCTGAATCTCATCTATACAGTTCAAATTTCATGATTGAAAAGGAAAATCTTACTGGTGATTTTATTTTAAAAGGAGCTGGCTGGGGACACGGCGTTGGTCTTTGTCAAATAGGGGCAGCTGTAATGGGAGCTAATGGCTATTCTCATAAAGAGATTCTAATTCACTATTTTAAAGGTGCAGTTTTAGAAAAAAGATATTAATATGAAGAAAGAAACTAGATCGCCTTGGGCATGGATTCCATCGCTTTACTTTGCCGAAGGACTTCCTTATGTCATCGTAATGACATTAGCTGTTATCATGTACAAGCGTTTGGATATTTCAAATACAGATATTGCCTTATACACGTCTTGGCTATATCTCCCATGGGTAATCAAACCTTTCTGGAGTCCCATTGTTGATATTATTAAAAGTAAACGTTGGTGGATTGTTGCAATGCAAACTCTTATTGGAGCGGCCTTGGCTGGAGTTGCTTTTACAATACCTACCACAAATTTCTTCCAAGCCTCACTTGCCTTCTTTTGGCTTTTAGCTTTCAGTTCTGCCACGCACGATATTGCGGCAGATGGGTTTTATATGTATGGCTTAGATAAGCACAAGCAAGCTTATTTTATAGGCATTAGAAGTACTTTCTACCGTATTGCAATGATTACTGGGCAAGGTCTCTTAATTATCCTAGCAGGTTATCTCGAAGAAATAAAGCTCTTCGGACAAACAGAGAAAAGTATTCCTTTAGCTTGGTCACTTACATTTGTATTTATTACGATTAGCTTTCTGGTTATAGCTCTTTATCACAAGTTTGCTTTACCCAAACCCAATGATGATAATGAACGAAATATAAAAAGCTTTAATGATGTTTTCAATGATTTTGGAGAGACCTTTAGATCTTTCTTTGCAAAGAAAAACATATTGACCATTATTGGTATGCTCCTTTTCTATCGTCTAGGAGAATCGCAATTGGTAAAAATGGCATCGCCCTTTCTTCTAGATGGTAAAGATGTTGGTGGCCTAGCCTTATCAACATCAGAAGTAGGTATTATTTATGGGACAATTGGTATTATATCCCTAACTATTGGAGGAATTCTAGGTGGCTATTTAGCATCAAAATATGGTTTAAAGTTTTGGATATGGTGGATGGTTTTAGCTATAAATCTACCCAATCTCGTTTACGTATACCTATCGCAAGCTCTACCAGATTCATTTTTCCTTATTAGTGTATCGGTAGCTATAGAACAATTCGGATACGGCTTTGGCTTCACGGCTTATATGCTTTATCAGATATATGTTTCCGAAGGGAAGCACAAAACAGCTCACTTTGCTTTTTGCACTGGCTTTATGGCTTTAGGGATGATGCTACCAGGAATGGCTTCTGGATGGATACAAGAACTAATTGGTTACCAACATTTCTTCATTTGGGTTATTCTATGTACCATCCCAAGTTTTATAATGGTAAAAATGATCAAGATAGATCCAAAGTTTGGAATCAAAACCAAATAGAATCACCATCTTGTAGAGTAATAGGGAAAAATTAAATTATGTTTTACTAACAATAGAAGCTCTTATATATGAACCCACTCTTTCAATACATTATTGGTGAAACAGTCAGACGTCAAATTAAAGATAAACATCAAACCACATCATCTGAAGAGTTTGACAGTATACTTATTAAGGCTAAAGTAGAATATACACACTTAATTAGAGAAAGTATTTTCATCCTAATTGGCATACTATCTGCTTGTTTCGGACTAAAAGGTTTTCTTCTGCCTAATTCGTTTATTGATGGTGGCGTAACAGGTATTTCTCTTATTGCTAGCGAATTAACAGACCTTCCCTTATCAATTTTACTGATTGCTATAAATATTCCCTTCTTATTAATGGCATTTTCTACAATCAACAAACAATTTGCTGTAAGAAGTATTATTGCCATTATACTACTTGCTATCTCAGTTCATTTTATTCCAGTTCCAGTTGTTACCGATGACAAATTACTGATAGCAGTTTTTGGAGGGTTTTTCTTAGGTGCAGGAATTGGATTAGCAATCCGTGGTGGTTCAGTTATAGATGGCACAGAGATTTTAGCCATATTCGTAAGTAAAAAGACCTCATTAACGATTGGAGATGTTATTTTAGTCTTTAACGTTTTTATATTTTTAGTTGCTGCCTACATCTTTAATATTGAAACTGCAATGTATGCCATGTTAACATACTTAGCAGCATCAAAAACAATAGACTTTGTCGTATCAGGTATAGAAGAATATGTTGGTGTTACAATTATTTCCGACAAGAGTGAAGAAATTAGATTGGCAATTGTCGAGAAATTAGGTCGAGGTTGTACCATATATCTTGGTAAAAAAGGATTTGCACCCAAAGGACAAAAGTTAGAACCAACAGAAATCGTATACACACTTGTAACAAGATTAGAATTAGCAAAACTGCAAACAGAAATTGATAAGATTGACAGAGAAGCTTTTACAGTAATGCATAGCATTAAAGATGCAAAAGGAGGCATGATCAAAAAACGACCCCTTGAATAAAAAACTCAATTTCATTATCTAAAAAGCTCTCATAAAGATTAACTATCTTAGTTCTAACACAAAAGGAAACTGAGAAAATAATGGAATCGAGTCTATCTTATAAGGAAAAATGTGATTGTGCACGAAATAATTTTTGCACTTACGTCAACCATGATGAAGATTTCTCCTTAGAAGAAAAAACATATCTAACCAAAACCATCGTTAATGACAATATATCGGGAATACTATATGTTAGTAGTGTTCTTGCTGGTTGGTCACTAATTGCTGGAGTAATCGACGCTATACTATTCCCAGGTGTAATCATATATACCATTTTTCACGGCGTAATAGACTATAAGGTTCTCACACCTCCTATCTTATTCGTTGTAGGTAATATCATCGCAAAACTGATCTATATCTCTATCAGCCTTAGAGGAAAAGTTAAGTATTACGATATCCTTATATCGATCCTTCCATATGCAGGTTCAGCTTATCTTCTCAAAAAATTCCTCATTAAAGACAAACTTTTATCTAAAGCAGTTTACGCCTTTATGAAAATGAGAAAACAAGAAATCAAGAATCAGTTTTTAATTTTTCTAAGGATAAAGCACAAGAAATAGCTCAGACAAAGACATAAAAAAAGGACTTGCTCATGAGCAAGTCCTTTTCAAAGTAAGATAATCTATAATGCTATTTAGCTGCTTGAGCCTTTCCCACTACAGCTTTAAAAGCCTCTGGGTGATTCATTGCTAAATCGGCCAAAACCTTACGGTTAATCTCGATATTAGCTTTATGCATTAGTCCGATTAATTGTGAATAAGAAAGACCTTCTAGTCTTGCAGCAGCGTTGATACGCTGAATCCACAATGCACGGAAATTTCCTTTTTTCTTTTTTCTATCACGGTAAGCATACTGCAAACCTTTTTCCCACGTATTCTTAGCTACTGTCCACACGTTTGCTCTAGCACCAAAGTTACCTTTAGTTTGCTTAAGAATTCTTTTTCTTTTAGCTCTAGATGCTACAGAATTAACTGATCTTGGCATAATTTTAAATTTTAGAATGTTAGCGTTCCCACTGGGACTCTTTTGTGCTAAATCACTCGGTTAATAAACTTGAAAAAATCAAAAATGATTTTTTACAACATGTTAAGCATTAACTTAACGTTCTTCTGGTCTGATTTATGAACTTCACCAAAATAAGTAAGATTTCTCTTTCTTTTTTTGCTTTTCTTAGTCAAGATATGACTTTTGAAAGCGTGCTTTCTTTTGATCTTTCCAGATGCAGTCAAAGTAAATCTCTTCTTTGCGCTGCAGTTTGTTTTCATCTTAGGCATCGTACAAACTTATTGATTATATACTAAATTACTTTTTCTTTTTAGGCGTAATAAACATTGTCATACGCTTACCTTCAAGTCTTGGTAATTGTTCAACTTTCCCAATCTCTTCAAGATCTTGAGCAAATTTCAACAATAAGATCTCTCCTTTATCTTTGAAAAGGATTGATCGCCCTTTGAAGAATACAAAAGCTTTTACCTTAGCACCCTCTCCAAGAAACTTGGTTGCGTGCTTCAGTTTAAAATTGTAATCATGTTCGTCAGTGTTAGGACCGAAACGAATCTCCTTAACAACAACTTTAACGGCTTTTGCTTTAATCTCTTTCTGCTTCTTTTTCTGCTGATAAAGAAACTTATTGTAGTCGATTATTTTACAAACCGGTGGATCGGCGCTAGGCGAAATTTCCACCAAATCCAAATCCCTATCCTGAGCAAGTTTTAATGCTTCAGCAATGGGTAGGACACCTGGTTCTACATCGTCACCGACGATACGAACACTACGGGCTCTAATCAACTGATTTATCTTGTGTTCAGCCTCACGAGGTTTAAAAGCACCTCTTCTGTTTCTATGTTGAAATCCAGCTATGGCTAGTTCCTCCCTTAGTTAGTTAGTAATTTGCGATAGAGGACATTTGACCTTCTACCTCTTTATTTATTAAATCTGCAAATTCTTGAATTTGCATTGTTCCCATATCACCTTCTCCTTGTCTACGAACAGAAATTGTATTTTCAGACGCTTCCTTTTCACCAACAATAAGAAGATAAGGGATTTTTTTCAATTCATTATCACGTATTTTACGACCAATCTTCTCATTTCGATCGTCTAACACGGCGCGAATATCGGAATTATTTAACGAATTTAAAACTTTTTTCGCATAATCATTGTATTTTTCACTGATAGGCATAATTACCGTTTGCTCAGGTGTTAACCACAATGGGAATTTACCTCCAGTATGTTCGATCAAAACAGCAACAAAACGCTCCATCGAACCGAATGGCGCACGGTGAATCATAATTGGACGATGCTTCTTATTATCACTACCCACATACTCCAAATCGAAACGCTCAGGCAAGTTATAATCAACTTGTATAGTTCCCAACTGCCACTTACGTCCAATTGCATCCTTAATCATAAAATCAAGCTTTGGACCATAGAAAGCTGCCTCTCCATATTCCACTACTGTGTTTAGACCTTTTTCTGCAGAAGCCTCGATAATTGCTTGTTCAGCTTTATCCCAATTTTCGTCGCTACCAATATATTTTGCACTCTTTTCTTTATCGCGTAGAGAAATCTGTGCTGTATATTCTGTAAAGTTAAGCGCTTTAAAGATGATAAAGATAATATCTATCACTTTTTTGAACTCATCTTTCAACTGATCAGGTGTACAGAAAAGGTGAGCATCATCCTGAGTAAAACTTCTTACACGAGTTAAACCGTGAAGTTCTCCACTTTGCTCATAACGATAAACCGTTCCAAATTCAGCATAACGAACAGGAAGATCCTTATATGAACGTGGCTTAAATTTATAAATCTCACAATGATGAGGACAATTCATTGGCTTCAACAAGTACTCTTCACCCTCTTGTGGCGTTTTAATAGACTGAAATGAATCTTCACCATATTTATCGTAATGACCCGATGTCTTATATAAGTTGATATTACCAATATGTGGGGTAATTACCTGCTCGTATCCATATTGCTTCTGTACGCGTTTCAAGAATGTCTCAAGACTCTCTCTTAATTGAGCTCCCTTAGGTAACCACAATGGCATTCCTTGTCCCACATTTTGAGAGAACGTGAAAAGCTCCATCTCCTTACCCAACTTACGATGGTCACGCTTTTTAGCTTCTTCCATCATAACTACGTACTCATCCAAGAATTTTTTCTTTGGAAAAGTAATTCCATAAACACGAGTCAACTGTCTTCTAGTTTCATCGCCTCTCCAGTATGCACCAGCAATAGAGTTTAATTTAATTGCCTTAATATATGATGTGTTTGGAAGATGTGGTCCACGACAAAGATCTGTAAAATCTCCTTGCTCATAGAAACTAATCGTTCCATCATCCAAATCGTTTATCAATTCAACTTTATATCCCTCATCTTTTGAATTGAAAAACTCAAGAGCTTCAGCTTTCGTAACGTCTCTACGTGTGTACTCATTTTTTGTACGAGCTAATTCCAACATTTTCTGCTCAATTTTTGGCAGATCTTTATCAGTTAGCATACGATCTTCTCCCAAGTCAATATCATAGTAGAAACCCATTTCGATTGCTGGGCCAATACCAAACTTAACTCCTGGATACAATGCTTCTAGTGCTTCAGCCATTAGGTGAGCTGATGAATGCCAAAAAGCATGCTTACCTTCGTCATCGTTCCATGTATGAAGCTTTATACTTGCATCTTCATTAATCGCACGTGTCAGATCATACAACTGTTCGTTCACGGTAATCGACAAAACCTCTTTTGCCAATCGACTTGAAATGTTTTTTGCAATCTCAATACCCGAGATGCCAGCTTCAAATTCTTTTACTGTTCCGTCAGGAAATGTAATTTTAATCATCCTATCTTTTTAAATTTTTATTCGCACCGCTACAAACCGGCATGATATACTTATAATAGAAACTCGAATTTCAGAAAATCCTTTTGAATAAATAGGCTCGTTTTCGATGAAAACAAGCCATTCCGAAATTCAATCCACAAAGATATAACATTCTAGATAATATAGTCTCTTTTACCACTCCCAATTCATCAAGAGATAAAAACTGTACTTTAATGACATAAATCCTTTTCTATGTTTCAAAAAAACCAAATCTTTGGGGCATTAATATAAAACAGTTCATTTCTTCAAATGACAAATTGACTCAAGGACAATATTAAATAAAAATCAATTCATAAAAACATGAAAAATTTCAAGCAATTGCTTGCCTTAGGCCTATTCTTATGCCTTTCGATTTCATTACTTGCTCAGCAAGGTGAGAAAAAAATCAGCATGGAAGATATCATGCTACATCGCACTTTCGGGCAAAAATCTGTACATGGTCTTCGTTCTATGAACGACGGCATTCACTACACAACACTAGAGGCTGGTGGTACTAAAATAGTGAAGTATGCTTATGCAACTGGAAAAGCAGTAGCAACTCTTTTAGATTTAAACGAATTAAAATCAGAAGAATTAAAAACAAGCTTTGATTACGCGTTTAACGCTGATGAAAGCCGTATTTTATTAATGACTGATCGCGAGCGTATCTACAGACGTTCATTTACAGCAAACTACTTTATCTTTAGCTTTAAGAATAAAGACCTTAAACCTCTTTCAAAAAATGGGAAGCAACGTTTAGCTACTTTCTCTCCTGACGGAAGACGTATTGCCTTTGTTCGCGACAACAATATCTTTATTCACAATATTGCCTTTGGTTCAGAAAGTAAGGTTACTAAGGATGGCGAATTCAATAAAATTCAGAACGGTACACCTGACTGGGTTTACGAAGAGGAATTTGAATTCAACAAGGCATTTGAATGGTCTCCAGATAGCAAGTCTCTTGCTTATATGAAATTCGACGAAAGCGAAGTTCCAATGTTCAACATGAACAAATTTGAAGGTATGTATCCTCAGGTTAAAGGGAATGCTTTATATCCTGAGAACTACACTTACAAATACCCTAAAGCTGGTGAGAAAAATTCCGTTGTTGAGGTTTACGTTTATGATGTAAACGACCGACTGACTAAAAAGATGGACGTAGGTTCGGAAACAGATCAGTATATACCACGTATCAAATGGACGGCTGACGCTAAAATCTTAAGCATTTGTCGTCTTAATCGTCACCAGAATAAATTAGACATTCTATTAGCTAACTCGAAAACAGGTAAAACATCTACTTTACTTACCGAGGAAAACAAATACTATGTTGACAGTAACACCCTAGATGATCTAACTTTCTTAGCAGATAATAAACATTTCATTTTCTCTAGCGAAAGAGATGCTTATCTTCATTTATATCTATTTGATATGAATGGTGAGCAAATTCAACAAATCACAAAAGGAGAATGGGATTTGACTGAATTCATTGGTTATGACATGAAAAAGAAGATTTGTTACTACCAATCGGCAGAAGTATCGCCAATGGAACGCAATATCTATTCTATCAAACTAAATGGAACATCAAAAAAGAATCTAACTCCTGCAAAAGGAACCAACGGAGCTTCTTTCTCAAAAGGCTTCAAATATTTCATTAACGACTTCTCAAGCGTTTCACAAGCAAAAACAGTTAGCCTTTATAATGCGAAAGCAAAGTTAATTCGTACTCTTGAAGACAATAGCGAATTAGTTGAAAAGTTAAAAGACTATCAGTTTACAACTAAAGAATTTATCCAGTTACCTGCAGCTGATGAATTAACTCAACTGAATGCTTGGATCATTAAGCCTTTCGACTTCGATCCATCAAAGAAATACCCTGTTTTAATGACTCAGTATAGTGGACCTAACTCTCAGAAAGTTTTAAACAAATGGGGAATTGATTGGTACAACTACCTTGCTCAAGAAGGTTATATCGTTGTTTGTGTTGATCCTAGAGGAACTGGTGCTAGAGGGGAACTTTTCCGTAAGTGCACTTACATGCAATTAGGCCGTCTTGAGTCTGACGATCAAATTTCAGCAGCTAAAGCTTTAGCTAAAAAAGACTTTATCGACGAAGATAGAATTGCAATTTGGGGATGGAGCTATGGTGGTTTCATGTCATCACTTTGTTTAGAAAAAGGCAGCGATGTATTTAAATCGGCAATCGCAATTGCTCCTGTTACAAACTGGCGTTATTACGACAGTGTGTACACTGAGCGTTTCATGAGAACTCCAGCTGAGAATCCATCAGGTTACGATGATAATTCACCTATCAATCACGCTGACAAATTGAAAGGCAATTTATTATTATGCCATGGTACAGCTGATGATAATGTACATATACAAAACACATATGAGTTTTCTGAGCGATTAGTACAAGCAAACAAGCAATTCGAGATGCAGATATACACAAACCGTAATCATAGTATTTATGGTGGAGTAACTCGTTTACACCTTTATAACAGATTCAATAAATTCTTGAAAGACAATTTATAGAATTTCAAAAGCATCTAAAAAGAGCTTATTCCAATGGGATAAGCTCTTTTGCATCCGTATCCAATACGGGCATTAAAGCTTTTATTTATTCTTATTATCAGATAGTTATTGTCATGACATATTGAGTTTATAAGCATTAACAATAAGCACATTTTGATTTATGATTAAACATCATGCCTTTATAAAAAAAAGGTCTTGATGTTAATAGAAAAAAGCTTAGGTGTTTTTTTTAAAAGACTTAGATGTTTTTCAAAAAAAGCTTAGATATTTTTCAAAAAGGCTTAGATGTTTTTTAAAAACACCTTGATCTTTCTACCCCGAGAGTTAAAGCACTCTAAATATTTTAGTCAGATACAAGATTCAACATCGCACAAACACTTCTCTAAAAGCAATTTCGAGTCAATACGACTCAGTCTATTTACAAAAACAATTGAATTAATTCACCACAATCTGTATTTCACAAATCGATTTGGTCTCCTTCTTTATTTTATAACGATTATCCATTCTATGACCAAGCAGCCATACAATATCATTACCTGAAACGAGAAGCCAAGCATTTTCTTTATCGGTCAAAGAGAATTTATTGTCGATAAAATAATCCGAAACTTTCTTTCTTCCTTTCATTCCGATAGGATGAAAAACATCGCCTTCCTGCCACTTTCTTAGTTTCAATGGGAAATTTAACTTAGCAGCATCGAAACATGCTATTTGTGGATTGATTGAAAACTTGAAATCAGAAGGCTTATTAAAAACATGACAATCAAATATTTTTTCATTGATCTGAATAGATTCATTCTCTGAAAGCTGATACTCCCCACTTTCTTTCTCAAGTTTTTTAGATAAAATAAGATACTCTCGATCACGGAGAATCTGATATTCCTCTGAATAGAACAATTTACCTGAAATGGCATCTAAAGATTCAATGATATTAATTACATCTCTAGAGTGGAAACCATAAGGTTTTAACAATTCAAACAGGTGAGAATTATTAGCTGGTATTTTTTTTAGTTCGGAGACAGAGATTAGCAATTGCTGATCTTTCTCCTCAACGAAGCTTAATTTCTTTTCTTTAATCTCATTATTATAAATCAGTTCAACATCAGAAAAACGAGCTACATTTTCATTCATTGTTTTCTGAATACTGGGATTTATTTCTTGAAGAACAGGAATAATTTGATGACGAATTTTGTTTCTGACAAAATCGGTTTGAGCATTTGTATAGTCTTCTCTAAAGCTCAATTCATTTTCAATAGTATAAGCTTTAAGTTCCTCTCTCGAAAAAGACAGAAGAGGACGAACCAGATGTCCCTTTTTCGCTTTGATCCCTGTCAAGCCATGAATACCTGTGCCACGTGCCAGATTAATCAAAACCGTTTCAATCACATCATCGGCATGATGAGCTGTTAGAATATATTTGCATTCTTTTTCCTTACGGATTTTATTAAACCATTCGTAACGTAAATCACGTGCTGCCATCTCAATAGAAATACGATTCTCTTCAGCAAAAGTAGTGGTATCAAAAGCTATAGAATGAAAAGGGTAATTGTATGTCTCAGCCAATTTTTGAACAAAAGCCACATCACCTTCAGAATCTTCACCCCTCAACCGAAAATTACAATGAGCTACAACACAGTCCATCTCCATCTTAAATAGTAAGTGCAACAAAGCAATAGAATCAAGACCACCACTAACCGCAATTAATAGCTTTTCGTTTCTTCCGAATAACTCTTCCTTTTCAATATGACGAATTAATTTTCTTAGCATCTCTATTCTTAGTTATTTCCCAAAACCTGCTTAATTGCTTTAGCTTTCAACAAGCATTCTTCGTATTCCTTTTCAGGATCAGATTGCATGGTTATTGCTCCTCCAACCATAAACGAAAGATAATCATCTTTAGCATTATATTGTATGCTGCGAATCACAACATTAAAATCAAAATCGGCATCAGGTGTAATATAACCAACTGCTGCTGAAAATAAACCACGCTTGGTCACCTCATATTTCTCTATCAATTTCATAGCACGAACCTTAGGAGCCCCTGTCATCGATCCCATTGGGAAAGAATGCTTTATGCAATCCACAAAATGGATATCTTCTCTCAATTCAGATACAACCGTAGATATCATTTGATGAACTTGTGGAAAAGTGTAAATACCACAAAGTTCTTCCACTTTAACTGTCCCTTTTGCTGCAGTTCTTGATAAATCGTTGCGAACCAAATCCACAATCATAACATTCTCAGCTCTTTCTTTAGGGTCTGAAAACAGGAAGTCTTTAATCTGATTATCCTCATCTGGCGTCTCACCTCTTTTAGCTGTTCCTTTTATAGGTTGAGAGATGATTTTTGATCCTTGCTTCTTAATATATCGTTCTGGAGATGCAGATAAAAGAAATTTATCACCTAAAGAGAAATAGCATGAATAAGGTGTAGGAGAAACCTCACGTAATCTTCTATAAGTTTCTACTGGATTAATCTGTGTATTTTCAGCAAAAAATTCCTGACAGAAATTTACTTCATAAATATCACCTAATCGGATATGGTTTTTCAAGGCAATTACAGCCTCAAGATATTCATCTTTGCTTATACGATGTTGAATGTTTGAAACTTGGGTAGTTTGAATTTGATCTACTTTCGTAGACAAAATTTGTTCAACTAACTCCTTTGCCTCTTCCTCTGTATTTTCTTTTTCATGATAGTGAACCTCTAATTGATCTTCTTTTAGAGCCAATACCCATCTTGGTTGAAAAAAATAAAGTCCTGGCATTTTCACACCATCAAAATTCTCAGAAGAAAGATCCTCCAGTTCATTTTTCAGATCGTAAGTCATAAAACCAAACCACCAATCCTGATTGGCATCATACGTTCGTCTCAATGTATCAAAGCAGTCCTCATCAACTTGAATCTCGCTTAAAGCATCAACGCCAGCAAGCAGTTCATATGAATTGTATTCCTTTTTCGAATTCGCCTTTTTATTAACATCATGACTATCGAGAATAGCAAGTCTATTAAACTGCTTAGCCCATAGCAATAATTGCTCTTTAAATTTGGCGGTATCCGATACATGAGAACTTAAGATTTTACGCATGGCGCAAATTTAAGGAAAAGATGCAAAGAATTGCATGTCCATAATAAAATAGGAAGATTATAAGGACAACATTTACGAATTAGATTTTAGTAATTCAAATAAATAAACATTGGATAATTCAAATAAGGAACTCTAATCAGATTGTGAATACACCTCTTGTCTTTTTCCTAGAAATCGTTGTATTAATGACATCAACTCTTTTTTCTTGATTGGCTTGGTAATATATCCGTTACAACCGACTTCAATTCCCTTTTCCTCATCACCTGAAAGTGCAAAAGCTGTCTGAGAAATTATAACAACTTCTTGGTTGAATTCACGTATTTTTCTTGTCGCTTCATATCCATCCATTTCTGGCATCTTAATATCCATAAATACCAAATCAAGATCAGGATTATTAAGACAAATCTCAATGGCTTCAAATCCATTTCTAGCATGTAAAATTTCTCGACTTATTTTTCTCAAAATTATTCTTAAAAGCAAAGCAGACTCTTCATGATCTTCGACTACTAATATTTTTAGATTATTAATTTTATTATCCAATTCATTATAGGCAGTCTCATTAAGACCACTATTTAACTCTTGAAACTTGGAATCACATGGTATTGTAAAATAAAAGGTTGAACCTTTTCCTTTTTCACTCTCAACACTCAGATTTCCACCAAGCATCTCGACATAAGCTTTGGAAATAGATAAACCTAAACCTGCTCCTTGACGGGCATCCTTATCTGCGATATCTTCTTGAACAAAGTGCTTAAAAACCGCTTCCTGTTGATCCTTTTCAATCCCTATACCTGTATCTTTCACATAAAACTCAAAACAGGCATTTTTATGAATATAGCCAAAGTCAATTGAACCTTCGTCACTATACTTAATAGCATTTTTCACAAGGTTTGTAAGTATTGCAAATAACTTTTCACGATCGATCTTTATAAATGCCTCTTCCAATGGTAACGAATTGCTATATGTTAACGTCATCCCCTTAGCTTCAACTTCGGGCTTAAAAAAAGTATAGATATATTCAATTTGTTCGTTAATATTCGATTCTATAATATTGACTTCCATCAAACCTGCTTCTATTTTAGAAATATCAATAATATCATTAATGATATTGAGCATACGCATACCACTATTCTCAATTATTCGAATATAATCTTGCTGTTTTTCATTATTTAAATCGGGTTCTTTTAACAGATCAGCAAAACCAAGTATGCCATTCATTGGAGTACGAATCTCATGACTCATATTGGCAAGGAAAGCTGATTTTAATTCATCACTTTTTTCAGCTTTTTCCTTAGCTGTAATTAATTCAATCTCATGTAATTTCCTCTCGGTAATATCTTTTGCCATCGAAATAATAAGCCTTCTTCCATCTTCAAAACTTCCTAAAGGAGCTGAACTGAAATCCCAAATAATTTTCTCTCCCCAAGAAGTAAAGATCTTATACTCTCCCTCTTTGATTCTACTATTAATAAAATACGACTCACCAGTATATCTTTTTTCTGTACGGTTTTCTTGCCTAAATGCTCTCGATGTCCAAGCTGAAATAGTTGGTATATCTTCAATAGAGTAGCCAGTTAATCCCGTCCATGTATCATTTATCGATATCACTTCACCATCTTCAGCATGTATCATTATTGGGAATGGTGCTGCAATTAATGCACGGCTCAATTTTTCTTCACTCTTCTTCACTTCACTCGTTGCAGTTTTTACTTTAAAACGAAGTAAAACGATAAAAAGAATCAATATTGCTAATACAATAGCTACAAAAGAAATTGTATTATTCAACCAAACAGGAAGAACTTGAATTGTACCAACATTTTCATGTGACCATTTTTGTCTTGCGACATTATAAACAGAATTACTTCTATATTTCCATTCTTTTAAATAACTATCAAGAATGTCAAGCAAGTAAGCATTCTTATTTTTCTTAACTGTAAAATAAATATCAAATGGATTAAACACAATCCCACTTGAACGCAGACTATATTCTCTTGACTTTGGAGCCCCATATGTATTATTTACAACTCCAACATCTACCTTCGACGATGCAATTTGTTTAAATACTTTCTCAATATCATTCGTTTCTATAAATTCGCAATCAACCGAAAGCTTTCTTGTCAATTCTCTTAAATACCAACCATTAATATCATTCTTCATAATGGCTATTCGTTTACCTTTCAGGTCTTGAATACCATCAATTTCTGATTCATCACGAACATATACTTCTCCCCAAACTGTGAGTAAAGGTGTGGTAGAATAATCCATATACTTAGCACGCTCCTCGGTAAAAGCAACGCTAACCATCACATCAATCTCTTCATTTTTTATTCTTCTAAGGCCATCATTCCACGATCCAAAAACATATTCAAACTTGATATTCTCATTCGCTTCAATTTCGCGAAGAGCATCAACATAAAACCCTTTTATCTCACCATCAACATCTTTAAATATTGCAGGGTAAAAATTAAATGCACCAACTCGAACTACGCTTTGTCCATGTATATCCAGCAATACAACTAGAATACAGAATATCATTAGGAAGATCTTTTTCATTAGGCAAAGTATTTTAAGATACCAATAAATATAACAAATTTTTATGATCAAAAAAAAAGGCAACCTAATGGTTGCCTTTTTTAGTATTTTTGATTCTTTATTTTTACAGTTTTACAATCACAAGACCACGACTTTTTTTACCAATCATCTTATCGATATAAGTATCCAGCTCTTCTAAACTCGATTCAATCACGACATTGTTAAGTTTTTCAGAATGCCATTCTTTAGCTAGCATATCCCAAACTTTCTGACGCAGTTTCATTGGGCAATTTTGAGAATCTATACCAATTAAGCTAACACCTCTCAGTATATAAGGGTATACAGTTCCATCTAAATCTCCAGATCCAATATTACCACAACAAGTCACATTACCCATTGGTTCACATGCTTTAATAAGTGTCGATAAAATATTTCCACCTACAACATCGATCGCTCCAGCCCACTTAGGTCGAAGTATCGGACGACCTGATTGATCATCTGTCTCGGTTTTATCAATTCGACTTGCGGCACCTAACTTTTTAAGAACCTCTTCACCGTCCTTTAAATCGGAAGTTGCAGCAATCACTTCGAAACCAAGCTTACTAAGAATAGCTACAGCAGCAGAACCAACACCACCAAGAGCGCCCGTTACAACAACAGGCCCCATTTCGGGAGTTTGACCAGCATTCAATAAACGCTCTACTGATAATCCTGCTGTAAAACCAGCAGTACCATAAATCATGGCTTGCTTTAGGCTTAAATTCATAGGCTTACGAACCACCCAATCAGCTGGAACACGAATGAATTCGCTAAATCCACCATCCGTATTCATACCTAAGTCGTATGAGGTTACTATAACCTCATCACCTTCCTTAAATCGAGAGTCAGATGATGCTTCGACAATACCAGAAGCATCAATACCTGGTGTATGAGGATAATTACGGGTTACACCTTTATTACCCATGCAAGAAAGGGCATCCTTATAGTTAAGAGACGAATATTTAACGCGAACAAGCACATCACCTTCTGGTAAATCAGCCAATTTTCGCTCCTCTATTCTTCTTATATATTTTCCATCTTCTTCGATTACACGAAGTGCTTTAAAAGTTTGTATCGTTTCCATAATCATTCTCAATTAATTTGTACCAGATAATCCTTATCTTGCAACAAAGCTACAAGCATTTTAGTTATTAATCAAGAACTTACACTTTAGTAGGCTACTAACATTTTGTTCTGAATTACTGATTACCAACACGTAATATTTTTTTTATTTTGAAAAAAGGAAATTGTCCAATCGATACATTCATCAATTTCGTTAAAGGAAAACGAAAAGCGACCATTATTTTGCACTTAATGCAAGGTACAAAACGCTATAATGAATTGGTAAAGCTTTTGCCAGACATCAGCGATAGAATGCTAAGCAAAAACTTAAAGGAATTAGAAGAAGCTGGATTGGTGAACCGTAAAGTTTACCCCGAGGTCCCACCTAAGGTTGAATACAGTCTCACTCATTTAGGAAAGGAAATTCACCCCATTTTAAAAGCCATGTTTTTAGGTGGTAGATTGTTTGAAAAAAGTTTGGCAGATTAGTTCAAGAATAGATTTTTCGAACAATTTGTAAATAAAAACGTTTCACTCTACAATTCATAACAAAGTTTAAAAAATACCACGCAACAGCTATAGCCGTTAATAGTGGAATATAGTTTTCCGTATTAGGAAGAAGATCCAGATTGACAAGCAATACAACTAGTAGAATAACATACAGAAGATATTTGTTCACTTTCACATATCGCAGATATAAGCTTTCCTCAATTTCAAGCTTTCTATTCAATATCTGATTATAACTTTCCCCTCGTTTTTCGTAGGCCAATATCGATTTATATTCTTCTTTCACTAAGCCTTGCTTTTGAAGCACCTCCATCTTTAACAGCGTAAAAACAATTAAGTCTTCGGAATGAACATTATCGCTCATGTCTTTATCACTCAAAAAACAGATCCTCTGATCGATTACCTGCATTGCTTTAACAAACTTGTCTAGCTCTAGGTAAGTCCGTGCAAATATTTCATACAAGCATTTAATCTTCTCAGAGTCGAAGCCATATGAATCAACCTCTCTAAAAACAGGTTCAAATTTAAGAATCGAATGAAAATGCTCCTTTAAATAAAGAGTTTCAATTTCTTTATACAGATATGAAGGGTTGGACTTATTAGCTTGTGTCATTCTTTTACTCTTTATTATAATGAAAAACGACAGATTTAGATCTGCCGTTTTCCTTATCTATATTTAATAATGCTTATTTCTTAGCAATCAAATCGACTACTTTTAGAATAACATCAACAGCTTTTTGCATAGAGTCAACAGGTACATATTCAAATCGTCCATGAAAATTATGCCCTCCAGCAAAGATATTAGGACAAGGCAAGCCCATATATGATAAACGACTACCATCGGTTCCTCCACGAATAGGCACAATCATTGGTGTAACACTTACATCTTTCATTGCTTGCTCTGCAATATCAACAATGAATTTAACAGGTTCAATTTTTTCGCGCATATTAAAATACTGATCTTTCATTTGAAGAGAGACACTTTCCTCACCATACTTTGAGCGAATATCTGAGCAAAGTGATTCAAATATATCTTTACGCCCATTATAGGCATCCATATCAAAATCACGAATAATATATTGCAATTTAGAATTCTCAACAGAACCTTCCATTCCTAAAAGATGATAGAATCCTTCATAATTCTCTGTTCTCTCTGGCACCTCATCTATTGGCAACTTCGCTGCAAACTCTTGCATAATATGCATCGAATTAATCAACTTATCCTTAGCCATTCCTGGATGAACATTACGTCCTTTAAACGAAACTTCAGCATAAGCCGCATTGAAATTCTCAAACTGCAACTCGCCAATTTCACCACCATCAAGCGTATAAGCAAATTCAGCCCCAAACTTCTCTACATTGAAAAAGTCAGCTCCTTGTCCAATCTCTTCATCAGGCGTAAAACCAATATGAACAGGTCCGTGCTTAATTTCAGGATGATTAATCAAATACTCTACAGCGGTCATAATCTCAGCAACACCAGCCTTATCATCGGCTCCAAGCAAAGTTGTACCGTCAGTTGTGATTAAGGTTTGACCTTTATACATTTTCAAATCTGGAAAATCAGTCACCTTCATCACAATATTTTGCTCTTTATTAAGAACAATGTCTTCTCCATTATAGTTTTCTACAAACTGAGGTTTCACATTCTTTCCTGTAAAATCGGGACTTGTATCCATGTGGGCTACGAATCCAACAGTTGGAATTTCCTTGTTAATATTAGAAGGTAATACTGCCATCACATAACCATTCTGATCAAGTGAAACATTACTCATGCCCATTTCTTCTAACTCCTTAACCAATTCTTGAGCTAAAACCATTTGCCCAGGTGTACTAGGTGTCAAGCCAGTTTGAGTATCAGATTCAGTATCGAACTGAACGTACTTTATAAATTTATCTACAACTGCAGTCATCTTCTATAGGTATCTTATTATTATTTACTCCGTTATTATTTAAACATCATCAGACTTAAACTGGAAACCTAAACGTTTACCTGTCTTGATTTTTGCATTCTGAATTTTCTCATCGATATCGGCTACCGCCAAAATTTTTACATCATCATAAGGAGGAACTAACAAATCGAAATTCAATGAATAATTAATCGCTGTCTCCACAATCTTTCTCAAACTATCCTTGTCACTTATCGACTGAGATAAATCATTCTCAAGCAATCCCATCTGGCGTTTTCCTTCAACAACATAATGGTTTTCCTGATTTATGAAAATACGTGCAACCAAGTATCCTAAATCTTCAGATCGCTTATATTTAAATGAGTCCGATAAGAAATTATAAATATTGATAATACCAGAGTATGCATTATTAGGATTGTGTTTCACATAGTCTTTTTGCCAAACAGGATGATCACGATTAAATTGAAAAACATTTGAATACATACTAAAAACGAGAATATCGGAAGCAACTTGAATCTGAACTTCGGATGCTCCTCTATCTTCAAACTCAAGTTTTACAGCATCAGACTGATCAACAAGCTCCAAATTATACTCATCAACCAAATTTTCAAGAACCTTCTTTAATTCTGAAAAAACCTCGGCAGTATTCTTATAAACCAATTGTTTTAAACTAGACTTTTCTCGAATTGTTTGTAATATGGCTGATTTTGTATTGAGTATATTCATAGTATTGTGCTTATGGTTATTTTGGATTAAAAACCTAGCTTCAGGTTTATATGATAAAGGTAAAAAAAAACCGCCTCCGAAAAATCGGTGAC
Organism: uncultured Marinifilaceae bacterium; assembly: GCA_963977525.1. GTDB lineage: Bacteria > Bacteroidota > Bacteroidia > Bacteroidales > Marinifilaceae > Ancylomarina. The sequence continues at coordinate 55,133 of CAXBPC010000019.1, forward strand.
GGTTATTTATAAATTTAAATTTCGTTAAATAGTGAAATCCAGAAGTCCAAATAGATCTAGACCTTAGTATGATTTAGCAAAAACAACACGTTCTTTAGATGGTTTTCCAGTAACCATACAAACGCCTTCTTCCTGATCATTATCGAAAGGAATACAACGAATTGTTGCTTTTGTTTCATTTTTAATTTTCTCTTCAGTCTCATCTGTACCATCCCAGTGAGCTAAAAAGAATCCTGTTTTAGTTTCCAACAACTCTTTGAATTCATCGTAAGTGTCAACCTTAGTTGTTTTCTCTGCTCTAAAATCAAGTGCTTTTTGGAAAATACTATTCTGAATTTCCTCAAGAAGATTTTCGATCATGTCTTCAACGCCATCAACAGCAACGGTTTCTTTAGTTAAAATATCACGACGAGCCAACTCAACCGTTCCATTCTCAAGATCGCGAGCTCCCATAGCTAAACGTACAGGTACGCCTTTCAATTCATATTGAGCAAACTTCCATCCTGGCTTACGGTTATCATTATCGTCAAACTTAACGGAGATACCTTTAGACTTAAGCTTCGCTACAATAGGATCAATCACCTCTGTAAGCTTTGCCAACTCTTCTTCCTTACGGTAAATAGGTACAATTACAACCTGAATTGGAGCCAATTTTGGAGGTAAGACTAAACCGTGATCATCAGAATGAGCCATTACTAAAGCGCCCATCAAACGAGTTGACACACCCCAAGATGTTGCCCAAACATAATCTTCTTTACCTTCTTTATTTGTAAATTTAACATCGAATGCTTTAGCAAAATTCTGACCTAAGAAATGAGACGTTCCAGCCTGAAGAGCCTTACCGTCTTGCATTAAAGCTTCAATACAATAAGTATCTTTTGCACCTGCAAAGCGCTCTGACGCTGTCTTTCTTCCTATTAATACAGGAACAGCCATCCAACCTTCAGCAAAATCGCTATAAATATTAATCATTTGCTCAGTTTCAACCAAAGCTTCTTTTTCTGTAGCATGAGCAGTGTGCCCTTCTTGCCAAAGAAATTCAGCGGTACGTAGGAACAAACGGGTACGCATTTCCCAACGCATTACATTTGCCCATTGATTAATTAAAATAGGCAAGTCACGGTATGATTGTATCCAGTTTTTGTAGGTATTCCAAATAATAGTCTCAGAAGTTGGACGAATAATTAATTCTTCTTCCAAACGTGCATCAGGGTCAACAATTACACCTTTCCCGTTAGGGTCATTCATTAAACGATAATGAGTTACAACTGCACATTCTTTTGCGAATCCTTCTACGTGGTCAGCTTCCTTACTTAGAAATGACTTGGGAATTAATAAAGGGAAATAAGCATTCTCATGTCCCGTTTCTTTAAACTTTCCATCAAGTACTGCTTGCATTTTTTCCCAAATAGCGTAGCCATATGGTTTAATTACCATACAACCTCGAACTGCAGAATTTTCTGCTAGATCTGCCTTAATTACTAGGTCGTTATACCATTGCGAATAATTTTCGCTTCTACTGGTTAAAACTTTTGCCATTTTATATTGTTTTGGTATAGTATTTGCTATCTAACAATTACTTAAAAGTTCTTAAATATATCTTTTTACTGATTTCAGAAATAAGACTTAAGCCTTTTAAATTTTGGCTACAAAAGTATAAAATATTATTAGATTATCATTATTGAGGATAGACATGAAACTTACTAGATTGAATATTTTTAAACACTCAAAACTTGACACGTGAAATAAATTTCAATCAAAATAATGGGCATCTAGCCTAAACCTATAAATCATATCCAGATGAAAACTTACTACAAATTATTAATCATTCCCTTGCTAATAGCAACGGCTTGCTCCCCATCTTATGTGGGAACATCAGCATTTCAGGATGACCTTTATTACGTTCCTGGAGAAGAATCTCTAATTGATAAAGAAATGGCAGTCTATACGACTAAGCCATCTACACAAGAGCCTATTATTAAACAAATAACAAAAATTGAGCCTACAACAAAGGCTACTTTTGGCGATGATAGAGATTTTCAACAAATTCAAGAGCAATATCGCGAGATACTTGCAACTGATTCAATTGGAACAATTGATACAACCTACTACAATGATGAACAAGGGTATTTCATTGGAGAATTTAATGGTACCGAGTCAGACCTTGAAGAAATTGAAAGATTGAGACAATGGTATCCACAAGGATTTGGCTATTACGATAACAGTGGCTACGACCTTGGAATGTGGTTAGCAGGTGATTCTGACTGGAATGTCTATGTTGATGGTGATAAAGTATGGTGGACACCAACTTGGACAAACTATAATTATTATAATGGATTCAGATTCTCTTCTGAGCGTTATGGTAGGCATTTTGCCTATAACTATCCTCAATATGGCTCAAGCTTTGGTTTTGGATTCGGAATAGGAAATGGATTCTACGATGATTTATATTTTGGTGGACGTTTTGGATGGGGAAATTCGAACTATGGATACGGCTACGGCGGATACGGATACGGCGGATACGGATACGGCGGATACGGCTACGGTGGATATGGCTACGGCGGATACGGCTACGGTGGATATGGCTACGGCGGATACGGCTACGGTGGATATGGCTACGCTAAGCAATCTAGCAACTACTATGGCTCTAGAAAAACTATGGGAAGCAAAGCAGGAACCAGTAGAGCTTACACCAATAGAAGTGCAGTAAGTAAAACTAAAGGAACTACTAGTCGCGTTAATCGTTCTGCTGGCTATACTAAATCAGGAACAACAACTCGTCGCTCGGCAGTTACAGCCAAAGATGCTGTTAGAAGAAGTACTGCAGCACAGCGATATGGAAATAGAAATACTAGAAGTTCTTACGGTAACAGAGCGGGAACAACGACTAGAAGAATAAACAATACTGGAACAGTTAGACGTTCGAACTATAAAGGAACAACAACTCGTTATGGAACACAAAACCGTTCGACTTATAGAGGAACTAAAAGCGGAACTACAGTAAAACGTAGACCTAGTAACTATACTAAACCTCGTAGCAGTTCACGTCCATCCTATAATAAATCAGGAACTAGACGTTCAACTAATATGAGGAGTACAGGTACAAGATCATCAAAGTACAGTAAGGTCAAAAGCACTCCAACATACAGAAAGAGTTCAACGAGAAGCTCAAGGAGTTCTTCAAGTTCATACAGACCTTCAAGATCATCATCATCATCACGTTCCTCAGGAGCTGTTCGCTCTTCTGGATCTTCATCAAGATCATCGAGTGGCAGTCACCGTTCAAGCGGAGGTTCAAGAAGAAGATAACTGTTATTTAAATCTGGATATTTATTAACACTATTTTTCTTAACCTACTATAAATACACATTACTATGAAAAGATATATAACATTACTATTCCTGACTGTTTTAACAGGAATAGTATACGCACAAACTGCAGATGACGCTCTTCGTTACTCTCAGCAACATTACACAGGAACAGCACGTTCAATGGCTATGGGTGGAGCATTTGGAGCTCTAGGGGGCGATTTCTCAAGCATCGGAATCAATCCAGCTGGACTTGGAGTTTATCAAAGCTCGGAGTTCACATTTACACCAACAATGGAAATGAGGAAAAGCTCAAGCGGCAATTTAAATGATGATAAATTCACTTTTGGTATTAGCAACATTGGTTATGTCGCTGCAATTAGACCAAGAATGAAGTCTAATGGTGGCTGGCAAAATTTCAACTTTGGAATTGGCTACAACCGAATCAACAACTTTAGAAAGTCATCTATTTCTCAGATTTTAAACTCTGAATCAAGTATGCTAGATGTGTTTGAAACTAATGCGGATGGTTTTTCTGACAATCAATTGGAAGACAAATACCCAACGGTAGAGTATTTAGCTTACCAAACATATTTATTGAATCCTCAAGAGGATAATCCATTAGATTATGATCTCCCTATATTTCCTGGTGAGAAAATGAATCAAAGAAAGACTATAGACGAAAAAGGTTATATGGGTGAATTTAATATTTCTTTCGGAGCCAACTATGCTCATAAACTATACATAGGAGCTTCACTTGGCATACAAAGTATTAATTATAAATCAACAGCGCGTTTTACTGAGAGCACACTAACAAACAGTGCATCAGACTTAAATAATTATTACTTTGAAGAGTATGTGAAAACAACGGGTGTTGGTGCAAATCTTAAGTTAGGTATTATTTACAAGCCAAATCAAAATATTAGATTAGGAGCTTCATTACACACACCAACATTCTTCTCAATGGAAGATGAGTTTCAAAACAAAATGGCTTCACATTTCATAACTGAAGATGCGGATGGCTACTCGAACTATTCTGATAAAACAGACCTATCATCTTACGAATACAACTACAGAACTCCTATGAAGTTTACTTTAAGTGGTGCTGTAGTTCTTTCAAAGAAAATGATTCTTAGTATGGATTATGAATTTGTAGATTATTCAAATGCTAAATTTTCAAATGGTGGCAATGATGATTTCAATTTTCATGGAACCCAATATGATGACGATAACATACTTCTTGATCCTGAAGCTAATGATATCATTAAATCATCATTTGAAAGCGTAGGTAATCTAAGAGCAGGTTTAGAATACCGAGTATCATCGGCATTTAGTTTACGTGGTGGGTTTGCAAACTTTGGAAACCCATACAAAGCGAGCTCAATAGATGAATCATACAATATTTACTCTGCAGGTTTTGGTATTCGTCAAGGTAATTTCTTCTTCGATGCTGCTTATAGCTATTCTGATAAGGATGAGTCCTATATTTATTATAGTGCTCCTGATGGATTCGGTGAAACGATATCTTCTGGAACCGTTGACCTAGAAGATAAGAATCATCAAATGAGGTTGACTTTCGGATTCAAATTTTAATTAAAACAGGATTTGATCATACAAAAAAAGCTCCCAATGGGAGCTTTTTTTATTCTATATCTAAACTAGATTTATCTAATCATACCTGCTGCAACAGTTTCATTAGTTGCTTCATCAATTAAAATAAAACTACCTGTATTACGGTTTTTCTTATATGAATCAAAGAACAAAGGTTTAGCTGTTTTAAGTTTTAAACAAGCAATATCATTTAAGCCAATAACCTTATCATCCGTTCTCTCTTCTAAAGAGTTAATGTCAACTTTGAAGTTCACATTACGAACCATACAACGCGTTTCGTTTGAAGTATGCTTAATGGTATACTTACCTCCAATAGTCATAGGACGTTCATTCATCCAGCAAACCATAGCATCAAATTCTTGCTCCATATTAGGAACATTATCTGCAGCTACAATCATATCCCCTCTCGATGTATCAATCTCATCACTTAATCTTAAAGTTACAGATTGAGGAGTGAAAGCTATATCCAACTCACCATTTAGGGTATCAATCGCTTTAATTGTAGTTTCCCTTCCTGAAGGTAAAACTTTCACTTTATCGCCAGGCTTAAAAACACCACTAGCTACACGACCAGCGAATCCACGATAATCATGATATTCATCACTCTGAGGACGGATAACATATTGAACTGGGAAACGAGCATCTTCATGATTTCTATCATCAAGTATTTCAATAGTCTCCAACAGGTTCAATAAGGTCTCACCCTTATACCAATCCATATTTTCAGATGCATCAACCACATTATCACCAAATTTGGCTGAGATAGGAATAAATCGAACATCTTTAATATTCAATTTATCAGCAACTTTCTGATATTCGTTTTTAATACTTTCGTAGGTCTCTTCAGAGTAACTCATCAAGTCCATCTTATTGATACAAACAATAAGGTGAGGAATTTGTAATAAGTTAGCAATATATGAGTGACGTAAGGTTTGCTCAATCACACCATGACGAGCATCAACCAAAATAAGAGCACAGTTAGCTGTAGAAGCTCCTGTTACCATATTTCTTGTGTACTGAATATGACCTGGTGTATCAGCAATAATAAATTTACGCTTTGGAGTTGCAAAATAACGGTAAGCTACATCAATAGTAATTCCTTGCTCACGTTCAGCTCTCAAACCATCGGTAAGTAAAGCAAGATCCACCTCAGTATCACCACGCTTTTTACTAGAAATTTCAATAGCCTCCATTTGATCTTCAAAAATGGCTTTACTATCGTATAATAAACGTCCAATTAGAGTACTTTTTCCGTCATCAACACTACCTGCAGTAGTGAAACGCAAAAGCTCCATATCTAAATATCCTGATGTTTTATCTGACATATTTAATTCTTTTATTCTAGATTTATAAACGAGAACTTAATCTCTAATCTATCTTTTTATTCAGATATATAAGTATCCGAATTAATATTTAAAGCTTTGAAGTGGATTAAAAGTATCCTTCTTTTTTACGATCTTCCATAGCAGCTTCAGAACGCTTGTCATCGTGACGTGTACCACGTTCAGTAGTTCTTGTAGCAGCTACTTCTTCAATAATATCTTCAAGAGTATTTGCTTCTGACTCAATAGCACCTGTACAAGTCGCATCACCAATAGTTCTAAAACGAACGATTCTCTTTTCTACTTTTTCAGTATCGCGCATAGGAATAAAATCAGAAGCTGATAATAAGTTACCATGACGCAAGAAAACATCGCGCTCGTGAGAGAAATAAATATTTGGGATATCGATATTTTCTAGATAGATATATTGCCATACATCCATCTCAGTCCAATTCGAAATTGGGAAAACTCTAAAGTGCTCACCCATGTTCTTTTTACCATTAAAAAGATTCCAAAGCTCTGGTCTTTGGTTTTTTGGATCCCATTGTCCAAACTCATCACGATGAGAGAAAAATCGTTCTTTTGCTCGGGCTTTTTCTTCGTCACGACGACCACCACCCATAGCACAATCTACTTGCAAGTCCTCAAGTCCATCAAGAAGAGTCACAGTTTGTAGTTTGTTTCTACTTGCATCAAAACCAGTTTCCTCAATAGCTTTTCCTTGATCAATTGAATCCTGAACGTAACGTACAATTATACGAGTACCTGTCTCTTTCATCAATCTATCGCGAAATTCAATTGTCTCAGGGAAATTGTGACCTGTATCAACATGCATTAAAGCAAAAGGTACTTTTGCAGGTGCGAAAGCTTTTCTTGCTAAATGAAACATGATAATAGAATCCTTTCCTCCCGAAAATAACATTACGGGATTCTCGAATTGAGCTGCAACTTCACGAATCACATAAATCGATTCAGCTTCCAGTTCTCTTAAGTGATTTATATTGTATTCATTCATTCGAAAAAAATTTATTTACTCTTCCGTGACCAAACACGATCAGCAGTATATTGTTTTTTATTATTCTAAAATTAAGCTTGTACAATATCTGATAAAATTGCTTTTACCAAACAGTTCACTGATTCTTCAATCGATATATCAGCCGTTTCGATTTCTAAAAAGGCATTTTCAGGAGCTTCAAATGGTGCATCTAAACCAGTAAAATTTTTAATTTCTCCATTACGAGCTTTTTTATACAAACCTTTTACGTCTCTTTTCTCACACTCTTCGTACGATGCATTCACGTAGATTTCTCTAAAGTCAGCATCTCCAATAATCTCCTTCGCTTGTTCACGAATCGAAAGTGTAGGACTTACAAAGCAATTAATGGTTATGATTCCACAATTAACAAATAGCTTCGAAACCTCAGCAATTCGTCGGATATTCTCAGTTCTATCCTCGTCTGAAAAACCTAAATTTTTATTAATGCCCGTACGAATATTATCTCCATCGAGAATTTGAGTTAAAAATCCTCTTTTCTGAAGTTCTTTTTCTAATCCAATTGCAATTGTAGTTTTTCCAGATCCTGAAAGTCCAGTCATCCAAATAACACGAGCTCTTTGATTTAAAAATTGTTCCTTCTCATCTCTACCAATAATTCGGTCGAAAACTGGATGAATATTAGTTGCTTTGTTGGTCATTAATCTAATTTAAATGAGTCAAACTTCACTTTCAAAATGTTATCCATTTTACAAAATTTGGTTGACTATTCCTTATTTGCCGAGTATAGAGGAATTTGAATAAAATAAAAGTTTATTCCCTCCAAAAAATCAGACACAAATGTACGATTTCTAAGATGATTATAAAAATTTTAGACTAGGAATACACAGGTGTGATTTTACAGTAAAAACGAAGACACTATTCGGCCTCAAAACTTCTTTAAAGAAGCCCTTTTTTATAAGCACAAAAAAGAGCTTCCTAAATAGGAAGCTCTTATTAATAAGGTAAGAATGGACTATTTACAGTCACATCTTTCATCAAAACTCTTGTTATACTGCTCCATTGCTCTGTAGCTCATTCCCATGTTTGAAAATCCACCATCATGGAATAAATTCTGCATGGTAACTTTCTTAGTTAAATCTGAGAAAAGAGTGATACAATAGTTAGCACATTCTTGAGCATCTGCATTTCCTAGAGGAGACATACGCTCAGAGAAGTCAATCAGTTTATCGAAACCTTTTACACCACTACCTGCAGTTGTCATTGTTGGCGACTGTGAAACAGTATTCACGCGAACATGCTTTTCACGACCATAAATGTAACCGAAACTACGTGCTATAGATTCCAACATCGCTTTTGCATCAGCCATGTCATTATACTCATACATAGTTCTTTGTGCTGCGGCATATGTTAAAGCAATAATAGATCCCCATTCTGCAACAACATCCATTTCCTTAGCCTTCTGAATCACTTTGTGAAAAGAGATTGCTGAAACATCTAGAGTTTTCTTAAGGTATTCGTAGTTTAACTCATCGTATGAATTCCCTTTACGAACATTAGGTGACATTCCGATAGAGTGAAGAATAAAATCTACAGGACCACCAAAATGCTCCATTGATTTTGTATAAAGATTCTCTAAATCTTCTGGATTAGTTGCATCAGCTGCAATTACTGGAGCATTACATTTTTTTGCAAGCTCATCAATAGTTCCCATACGAATGGAAACGGGTGTATTGGTTAAAACAATCTCAGCTCCTTCAGCAACTGCCAATTCTGCAACTTTCCATGCAATTGACATATCGTTTAAGGCACCAAAGATGATTCCTTTTTTTCCTTTTAATAAGTTATAAGACATAATTTGAAGTTTTTCAATTTTATCAGCTACAAATTTAACCAATATTATTTAGAATCAATCAAAAAAAGATTACTTATTAAGACTGAATAAATTCTCTAATCAGAAACTAATAAACAGATCTACCTAGCTAACAAAACCTTAGCATTTTCCATTGCTGCTTGAGTCATGTCAGATCCACTAAGCATTTTAGCTAACTCCTCTATCCGGCTCTCTTCATCTAAAAGAACGATATTTGAGTAGGTTTCTATCTCATCATCAGCTTTATAAACTTTATAATGATAACTCCCTTTACTAGCAATTTGAGGTAAGTGAGTTATACTGATTACCTGAATATTTTCTGCCATATTTCGCATAACAACTCCCATCTTATCAGCAATTTCTCCTGAGACACCTGTGTCAATTTCATCAAAAACAATAGATGGTAATGCAGTAGATGCCGAAATTAAAGATTTAATACTCAACATTAAACGAGAAACTTCACCTCCTGAAGCTACTTTTGAAATTTCTTCAGGTTGTCCATTTTTATTTGCAGAGAATAGAATCCTAATTAAATCTTGCCCTAAATACTGATATTCTTCAGTAATGGTCTGTTCGAAATTAATCTTAGCGTGAGGCATACCTAATTGTACCAACTGAGACTCCAAGGCTTTTTCAATTTCAGGAATCACAGACTTCCTGCTTTTGCTAAGCCTTCCAGAAGCTTCGTTCAATTTTGACTCCTGCTTTTGCAATTGCAATTTTAATTCTCCAATCAACTCGTCACTAGATGAAATCTTCTGAACCTTCTGGTCCAAATCTTCTCTTATCTGAATCAATCCATTAACCGAATCAACACGATGCTTCTGTTGAAGACCATAAATTGTATCTAATTTCTCATTCAAAAGGATAATTCTCGAAGGATCAAACTCCATAGCCTCATAACTACTCTCAAGTTCAGCGGCTAAATCTTGCAATTCTATACACGTACTTTCAAATCGTCCATAAAACTCCTCCCCTTCTGAAAATACATTCTTCACTTGACCGATAGCAGTACGTGCCTCTTTCAATAAAGATATTATAGCAACATCACCTTCGTTAAGAAGGTTTGAGGCTTTAAACAAATTCGTCTTTATTTCTTCAGCATGATTAAGCGTTTCAAGTTCAGATTCCATCTCAATCTGTTCACCTTCTACCAAGTTTGCATCAAGTAATTGCTGTAATTGAAACTGATAATAATCTAACTCAGATTTTTCTTTGCGTGCAATTTCTTCTTGATCTTTTAGTTCTTTTTTAATAGTCTGATACGCTTCAAATTGAATTTGGTAGTCAGTTAATAGAGAAGAATGTTGAGCATAGGTATCTACAATTCCCATTTGATATTCTGGATCACCCAAAGATAAATTCTGATTCTGAGAATGAATATCAATTAATTTACACCCAAGCTCCTTTAAGAGCTTAATATTAACAGGAGAATCATTTACAAATGCACGCGTTTTTCCATTAGGCAAGATCTCGCGACGTAAGATTGTTTCTTCTTCGTATTCCATTTCGAAATCTGAAAAGAACTTTTGCAAATGATACTTCGTAATATTGAAATTAGCCTCTATCACGCATCTACGGTCTTTATCTTTAAGAATATTCGTATCTGGTCGTTGACCTAAAACTAAACCCAATGCACCTAACAGTATAGATTTCCCTGAACCAGTTTCTCCAGTTATTATAGAAAAACCATTTTTAAAGTCAATCTCTATTTGATTGATTAAGGTATAGTTTTGTATAGCTAAGGATTGAAGCATATTATATTTAGAATGAAGTTTAACCGTAATTATGAAATCTACAGAAGCTTACTTAAGTATCTTTTTATACTTATTCAAGTTGGCAGGATCGATATCACTTAAAATATTATAGGCACGTTTCTTTTCATCGTTAAACGATTCTGTAAAAATCTTAACCAATTCGTCGGCTTTAGCATCAAAGAATATTTGAAGAATAAAAGAACCAGGCTTAGCCCGATGAGCTTTCTGTAATAGTCTTAAAGATTCAGCAATCTCAGAGCGACCATCAGTTAATTTATCAGACATTTTATCCAAGCCTAATCTGTGATAACGATATATACACTCTCGAACAGGACGGTAGGAATTATTCAAAATATTCTCAACTAACCAATATCTATTGCTCTTACTTTCAAAAGATTTCCATCCTGGATACCTAGAATTTTGCATCTTGTTTACAATCTCCTCAGCCTTTGTGAAATAAGGCGTACCACCTTCCATTTCAAACGAATCGTAATCAAGACCAACGATAATATTGGCATAATAAGCTAAAAGAGCCGTTAAACTTGTAGGAGTATTAGATTCATTGTAATCGAGAGCTTGGTACTCCGCATATTTAAAATGAATATCATTGTCCTTAAAATTGAGCAATACCGTATTGAAGGAAGAATTGAAAACAGGGCGTCGAGCTTGAATCTGCATAGTCCCTTTAAATTCATCTGAAGAAATTTGGTTCGTCAGATTTATCAAGATATTGCATTCAATCTTCTCATCCTGATCGTAAATATGACTTGTCCAGCTTCTGTTATTTACAAATTCGTAAATAGCAGTTTGCATAGTTCTAAACACCTGCTTATTGGTTCCTTGAATTTGCTGACTCACAACTTGAATATTACATCGAAGTTCTTGTGAATGCACATTCAAAGCTGAAAGTGTAACGAGAAGTAGAAAAAGTAATTTACGCATGTCTGAATTTTTCAAAAATTAAAACTAAAGTTAATCAAAACAAATGAGCAGTCAAGCCTAATAAGCTAACTAAAGAATTATTCAATTATTGTTTAAAAGATAAATGGCTGGCTAATAATTCTGATTCAAAATTATCTCATCAACGATATCTTTAGCAACTTGCGATTTAGGTTTCAATTCATACTTTTTGATTTGACCATCACGAGTATAGATTGTGATTTTATTTGTGTCATGTTGAAAGCCGGCACCTGAATCGTTCAATGAGTTTAAAACAATTAAATCTAGATTCTTTTTCTCTAGTTTCAGTTGAGCATTCTGCTCTTCATTATTAGTCTCGAGAGCAAATCCAACTAAAAATTGTTTTTCAGTCTTAACCTGTCCAAGTGATGCAGCAATATCTTGTGTTGGCCTTAGTTCAATCGTATAATTCGATTTTTCACGCTTCACTTTAGCATCAACAGGATTTAAGGGGGTAAAATCGGCAACAGCAGCAGTCATTATAGCACCATCACAATTTGGGAAATGATCAAATGAGGCGTCATACATCTCTTGTGCAGAAACAACATCGATTCTATTTATGTTAGGATGATTAGTTTGGCATGCAGATGGACCCGAAATAAGTGTAACTTGAGCACCTTCTTCTGCTAATTTCTCAGCAATTGCAAAGCCCATTTTTCCGGAGGAGAAATTACCAATAAAACGAACAGGGTCGATCTTTTCGTAAGTCGGCCCTGTTGTAATCATGACCTTTTTGTCAATTAGTCTTTTTTTTTTGAAGCGAAAAACTCCTTAAGCTTTTCTACAATTTTTTCAGGATCTTCCATACGGCCTTTCCCATATAAACCACTCGCAAGTTCACCACTTGATGGTTCTATAAACCTATCGCCATATGATTTAAGAATATCCATATTACGAAGTGTAGCAGGATGCTTAAACATATCTAAATCCATGGCTGGTGTATGAACTACAGGACATTTTGCAGACAAATAAGTTGTCAGTAATAAATTATCACAGATACCATGAGCCATCTTAGCCATTGTATTGGCTGTAGTTGGCGCAATTAATAATACATCAGCCCATAATCCAAGATCTACATGACTATTCCACTGACCATCATCATGCTTAAAGAAATCACTTAAAACAGTGTTCTTTGATAATGTAGCCATCGTTACCGGAGAAATAAACTCTTTAGCCAATGGTGTCATTATAACTTTTACTTCAGCACCTTCTTTTACTAGTAAACGTACCAAAGTAGCAGCCTTATATGCAGCAATACTTGCTGTAACTCCTAATATCACTTTCTTATCTTTTAACATAAGCTGTAAAACTAAAAAAGTTCCCTGTTTGGAGGGAACTTAAATATTAAAGCAAATTTTTATTTATTTGTTTGCGCTTCTTTAGCAGGATTTCTGTAATAAACTTCACCATTAATGAATTCTTCAACCGCAATTAAGGTTGGTTTTGGTAAACGTTCATAATATTTTGAAATCTCGATCTGCTCACGGTTTTCAAAAACTTCTTCCAAATTATCAGTAAAAGATGCGAATTCTTGAAGTTTATTATTCAGCTCTGTTTTAAGCTCTACAGCAATCTGATTAGAACGCTTTGCCATAATCATTACTGATTCATAAGCATTTCCAACTTCCTTGCTCAACTCTGTAACGTTACGTGTAATTGTTGAACTTGCTGCATTCGTTTTTTTGTAATCCATACTGTCAAAGAATTATTATCTATTGGTTTATTTTTAGTTCAGCTTGCAAAAATACAATTTTTTAATAGTTTTCCTCTAATTTATAACTATTTATCTTCATTTGCAGATTTATATTCTCCAAAATAAGCTTCAATCTCATTGATCATACGCTCAGTTTCCTTTTGAAACTTACTTTTTGGATACTCATCAACAAAAGAAAAATATTCCTCTTTAGCCAAATTATATCGCTCATTCTGCTTTTGATCTGCAGAAAGATCTGCATACATATAGCGAGATTCTAAAAGCATAAACATTAATTCCTCGCGGTAAGATGAACCTGGGTATTCGTTGATAGCATTTTCTAACGCAATAATTGCTGATGGATACCTCTCTCTATCAAAGTAATTACGAGCACTTAAATAAGATTTATAAACCAATTTATCTTGCAATTCATCGATCAACTTATTCCCTTCCTCAATTCGCGATGAATTTGGGTAACGATTGATATACAATTGTAGTGCATCAATAGCATCCGAAGTAGACGTTTGATCTAATCGAGGCTTAGGAGATTCTTTATAATAACAGTAAGCACTCATATACAAACACTCTTCAGCATATGAACTATCTGGGAAATTCTTAATAAAGTTACGGAAGTAGTATCCACCTGTGATATAATCACCCATACCATAATTACAATAAGCCATATAATAACTTACAGTTTCTGCTTTACTTGTACCACGAAAAACAGGCATAAGTTCTTCGAAAAGCGTTGCTGCTTTAACGTATTGCTCTTCGTTATAGTATATAATTGCTTTCTTGTATTTTAGAGTAGTATCATTACTCTTCAGAAGTTTTTGATATTCGCTACATCCTACTAAAAGCGTAGAAAAAAGCACGATCAACAAAAGGAATTTTTTCATAAGTATAAGGGACTCTACAATTTTCGTATCATGCAAAGATAGAATATTCCCTCAATTTTGAACATTCAATCCTATCATATTGTTGCATTTAGATTTTTTTAACAAGACAATCAAGCAGATAGCTATTATCGGTAACAAACTATGAGATTAAATCCGTTTAAACTCGTTAAAAAAATGAGTATTCTTGTCTTGACAACATAGTGATCTCAGCTTCATATCATTTATTATTAATGTGCGAAGAAAATCTCCTGCTTCTATAACTTGATTTTTTTTTATAAAATGTTACTTTTGCACAGTTATGAATCCATTTCGGAAAATTTCCCGTTATGAATCCCATAACTCCATTCAGAATATTTAAAATTCAAAAAAGCATAGACTGTGGATATATTTGACAAAGTTACCTCAAAAAGAGGAAATCTAGGGCAATACGCTAAGCAAGCTCATGGATATTTTGCATTTCCTAAATTGGAAGGTGAAATAGGATCAAGAATGAAATTTCGTGGGAAAGAAGTTTTAACATGGAGCTTGAATAACTATATCGGATTAGCAAATCACCCTGAAGTAAGAAAAGAAGATGCAGAAGCAGCTGCAAGATGGGGATTAGCATATCCAATGGGAGCTCGTATGATGTCCGGTCAAACAAGTCGCCACGAAGAGTTAGAAGCTCAATTAGCCGAATTTGTACAAAAACAAGATGCCTTTCTTTTAAATTTTGGATACCAGGGAATGGTTTCTATTATTGATGCTCTTGTAGATCGTCATGATGTAATTGTTTATGATTCGGAATCGCATGCATGTATCATGGATGGTTTGAGACTTCACCAAGGGAAACGTTTCGTTTACTCTCACAACGATATGGAAAGCCTTCACAAACAACTTGAGCGCGCTACAAAATGGACTGAGAACACCGGTGGTGGTATCCTAGTAATTACTGAAGGTGTATTTGGTATGGCAGGTGACCTTGGTAAATTGGATGAGATTTGTGATCTTAAGGATGATTTCAATTTCCGTTTACTAGTTGACGATGCACACGGATTTGGTGTAATGGGAAAAACAGGTGCTGGTGCAATTGAACATTTCGGTGTTGAAGACAAAGTAGATTTACACTTTAGCACTTTTGCTAAAGCAATGGCTGGTATCGGTGCTTTTATCGCTTGTAGCGAAGAAGTTGGTACTTACCTAAGATATACAATGAGATCTCAGATTTTTGCGAAATCATTGCCAATGCCAATCGTAGAAGGATCTCTTAAGCGTTTGGAGTTACTTAAAAATTCTCCGGAATTGCGAGAAAAACTTTGGAACGTAACCAATGCTTTGCAAGAAGGATTAACTAAAGCTGGATTAGATATTGGAGTAACAGAATCACCAGTAACACCAGTTTATTTATCGGGTAGTGTTGCTGAAGGAACTCAGGTTACGATGGATCTAAGAGAAAATTATAATATTTTCTGTTCTATCGTTGTTTATCCTGTAATTCCTAAAGGACAATTATTACTACGCTTGATACCAACAGCGACTCATACTCTAGAAGATGTTGAGTATACTGTAAATGCATTTAAAGATGTAGCTGCTAAATTAAAAGAAGGTAAGTATAGCAATGAAAAATTTGCTGATATCTTCAAACAATAAGCACACAATATAAGTTTAGAAAAGCGATGCCTATAGGTATCGCTTTTTTTATGCTTTAAAAACAATAAAACATCTCAAATAAGCGAATATAAGGCATTAAAAAAGGATTGTTTCAAAGAAACAATCCTTTTATTTTTAAGCTCTTTATGAGCGAGAAACGAGACTCGAACTCGCGACCCCGACCTTGGCAAGGTCGTGCTCT
>CAXBPC010000020.1:0-70916 GCA_963977525.1 uncultured Marinifilaceae bacterium
GAAGGAGTTTATACAGTCAAATTTTGACTGGGCGACTACCTGAAGGAGTTTATACGGTCAAATTTTGACTGGGCGACTACCTGAAGGAGTTTATACAGTCAAATTTTGGCTCGGCAACTACCTGAAGGAGTTTATACAGTCAAATTTTGACTGGGCGACTACCTGAAGGAGTTTATATGGTCGGATTTTGGCTCGGCAAGTGTCTGAAGGAGTTTATACAATCAAATTTTGGTTTATAAAACACTCAATGTCAATCGAAATATGAATCGATTATCGGCATTAGATAATCCGCGAAAAAAAAAGGCCAACAGAATTTAATTCTGTTGACCTTCTTCAGTTTAGTTGTAAGTCATATTTTATTTAAAATTCTGAGTGCTCGCTTCTTCGGATAATTTCGTTCTGAAGATCTTCACCCAAATCGTTAAAGTAATCGCTATATCCAGCCACACGTACAATCAAATCTTTATGGGCCTCAGGATTCTTTTGTGCATCGCGAAGTGTATCAGCATTAACTACATTAAACTGAATGTGATGTCCATCCATTCGGAAATAAGAACGTACCAAATTCATAACTTGTGTGATTCCAGCCTCATTTTCCATAAATTGAGGACTGAATTTCTGATTCAACAAGGTTCCTCCTGTACGCAGGTGATCGATTTTAGCTGCTGATTTCACAACTGCTGTTGGCCCTTTTGTATCTGCACCCTGATAAGGTGAAATCCCTTCGGATAGTGGCATCTCAGCCAATCGTCCATCAGGCGTTGCAGCCATTATATTTCCAAAATAAACATGACAAGTAGTTGGCAACATATTAATGCGAAAGACACCACCTTTAGCAGTTGGTCTGCCATTAATTGCCTTATAGAATGTTTCGAAGATGTCTATGGCTAAATCATCAGCATAGTCATCATCATTACCATATTTAGGCGTCTTGTAAATCAAGTCACTTCTCAACTGATCGTAGCCTTCGAAATTAGCGTCCATTGCTTTTTTCAAATCTGTAAGGCTCAACATTTCCTTTTCGAAAACATTCAATTTAATAGAAGCTAACATATCGCTTAAGCTTCCTAAACCAACGCCTTGAACATAGGATGTGTTGTAACGCGCACCACCCGCATTATAATCTCTTCCATTACTGATACAGTCGTCAACCAAAACAGAAAGGAAAGGCACTGGCAAATAGGTCGCATACAAGCGCTCAATTACATTATTCCCTATAAGTTTTATATTGGCGAAATGTTGCACTTGCTTTTGCCAAGCCGCAAATATGTCTTCGTAAGAATTGAAACTTGATAATTCACCCGTTTGTAATCCAACTTGTTTGCCCTTACGAGGATCGATACCATTATTCATGGTTAGCTCTAAAATCTTCGCCAAATTGAAATAACCACTCAAGCTGTAATTCTCAGTTCCGAAAGCACCTGTTTCAACGCAACCTGAACAGCCACCATTACGTGCATCTTCAATACTTTTCCCTTGGAGTACCAACTCCTGAATCACCGCATCGGTATTGAAAATAGAAGGCTGGCCAAATCCTGTTTTCACAATTCGAAGTGCTCGCTTAATAAAGCGGTCTGGATTTTTCTTACTCAATTGAACCATAGAACTTGGCTGCAACAAACGCATTTCCTCTATCACATTCAAAATGACATACGACATATCGTTCACAGCATCAGATCCATCTTCTTTTAAACCACCAACATTAATCAGACAGAAATCTGTATAGGTACTACTCTCCATAGCCGTTACACCCATTTTAGGTGGCGCTGGGTGATTATTGAATTTGATCCAAAAAGCCTGTAGTAATTCGTACATATCATCCTCAGACAACTGTCCTGTTTTCACTTCTTTCTCGAAAAAAGGTAAAAGATGTTGATCCAGTCGACCTGGGTTAAACGAATCCCAAGGGTTCAATTCTGAAATTACACCTAGATGAATAAACCAGTAATGCTGAAGAGCCTCGTGCATAGTTTCTGGTGCGTGAGCTGGTACTCGACGACAAACTTTAGCCATCTGCTCCAATTCAGCTTTCCTATTAGCATCCTTCTCTGCCTTTGCCAAGCTATCCAATTCATCAGCATGACGTTCAGCAAAATGAATGATACCATCACAAACAATGTCCATGGCTTTCAACTCTTCCTGCTTGTCGTAAGCTTCAGTATCAATAAGGAAATCCAAAGCCTTAATTGCTTTTGCAATATCCTGCTTCACGTCAAGAAAACCTCTTTCAAACATTTTCTTACCTAATACAGTATGTCCAGGTGCACGTTGCTCTTGAAATTCAGTAAAGATTCCAGCTTCGTAGGCATTCAACCACTCTGGAGTCATATTACCAATCAGCTTATCACGATTAGTTTTCCCTGTCCAGAAAGGAATGATACTCTCCTCGTAAACATTGAACGTTTCCTCATATACTTTAAAGGAAACCTTCTCTCTTTCATTCAATATCTTAAGATCATCCAAAGAGTGAATACAAATCTCAGGATAAGTTGGACAAGCTTTAGGCGCAGGGCCACGTTCACCAACAATCAATTCATTGTGATTGATACAAATCTTTTTGTTGGCGAAAAAATGTTTGAATGATAAAGCACGTTTTACTGGTGTAGAAACCATTTGTGCCTCATCTGATTTATAAAATTCGGTCATTAACAAAGCTCGCTCAGGCGATATGCAGTTGATAGCATTTAAACTTTGTTCTCTTAGTTGTTGTATTCTGTTGTTCATTGTTTTTTTAATTAGATATGAGCATCAAGATATGAGACATGAGATGATTTACAGATTTAATTAAGCCTTAACTATCAAACATCTATTGTTCATGTAATTCATAGATCTAAATTCATAACTCATCATTAATAATTATCAATTGAGCTATCCACCCACACTTACCTTATAACCTGATTCACGAAAAATAGCTTGTACCCATTTTGTATCCTCTTCCATCAATGAAGGGATATCGGGCATGTTATTTTCAATTCCAAAACGTCGGAACTTATCTTGTCCTGTTCTGTGATAAGGCAGGATATGAAAATCTGGTTTCTTAGGCAGTTGATTTAGAAAATCGAGCATCATGTTGATATTCTCTTCGGAATCATTAAAACCTGGAATCATTGGAAAACGGATAATAATCGTCTTTCCTTTTTCAGTCAAGTATTTCAAATTCTCAAGTATCAACTTATTAGATACACCCGTATGTTCTATATGATCCTCAGCTATCATATGCTTTAGATCAAATAGGAACAAATCAACATAGTCGATAATGCGATCCATTTTATCCTTCGGTGCATAAGCTGTCGTATCTAGTGCGGTGTGAATTTCTCTTTCCTTGCAAGCTTTTAAAATTGCCTCAAGAAAATCGATTTGCATCAGAGGTTCACCACCACTAAAGGTTACACCACCACCCGATTCATCAAAGAAGAGTTGATCATTTTCTATTTCAGAAATTAGCTGATCTAAACTGTAAGTTTTACCAACTTCGGTTTCATTGGCAACTTCAACATCTCCCATTCGATTACTACGACAGATGCTTTCAATGCCTGCCTTATAGGATTCAGGGTTGTGGCACCAAACACATCGTAGCGGACAGCCCTTAAAGAATATAGATGTGCGAATTCCAGGACCATCATGCACCGCATAACGCTTAATATCAAATACAATTGCTTGCATTATTCTCAAACTTATGAATACGAAAACACCACAAGTTGCAATTATCCTATTAAGGATATGCCTTGGTATTCGTATTGCAATTAATAAAGTGTGAATTATATTATCCGACCAGGTAGAAATTGGTCGATTCTTACTTTAGAGTAAGGTAGAAGTATACATGCGGGATCAGCAAATCCAGCATTCGTATAGACCTTTATAGGAAGGTTTTTGTATAACGGTGTTTGTCATCATGTTTTCAGACGTTTGTCAACTCCGTAAAGTTATGATTTTTTTCTGATTGAGAAACTTAAAGAAAATTCGATTGCTTGATACCAATCTTCATTTGCATCGCAAAGGCGCATAAATAGGTACTAAGACAGCAATTGGTAGACGAATTCTAAATTCTATTAATCAAGATTAAACTGTTCTTATCATACCAATATGAGGAATTCCATCTTCAAGATATTCTTCTCCTTTTTGGATGAACCCGTGAGATTCATAGAATTTCTTCAAGTATTTCTGTGCTGATATTTTAATGGTATCCTCTCCGTAATATTCTTTTATAGCTTTTAGACTCTCTCTCATTAGAGTATGCCCATAGGCGAATTGTCTTTCATCTTCAGCAACAATAACGCGTCCAATACTACAGGCATCGAAATATTCTCCTTTATCGAATAAGCGAGCATAGGCGCAAATCTTACTTCCTTTAAAACCTAAAACGTGCAATGCCTTTTTGTCTTCTCCATCCTGATCGAGATAAACACAATCTTGCTCCACAACGAAAATCTGCGATCGCAATTGCATTAAATCATACAATTCATCAAGAGTGAATTCTTCAAACTTAAGAACCTTCCACTCTAGATCTATTCCTTTATTTTGATCTTGCTTTTTCATTCAATCTCTATTAGAAAAATGAAGCACAAAAACACGAGTTAGATTCTTAAATCTCCATCGTGAATTTGTGCTTATATAAATTTAAGCTTTATCCTAGATTCTTATTTAGCATTTGAAGGCAATTCAAGTCCATAACCTGAAACCTTATCTTCACGTTTAAGTAATATGGCGAAGGTCAAACCAAGAATACCTAAAGTGGCAAACATGATCATGGTGTAAGTATAATCAAGGCTTTCAGCACCGACTGGGTTTGTTCCATCCAATACCAATCCAGTTAGTATTGGGAAAATCCAAAGCCCAATATTCTGTACTGAGAACATGAAACCATAAGCCGTACCAATTCTTTTTTCATCAACGATTTTAGCAACTGATGGCCACATTGAAGCCGGCACCAAGGAGAATGCAATACCCAAAATAACCATCAAGACATAAGGGTTAATAGTCGTGAATGCAAAACAGGTATGTACTATCACTAAGATTAACGATCCATAAATCATTAGAGTAGCCGCACGACCATATTTATCGACGATAAAGCCAAAAAGAGGTGTGAAAAACATAGTTCCAATGGGCAACATAGATGAGATAAAACCTGATTCCTTCACACTTAAACCAAACTTATTCAAGAAGAAATCAGCCGAGAATGATAAGAAAGGAAAAACAGCTGAATAGAAAGTTAAACACAATAGAGTCACATACATAAACGATGGATTCATAATGAGCTTCTTCAAATCAGAAATACGAAATGAATCAGTCTCTACTGCGATTCCATTCTGCTGACTTTGCCTGTCAAGTTTCAAATCGACCATCATATAAATCATGAAAACCAGAAGAGAAACGGTCACAAAAAGAGCTGCAAACCAAATGGCAGTCGTCCAACCTGCAGGTGATTCAATCAAAATGGGAGAAAGATTAAAAGCCAAGAAAGAACCTGTACGAGCCAGTCCTAACTTCACACCAAAGGCTAAAGCCAATTCTTTGCCCTTAAACCATTTTACAATAATTTTGGAAATCACAACAATACTGGTTTCAGCACCCAATCCAAATAAGAAACGCCCAAAAAGCATCATCTTTAATTCGGGAGAATAAGATGGCATAAATGAAGACATAAATCCATATCCCCAGCCACCATTGGTATAAATATCACTGGCACCATAAGCGGTGATTAAAGCACCAATGGCCATAAAAGATATAAACATGAATCCCGTACGACGGATGCCCAACTTATCGAGAATAACACCTCCCAATACTGCCATTAAAAGGAATACATTCGGAATAGAATATACTGATACAAAAAGACCAAAATCTGTAGACGAAAAGCCAAACTCTTCCGTTAACTTTGATTTTAGAGGAGAAAGGGCATCGTAGAAATAATAATTAGCTGCTAAAACAAAGCCAACCATTATTAGCATTCCCCAACGAATCCATGCATTATCACGTAAGGTTCTTTTTAAGTTTTCCATATTAGTATTTTGTCGTTTCTATTTAGGTCGAATTGAAATCAGCCTCGAAAATACGAATTAAATTTTGACTTGTAAGTTTAAATCAGAATCAGCTGCATTCATTTATTACACTTTAATAACCACCAAATATATGATGAAGTTTTAGGTCAATTAATCGAATGAATTAAGCGTATTTATTATCTTTAGTATATTATACTTTTACAGAATCCAACTCTACTTAAATATGAAAACTCGAATACTCTATTTATTTCTCGCACTTATCCTTCCTTTTGTTTCATTCTCACAAGAGTCTAATGACAGTTTAAATATCTCAAAAGTGAAGGTTTACAAGTTTGATATCAAGCAAGATATTGGACCTCCTGTTTGGCGCCAAACTAAAGATGCTTTTGCTGAAGCTAAAGAATGGGATGCTGATATATTCCTGATTCATATGAATACATATGGCGGAACAGTGGTTCATGCAGACTCCATTAGAACTGCTATTCTGAATAGTAAAAAGCCCGTATATGTCTATATCGACAATAATGCTGCATCAGCAGGAGCACTTATATCAATTGCTTGCGATGGCATATATATGCGAACTGGGGCTAATATTGGGGCTGCTACCGTTGTAAACCAAACTGGCGAAGCCATGCCTGACAAGTATCAATCCTATATGAGATCGACTATGCGAGCTACTGCAGAGTCGCATGGAAAAGATACCTTAATTCAGAATGGTGATACAATTATTAAATGGAAACGAGATCCACTTATTGCTGAAGCGATGGTTGATCCCCGCACTTATATTGAAAACGTAATTGACACAGGTAAAGTTCTAACTTTCACTCCTAACGAGGCTATTAAAAATGGTTATTGTGAAGGTATTGCGAACTCGGTTGACGAAGTTCTGAAGCAATTAAAAGTAGAAGAATATGTGATTAAGAAATATGAACCTTCAGGCATTGAGAAGCTGATCGATTTCATGCTGAACCCAATGCTACAAGGTCTTCTAATCATGGTTCTCATTGGCGGCATCTATTTTGAATTGCAATCTCCAGGAGTTGGTTTTCCTTTAATTGCTTCGATAATTGCAGCTGTTCTTTACTTCTCACCGCTCTATCTCGACGGTCTTGCTGCGAATTGGGAAATCATTCTTTTCATCGTTGGAGTCGTCCTCATAGGGGTTGAAATATTTGTAATACCTGGCTTTGGTGTCGCAGGTGTTTCAGGTATTGTTTTTATTATCTCAGGACTAAGTTTAAGTTTGATTGACAATGTGAATCTTGATTTTGAACCTCGTCATATTAAAGCCCTTTTAGGCGCTATTCTTATGGTCACCTTCTCAATGCTGGCCTCAATTATCCTATCCATAAACCTGAGTAAAAGACTCTTTGCTGGAAGTGGTTATTTTGGCAGGCTAGCATTAAAAGCTGAAGGAAAAATCGAAGAAGGTTATATTGGTGTAGATATGAGTCCAAAATCACTTGTAGGTCAAAAAGGTTTTTGTGGAACCGATCTTCGTCCTTCAGGTAAAGTCATTATTGATGAAGAAATTTACGATGCTAAATCAGAAGATGGGTTTATAAATAAGGGAACTGAAGTTCTAATTCTTCGTTACGAAACAGGTCAAGTATATGTCATGAAAGCTGACAATGAGTAAGTGGTGAAAATCATAATAGATATCATGGGTTTGGCCCCTTACTTTATCCTTTTCACTTTAACCTTTTTACTTGGCTCTTTTGCCTTAATCCCTATCTTTGCGAACCAAATAAGAATATATGTCATTGATCGAAGAAATTATTAATGAGAAGAGTATTACAACCGAAACAGTAGCTTTTAGAATGCTAATAAGTCTAGTTGTGAGTGCTATTGTAGGTATCGAGCGAGAATATCATAAGCAACCAGCTGGTTTACGTACACATATTCTCATTAGTATGGGATCAACTCTCATTATGCTACTTTCTATCTACATTCCTCAAACATTTAGTCAATATCAACCTGCTGACCCTGGTCGACTTGCCGCGCAAGTGGTATCAGGTATTGGGTTCTTAGGCGCTGGTGCAATCATGAAATTTGGTTTCAATGTAAAAGGCCTTACTACCGCTGCTTCTATCTGGGTAATTGCTGCTATTGGCTTAGCCATTGGTGCAGGAATGTATTGGGCTACAGCTATTGCAACTGGGATATTACTTTTTGCACTTTTCTTTCTCGACATCTTCGAAAAATGGATATTCCCTGCTAAGTTCATCAAACATCTACGTGTCTATTCGGCAGCTGGCTTCGAACTTAAAACTGATCCTATTTTAGCTCTTCTTAAAAAAAATAAGGTTAATGTCCGAACTATAGATATTGAGCAATCATTTGATGAAAAGCGTACTAGTCTTTACTTTGTTATTCAGATTAAAGAAAAGGTGAAAATCAATACTCTTTCTGAAGAAATTGGTACCATTGAAGGCGTTCAGAAAGTCAAACTACACCAAATAGTTTAAGATTTAAAACTATACTTACACAAACTCTATATGAATCTAATAAATAATGGGAAACTTGATTTTTCCCAATTGGAAAGTATTACAAAAAAGCCAAAGCTTTTCACCAAAGATAAAGTCAACTTCTGGCAAGATCCATACATCTCGGAGCATATTCTTTACGCTCATTTGGATGACGAAAGTGATGAAGGTTCTAGAAAATATGAGACGGTAATCAAATCGGTTCTATGGCTATCGGAGTATATGAATATGCCAAAAGGAGCTCGATTACTCGACTTGGGTTGTGGCCCAGGCTTGTACAGCGAACATTTCCACGGGCAGGGTTTTAAGGTAACCGGAATTGACTTTTCGCAAAGCTCTATTGACTATGCCAAAGATGAGGCCAAAGCTTCTCAATATAACATTGAATACATCTGCCAAAACTACTTGGAGATAGACTACACTAATGAATTCGATGTGATCACACTCATTTATGGCGATTTATGCGTGCTTTCTCATCAGCAAAGAGACTTGCTTTTGAAGAAAGTTAGAAAGGCTCTTAAACCTGGAGGTTACTTAATATCTGACTTATTTACCAAGCAATACTTTAAAAAAGGGCACGAAAACCAAACTTGGTATTTAAGTCAGGAAGAAGGCTTTTGGAAAGAGGAAGAACATTTGCTACTACACGAACATTTCAAGTATAAGAAAGAAAAAGTTCGATTAGAGAAATACACATTGATAATGAATGATGGCAATATGCAGAGCTATCACATCTGGAAGCACTACTTCTCACTTAAACGTGCTAAAGAAATGATGAAACAACATCAACTTAATCTTAAAGACTTTTGGAGTGACCTTTGCGGGAAACCCTATGAAATTGAGAGTCCCTGGATTGGCATGATCGCTCAAAAACCAGTAAAATAGTTATAAGGCATCCATTAGATCTGGATGAATAAATTCATAATTCAATCTTCTTTTAAGCTTTTCATTTGTGATGAGTTTAAAAGAAGAAAGGCTTCCCTCATCTTCATCAAAAGAGGGTAAGGCTACACCAATACTCTCAGCAGCTTTGGTATAAAATTCCTTTTTAGAAGGATGTGTATCAGCTGTACAATTGAAACATTCCTCCCACACATCTTGCTTTATGATTCCATTGATGATTTGTATGCAATCGTCACGATGAATGAGATTCACAGGCGCATCAGCATTTTTCATTTTTTTTCCGGACAAGAAGTTCCCCGGCTTTCTATTCCCACCAAATAGACCTGAGAATCTTAAAATAGTCGTTTTGTAATTCGTATTTCCTTTTATCAAATTTTCAATGGCAACCCAAGGTGATTCGCTTCGTTCTGAATTCTCATCAACTGGATTTTCTGAGTTTTTGTAAACGCCTGTTGAGCTAATCAAAACTAAATTCTTAATTGGTGATTTTTCAAGTACAGGCAAAAATTTCTTGTAAAGTTCGATATCTTTTATCGTTAGATTCAAAACTAGAATATCTGAATTTAAAAAGGACTTCATTTCTTCATTTAAGTCCTCAAATCTCAACTGAAAAGCTTCAATTCCTTTCTCTAATAAGCGTTCTTTTTTACAAAGACGAGTTGTAGCACCTTTTACATTAAAACCTTTTCCTAGAAAATCCATTGCTAGGGATTCGCCTAACCAACCGCAGGAAAGTATACTGATGGAATTATATCGTTGCATGTCTAGTAGATAGTTTGAACACTGAATAATATAAACAAAGGTTTATAAAATTTTAAAGTTCATCAAGTATCTTGGAACAATTTCTCAAATAAGCCTAATTTTTCCAACAAATGGGGTTTATCTTTCAAAGCAATTTTCACTATCTTCTTATAATCACTTACCCATTCAGATAATAGATCTAATATTTCATCTTGCATCTGAGTCGTTTTCTGACCGTCTTCCACTTCATTTCTCTTTAAGAAATCATTTTGTTCTTGATACTTATCGACATTCTCATTGTTTGGGTTCTCACACAACTCTTCAAAAATTAACAATAAAGATTTTGCCTCAGAAAGTTTGACTTCATCATATCCAAATAGTTCCACAGAGCTCTTTATAGAAAAATCAGTAAGACTGCAATTTAGTAATAATTTAGTGTCTACTATAAAATCTGCAATTGATTCATTTATACTTATCATATATAGCAAATTAGAGGATTTTCATATCCAATTATTAGAAAAGACCATTCTTTGCAGAATAGTCTTTTCATTGGACAACAGTGTCAATCCAAAATCTCTTTCATCCATATTATAAAATGACTTCACTTACAACTACACACTTGAGACCTATTCTATGGATTTAGAATTATTTTCTTGGTGACAACTGTATGAATCAAAATTAGTCGAGAAAACCTCTCAGAACAACTACCCTTTAGAGTAGTTTTCTAATCAACTTGTTGAAATATAAAAATCAGGGAAGACCTTCACCATTTTTTCGTTAGCAAGTTTAAACAATAAACTAGCACATATCCCAGCATTCATCCATGACCCCACGGCTAATTGAGGTGGAGATTCCACACCTCCTTCTTCTTTATATTTTATTAAAACATCGCTTAACCATGTCAAATCTTCATTCTTACTACTATTCACTATAATATGCTCAACAATATCAACCTCAGGTTCTTCATAATTTTTCACAATAGTTTCTAAACTTTCACTTCGTTCATTAATTACAAAAACACATCCTGCCCAGCCGAGATTATAAGGATGTAAGACTGGAATATTTTTCTTTAAACAAATTTCATCGAAAATAAATGGAGCATTAGAGGTAAAATCAATTGTATTGATTGCAATATCAATATCTTCAAGATATTCAGCACAATTTTCTTTTGTTAAAAAAACGTTGTGCTGATTAATAGTAGCATTAGGATTTATTGATTTTAACCTTTTGTACAGGCTTTCAACCTTCGAATTCTCAATATCATCTTGAGTATAATTCTGACGATTCAAATTGGAATGTTCTACATTATCCATATCACAGATGGTAATGTTTTCAAATCCTGTTCTTAATGCACATTCGGCAATATTACTTCCTAATCCAGCTCCAGCTATCAGAATTCGAGTATTTTTAATTTTCTCTTGTTCTAGATCAGACACATATAATCTATTTCTTTTATACATAATAAAATGGGGTTAAAGTCAGCTAATGAGTAAATAATATTTTTACTCACTTGCCGACCAAGTTCTTTTAAATAAAAAAATTAAGCAGAGTATAGCTCTTGCTGAGTAATAGAATAACAAAGATGTTTATGTTTGTTTACAAACTTTTCGACACCCTTAGCAGTATTAAAGATTGGTACCGTTTCTGATCCTAAATACATTTTTGATTCACCAATTTGAGAAGAATTAATTCCCATTAGTTTTAATTTATCAAAGAGTTTTTTATCACTCTCTGCTAAATAAACGTTATTACTATTCATACATACATGTTGCAAAACGCTTGTTAGTAAAAGCTTGAGAATTGTAATTCTATTATTTCTCAACAAAAAATCTTTTCTTATTTTTTGCTGATCAATAGCAAACCTACCAATATGCCATATTTCATTCGGTTTAAAATCTAATCTATTTAGAATGTCATCAACATTTATATCGAAATCATCTTCTATTGGTAGCTTACTTTTACCATCCCATTTCTCTGCTTTTATCGTGCCAACAATTTCTTGTTCTCGATTCTTAATAGCGTAGAAATAAGAGGTAGAGAAACTCTTTAAATCAAGTTCTTTGGTTTTTACCAGATCTGCATAATTGATAATGTTTGAGTTTAAATGCACTTGATGATTTACACGTAGAATAAATCTACTTACATCTGAAAGGTGTTCTTTAGACACTACCCATAGTGAATAGTCTTGAAAATCGTTTAATAGGATATCCATATTGAATATAAATTTTAAGTTTATATCAATATTGAAGTTCTTCATCTTGCATACAACCCCTCAAAAGTGTAGTTTTATTTACCGTTAATTTACTTAATTGGGTTATTCATCAAAAAAGAGGAAGCTTATGATTGCGATTGAACGTTTTTTTGACCCCATTAGAAAAGATGGTTATTTAGGAGAAGATAATTACTTATTGATCAAGCAATATATACTAGCACTTAAGTCTGTATCAAAATTAATAAACCTTGGCTTTTATATTATTGATTATAACAAGCAAAAGTTTTTATACGTATCCGACGATCCCTTATTTTTATCTGGATATGAGCAGGATGAAGTTTTAGAAATGGGCTATGAGTTTTACAATAAAGTTGTACCGCCTGAAGATCTCGATATGCTTGTTGAAATGAATGAAAAAGCTTTTAGTTTTTTCTACGATCTCCCATCTGATAAAAGAGATAAAGCATCGATTTCATATGACTTTAGGTTAAAGAGAAAAGAAAGTGGTAGTGAAATTTTAATTAATCAGAAGCTAACACCAGTAATATTAACCGAAACTGGTAATATTTGGTTTGCCCTTTGCCTAGTTTCTCTATCCGTTGCAGAGAAGCCAGGTAATGTTTTTATCACATTTAATGAGGAAGGGACAAAGTATGATTATGATTTTACAAGAAAACAATTCACCCCAGCCAAAATAAAACATCTTTCTAAAAGGGAAAAAAATGTATTACAACTAATGATACAAGGAAATTCAGCATGTGAAATGTCTCAAAAACTATTTATTTCAGAAGAAACCGTTAAGTTTCATAAACGAAATATTGTGAAAAAACTTAATGTTAAGAGTCCGATGGAAGCAGTCTATCTTGCAACGATAAATAAGATTGTTTGAAATCCAAAACTGCTCTAAATAAAAAAGCCGAAGAATAAATCTTCGGCTTTGGGTTGAAGCTTTGAGGTTGTCCATCTCTCACTTCAATTTACGATTAACAATTAGTGATTATTAATTCTTACTAATAGTCAGTCATAAATTAATAATTACTTACAGATCGCGACGTTGGTATAAAGCATCTGCCATATCCATTTTATCAAACTGCATATATTTGTATACTTCCTCTTCATGAGCTTGGATCTTCTCTTTATAGATCTCCATATACTCAGCTGGAGTAGGTAATTTCCCTAGAACTGAAACAATAGCACCTAGTTCTGCAGAACCTAACCAAACCTGAGCACCTGTACCCATACGGTTGTTGAAGTTACGAGTTGAAGTTGAATAAACATTCACCTTATCTGGTACACGTAGTTGGTTACCCATACATAGTGAACATCCAGGAGTCTCGATACGAACACCCAATTGAGAAAAAGTAGCAAAAGTTGCTTCTTCTTTCAATACAGCAGCATCCATACGTGTAGGAGGTGCCATATATGTTCTTACCTTATCGCTTGGTGTTAGTCCACTCCATACTTTTTCACATGCACGGAAATGACCAATGTTAGTCATACATGAACCGATAAATACATCCTGAATTTCAGTGTTCTGAACATCAGAAAGTAATTTTACGTCATCTGGATCATTTGGACAACAAAGGATAGGCTCGTGAATTTCAGAAAGATCGATCTCTATTGTTGCAGCATATTCAGCATTTTCATCTCTTGAAAGTAACACTGGGTTAGCTAACCACTCGTTACAAGCATCAATACGATTCTGAATTGTTTGAGCATCATCGTAACCCATCTTGATCATTGATTCCATCAAGGCAACATTAGACTTCACATACTCAATAACACGCTCTTCTGATAACTTAATACAACCAGCAGCAGCAGAACGCTCAGCAGTCGCATCAGTTAATTCAAAAGCTTGCTCAACAGTAATTTCCTCAAGACCTTCCATCTCGATAATCTTTCCGCTGAATATATTGATTTTGTTTTTCTTAGGAACAGTTAATTGTCCATTCTGAATCGCAAAATATGGGATAGCATTCACAACATCACGTAAAGTGATACCCGTGTTAAGCTTACCTTTAAATTTAATAAGAATAGATTCTGGCATATCTAATGGCATGAATCCTAATGCACCAGCAAAAGCAACCAAACCAGAACCAGCTGGGAATGAAATACCCAATGGGAAACGTGTATGAGAGTCACCACCTGTACCAACAGTATCAGGAACCAATAAACGGTTCAACCATGAGTGAATTACACCATCACCTTGCTTCAATGGTACACCTTTACGCTCAGACATGAACTTAGGCATACTTTTGTGCATGATAACATCTGTTGCTTTAGGATAAGCAGCAGTATGACAGAAAGACTGCATGAACATAGGAGCTTCGAACTTCAAACATGCCAATTCTTTAATCTCATCACGAGTCATAGGACCAGTAGTATCTTGAGATCCAACAGTTGTCATTTTTGGAGCACATGACGTTCCTGGCAATACACCTTCAACACCACAAGCTTTACCAACCAATTTTTGAGCCATTGTATAACCCTGATTTGCCTTAGGCTCTGGATTATTCGCAACAGTAAAAATATCAGCAGCAGGCATTCCTAATAAAGTACGAGACTTTTCAGTTAATGCTTTACCAATGATCAATGGAATACGACCACCAGCACGGTACTCATCAGTTAATGTGTCAGGAGCTAAAGAATAAGTACAAACCACTTCGCCATTGCGAGTAATGTCACCTTTTACATTGTTGATGATGATTTCATCACCTGTATTCAATACAGAAACATCAGTTAGGATTGGTAATCCACCTGAATCCTGAGTTGTATTATAGAAAATTGGAGCAATAGCGCCACCAATTACCACACCAGCAGTACGCTTGTTTGGTACACATGGAATATCCTCACCAATATGCCATAGTAATGAGTTGGCAGCAGATTTACGAGAAGATCCAGTACCTACAACGTCACCTACAAAAGCAACTTTGTGACCTTCTTTTCTCCATCCAGCGATAGTTTCGATACCATCTTCGAAACGACCAGCACCCATAGCTAGAGCATGCAATGGAATATCAGGACGCGTAAACGCCTGAGAAGCAGGAGAGAAATCATCTGTATTGATTTCACCTTCTACCTTATAAACTTTAAGTTTGATTTCTTCTGGCAATTCTTCACGCCTAGTGAACCACTCAGCGTTTGCCCAAGATTCAATCACACTTTTGGCAGCAGCATTGTTCTTAGCAAGTTCTGCAATTGTTTCGAAAGAATCGTAAACAAGAACAATTCCTTTAAGAGCTACTGCAGCCTCATCAGCCAAAACTTCATCTTGTAAAGCCTCAACCAATACGGTTACGTTGTATCCACCCATCATCGTTCCCAAAATCTCAATTGCTTCAGATTTTGTGATAATTGGTGAACTCAATTCGTCTTTTAAAAGCTGTCCTAAAAATTCAGCTTTAACTTTTGTTGAATCATCAACTCCAGGAGCGATTTTTTCTTTGAATAAATGCAAAAGAAAATCTTCTTTCCCTTCGATAGGATTTTGCAATAACTCGCAAAGTTCTGCAGTCTGTTCTGCATTCAATGGCAAAGCCGGTATACCTTTGGTAGCGCGGGCTGCTTCGTGTTTTAAATATGCGTCAATCATGAGTTTGTTGATACGGTTATGTTAGTTTAGTAACCTACGTATTTAGAATAAAGAATTATTCCTTTATTCGTAACAAACATATGGTTTTTCTATTTACGCAATTCAGAAAGATATGTGTTTTATATCATGTTTTAGAGCATGAAATATGGGTGTAATCCCTACCCTAAATCCAAGTAAATGCTATATTTGCGACCATTTTCAAAAACATTAAAACATAAATGTTTCAAATATTTCAATCTGCCCTAAAACTGGATCACATAAAGACCAAAACTAAACAATATATTTACCAATACGATATGATTTAGTCATCTCGTTTGATCTAAATAAGATAATTCCATGATTAAAAAAGACCTAAGCCATGCAAAAAGACAATTGCAATAGCTCCTGGTGCAATGAATTTTAAAACAAATATAAAAGCGGTGATTACTCCTTTAGACAACTTAGAACCTTTGGCTAATTCTTCTTCTATTTTTTTTCTTCCCCAATACCAACCTATAAATAAGGAGATAAATAAGCCTCCTAAAGGCAATAGCATATTAGCTGAAATCCAATCTAGAAGATCAAAAAAATTCAAACCGAACAAGGTTTGCTCTTTCAATAAACCCATAGAAAGTGAACAGAAAACGCCAACAATCGCAATCATCACAGTTGCCAAAATAGTTGCAAGCTTTCTTTTAATCTTTAATTCTTCTCTAAAATATGCAACAACTACCTCAAGTATTGAAATAGATGATGTTAATGCAGCCACAGTCAATAGAAGAAAGAATAGGATTGCGAAGAAGAAGCCACCAGGCATTTGTTGAAATACGTTTGGTAAGGTTATAAATACTAAGCCTGGACCACTACTAGGTTCAATACCAAAAGCAAATACAGCAGGGAAAATTGCAACACCTGCAAGAATAGCAATAAGTGTATCAGCTATGGTTACCTGCAAAGCTGTCTTAGCTAGGTTATTCTGATTCCCAATATATGAACCATATGTTATAAGGGTTCCCATTCCCAAACTCAAAGAAAAAAATGCGTGCCCCAAAGCACTTAAAATACCTTCTGATGTTAGCTTTGAAAAATCAGGGTGAAATAGGAAGTTTAAACCTTCTTTTGCACCATCCAGAGTAATGGCTCGTATATCTAGCACAATAATTATAAGAATCAATATGGGCATCAGTATTTTTGCATATTTCTCGATACCATCTTTTACACCTATTATTACAATTGCCATGGTCATCAACATAAAAGACAATTGATAAAAAATTGGTAAGCCTGGCTTCTCTATAAACTGGGTAAACATAGATTCTAATTCATCCGGACTCTTAGTCGCAAAACTATCAGTAACAGATTTCACAATATAATCGATACTCCACCCTGCAACAACCCCATAAAAAGAAAGAATCATTACTGCAGCTGCTACACCTAAAACACCTACTAGTTTCCAAGGTGAGTTTGGAGCGAGATTCTTAAATGCTCCAAATACATTCGATCGAGACTTACGACCAATCATGAATTCAGAAAGCATAATTGGCAAACCTATAAGCACTATGAATCCAAGATAAACAAAGAGAAAAGCTGCACCCCCATATACACCAGTTATGTACGGGAATTTCCATATATTCCCTAAACCTACAGCCGAACCAGCTGCAGCGGCTATTACACCCATTTTACTCGAAAAGACATCTCTTACTGGGGGTGTTTTATCTGATTTCATATAATATTAGGGCTTATTTAAATTTAGGGTTAGCTAGTTAGAGTAATCAGCTTATAAAGAAACCAAATTCTCAAAATCTGACAAGTAATTTAATGACGATTATTTTTAGGCACAAAAAAACCCAGACAAAGTCTGGGTTATTAAAATCGGTATATGAATGCGATTAGTTACGTCCGATAGCGTTTAAGTCGTTAAAAGCAACAACTAAACGATCTTTCATTGAAACTTCGCCCTCACGTAACCATTTACGTGGATCGTAATATTTCTTGTTTGGTTTTTCTTCTCCATCTGGGTTACCAATCTGTCCTTGAAGGTAATCACGGTGCTTAGCTTCGTACGTACGAACACCATCCCAACATGCCCACTGAGTATCAGTATCTATGTTCATTTTAACAACACCATAAGAAATCGCTTCGCGAATTTCCTCTGATGATGAACCTGATCCACCATGGAATACAAAATCAACAGTGTTTTTAGCTACACCATATTTCTCAGAAATAAATGACTGAGAGTTAAGAAGAATCTTTGGTGTTAAGACAACATTACCTGGCTTATAAACACCATGAACGTTACCAAAAGAAGCAGCAATAGTGAAACGAGAAGATACTTTTAATAAAGTCTCATAAGCTAAAGCTACATCAGCAGGCTGAGTATACAATAAAGAGTTATCCATTTCAGTGTTATCAACACCATCTTCTTCTCCACCAGTACAACCAAGCTCAATTTCAATAGTCATTCCAATTTTGTCCATGCGCTCTAAATACTTCGCACAAGTACCAATATTTTCATCTAAAGGCTCTTCAGACAAATCCAACATATGAGAACTAAACAATGGCTTTCCTGTTTGAGCAAAGAATTCTTCCCCGGCAGATAAAAGACCGTCGATCCAAGGCAATAATTTTTTAGCAGCATGATCAGTATGCAGAATAACTGGAATACCATAATGTTCAGCTACAGCATGAACATACTTAGCACCAGCAACAGCACCGATAATAGCAGCATCATGCCCGTTGGCACCAATACCTTTTCCAGCAAAAAATGAAGCTCCACCATTAGAAAACTGAATAATAATAGGAGAATTAGCTTCGCGTCCAGCTTCAAGAGCTGCATTGATCGAATTTGTATTTACTACATTTACAGCAGGAATAGCAAATCCTTCTTGTTTTGCAACCTGAAATAACTTTTGTACATCGTCACCCGTGATTACACCCGGCTTAACTACTTCTAATACTTTTTTCATATGTGATAGTTTTTGATAAGATTAACTCAAGAAATTATGAGAGGAACTGTACAAGTTTTCTGGATTAAAAAATGTTATAGTCCTTATAATCTATTTTTATTAAATCGTTCTAATTACATGAGAATCTAGCAGTATTCTCTAAATACATTCCCTATTTAAGTACGAAGTTAAAAAGAAATAATAGAACTTACCTCCTTTTTTCACGAAGAAAATTCCGCAAACGAATGCAATTTAAAATGGATAACCAATACCAATATTGTAAGTTAGCTGAGAGAACTTAAATGTTCGATTTCCTATAATCCATCGTTTATTACCAGCTAAAGATGGGTCTCTTAATTTTAATCCTAAATCTAATCTGAAAAGAATAAAGTTTAGATCGACACGAGCACCAACTCCGGTTCCAATTGCAACTTCCTTATAAAAATCCTTTGCAGTAAATTTTGCACCTGGACGATCATCCTTAGGAGAAATTGCCCAAATATTACCAGCATCTACAAACATGGCACCTTCAAACTTCCAAATCAACTTGAATCGGTATTCTAAATTTCCTTCCAACTTAAAGTCGGCTGTATTATTAGGATATACAGCTGCATCATTTGAATAAGAACCTGGTCCTAAAGATCGAACTTGCCATGCTCTAATACCATTCGCTCCACCAGAAAAATAACTTTTCTCGAATGGTAAAACCTCAAGGTTACCATAAGCATATCCTAAGCCAAAGAACAAACGTCCTACTAAAGAATTCGCCTTATTGAAATGCCAATTGTATCGGTAATCAATATCAATTTTTAAATACTGGGCATAACGAATCCCCAAAAGATCGTAATAAGTTCCTTCTAATTCACCATTATCATTATAGTCGTTATTCTTTGTTGAACCAATAACTTGATCAATGGTTTTCAGGGTATTCCCTGCAGTCTCGAAACCCAAACGTAAATAGGTATAGTTACCAAGCTTATTGAGATTTTGATTATTATAAATTAAAGAATAACGTGTTGTAGATATTACGTGATCAGTAAAAGAATTGGCGATATACAAATTATTAATATCATTAATAAAATCATCACTCAGGTTCTTCACTTCTACAAAACTCAACTCAATCAAATTAAGGTTATGAGTCAAGTATCGTGATGATTTCCAATTATAACCAAAACTCGCATCAACCTGTGTTCTAGTATAATCAGGACGCTTTTGATAACTGTACGCTAAGGATAATCTTGTTTTTGGATTGTATTTTTTTCTAAAACGATTGGCGTTCAAAAAAGGCAACATGAATTTAGGTGTGTTCAAACTAATTTCTCCGCCATATTCCCTTGAAAAGAAATTTTTATTATCATTTGACTGTACCGTCTCTGTTGCATTCGACAGACGGATATCCAAGATCTCTGCACCACGCAACAGGTTTTTGTGTTGGTAATTAACTTTCCCAGCAAAACCGATATTACCCGAAGAGTTAGTTCCTTCAAGCTCAACCGTGTAAGCTTGCCTTTTATGAGGTGTTAGTTGAATAAAACAATTCAAGCTTCCTTCAAGTTCATTTCCGGCTTCAGTATCAACCTCGAATCGAATATTTACGAATTTGTATTGATTTAAGGCCTGTAGTCTTCTATAGGAATATTCTACTTCAGATAGATTATAGAGACTACCAGGCTGAAAGCCCAATGAGTTTATAATAACATTAGGTTTGATATTCAACTCCTTAGTATAGACAAATTGGCAATTCTCATGCACCAAAGTATCCAGCTTACTCAAATAAACTGAGTCGTTCATTAATACAAGCTTAGGATCGTAATCCGAATTTACAATAATACTTCTGATACGATATTTACGTTCAACATTAGAAGATTGAGGCTTTTTAATTCCAACAAAAACATCCATTTGATGCTCCTTGCCTACACTATCCATCATGAAATGAATATACTCCTTCGAGAAATTGAAATACCCCTTATTCTTCATTAACTTTGAGATACGATCACGCTCTTTCCCCAAAATATCAGAATCTACCTTCTTTCCAGTTTTAATTTTACTATTTACAGACGCTGCAACCAAGTATTGTCTAATCAGCGAACTATCATTTATTTCCTTAAGATTCTGATAGGACGATATAAAATTACGAGGTAGATCAGCTTTTTCATTGTAGATATTTCTAAATCGATAGGGTTCCCCTGCTGTAATTTTGAATTTTAGCTTCGCCTTCTTTCTACGATAGATCACCGTATCCTCGATTATAGCATTGTAATATCCTTTTTTTCTTAAATATATACCAAGCTGTAGTTTAGATCGATGGGTCTGATAATCTTCATAAATAACGGGTTCTTCACCGATACGACGTAACCATTTATTAATTCCTTTCTTCTTATTATTCCCCGACAGGTTAAATAAGCCCAAATGGAACTTCCAAACACCAATAATCTTAATATTAGGCTTTTGTTTAATATTATGACTCAGTTCACTTGTGGAAATATGCTTATCATCAACTTTAACACTTACTTTACTTAAAAGATATTCCTTCTCACCTACATACTTAGTGGTAGAACAAGAAACTACCCCTGTGAGTATTAACAAAGCTAAAGCTATGGATAGAAAAAAATAACTATTTTTGTATTTATGATTAGGTTCCAAGTAGAGTAATGTATTATTTAGTTATGAATTTTACAAAGATACTTATCTTATTAGAACAATTTACCTGATTAGTATTTCAAAGATAAAAATTCAATCCAAATATTGTGCTTTCAAAAAATCAGATCAAACTCATAAGTAGTTTACAGAAAAAGAAATTTAGAGATCAGCATCAGCTTTTTGTTGCTGAAGGATATAAATTGATCAGTGATTTATTAGAATCGAAACTAGAATCGAAATATATCGTTCACACAAAACAAGCTAACATTAGTGAGTTACAAAAGCATAAGAATGACTTAGAGCTTATTGAGTGTGATGCTTCATATCTTAAAAAAATCAGTAGCCTAAAAACACCTTCGGATTTAATTGGCGTTTTTAAAATTCCGAACTCAGATATCAATAAAACTGCCATTAGCTGTTCTCTTTCTATTTTACTTGATGATGTACAAGATCCAGGTAACTTAGGAACAATTATAAGAATTGCAGATTGGTTTGGTATTCAACACGTTTTCTGTTCAAAGAACACGGTCGATTTATATAACCCGAAAGTGATTCAAGCTACCATGGGAGCTCTATCACGTGTTAAAGTAATATATACAGACCTACCTCAACTTATCGATGAATTTGCTTCTGCAGATTTCCCTGTTTACGGAACTTTCCTAGAAGGTGAAACAATTTACACGAGTGAACTCAGTCCACAAGGTTTTATCATTATGGGTAACGAAGGAAAAGGTATCTCTCCTGAATTAAAACCACTAGTGAGTAAAAAGCTTTTTATTCCTAATTTTCCAAGTGATCAAGCTACTTCAGAATCTTTAAATGTGTCGGTTGCTTGCTCTATTGTTTGCTCAGAGTTTCGAAGACGTCAGTTCTAAGAATATAAACTACCAGACACAAAAAATGCAGCCTTTAAAGCTGCATTTTTTTGTTTCTCATATTTTGACAAGACCTATTCTTTCCAAAAAGATGGTGAGAACAGTACCAAAACGGTAAAGAGTTCAAGTCGTCCTAAAAGCATTAGAAATGACAGGAACCATTTTGCGAAGTCTGGTAATTTAGAAAAGTTCTCCATCGGTCCAATTTCACTAAAGCCTGGTCCAATATTACCTAGTGTTGTTGCAACAGCACTTAAGGCTGAGAAAATATCTGCACTCCAAAAAGACATCACCACAGTTGAAAACATGAAGATGATGATATAGAAAACAAAAAATGCTAAGATATTCGTTACAGTACGTTCATCAACTACTCGTTGATTATAACGCGTTGGAATAACAGCATTAGGATGAATCAGTCTTTTCAATTCATAGAAGCTATTTTTGAACAAAAGGAGAATTCTCACAACTTTCACTCCTCCACCAGTTGAACCGGCCGAGCCACCAACAAACATTAATACGAAAATCAACATACCTAAGAAAGGCATCCATAATAAGTAATCTGCCGTAGCATAACCCGTTGTTGTTATAATAGATACAACTGTAAATAGAGCATCGCGAAAAGCTTGCTCATAGCCCATATTCGAAGTTAAAATAACTCCTGCTGTTATTATTGCTGTGAACAATAGAATAACATAGGAATAGAATCGGAACTCTTCATCTTTAAGTACCTTACGAAATCGGCCAGTAACCACAGCATATGAAAGAGTGAAATTTGTACCTGCAATAATCATGAAAGCAATAATGACATATTGTATATATGCTGAATCGAAATAGCCTACACTCGCTTGCTTGGTTGAATAACCACCAGTTGCCATTGTTGTCAAAGAATGGTTTATAGCATCGAATAAAGACATGCCACCTAACATTAATAAAACACACTCAATTGCTGTAAAAGAAGCATACAAGCCCCAAAGATTACGAGCAGTCTCCTTAATTCTTGGTGTCAATTTATCGGGCGCTGGTCCTGGAACTTCTGC
Source organism: uncultured Marinifilaceae bacterium (assembly GCA_963977525.1). Classification (GTDB taxonomy): domain Bacteria; phylum Bacteroidota; class Bacteroidia; order Bacteroidales; family Marinifilaceae; genus Ancylomarina. The sequence continues at coordinate 23,404 of CAXBPC010000020.1, forward strand.
AACAAAAAGCTCTCTACCTCCAATACCTAGAGTTGGTAGTATAGCTAAAAACATCACTATAATACCCATTCCGCCTATCCATTGCGTAAGTGAACGCCAGAATAAAATACCATGAGGTAGCTCTTCAATATTATTCAGAATAGATGAACCTGTAGTTGTAAAACCAGACATGGTTTCGAAAAAGGCATCAGTAACAGAAGCGATTGATTCACTAAACAGGTAAGGTAAACATCCAAAAATAGAAAAGACAACCCAAACAAGACTAACAATAATGTAGCCTTCACGCTTTCCCATATCTTTCTTAACGCCCTTGGAAGATAGGTAACTCAATGCTCCCACAGCAAAAGTGATAAGTCCTGAGTAAAGAAAAGCCCGTGTATCTGACTCTTGATAGATGAGAGAAACTAATAAAGAAAGAAAAAGAAAGACACTTTCTCCAACTAGTAGTTTTCCAAGGATGTTGAATATTATTTTTTTTCTAATCACAGTTCAAACTATTTAAAAATCTTTTCAACTTTTTTAATGGCTGAGGGCATAGTGAAAACAACGACTTTATCACCTTCTTGAATTTGAGTATCACCTTTTGCAATTATACCTTCTTCACCACGGATTATACCACCAATATTAGCATCCTCAGGGAAATCGATATCTTTCAACTTACCCATGGTTATTTTTGAATTAGGTTGTACAACAAGTTCAATAACCTCGGCATCTGAAACAGTTAACCATTTGCAATGCTGAACATCAGCATCCATAGTAAAACGGTAAATATAACTTGCAGCTAATAGTTTTTTATTAATCATGGCACCCACACCAATACTATCAGCCAAGTCGATGTAATCGATATTTTCAACCTCAGCAATAGTACGCTTAACTCCCATTTTAGTTGCTAACAAGCAAGCAAGAATGTTAGTTTCTGAGTTCCCAGTTACGGCAACAAAAGCATCCATTTTTTGGATTCCTTCTTCACGCAATAAATCCATATCACGACCGTCACCATTAATCACTAAGGTTTTCTCTAGAGCATCAGCAAGCTTAATACTCTTATTTTTGTCTATCTCTAGTAATTTAAGATCCAAAGTATGCTCAAGTTCGTTAGCAGTTTTAAAACCAATGCGGCTACCACCTAGAATCATTGCTTTTTTGATCTTATACTTCTGTTTTCCTGCAAGACTCATCACTCTATCGATACTTTCAGCCTTACTAATAACAAAGACCAGATCTCCTCGCATAAATCGGTTGTGACCACGAGGAATAATCGTTTCGCCATCACGTTTAATTGCCACAGCTCTATAATCATCATCACCCGTTAGTTTAGAAACCTCTGCTAAGGTTTTATCCATAACTACCGACTTGCTACTAATTTTGATTCCATAAAGCAACAATTTCCCTCCTGAGAATTCATACATCTGACGCGTACCAGAACGAGATAAATAGTTGATTACTTCTTTTGCAGCCAATCGTTCAGGATATACAAACTCGTCAATTCCCAAGCTTTTTAGAAATTCCTTGTTTTCAGGAACTAAGTATTCTTGGTTATTAATACGAGCGATTGTACGCTTTGCTCCAAGTTTCTTAGCAAGCAAACTCGAAGTAATATTCGTTTCTTCAGACTGTGTTACAGCGATAAATAAATCAGCCTTCTTAACATTGGCTTCTTTAAGATCTTTGATAGAAGAACTTGATCCGACAATAGTCATCAGATCCAAATGAGAATCAATCAGTTTCAACTTTTCCTCATCACTGTCAATCAAAACAATATCATGATCCTGATGACTAAGCATTTTTGCCAGGTGAGTTCCTACTGCGCCTGCTCCAGCAATTACAATCTTCATAGCGGTATTTAATTTGAACATCTTCGATCAAAAGAGTAGTTACGGTTATTGATCGAAAAACGAATCGGCAAAATAAAACAATATCATTTAAATATACTGCATATATGCCAAAATAATATCTTTCAATGTTCAGCTAACTTGTAGAAATGATCATTATGAACTAATAACACACAAATTCACTGACCATGTGCAACTTAAAAAACAATGTTGACTCCATCAAAATTCTCAAGCTATTCTAATGATAGATGAAAAGCACCATTTAATCGTGTATCCCACGTATTAGCGATTATATAAGACGAATACCCTCTATCCTTTTGAAGATAATTACTAGCATCTCTTATAAGAAGCTTGCCTTTAAATTCGTCTGCAAATGTTTCATATCCTTTGGCATTATTTCTCAAAATCAGATAATCTAGGTCTAAATCCTTAATATCATCTTTCAAAGCTGAAGTACCCAATATGGCGAGCCTTTTATCGTTTAAAACTCGAAGTTCATTCTTCTTCAACATTTCGTAGGCAAAATATTTTACTCCATTTGCCATAGAATAAGGATAAACCAAACGACTTTTCTGTTTCTCATTTAGGGTCGTATCACTCAATACTAGAATATTATGCCCATCTCTAATGCAAATTACAGTTTGTTTATTAGCATTGAATACAATTAACTCACTCGCTTGTGACTGATAAGAATCAGAAATATTTATTAGCTGAAAAGCTATCAGAATCACCAAGCTCACAATTAGAGTCTGTTTTTTATTCCACCAAAAATTGAGAGTTAAACCAATAATTAAAGCATAGAGTAATACAACTTGAGATGATGAAAATGTGATTCTTTCGATTAAAGCGCCTGGCAAAGCTTGAATTTGATAAATCAGCCAATGAATAAATTCAACAAAATGCTGCAAACAATAAGTAAACCATTTTGATAGGAAATCTATTTCTGAGAAAATCAGCAATAAAGCAGATCCATAAATGAGCAAGCCTGCGACAGGAATAATGACGAAATTAGATAGGAAAAAATAAGATGGGAACTGATGAAAGTAATAAACCGCTAAAGGGAAAGTCCCCACTTGGGCTGCTAATGAAACAGTAAACAATTTCCATGACCAACGCAGAATAAAAGGATGTACTTCTATCAGATTTTCAAACTTCGGCTGGAAGAAAACAATGCTAATAACTGCCAAGTATGAAAACTGAAAGCCCACATCGAACAAAACAAATGGATCGTAAAGAAGTAATGCGCAAGCGGAAATCATCAAGGAATTATAAATCGTTCCCTTCCGGTTTATCATGAGTGCAAAAGCAAGAATAGAAAACATACTAGCCGCACGCATAACCGATGGAGACAAGCCCGTGATTAAAGCATATAACCACAAACAAAGTATAAGTATGATGGCACGAATATAGCGTCCGAGTTTAGAGCCAGAAAGAAAGCTCAAGAGAAATTGCATAACTCCAAATATAATTCCGACGTGCAGCCCCGAAACAGCCAAGACGTGAGTTGCTCCAGCTGCTGTCCAAACCGATTTCACATCATCCGAGACTTCATCACGAGCTCCTAGAGTAAGAGCTGATAATATCTCATATGCTTCATTCTTTAAACCGGCCTTTTTATAGGTGTTTAAAAGCTTCTGCCGCCATGCAACGGCAATGTGCTTTAAAGAGTAAGTTTGATTCTTCTCTACTAATTTCCAAGATGAACCTCTCACATAAGTGGAATACAGGATATAGCGATGCTGTAAATATTTCGCATAATCGAATTCATTGGGATTACCATTATTCCTAACCCTTTCGAGCTTAGACGAAACCAAAACCTCATCGCCTATGCTTAATGATTTGGAAAGTGAATCCTTTGCCAAATACAATAAAGCTTGAGCATTGGCTTTTTCCCAAGTCTTATTTTTATAAACCTTACCTATATCTAGAACGCAGGCTATTGATTTTGCTTTTTCACTTGGGCTACGTTTTACGCTCCCTTTAAAAGCGGTAATTAAATCAAATGAAGACAAACGCATACTCGCATTTGAGGAATTAAGACGAATAGCCCCTGCACTTAAACACAAAAAGAAAATGAAGACGCCAAAAATAAAAGTGTAGGCATAAGATTTTCTGAAGGCAGGAATTGATTGATAAATGCAGAGAGCTATAAATGAAAGAAGAATAAGCGTGTAAACAATCCAATTTTCTACAGTGTAGAATTCAGCTAATACAATCCCTAGAATAAGCGGAAGTAGCAATCGAATAAAAGGCACAGTGTGCAAAAACTCTCTGAAATACATATATCATTATCATTTTAAGAAAATTAAGTTAATAAAGAATATGCTTAAATCAAAAAAAAACCTCAAACTCAATAGAGTAAGAGGATTTTGAAATTATGCTATAGGTATTTGCTTGGTGTGTAAGCTATATTTTTATTTTGCTAGATTAAATCGGTACTTAGCCTCGAATTTACCTTTAGATATACCTGTCAACTTCGATTTTAAAAGACGCTTACGAAGTGGTGAACAATGATCGGTAAACATGATACCATCTAAGTGATCGTACTCGTGCTGAATAACTCGAGCTGCAAAACCTGAATATTCTTCATCATGAAACTCCCAATTCTCGTCGTAATACTCAATACGAATGGTTTCTGGTCGAGTAACATCTTCGTTTAGGCCAGGAATACTCAAACAACCTTCCGACATGCTCCACTCCTCACCATTACGTTCAGTAATTTGAGCATTGATAAACATCTTTTTGAAACCTTCCAATTCTGGCTCCTCATCTTCAAAATTTGAGCAATCGAGCACAAACATACGGATTGAGCGCCCTACTTGTGGAGCAGCTAAACCAACACCATCAGCAAAATACATGGTTTGCCACATATCAGCCATAAATTTCTCCAAATCTGGATAATCCTTATCGATATCCTTTGCTATTTTTCGTAAAACTGGATGCCCGTATATTGTAATAGGTAAAATCATTCTTTATTCCTTAAGTCAACTGAACTAAGCCAATTGATAATTTATTAAAACATATTTCTTTTTGTTTCCATATACGATTGTAGTATAATGGTTGCACTAATTTTATCGATAACCGCCTTATCTCGTCTTTGCTTCTTGGTCATTCCACCATCAATCATCGTTTGAAAAGCAATTTTAGATGTAAAACGCTCATCAACCATTTCGATAGGCATATCGGGGAATCGCTTCTTCAGTTGCCCAAGAAAAGGTTTCAAATATTTCATCGATTCGCTATCCTCGTTATTCAACTGCTTAGGATGCCCCACAACAATACACTCAACCTCTTCGGTCTCCATATATTTCTGAATGTAATCCAAAACATCTTTAGCATGAACCGTATCCAAACCATTTGCAATGATTTGCATTGGGTCGCTAACCGCCAATCCCACTCGTTTTCTACCGTAATCTATAGCTAAAAGTCGTGCCAAGGTTTGTATCGTTTTTTAATTTGATGGACAAAGATAGAAAAACTTAATGGAAGCGTAAACTCAATGTCTTTATAATCGTATTCTTACCTCTTGTTTAGAATATGCAATACGGTTTATAAGATCTTTTGCAAAATTTAGTTTCAATAATTAGCTTGAATCATAACTCACTCTAATAAATACGCCCTTTACCGATAAAATTTAATACTTGAGTATCTTTTCAATTTTATGTATATTAATGTTTTTTAGTTTTGCCAATCAATGCTAAAACGACTACTAAGAAAACCAATTTCCCATTCTAAATGTATTTAAACATGAAGAACAAAATCATCTTTCTTCTTTTGATATTCTCATCCTTTATTGGGCGAGCTCAGCAACAAGAAGACTATACCATCGCTATTCTTGGTGATAAACTGATACCAGAAACCGACCAAATTCTTGTTCAGTTGAAAGACGAAATTAAATCAGTTGTAGGCCAATCCGCAAATATTGTATTCAAAGATTCGTTCATTCTACTAAATGATCTAAACCTTGAAAAAGCATCAGACAACTATGAAAAAATGCTTAAATCGCCTGACGTCGATCTAATCCTCTCTTTTGGATCAGTCAACAACTATGTGATTGCTAAGAATAAAATATTCCCAAAGCCAGTTATTCTTTTTGGCGTTATTAACGATGATTTCATTACTTTTCCTGAAGGACAAGTTAGTTCCAACATTCCTAACTTGACTTATATACTTACTCCCCAATCGTACAAAAGGGATTTGTTGCAGTTTAAGGAAATATTCCCTTTTAAGAAGATTGGAATTATAGTTGATGATTACTTAACTAAAATACATCCGGTTAAGGAAACTCTAGATGAGATATTCAAAACGATTGAAGCTGAATATGTTCTTATCACCATCAATCAAGCTAATGATATTGATGGCAAATTAGATTCACTTGATGCAGTTTACCTATCTGGTGGATTGTTTTTTAGTAAAGATGAGCAAGCAAATTTGGTTAATAAGATTAACGAACGAAAACTACCTAGCTTCACCTCTATCGATGAACACTTTTCTGATTATGGCATTCTTCTAACCTCTCAACCCATCAATAATCTAGATCAATTTTTCAGACGAATTGCTTTGAATATTGAATCGGCTGTGAATGGAGATAATTTAGCTCAGCTTCCTATCTATATGGATATAGAGGCAAAATTGTCTTTAAATATTGAAACAGCATTTCAAATTCACTTTCCGCTTAAATACAGTTTCCTACTGAAGACTAATATTGTGGGGAACGTGAACCAAATTTCTTTTCAAAAGCAGTACACGCTTCCTGAAGTTATGAAGCAGGTGCTGGATCAGAACTTAAACCTTAAAGCAGAGCAGAAGAATATAGAACTGGCTAGTCAAGAAGTTAAGCTTTCGAAAAGTGAGTACTTACCAGATTTATCATCTTCGTTTAGCGGAGCATATTTAGATCCTGAGCTTGCAAAAGTTTCAAATGGATCGAATCCGGAATACAGCACATCGGGAAATATAAAATTTGAACAGTTAATTTTCTCTGAGCAAGCTAGTGCCAATATCAAAATTCAAAAAGAACTGAAGAAGGCTATTAAGGAAAACTACAATTCGGAAGAAAAAGATGCCATCTTAAATGCAGGAGTAGCCTACTACAATGCCCTAATTGCCAAAGCTAACTTTTTAATAAACGATGAAAACCTAAGAGTTACTCGTCAGAATTATGAAATTGCTCAGCAAAAATATGATGCAGGACAAACAGGAAAATCTGATGTCTTGAGATGGAAAAGTGAGTTGGCAATGGCAACCCAAAATATTGTCAATAGCTATACGCAACTCAATCAGTCTTTCAATGAGCTGAATCAAATTCTAAACAACCCTATCGGATTAAAAATTGATGTTCTTAATGAAGATTTTAAGAATTCTCACGGTAAAAATGACAACAAGTTTTTCAATATACTTGATGATCCATTCTCAAGAGAGAAATTCACACGTCTTGTTGAAGAAAAAGCCATTGAGAATGCTCATGAGTTAAAATCCTTACAACATAACATCAGCGCAAGCAAGCGATCTGCAATGCTTTATCAGAGAAGCAAGTTTCTACCAACAATTGGTTTGCAAGGAGAATACAACCACACTTTCAGTAGAAGTGGAGAAGGTACTAAATACCCAACTGGTTTTATAGGTTCTCCTGATGGTTATTATAATGTTGGCGTACAAGTTAGCCTTCCTATTTTTCAAAAGAACCAAAGAAATATAAACCGACAAAAGTCTTTTATACAACGCGATCAATTGAATATCCAGAGAAATGATGCCATTGCATCCATCAAAAGAAATGTCAATGATATTATTCTGTCTATCGTGAGTCAGTTTTCCAATATAGAGCTATCAAAGATTTCAACCGAGGCTGCCAAAGAGAGTCTGGAGTTAATGCAAGTTTCCTATTCAAATGGAGCTATTGGCATTACATCTCTAATTGATTCTCAGCAAGCTTATTTTCAGGCTCAGTACCAACAAGCCAATGCGGATTATAATTTCCAATTGAGCATTTTGCAACTCGAACGAATCATGTCGTATTTCTTTACTCTACATTCCGATGAAGAAAATCAAATCTTCATTAATCAGGTTAAAGAGCAAATTGTTCAAAACTAAAAAGCACATTTCCACCTTGTAAATATTAAGCATATGAAATCTATATATTATATATTAATCTTATCAATAGTCATGTTTGGTTCGGCTTGTTCAGACAAGAAAGAGCCAGTACAAAAAGAAAAATTACGTCCTGTTAAGTATGCCAAAATCAGTTATTCGGGTATCGGACAAGTTAGATCATTCAATGGAACGGCTAGATCTGATAAGGAAATTAACTTAAGCTTTAGAACCAGTGGTATCCTAACAACCTTGAATATTTCAGCTGGTCAGAAAGTTACAAAAGGTGATCTATTGGCTCAAATCGATAATTCTGAAGCGCGTTTATCTTTAGAGCAATCTATCTCTTCTTTGAATAGTGCCAAAGCAAATCTAAACACAAGTACATCGACCTTAGATCGTACCAAGACTCTTTTTGAAAAAGGATCAGCTTCTTTAAGTGACTACGAGAATGCGAAATCATCATTTGCATCGGCGAAAGCTGATTTTGAATCGAAAAAGCGTACCATAGAAATCCAGAAAAAGCAAGTTGGTTATGGTATTATCTATGCTCCTGCCAATGGTATTATAGCTTCCAAAAATGTGGAGAACAACGAGAATGTTGGCTCAGGAAGCGTTATTGCTATTTTAAATGCAGGAAGCTTTATGGAAATCAGCTTGGGAATGCCTGAGAATGTGATTAACCGTGTACATAAAGGCATGAAAGTTATGGCAAAATTCCCAGCTCTTCAGGGTAAAAGCTTCGAAGGTGTTGTTAATGAAATTGCACCTTCAATCGAAAGTGGATCGGCTACTTACCCTGTTAGAATTAAACTGCTTGGCAAGAACACTGAAGTCAAGTCTGGAATGGCTGCTAATATCACTTTTACATTTCCACAGACAGATAATCAAGAAGTCTTGATCGTTCCAATTTCGGCTGTGGGAGAAGATAGCAAAGGGAATTTCGTTTACCTGATCGAGAAGCAGAGCGAATCTATTGGATTAATCAAAAAGCAACACTTTACTATTGGCGAATTATCACCTGTAGGTTTCGAAGTTGTGAAAGGATTAATACCAGGGCAAACTGTGGCAACAGCAGGTTTACAAACCTTGCTTGATGGACAAAAAGTTAGCCTTAAATAGTATCAACACTTTAAATCAGCAAATATGAATCTTACAAAATTCGCAATTGAAAAAAGTCGAATTACATTCACGCTGCTTGCTGTAGTGGTGATAATGGGACTAACGCTATACAAAACATTACCTCGAGATAGTATGCCTCCTTACACGATTAGGGTTGCAACAATTATCTCTTCCTTTCCAGGAGCCAGCCCCGAGCGAGTTGAGCTTTTGGTAACCGATAAAATAGAGAAAAAAGCACAGGAAATTCCTGAAGTAAAAGAAATTAATAGTACCTCACGAACAGGCTTATCTATTGTATCGGTTACCCTAAAAGATAAAGTTTCGCCTGAAGAACTACAAAGCATCTGGGATAAGTTAAGACGTAAACTTGACGACATTAAAGGTTTACCAAAGGGCGTAAATCCAAACTTAAATGATGACGATATTGGAGTGGTTTACGGTATTATTGTCGGCCTAATAAGCGATGGCTATTCTTACACAGAAATGAAAGAATATGCTGATGATCTTCGCGACGATTTAATCAAACTAGATGATGCAGCGAAAGTAGAATTTGGTGGTGTTCAAGATGAACGTGTTTTTATCGAATTCGACGAAGCCCAACTTAAAGAGTATGGCTTAACATCGACCACTTTGCAGAATACCATTGCATCGACCAATATTTTAGATTCGGGTGGAGAAGTTAACCTCGAGGATGAAAAAATCATTCTTGAACCAACAGGTAATTACGATTCTCTTGAAGATATACAAAACACTTTAATTCCAATTGGTGATGGTAAGCAAGTTGTGCAGCTTCGAGATATTACCACTATTCGAAAAGGTTATATTGAGCCAGCCACTTCTATAGTTCACGTTAATGGTCAACCAGCTATTTCCATGTCAATATCGCTTATCGATGGCGCAAACATTATTAAACTGGGAGAAGAAGTCGATAAAGTCATGTCTAAATGGAATAAGAAATTACCAATTGGATTAGAAATACAACGCCTTTCGTCCTTAGATACTTTTGTAGACAAAAGCATTGGTAATTTCATTGGCAACCTGATGCAATCTATCGTGATTGTGTTGCTTGTAATGCTGATATTTTTAGGACTTAGAACAGGACTTATTGTAGCCAGTTTGATTCCTATTGTTACCATCGCGACACTGATGTTGATGGGACTTATCGATATGGGCTTAAATCAGGTTACTTTAGCTGCTCTTATTATGGCACTAGGTATGATGGTGGATAATGCCATTGTGGTTTCCGAATCCATATTGGTTAAAATGGAGAAAGGTGTTTCTGCTAAAGATGCAGCCGTTTCTTCCTGCACAGAGCTCATCATTCCTCTTCTAATTTCAACTTTAACCACATCAGCTGCCTTTTTATCATTCTACCTAGCCGAATCGACTATGGGTGATATTATGGGCCCTATTTTCGTGGTAATTACTTTGGCTTTGGTTTCTTCATGGATTATTTCATTAACCGTCATCACCATGATGTGTTTCCTTTTCCTTAAAGTGAAGCCGAAAACTGAAAGCAAACCAGCTATTGTAGATCGTATGTTCGCTGCCTTAAAGGTTTACTACAAGTCTCTTATTATGATTGTGCTTGCTTATAAGCGCTCAGTAATCGTCGGTATTTTCGCTCTTTTCTTTTTATCTCTATTCGGATTTGGACTTGTTCCTTTCACCTTTTTCCCTGATAGTGATCGTAATATGATCACCATCGATATCAATCTTCCTTTGGGAACTAAGATTGAAAAGACAGAAAATGTTGTAGAAGAAATAGAAACATTTATTGCCGATAAACTATTGGTAAATGATAGCAGAACCGACGGCATCTCTGATTGGGCATCCTATATCGGGCAAGGACCAAACTCATACGATTTGGGTTACTCGCAAGATGAAGCCAACTCAAGCTATGCCCATATTCTTGTCAACACAAGTTCTTTTGAAATGAACAATGAGTTGGTTACACGCTTGGATGAATATTGCTATTCTCAATTCCCAAATGCCGACATTAAAGTTGGCCCATTGGGTGCTGGCGGGGGTGGTGTACCTATCGAGATTAAGGTTTCGGGACAAAGCCCTGATATCCTATCGGAGTTATCAGAACAGATTAAATCGAAACTGTCTACCATAAACGGAACCAAGAATGTGAAAGACGATTGGGGACCAAAAACCAAGAAGTTCATCATCGATATTAATCAGAACAACGCACAAATTGCGGGTATTACCAATCAGGATATTGCAACCTCACTAAAAACCGTATTGGATGGTTTTCAGACGGGAGAATATCGTGAGGATGATAAAAACATTCCTATTCTTTTGAGGGGATTCGATAGTCAAGAGCAGAGCTACGAATCTATCGAGACCATGAATGTTTTCTCGCAACAATCAGGAAGATCGGTACCTTTATCGCAGGTTGCCAACATTATTCCACAATGGCAGTACGCAAAAATTAAGCGTCTCGATTTAATTCGAAGCATTAATGTTTCGAGTGAACTGAATGTTACGGGAAATGCCTCTGAGATTATGAGCGAATTTACACCTTGGCTCGACGAGCAAACTGCAAACTGGCCTGATGGTTACGCTTACACTTTAGGTGGTGACAGCAAAAACACAGCAGATAATATGGGCGCTGTAATTGACTACCTGCCTTTATCAGCCTTCATTATTTTGCTCTTACTGATTATACAATTCAATTCGTTCCGTAAAACTTTGATGGTGGTTAGTACGATTCCATTGGGAGTAATCGGTGTGGTAATTGGTTTAATCGTACTTCGTTCTTACTTTGGCTTCATGGCGTTCTTAGGGGTTATTTCCCTTGCTGGAATTGTCATTAACAATGCCATTGTCCTCATCGATAGAATAGAGATTGAGATTAATGAACTAAAGCGGTCAACTCAGGATGCTGTAATTGCAGCCTGTTTGCAGCGTTTCCGTCCTATTTTACTTACAACTTTCACAACCTCGCTCGGACTAATTCCACTTTACTTAGGTGGTGGTTTAATGTGGGAACCTATGGCGGCTTCTATTATGATCGGTCTTCTGTTTGGAACTATAATTACACTGGTGTTTATTCCAGCTTTCTATAGTATTCTGTACAAGGTGCACTACAAAGACTATAAGTTCAACGAGGCCTTATTAAAAGAATAAATAGTTATTGAGGTACTTGACTTTTCAGTCATTATCAGAAATAAATATTGCCAACAACTAGGAAAGGCCATATTATTATGGTCTTTTTTTTACTTAGCTTTGTTAGTCCAAAATCTGTAATAATGATTCGAATAAATTCAAAGTATAGAAAATTAATCATCGATATTCTGCTCATCAATCTGGTGTGGATTATAGCCTTCTATTTCTTTAATTTTATTCAACTCACCGATATAAATGACAATCAACCATTCCCAAGTGATCCTCTTCTCAGGAAAATAAAGGGATTCAATATGTTTATCAGTAGCATTACGCTGGGTACACTCTTTGGTTTTATCAACTATTACATTCAGCGTCATTCAAACAGGCTTCGATCAAAATCCTATGGTTATATCATCATCACCTATTCAGTGGTGCATCTTATTTTGGTATTAGTTGTTATCTCAATTGTAGCCATCCTATCTATCTCACTCTTTTCAGGGTCTTTTGACCAGGCAAAGCTGCAAAAACTGGTTGATTTCTTCCTATCAAAGAATCTGATGCGCATTTTAATTTTCACCTACATCATTAGTGTTTCAATTTTCTTGGTGAAAGTCATCAACAAAAAGTTGGGCGAAGGGGTTTTATGGAATCTGATATTGGGCAAATATCGCCAACCTAAAGAAGATCGCTTGCTCTTTCTTTTTATGGATTTAAAGTCGTCCACCACCTATGCAGAACTGCTAGGACACAGAAAATACAGCGAGCTTATTCAGGATTGCTTTTCAGATCTCACACCTGCCGTGTCGGCTTGCCACGCTAAAATTTACCAATACGTAGGAGACGAAGCCGTACTCAGCTGGAAATACGATGATGGTATTAAACAGGCCGATTGCATTCGTGTCTTTTTTCATTTCAAATCCATACTCAGTGCTCGTTCGCAATATTATTTAGATACTTATGGCTTTGTGCCCGAATTTAAGGCAGGTATAAATGGAGGCAAAATTATGGTGGCCGAAGTTGGCTATCTTAAACGATCTATTGCCTACCATGGTGATGCTATAAACACCGCTGCTCGCATACAAGGACAATGCAATAGTTTCGAGCGCGACATTCTGCTTTCCGAAAAAGTGGTAAAGGATATCCTAAAAACCAATCAAGCTGATTTCATCGAATTGGAGAACATCCAGCTAAAAGGTAAAAAGGAAAAGGTGAAGCTTTTTAGTATCGATCAGTTTAAAATATAGCATCATAACAAAGTCAGAATGCCCTGTTCCATGGGTTCCAAGTTTCCACTCTACAAACTGGCGCCACTTTCCAAATAAGAAAAAAGAGTTCAAGGTGTTTTTTTTGAAATTTAACAAGTCGTTAAGCCTCTGCCATTGGCTAAGTTTTATCTTTGCATATAGAAAATCTATTACTTTTTATAAAACATTCAAAATTTCATAAGTATGAGAAGACTACTACTAAATATAGGTACCGACGAAAAACTCTTAGACATTTTAATTCTTGCATTAAGAGTAACGATTGCTGCCTTTATGCTTACGCATGGTTTTGGTAAGCTCAATCTGTTATTTTCGGGGAACGAAATTCAATTTCCCGACCCTATGGGCGTGGGTGCAACATCCTCCTTAGGACTTGCTGTTTTTGCTGAGGTAATTTGCTCTATTCTAATCGGATTAGGCCTAGTAACACGCTTGGCTTCAATTCCGCTAATTGTTACCATGCTTGTGGCAATTTTTATGATACACGGTGCCGATCCTTTTGCTAAAAAAGAGTTTGCCTTATTGTACTTAATCGTATACCTAGCGGTATTTGTAGTTGGTGGTCGTAAGTATTCGCTTGATGCGCTGCTTTTGAAGAAAAAATAAAACCGGTCCGACCAAAGACCATAAAGGCTGTTTATCTCTCGGGGTAAACGGCCTTTTCGTTTGCATATCCATTACCCCTCCACCACAAGTCACAGACTTGCGGCATTAGGAGGTCCAAAAATATGAGAACATAATATTGAACGTCATCCTGAACTTGTTTCAGGATCTCATAATCATTGTACAGAGATTCTGAAACAAGTTCAGAATGACGGACTATTATTTTTTTTGAACACCCTCTTTTCGCTATTACATTAGCCCCCATCCAAAGCACGATGCTTTCTTTTAACAGCTCAATAACAAACTTTACTTCTCATTATCATTCAATTGCAGTATATTTAAGACTTCAATGTCTTTATATATACTAGAATGAAATTCAGCATACAACTTATACTTATTCTCGTACTTTCTTTAACGAGCAAACATGTAGCAGCACAAGAAATTAAGACTTACAATTTTAATGAGCTTGAGCCCATATTCCATTATCAGAACGATACCACATACGTTATCAACTTTTGGGCCATGTGGTGCAAACCTTGCGTTGAGGAACTCCCCTATTTCGAAGCTATTCGTAAAAACTATACCGATAAAAAAGTGAAAGTGATTCTGGTGAGCCTCGATTTTGGCAATAATGTAGAAGAACGCTTAAACACTTTTATTAAGCGTAAAAAGGTCAATTCCAATGTCCTAATACTGGACGATCCCGATGCCGATACTTGGATAGGTAAGGTAGCCGAAAAGTGGGATGGCGCTATTCCTGCCACAGTCATTTATAAAAAAGATAAGAGAGACGTTTTTACTCGCCAAGTTTCGTACGAAGAACTGGCTGAGTCAATCGATAAAATGAATAATCAATCAAATGAAAATTTAAACAAAATTTCAGACGCTGATTAAATATGATTTTAAAAGACAAATATTTCAGTCCTGTACATAAATCATAATTAGATCATTAAAATCTGCGTAAAAATATTTTTTTCAGTATTAATCACAAACAAATTAAAAACTAAACAAGATTTCAGACGCTGATTAAATATGATTTTTTAGGATTAAAAAACAAAATATCAACCTCTATCATAAATCATTTTAGATCATTAAAATCTGCGTCTAAAAAATTTATTTACACTAAGCGCAAACAAATTAAAATTTACCAACATGAAGAAAATAATTATTCTAGGCCTATTCATATTGGCCACAATTGGCGTAAACGCACAATCGTATAAGCTTGGCGATAAGGCAGCAGATTTTAAACTTAAAAATGTAGATGGCAAGTACATCTCCCTTTCCGATTATAAGGACGCTAAAGGCTTTATAGTGATATTCACTTGTAACCATTGTCCTTATTCGGTGGCCTACGAAGATCGAATTATCGATCTTGACACAAAATACAAGGCCAAAGGTTTTCCAGTGATCGCCATCAACCCCAATGATCCGGGCATATTTAAAACCGATTCTTTCGAGAATATGGTTAAGCGATCGAATAAAAAAGCTTTCACTTTTCCTTATCTGCTTGATGAAAAACAAGACGTGTATAGAAGATTTGGTGCAACCAAAACCCCTCACGTGTTTATTCTCAGCACAAAAAATGCGAAACATACCGTAGAATATATCGGGGCTATAGACAACAATTACAAAGGAGGATCGCTGGCAACAAAACATTATGTCGACGATGCAGTTGATGCCTTATTACAAAACAAAAAACCAATGCTTACTACAACAAAAGCTATTGGTTGTAGCATTAAAGCGAAATAAGCCAAAAACATAAATCTTTACGAATACGAAAAACCCAAGTCTAGCTAGACTTGGGTTTTCTATTTTCCTTGTTTTTGTGTGAAGATTTCCTCTACCACAAATCACAGACTTGCGATATTAAGGGGGGCCAAAAATATGAGAGTATAATATTGAACGTCATCCTGAATTCATTTCAGGATCTCATAATTAAGGGGTACAGATTCTGAAACAAGTTCAGAATGACGGGCTATTAAGTTTTTAGACACCCTCTTTTCATTTTATACGCTAAACCATGCAAAGTATCCCTAATAATCCTCATCCATAAGCAAAAAGACTCAAGTAGCCAGATTTACATATCTCGTTATTTTTATAATTATTTTTTCTTGATGTTTTATTTCAAGCTCTAACCACAAGACCACAACAACACAACATAACACTCAACACATTGCAAACTCAGGGAAAGCAAACACTTTTAACCCATACACTCACACGAATAAAATAAGCCTATACACAAGCCAACTAGGCTTAAATTCAAAAAAAATATTGCTAAGTCAGAATTTATTTATAATTTCATTGTCGATCATAAAAACACACACAAAAGTTAAACCAAAAACTCAACACCAAACTAAGAACCAAAAACAAGAGGTAAACATATTGATATTCAACACGAAACCACTAATAAACCCAAATTAAATTTCAAACAGATCCGCATAAGCGGATAGTAATTAACTTAAAAATCACAAAACAATGGCAAGAATGTTACACACTCGCATGTCGAGTGAATCAATTTTAAGCAATGCAGGCAGACATCAAAGCTTGTGCAAACAAGTGCCTGGAGCCGAACATCTGGCTACCGCTATACAACCAGTTATCAACAATCTAAAAGAGAAGAAATCATTGAGCCTTACTGCCCTTGAAGACAAAGGCACGGCTTACGACAACATGGTGCTAAAAGACACCATTCTCGACGATGTGGTTCGCGACATATCGGACGCAGCAAAGCAATACGATCGTAAAAACATAGGCCGTGGCATTTACACCAGCCTATTTCCTGATGGCAAAACCACATCGATAACCAATGTTTCGTATAGCCAAGAGCCTATTGAAGCAGACAAGTTCTTATCGCGTTTCGACAAGTTTGAAGAAGGTAACAGCTTGTTGGCTCACAAAGCTCCATTAACAGCGGCTATTGCTGACGCACGAACTATGATATCAGCTTACGTGCTTGCTATAGACAAGGAAAAAATGGCCTTAGAAATTGAATCATCAGCTCAGGACGATGTGATTAGACAATATGAGTTTAACTACTTAGATGCTGCCAAACTGTTTGGTAAGAAATATGCCAACCGCTTGTTTCCTAAAACACCGAAGTATAAAAAGATTGAGGTCGTTGAAGAAGCTTTAGCAGAATAGTATAGTTCTAAATACAAATGCTGGCTACATTTCGGTGTAGTCAGCATTTAAGGCATTAAATCAGTTCTACATTTGCGTGTAGCCACCTTTTCAGCATTAAAAGCAGATTACCCGCCGTGGTAATCTGCTTTTAATGCTTTAATTCTCCTTTACATTTTGGGTTAATAGTGAATTAATGCCTTGGTAGCGCATTACATTCAAATTTTGTGTGCTACTAATGCCTTAAAAGCTATCGTAACAAAAATCTCGTGCACTTTTAGGCCTTAAATGCTATCGCAACCGTTTTTTAATGAGAAAACCCAAGCTTGAGTGGCTTGGGTTTTCTATTTTCTATCTATTCGAGAATGGCGGTTTATATTTTTCTATAATTCCGATGAGATTCTAGGTTGAATATTTTTGCCTGAAAAACCACTATCGCTAATAGTATTTATCCATTGATTCGGTTCAATTCAATTTCAATCTTCTTTTGCTCTTTTTCAATCTCAAGTTGTTTAATTCTTTCATTTAGAATCATCTCAATTGCACTTCGAAGAATCGGAAAATACTCCTTACATTCTTCTTCTTCTAGCTGATGAATTCCTTTACTCAGAATTGAATAAATTTTTGTATTTGTAACAAGAAATTGAGGAAGGCTCTTTTTTGCTAAATCAATTTTAGCTTGAAATGTTGCATTTGAAACATCTTCGCTTTTTAAATCGCCCTTTTTAACTAAATCATCTAGAATGGGAGCGACTATATGTTTTTCAATAATCCTACGTAAATAAACAAATGCTCCTACTCCTATTCCATGGGTTATTAAACCAATCGCTCTATTGAGTTCTGAGTATATCTCTTTATTAAATTTTTGATACTTCTTAATTTCTTTTTTTGCTAAATCTGCAATAGCTGGATATTGACCTATCTTACAGATCTTCTCATCATACACTCTTAATTTAAAAATATGATGGTGTGCTGGATTATTAAGAGCTCTCGGACATTGAAATATTCTTTCAAAAAAGCCTGTTTCTTCAAGTATTGGTGATAATTTATTTTCACCTAATATTCCAGAACTCATCTGCGACATTAGAATTCTTGTGAGTAAACCCTTGTTCCCTTCTTTACTAACAAAAGATGTCTGTTTTTCGCAAACAGGACAGTAGCTATCTAAAACATTAGACTTATTATAGTGGGAATTATCACTACAATAGAATAATAAATTTAAAATTTCATCGCCTTCAAGAGTATTCATGTCTAATTCTTGATATAAAGAATCATTCAGTAAAAATTCTGACCAATTAAATGCTTTATCCATCACTGTTTATATTTGATTTATAATTTCTACATATAAAATTCAATGAAAATCGAATCTTATTATACGATTACCTCAGCCTCTTCAATAACTTCTTCAGGATTATTATAATACTCCTCTAATTCATCAAGCATTTCTAAAATCTCTTTTTTCTCCGAAACAATATCTGGGAGGAAAGCTACTCTTTCTCTCACATCCTCAAATGTAGTTCTAGCATCTTTGAAGCTTTCCACGAAAACATCTTTCGACTTAACAGCATTTTCTAGAGCAATCTTCAATTTGTTATATGATATTGATACTCCAACCTCCCTATCTGCAAGGGTGTATTCTTTTATATATGAAGCCCACCAGTTTATACAGTTTGCTATATCCTTAGGATCAGTACTATTTGAATTTGCAAACAAACGCGCACTTTCTCCTTTTATTAAATGAAGTTCCTTTTCAACATCCTCAAGAGCAGCCTTTTTGATATTATCCCTTTCCCCATCAAGCATCTTTTTAAATTCAATTTTAAAAAGTTCTTTGGCTCCAAAAAAGTTGAATGCCGTAACGGCAACAATCAAGACTGTAACAATGATCGCGATAAGATAAAGCGTAAACTCAAACTTATCATCCTGGGCAGTGATCAATCTTTCATAGACCGTAATCAGATCAGGCTGAGCTGCACTGATTGTATCCTGCAAATGAATAATTCTGGTTTCTGTGATATTGACAATCGTATGTACACTGTCAACTATAGTAACAGTTGTGTCTCTGACAACCGTATCTTTAAGTTCTTCTATCATCTAATTTTATTTTTAAATCAACCGATACCAACAAGGGAGTCTCTTCTTTTTAGATCTGCTCATTTTGATCATTTACAAATTCAACTAGAAAAGTCCATCTATTTGTATATCCGTTACTGGTTGATACCACTAGAATAAATGGTATTGGATTCCTTGAAATCTTATCTTTTGGTATTATAGCCTTTCCAAAAAGATGGCTATTAGATGGGTGTATTGGCCTAGGGGACAGATAAATACTACTTTCATGAAGAGAATTATGACTAGACCCTTTAGACGTATAAATCTCTTTACCTTGTTTTTCCCAGTAATTACCAATTCTAGATACATATACACCTTCGGGGTAATAAAGATGCGCTCTAATATTGTTAGCAGGCGCTTTACCTGTATTAGACAAAGTAAATTCAATAATGTAATTGCCCTCTGTTTCTTTAATTTTTACCTTTTGATTGTACTCGTCGATAAAAGAACCCGCCACATTTAGTTTAAGCTTAGGTTTCTCATTTAGCTTTTTAGTCAGTTGAGTAATTTCAGAGTTTAAATCCTTATTGTTTTGATCTGCCTCCATTTCTAATACAATAGACATACTTACACCACTCACCAATAATATAACAACAAAAACTATTGCCCAAATTGGTTTCTTAGCAGGAAGTGTCCAACCCAAAAGAGCAATAATAGTCGCAATCACTACAAGGCCAATTTTCAACTCCATGTATTATTCAGTTTTATTATTTCCTCCCCTCACTCCAACAGCTCAATTAAATTACTGATAACAATATTACTACAATCACGGGTTAAACGCAAAACATAAAACACCTCATTTGTTTTATGGATACGATAAGTCGGCCTCAGCAAAGCAGGTGGGCACCCATAGATAAAGAAGTCGGTTTTTAAAAAAAACACATTCGTCATTCTGAACTTGTTTCAGAATCTTTATGCATTGATTCTGAGATCCTGAAATAAATTCAGGATGACGTTCTATTCTGGGCTTTTATATTTTGGATATATCCCCCGCGAGCTCGTGTTCTGCGAATGCAGTCAAAAAAAAAAGGAACCGTTTCGGGTTCCTTTCTGTATTTTATAAAAGCTTTTGCTCCCCGCTAGCGCGAGTTTGTAACTCGTGACTCTGCGAATGCAGTCAAAAAGAAAACCCGACAGCGTCATAGACCTGTTGGCGTTTGAACTTTACAACAAACAAACGCTGTCAGCTGCAAGCAGGCTGACAGGTTTAATCCCCCTTTATTCTTCATACATCTTCCCGAAATACGAAAGCCACTCACATGGCTGCAAGTGGCTTGTATTTTATTTTTATTTCTGCTTCGCAGAGCACGAGTTACTACCGAAACGAAGTGGAGATCAGCGAAGCTAAACTCGCACTAGCGGGAGATTTTATGGGTTCTTACTTCTTTACAGATATCAAATGAATATCGAAAATTAAGACCGAACCACCTGGAATTCCTCTAGTATCGTAATTCCCATATCCTAAATGAGCAGGAACCCAAAGCGTTCCTTTTCCGCCTTCTTTAAAATAAGTGATGCCTTCGGTCCATCCGCTTATAACACCTTTCAATGGAAATGAAATACCTCTCTCACTACTCTCGTCGAAAACTTCTCCACTTAAATAATAACCTTGTATAGGCTACCTGAACGGTTGATGCACTTTTAGGCTGAGCGCCTTCTCCTGCCTCATCAACGGTATAATACAAGCCCGACTCACACTTTGTTGCTTCCAAGTTATTTGTCTTTATATAATCAAGAATTTGAATCTCATTTATAAGCGAGTAATCTTTCTCAGGTTCACTTGAGCAAGAAACTAACAAGGCACATACGATGGCTAATAAGCTATACTTCATTTTATCAGTTTTTATTGAAAAACAAATATAGTAAAATGTGGGCATGTTGGCTATTACTCCTGTGATTGCTGTCCAGCTAGCGCGAGCTTATAGCTCGTGCTCTGCGAATGCAGTCAAAAAAAACTCTCGCTGCCGCACGATTCCATCGTGTGGTTTCTGCATCACAAGAAACCTTTCTAAAATATATAAATCTCTCTTATTAATATCTAGAATTCGTTTTCTACAGCAATTCTTTTAATAACCACACGATGGAATCGTGCGGTAGCAGCGTTAGAACTTTACAAGCAAAAAACGCTGTCACTGCATCCCGAAATGTCGGGACTGACAGGTTTAAACAATTTGCTATTACAAAAAAAACAAATCAAAAACATAAGAACAAAAGCCTACAAACGTGACATTTAGCGGCCTTCAAACAATCACCATACTATATAAATAGTAACTATTACTACATATATAGTAACTATTACTATAAACATAGTATGATTTAAAAATAAACGATTACATTCGTAGTGTAAATTAATACTCAAAAACTCTATGGACTTAAAATCATTGACAAAAGCAGAAGAACAAATCATGCAAATTATCTGGAAATTGCGCGAAGCTATTGTTAAGGATATACTAGCACAATTTGAAGGCACGAAACCTGCCTATACGACTATTGCAACAGTTTTAATCGTATTAGAAAAAAAGGGTTTTGTTTCGCATCGTAAAATTGGAAACTCTAAACTATTTACGCCTGCCATAAGCAAAGCAGAGTATACCAAATTCCAGTTTAGCTCTTTATTGGGAAACTACTTTGGCGGATCGTTCCCTAAAATGGCTAGCTTTTTTGCTCAAGAAAACGATATGGATATTTCCGATTTGGAAAAAGTTTTGAAAGAAGCAGAGAAGGAAATGAAGAAAGATCAAGAAAAAAATTAGAAAGATGGAAGCATTATTAGATATATTAATTCGCGCATCAATAAGTATAGCTGTATTCTATGCCCTATACTGGATGCTTTTAAGGCAATCTACTCACTTTACAGCGAATCGCATTTTCTTACTGATAAGCCTACTAATTTCGATAGTACTAGCAGTGGTTCCTGTTCAATATCAAGTATTAATATCAGCTCCTTCATCAGCAGTTTTGAGTGATTACACTGGGCTTTTTAATCACGATGTTGCGAATACAACTACCGATGGACAAAACTCAAATGGCATAGGCTTATTTGGTGTTTTACTCTTAATTTATAGCATTGGAGCTGTAATTGTATTGCTACGCATACTGATACAATGCAGAAAACCGATACTGATTATTACCAAATCGAAACCTAAAAAGATTTACGATTGTTTGATTCACGAAAACAAGGTATTCAATTCACCATTTTCGTTTTTCAATCGCATATTAATCAATCCTGAATATTTTCAACAGGACGAAATGTATGACATATTAACTCATGAAAAAGTGCACATTCAGGAGCGTCATTGGATCGATCTGTTCATTATAGAGCTGTTAACAGTATTTTTCTGGTTCAATCCATTTATATGGTTCTTTGAACGAGCAATTAAACAAAACCATGAATACCTGGCCGACGAAGGTGTATTATCCCGGGGCCACTCACCTGTCAGGTATCAGGCATTATTAATTAACCGGCTAATGGGGACACAAGTAATTGGTTTGGCCAATCACTTTAGTTCGTCCCTCGGCCTAACCCGATTTAAAATGATGACAAAAGAAAAGACATCGAAACGTAAAATGTTTAGAATGATATGGGGAGTACCTGTATTGGCAATTCTATTAATGGCTTTTGCTAAACCCGAATACAAAGTTAAAGCTGATAAAGAAATACAAATAGCAGTAAATAATATTAAGTTATCAGCTAAGGATACGTCTGTTAAGCTAAAAGGTATAGTAAAAGATGACAATGGAAATCCTTTAACGGGAGCATCTATTGTTTTGAGAAAAACGACAACAGGAACTGTTGTTGATCGAGACGGAACTTTTGAATTAAATATTCCAAAGTCTGAAAAGATGGATCTTGTAATTTCATTTGTTGGTTACAAAACCATTGTTAAAAAAATAGATCCTACAAAAAAGAAACAGAATTTTGATATTACAATGACAAGAGGTGTAGTTAGTATTGACGGTAAATCGCTGTTTTTTGATGGAGATGTACCACCCCCAGGACCACCGGCTCCTGCTCCCGCTCCTGCATTTGACAAAAACTCGGATAAACCTACTTTCTTTATTGTTGAAGAAATGCCAGATTACAAACAAGGTTCTTACGGTTTAGGCCAATATCTAAAAAAGCAGAAGAGTAAGCTCCATAATAAATTCGGTAACAAGCTAAATGGTAAAGCAACCGTCGGATTTACTGTTGATGCAAATGGTAAAGTAAGCAACATTCAAATTCTTGACAAAAGCAATGATATAGCTGCAAAGGCTGCTACAAAAATTGCAAGTGAAATGGAAAATTGGAAACCAGGCTCACAAAGAGGAAAAGCTGTTCCCGTTGATTTTTCATTGGAATTAGAATTCTAAGAGGATTTCGATACAAGACTAAAAAATAAATGCTGTTACTACTTTTTAAAGGAGTAACAGCACTTATTTATTTAACAAGGCCACAGGACTATGCCTGAATTAAACGCTCCAATTTTTCTTTTAATAGAGCTTCTGGAATTACTCCAATCGACTTCTCAACGACTTCCGATTTTTTGATAAAAAGCAAGCTTGGAATGCTTCCAATTCCATACTTCGTTCTCAAGTCTGGGAATTTATGAACATCCACTTTTTGAATATCTACTCTTCCTTCGTACTCGCCAGCCAATTTTTCTACTGTTGGCATTAAAGCCTGACAAGGAGGACACGTATCAGCATAAAAATCTAACATGATTGCTTTGTCTTCTTTCAATAGGTTATCTAATTCTGTAGCACTCTTTATTGTTCTCATATTTCAATTTTTAAATTATATTCTTTAATTATCTAACGATACAAAGATGAAGAGAATCTAAAGTTTAGTAGTTGGCTAAAATTCCCGAAGATTTGACAATTATTCCCTTCTATTTCATCACAGCTAAATTTTAAATGAATGTGTTGGTGATTCAACGGATTCTTCTAAAAAGAGAGAATTTTGAAAAACTTAAGATGGCGTCAGAACTTTTATTAAATTTAAACTTCAAGTCAAACCACTCTACACGATCTAAAACTATTACCGACATGAAAAAGATATTACTCATTTTAAGTCTGCTGACAATTTTCAGTTCCGTTTTCTCACAAAATAATGCTGAGCATATTTCCACCGGGTTAAAAGGAGCTTATCTGGGACAAAAGCTGCCTGGATTAAGTCCTGAACTTTTTGCACCACACATCATATCCAATGGCTTGGCAAACCGAGACGTAGCCATATCGCCCGATGGAACGGAGATGTATTTCACTATGCACACAGCTAAGTTTCAATATGCCATAATCGTTTGCTCCAAGCTGGTAAATGGCAGTTGGATTCGTCCCGAAATTGTACCCTTCGCAACTGATTCGCGCTATAAATATTTAGAACCCGCTTTAAGCTACGATGGTAATAAACTGTTTTTCGTATCAGACATGCCAAAGGATGGCGAAGGTGAACCAATAGCCGAAGATATTTGGGTGGTCGATAGAAAAAACGACACATGGGGAGAACCTTATAATATAGGCGCACCAGTAAATTACGAAGGCGGCGATTTTTTCCCATCACTAACAAAAGATGGTACGCTTTACTTCACAAGAAACGAGCTGAAAGGACGCATTAGTAATATTTACAGATCTCGCCTTGTGGATGGCAAGTATAGCACCCCTGAGAAATTACCAGCACAGATTAATTGCGGTACAACTCGTTTTAATGCCTACGTGGCTCCTGACGAAAGCTTTGTGGTTGTGCCTGCTGTAGGTGTTGAAAAAGATTACAGAGGCGTGCACTACTATATTG
Source organism: uncultured Marinifilaceae bacterium (assembly GCA_963977525.1). GTDB lineage: Bacteria > Bacteroidota > Bacteroidia > Bacteroidales > Marinifilaceae > Ancylomarina. The sequence continues at coordinate 48,432 of CAXBPC010000020.1, forward strand.
TTTTTAGAAACGAAGATGATACTTGGCAGGAACCTATTGCTCTTAGTTCTGAAATAAATACGCCCAAAGGAACTGGCTGGTCTTTTTATATCTCACCCGATAAAAAATACATTTTCTATATGGGCACAAAGCCACTACCTGCAGATAAGCAGCCAAAATCCTTAAGCATTGAATTTCTACATAAATTCTCGGCAATGCCTCAAAATGGCAACTCAGATATCTACTGGATAGATGCTAAAATTATTGAGGATCTAAAAGCTCAAGCTAAAAAATAGTCGTATCGAATCTGTTTCAGATTTCCCTCCGCACTAGTGCAGGGGATTTTTTTGGACGTGGAAACTTCGGCCTCAGCAAGGCAGGTGGGCACCCTCACTACCGCACAAAAAGAAAAGAGAAGACTATACCTCTCTTCTCGAAAGTTTTCGGGACTAAAGACATCTCCCCTATCCTTCGACTCCGCTCAGGAACCAAAGGGGAGACTTTCAACGCTTAGGTTTTTCGACCAAGTAGTTTTGTGCGGGCTTTGTCAGTCTGCCGTGAGGCGTGCTACAGTTTCTACTGCAAAGAGAAAACAAGGATCAGACTGACTTGATTCTTTTGTCTACTTTTCTCCTCAAGGAGAAAAGTAGAAGCCCAGCGGCTTGAGCGAAAAGAAGAAAAGAACATCCTCTTCCCTAGAAATAGAGAATATTGTTATCTCACAAAAAAAAATAATTTTAAAATGTAACTATCTTTATTTTCTCCGACTAACTAGTAAGATCAAAAACTTATACATTGAAAAAAGAAGATCAATTTAATCAGATTCTATCGGAAAATAGTGAGCGCATACACAGGATATGCCGCTACTATAATTCGAATACCGAGGATCAGAAAGATATGTACCAGGAAGTTCTGGTGAATATTTGGAAGAGCCTGGATAATTTCAGGGGCGATTCGGCTATCAGTACTTGGGTATACAGGGTTGCGGTAAACACCTCGCTAAGCTTTACGGGTAAAACCTACAAGCAAATGAAACTTATCGTAAGCACCGATACGCAAAACCTCTCCTCCATTCTCGACGACGAAGGCTTGGAAGACAAGCAAAAAGAGGAAAGTCAGTTTAACCTGCTGCAAAGCGAACTGAATATGCTCTCGGTTATCGACAAAGCTCTTATATCGCTAATGCTCGAAGGACTTAGCATGAAAGAAATTGCTGACGTAATCGGTATAAACGAACCGAACGTGAAGGTGAAAATCCACAGAATAAAGGCACAACTAAAAACCAAACTGACAAGAGGAGGTACAGATGAACTTTAAAAGAAAAAACGATAATATCAATCTTGATCAGTTAGTAGGTAAGCTTCAAAAGGAAGACGCCAGATACGCAAGGTTGAGTAAAGGTCTTCAGGTTATTTATTGGGTGATGATACCGCTATATTCAACATTGGCAATATTAGACTATATCGAATCCAATAATGTTTATGACCTAATGAGTGGTCTTTGTTATGTGGTTACTTTAGCCATATTTGCCATCTTTTTCGGAAAATTCCATAAAGAATATAAGTATGTTGATTACGCCTTACCAACCCTTAAAATGTTAAAAAAAGCGGCAAGCCGATATAAACCATTTCAACTGAAAAAAATATGGTTAATCCCTGCCATTATAATTATGGATGCTGGTTTATGTTTTAACACTTCTCTTAATTTTTCTGTATTAGATATTCAGATCTATTTTCTGGGATCTATGCTAGTAGCCGCACTAATTGGTTTACTTATTTGGTATTTTAAATACAAACCCCTTCGCGATAATGCTCTAAGGCTTATAGCTGAAATTGAAGGCGAATAGGAACGGAATCTCCCGTATAAAACAAATGCCCAAACCATGATGGTTTGGGCATTTTTGTTTTGCTCTTTTGAGCCATGTTCTGGTGGAGCTGCAGGGGATCGAACCCTGGTCCAAACATGCGATTAATAAGCTTTCTACATGTTTATTCCATTATTAGTTTTCGAATCTAGTTAGGGAAAGGACACCCGAATCTAAACCTTATCTTTTTAATTTCGCCAACTCCCCAAAGCGTGAAGCCAACTAACCTCGAATTGATAGCATCCCATATACTTACCGGAACAAGGTGGAACCATAAGCGGGATGTCTCGTCTTCGTTCCTAGAACGATGATAAAGCTTAATCTACTATAGTTCGATTAGGCAGCAAGAGCGTAGTTATTTTCGCCAATTGCAAAGTTTGTGATCTAAGATTTACGAGCCAAATACACAATGCTCGACATGCTTACATATTAATTCTTCATGCTGTCAAAAGCCACGTCAGCCCCAGAATTAGCACAAAGCTAAAAAAATTCAACTGGAATTAGCTTATTTTTTCATCGAAAACTTATCAATTATCACTAAATTGGTGATCCTGAACGAAAATCATCCCCAACAATTGATTTTCTAAACCTAAAATTAAGTCATACACACTACATATGAATAGACCCACACGCATTGGGGTGCTTCGCGAAACCAAGAATCCACCCGACAGAAGAGTAGCCATTACGCCGGAACAAGGCCTGCATTTAATTAAAAAATATCCCAATATTAGCATCTTTATTCAACCTAGCGATATTCGCTGCTACACCGATGCTGAATACCGTAAAGCAGGATTCTTTTTAACTGAGGATTTACGCGAATGTGATATCCTAATAGGTGTAAAAGAGGTATCTATACCTTATCTTATTCCTGACAAGAAATACCTTTTCTTTTCGCACACAGCCAAAGAGCAGGCACATAATCGCAAACTCTTACAAGAGGTTTTAAAACGAAACATCACCCTTATCGATTACGAATACCTGTGTGACAAAAATGACAAGAGAGTTGTTGCCTTTGGTTATTGGGCTGGTGTGGTAGGTGCATACAAAGCTTTGCGAGCACGAGGTATGCGTACCGATTCTTTCGATCTGCCACCAGCAAGATCTTGTCATAATATGGATGAGATGTACAGACATCTGAAAACGATTAGTTTGAAGCCTATAAAAATTTTGGTTACCGGAGGAGGTCGAGTGGCAATGGGAGCTATGCAAACCATTCGGGTATTAAACCTAAAAGAGGTTTCTCCCGAAGATTTTTTACACAAAGAGTATAATGAACCTGTGGTTTGCAGGCTTGATCCTGGAAATTACGTTGAACGAATTGACGGAAGTGAATTTGACCTTCAACACTTCTACGATTATCCAGAGATGTATCGTTCAACATTTAAGCCATTTACCAAGGCTACCGATTTGTTTATAGCCTGTCATTACTGGGATCCGAAATCACCGAAATTTATGACTCCGGAAGATTACAAGGAGGATGATTTCAATATTTCTATAATTGCTGATATTAGTTGTGATACTAACGGGCCAATTCCTTCAACATTACGTCCATCTACAATTGCATCATCTTTTTACGGATATGACCGATTTACAGAAGAGGAAACAATCCCATTTATCGACAAAAGAAATGTAACGGTAATGGCTGTAGATAATTTACCGGGAGAACTGCCCCGGGAATCATCTGATGATTTTGCTCAAGCATTAACTGAACATGTTTTTGATGCTCTCTTAGGGGATACCGATGATGAAATTATTCAGAAAGCTTGTATTACTGAGAATGGGCAACTTACTCCAGCATTCCAATACTTAGAAGACTACATTCTTAAAACCGAGTAAAAGAAAATGCCCAATCATAACAGATTGGGCATTTCAATATTATAGCTTAACGTAATGTTTACAACTTTTTCAGATCAGTAATTGTATTTGTTGGATTCTCCGAATTGAAAACGAAACTACCAGCAACTAAAGCATCAGCTCCAGCTTCAACTAACTTCTTTCCAGTTTCCAAATTCACTCCACCATCAATTTCGATAATCACATCAGTATTTTTCTCTGCAATTAGTGCTTTAAGTTTTTTGATCTTCGTATACGTATTCTCGATAAAACTCTGTCCTCCAAAACCGGGATTCACACTCATCAATAAAACTAAATCAATGTCTTGAATGATATCTTCAAGTACTGAGACAGGCGTATGTGGGTTAAGAGAAACACCTGCTTTCATTCCATGCGAATGGATATTTTGAACTGTACGATGCAAGTGAGTACAAGCTTCGTAATGCACAGTTAAAATATCAGAACCCGCTTTTTTGAATGCCTCGATATACCGATCAGGATCAACAATCATTAGGTGAACATCAAGAGGCTTAGTAGCAATCTTACTAATTTGCTCAACTACTGGGAGTCCATAAGAAATATTTGGCACAAAAACGCCATCCATGATATCAAGGTGAAACCAGTCGGCATCACTATTGTTTACCATATCGATATCGGCTTTCAAATTCATGAAATCTGCCGCAAGTAATGAAGGAGATATTAATGTTTGCATCTGCTAAAGGGGCTTTTATTAAGTATGCGACAAAGATAAAAGATTTTACACAATTTATCTTTCTAAATTAGTTTTAAAGCCTCTGATTATTAAAATCAAAAAAGTGCACTCCAGATCATCCTGCAGTGCACTTCATTATATTTTAAAACCGATTCCCCTAACTCACTATCCTAAATATGTCTTTAAAATCTTAGACCTAAATGTCGATTTCATTTTCTTGATTGCTTTTTCCTTAATCTGACGTACTCTTTCTCGAGTCAAATCAAATTCCTTACCTATTTCTTCCAAAGAACAAGGTGGGTTGCCTTTTAATCCAAAATACATACGAATAATGGTAGCTTCTCTATTTGATAAAGTTGAAAGAGAACGTTCAATTTCAATAATAAGAGAATCTCTAAGCAATCTTTGATCAGGACCAATATCATCAGTACTTAAAAGAATATCATACAAAGTATTGTCCTCTTCTGAATTTATAGGAGCATCCATAGAAACCTGACGTCCAGAAGCTTTAATAGCTGCCTTTACATCCTTTGGACTCATATCAAGCACATTGGCAATCTCATCAGCTGATGGCTCACGCTGATATTCCTGCTCAAGCTTCGCGAGAGCTTTACTTATTTTATTTATCGATCCTATTTTATTAAGAGGTAATCTTACAATTCGAGATTGCTCTGCCAAAGCTTGTAATAATGACTGGCGAATCCACCAAACAGCATAAGAAATGAATTTAAAACCGCGTGTCTCATCAAATCGTTGAGCGGCCTTAATTAAACCTAAATTGCCTTCATTAATTAAATCTGAAAGACTTAAACCTTGATTTTGATATTGTTTCGATACAGAAACAACAAACCTCAAATTTGCCTTAATCAATCGGTCCAAAGCAGTTTTACTTCCTTTTTTTATTTCCCGGGCAAGAGCTACCTCTTCCTCAGCAGTAACAAGGTCTACCTTGCCTATTTCTTGCAAGTAACGATCTAGAGATGGGGTTTCTCTATTGGTAACTTGCTTCGTAATTTTTAGTTGTCTCATATTCGGTTAGGGGATTTAGGTCGTCTTTAAAAACAGTTAATATATTAACTAGATATATTAAAGGAATAGATTTTATTGTGAAAATCAAAATCATAAACCCATAATTTTCACCTTTTTAGCTAATTTAGAATTAAATAAAAGCAATTGTTACTATAATTTTTTATACGTTATTATTATTTCAAAAAATATTGGAGGAAATGCCTAAACAACAAGGGAATATCATGTCATTAAAAAAAACTGGGTAGCATAATTAAGTAAAACCTCTTAATCAAAAGCAGTGTAGATAACTCAATAATAACATTATGGCTCACTTTTTTTTTGTGTTCTATAAGTTATTGTGTAATATTGCAATTGAATTCCAGTAGATCTCCACTTGCTGAGATCGAAAAATCAAATCCCTAGAAGATAATATTTCTATCAAATAATAAAATCCAAAATATTTAATAACATTGTTTATGTACGACATTCTTGAATTAAACAAGAAGCTTGTGCCCGAATTGAAAGAGATTGCAAAAGAACTTAATATTAAAAAAATTGAGTCCTTTAAAAAGCAAGACTTAATCTATAAAATTCTTGACCAACAAGCTATTGTAGCTTCAGAAATGAAAAGTTCTGATAAAAAAGCTATACGCAAACGCAGCAATAAAAAAGACGATGACCAGGCAACTAAAGAGGAGCCTAGAAAGTCAATCCTGCGTAAAAACAGAAAACCTGTAGAGAAAGTAAAAACTGAAAAAGTAGAGGAAACAACCGAAGCTTCAGAAACTCTAGCTCCTGCAGAGAAAAAAGAAGTTAGAGAAGTTCGTAAACCAAGCCCTCGCAGAAGACGTGAAGATCGTCCTGCCGAGAAAGCGGTTGCAGAGGTTAAAGAAACTGTTGCTAAAGAACAAGTGACAGCTGAACCTGTTTCTCAAGAGACAAAGAAAGAGGAAACTGCTCCACTTAAAGCTGAAGCTCCACAAGAGACTGTTGCTAAAGAAGATGATTCTCAAGAGAAACCAGCTCAAGAAAGAGCTCCAAGAGAAAAAAATAACGACAGACAAAATCAGGACAGACAGAACCAAGGCAAAAAACGTTTTGAGCGTCGTGAGAAAGAGAGACCTTTTGAGTTTGATGGAATCATCAGTAACTCTGGTGTTCTTGAAATCATGCAAGATGGTTATGGTTTCCTTCGTTCTTCAGATTTCAACTATTTGAATTCTCCTGACGATATCTATGTATCACAATCACAAATCAAATTATTCGGTTTAAAGACTGGTGATACAGTTCAAGGAACAATACGTCCTCCAAAAGAAGGCGAAAAATATTTCCCACTTATTAAGGTTGAAAAAATCAATGGTCGTTTACCAGAGGTTATTCGTGACCGAGTGCCATTCGAACATTTGACGCCTCTTTTCCCTGATGAGAAATTCAACCTAACAGGAAAAGGGAAAAGCAGTATTTCGACTCGTGTAGTTGATTTGTTTGCTCCTATTGGTAAAGGTCAGCGTGGATTGATCGTTGCACAACCTAAAACGGGTAAAACAGTATTGTTGAAAGAAGTTGCCAACGCAATTGCTGCAAACAATCCTGAAGCTTATATGATTATTCTATTGATCGATGAGCGTCCTGAAGAGGTTACAGATATGGCACGTTCGGTAAATGCAGAAGTTATTTCTTCTACTTTTGATGAGCCAGCAGAACGTCACGTTCGTGTTGCTAACATCGTTTTAGAGAAAGCTAAACGTATGGTTGAGTGTGGTCACGATGTGGTTATCTTATTGGATTCTATTACACGTCTTGCTCGTGCTTACAATACAGTTTCTCCTGCATCAGGTAAAGTACTTTCTGGTGGTGTTGATGCAAATGCTCTTCACAAGCCTAAGCGTTTCTTTGGTGCTGCTCGTAACATCGAAAATGGTGGTTCATTAACAATCCTAGCAACTGCATTGACAGAAACTGGATCGAAGATGGATGAAGTTATCTTTGAAGAATTCAAGGGAACTGGTAATATGGAACTTCAGTTAGATCGTAAATTATCTAATAAACGTATCTACCCTGCTGTCGATCTTACTGCTTCAAGTACTCGCCGTGAGGACTTATTGCTTGACGAAGCTCAGCTGAATCGTATATGGGTACTAAGAAACTTCTTAACAGATATGAACTCTGTTGAAGCTATGCAGTTTATTAGCGACAGAATGCGCAAGACTCGTTCTAATGAAGAGTTCTTAGTTTCGATGAACGATAGCTAGTGAGACACCCATTTTTCTTTAACTCCTAAACGGGTTACTGACTATTAAAAATAAGGTTTCTCGGCTTTTATAGTTGAATAATAAAGCTTTAAGCTTATTACATAAAAAAGGAACAATGCTAATTAGCATTGTTCCTTTTTTATTTTTATCAAGTATAAATTCCAATTCAAACCCAAAATTGCAATCTCAAGATAGCAATTGCAGGTTTTTATTTTCTAGATTTGTAGAGTAAATTTATAAAAAATGAATACTCTATTACAAACTCATTGTAGTTTACTCAAAAATAAAAGAAGCACAATTAAACGTGAACTCGGTAAAGAAATCGACTGGAGTCAACGATTAATTGCGATTAAAGGATCTAGAGGTGTGGGAAAAACCACTTTCCTGCTGGACTATATTCGAGAAAACAATCGCGAGGACGATAAGTCTTGGCTGTATATCAACCTAAACAATTTATTTTTCACCGAACAAGGCTTAGTTTCCTTTGTAGATGAATTCTACAAAAAAGGTGGTAAAACCTTACTATTAGATCAAATTCACAAATACCCTGAGTGGGCTGAAGATCTTCGTGTTTGTTACGACAATTACCCTGATCTTCAAATTATTTTTACAGCCTCATCAATACTTAGGGTAAAGACAAATGAACATATTGAAGATTGCGTTTCAACCTATTATTTAAATGGCCTTTCGTTTCGTGAGTTTTTGAACCATGAAGCTGGTTGTGATTTTAAGAGTTATACACTGGAGGAAATTGTTGAAAATCATGAAGAGATAGTTGAAGAAATACTAACGAAAGTTCGTCCTCTTGCATTTTTCAATGATTACCTACGATTCGGATACTATCCATGTTACCTAGAAGAAAAGAGTTTCATTGATAACCTTCTTAAGATTATCAATCTAATGCTTGAGTTCGATATCACTTATCTGAACCAGATTGAGTTGAAATATCTAACCAAGCTAAAGAAACTACTCTATATAATAGCTCGTACAGTTCCATTCCAACCAAATGTGAGCAAACTTGCTAACGATGTTGAAACATCAAGAGCAACCATCATGAATTATTTGAAGTATCTAAAAAATGCTCGTTTAATTAATTTACTAAACACATCAGAGGACAATACGGAGAAGCTTAAAAAACCAAATAAGGTTTATCTGCATAATCCTAACTTACTTTATGCAATTTCTCCTGATAATGTTACTGAAAGCAGTTTACGCGAAACATTCTTCTACAACCAAGTTGGTGTAGGAAGTGTTTTAACAAGTACAGATAGAGGTCATTTTAAAGTTGATCAGAAATTCAATTTTGAAATCAAAGGAAGCTCTGTTGAAATAGAACCGAAGTATAAAACGGAAGATTATTTTGTTGCTGCAGATATGATTGAACGAGGAGAAGGCAACACAATTCCACTATGGCTGTTCGGGTTTCTATACTAAAAACTGACACCTCAGTGTGTCTTTAAAAATTGATATTTATTAAAATAAATATATAAAATCTACCATAAATAAATTTTTAATTGGAGGAGTAAAATGGCAAAAGAGAAAAAATTCATTACCTGTGACGGTAATGCCGCTGCTGCACATATTGCATATATGTTTAGCGAGGTGTCGTGTATCTACCCTATCACACCATCTTCGCCTATGGCTGAGAATGTTGACGAGTGGGCATCACAAGGACGTAAAAATCTATTTGGAGAGACAGTACAATTAGTTGAAATGCAATCAGAAGCTGGTGCTGCGGGTGCAGTTCACGGTGCATTACAAGCTGGTGCTTTAACAACTACTTATACAGCATCTCAGGGATTATTGTTGATGATTCCTAATATGTATAAGATTGCTGGTGAGTTATTACCATGTGTATTCCACATTAGTGCTCGTGCTCTTGCAGCTCAAGCATTATCAATCTTCGGTGATCATTCAGACGTTTATTCAGCTCGTCAGACTGGATTCGCTATGTTAGCTTCAGGTTCAGTTCAAGAGGTTATGGACCTTTCTGCTGTATCTCACCTAACTTCAATCAAGTCAAGAGTTCCTTTCATGAACTTCTTCGATGGTTTCCGTACTTCTCACGAAATTCAGAAGATCGAAGCGATTGATATGGAAGACCTAAGAGGTCTAGTTGATCAGGAAGCGCTTCAGGCATTCCGCGATCGTGCTTTAAATCCAGAATCTCCTGTTACTAGAGGTACTGCTCAGAATCCTGATGTATACTTCCAGGCACGTGAAGCTGCTAACCCATTTTACAATGCGGTTCCAGATATGGTTGCTGAGTACATGAACGAAATGACTAAGATTACTGGTCGGGAGTACAAGCCATTCGTGTATTATGGTGCTAAAGATGCTGAGAACATCATCATCGCAATGGGTTCTGTAAATGAAACTATTAAGGAAGCTGTTGATTTCAAAAATGCTAAAGGTGAAAAAGTTGGTTTGGTATGCGTTCACTTGTACCGTCCATTCTCTGCTAAGCACTTTAAAGCAGTTATTCCTGCTTCTGTTAAGCGAATTTGTGTTCTTGATCGTACTAAGGAAACGGGTGCAAACGGAGATCCATTGTATCTTGACGTAAGAGATGTATTCTATGGTACAGAAAATGCGCCTATCGTTATTGGTGGTCGTTACGGTTTAGGTTCTAAAGAGGTGACTCCATCTCAAATTGTAGCAGTTTACAAAAACCTTGCAATGAACGAGCCTAAGAATCAATTCACTTTAGGTATTGTTGATGATGTTACTTTCACTTCTCTTCCTTTATTACCAGAAGTTAAGATGAACTCTGAGTCACTTTACGAAGCGAAATTCTACGGTTTAGGTTCTGATGGTACTGTTGGTGCTAACAAGAACTCTATCAAAATTATTGGTGGTTCAACTGATAAGTATTGTCAAGCGTACTTCGCTTACGATTCTAAAAAATCAGGTGGATTTACTGCTTCTCACCTTCGTTTCGGTGATGAGCCAATCCGTTCTACATATTTAGTAACTACTCCTGACTTCGTTGCATGTCACGTTCCTGCTTACGTTTATTTATATGACGTATTAAAGGGATTGAAAAAAGGTGGTTCTTTCCTATTGAACTCAATCTATGATACTGAAGAGACTATTAAGCATCTTCCAGATCATATGAAAAAGTACATGGCTGACAATGAGATTAAATTCTACATTATCAACGGTACTAAATTAGGTGAAGAATTAGGTCTTGGTAACCGTACCAATGCAATTATGCAGGCTGCTTTCTTTAAGATTACTGGTGTAATTCCTTTCGAGCAAGCTGCTGAAGAAATGAAGAAAGCCATTGTTAAATCTTACGGAAACAAAGGTGAAAAAATTGTTAACATGAACTTCTCTGCTGTTGATGCAGGTGGAAAGAATGTTGTTGAAGTTAAAGTTTCTGCTGACTGGAAAAAACTTTCTGATTCACAAGAAGAAGCTGTTAAGTCTGCACGTCCTAAGTTTGTTGCTGATGTTTGTGATCCTATGAATGCTCAGAAAGGTGATGATCTTCCTGTTTCTGCATTCTCTGGTCGTGAAGATGGTACTTTCCCTAACGGAACAACTAAGTTTGAGAAGCGTGGTATCGCTATCAACGTTCCTGAGTGGCAAGATGAAACTTGTATTCAGTGTAACCAGTGTGCTTACGTTTGTCCTCACGCTGCTATCCGTCCTTTCATCTTAACTGACGAAGAATTAGCTGCTGCTCCTGCTGGAACTGCTGTTAAGCCTGCAACAGGTAAAGAACTTAAAGGTTTACACTTCCGTATTCAGGTTGCTATTGAAGACTGTACAGGTTGTGGTAACTGTGCTGATGTTTGTCCAGCTCCAAAAGCGAAAGCTCTTGTTATGGAGCCATTAGATTCTCAGGTTGCTGAGAAAGAAAGATGGCAGTATATGGATCAAACTGTTGGTTACAAGGAATTACTTCCTAAAAACAACGTGAAGAATACACAATTTGCTCAACCCTTATTCGAGTTCTCTGGAGCTTGTGCTGGTTGTGGTGAAACGCCATATATCAAATTAATCACTCAATTGTATGGTGAGAGAATGATGGTATCTAACGCTACTGGTTGTTCTTCAATCTATGGTGGATCTGCTCCTTCTACTCCTTACTGTAAAAACGATAAGAGTGGTAAAGGTCCAGCTTGGGCTAACTCATTATTCGAAGATAATGCTGAATTCGGTTTCGGTATGAACGAAGGTGTTCGCAAGATGCGTAACCGTATCGAGCTTCGTATGATTGCTGCTATCGACGCTGTAAATGCTGACACTAAAGTTGCATTTACTGAGTGGTTAGAAAATAAGGACAATGGCGAAGCTTCTGTTGCTTCATCTGCAAAAGTTCTTGTTGCTCTTGAAAACGAAACGCATGCAGTTGCTAAAGAAATCAAAGATCTTAAGAGCTACTTAATTAAGAAGTCTCAATGGATTTTCGGTGGCGACGGATGGGCTTACGATATCGGGTACGGTGGACTAGATCACGTTCTTGCTTCTGGTGAAGATGTAAATGTTTTGGTAATGGATACTGAGATTTACTCTAATACTGGCGGACAAGCTTCTAAAGCAACTCCAGTAGGTGCTGTAGCGAAGTTTGCTGCTGCTGGTAAAGTTATCAGAAAGAAAGATCTTGGTATGATGGCTGCATCTTATGGTTACGTTTATGTAGCTCAGGTTGCAATGGGTGCAAACCATGCTCAATATCTTAAAGCGGTTAAAGAGGCTGAGTCCTTCCCTGGACCATCATTAATCATTGCTTATTCACCATGTATTTCTCACGGTTTGAAAGCTTCTATGGGTAAATCTCAACTAGAAGAGAAGAAAGCTGTTGAAGCAGGATACTGGCACTTATTCCGTAATAATCCACTATTGGAGAAAGAAGGAAAGAACCCATTTGTTCTTGATTCAAAAGAACCACAGTGGGATAAATTCCAGGATTTCTTGTTAGGTGAGGTTCGTTATACTTCATTACAGAAATCATTCCCTGAGCGTGCTAAGGAGTTATTCGTAGCTGCTGAAGAGAATGCTTTATGGAGATATAAGTCTTACAAGCGTCAAGCTGCTTTAGATTTTACTGAAGAGTAAATCAATCGCAATTAAATATAGAAATGCCCAATTCGTAAGGATTGGGCATTTTTTATATGTATAAAATTCATTCAAATTAAAAACATTTCAATGTTATGCACCGCATCATCAATATTATCTAATATTTCTCTTAACGCCTCTTCTTTATCATACATCTCATCAACTTGATATTGCATATCATCAGTCTTATTTTGATAATCATCCCCTCTTTCTGAATCTTGCCAACTATCAGATCGTTCATGAAAAATTGATTCACGTTTATCAATTTTATCTTCTAAATCTGTCATCTTTTTAGAGTAGGTTTCAACTTTAAGCTGAATTTCTACTTGTATTTTCTTTAATTTATTTAGCGTAGCCTTCATAACTATTATCTCTTCAGAAATTATTTAGTCATATCTATAGTGTACCCATTACTATTCAACATTTATAATTTCATATAATCGTGGATGGGTTTCCCTTAAAGTTATTATCATTTCCTTTTTAAATTCCTCAAAACTAATTTTTCTAGTCACAGAAATAACTTTATTATAACAGTCATTGAGAAGCATATTACTTGTTTCTATTATCACTTCTCCGCTTTGCAGGGGAAATTCTAATTCTGATAAAGCAGAACGATATTTTTGCACACAACTAAATGGAAGTCCATTACAAGAAAGAATATACGATTGCCCATCTAAACACATCGCAATAAGCTTAATATCGCACATATAGTCGATTACGCTATCTTCAAAATCAAACTCATTATTTAATACAGTATGAGTAATTGAGCCTTTATCTCTTAAGGTCAAAATTAATTTCTCTATAACACTTTTTCTATCTCTTGCTTGCATATAATTATCATTCAATGATAGTTTCAATTAATTGATTCTTAAAGTTACAAAACCATATATATTATTACCAATTTTAAATATCAAAACTATTTATGCAAACAGAATCAGTATCATGTTATTAATTGAACGTACACCCCTCTGTCCTTCGGACATCTCCCGTAAAATGGGAGAAACAAAAAATAAAAGTTTCAAGAATACTATAAGTCAACCCAGTGAATCTTTCCCTTTCAGGGAAAGTGCTGGCAAGCGATAGGGTGAAAAACTTAACAATTTTAAATCACCCAATATTCATTTCTCTTCGGAACTGAATCTTTTGTACAAAAAAACAGTAGATCTCTTCGGACTTGATCATTTTTGCACAAAATTCGACTAGTTTTCATCGGAGAAGGGGGTTTTTGCCTTCCCAATGGTCTTTTCCTATTCGAAAACGAATAGCTGTGCACAAAAAAGATGAAAAATGCATGTGCAATGTCTTAAATTGAGGCAAAAAAGACGTAAAACCGTTTCGGAGTTCAATATTTTGTACAAAAAGGGGCTTCGTCTCTTCGGCCATCAATACGTGAGTCCCAAACATTGAGATCTTCTCATCGGCAAAGCATGTGTTTGTCCAAAATCGCACTTATCCCCATCGGCCAAGCAAGTATGAGTACAAGAATAGCTTCCTCAAAGGAATTCTACAGTCTGCAGATAACAAAAGAATCACCATCCAGCGAAAGCGCAATAATTTTGCAACAAAAATCAACTAAGCTAATAAAATATGTTTAATAAAATAGTTGTCAAGTTTGTCAAGTTTAAACTTTGTAGTGATGCACATTTTTTAACATTTAAAATTTTATTGATAACTATATATTTTCTAATTTAAATCTCGATTTAGCCCAAATCACACATTAAAAATCAAATAAAATGACAATAAACATTTATTATTATTGCGATAGTAATGAGATTAACACCCTGGCAACAAATATCGAGTACCAGTTGGCTCAAGCTGACTGGACTGCCGATACCATTCTCAGCCATCTTATTACTCTACTGAATAAAGAAAACAAGACAATGAGCACTGCGATTCAATTCGCACGTGGCGGTCAGGGTTCCAAAGCCCTACAGACCGAAGATGCTATTGTTGACAAGCACTTCGTTTGCCTCAAACAATTTGTTTCGGCAAATATGTACCTCTCTGATGAAAGTATCGCCGACAATGCGACTGCGGTATGGAAAATTATCAGCTCCCGTAATTTAAACCTTCACAAGCTGAGCTACGAAAGACAATTGGCACTCACCCATGCCCTAATCAGCAATCTTGAGGATGAGAAAATAAAGCCATTGGTTGAAAGCTTGATAGGCGTTAGCGATCGTGTCGCAGAATTGAAAGCCTCTACAACGAGTTTCGAAACGCATTTTCGTAACATGAAAGAAGAGCTTGCAGGCATGGAAGAAACCATTGCTCCTTCGACTCAAAAAAATACGATTCGCGACCTGATTAATAAGCATTTGCTTCCTTATTTAAATAATGCAGCACAGGCTATGCCCGAAAAATATGAAGAAATTAATAAGGTGATTATTGAGCATATTGATGGCATAAACACCAAAGCACGTGCTCGCAAAACCCGCAACAGCACTCAGGAACTGGAACCTAATACTGCTAAATAAATTAATTGAAGGCTAAATTGCAAGAGAGGAATAGATCATGAGATCTGTTCCTTTTTTGGTATTAAAAAGAAGAACCCCCGGACATTCTTATATATTTCTACCAGCGTTATTGGTAATGAAGGTCATATTTTTTACAAATATAAGACCTTGAGGTCTGAATTAATTTGTAACTTAGTATACTGCTCATACATTCTAGCTTAAATAGATTTTAAAAAAGGGGGTCGTATGAAGAAATTTCAAATGCTGTTAATGCTAATTGCTCTGGCATTATTTACAGCCTGTAGCAGTAGCAGCAGTGACGATGATGGCGGTGGTAATCCCAACCCAAATCCAAATCCGACAACACCAGATTTTACAGTGCGGGTTGTTGTAAAAACCAGTGCCCACCCCTATTTCCAAGTAGGCCAATCAGAAGGTTATACTATTGATGGGGAAGAAGGAAAAGAATTAACGCTTACCCGTGGCACAACTTACACTTTCGGTGTCAACACGCCTAGTCATCCATTTTACATTTCTACCAGCACTGTTGGTAATGGAGCCGGCGAAGTTACCGATGGGGTAACCAATAGCATGACAACCAATGGGACTCTGTCGTTTACACCTAATGGGAATCATCCGGATTTATTGTATTACCAATGCGGTGTTCATGATAATGTGGGTTGGAAAATCAATATCGTTGATCCTTAAATGAAGTCTTATTAATTTGTATTTACGAGGATGCAAAATTAGATTCAATCCTTATTAGCATCAAGCTAACTTATGCAACACTGGAGAGTAAATAAATTGCAAAAAAAATATATAGAAACGCCCGATTCGAAAGAATTGGACGTTTTTTTATCTTAGCCTCAGGACTTTCGTTAACCTTGATTTGAACCACACTCCTCTTCCCGAAAGCTTTCGGAACTATGGACATATCCCCTAAAAAGGGAGAAAACTTCACGCAAAGATTTGAATGTATTTTCGAGCTTAATTAATGAACCTTTCCTTATTAGGAAAAGTGCCGGCAGGCGAAAGGGTGCATTAAACAATAAATTGAAAGTTTTTGATCAAACCTCACCCCTCTGTCTTGCCAGACATTTACTCACGATAAATATAAAAAGTGTGTTCGTGATCTTTCAGATTCCCCTAAAAAGGGAGAAGACTTCACGCAAAGATTTGAATAAATTTTTGAGCTTGATAAAGATATTTTTCCCTAACAGGGAAAGTGCCCGCAGGCGAAAGGGTGAAAAGATTCAATCCAACAAATAAGACATTACAATCCTTTATTCACAAGGCAAGCCTCATCATATACTGATTACCATTCAATTAAAGACATTTTTCTCCTATTGACTTATTCATTTGGATTCATTAATTTAGATGTACTCAAAATATTTAATCCTAAATCATATGGCAAATTTAAATGTAGAATTCATGGGACTTAAGTTAAGAAACCCCATTATTGTTGGTGCTTGCACCCTATCAGCAACTGTTGAAGGTGCAAGAGAATTAGAACGTGCTGGAGCTGGTGCTATTGTCTACAAATCTCTTTTCGAAGAACAAATTCAGATGGAAAGAGCTCAACTAGATGATGAGTTAGATTTGTACACAGAACGAAATGCTGAAATGACATCCCTCTTCCCCACTTTAGAACATGCCGGTCCTACGGCACATATTTTGAAACTAATTGATGTCAAAAAGAACGTTTCAATCCCGGTTATTGCCAGTTTAAATTGCGTTTACGACGTAACTTGGTTCGACTATGCCAAACAACTTGAAGACGCTGGTATCGACGCATTGGAATTAAACTTCTACTCTATGCCAACCGACATGGAAAAAACGGCAGCAGAGATTGAAGATGAAAAAGTCAAAATTGTCAAAACATTAAAGAAGCGATTAAAAATTCCATTCAGTATTAAACTGAGTCCATACTATACCAACACGTTGAATTTTGTAAATCGACTTGATAAAGCGGGAGCCTCTTCATTTGCTCTATTCAATCGTCTTTTCCAGCCCGAGGTTAATATCGATAAGGAAAAACACATTACGCGTTTTAATCTAAGTAATCGTGGTGATTTTAAATTAGGACTTCGCTATGTTGGCCTATTGCATAAAAGAATTAAAGCCGAGCTATGTGGAACAAATGGGATCTACACCTACGAAGATATCGTTCAAATGCTATTAAGTGGAGCTGATGTCGTTCAAATGGTAAGTGCCATTTACAAGAATGAGCCTTCATATATTGCTCAAGTTTTAGCCGAACTTGAAACTTGGATGGATGAGAAAGGTTATAAGTCCATTAGTGAATTCAAAGGCAAACTTTCTGACTATGAATTAAATGCTACTGACGTATATCATCGAGCTCAGTATCTTGACTTTTTATTAAAACCTGAAGAAATAATAACCAAATACCCTATGCGTTAATAGAGTTGTAAAATTCTTAACAGAAAGCCGGTCATTCGATCGGCTTTTTCTTTTTTTATAGTTGAAATTTCAAATTTAAAACACCTGCAAACGTTTGAAAAACAAAAGTCTAAATCATTTGAAAAAAGACAGTTAGATTGTGAGTTCTTTGCTTCCTTTTTTGAAAAAAGAACACTACTTTTGTGTACAATTTTCAAGGCGGATTTTAGGATTAGACCTTGTAAATTTAAGATTTTGAAGATTATAAGTTAATATATAATTGTTATTGAATGCCTTATTTTAAGGCAACGAATAACATTTAAAACTAAAAAGCGATTATTATGAGTACTAAGTACGTTTATACTTTTGGTGACGGTAAAGCTGAAGGTAAAGCAGATATGAAGAATTTGCTTGGAGGTAAAGGTGCAAACCTTGCTGAAATGAACCTAATCGGTGTTCCAGTTCCTGCTGGTTTCACTATCACTACTGACGTTTGTACTGATTACAACAAACTTGGAAAAGATGCTGTTGTAGCAATGATCAAAGAGCAAGTTGAAGCTGCTGTAAAAGATACAGAAGTTGCAATGAACGCTAAATTTGATGCTAAGGATGGTTCTTTCCCATTGTTATTATCTGTTCGTTCTGGAGCTCGTGCTTCTATGCCAGGTATGATGAACACTGTTCTTAACCTAGGTATGAATGATGAAACAGTAAAAGTTATTGCTGATAATTCAGGAAACGAAAAATTTGCTTACGATTCATATCGCCGTTTCATCCACATGTACGGTGACGTAGTTATGGGTGTTGAGGCTGAAGAAGGACAGCACAACCCATTCGAGGTTGTTCTTGACGAATTAAAAGAAGCTAAAGGTTACAAAGTTGATACTGAATTAACTGTTACAGATCTTAAGGTTCTTGTTGAAGCTTACAAAGCAGTTATTGTAGAGCACGCTGGTGTAGAATTCCCAACTAATCCTTGGGATCAACTTTGGGGTTCTGTATGTGCTGTATTCGATTCATGGAATACTGAGCGTGCAATCCTTTACCGTCGTATGGAAAACATTCCAGGCGAATGGGGTACTGCTGTAAACGTTCAAGCAATGGTATATGGTAACATGGGTGAGACTTCTGCTACAGGAGTTTGTTTCTCTCGTGATGCTGCTACAGGTGAAGACCAATTCAACGGTGAGTACTTGATCAACGCACAGGGTGAAGATGTTGTGTCTGGTGTTCGTACGCCTCTTGAAATTACTACTATTGGTTCACTTCGTTGGGCTGAGCGTAACGGTACTTCTGAAGAAGGTCGTAAAGCTGAATTCCTTTCAATGGAAGAAGCTATGCCTTCATTATATAACGAATTGAATACAATTCAGCAGAAGCTTGAAGATCACTATTCAGATATGCAAGACATGGAGTTTACCATTCAAGATGGTAAACTTTGGATGTTACAGACTCGTTCTGGTAAGCGTACTGGTGCAGCTATGGTAAAAATGGCTGTTGATATGTTAGAGCAAGGTATGATCGATGAGAATACTGCTATTCTTCGTCAAGAGCCTAACAAATTGGATGAATTACTTCACCCAGTATTCGAGCAATCTGCAATTGATGCTGCTAAAGAACTTTCAAAAGGTCTTCCAGCTTCTCCAGGTGCTGCAACAGGACAAATCGTATTTTCTGCTGATGCTGCTGAAGAGTGGGCTGCCGCAGGTAAAAAAGTAATTCTTGTACGTCGCGAGACTTCTCCTGAAGACTTGAAAGGTATGTACGCTGCTGAAGGTATTCTTACTGAGCGTGGTGGTATGACTTCTCACGCTGCTGTAGTTGCTCGTGGTATGGGTAAATGTTGTATTTCTTCTGCTGCTGGTGTTCTAGTTACAGGAACTTCTATGACTATCAACGGTGTTGATTACAAAGAAGGTGATTTCATCTCATTAAACGGTACTACTGGTAAAGTTTACGATGGTAAAGTTGCTACTATCACTCCTACTTTAGATGGTGATTTCGGTAAGTTGATGGATCTTGCAGAGAACAACACTCGTATGTACGTTCGTACTAACGCTGACTCTCCTGCTGATGCTAAAACTGCTCGCGAATTCGGTGCTAAAGGTATTGGTCTATGTCGTACAGAGCACATGTTCTTCGAAGGCGATCGTATTTGGGCTATCCGTGAGATGATTCTTGCTGAAGATCTTGAAGGTCGTAAAGAAGCTCTTGCTAAATTATTACCTATCCAACGCGAAGACTTCTCTGGAATTCTTGAAGCTATGGACGGTTTTGGTGTAACTATCCGTCTACTGGATCCACCATTGCACGAGTTTACTCCTAACGATGAAGCTTCTCAAATCGAGATGGCTGAAAAATTAGGTATCGATGTATCTATCGTTAAGACTAAAGTTGATGCACTTCACGAATTCAACCCAATGTTGGGTCACCGTGGTTGTCGTTTAGGAAACACTTATCCTGAGATCACTGAAATGCAAGCTCGTGCTATTATCGAAGCTGCTTGTGATCTTAAAGCTAAAGGTCTTTCTCCTAAGCCAGAGATCATGGTTCCATTAATCGGAACTCTTAAAGAATTTAAGATGCAGGAAGATATCATCAGAGAAACTGCTGCTGCTGTTTTCGCTGAGAAAGGTATCGAAGTTGATTTCATGGTAGGTACTATGATTGAGATTCCTCGTGCTGCATTGACTGCTGATGCAATCGCTGAGTATGCTGAATTCTTCTCTTTCGGAACAAATGACTTGACTCAAATGGGATTCGGTTATTCTCGTGACGATGCTGGTAAATTCTTACCTATCTATATTGAAAAAGGTATCCTTAAGCACGATCCTTTCCAAGTATTAGATCAAGAAGGTATCGGTCAATTGGTACGTATGGGTTGTGAAAAAGGAAGATCTACTCGTCCTGATATCAAATTAGGTATCTGTGGTGAGCACGGTGGTGAGCCATCTTCAGTTGAGTTCTGTAACTCAGTTGGTATGGATTACGTTTCTTGTTCTCCTTTCCGTGTGCCTATTGCACGTTTAGCTGCTGCTCAAGCAAACTTGAAGCAAAAATAAGAGATTATCTCTATATATAGAAAGGCTGTCCCTCGGGGCAGCCTTTCGTGTTATATGGGTTTTCTAGCTCTATAGTTTCAACGACATCGTTTAAGAAGACAAAGCTTATTTATATACACATAAACACATGCCTCAATCAGAAACAGCTAACATAAGCGAAACAATTGTTCTGAAAAGTTCATGTAATTTAATAGAATAATGTAATTTTATAGCTGAGAGACAAAATCGATTGTCAATCTGAGAAAATAAAAACTAACATTTAAAATATAAAATCATGGCAAAATCTCAAGACGCAAAAAAGAGCGAGAAAAAAGAGCCTCTTAAAACGGCTAAAGAAAAAAAGGCAGAGAAAAGAGAGAAGAAAGCTAAGAAAGCTTAATTATATTCTCTAAAGTAAGCTAACACACGCTTACGAAATACGATGAAATTTTAAAAATAAGGCTGCCGTATGGGCGGCCTTATTTCGTCTTAACAAACTTGAAAAATAACAGAATGATAATAGATAAAATAGAAAACTTAAAGCTTTATGCAAGTTTAAGTGATAGACTATCTAAAGGGATTGAATACATAAACAATTCTGATTTTTCTAAAATTGATTTGGGAACATATAGAATTCAGGGCGATGATATTTTTGCAATGGTACAAGAATACGACACCAGAAAAATTGAAGATTGCAAACTTGAGGGGCACAGTAAATACATCGATATTCAATATCTAATTACTGGAGAAGAACACATTGGGCTAACGTCTAAGGCTAATCAAGAACTTGAAGAGAGAAATGACAAAGATGATTATGCATTTTACAAGGGCGATTCAACGTTATTCAAATTCAATCCGTCAGTCTTTGGTATCTTTTTCCCAGATGATCTTCATATGCCATGTATTGGGCTTAATCTAATTTCTAAAGTTCAAAAAGTTGTAGTTAAAGTACGCCTTTAAATATCTGATAAATTCTTAAAAGCTATGAGCAAACAACAAGGCTCATATTCGAAGTCAATTGACTAAATATATACTAAACAATGAAGTGGAGCTTAAAATTCAGAAATTGGCATAGAGATTTTTCTTATTTCTATGCCGGTTTATTAATGGCATTTTCTATATCTGGCATAGCCTTAAATCACCGTCAATCATGGGATCCAAGAGATTATGTGTATGAAACTTCAGCAGTTAAAATTGATCTCCCTAAAGATCGAGATGCTATAAACGAGGATTTTTTTAGAAATTGGTTAAAAGAAAACAATATCGACTTGAAACTAAGGGGAACAGCATGGCGTAGAGGAGGCTACAATCTATACTTCGGAAATGCTTATGCTTTTATTAATCCTTTCACTGGAGAAGGAGAAATAGAACGTTTTCGCACAAGACCTATATTAGGTCCGATGGTAGATCTGCACAAGTCTGATAGTGATGTTTGGGTATGGTACTCCGACATTTTTGCAATTAGCGTATTGTTGATTTGCAGTACTGGACTTATAATTACTCGAGGCAAAAATGGCTTTAAGAAGCGTGGGTGGAAACTGGCATTACTTGGTGTAATTATTCCATCAACAATATGGTTTTTCCTTTAAAATATTAGATAAAACAAAAGGCTGCTTCTATCGAGGCAGCCTTTCTTATTGAGAGGAATTAGCTTATTCTTCACTTACAGGAATGACTATTGAGCTAAGAAGTTGGATATTATTGATATCTGAGTAATCGTACTGATATAAGCCCTCAGCTCCAATTAAAACTAGAACATTCCCAAGTGGAATGACGTCATAAGTTGTGATATCGGTATATTGCTTTATTAAATTGGAGCCGATAGATACTGTGTTAAATTCCAAGTAATATTATCGGAAATATTTATTAAATT
>CAXBPC010000021.1:0-70423 GCA_963977525.1 uncultured Marinifilaceae bacterium
ATTATTAAACTACTTATATCTTAACTCACTGTCCATGTAAATGTAGCAACTCCATAGATGTGATGCTTGTGGAGAGGATAAAGCTATTTATTTTAACGAATTAAGGGAATTAGACTGAAGGCATATAAAAGGTTTAAAAGGGACTTATTGTATCGTTTCGATGAATCGTGATAAGGATATTTTGGAGCATTATAATATCGAACTAGTTTCAGAAGAGGAATATGAGTTGTTGATTGAAAAGAAATTTCGAAAATGTAAATGTGGTGGATAGTTAAGTTTAATGCCCAATTCTGATGCTAAGAATGCAACTATGATAATATAAGGAGGATTCGAATGGTTTTGTAGATTTTTACGATTAGTCATCAAAAGATAAAAAAAGGTAGAATTTTATCGCGGTTGATAAATAGTTGATACGAAAAAACGCAAACCCTTAATTAATAGAGGTTTGCGTTTTAAATTGCGGAGAGAGAGGGATTCGAACCCCCGGTACGTTGCCGCACAATAGTTTTCAAGACTACCGCATTCGACCACTCTGCCATCTCTCCAATATGTATCATTATCTGTTCTGATAACGGGTGCAAATGTAAGTCAAAAATGGTCTTATACCAAATTAAAAATACACTTCTATTCAATATTTATTTAATGCTTTGATAATCAGTTCCGGAATTTTAAAAAAAGGCTTAACCGTGCAGATCAAGTTCATTTAGCATGTATAAAGAGTGTTCAATTGTTTTGAAAATCTCAGAACAATACTCGTTTACAGCTTTAGGACTACCAGGCAGTGTGTAGATCAGTGTTTTATCCATAACACCAGCAATACCTCTACTCACAAGAGCATTTGCCTTTTCCATGCCATATTTCACACGGATTAATTCCATAATTCCAGGAATCTCCTTGGTAAGTAATGGTTTAACCACATCAGGTGTAATGTCTTTAGGTCCAATTCCTGTTCCACCAGTTGTGAAAACCATATCGTAATTCTCAGCTTGAGCTTTTTTAAGAATGGTTTTTAATTGTTCTTCATTATCTGGAATAATTAATGTTTCAATCTTGTAGTGACGATTTTTTAATTTGAAGAATTCTTCTGCCAATTTTTTAAGTAATGGTCCACTCTTATCCGCATACTCTCCTCGGCTAGCACGATCGCTAAGGGTGATTATAAGGGTTCTCATTATTCGTGGCTGATATTCTAATTGATCACCAGCTTTTAGGTTACCACCTTTTAGTACACGACAAAAGATACCTTCTTTAGGCATTACACAATTTCCTACTTCACGAAAAATACTACAATTATCACCATGACATTTTTTACCTATTTGAGTTACTTCCAAAACCATATCGCCCATGGTAAATCTGTCAAGTGGTGCAGTTTTATGGAGAATAATTCCTTGTGTAGTTATGTTTTCAGCAAATTCCCCAAAATTAATTTTCCTTTTAGCTTGCTCTGAAAATCTATCTATACTCTCTTGAGCAAGCAAACTTACTTGCCTATGCCAATTACCTGCATGAGCGTCTTGTGCAACACCTGTTTTGTTTAACTCAATTGATGGCACTGGTTTTTTAATGATACCTTTTTTATCAGAAATATTTACTGAGAGTATATCTACTTTAGTCATTTGTAATGAGTTTGTTTGTGGTTAATCGGAGGCGTACAAATAAAATTATTGTCTTCTAGAGATCAACTTTCGTTTTCTCATCTAATTTGATCGATTCCATGATCATATCTTTGTCTACTGCTTTACACATGTCGTATATGGTTAGTAAAGCGACACTAGCGGCTGTTAGAGCTTCCATTTCTACTCCAGTTTGTCCAATGCATTTCACTCTTGTGTTGACATTAACGCCATCGT
Source organism: uncultured Marinifilaceae bacterium (assembly GCA_963977525.1). GTDB lineage: Bacteria > Bacteroidota > Bacteroidia > Bacteroidales > Marinifilaceae > Ancylomarina. Next base: position 1,851 of record CAXBPC010000021.1, read on the forward strand.
CTATTAGTTGACACTTAACCTCAGCTTTAGTAATAATAAGTGTGTGACAAAGAGGAATAAGAGCGCTGGTCTGTTTTGCTGCCTGTATTCCAGCAATCTCAGCAATAGTTAAAACGTCACCCTTTTTCATATTGTTATCACGAATAAGCTCTATGGTGCCTGATGATAACTTAATTTTCCCTGAAGCTTTAGCTTCTCTAATTTGAGGGCTTTTATGAGCGACATCTACCATATTAGCTTTGCCGTCTTTATCTATATGAGTGAACTTATTATTAGTCATGTGTACTTTATGAAATTGAAAAATGGATACTAGAAGTAATGTATCGTTTTATAATATTTACCCTCCAATATTATAAAACTTGCCGATTTTGTTTTTGCTTCCTTCTTCAGGCTTGCTTTCAATTGTTCTTTTGATTGCATCTTTCGCACCCAATGTTTTTACATCGAATTCATTCTGATTAAACAAACAGGGTTTAACCTTACCATTGGCAGTCAGACGAATACGGTTACACTTTTTACAGTTACCGCCTTCACCACCTTCAACAATGGAAAAATCGCCAGTCTCCAGATCCATCTGTCTAATAAAGCGTAGGTCAAGGTCATTGGACTTACAATATGCTTTAAGTGCAATTAACTCTGTTTCGTTACTGTCTGGCATTCGCACACAGTTAATTTTAATCGGTGTTAAGCCAGCTTTTTTCGAAGCCTCAATACCTTTAAAAACATCTTCGATATTACCACATCGTGTAATTTCTCGGTAAGTTTTTGGATTAAGTGTATCGAGACTAATATTAACGCGTTTAAGTCCTGCTTTTGCAAGATCAGCTGCATACTTTTCCAATAAAATACCATTGGTTGTAAGTGCTAAATCTTCAAGTCCTTGAATGTTTGCAATCTTTTCAACAAGCTCAACAATCCCTTTCCTAACTAATGGCTCTCCACCAGTTAAGCGCACTTTGTTAATGCCTGTTTTAACAGCCTCTTCAACAAAATTGACTATTTCTTCAAAACTTAGTACGTCTTCATGTGCCATTAGGTCAACGCCTTCTTCGGGCATGCAATATGAGCAGCGAAGATTACATCGGTCTGTGACAGAGATTCTGAGGTAACTTATATTTCTTTTATAATTGTCTAACATGTACAAATTCTCCTTCTGTAAATTCATCTACACCTCTTGGTATGGCCATAATGCCATCTGCTTGGGTGAATGCATTAATATGTGCAGACCCGTGATAGTCAACAGGAATTACTTGATTGTTGGCATTTAAACGGACAGGAATAAATTCCAATCGGTCAATTCTCTTACGCTTGTAATCGCATGAAATTGGTAAGCGAACAATTGCTGGATGGTAATCGTGTCCCATTAAACGGAAAACGAGAGCTTTCCCAAGTAATTCAAATTGAACAAACGAGGATACTGGGTTACCTGGCATTGCAAATACATATTTACCTTGTCGTGTTGCAAATACTGTATGTTTACCTGGTTTAACACTTAGAGTATGAAACCAAATGTTAAATTCTAATTCTTTTAATATTTGAGGAATATAATCGTATTCTCCAACAGAAACACCTCCTGAAATTATGAGTAAATCATTCTCTTCTACACATTTAGCTATAACCTCTTTTGTAGCTTCTTTAGAGTCAGCAACTATACCATAATAATTTCCTGTAATGCCAATTTTCTCAAGCTGAGCAAGTAATTGCCATGAGTTGACGTTTCTAATTTGAGTTGGAGCCGGATTTTCATTAGGTTCAACCAATTCGCTTCCAGTAGCTATAATTCCAACTTTTACTTTCTGATAAACAAGAGGTTTTGTACATCCAATTTCGGCAAGTACTGAAATGTGTTGAGGTTTAATTCGAGTTCCTTTTTTTAAAACAATATCATTTTCTTGAATGTCTTCCCCCTTAATACAGATATTTGATTTTGTCTTCGTTTCTGTAAAACGAACGTATTTATTATCTATCGTTTCGGTATGCTCAATCATGATAACGCAATCAGCACCCTCAGGAACCATAGCACCTGTCATTATTCTAGAGCATTGTTTTTCACCAATAGTTTTAGTTGGTGGTGCACCAGCTGGTATCGTTTCTAGAATTTCAAGCTGTTCCGATAAATCGGACTGACGGCACGCAAATCCATCCATAGCAGATTTATTGAATGGAGGAATAGCACTAGATGATGCGACATCCTCAGCGAGAACACGATTCAAACATTTTGAAAGTTCAACATGCTCTTTCTCCAACTTTTTAGTTGCATGTTTTACAGTTTTTAGGGCTTCATTAAAAGTGATCATAGGGTTAGTTTTGAATAGTCCAGCCAGATTCTGAGAAATGTAGATTAAGAGGATTAAAGTCAAATTCTTGTTCGTCGAATTCAATCCATTTGTCTGCCAATTCTCTGTTTCTTAAAGCTTGGGGTTTTATTTTGTGATTGTTTTTTTTATTTATCATCAAGAATATTCCTGGTTTTATGATTTGCCTTAAACCTCCTGATTCACAAATTATAGGTGAATCTTGTGGGATGAGTTTAATGAGCTTGTCAAAAACTAAGGAAAGTTGGTTATCCATACACTGAACGTAATAGACTTCTTTGGCACCGGCACATAAGAATCGTTGACTATCCTTGTTGCCATTAGAATCAAATTCCTTAATAATAGAAAAATCCTTGTTTTTTTCTATTATTTGGGCATCTGGATTTAGTCGATGGAAATGTGGCGCAATTTTGATACTAACTACAGGATAGCTATCTGCATTCAAAGCAATAACCTGACTTGCAAAAAGAGTTTTACCTACATTCTGACCAGTTCCTGCAATTAATAATATGTTTTTGTATAAAGTTTCCACTCTGCTAAATTTAAGAAAACTCAATAGTTAAATAAGAATGGAGTTGTCTGTTATTTAGCATATTGGGGGGTGTACTGTTGAGGTATGTAGCCCAGAAGCCAAATCACATATTTCTCCTTTCCAATTTAGGATGTTATCCACGGGAGGCAATTTAGTTTCCAAAATTACCCATCGGTTATTAAAACTTACCTAGGCTTAGCTCTTAATAACTCGGAGTTTTCATGATTCGGGTAAAGATAGAAATATTAATGAATCTACAAATGTGCATATGTTACTTGTAAAACATTATTATGTGAAAACCTAATTAGTCTTGCGCTTATGGTCTTGATTATTAATGGTTTGTTCGTGATTAAATCAAGATTAATCAATGAGATTTGAGTTTTATTTATAATTAATTTCGATAAGAATAATCTTTATATCTTTAGACAGATCTGTTTTAAAGGCTTAACATGTTATAACAGATAAGAATGAAAATTGATAAAACTTATAGATAAGATATGGGAGATCATAATCATAATCACGGACACGATCATAGTCATGGTGATTTAAAAGGTAGAAACTTAGGAATTGCTATCCTTTTAAATGTAGGTATTACAGTTGCACAAGTTATTGGTGGTTTTATATCAGGCAGTCTTGCTTTGATGTCTGATGCGATGCATAATTTTAGTGATGTATTGGCTCTTATTATTTCGTGGTTTGCAAGCAAACTATCGAAAAAAGATCAAACACCTGCTCAAACATATGGATATAAAAGAGCAGAGATTTTAGCAGCCTTATTTAATGCTGTTTCATTAATTGTGATTGCATTTTTCTTATTGAAAGAAGCCATTTCTCGTTTTTCTGATCCTGTTGAAGTACAAACTGGTTTGGTTATGATTTTGGGAGGTTTGTCAATCGTATTGAATGGATTAAGTGTTCTTTTAGTGCAAAAAGAAGCTAAGGATAATATGAATATGCGATCTGCATATTTACATTTACTTTCAGATATGATTTCTTCTGTTGCAGTCGTGTTTGGTGGATTAGCAATGTATTTGTGGGATGTAGCATGGGTAGATTCAGCTCTTTCTATTGGAATTGCTCTTTACCTTGTTTATTCAAGCTGGGGTTTAATAAAAGAAAGTGTAAGAATACTGATGCAATTTGCACCATCTAAAGTGAATTTGGAAGATATAAATAGAGAACTTCAGAATATTCCTGAAGTGCATAACATGCATCATGTTCACGTTTGGCAACTCGATGATAAGCAAATAAACTTTGAGGCTCACATAAGCTTTAAAAATGATTTAAGACTGAGTAGAGTAAATGAAATTCTTCATCAAATAGAACATGTGCTGGATGATAAATTTGATATTAATCATGTAACTCTCCAACCAGAAATAGATGGTTATTGTGGAGATAATGGCATGATTAGTCAGGATGAGACAAAATGACAACAAAAGGTGAAAGCTCTGTTCTGGAGTTTTCACCTTTTTTTTTACGGCTCTAGCCGATTTGTAACCTAAAGAAGCAATCCCAATACTAGCTCCTCCCGTTCCAAAAACTTATTCGAAGACTAGGAGGACACTCCAAACTTAATTGGCGCGTTGGTTGAATAGTACCAGGATTGCTTGATCCTAATTCTCAATGACAACTTCTTCGTCTTTCTTTGCTCTTCTTTTAATAGCCTGATTGGCATCGCTAATAATTTGCGATACAGTTTGAGCCAATTCACCATAAACCGCTTCGTTAGCTTGTTGCATGGCTCTTAAATACACAACGATTTTATTATTGATAATTGAAAGTACTTCTTTCTTAATCTCAGTAGCAGATTCGCTTAATCCTTCTTGTGCTTTAACCTCTTCCCATGTGAAGTATGCAGTCTTAAAATTATTTTGAGCCGCTTGCAAATCAGCTATTACCTCGGTACAGCCCGATACTGCAGTAATATCGGCTTGAAGTTCAGGTGCCGATAAATCTTGAAGTAAAGATTCTATTAAGGACGATTCAATTGCGTAGGTTTCGTTAATTATTTTCAAACTATACTTTATATAAGTATCAAATAGATTTTCACCAGCAGCCTTAATCGCTGCAATTGGATGATGAGTTGCTCCTAGTAGTAAATAGTTTAAAGCTTGTACTTTCTCATCTCTAGCAACATCTAGTTCGTCTAGATTAGACTCCACTTTGCCGCGATGAATTGCTGTTCCCAACGAACCAGTCCAAGTTTGTAAGTTGGTGAAAAGACCTCCTATATAGTTGTCACCTTCAAAGGTTTGTTTATTAAATGCCATTAGTAAATTTTCTGATGCCGTGTTCACTTCGGTTACACGACAATTAGGGGTTAATTTTGAAAACATGATTTTTAATTTTGGATTAATATTTAATTCTTTTGCTTCTTCCGAAGTGTGAATCTAAACATAATTATTGAATTATTTTATAGTGTGAATGATCATGTGAAATATGAAAAGGATAGTTTGTTCTTCATTTAAATCTTTACATATAAGTGTTTATTGTGCTGTTTGTTATGGTTTTATTGATAACATAAATGATGATTTGTAGAGGAATATATTAATTCACTTTCAAAGCAAAAACTACACTTTTGGGTAGGTATTATTTTACATTTTCTGTACTCAGAAATCTCTTTATTTGAATTTTGAAAGATGGATTAGCCACTTTTCATATGGGCGAGCCGTTAAAAAATGATTGAAGCTTGTCGAAGCCATTAGTGGTGCTTTACTAAAATTAGTAAAGCTTGCCTAAGCCTTTGGTGGAGCTTTACTAAAATTAGTAAAGCTTCTCTAAGCCTTAAGTGGAGGTATTATAGGATTATAATTGCTTGTCCAAGCCCTAGGTGGAGCAATTATAAAATTATATCGACCTCCCTTATTTCTAATGCTTTTCTTCAAAATGCTTATTTCTATTGATTTTCGAGAATTTTACTGGAGAATTATTGTTAATAAATTTGTAGGTTTGTATGGAACAGGATTAATAGAATATTATCCAATACACTTAGAAATGACATTTAGTTATTTAGAATTAGGAAAATGACGCAAACAAAGTCTGAAAGTATCATATCGCAAATTAATACAAATGTATTTTTCAAAGAATTTACGTTTAGTGAAAACGATTTTATTGATAAATCAACAAAACAAGAACTTGAGTTTTCTGATAATGTCGTTTGGATTGATGATATTTTTCTAATTTTTGAAATTAAAGAACGAGAGAATGATGAAACTGAAGGAGAAATTAAATGGTTTAATAACAAGGTTTTAAAGAAAGCAGTTAAGCAGATAAGAAAAACTCATAAGTTCCTTGAAACGTATCCTGAAATTCCAATAGTAAATGAAAAGGGACATACGAAAAATATATCTGAGGCAAATCTGGATGATATACAGAACATTATAATTTATGCAACTAATAGTGAATTCAATGAAGAAAAAAGGTTTTTAAAATTCTATGAAAGCAAGAATGTAGGGAATATACATTTATTTCACTCGGAAGATTATAATTGGATATGTAATTATTTAGTAACGCCAGCTGAAGTAAAGGAATATCTCATTTTTAGAGAGGAATTATACTTAAATCATCCGACAATATTGAATGATCTTCCAGAGCAATACGTGTTAGGTCATTTCTTTGAAACTCTTGATACTTCATTCATTGATTTGAAGTATATCGAAAATTTTGATAAGTTATATTATGACATTGATGACTTTGATATATCACACATTATTCAAAATTTTAACAAGAAAATAAGGTTGATAAAAGAAAAGACGGAATATTATCCAATAATTGCAGAAATAGCAAAATTGAATAGGGCAGAGTTAACTGAGTTTAAGAAAAGATATGTTAGGACAGTCGAAAAGTGTCAAGAAAATGAAAATTACAGGCCTTATCGAATTTCTATACCTAGAACCGATTGTGCTTTTGTTTTCATACCTCTAATAAAAGACTTTTCAAAGCATTGGAAAACTGCTTTGACAAATTATACTTCTGCTCAAAAGTATGATCAAAAAGCTAGCAAATGCGTTGGGTTAGTGATTTTTGAGAATATTATTGATAAAGAAAAGTACTTTGATATGTATTGGATGTTCATTAAAGAGGATTGGTATTATAATGAAGTAATAGAAGGATTATTATCGAGGAATTATCCTTTTAGAGAGGTAAATACTAAAAGAATTGACAATAGGTATATATAAATAGTTAATGTGTAATTTCTTAATTTCAAATTTTAAGATCACCTGTTTCATTTTATTTATATGGCTACCTAATACATTTTGCTTGTCATGCTCTGACTATATACAAGCTGTTCGTGTCAGGGTATGACTAAGTAATGAGAAGCTATTGAGAGCCACACAAAAATAATGAGACCCTCAAAGTAAAGCTTATTGCCCCAAGAATTTCGACCACAAACAATCTTGGAAATCGGTAAGCATGTGCAGTAGTAAGCCAATGGCTACGATTCGTAGTTTTGGGAAAAATGCCATAATAAAATAGATGGCAATGGCATAATAGGAGTGAAGAGGATGAAAGCCAATACTGCATCTGCCAGCTTCGAATATGGGTGTTGCAAGTAGGTGATCTAAATCAACCAACATAGTTGCAAGCATAATCAACCAAGCCTTTTTCCATTGCTCTCGGAAGAAAAGCCAAGCAATAGCTCCAGGCGCTAACAGATGCAAGCTGTAATGCACTATGAGTTGAAGAATGTGTAGCAATTCATTCATCGAATGTAGTTGTATAGTTTTAGTTGAGAAGTAGAGGGTGCACATAAATAAAAGGATACGTCATCCTGAATTCATTTCAGGATCTCATAATCAATATGTATAAGATTCTGAAACAAGTTCAGAATGACGCTCGATGTTTAATTTTTACATTTTCGACATCTTCTTTTTTTTTAATCTTTAAACTGTTTATGATTTCTCAGCTTTGCGTTTTCTTTCGTGATCTAAAAAACCTTTAAGATTCTCAATGTCTAAGCGTTTAGCCACAATCTTTTTGTTCTTATCGAGAAGATAGATTGTAGGGGTTGAATAAACATCGTAGAATATTCTAAAGTTCGATTGATAATTGGGATCGTAGCAGTTAATGAAATCGTAAAGCACGTTATCTTCTAAATATTTTTGCCAAGCGTCTTTATCTTGTTGCGTATAAACAGCGACAATTTGAACACCTAAATCTTTGTATGCATCTAGAATTTCAGGCTTTAAACGAGGTGTTACTTTTTTACAATGCCCACAATCTGTTTCAAAGAAATACAGAACCGTGTAGTTAGCATCCATCTCGTGAAGTTTCACAAATTCACCATCTATAGTTTCAAGAGCCAAATCTTGAGCTTTCATATCAAGCAAATTGTACTGAAGTTTAATTACGCGCTCTTTTATATTAGCCATTAAAGTTGAATCTGCCCAAGTCGCTTGTCCGCTTAAATAGTAGCGCTTTGCCAAATCTACAAAGGCAGCATCTACACCCATAATCTTCGATTTAATGGCATAATTAATGGCGTATTGCGTGTAATACTGGAAGGCTTTTTTATTTGGTCGAGCCTGTTCTATCAGCTTGATTGATTCTTTCACGATTGAATCGCGCTGTTGAATCAGAATCTTCTCAAAGAAAAAAGCAAGCTTATTTTTTAATAAAGGTGTACGTAGGTATCTATCATCAGCAGGATTTAGGCTCGATAAGTAACTATCCTTTGTCCAAAGGTAATTTCTAAGTTTGATCTCCTTATCTCTGTCAGGAAAATCAGCGGCAATCGATTTGCTGAAATTTGGAGCTTCGGGCGAAAGCGTAAAGTTAGCAAATGCAGAAACGAAACTAGGAGCAGGGAACTTTTCGTTTAAAGACTTGATGTAGGCTTTAACTTCTAAATCTGCTTTTTTAAAGAGCTCTTTATATTCAGCCATGGCTTTCTCATCATCGGCTTTACTCTTGTATTCCTCCTGAAGTTTCTTGCTATTTTCATTTTTGGCTTTCATGAATTTTTGAAAATCAGCAAAACCTTCACTTTCCTTAGAACCTGATATTTTAAGATTGTTTACGAATTCCTTAGAATCTGAGTGAATAGAGAATTCTTGATCATCGCCTAAAAGAAGATCGAAGTATTTTTTTGATGGAAGATAAACCACATAGATGCCTTGATCAAGCAAACTATCTTTTTGAAATATACCAGCACCATTTACAAGCTTGGTGGTATCATCGGCAAATATTCTTCCATCAAGATAGTGTGCAAGGTATGCAGAGCTGTCACTAACGTTCTCAAGCTTAATGTCAATTTTTAAGTTTTGAGCATTGCCGTTTAAGTTTCCAAAAACAATTGCTGTAAGAAGAATGAGAGATCGGTATAATAGTTTCATGTGTATGCTGTATGTGTAAATTTCAAAGCCGAAAATTACAAAATATTGAATTTAAAACAGCCAATCAAATGAATTGAAACGTCAATAATTGTTAATTGAATCATAAAATGTTGAATTAGCCCTGATTTTAAGAGTTTAAACGTGCTAATTATGTAGCGAATCATGGTTCTGCAGATTTCATTTAACAGATTATGGTGAGACTTATTGATATCTAATAATCAATTACTATTTTTAGGCTTTCAAAAATCAAATTATATCAGGCATGACAAAAGAATTTCAAGCTACCCAATATAAACTAGAGTCAGTAAAATCAGGTAAACGATTTGATGATGAGGGGTGGACTTTGGATGCGCCAGGAGAAAGCGATCCATCTTTGATTAGAGCAATTTATGAGAAGAAGCAATTGGAGGTTAAAGATAAGTCTTTAGGGATTTATAAATTTGCCGATTGGTTGCCAATTCATAAAATACTAGAAGGTTCTTCGGCGCCTGCAACTTACAAAAGTGAAGGCTTAGCGAAGTATTTAGGCTTGAATAACCTGTATATTACTTTTAGTGGTTACTGGCCAGAGAAAGGTGCGAACTTTCGTACATGTTCGTTTAAAGAAACTGAGGCTTACGCTGTAAGTGGTCGATTGAAATCAACTGATCAGGTTTTGGTAGTAGCTTCTGCTGGGAATACAGCTAGAGCTTTTGCTCGTGTTTGTTCCGATAATAATATTCCATTGCTTCTTTCGGTTCCTGAAGATAATTTGTCTGCACTTTGGTTCGATGAGCCTATCAAGGATAACGTTCGTTTGATTGCGACTAAATCGGGAAGTGATTATTTCGATGCGATTCATCTTTCTAATATTGCTTGTGCTTTAGACGGTTTTGTTGCCGAAGGTGGTGCTAAGAATGTCGCTCGTCGCGATGGAATGGGAACTACGGTTCTTTCAGCAGTGAGTGAAATTGGTCAGATTCCTGACTACTATTTCCAAGCTGTTGGTAGTGGAACAGGTGCTATTGCTGCTTGGGAAGCTAATCTGAGATTTATTGAAGATGGTCGTTATGGTGATAATAAGATGAAACTTATGGTTTCTCAGAATGCACCATTCTTACCAATACACGATGCTTGGAAAGCAGACTCGCGTGCTATGTTACCATTAGAGGATGAATTGGCTCGTAAGCAAGTTGAAGAGATTGATGCAAAAGTGCTTTCTAATCGTAAGCCTCCATATCCAATTGCTGGTGGTTTGTTCGATGCAATGAAAGATGCGGGTGGCGATGTTTTAGTTGCGACGAATGCAGAAGCTATAGAAGCGGGCAAATTATTCCTTGAAACAGAAGGAAACGATATTCATCCAGCAGCAGCTGTTGCAGTAGCAACTTTAATTAAGGAAGCTATGGGCGGAAATCTTGATAAGGATGCTTGCATCATGCTAAACATCACTGGCGGTGGTGAAGAGCGTATCAAAAGAGAAAAAGAAGTGACTTACCTTAAGCCTTCACATGTTTTCGATATCGACCCAAATTTAGAAACTGTAAAAGAAGTGCTAGAGAAGTTATTCTAGAATACGATATAAAGAGAAAGCCGCAAGTCAGATGTCTGATTTGCGGCTTTTTTATGCTTAAAGGTTGAATTTAGAATATGGATAATTCAGACTTAGTCGTTAGCATTTCTAAAGCTTGAATACCCTTATATGAGTTTCCTTTCTTATTCAATCTAGGACTCCACACGGCAACTGTATATTCCCCTGGGTGGATAGCAACTATGCCTCCTCCAACACCCGACTTGCCTGGCAATCCAACCTTAAAAGAGAATTCGCCAGCTTCGTCGTAAAAGCCGCAAAGTTGCATTATAGCATTTATTCGTTTCGATTGACTGGTTGTAATCACTCGTTCTTTGGTAGAAGGAATGCTGCCATTGTTTGCAAAAATCTGAAATGTATGTGCCAATTCTTCACACGTCATTTCTATGGAGCAGATATCGTAATAGAAATCTAGAACCGCTTCAATAGGGTTTTCTATATTCCCAAAGGACTTCATCATATTGATAAGAGCAGCATTTCTGTATCCATGTGCTTTTTCAGATGCAGCAATTTTTGGGTTGTATTCAATATTGGTATCTAGAGCTAATTGTCGAACAAATTCAATAAACTGTTCTTTGGGATTATCTGATTGACTCAGAAGAATGTCACATATTACAATGGCACCTGCATTAATAAAAGGGTTACGAGGAATACCTTGTTCATGTTCCAATTGGACTAATGAGTTAAATGGTGTTCCTGATGGTTCAACACCAACACGCTTCCAAATTTTTACGCCTTCTGTTTTAATAGCAAGACATAAGGAGATAACCTTAATGATACTTTGGCAAGAGAACTTTTCCAGATGATCGCCCAATCCGTAATGATTACCATCTACAGAACAAAAGTGAATACCAAATTTATCAGGATCGATATTTGCTAATTCGGGTATGTATGATGCTGGCTGACCATTGCTTTTTGTTTGCAAAAGTTCAGAGTAAACTTCTTGTAGAATTGTCTTGAAATCCATCTTGTATCGAATAATGTTTGTCGCAAAAGTAGTCAATTACTTGTTTTCTTATTGTAAACTTTATTGCTAAATGAAATAAAGATTGAGAGAACTAGCATGACGCTAGAAATGATTACAAAAGCAGATCCAATTCCCCACATATCAGCAAGTATACCGAAAACAAAGGCTATGACTGCTGAAAAAAGTGTTCGTAGTTGCGATTGAGCCGAATAAACAGAAGTAAGGAGTTCATTTGGTACTTGATCCGCTACAAAAGAAGTGAGTATAGGCTTTCTGATATTCTCAATAATAAATATGAGTGCGAACGAAATAAAAGCCCAAATCCATATTTCGTATATGAAGAAAACGCCACAGCTTAAACCAAAGAACAGTCCTAAAAGGAGGGTCTTATTGGTCAGGTTTGTTGGTGCTTTTTTTAGAATTGCTGAAGAATACTGCGATGCATATGCTGTAAGTAGATAGATGATGAAATAAAGTAAACCAATGACTAGTCCATTTTGTCTATCTATATGAACGCCTTTTATACTTGGAAGAAGCAAGGCAATTCCTAGCATAATAGCTTGAATGTAATCCTTTAGCGCTTTTAAATAAGCTGTGTGAAATGCAGATGTACTCACTAATTTTAGAACTGATTTCTGTTTCAGTACAAGGAATAAAGCGTTGATACTATGCCTAAATGAGTTTTGCTGTTTCTTTTTTTCTGATCGATCAATCTCTGAAGGATAGCTTAGAATAAGAATGAAATTGATCGCATATGGAATCGCTGAATAAATAAAGATGTTCTGATAGTTGCCGTCAAGAAAGACTAGAATCCCAGCTGTAAGGGCTGAAATAGCAGAGCCTCTTTGCGACCATGAGCGGGTATGACCATAGTATTCCGATTTATATTCTGTCCAATTATTCAACTTTAGGTAATCCATCATCATACCCTTGTGCGATCCTGAACGGAAGGCATCGGCCAGTCCGAATATGATAAAAGCAAATAGATAGAACCAGAAGTTGTCGGATATCCAGAATATTAGAAATGAAATGGAGAATATAAGTAGAGCTGCAGCCAGAGATTTCTTTCTACCATAAGTGTCTGCAATTAAACCAGATGGGATTTCTAATAAGTTGGTGATAATCTCTCTTGATGCATATAATATCCCGATTTGGGTGTAAGACATTCCTTTATCAATGAGGAACAGAATTAAAAAGGCATCAAAAAATCGAAGATTCTTTAAGAAACCATAGGCACAAAACTTTCGATATTGATTGTTTTTTAATTGAGAATTCATCGGAAAAAGAGCAATTTGACATTTGAACCACAAAATAAGGAATGATTTTCAGACCATCTAATCTGTTTTTCTGCAAAAATGAGAATCATGAAGAATTATTTTGGCATGTTATTGAACATTTCCTATGATAGCTTCAAAAAAAATGCGTGTGAACTATTTAAGATAATATTAACAATATGTTGTAATGGTTAACTATGTGGTTATGTTCTTAGTTTTAGGTATTAATTGCCTGTTGGTGAAATGTTTAGTTGGAATTACTGTAAAACCACTTTTTTGATTGATATCGATTGCACTAAATGAGCTTGATTAATGAAAAAAAACATTAATGACAAAAGTCATGCAAATCCCTATTGACAGGTATTGTACAACATAGAGTGATTAATGCTGAATTATTTCTTCAATAGAAAAATGTTTATAAATTTGGAATCGAAAGTCAGTCAGGAAATACTGATTTAATATCGAGTACGGACATAATTAATTAAGCGCAGCATATTATGCGTTCATAATCAAGTTTAGGGATATGGTTAAAAATCGAAAATTACTAGTTAGAGATCTTACTTTAAGAGATGGACAACAATCGCTTTTTGCGACTAGAATGCCTCAGGCAGAAATAGAGAAAGTTCTTCCTTTATACAAAAAAGCAGGGTTTTATGCTTTAGAAGTATGGGGTGGTGCAGTTCCTGACTCAGTGATGCGTTATTTGAACGAGGATCCTTGGTATCGTCTTGAGTCAATCAAAAAAGAGATTGGTGATGTTTCTAAGCTAACAGCTTTATCACGTGGTCGTAATCTTTTTGGATATAGTCCTTATCCCGAATCGGTAATTGAGAAGTTTAATACTCAATCTGTAAAGTCGGGACTTGGTATCATGCGTATTTTCGATTGTTTGAACGATATCGAGAACATGAAATCAACCATTAAGTATGTGAAAGCTGCTGGTGGTATTGCTGACTGTGCAGTTTGTTTTACGGTCGATTCTAAATTTCCTGAGAAAAAAGAAGATCGTGATAGAATGACTATTAAGAATCTTCCTGATCAGATTTTCGACCTTGAATACTTTGTTGACTTGGCAAAGAAGTTAGAGGCGATGGGTGCTGATATGATCTCTTTAAAAGATATGGCTGGTTTAGCTTCTCCTTCAATTGCTGGACAAATCATTCGTCGTTTTAAAGAAGAATTAACTGTACCTGTAGATTTTCACTCTCATTCTACTCCTGGTTATGGTTTGGCTTCAGCTTTATCAGCTATTATAAATGGTGTTGATATTATCGATACAAACATTATGAATTTTGCTGGTGGTTCTGCTGCTCCAGCATACGAGTTAATCTACCTTTTCTGTCAGAAACTAGGCATCGAGTTGGATGGTGATCCTAAGATTGTCGTTAAGATTAATAAGATTCTTAAGGAGATTCGTTTGGGTGCTTTAGCTGAAGTTGATAGCTATAAGCAATTCCCAATAGAATTTGATATAACTAAAGATAAGCTACCTGCTAATATCGATCAATTATTCGTTGATGCTATTAAGTATGCTAAAGAAGATAAAGAAGATGAGTTGTTAGCAGCTTGTCATGCTATTGAAAAGTATTTTAATTTCCCGGCTCCTAACGAAATGGTTAAGAAAGCCGAGATCCCTGGAGGTATGTATACCAACATGCTAAACCAGTTGAAGTCTTTAGGTTTGGAAACCCTACTCGAGAGAGTACTAGAAGTTGTACCAGTGGTGCGCCTGGATGCAGGTTGTCCACCATTGGTAACACCTTCTTCTCAGATTATTGGAGTACAGGCGGTAAATTGTGTGATCGATGAGAATTCAGGTCGCCCTTTTTACACCAATGTAAACAATCAGTTTTTCAATCTTGTAAAAGGAGAGTACGGTACAACACCTATTGAAATTGCACCAGAATTCCGTGAGAGAATTACTGGAGTAGCTGAAGAAGCTGCTTATGATATGGATAAATATCAGGCTCCTGAAAACACAATTCTATCTCAGTTTGGTGATGTGAAATTGGCTAAGGATGATAAGGAATTCATGTTGTTAGAGCTTTTCCCACTTGTAGCTAAAGGTTACTTAGAAGGAAAACGTAAGATTGAATTTGAAGCTAAACGTGAGGGAAACAAAAAAGCCATTGCTGCTACCAGATCAAAAATCAAGCGTACAGGCAAATTAAAGATTCGTGACTTAACTCTTCGTGATGGTCAACAATCTTTATTTGCAACCCGTGTGCCTCAGCACGAAATTGAAAAGGTATTGCCATTTTATAAAACTGCGAATTTCTATGCAATGGAAGTTTGGGGTGGAGCAATTCCAGATTCAGTTATGCGTTACCTTAATGAGGATCCATGGTATCGTCTAGAATCTATTAAGAAAGAAATAGGAGATGTTTCTTATCTAACGGCTCTTTCTCGTGGACGTAACCTATTTGGTTATAGCCCATATCCAGAATCTGTAATCGAAGGATTCAATAAAAATGCTGTAAAGAGTGGTTTAGGTATCATGCGTATTTTCGACTGTCTTAACGACGTGAATAATATGGAAACCACTATTAAATATATAAAAGAAGCAGGCGGTATTGCTGACTGTGCAGTTTGTTATACTGTAGATCCAAAATTCACTCGTAAGCAACGTATTCAAGCGATATTTTCTGGTAAAAAGTTACCTAAGAAAATTTTCGATGCCGAATATTTCTTGAACAAAGCTAAGCAAATGGAGGCTTTGGGTGCTGACATGATTTCTGTGAAAGACATGGCTGGATTGATTCCACCATCACTATCAGGTAAAATCATTAAGCGTTTGAAAAATGAGGTTAAAGTACCTATTGATTTCCATACACATTGTACTCCAGGTTACGGTTTGGGTGCTGTATTGATGGCTATCATTAATGGCGTTGATATTGTAGATACTAATATCTTAAACTTTGCCGGTGGACCAGCTGCTCCTGCATTTGAAATTATTCAAATATTTGCAGATAAGTTAGGTTTGGATACAGGTGTTGATTTGGATTCTGTTGTGAAGATTAATGCTGAATTGAAAGGTATTCGTGAGCGAATTGCAGAATTTGATTCATATAAGATGTTCCCACGTGAGTTCGATATCACTGCGGATTATCTACCAACAGAAATAGATGCCTTATTCGATAAAGCTATTTCTTTAGCTAAAGCTGATAAGGAAGATGAATTGCTTGAAACTTGTCATGCTATTGATGCTTGGTTCAATTTCCCAGCTCCAAACGAAGAAGTTAAAGCTGCTGAGATCCCAGGTGGAATGTACACCAATATGTTGGCTCAGTTGAAAGGCTTAGGTCTTGAAGACTTATTGCCTACTGTACTTAAGAAAGTACCTGAGGTTCGTGTGTCTGCTGGTTGTCCTCCTTTGGTAACACCATCGTCACAAATTATAGGTGTACAGGCTGTAAATTACGTTTTGGATGTGAATAGCGGAAAAGCGCCATATACAAACGTAAATAATCAGTTCTTCAACCTTGTGAAAGGTGAGTATGGTGAGACACCAATTGATATTGATCCTGAATACCGTCAGAAAATTTGTGGACAACGTGAAGCTACGGCTTATGATGTAAGCAAATATCAGGCACCAGAAAATTTAGTTTTAGAAGAGTTTGGTGGCGTTAAGTTAGCTCAGAATGAAAAGGAAATGTTGTTGTTGGAATTATTCCCAACTGTAGCTCTACCTTATCTTAAAAATCTAAGAGCTGAAGCTTACTATAATGAGCAAGCTGAGATTGAAGAGCTGAAGCAAAAAGAGGCTGCTGAGCGTCGTGCTGCTTTCGATGGTATGACTTCTGAGCAAAAGGAAGAAAAGGTTCTTAAAGCCTTGTATAACTTCGAATGGTTATCAGCTCAAGATAGTCCTGAAATTAAGCAACCAGAATCGAAAGTGTCGAAATTAGATCAAAAAACCATCGATATGCTTAATCGTGAAAAACCAAAAAGCACATTAGGAGCCTAATAATCTCTTAATTTGAAAGCAATATAAAAGCTCCACCAATCGGTGGAGCTTTTTGTGTAATAATGATTGGCTAAAAAATGTTTTATTACCAAGTTAAAAAAACGGAAGTCCAAAAAGCTAATGGAACAACTGTATTCCAAATGACATCTTCTCTGTGTCTGGCTCTTTCTAGTCTGCGAGACTCAACTTGATATCTCAATACATTAATTCTCTCTTGCTCTTTATAGCGCATCAATTCTTTTTCTTTATTGATACTTTCAAGGTAATACTCTGCTTCAATGTTTTTATCAGGTCTTGCTTTCCTAATACTTAGAAGATCTCTTTCTGCATCATCCAGATAGTTTAAATGATATAGAGCCATGCCTCGTTGTAATTTTACCTCATTTAAGTAGGGCTGCTTTTTTAAGACGTGATCAAAATCGCGTAGTGCTAGTTTGTAATTTTTAAGCTGCATATACGCATAACCTCTATCTTGAAAGATTCGAGCGTAATAGGGCATAATTTGAATAGCTGAATCTAACTTAGAGATGGCTTCATAGTATTTACCCTCTAAAATTAACAAGCGTCCCATGTCGTGATATTTTTTATATCGCTCTACATTCTGTGCATTTATTGAAAAGGAACAGACTAAGAGAAAGCTAAATAATGTGATAAGTTTGTTCATGATGATAATATTTGAGTGGGTAGTGTCTCAATTTTTGTGTAAAGGTTTTTATTTAATTTTAATGTGCCCACATCGCTCTGGAAATGCCACGTTCATATTACTTAATTGGCTGACGAATTGTCGCTATACTTTTGTCGGGTTTTTAAAAGGACTTCGTTTCGTCGGCAAATACACTTTCTTCATCGTAAAAGGCAACAAATCGTCGCCATATGGGCATTTACGCTTCAAAAAGACTCCGTTTCAACGGAAAATGGCCTCTTTTTGTAAAAAACAGCTTCATTTCAACGGAAAATGGGGTGTTTTTTGCTGAAAAGGCAACAAATCAACGCCAAATCGTGTTTTATGAGTCAGAAGGGCTTCGCGGCGTCGCATTCTGTACTTAAAAATCGCGTCCTATTTTGTACGCGAGGATACGTTGATTTGGATCTAAGTTTATTTTTTAAGAAGGTCTTTAAACACCTTTCTGAACTTGTCTTGTTTCGGCTTGATTACAAAGCTACAATAAGGTTGGCTTTTGTTCAGATTATAATAATTTTGATGGTAGTTTTCAGCTTTATAGAATTTTTCAGCTTCCGTTATTTCTGTCACAATAGGATCATTATATGCTTCTGATTTATCAAGGTTCTCCAATAATTCTTCGGCAATTTTCTTTTGTTTTTCGTTGTGATAGAATATAACTGAACGATATTGAGTTCCAACATCAGCCCCTTGTCTGTTTAGAGTTGTTGGATTATGCACTTGCCAAAAAACTTCTAGTAGATCTGTAAAACTGATGACTTCAGGATTAAATGTAATTTGGCAAACTTCGGCATGCCCTGTTTCTCCTGTGCAAATATCTTTATAAGTCGGGTTTTGGGTTTGACCACCCATGTATCCAGATTCAACTTTGTCTACACCTTCCAATTCTTGAAATATTGCTTCTGTACACCAAAAACATCCCGATCCTAATGTAGCAACCTCTCTATCTTTCTGATTCATTTTTTTCGATTGATTTGCTTGAACGATTCCTGATAGGAGTAATCCAATTATTAATAGTTTTAATTTCATAGCTTCTGTATTTAATAGAACTAATAGTATAATTAAAGTATACCCTTAGTTCTTATTTGAAATCATTCTAAAGATACGTTCTGTCCTTGAAAATAAAAATAAAAAGATGTTAAAGTCTGGTTAAAAACAATCCCTCGAAAAGGGTTTAAAGGAATTATATTCTACAGATTTAAGATAATTAGCATCGATTCTAATATTTTGAAAAGATATTTTATCTAGTTTTAAGCATGCAAAAAAAGGAAGTGAAAATTGTAGGTATAGTATTATCTGGTGGTAAGAGTAGACGAATGGGACAGGAGAAAGGCCTTGTTAAATATAAAGGAAAGGCTCTAATTGAATATGCTATTGAAACTCTAAAACCTCTATGTAATGAACTTGTTATAAGTACTGCAAATGATTCATACGCATACCTAGGCTTACCAATGATTGCTGACGAAATACCTGATTGTGGCCCTATTGGTGGAATTAGTACTTGCATGAAAGCTGTAAATGCAGATGTTTACCTCGTAGTTTCTTGTGATGTACCTAACGTTCCAACTGAATTGTTTTCTGATCTATTAGCTCAAGTAAATGGGAATGCGGTTGTTCCTATTGATGAGGCTGAGCGAAAGCAACCACTCTCTGCTTGTTACACTTCTTCATCCTCAATTTTCTTTCATGAAGCTCTCGAATCTAGAGAACTGAAAATGATGAACCTTCTTAAAAAAATTGAACCTCTCTACTTTAAACCATCTCCAAATCTTGAGTATTATAAATCAAATCTCTTTTCCAACTTGAATAGTATGGGAGATATTTCAGACTAAAAAGTATGAATTTATTTCTATTTATTCGAAATCTAAATAGTTCCATTATGACTTAATCTTAAGGAGGTTAATGTGTTTTGTTCTTTAGAATAGATCTAAAAAGAAACAAGGTATTTTAAAACATTTTTTGGATTGGTGTTTTTATATATGTTTACATACACAAATGTAAGTTTCTAGATGTGTTGATGTGTAGAGGTATTAATGTTTGAAGCTCGTTTAAAATCTTTGTCAAGATTTTAAACGAGAAAAATACAAGGAAATAAAACCTAATTCTATGAAGCATTCATGAAAAATAGTTCTACCTCATTTCGAGATTATGATTATTTACTGAAAGTTGCATACGACCTAAATATGAAAATTAGTATCATATGAACAGCAGAAGACAATTTTTAAAAATTAGTTCTT
Source organism: uncultured Marinifilaceae bacterium (assembly GCA_963977525.1). Taxonomy (GTDB): domain Bacteria; phylum Bacteroidota; class Bacteroidia; order Bacteroidales; family Marinifilaceae; genus Ancylomarina. The sequence continues at coordinate 21,730 of CAXBPC010000021.1, forward strand.
TAAGCGCTGCCGGAGTAATCTTTGGAGGAGGCATATTTAATGCATTCGCCGATAATCTGGTAAAAACCAACCCATCACTTTTTAAAGGCCCTTTTGATTTTACTCGCACACCAACTTACTGTGAAGTTTGTTTTTGGAAGTGCGCTGGCTGGGTTTACAAAGACGAGAATGGTCGCATAAAGAAAATCATTGGTAACAATGATGATCCTAACTGTAATGGACGTTTTTGTCCTCGTGGTACCGGCGGTGTTGGTATGTATAATGATGAGGATAGACTAAAAACGCCTTTGATTAGAACAGAAGTAAGAGGTAAGCAAACATTTCGTGAAGCGACATGGGATGAGGCTTTCGATTATATTGCTAAAAAACTGGTAAAAGTTAAAGAAGAGCATGGTCCAGAATCATTAGCTCTATTCTCTCATGGATCAGGAGGTAAATATTTTGGTAAAGTTCTAAAAGCTTTAGGATCTAATAATATTGCTGCTCCATCATATGCACAATGTAGAGGGCCTCGTGAGGTTGCTTTTATTGCTACTTATGGTCAAGGAATTAATTCTCCCGAGAATACGGACATTAGAGACACTAAGTGTTTAGTGTTAATTGGATCTCATTTAGGTGAGAATATGCACAATGGTCAGGTTCAGGAAATGTCTGATGCGATTGACAAGGGTACTACAATCATTACAGTAGATCCCCGTTTTTCTACAGTCGCAAGTAAATCTAAGTTCTGGTTGCCAATTAAGCCATCTACAGATATGGCATTGCTTCTGACTTGGATGAACGTAATCATAAACGAAGAGTTATACGATAAAGATTACGTAGAGCGCTACTGTTATGGTTTTAATCAACTAAAAGAACACGTACAACAATATACGCCTGAATGGGCTTACGGTGTAACAACCCTTAAGCCACAACAAATTAGGGAAACAGCACGTGCCATGGCTAATGCTGCTCCTGCTGTAATTGTACATCCAGGACGACATGTAACATGGTATGGTGACGATACTCAAAGATTGAGGGCTGTTGCGATATTAAATGCATTGTTAGGATCTTGGGGACGACGTGGAGGATTCTATAATCCTGAAAAGGCAAGTGTACCTCATTATAAAATTCCTAAATTCCCTAAGCCAAATAAATCTTGGCGAGAGGCTTTAGGTGGTAAGTATAATCTTGCGGATTTGGCCTTAGCCTCTGGTCTTTGTGATGCATCAATGCCAACTCATGAATTAGGACATAAGATTAAAGCTTGGATTGTAAATGGTACAAACCTGATTAACACCCTACCAGATCAAGCTAAGACTCTTAAGGCAATTGAAGAATTAGATTTGATTGCTGTGGTTGATACCATGCCAATGGAAATCACGGGTTATGCTGACGTTGTGTTACCTGAGTGTACTTATTTAGAGCGTTACGATTCTTTAAGAATATCACAAGGTAGAGAGCCAAGTATTGCTCTTAGAATGCCAGCAGTTGAACCCAAATATAATACGAAGCCTGCTTATTGGATGGCTAGAGAGTTAGCTAAAAAGCTTGACTTACTAGATTATTTCCCATTTGAAAAACTTGAAGATGAACTTGATTGGGAACTTCAACAAGTAGGAACTTCATTGGAAGAGATGCAAAGAATCGGTGTTAAGCGTATTGAGCGTGAAGTTGATGATTTGTATTTTGCTAAAGGTGAGGAGATAGAATTCAATACCAATACAGGTAAAATTGAACTTTACTCAACTTCATTAGCCGAAGAAGGATTTGAACCGATGCCAGTATTTGTTCAGCATCCAGAGCCTCAAGAAGGTTTCTACCGTTTGATATACGGACGTGCGCCAATGCATACTTTTAGCCGTACAGCTAATAATCCAAACTTAACAGACTTGATGGATGAGAATACTGTTTGGGTAAATCCAAAAGTCGCTAAGGAGTGGGATTTGAAGAATGATCAATATGTTTATCTAGAAAATCAGGATGGCATTGTTTCCGATTTCTCAATTAAGGTAAGAATCACAGAACGTATCCGATTCGATTCTATCTATATGGTTCATGGTTTTGGACATACAGATAAGCGTATGAAGCGTTGTTTCGGTAAAGGAGCGAGTGATACACAGCTTATCTCTAATGTAATGACGGACCCAATTATGGGTGGAACCGGAATGAGAGGGAATTTTGTGACATTTAGATTTGATAATAAAAAGGAGGCCTAAACTATGAGATATGCAATGGCTATCGATACCAAAAAGTGTGTAGGCTGCAGCGACTGTGTAGTGGCTTGTCAAACTGAGAATGATGTGCCGATTGGTTACTGCCGAGATTGGGTAGTAGAAGTAACGGACGGAACTTATCCTCAACTTGAAATGGAGCTTCGTTCTGAGCGATGTAATCACTGTGAAAACTCACCTTGTGTACGTTGTTGCCCTACAGGAGCAAGTCATTATGACGAAGGTGGAATCGTACTTGTTGAAGAGAATAAGTGTATAGGTTGTAGTGCTTGTATTACATCTTGTCCTTACGATGCACGTTTTGTTCATCCTAAAGGCTATGTAGATAAGTGTACATTTTGCTTACACCGTGTAAAGAAGGGAATGCAGCCAGCTTGTGTTGCTGTTTGTCCTACTAAGTGTATGTATTTTGGTGATTTGGATGATCCTAGATCTGAAGTTTCTATGGTTCTTAAGAAGAGGAAATGGAAGACTTTAATTCCCGAAGCTGGAACTAAACCACACTTATACTTTTTAACCTAACCTTATAACAATTTAATATCATGCGTGAAGAAATAATTGTTAGTGGTAGAAATAACCCGCTTATTGATCCTCAGCTACATATTTGGCACTGGGAGATTCCTTTATACCTATTCTTAGGTGGATTGGCAGCAGGCGTTTTGTTTTTTGCCGCTTTATATACCATCCGAGGTAGAGAAAATGATTATCGAACAGCAGTTAAGATTGCTCCTTTTATAGCACCTATTGCACTTACTGTTGGTCTGATTGCTCTATTTTTAGATTTGCATCACAAGCTTTATTTTTGGCGACTTTATACAACAATTAAGTTGCAGTCACCAATGTCGTGGGGTGCTTGGACCTTAATGTTAGTTACACCTTTATCTATGTTGTGGTGTGCTCTACATATCAAAGAACTGTTTCCTAAGTGGGATTGGAAGTTTGATATTATAAAAGACGTGTTAGCTTTCTTTGAAAAGAATAAGAAAGTTTTAGCTTGGGTCATGTTGGTTTCATCAGCAGTCTTAGGTATTTATACAGGAATCTTATTTTCTGCATTTAATGCTCGTCCTCTTTGGAATACTTCAATATTAGGACCTTTATTCTTGGCTTCAGGTTTGTCTGCTGGATCAGCGATCACCATTTGGTTATCGAAAGACCATGCCGAGAGAAAGCGTTTTGCTCAACTTGATTTAATGATCATAGGAGTTGAACTGTTCCTAATCATCCACATGTTTATGGGATTTTTGGCAAGCACGCAGGTTCAGATCGATGCAGCTAACTTATTCCTAGGTGGTGAATACACAGCTCCATTTTGGATTTTCGTTGTTATTCTAGGAATGATTGTTCCTGCTATACTTGAGATTCTTGAATTGCGTAAATTTAAAATTCCAGTTGTTATTCCAGTTGTTCTGGTTTTGTTCGGGAGTTTAATGTTGCGTTTCATCATCTCATATGCTGGTCAAGCTAGTCGCTGGCTTTATTAAATAAAATAAATCAAGAATTTATAATCTTTTCTCAAGTCAATTGAGATGGTAAAATATAAATCAAATGAACAAAGTAAAGAAAACTAAATATTGGAACCCATACATCGGTGGTGTCATGTTGGGTTTAGTACTATTATCTGCCAATTTTATTTCAGGTAGAGGTTTAGGTGCTAGTGGAGCTTTAAAATCAGTTGTTGTTAGTACTGTAAATACTGTTGCTCCTGATCATGCTGAGAGTACTACATTTTATAAGAACTATAATGAGACTCATGAAAACCCAATGAAAGGTTGGCTGGTTTTTCAGGTTCTGGGTGTTTTAGTAGGTGGATTTTTATCAGGTACATTAGCAAAACGATTAAAGTTTAAGGTAGAGCATTCGCCTAAAATTTCTTCAAAAAGAAGATTGATTTTTGCTCTTATTGGTGGCGCATTTTTTGGATTCGGATCTCAGCTAGGACGAGGTTGCACCTCAGGTTCAGCTTTGAGTGGAATGGCCGTGTTATCCTTAGGTGGATTTATAACAATGGCATGTATTTTCGGAACGGCCTTTGGTTTGGCATATTTCTTCCGTAAAAACTGGATTTAAAAATTATTTTTCAAGTGTTTAAGTTTTGAGCGGTACAAGCTCATTTCTAAAATATAAAAAATTATAAATATTATGGGACCATTAATAGTAAACGAAATAATTTCTCCAGACACCAATTTATTCTTAGCCTTTTTAATAGGTATTGGTTTTGGATTTGTATTAGAATCAAGTGGCTTTTCATCTAGCAGAAAACTAGCTGGTATGTTTTATGGCTACGACACAACTGTGTTGAAAGTATTTTTTACCGCTGCTATCACTGCATTAATAGGTATGTTATTTTTCAGTCTTTTTGGTTGGGTAGATTTAAGTCTAATTTATATTAATCCGACTTACCTTCATTCTGCTATTGTAGGTGGTGTAATTATGGGAGCTGGTTTTATTATGGGTGGTTTTTGCCCTGGAACAGCTTTTTGTGCCGTCTCAATTGGTAAGTTAGATGCATTGGCTTTTATTGGAGGACTATTCTTGGGAATCGTTGCTTTCACAGAAGGTTATCCAATGTTCGAAGAGCTTTATAAAGCTGAGTTTATGGGAACACCTACTATCAACGAATTCATAGGTTTATCTCGAGGCTTATTTTCTTTAGCTATGATTGCTGCAGCATTTGGTATGTTTTGGGTTGGCGAATGGGCTGAAAAGAAATTTCCAAGAGAAGAGTATTAAGCCTTTAGAATTGTCAATTAGTATTATAAGATTAGTCATTTCATCCCGAGTAAAATCGGGACTAATATCTAGTTTATCATGAATATAAGATTAAAATTAGCAGCAATATTTCTTCCACTGGGTTTGATTATTGCAGCTGTACCAGAAAATACAACAAAGGTTTATAAGTTAACTGCTCAAGAGTTGCTTGTAGAAGCTCAAGAGGGTGCTCAGTTTATGAGTACTGACGAAATCGCTGATGCGGTGATTCAGAAAGATCCATCTTTTCAACTGATAGATGTAAGAGCTCAGGATGAGTTTGAGAAATTCCATTTGCCGAATGCAATCAATATTCCATTAGCTGATATATTATCTGATGAATGGGCTGATTTTCTGGATCAGGATGTAAAAATGAATGTTTTCTATTCGAATGGTAATTTAAAATCTAATGAGGCTTGGATGATTACTCGCCAATTGGGGTTTGAAAATAACTACGTAATGCAAGGTGGACTTAACTACTGGGCTGAAACTATCATGGATCCAAAAGCTCCTTCATCTACTAGTCCTGATGATGAGATTGCTAAGTACGATTTTAGAAAAGGTGCTAGTATGGCCCTAGGTGGTGGTGCTGTTAGTACTACAAAATCAGGTAAGAAAAGCTCTCCTAAGCCTGTTGTTAAAAGAAAGAAGAAAAAGAAACGTGCTGCAGGAGGTTGTTAATCTTCTTTACGTTTTATCATACAAAAAAAAGTGCTTATCTCAGTTGATAAGCACTTTTTAAGTATGTAATTGTTTGTAAGCTTATTTCTTAGCTTCTTTAGTACATTCTTTTTTGTCTGCTTTAGTACATTCCTTTTTGTCAGCTTTAGTACATTCTTTTTTTGCATCAGCCTTAGAACATTCTTTTTTAGCATCAGCCTTAGAACATTCTTTTTTTGCAGTTTTTGAACAACAAGCTTTCTTGTCAGCTTTTGTACAAGCTTTTTTGTCAGCTTTTTTCTCAGTTTTCTTTGTGTCTTTTTTCTGATCTTGTTCCTGAGTTAAAGTAATATCAGTGTCAGCATTGATAATGTTGTTAGCTGCAACGCTTACTAAACTCATTGAGAAAACAAACAGAAGTCCGAATATTAATTTTTTCATAACTATTAAATTAAATGTTTAAAAAATATGTTTCTAGTTTAAATCGTTGTCTAAAGTAATAAAAAGATATGCAAGTCTTCTGTTAATGAATTGTTAATGGCTTAAAATTTTAACAAATAAACCTTACTTTTGGATAGTAATTAAGTTGAGTAGGAGTGTTTTATATGTCTTTCCTAATTGATGACTAGTGACACTTTTCTTCCTTATTTTCAATCAATTTTAATAAAAACTTCATTACATATATGACTCGATATAAATCACAAATATTTATAGGAGTATCTATTCTTGTCTTAGTTATTCTATTAATGATTCAAGTTCAGTGGATTAACCAAGCACGTAAATTAAACGAAGAACAGTTTAGGCACTTGGTTGGTTTGGCCCTGCATGAATCGGTAAGTGAATATATGAAGGATCAACAGTCCGGTTATGAGATGAGTGAATGCATGAAAAAGCTCAAATCGAAGACGGATAGTGCGAGATTGAAATCTGAGATTAAGCGTTTGAATTTAATCATCGAAGATAAGTTTAAGCAACACCAGATCGAATCAAATTATACTATCAAAGTTTTATCACGCGCAGACAAACAACCACAGAGTCGTTGTTACTATTATAGTATGCAGAAAGCTTTGAGCGACGATAAAGCAATGCTGAACGTTTATTTCGATAAGCGTGAGAAAAATCTATTAGATAGTATGGGAACCATGTTTATTGCTTCTTTGGTTGCCATTATTATTTTGTTTTCATTATTTGGTATTACTGTTCTGTCACTCCTAAGAGATAAGAAGATACTTGGTAGAACAACCGATCTTATTAATAATATTGCTCATGAATTTAAGACTCCTATGGCGAGTATAGCACTTGCATGTGGAATGCTTAAGAGAGAGAAAGTATTATCCGATCCTAAAAATGTAAGTCATTACTCTGATGTTATTCATACTGAAAATAACAGGTTGAGGCAACAGGTTGATCAATTGTTAAAGTTAGCATGTATTGAAAGAGGTGAACTTAAGTTGAATGCAAATGAAGTTTCTCTTCATTCTTTAGTGTCAGAATGTGCAAGTTGCTTGGACATTCAGCTAAAAGAAAGAAATGGGAGTATTGAATTTAAACTTGATGCAAGTCAGGACAAAGTTAAGGTTGACGAAGAATTGCTGCAGCACGTTTTCAAAAACTTAATAGATAACGCCGTTAAATATTCAACAGATAGTCCTAAAATAAAAATCACGACTGTGACAAAGAATAATGAATTGTGTATTTCAATTAGTGACGAGGGAATTGGCATGACAAAAGATGAACAAAATAATGTTTTCGATCGTTATTATAGAGCTCATACAGGTGATATTCACAATGTAAAAGGCTTTGGTATTGGTTTGTCTTATTGTAAAATGATTATTGATGCCCATAAAGGGAGTATTAAAGTTTGGAGTAAGAAGAATATTGGTAGTACATTTACAGTCGTGTTACCTTTAAGCTAAATATATGAGTGTTGGAAAATCCCCAAAAATTCTCCTTGTAGAGGATGACCCAAGTTTGGGTATGTTAATGAAAGATTTCCTTGGAATGGAAGGTTTTGATGTTGTCCTTGCTAAGGATGGTGTTGAAGGTCTTTCGTCTTACACGTCTGATAGTTTCGATCTTTGTATTTTAGATGTGATGATGCCACTGATGGATGGTTTTACCCTAGCTAAGAAGATACGAAAGAAAAACGACGAAGTGCCTATTATCTTTTTGACAGCAAAATCCCTTAAAGAAGACAAATTAAATGGCTTCGACTTAGGAGGAGATGATTACATAACCAAACCCTTCGACGAAGATGAGTTTGTTCGCAGAATTAATGCTGTGCTAAAACGCTCTTACAAGGCTCCTGAGGCAACAGATTGTCAGTGTAAAATAGGGCTGTTTGATTTAGATCATTCAAATCTTGAACTTTCATTTGAAGGAACTGTGACTCGTATAACAAAGAAAGAGGCAGATGTGCTTATATTGCTTTGTAATAGCCGTAATTCGCTTGTGAAACGAGAAGAAATACTTATGAAAGTGTGGGGCGAGAATGATTATTTTATGGGACGTAGTCTCGATGTTTTTATTACAAAATTACGTAAGCATCTTAAGCCAGATCCTGCAATTAAAATTGATAACGTCCATGGTGTCGGCTTTATTTTGTCAGATGGAACAAAGTAAATTTTGAAATTCTATCTACAAATAGATAAATCATATTCTAATAATTTATTACTAAGTTTCCATATCCTTTCTAAAATTGTAATTTTGGGAAGGATTTTTAAAATATAAGAAATGAGTATTTCACAAAATATAGATCAAGTACTGAAAAGTATACCTGAAAACGTTAAGCTTATAGCGGTTTCCAAAACTAAACCCAATGAGGTTATTGTAGAAGCCTATAATGGTGGCTATAAGATTTTTGGCGAGAATAAACCACAAGAGCTTAAAGGAAAGTTTGAAGAACTAGCCAAAGATATTGAGTGGCATTTCATAGGGCATCTTCAAACCAATAAGGTCAAATATATTGCCGAGTTTGTTCATCTTATTCATGCTGTTGATAGTATGAAGCTTTTAAAAGAAATCAACAAACAAGCCTTGAAACACAATCGTGTTATTAACTGTTTACTGCAATTTCATATTGCTATGGAAGAAAGTAAGTTTGGTTATGACTTATCCGAAGCAATGGAAATGTTGAATTCAGATGAATTTATGATTCTAGAGAATATCAATATTGTTGGTGTAATGGGGATGGCAACATTTACAGATGATCACGATCAAGTTCGTTCAGAATTTAAACAACTCAAAACTAATTTCGACGTATTAAAGGTTGAGTGTTTTAAGGATAAGTTGGATTTTACTGAGGTTTCTATGGGCATGTCGGGCGATTATCAAATTGCTATTGAAGAGGGTAGTACTATGGTTCGTGTAGGTAGTTCTATTTTTGGTGCAAGACAGGACGCTCAAAAGTAAAGCTGTTTTGTAACTAATAGCTTAATGAATTGTTCTCTGAATAAGTAATAAGTCAGTTTAAATGTTAATTGATTCCTTGAAATAATTATATTTGTTTCAATCAAAAAAAATAAAATACTAGCATGATAAATCTTGAAACCACCTATATGGGATTGACTTTGAAAAATCCCGTTGTAGTTAGCAGTTCTGGTTTAACCAACTCTGTTCGTAAAATTAAAATATTAGAAGAAAAAGGTGCTGGCGCTGTTGTGTTAAAATCTCTTTTTGAGGAGCAAATCACAAATGAAGCGTCTCATTTAATTTCATCTGATCCTAAGAATTCAGGATATCCTGAAGCTGAGGATTATATTATGAATTATGTAAAAGGCAATTCAATTTCTAACTATCTTGAGCTAATTCGTGAAGCTAAAAAATCGGTTTCCATTCCAATTATTGCTAGTATAAACTGTATTTCATCTAAAGACTGGACTTCTTTTGCTAAAGAAATTGAGAAAGCTGGTGCTGATGCAATTGAGCTAAATATTTTTATCGTACCTAATGATAAAAACAAATCTGCGGAAGCATATGAGAAACTTTATTACGAGGTTTTTAGCGCAGTGAAGAAACAAGTGAATATTCCAATTGCGATGAAATTGGGTGTTTATTTTACAAATATGATGGCAGTTGCTAACCGTTTAAATGCTGATGGAGCAGATGCTTTAGTTTTGTTTAACCGTTTTTACGAGCCAGATATTGATATCGATAAGATGGAGATGACATCAGCAGAGGTGTTAAGTTCTCCTTCTGATATTCGCAAGTCGTTAAGATTTGTAGGAATGATAAGCGATAAAATTCGAGGTATCGACATTTCAGCATCTACCGGTATTCACGATGGTGAAGCGGCTATTAAGCAATTGCTTGCCGGTGCTAAAACTGTTCAGCTTTGTTCTACTATTTATGAAAATGGTTTCGATAGAGTAACTGATATTGTAGCAGATATCACAAAGTGGATGAAGAAGAAGGAATATACATCTGTAGATGAGTTTAGAGGGAAATTGAGTTATGGACAGGTTGAAGATTCAGCTGTTTACGAAAGAGCTCAGTTTATGAAATACTTCTCAGATAATAAAAAAGAGGTTTTACAATAGACCTTCATTTCAATACTATTTAAGTCCGAATGATTATTCGGACTTTTTTTATCCTTTTGCTTTAGTATTATTCTTGTAGATTAGGAAATTATCCTTACATTTGCGGCGAATTCGTGCGTAATCTCTGGCATCAAGACAGTTATATGTTTACATTGCGTTCGTGAATCTTAAAAAAAATCATTACGATGGATTTAATTAAAGTTGCTGAGCAAGCATTTGCTACTAGCGTAGAGCTTCCTGTTTTTGGAGCAGGAGACACAATCAGTGTTTCTTACAAGATTAAAGAGGGAAGCAAAGAAAGAATTCAGATCTTTAAAGGTGTTGTTATCCAAGTTAAAGGTACTGGCACAACTAAAACATTTACTGTTCGTAAAATGTCTGGTAACGTTGGTGTTGAAAGAATTATCCCTTTATTTTCTCCTCTTATCGAAAAGATTGAAGTGAACAAAAGAGGTCGTGTTCGTAGAGCTAGAATTTACTACTTACGTGAACTTACTGGTAAGAAAGCTAGAATCAAAGAAAGAAGATTTTAATCAGCTTTTAAGAATATTGAAAAAAGCCTTCCATTTGGAAGGCTTTTTTTATGCGATGTAGTTTTATTTTACAAGGTTAGCTTGTTTAAATTTTTCGATAGCAAGTTTTCCCATCTCTTTTCCCGTTTTATAATCATCAAGGAGTGTTTGGTAGTCTTGAGTAAATCGACTTGTTTTGAAATATTCAGGAGGACATATCTCTATGACTTCAATTCCTTTGGGAGGATTGTGAATAAAATCGATTGATTTATTATAAACCTCATATCGGTTTTTAATAGCCTTCACTAATCCTTTGTGTTTAGAGAAAATGAGGTTTGCAATTTTTAATTCTAGCCCATTCTTCATTCTGTAGGATTCCGGACGAGATCGAAGTACCATAATTCTATCTGCACCTTTTTCGTAGGCTCTTTCAACAGGAATTGGAGCAGCGACACCACCATCAGAAACAACTTGCCCATCAATTTCTAGGAAATTACGATAGAAAAGTGGAATTGTACATGACGCTTTTAAGTAATGGCTTAGATTCTCTGCATTAGGATTCAGGAAGAATGCTTCACCATTAGCATTGCTGGTGAAACCAACTTCGAAATCAATATTCTTGTTGAAAAGAACATCTGTATCAATAGGAAGTTCCTTTTCAGTAACCTTCCAAAGCCAATCGAGATCGATAAAATGATGGCCTCTTAGGAAGTTCTTGAAGCTAATATAACCTGATTGAAGTGAGTAGTTGGTGTAGACTTCAAAATTCCTACCCTTATGATCGGCAAGCCAAGCAGCTGCATTTATAGAACCAGCGGAAACTCCAATTACCATATCAAATGGATTGAAACCTTCCTCAAGGAATTGGTCCATAATTCCGGCAGAGAATATTCCACGCATGGCACCACCTTCGATAACTAATGCTGTTTTTTCTGCCATATATTTACTTTGATTGATCGAGCTCTGCTTTAATTAGATTTTCAATTTTTAAGCATAATTCATCGGCCGTATAATCTTTTGGTTCTATAGCTTCTAATATCGAGTAACGTCCTTTTTCTCCGAATGAAAGAGGAAAGGAACCCTTGCGCTCTATTTTATAATTACCATCAACAACAAAAGGAACTACTAGTGAGTTTGGAGCTTCTTCCAATAAAGTTGCTAGACCACCAGATTTAAATTGTTTCAGTTTACCTGTTTTGCTACGAGTACCTTCAGCGAAAACACAAGCACAATAGTTTTTTTCAAAGATGAGCTTACCCAATTTACGAATTTCTCCTAAAGCTTGAGCTCTATTCTTTCTCATTATTAAGGCTGCACCAGAATGACGAAGATTATAAGAAATACTTGGTATGTTTTTAGCTAACTCAATTTTAGATATAAACTTAGGGTGGTGTTTTCTGAACAGCCAAGCAATAGGAGGGATATCATAGGCTCCTTGATGATTTGAAACCACAATAATTGGACGATTAGTAGGTAATGTAGCCTTATTGGTGAATTTAATTCTGAAACCAATAACCCATACTAAGCGCATTAATATGTAGTTTAGAATATCAACCGATACTTTGTGTGCCTGATAACCAAAGAGTGTTCTACAAATGATTTGAATGGGATGAAAAACGACTAGCGCTAGTAGAAATAGGAAATAAAAGATTGGTGTTGTTATATAAGATAAAATCTTCTTCATGGGTAGTGTGGTGATAAGTGTTATAACAGCACAAAAGTAGAAAACGATAGTTGATTATTACTATCGTTTTTCGAATATCCCCATATTACCTATTTAATAAAGGCGTTTTGTTTGATTGACTTATTTCAATTCAAATCGAACCATAATTTTGTGTTCCAGTTTGATTTTCTGAAATTCAAGCTGTGGAGCTGCTTCTTCCATGTCCATGCTTGCCATGCCTCTAACCATCATTCTTTTTGCCATAGGTCGGGCTTCGTAATTATTTAAATAACCTTGTCCAATATATATGGCTCTCCCTACTGCTTGGTCAATTGCCTCAGCAAGTGTTTCAGCATTTGTTTTTGCGTTCTTAATAGCTTTTACTTTTATTTGAGTTTTGAATTCTTCCATTTTAGAGTGATCCACTTTCACAATATTGATATTAGAGATATCCACATTTTCTAATGTTGCGAAGAGATTCGAAAGTGTTTTAGTATCATGAACAATGACTTGGAATGATTTAGATTTCATGACATCTTTTTTCTTTAGCCAGTAGCTTTGGAAGTTACTCGTGAAATCAAGAACCTTAACCTGTTTCTCAAGATCAATACCTATCTTTTTTAAAGCTATAAACATTTTAGTTTCAAGTTGAGCAATACTTTCTTTATTCTTCGTATCCTTTTCACGAAGATCTATATTTAAGTAAATTTCATCAGGAACAATTTCCATTTTTGATGTTCCAGTAAGCTCAATATAGTTCTGATCTATAAAGTTCTTTGTTCCACTTTGAGCGAATGGAGATTGTGCTATTAATAGGGCAAAAGCCAATATGATAAATTGTTTCATGCTTGTATGTTTTAGTTAATTCCTTTTTATGATTCTATATTATTTAATGGTTGCGTCAAGTTAACATCTTTTTAGATATTATTTAAGATCGAAACAGGTCAAGCTAATAAGCAATTTTGATGCCAAATTATTCCTTGGGTCGATTCACCTTTACTTAATTTTTGAACCTTTGAGAGATTTAATAATTATTATAAAACAATAAAGCCACCCCTTGCAGGATGGCTTTAAGCATATTAATGTTGGTTTAGTTGTAAATAAACTTTCAAAAAAATAAGTAATATGCTATTCTAATTTATATCATTTGCGCATTTTCTAACAGCAATCTCACCATTGAAATATTTCTTCTTAAATCGAAGTGATAGATTTACTAAGGCAATTAATACAGGCACTTCAACCAATGGACCAATAACGGCAGCAAAGGCAACACCTGAATCGATACCAAAGACTGCAATAGCAACTGCAATGGCTAATTCGAAATTGTTACTGGCAGCTGTGAATGATAGTGTGGCTGTTTTTTTATAGCCTGCATTCATCTTTTTCCCCATAAAGAAGGAAACCAAGAACATAATCACAAAATAGATCAATAAGGGGATCGCAATTTTTACGACATCTAATGGTAGTTGAACAATGTGCTCGCCTTTAAGTGAGAACATCACAAAAATAGTAAATAGAAGTGCAACCAGAGTTAGTGGACTAATCTTAGGAATAAACTTTTCCTGATACCATTCTTTGCTCTTTCTCTTTAAAAGGAGGTAACGTGTTAGCATACCCGCTAAGAATGGAATTCCTAAATAGATGAAAACAGATTCTGCTACCTCACTCATTGTAATGTTAACAACAGAACCTTCTAAACCAAAATATTGAGGTAAAAGGGTGATGAAAACATAGGCATAAATGGAAAAGAAAAAGACTTGGAATATACTATTGAAAGCAACTAGACCTGCTGCGTATTCCGTATCTCCTTTGGCAAGATCGTTCCAGACAATTACCATGGCAATACATCTGGCTAATCCAATTAAGATCAAACCAGTCATGTATTCTGGGTAATCTCTTAGGAAAAGAATAGCCAATCCAAACATTAAAGTTGGACCTAACACCCAATTCTGGATTAGTGAAAGAAGTAGTATTTTACGGTTCTTAAAGACATCCTTAAGTTCCTCATACTTCACTTTTGCAAGTGGAGGATACATCATGATGATTAGTCCTATTGCTATCGGTACATTCGTACTTCCATAAGACATCGAGTTCCAAAAATTGGCGATATTAGGAAATAGGAATCCTGATGCAACACCAACAGCCATGGCTACAAATATCCATAGGGTTAAATACCTATCCAGGAATGATAATTTTTTAGTTAAGCTTCCCATAATTTTAATGTGGTTAATTTTGGTCAACAATTATTTGTAATCTTTATCAATTTTTTTTTGACTCTTCGACTTTTAGACTTTTTATTTATTAAGGATATAATCTTCGTTAAACTTGGCAAAGTCACGGCGAATTTCATCTCTAACTCTACGGAATACGTTCATAACTTCTTCTTCGTTACCAGGAGCGTAAGCAGGGTCATCGAAACCAATGTGTAAGCGTTTCCCAACTGGTCCTGTAAAAGAAGGACAAGCATCTTTAGCACCACCACAAACCGAGATTAAGAAATCAACACCTTCTTCAAGAAAAACATCAACCATCTTAGGTCTAAGATCACTGATGTCGATACCAATTTCAGCCATTGCTAGAACTGCCTTTGGGTGAACCTCACTTGCAATCTTTGTTCCCGCTGAAACAACTGTTAATTCAGGATTAATATCTCTTAAAATGGCTTCGCCCATTTGACTACGGCAAGAGTTACCTGTGCATAAAATAAGAACTTTCATCTATTGTAATTTTTTATAAATTTTGTTTGTAATTCTAGCAGTTTTCCTCATTTTGAGGTTGAATACTGTTAAAATAATTCTCAAAAGTTGAGCCTAAGCTTCTAATAGCAAGCTTGTCTAGGCAGTATCTCATTTTTAAACCTTCAACTTCACCTTTTATCAGCCCAACAGCTTTTAGTTCCTTTAAATGTTGAGAAACTGTAGTTCGGCTAAGTGGCAAATGATCTGAGATATCACCCGATATACATGTTTTACATGAAGCTAAGTATTGCAAAATAGCAATACGAGCTGGATGCGATAAAGCTTTTGCCAAACTTGCTAATTCTTGTTGTTGATCGTTAAAAAGATCTAGTTTTTTCATACTCTTAATGATTAATGTCGCAAACATACGACATTGTTTTGAAATCCCATATTAATGAAGTGTTAATTTTGGATCTTGATGAGATTTTTAGTTTGAAAAAGGCAATGCCAAGTGATCGAAAGCATTGTTGTTTAAAGAAAAGCATGTATATTATGCATCCTAATAAAATTACTGATTCAAACATGAAAAGCATTCTCTCTTTTATATTACTGATGTTCTTGTCGTCGGTTTCTTACTCTCAGTATTATAGTACAGGTCAAGATCCTGCAAATACAAAGTGGAAGCAGATTAATACGGCTGATTTTCGTATTGTATTTCCTGCTAATTATGAAGCTAAGGCAAGATATTTAGCCATTTTGTTTCAAGATTTGAAAGAAAAAGGAGGGAAGGATTTAACGCATATACCTAAGAAATTTTCGATTTTATTGCATACCCAATCGGCTACTTCGAATGGTTTGGTAGCATGGGCACCTAAGAGGATGGAGCTATATTCGACGCCACCTCAAAATGATGATACACAAGCTTGGATGGATCATCTTGCTACACATGAGTATCGACATGTTTTGCAAATGGATAAGCTTGAACAAGGTTTTACGCGCATACTAAATGTGATCTTAGGACAGCAGGCAACAGCATTGGTTGTTGGTTTATATTTACCACCATGGTTTATGGAGGGCGATGCGGTTTGTGCCGAAACAGCATTAAGTGAATCTGGGAGAGGACGAAGTGCCGAGTTTGAACAAGAAATGCGAGCGCAGCTTCTTGAAAAAGGCGCTTATTCATACGATAAAGCAGCTATGGGGTCGTATAAAGGCTTTGTTCCCAATAGATATACTCTAGGTTATTATCTAGTCGGAAAATCGCGTATTCACTATGGCGATTATATGTGGGATAATACTTTGAATAAGATTGGTGAAGC
This sequence comes from uncultured Marinifilaceae bacterium, assembly GCA_963977525.1. GTDB lineage: Bacteria > Bacteroidota > Bacteroidia > Bacteroidales > Marinifilaceae > Ancylomarina. Next base: position 38,064 of record CAXBPC010000021.1, read on the forward strand.
ACCTATGAAAATCAATTGCCTGTCAGCTAATTTAAAACATGGCATGATGAATAAGAGAAGTGCTCTCTATCAAGAATTAAAGAAAAAGCAAGACTCTTACTTGAAAGCTGACTATAAGGTTGAGGTAATTGATTGGAATGAAGTAGAAAAATTGAACAAGCATAGGGATGGAAAATTAATGCTTTATGCCGATGTGATGTCGGAGTTGAAATGGGAGTGGCAAAATCAGGATTTTGAAACTAAGACGACTCAGATTAAGCCTCTTGTTCAAGAGAAAACTATATATACCAACTACCGTTATCCTCATATTTCTGAACAAGGTCTTTTGCTTATGAAGAGTGGTTTAGCAGATGCATTGAGTTTTGTAGAGTTAGATGAGAATGGTCTTGAAAAGGAAGTTTTCGTTCCTGGCTTTGATTATAGAACGGGCTTCGATTATAAGAACAATAAGCTATTGTGGTCAGAATATCAGGCTGACTTGCGTTGGCAACATGGCGATAAGACTGTAATTGTTACTTACGATCTACAAACTCAAACAAAAAGGAAGTACAAGCTTAATAGCAATTGTTTTGCACCTGTTTTTTCTGAAGATGGGAAAAAGATACTAAGCGTAGAAGTTGATTCGAAAGGGGAAAGTACTCTTTCAATTATTGATGCTGAAACAGCTTCATCCATTAAACGAATTGCAGCGAAAAAGAATGAATTTTTTATGACACCCCAGTGGGCAAAAAATGATCAAACTATCGTTTTGATTATTCAAGTTAATGGGGAAAAGAGACTTATTGAACTTGACTTAGAAACAGAAACTAGAAAGCTTTTGTATGCTGCTGACAAAACGAATATTTCTCAACCATATGTAAGTGATGATTATGTGTTTTTCACATCATCGCATACAGGAATTAATAACATCTTTGCCTATGAGTGGGAGAATGGTCATATTTCTCAATTGACCTCTTCACGATTTGGAGCAAGAGATCCCTATTACCACCAATCTAAGAATGCGCTGTACTATTCAGATTATTCAGCTGATGGATACACGCCAATTGAGCTTGACTTAGCTTCAGGTTTATGGAAGAAACTAGATGGTAAACAGACCGGATTTAAGTTGGCAGAACAATTGTCTGACCAATTAGGAGAGAAGCTTCAGCCAGATACAAGCAAGCTTGATCAGTGGCAAGTTAAACCATACTCAAGATTAGCACACACCTTTAAGTTTCATTCATGGGCACCTCTTTTTGTAGCTCCTGATGAGGCGAAAGTTGATATTGGGATATCTGCTTCTAGCCAGAACCTATTGAATACATTTTTTACCACTGTAGGTTATAAAAAGGAAGAGGGTTATGAAAATGGACAGCTCTATTTGAACCTATCTTATCAGCGTTTTTTTCCAATATTCGATTCAAAGTTGGAGTATGGTATAAGATCACTCTCTCATACAGGACGTGCCGATGATCCTAGTAACACAGAGGATATTTTAATTCCGCTAAATACCGAGTGGAAGCAGCTGGAGTGGGAAAACTCAGTGACCTTACCTTTTAACCTTTCATCTGGGAAACATGCTACATTCTTGAGACCTAAATTTTCTTACAATATTTACAAATCGACTGATTTTCAATCTCGAATTTTAAGCGATCAGTTTGACCCGAACGATTTTGTATTTAATAATATCGATAGAACGTTCAAGGAGTTAGAATATCAAATTTATTTTAGTCATTCTATAAAGAGTTCACAACGTGATTTGCAATCGTTATGGGCTCAATACTTACGATTCGATTATCGTTACAGTCCAACAAAAGATAATAATGCTGGTAAAGTGTGGTCGGGAATTGGTCAGTTCAATTTGCCAGGTTTCGCAAAGCATCATGGTATAAGTGTTTATGCGGGCTATCAGAATCGTTCCAAATTGAGTACTAGTTTTGGTAATGCTATTAAGTCGCCACGAGGCGTTTCTAATCTCTTTGGTTTAGATTGCGCAACTATTAGCCTAGATTACCGTATGCCATTAGCTTATCCCGATTGGAATATGGGTGGTTTAGCTTATATCAAGCGAGTTAAGATGGGTGCATTTATCGACTATGGAATAGAAAAAGGAAAATTTATTAATGAGGAAATCTTGTTTCAATTTGATAACCGAATCACCTCACTTGGACTCGAATTTACTGCTGATATGCATGTTTTACGTCTACCAATCCCCTTAAATCTAGGATTCCGATTAGGCTACGAGAATCAAACAAATTCTGTATTTGCTGATGTACTTCTGTCATATAGCTTGGCTTTTTAAGGTCATTAAAGTCTAAAGGTCTAAAGGTCGAAAAGGGAGAGGGTGTTTTATTTTGCCAGATGATTGTTAATTCTCAATTAAAGAATAAGAGGCTATCTAGTAATAAATGCACTCGTCATTCTGAACTTGTTTCAGAATCTTGTATAAATTGATAATGAGATCCTGAAATAAATTCAAGATGACTATCAATATTTGAATTTTACATTTATATAACCCTCGCTACCTCACGATTGTATTGTGTGGTTATTTCATCAATCCTACATCTTAAACAAAAATTAGCCATACCAATTGATATTGAGATGGCTAATCTTTTATAAGTCTAATGCTTATTTACTTCGAGTGTATGAATATTGATCTCTTGGTTTCCAAGTCATTCCCTTATCACTAGAGACTTTCCTTGTTAGCATAAAGCCTTCGTCAGAAATCTCGCTCAATGTAAACTGTGTGTAGTTATCTTTTTTCTCCACCGAATTATCAAAAACGAAACTCGTATCCGTAAAAGCACCCTCAAAAACTTCGAAAGTAGAACTCAGATCATCTAAAATAGAGATGCGATATTTTCCGCTTGCCTCATTATAGGTGTACGACATGGTGATGTCGATAGGAAATGTTCGCTCTACTTTGATTTTCTCTTGTATAATATTTGTAGCTGTAAAATCGATATTTGAAACTGTTTCTCCTGTGTTGTGCCATGTTCCTCTTCGGGTCCAAACTTCCATTTTTACATCCCAGTTCCCTTTCAGAAAGTTGAGCTTTTTGATTTCTTCACGCTTCGGCATTTCAAGTAATTGCTTATCAAAAGTAGAATTGATCTCTACATTTTCAATTTGCATGACTCTGTCGCGTTGCCAAAAGGTACGCTCTACAAAGAAAGGAATTACTAAGCCATCAACAGTTCTAAAATCGTCGAAGAAAGTTTCAGATGGAAGCTCTCTTGCAAAGTCAACCCAATTTGATTCGCATTTGTATTCCAGATAGGTTTTCGCATCCAAATACCATTTTTCTGATTTTCCATTCGAGCGTGTCAGCTTTAGCACGAAAACATCCAGTCCTTCTAGCTTTTCTTCACCTACAAACTCAACTTGATGACCTCTCTCTTTATAATTGAAAAAAGGCGTTGTGAATTCAGCCTTCTGAGCGAACACATTTTCTTCACCCGAGTTGATTCGTCTAGCGTAATTAATTTCTTGCCAAGGGTCGATTGTCCATCCTTGTTTGCCATCAAATGCTTCGATAACCTGATGCTTGCCCAATTGCAGATCGGCGTAATATTCACCTGATCGTGTTTTCAAAGTCATAAAGTCCTTTTCAATGCTAAAGGCTGTAAACTGACCCGTTACTTTCATTGTTTCAACCTTATTCCACTTTTCAAGTCCACCGTGAGCTTCGATGTGTTTAGCAATTATCGCTTCCACATTCTCTGCTAAAATCAAGTTTGGTAAACACAACGCAAGACAGACTAGGACGAGTTGATATATCTTTTTATTCATCGTTTCATTCTTTAAACCGTAATAAATTCCTTATCCAATTAATTGAACTTGTAGCAAGCCATTTCGGTTTGGTTTCTCAGGTAGATCTTCCCATTAACAAAGGAAGGAGCTGTCCACGATTTACCTTCAATAGCCTGAAAACGTCTTTGCTCTGTATAAGCAGTAGGAGTGGCTTTAACTTGAATCAGCAGACCTTTGTCAGATAGAACAAGAAGCTTATCGCCAACTAAAATCAAGCTACCTTTTCCAAAGCCTCGTTTCGTCCACTTCTTCTCACCAGTTTCAGCAGAAATACATTGCAATGCAGCCACATTAAAGCCATAAAAATTGCCATCGTAATAGAGCGTAGAGCTGTAGTCGTTTTTCATGGTAGGTGCTTGTAGTACTTCTGTAACCTTATTGTCTTTTACTTCTACGATTTCAAAACCTGAGCTGCGGACAGTAGAAATAAAAATTTTATTGGAGTCAACCAGGGTAGGCATTGAGGTTGGACCGTTCATTTTCATCGTATAAGTCCAAAGGATTTCGCCCTTGCTATTGTATGAAGATAGAGTTTTCTGATTGGCGAATATGATTTGTGTTTGACCATCAATCTCCGCCACAAGAGGTGAGCAGTATGAGGCGTTTCCTTTGCCCTTAGCCCAAAGCAGTTTGCCTGTGGTCTGATTGAATGCCACAAAAGCTCTTTCTTCAGTTCCACCAGCTTCAATAATTAGAACGTCGTCGACTAGAACGGGAGATGATGAGAAACCCCAACGCGGTGTTGTGCTCCCAAACTCAGCAATAAAATCGACTTGCCACAATTGTTTTCCGTCAGCTTTTGCGTGAGCGGTTAATTTGCCATAGCTACTAAAACTAAAAACTGTGTTTTTACCAATAAGAGGTGTTGAACGTGGCCCATCACCAAAATCATCCTTGTCGATAAAGATCGAATCGATTTTGTTTCGCCAAAGTTCTTTACTTGTTTTAGCATCGAAGGCAGCTATATACTCCCAACCCGAAAGACTATCAATTTTCTCGCTAAGTGTGGTGTAAAGAATATCACCCTCAATGGTGATTTCGGAAAAAGCACAGCCAATGTCCTTTTTCCAGATAAGCTCTGGCATTGGATCGTTAGCTTGGCTATCAGTTAGTGTTTCGTTAGAGATTCCCGATCGTGAAGGGCCTCTAAATTGCGTCCAGTCATCGCTTTCTTGTGCGAAAGTGATGGGCGCTTGCAGCATTAGGAATAATGCTAACAATGATGAGTAGATTGTTACTTGTTTCATTGTGGGTTTTAATTGGGTTTAGGAATGTTGTTTTGTTTTTTCGCATCTAAGATAAGCATGTTTCCTCGTAAGAAAGATTAAGAAGATGAGAATTAGATGAATATATATATCAACTCGATTTCCTCTAAGGTATTAAGGTTGAGTTTGTCAATTACGAATGATCAATTAAGATTTACGAAAGGTCAAATGGTTAAAAAGACCGCTAGTTATTGGAGACTGAGCGGAGTCGAAGTCCCATTCAATTAAAAATCATTTTTTTATGAAACTAAAGGACTCCGCTCAATGTTCGTATTCAATTGCTAGCCCCTAAAAGAAAATCTCGCTCCGCTGCCGCACGATTTCATCGTGTGGTTACTACATCACAACAATCACTTCTTTCAAAATTACCTTATGCTTTTGACAATAATGTAAGCTGTAGATGATGATATCCTTTTATGACACTTAAACCTTAAATATTTATACTTACTTGGGTTTTTAACCCACACGATGGAATCGTGCGGTAGCGGGGTGTTTCTTCCATCCTAACTCATAATTCACTTCGTCCTTGCTTCCGCCATTTTATCATACTCTTCATCAAAGGCTTCCCAAAGCTGAATTTTATTGCCTTCTGGATCAATAATGTGGGCAAACTTGCCGTACTCAACTGTTTCAATTTCATCTAAAACTTGTACGCCTTCTTTCTTAAGTTCTTCGAGTAACCATTCTAGGTTTTCAACTCGGTAGTTCACCATGAATTCTTTTTGCGATGGCTCAAAATATTTGGTGTTAGCATCGAAAGGGCTCCATACTGAGAAACCTTTTTTATTGCTGTCGTTAGCTTGTCGCCATTCAAATGAGGTGCCGTACTCATCGGTGTTAAATCCTAAATGGTTGGCATACCAATCTTTCATCGATTTTGGATCTTCACATTTAAAGAAGATGCCACCTATACCTGTTACTCGCTTCATAGTTCTGAAATTTTGATTACCCTTTCAAGATAAAAAATAATGCACTAGCATCATAAATTAGTTTATCGAGAAAGCTGCCTGTGCATTTTTTTATATTTTTGTATTTGAAGATTTAAAGTTATCGGGATAACCATATTTGCCTATTGATACCTACTGAAATCTTCAACTATTAACAAATATAAAAAATAAATCAAATGAAACGTTTTATTAACTCAAAGAGAGCACCAAAAGCGATTGGCCCATATTCACAAGCTGTAGAAGCTAATGGAACACTATATATTTCTGGACAAATTCCAGTTGACGTAACAACAGGAAAATTTGTTGGAGGTGGTGTGAAAGAGCAAGCTGAGCAAGTAATGAAAAACATTGGTTACATTCTTGAAGAAGCGGGTTATTCTTTCAAAGATGTTATTAAATCAACTTGTTTGTTGAGCGATATGTCTGGTTTCGCAGTAATGAACGAGGTATATGGCGAGTACTATAAGGAAGATTGTCCTGCACGCGCGGCTTTCGCTGTAAAAGGCTTACCTATGGGAGCTTTGGTCGAAATCGAAACTATTGCTGTAAAGTAATATCACTTTTGTGATGATATAAGAAAGGCTGCTAATCTAAGATTGACAGCCTTTTGTTTCTGCAAAAGCCATTTGCCACAAGAGCTTATCTTTCTTTAAAACAATGCCGTCAATGAAACTCAAAGTCTACCTTTTACTTCTCATTAGCTTCGCTTTTGTCACAAGTTCTGCAGCACAAGATTTATTTAAGAAACAACAGATCTCTTTGCTCGAACAATGGGATCTTGCCGATACAATCAGAAATCAGTCAGGCTTGTTTAAGATAAAGCAATACAAGCCGGTTTATATCTTATTGGGTAACTATACCGACGACATCAATCAACAACCTCAAAGTGATAACCCCAATAATTCGGTACCCGATAACATGCCGCTTAATCAGGTTGAAGTTAAATTTCGAATCAGTTTTAAAACGAAGATTTTTAATGATTTAATGGGATCGAAATTGGGTGGTGATATTTGGATGGGCTATACGCAAACATCCAGATGGCAAGTGTACAACCCAAATTTATCTCGTCCATTTCGCGAGACGAACTACGAGCCCGAAATCATGTATATCATGCCGACGCCCTATCAAATATTTGGACTGAAAGGCCTTTATGCAGGTATTGGATTAAATCATCAGAGTAACGGGCGTTCCGATCCCATGTCTCGCAGTTGGAATAGAATCGTTGCACAAATAGCCTGGGAGAGCAAAAACCTAAGCATTGTATTAAAACCCTGGTTGCGCATAAAAGAACCTGCTGATAAGGATAATAATCCGGGTATAGAAAACTACCTGGGGCGAGGAGAGTTAATGGCTGCCTATGGTAAAGGGCGGCACGACGTTAGTTTGATAGCCAGACATTCGATGCGTTTGGGTGAGAATAATAGGGGAAGCTTTCAAATTGATTATGCCTTACAGGTATGGGATAATTTGAAAATCAATGCTCAATTGTTTCACGGTTATGGTGAGAGTCTGATTGACTATAACCACAAGCAAACAACTATAGGTATAGGTCTTTCTCTTACTCAGTGGAGATAGAACTCATTCTAAAATTGCCACACATACGGCTTTTGTTGTTAAACAAATTGTTTAAACTAGGATATTAAGAAAGGCAGCTAATCCTAGATTGGCAGCCTTTTTTGTTTCTATTAGGTGAATTACTTATTCGCCTCTTTATTAAATATCTCTTCGTATTCCTTAAAACGATGTTCCCTTATCGGTCTTGTCGTAGGATCGGTGCTAAAGTGCAATAGCAGACAAGGGCTTATGCCTCTGTATTCATCCAAATACTCATAAGACTCCAACTCTTTATTCTTAATGCGTTGCTTTATTTTATTGTGATAGGGATACATATGAGCTTATTATTGAGAAATTTTCTTTCGATAGCTCAATTTAAGAATAATCCAGAAAATGAGAGACTAAACAGCCTATTTACTTTTGCTCTTTTTCTTGTGAATTTATTATAGTTTCGATATTGTACAGTTCTCAGTACTATAAAGACTACATTACTAGGCTACCTTTATTTTAAGCGTAGTTTTATTCTATAAGGATGCAGAAAGCATACGAAGATATTGTCAGTAGTTTTATTGACAATAAGGTTGGCTTAAGTCAAAGATTTTTAAGTGATGCTTTGGCCACACAGCTTAGAGATAATCTGAAATCTTTAAACTCCAGTAAACAACTTGAAGAGGCAGGTATCGGAAATCTTACCAAACTCACCACCGATTTATCGAACAGAGGGGATAAGATTTATTGGTTAGATCGGAGTCATAATGATGAATTTGAAAATCAGTTTCTCGATCAGATGGATCAGTTTGTAAGCTATTTGAATGGAAGCTGCTATACAGGAATTACAGGTTATGAGTTTCATTACGCTTTGTACGAAAAGGGGACATTCTACAAAAGGCATCTCGATCAATTTCATGATAATAAGAGTAGAGCCTTTACCATGATCATGTATTTAAATGTGGATTGGAAGGAAGAAGATGGTGGGAGTTTATGCATTTTTCATAAGGATTATAAGCAAATTGTAAATCCTCAAAACGGTTCTTGTGTTTTCTTTAAAAGCTCAGATCTAGAACATGAAGTTTTAACCTGTAATCAGCAACGAATGAGTATTACAGGCTGGCTTAAAACAGACTAGTTCACTTTCGTGATGACATAAAAAAGAAAGGCTGCTAATCTGAGATTGGCAGCCTTTACTTTTTACTTAGTAGCTTCTTTAAATGCTTCTGATCCCCCAACTATTGGAAGAGATATGCTTGTGGCATCTAAATCAATGCTTAATTCTGTTCCCGGTTCAGGCCAAAGCGTAAATTCACGATCACTTGAAAATATAAGCAATCCAATTTGTTGTCCTTTACGAATGATCTGATCATCGGGTTGAAGATCGAATTCTAACTCATAAAACTTACCAGGCTTTAAAGCTTTACTCTTGCGCAATGACTTATGATTTTGTGGATCTGCCCAACCTCGAGTAATAATATTATCAGTGATTTTCACTCGGCGTCCTTCGTTCCATGGTAAAGAAACCAACCATACCGACAGATTGGCTGCTGGCTTACTAGAAGCAAGCTTAATTTTAATTCGAGCTATACCCGAGATATGAACATCTTTAGTAAGCTCAGGGCTAACATAGATTAAACGATGTTCGGTCATTTCTGCCTGTGCTAAGGCATTACCCGAAAATGAATAATTATCGACCAAAGTTTCAGTGCCTTGCTTGCTGCTAGGTTCTGAGCTTAAACCGCCTCTTAGAGGGCTGCCAAGTGTTAGGTATAAGTTAACTGCTGATGCCTCAGGATTAGGATATTCTTTATAAGCAGTAGGCTGATCCATCTTGTCATTCTCACGAACAATCCATGCACGAGCATCGTTCTCAACACCATTTTCTACGCCATGTAAATAGTGTGTAAACCATCTGTTCATCATTTTCATTGGCGGTGGTCCACCATGTCCTCTTTGATGATAGAATATTTGTGAAGGAATACCTTTCTCTTTTGCAGCTTTGTATATTCTATAGCTATGCTCAGGCATTACGTTCCAATCATTAAAACCGTGAGACATTAGTAAAGCGGCCTTCATTGGTTCCATCTGGTTGAGATAATCTCGTCCTGCCCAAAAGTCGTTGTAATCACCTGTTATACGATCCATGCCATTAGTCATTTCGGTATCTCTAACTCGAGCATTATTAGTAGCACGTTTCGCTTCATCACCTGAGTGAATCACATTGTACAAAACATCAATATCTTCTCCTAAGTAACCTCCAGGACTTCTAACTAAGCCATTCGATCTGTAATAGTGATAATAGGATGTGTTTGGCGCAATAGGTATAATAGCTTCTAAGCCATCAACACCAGTTGTTGCAGCAGCAAGAGGGAGCGTTCCGTTATACGATGTGCCTGTCATTCCAACTTTGCCTGTAGACCAAAATGCTTCTACGGTCTCATTACCATCAGGTGTTGTGTACCCTTTTACGCGTCCACATAACCAGTCGATAACTGCCTTTGGAGCCAAAGATTCATTTTTCCCACCTACTGTTGGTGAACCCTGCGATAAACCTGTACCTGGCGATGAAGAATGCACAACAATATAGCCTCTTGGAACCCAAGTTTTAATATGTGAATTTGAGATGATTGGTCGTTTACCTGTGCGTGTAACTTCAGGATGAACGTGTTTAGGAGGCGTAGCACCTAATTCATGTCTCACATCCCACATAAACTCTTTCCCATTTGGGGCAGTTCCTGCAAAATACGGACTTGATATATATACAATCGGAAGTTTAAGGCCTTCTGTATCGGTTTGAAACGGTCTAGTTACATCTACGTGCACTCGATCCATTTTGCCATCCAAGTCGGAGTCGAAATCTGTTTGAACCCATAAATCATGTCTCAGCCATTTATCTGGCGTGTTAAAAGCCTCAATAATCTGCGCTTCTCCGTCTTTAAAAAGAGGTGTTGCTTTGCTGGTATTCTCTGATTCTGCAGACTGACCCATAACAAGCGGCATATGTGCTGCGAGTATGGCAATAAGTACAAAAATGTGTTTAAGCGGATGACGTTTTTTCATATTCCTATAAGATTTAATGTAAGTGTTGAGTTGTTAGTTTATTCCTGATACGTGTTTTGTATGACTATCGTATTTATCGGCACAACAGCTTAAATCTAAGTATAATTTACAAATTACTAAAGCTATAATCTGCTATATGAGTCCTTAAAAAAAAAGCTGCTAATCTTGGATTGGCAGCCTTTGTATCTTGAGGAATTTATTTATCGGTTAATTTACCGATAAGTGTACTTTATTAGTTAATTCACCGATATCAATGAAATGAGTATACCTAATATTGTTGCGATACCAAAACTCAACATTGTTCCTACCAAAACGTATTCGTTTTTTTTATTGTCTCTAAATCTTAATATTGATTTAGCTGCAATTATAAGACCAACAGCACTATACTGTCCTACAAGAATTAGGGCAAGGACCAAAAAACGTTCCATTATACCTATCAGCTTACCTGCATTGGGTAAATCCTTATTTTCGTCATTATTGTTAGTAACTGTAGGGGTTTCAATCTCGAGTGATGCAAAAATATTTTTAATTAGGATGTTTGCAGGTTTGGCACAAAAGATGAATCCTGCAGTCATTGCTAGATATTTAAAGGGGATTTCATAAATAAAATCGAGACTATTATTGTAGTAATAGAGTATCGATATTAAAACCATCACAAGTAAGTGAACAATTTGATCTGCGAAAAAATAGAAACTATCCTTTTTGTTTGTTTTAACCTGAAGGAAGCTTTTCAGCACATCTGTAAAAAGGTGAATGATACTTAATAAGATTGCTGATTTCAGAAAACCATAATCAAAAGATAGAGTATATGAGAAAACGAAGATTACAAGTGCATGCCATAAATGATACCAAGTAAAAGCAGCTTTTTTCTTTTTAATAGTCCAGTTGTGAGGCTGAAAAATGAAATCACCCAATAAATGAGCTATGAACTGTAACAGTAGAAGTTTGTATAGCATTAGTCAATGTTATTTTCAAAATATTTAACTGATTTATCTATAGAACCCCAGCCTGCAGCAGTAGTATGCTGACTGATTGTAGATTGGTTTTTATTTAGCTTTTTACTTATTTCATTTTCACTAAGTCCTAGAAGTCTAAGGTAAATGACTTGACATTGTTTTGCAGAACAACGTGAAATAATTGTATCAAGTAGGGAGAATATAGTGTCAAATTGATCGTAAACAGATTTATTTTCACTACAAAAATACATGGTGTTTTTGATAACGATTTTTTGCTTGTTAGAAGTGCTGTAATCTTTTATAGCTCTTCCCGATAGATAAATTGCTTCTCCGTCAATAATTCCTTTTTCTGGATCAATTGTACTTATAGATGCAACCGCTACGGCTAGCCTAATAGCATGTTCCTTAAAATACTTTACGCCCTTAGTATTGGACTTATCTTGCAACTCAATCGACTTGATATATGTTTTTAGTAGTAAAGCTATTCTTAGTGCATTTTTGCTTTGTTCTATTGCACATTCAATATAATCCCCTTGAATAATCCTCCCAAAGAATTTATCTTTCTTGTACTTCTCGCTTAGTAGAACCAGTAGATTTTTAATCTCATTCTCGATATTCCTTTTATCAATACTACTTAAAGATGTATAAGAAATGATGTCTGCAGAAATTGTTGCTCCGTTCATATTATTTGAATTTATCGGTAAATATACTAATAAATACCATTTATCGGTATATTTACCAATAGAAACTGTTTAGACTTAATGATCTTTTGCTTAGTGATCAGTCATTTAACCAATTCACTAGGAGTATTCAACAGGTGTAACCTCTTTCAATCCGGCATTTTCTCTTGATGCTATCTCGCTTGTATCGAATAGGAATTTCTCAGGATTATAGGAGCATAGCTGATGTTTTTTCACCTCCTCTAAATGGCTGTCATCTATAAATTGTTTGAGGTTGCCGTTGTACGATTTCTCTTCCTTGTTGGCGAATAGGTTGATTGAGAAATCAGTCCCGAATAAGATTTTATCAGCCAAGTGAGCTTGACCTTCCTTATTGATATCCGCATTTAATTCTTTATAATAGTCTCCACCTTCGTTGCATGAAATATCGGTGTAGACATAATCGTACTGATAGCTGAGTTCGATTATCTCCCTTCGCCACTCGTCCGATGGTTTGTCGTTTTCGTTCTTTAGGTTACCAAAGTGAGCAAAGCAGATTTTGAGATTGGGGTAATTGCTTAATACCTCAGACCATCCCTTGGTAGGATTGGTGTATTCTCTGGCTTTATCTTGTGTAAGTACAGAAAAGCCACCGCCGCTACAATGCGTCATAATCGGAATCCTTTTCTGCTCACACATTCTATATAGGTAGTTTACCTTTTCAAGTTCTTCGTCAGTCTCGCTAGGCCAAGGGTTGAAACCAAGAGGCGGATAAACCTTAATGCCAGCAAAAAAGTAAGTGAAATCTTCACTCTCCTTATCAAGATTATTCTTGAACTGCCCAAGCTTATTCTTTAATCTCTCCTTACGCGAGTCGGCTGTGTCATTTTCGTAGCCCGAGAAATACTTATCCAATAGGTCTTTCAATTTCTCGAGTGAGTAGTTTGCTGTATTGAGTCCCATAAAAGGGTATATCTCGAAAAGCTTATCCTGTGCCTGATCATCCTTCACCAGTTGCATTTTATTCTTCTCATTCTTAATTAGGGAATGTGAATAGTAAATACGAATGGCATTCAGCACATCTTCAACTTGTTTTCTAATGGGTTTTTGTGGAGTTTCGTCGTAAAATACATCCTTATGGTAGCTTATGTTTTTCTTTCCAAAGTCCATTAACAGTGGGCAGACTACCATTTTATCGTAGACCTCATTGCCAAGCTTAAGTTTGTTGTCGGCATCGACTAGGGCTTCTTTGTTTTTAAGGAAATAGTCGAGAATAAGAAACTGGTATTCTATTGGGTTCTCAAAAATTGCTAGGGTATTGGTTAAGCGAGGAAGAAAACCATTGATTAGCTCGTCTTCAATTTTTTGCTCAATTGTTTTTCTAATGCGGGTAGGGAATAGCCACTTAAAGGAGTAACCTAGACTTTCGTACCAGCTTAAAGATTTGAAAATGGCATCGGTAATGCTCTTTTTATCGATGAGGCCATCTCGTTTGATAAAAGCCAACAAGTTTGGATGGCTTAAATCGAAGGCATGCATGTGTATGTCGTAAAATTTTTTCATAATCGAAACTAGATATTTTAGTACGTTTCCTACTTCTGTAATCGAACTAGAAATTCAAAATTTGAATTTAACATTTTTAGATTGATTATAATAAAATAATGCGATATAATTATGATAGGAGAGAAAAGGATATAAGAAAGGCTGTCAATTTGTGATTGGCAGCCTTTACTATTTTATTGTTATTACGAGGAGGCACGACGAAGTAATTTCATCCTAATTGATCTGTTCTCCCCAAACCTAATTGCAATCTCATGATGTTTAGCATATTCCCTGCCTTACTTAGACAAAATATTGGGCGCTTGTACTTTTATTTAGCTTCATTTTTCCTTTTTCTTTTTCGAAGAACTTCGCTTTGCCTTTAACTCAATTGTTGGCAGTTCTTTTGACAAATCTGGGAATTCTATTTTTGATAAGTCTGAAATCTTATCCATTGACAAATCAGGTAGTTTAAATTCAAAATTACTTATGTCGAGTGAAGGAAGTTTCAAAATCTCATTAAGTTCCGATTCCAATTGCAAAGCGACTTTTGGCTTTAGCTCTAATTCCTTTATCCTGGTCTTTAAGTCTTCAATAATTGAAATCTTCTTTTTCACAGCTTTTTTAAATTCTATTTCTCGTTTATCAAGTTCCCTTTTCAAGTATTTAACATACGAACCCATTTCATCAGCATTTCCTGATAACCGATTAAACATTTCCAGAAATTGACTTAGCAATTTGTTGTCTCTGTCGTATGGATATCTGATCTTGTGATCTATCTCACTCCAACCTTCTTCAAATATCGTGCGTACCTGAACTTCAGTAATGTATGTTGTTTTATTGTGATTGGCTTCTACCAGGTAGTGTACCGAGCGATACCCAAATGGATGTTCTTTTACTACGCAGCCATATTTTTTAAAAACTTCAATATGCTCTCGAGAATCGCCACTTCTGTAATATGCAACAGGTTCTTCCTTTAAATTCCATGCCTTAGTGATGAAATTATGAATATGTACCCAGTCTTCCTTAAATAAATGAAGTGCTCTCAATCCAATCAAATCGGTTATTTCTAACCTGTAATTATTAATGTCAATTATACGATCAGGTTCTTCAATTCTCTTGCGAATTATTTTTTCGATGAGATGCCTTGGGTTTTTTATTCTAAATCGTACGGAATGAATGGTTTTAACATTATGGAAAACTTCAATTAAGTGATTTGCCGAGGTAGTGAGTTCTTGTTTGAAGACATCATAATCGTCCATTATTTTAAGGAGTTTACTCCAATCTAAACCTGTTGAATTAAAGTTTTTTCGGGAGATATTATAATGGGCTAAAAAATCTTTTAATTCTTCCATTCTGCTAAATGTTAATTTTTCTTGGTGTAAGGCTTAAGATCTCTTTAAGTAAAGCTTTCGAATAAGTCTACCTACGAGTCGACCTCTGTGACTTGTATTTTGTTTACTCAAGTTAATGCTTTTGAATAAATCATCATAAAATAGTTTTATGTCATAATCGCTTCAGAAGCAATTTTGAATTTCGTTAACGCATTAATTAGGAGAGTGGGTGGTATAAGAAAGGCTACCAATAAGTAATTGGCAGCCTTTTGTTTGTATTGTAGAATTAAGGATTTTGACTTAGGAAAGTTATTTTGATAACATTTTTACTACCCACAATATGAGGTACAATCCTAATCCGGCTCCAAAAAATAGTACTGACACAACAAAAGCAATTCTGATATGCAATACATTCCAACCTAATTTACCGCTAAGCCATTCCGAAACGCCTAAAATCATAATTTCAAATTTTTAGATTTATACTATTACTTAAAAATACGAAATATTTTCTTGACCTACTTAAGAGATTGTTGGAGTAGATATATTTACCACCTAGGGGTAAATTTTAATGATTAGATTTCCTTCGCTACCGCACGATTCCATCGTGTGCTTACTACAAGCAATTACTGCACGATTAGCTTTTCTGAGCTCACTTCGTTTGGGTTGTTATTGTATGGTTCACTTACATCATCCTCGCTACCGCACGATTTCATCGTGTGGTTATACTACATCACAATAATCACATCTTCCAAAATTCCTTTATCTCCTCTATAATCTCTGGCACTGCTATAGATATAATCTTCCGGATAAGTAACCAATCCTCCCTCTACAGGATTGTTATGGATGTAATTAATTTTTTCATCGAATACTTTATTGCTCCATAACTCGATTGGTTTATTATTGTGTTGCCAAAATTGATATTTCTTTACGCTAGAAGATTTTGCTCCGCTGGCGCGAGCTTGTAGCTCGTGCTCTACGAAGCAGTCAAAATATTACAAGATTTCAACAGAAATCTGTCATAATTCTCTCGCATAGTTTTTTGCACTGCTGTATTTCCAGTGATTTGCTTGTTCTACAAAACCAGCTTCCACCGGATTATTGTGAATGTAGTCCATTTTTTGAGTGATTACTTTATTTGACCATAATTCAATTGGCATATTGTTTTGTTGCCAAAACTGCCGATGTTTCACATTACTATTCATTTTTCCTGCACGCTTCATCATCCATAGAATCCATTCTTTTCTACTTTCCTGAGGATTTTCTTCAATCAATCTTTGAATTTGTTTTGATGAATAGGTTTTGAACTCTTTTATTATTTTCCCTGGATCAGAATTTTGATCATTAAATATCAAATGAACATGACTAGGCATAATGCAGTATGCATATACTACCATTCCTTTGTGAAACAATATTGTAAACTGTTAGCAATCGCCGCAAAATACTGCTCACGAACAAATACATCAATCCAATAGCTTGTCGCAAAGCTAATGAAGTACAAACCCTCCTTGTTATGAATTGAAAATCGACGTAGTCAAACTTATATTTTCGACTCAAACCTTATCTGAGATTAATTTTTACTTCATTTCTGCTTCGCAGAGCACGAGCTACAAGCTCGCGCTAGCAGGGGAAATTTATAATTACGACTCATAGTTGACCTTACCCTTAATTTTTGAAATTTATTGCTTGTGTGTTACTTACCACACGATGGAATCGTGCGGCAGCGTGTGGTATTGTAATCTTATTTCACCAACTCGTAACTAATTAGAATCTTGTGCTCAAGCTTTTTTAAGGTTTCGTTTTTCATGTCTCTGTCAACTTCTTCGCCCCAGCAAAATCTTAACACTTTTATTCCGTTTAATTCATCTTCCCAAGCCATGCCATAAAAGAGTAGAGGTGTTTTCTGTTCATATACAATTTTGCCTTGTTTTATAGGCATCCAGTAATGCGTTTTTCTAAACTTATTTGCAATATCAAACCTGTCGGTACATTCTCCATTGGGATGGACGATACTAAGCCAATAAATTTCTGTGGTATTCGAACTTATTTTCGAAAACAGTTTTAATTCTTTGACTTTAGCCTCAGGTTTCCAACTACCAAACTGATGCTTTTTGTGCTTAATGATAGAATCATTTTCAAATTCTTCGATGTGTACAATTAAGTTGTAGCCATCTTTTACGGATTCAAAATCAAACTTGAAAACTTCAAGTCCCATCATTTTAAGAGCTGTGTTTACATCTTTGGGTTCTAAGGTTTTATTTAAGGATTGTGCCGAAGCAAAAAATGGTATTGTTAGAATCAATCCGATAAGTAGTTTCTTCATTTTTATGGCTTATAGTATCAATTCTCTTCATTTAAATTCAATCTGTTAGCTTTCATATGCTTAAATATCATATGAAATACCGATAGAAAAATTACTAGGAATATCGTTAAGTTGGAAGATATGGTTGACTTCAACATAGAAATCAAGATTATTGCTTACATGATATTCATAACCAAGACTAGGACTTAGTCGAGGTAGGAAACGTAAATCGCTATCTGTGTCATTCCATAATTTACCAATATCTAAAAGTCTAATAGCTAAGTAAAAATTAGACTTTGGCATTCTGTAAAAATCATATAGATAACTTATGTTGACGTTAAAGTATTTCTCCGATGATTTGTAGTTCTCGTCTTCAAATTTTCCATACTCAACTCCAAATTTGAATGAATGCCTCGAAGCCTCCGAAATAAATAGTTCGCCTCCTAATTGAATAAATGATTCTGATGCTGTATTGTCAGAGAAATAGGGGTTACTAGAATAATTTGAATATTGTGAATAAAATTTCCAATCATATATTCTGTTTTGCTTTTCTACATCTTTATTTTTGTAATAAGAAATTCTGCCATCGTTATAAGCAATAACTATACTGGATATATCTTCCTCAGTATAGTTAATGTTATCTACCTTATTAAAGAGGTAAGTGTTGTCATTGACCAAATATTTTAAAACACCTTTATACTTATCTATTTCTTTCTTATAAGTTTTCGATTCGATTTTAACAATCTTAGAACCAGAATCAAGCAGAATTATTTTGTTGTCTTTAAGAACATATAGTTGCATATGATCATTGATGATTGTTTTATAAAGACTTAATTTTGTTCCTTCGACTACAGATTCAAATAATTTAGCTTCTCCATTGTATTCTATATTTTTAAGAACACTTGTTTTACCTTCAACAAAATCGATATCTGAAATTTGATAAATCTGCTTAGCTCCCAGGGCATCTGCTACTTCAACACTATTGGGGATAGATGGGTAGAAATAGAGATCACCATTAACAATGGATTTATTTTTAAAATGGACTTTCGATTCTTTTACAAACTCCTGAGAAAACAAAGAAGTTAAAGAAAGAAACAAGATTAGGGTAGTGGTAAAGATTTTCATAGGTTAGTGGGGTTATAGGTTTGGGTTTAGTGAGTTTCTATTTTTTTTTATGACTCGTACTTTCTAATGCGTCAATTTTATTCGAATCATGTCTAATATGATATCTAAGTCGGGTTGGGTTTTTACCTCTATTTGAATTGTTCGTCCCTCAGCATATTTCTTGGCTTCCGATAGATCGTTCTTTATGGTTTTAGGCAAATCACTATTAAGGATTAAGTTGGCGGCTTTGTCTCCCAATGTAAATGCGGTTCGGAAATAATTATTGCAGGGTACGATAAATAGCACGTTTCGCTTTTTTGTGAACATCTTCAGAATCCAACCTGACTTTTTGTTGTAGAACTTCCACACAGGCTTAAAATCACCATATTCTGTCTCAATGAATGTTGCAATTGTATCTAGGAACTTCTTGCTTGCCGATAAATCATGTGTTAACATCTTGTCATCAGGCTCAATCAATTTTTCTGTGTAAATACTTGCCGACATAAGTCTATAATTTAAGATGAGTGTTTGAATGACTTTCCAATAGAGAACCTATTTCTTCTCCCCATATTTCTTTACTGAGTCTGAAAAGACCAAGAAATAGGCAACCAGGCCTAATGCAACAAGTAGGGTTGAGTGAGCATAAACAAACTCTTTACCTGACCAAAAGATCATAAATAAGGTCATTGCAATGGCTAGTAAGGTGATGACACTTAGGATGTACCTAGTAAACTTCACCTTAAATAATAGGCCTATTGCTAATAGGATGCCTATACCGCCGAAGATTTTAATATTGCCTGTATCATGAACAAAGAAATGCTTAAAATACTCGGTTGCTGTAGCTATTAAAAAAAATAAAATTGCAGTGAGTAGTGTGCTGAGGAATCCTTCCTGATAGTGAAATCGTTTTTTCATGCTTGTTGTTTTTAATAGTAATATGCCTTAAAAGACTGCCAATCGGGGGGTGGCAGTCTTTTATATTAGTTTTTGTTGAGCAAAGACGTTTATCAGGCAAAGGAGACTATTCTCGTTATTGTTCTTGTATTTTGCCACACGATACAATCGTGCGGTAGCGGGGCTTTTGTTACCAGTCGTTATTTTGTCAACACAAGCTTGGCATCTATTGTATTATCGCCACGCTCCCAAATAGGATCTCCATTTAACCAAACTTTTTCTACAAAGATTCCATTTGTAGGTCTTTTGAAAATAGCCTCGATGGTATCAGTATCAATATCGCTCCACTGAATATAAGTGATTGGTTTATCCGATGTTTCAGAATCATTTAGAAACACTCTAATTCTGTGCCCATTTTCATGTTTGTAAACGTGAAAGTTTCTTGGGGCGTCCATATTCTGATCATAAACTTCTTTGGTTTCTCCATCTATTACATAGAACAATTTAATGCCTTCAGCATCTATGTGATTGGGGTTTTCTGGATTTAATAAATCTACATTTTGGGAATTTGAAACCGAAAACTCTATAGCTGTATCTACTATGATTCCTTTTATAGGTTCGTCTGATTTGTCACAAGAGAAAAGTAAAGTAGCTGTTAGAATAATTAATAAGTATCTCATAATTTTAGAAATTAAATTCGATAATAATCAGTGGCGACGTTTGTATAACTACAATATTGATGTTAAATCTCATTACTTGAATAGAGTCATGTTTTTTCCGAATCCCTAAAATAAGAAATATCCTCTAAAATTATCTCTCCACACGAAACAATTATGATTCTTTTCACTCTTTGTTTTCGAATACCTACACTTAAGGGTAGGGGATTTTATTTAAGGATATTCGGGTCTTATTTGGTTTTATATCTAATTCTACTATTATTCGCTTAAAGCTTTTATATAAAGAGATTAGCTGCCTGTACTTGCTTTGTATCTGTTTTGCTATGTAAAGCATGACTGTTAAGCTGTGGTGGTTGCGAGTTTCATTTATTTTTCAAAGTTTTGATTTCCTGTTTTAGTGTATTGTTAATTGTTTTAGCTCTTTGTGCTAGACTGTTGGTTTGGGTGCTTGCTAGCTTGGTAATTGAGGGCGGCGGAAGGTTAAAAGGGGACGAAGGAGAAGTGGAGTGGTATAGTATGGATACAAAATAACTTGGTATAAAGTGGTGACATAAAAAAAGGCTACCAATCGGGGAGAACCTACTCGATTATCATACTTTTTTTACCGCAGAGCATGAGCTATAAACTCGCCCTAGCTGAGCTTTGCTCGGGAAACTAAGCTACTCCGAAGGGCTCATGAGCACCCGAAATTATATTTAGCGATTAAAAAACCAACAGTCTATTTATTTCTTACTATTTATTACTCGGTAAGCGGCTAATAATCTATGTGTTGAGTTTTCTTAATTATTCGTTTTTTTGTAACTTACAAGGAGTCCTCTTTCTCTTATAAAGTGTAGTCTTATACACTGTGTTGTAGATTTGTGTTTAAACGGAATAATTAGATGATATGTCTGATCTAAAAAAAGGAATCCAAAATCATTTACGAGAATTGCAGTTAGAAATTGATGACATTTTTGCCAAAGGTCGGGATGCTGTAGTTTCGGAAGTTAACGTTGGGCAAATATATGGTGGCATGCGTGGATTGGTTGCATTGGCTTGTAACACATCCTATGTCGATCCTTATTCGGGACTTTATATTGGCGAGTATACCACCGATGAATTTTCGAATAAGTTGCCCGAGGAAATATTTTTTCTCCTATCAACTGGGAAATTTCCAGACACGAAAGCGCTCGTTAATTTTCAGAATGATTTGAATAAACGTGCCATAATTCCTCAATATGTTTGGGATGTCTTGCGCGGTCTTCCTAAAGATACGCATCCAATGACCATGTTGAGCCTCGGTATTTTATCCATGGAAAATGAGTCTGTTTTTAAGAAGGCATATCAAAAGGGTCTGGAAAAACCTGATTATTGGAAATATACTTTGGAGGATGCCTTGAATATACTTGCAAAGTTACCAGCACTTGCAGGGGGTATCTATCGAATAAGGTTTGGCGATGGGCATTTAATACCACACGATTCCAGTTTAGATTGGTCGGGTAATTTGGCACATATGCTTGGTGTTAACGACGATAAGGGCTTTGCAGATTTAATGCGTCTGTATTTGGTTTTGCATTGCGATCATGAAGGTGGGAATGTAAGCGCATTTACATCAAGAGTGGTAAACTCAGCTCTTTCCGATTTGTATTATGCCGTATCTGCCGGACTTAACGGCCTGGCCGGTCCATTGCATGGATTAGCTAATCAGGAATGTTTACGATTTATTCTAAAAATTCACGACAAATTTGGAGCAGATCCCGATGAGGAAGACTTGAAAGCCTATATTTTAGATATTCTTGATTCAGGGAATGTGATACCGGGTTACGGGCATGCGGTATTGCGCGTTACCGACCCTCGATTCTCTGCTTTTATGAATTTTGGTGAGATCAATTGCGCAGGTAACCCTTGTTTTAAAATTGCAAAGAAACTCTTCTCAATAGTTCCCGTTATTTTAATGCATTATAAGAAAGGTAAAGTAGCAAATCCTTGGCCCAACGTAGATGCCATGTCGGGTTCACTTCTGCATCATTACGGGGTGAATGAGTTCGATTTTTATACCGTTCTGTTTGGTGTGTCCAGAGTAATGGGATTTTGTGCTCAGAATATCCTTGCACAGGGATTAGGACAGCCAATTATAAGACCTAAAAGTGTGACCAATAAATGGGTGATTGAAAGACTTAAGGCGCAAGGCTAAGAGAATTTTACCAGATCAGGATTTAATGTATCTCGATCTGGGCACTTTTATCATGAGATTGCCAAGCCCTCTTCCTCGCACTAGTGGGGGGTGAGGGTCTCACTCTTTTTGTGAGGCTCTCAATAAATAGTAATATTAGTCATAACCTGACATTTACGGCTTGGCTATAGTCAGAGCATGACGCTTAATAAACTGCGTCGAATTTCGCTTTTGAATTAAAACGGCACTGTAAGTCATAAGATTCTGATGATACAAAGAAAGGCTGCCAATCGGGGAGTGGCAGCCTTTTATTACTTGGGCAATTATAATATTTGCCTTATCTACCGACCAAAGGGAAGTCCCCCGCTAGCGCTACCGGGGGGGCTTTTGTTGGGGGAGTTGTTTTATTTATCATTTTTAGGCAAGATTGTCCAAAAGACATTTATTATTTTCCATTCATTATTATATTTCCCCATATGTAAATAATCTATGAAATTATATTGATTTGTTGATACTTTCACAGTAGCAGCATTTCCAACAATGTCATATATTTCAACAACTGATTCTATTGGTTCTTCTGGATTTGCAGCATGTCTGTTGGTGTTATTTTCTGCTCTCATAATCATATATGATGCACTTAGGTTTCGAATATACTCAGTCCCATTTTTTGATTTCTGAATATTTCTTTTAACCAATTCAGGATGCAATGCTTTTTCCATTCTTTTCCCATCCTTATAGAAATATCCTTCAATATAATCTAATGCTGTTTTTTTTATAGCAATTGAATCTTCAGTTGATTGGGCCGAAAGACCTAAGGTAAACATCAGAATGACAGCAAATAATAAACTTGATTTTAATAATCTCATAATTTAAGTTTTTAATTATTCAATAATTTTAAGAGGTGCAGGGTACGAGAAACAAACCTGTTTAAATTGGACTTTCCCATTCGTTTTTATTAATGAGCCTACAAATCTGATTTCATAAGTCTTATTATCTCTCCAAGGGCCGCTCGACCCAACAACCGCAAACCATGCCACGTTTTGTTTAAGCCTAATAACAATTTTATCTAGTGGTATTCTAAAGTCAAACCATAATTTCCAATCTAATAACACGAGTTTCTTCATTTCGTCAATTCCAGTTATGAATTCCTTTGGTCCAGTACCGATGCAGACAACATCTTCAGAGAATAATTTCATGAAATCATCAATTATTAAACTATCTCTCTCAATATATCCTCCCTGAAACTCCTCAAACACCTCCAAAACTTCTTCTTTGGTAAGTTTTTCAATATCATTTTTTTGAGCAAAGGAAGAGCTAGCAACACTTAACAAAATTGTAAGAAAAGAGCTTGTGATAAATATTTTCATATTTTATGGTTTAATATTATTGTCTATTAGTTTCATGTGCTTATTAGTAATATGCCTTGTAAAGGCTGCCAATCGGGGAGAGGCAGCCTTTAAACTATTGGAATTTAATATTATTACTTACCATATGATATAATCGCCTAGTAAAATGGAACACTTGTTATTCAATAAATTCAATTGTTTCATTTTTTACTACATCATATTCTTTCTTATAAGCAGAAAGAAAAGCTCTTTCGTTTTTCGTATTTATTTCAATTAATTTCGCAGAAGAATTAAAGTGATCTGTATTATAATCAACAGCTGTTTTCTTATTCTCTTGTGATTCTGCAACAGAAAATATTACTTGAGTATCCTTTGGTTTATGCTTATAGATGAAATCTAGTATCAATTTTCGATTACTTTCATCAACATCTTCTTTAAAAATTGCATCCATCACGAATGGTAATCTATGTATGTATGTATGTATGCGGTATCTTTAATTAAATCATTAAAAGCAAAATAGTATGCAAGCAGAGTTTTTAATAATTCAACTCCCTGTTGAGGAAACAATTTCATTCTATATAATGAATAATCTTCTTTAAAATCCTTTACTTCCAACTCAGTTAGATTTTTCTTAAACTTGCTGTAGAAACTCTGATCCTTAATTTTTCTTTCCTTGGATATTTGTTCATCAGTCTTGAATTTTGCTAAATCCTTTTCAATGCGATTGAGTTCTGATTCTATTAATCCTATTTCTGATATAATCTTATTTGAAAGATGAACATTAGCTTTGTTATCTAACCAACTATTATAACTTAAGCCATCTATTTTATAATTTTTTAGAATAGAGAATTTAATAGAAATTTCTTTTCTAGATAATTCTATATTATTCTTCAATGAATTTATTTTGCTATTTATCGAAATAATATCTCCTTTTATTTTGTCTAGTTGACTTTTAGTGTCATCTATATCTTGAAAATACTCATAAACTTTTTCAATAGTAGATGGTAAGACTTGATTACAAGTCGGACACTGTCCTTCTAAAGGTTTCTGTTTCTTTATACTTCTATTAACAGCTAAAAGTATCTTTCTTCTTTCCTCTAAGAATTTGATTTCATTGCTTTTAGTAAGATATTCCTTTTCAAATGCAATAAGTTCACTTTTTTTGTTTTTGTATTCTTCTATATATTCAGCAGATTTAATTACGAAAGCTTCATCCTTTAATTTAGACAGTTGAAGTTCATCTTTCTCTTTTTCAATTTCCAATAAAAATATTTTCTCCTTTTCACGCTTCTTTTTTTCATCTTCTAATCTTTGCTTTTCTTCTCTATCATAGTCATTATCGATTCCTAAATAATAATCATAGTAATCATATTTAAAGTTTTTAAAATAATCTAACCCTCTAAATGATTTTAAAGCAAGTACCCAACCATAATCTTGAGCTACATAATAAGGAAGAAAGATAGATTCAATTGAGCCAAGCTTATATTCACCTTTACTTTCTAAATATAAATTGAAACCAAACAATTCTGAGTAATATTTCTTAAGTTTTTTATGCTCCTCGGAATTGTTTCCGTTAATGCCATAAAACTTTTTTATTGGTTGATCTTGTCGCTTAATAAATAAACAATCTGTATCTCTAATTATAATAATGTTTTCTTTAGATGAAGGTTTTGAAATTTGAAAATCTAATCTAAATATTACATTTTCAGAAAGCACTTCACTAAGTTTGTGCTTCTCATCATTAATTCCAAATGTGTAATTAATAGCTTGTAATAAGGTACTCTTACCTGACGTGTTTTTTCCATAAACCAGATTTACACCGTTACTAAATTCAGTGTGAAATGATTTATTTTGTTCTTCAGAATACGCAAAAAAACGCTTGTAATTTATATATGTTCTCATTTTTGTTCTTGCCCTTTAAATGTAACTTCAAAAATTGCTGCAAAAAAAATTGCTTTCAATTCTATTTCCCCGAAAGATGAAGTAGATATTTTCATGAATAAGTGGATCATTTCAGCTGCATTATCTTCTTCAGTGAAGGTTTCGCACTTACTAATGTTTGCTTTTGCGAATTCCAAAATTTCTCTATGTTCAGCTGCTTTATAGCTTTTAAAAAAGTCGAAAGATGATTCAAATGCAAATTTAAATTCATCTCTTTCCGATGGTTTTATCTTTAATGCTATTGATACTTCTCGTGCTTGATTATGCCAATAATCAAAACATTTTGATTTACCTGTTAGAATATTAAATGTTCTTTCAATTTGCTTAGAATCTACTCTTTTACTGGTATCTAACAATTTTGCTTCATTACCCTTGTTATATTTTTCTTCAATTTCTCTAAATAGTTCAATAAGAGCTTTAACTGCTGCTCTTTTGTTATATATTCTATCTCCGAAAACTTTATCAATTTGGCCTACTAATTCATTTTCTTGCTTCTCAACTGTTCTATTCAAGTCAACCCAAATAAAATTAAGCTTCCCTAAATCATTCTCTAAACTGTTATCATTTATACCATTGGTGATTTTATCTTGAATCTTATCTGGTAATGCATTATAACTAACAATTTCATTATCTTCTTTAATACTTACTGATTCAACTACCTTTTGCTTTTCCTTAACTATTAAGTCTATTGTTTGATTAGTAGAAAAATAAAGTATATGCTTATTGTTCTTCGCTCTTTTATAGGGGTCAGATAAAAGAGTCTTACCTGTTTTTAGGAGCTTTTTTAATATTTGATACAAAGTATCATCTAATTTCCATGCGTTCGGTGATTTTTTCTTTGATTGATATGCTTCAATTACCTCAGCTTCATTTTGTTCATTAAGAAAACAAAATAGAAAATCTTCATGATGCTCTAAACAAATAAAATAGTCTTTGTCTTTGAACTTATTTACATAGTTTTCTAATAAAAGATATAAGGCTGTATTTCTTTGCAGTGCAAATCCTGTCTGAGCTCCTACTCCTGCATTAACTGTACTATCTACCATCTATTAATTCATTTACTACTGTTTCTTCTTAGAATGATTCATAAGATCAATGTCATTTCTCTTATATCTTTCTAAAAGGTGATATTATCCCTCTATATTGGAGGGGTAACATCTACTTTTCTTTAAACCAATTCTATCAATAGATGTTGGTTTATTTTTTCCGAATCCGAAAGTAAGAATAATCCTCCTCAAATAAGCCCTTTCACAACACCAATTATGATATGCATTTGCAAAACCTACACTTTAGGGTAGGTGGTGTTCTATATAAAGAGTTTATGGTCTTGTATTGTTTTATGGGGCTCTACCTATTCATTTATGTGGTGTTCAGATTATCAATTTGTTCGCTCATTTGCTCTGTGTTGCCTATATATTGCGATGTTAAGCTTGTGTGTTGCCAGTTATGATAGCCGTAATTGCTTTGTGTTCTCTGGTGTTGCTTTTCTGTTTTAACGTATTGTTAATTGTTATCGCTCATTTGCCTTTTAGTGTTAGTCAGTTGCTTTGGGTGCTTGCTCTGTTGGCAATTTAGTGCGGCGGAAGATTGCAACGTGATGGCGGAAGATTGCAACGTGATGGCGGAGGATTGCAACGTGATGGCGGAAGACTGCAACGTGATGGCGGAAAATTGCAACGTGATGGCGGAAGACTGCAACGTGATGGCGGAAGACTGTAACGTGATGGCGGAAGATTGTAACGTGATGGCGGAAGATTGTAACGTGATGGCGGAAGATTGCAACTGAGTAAAAGGAGAGATTGCTAGCAGTGAGGAATGCTTATTTAGAAAAAACTATATGAGCATCATAATAGAAATATGAAATATTTTAATTTGCGATACAGATTTATTGTTTAAGCGGTAGTGTCCACTGGTAGAGGATGAGTTTGGTGTGTGTTATTCTGTGGTCTATCATTAAAATAGACATAAAAAAAGATCGAATCTGTTTTGTATTTAATTATAAGTTTTCATAGATTCGTTGTGAGAAAATTAATAATAATCCAAAATGATTGAAATATGAACGATTCTAGATTGTACAGTTGCTCCGATGCCATGTTTATAAGCTGGGCGAGCCAAAGCCTTAACCTAATAAGAGAAGAGCAGGAGAGATTCGCTGCATTCTCTATTTTTTTTACGCCTGAACGCCTACAGGAAATTGTGGTGCTATCCGAAGAGGCCAACACGATTCCATCGGATAAGGTGTATATCGACATTCAGGCTCAGGCTACCGAGAATGTTAATGCTAGCGTAGAAGAATGCGCTAAGTTTTATCAGTCGTGCAAGTTCGATATCGAGAATGCTTTTCCTAATAAGAAGAATATTTGGAATCAGTTCGGTTTTAACGACTACGAGGCTGCTCGAAAATCGGGTAGAGCCATGTATATGTTCTATTCCGACTTTTTACTTATCGCCAATATTCATAAAGCAGCGATGGTTGAAGCGGGATGGTCTGATGAGATTTTCACTAAGATTATCGACCTAAAAGATAAGCTGAAGCTGAATATGGATCAGCAAACTAAGAGTCGTATCGATAGAGGTCGCGCAGCCGACGATCGTATTGTTTGCTTAAACAATATCTACGATAGACTGTCGAAATATATGAAAGCAGCGAAAATTATTTATGTGAGTAATGAGGAAATGCTTAGATGGTTTAAGTTTCCTGTTGCTCGTAATACAAAAAGTGAGTCGCCAGAGTTAGAGGAAGAGACTGTTTAGATTAGGTTAAGTGGTATGTTTTGGGTTGAGTCTCCTTATCATTGCGATAGGGGGACTTTCTTTTTTAATTATGAATTTGTAATTATGAGTTATGAATTATATAATGAAGCAATTTTTTTTATTTTCCTTTTCGCTCAAGCCGCTGGGCTTCTACTTTTACTCATAAGATAATTTCTTAATAAAGCATTCATGATTTTCAATGCTCCTTAAATGAGAAAAGTAGACTACCCCGAAGGGCTCATGAGCACCCGAAATTATATTTCGCGAATAAAAGAATCAAGTCAGTCTGATCCTTGTTTTCTCTTTGTAGTGAAAACTGTAGCACGCCTCACGGCAGACTGACAAAGCCCGCCCTAAACAACTAGTAAATTGAAGAATTCTCCCTTTTAGGGGAGATCCCGGCAGGGAGAGGGGTGTGTTATTTGTTTTTTGATTGACCACGACGATCACGATAAATGTACTCGTCATTCTGAACTTGTTTCAGTACCGAACTTGAGAGATCAACGAAGTTAATCTTTACGCTTTGATTCTGAGATCCTGATCCCGACAAGTATCGGGACAGGATGACGTTCAATGTTGAATACGGAAATTATTTTTAATTTAGTGGATATGATTGATCAGCTCCATAACTTTTATTTAAAGCATGAAGAACCCAATAGGTCTTGTCTTCTTGCGTTAAGAGATATTATTCTCAAACAGGATGGGCATATATGCGAAACCATAAAGTGGAACTTGCCCTGCTTCTGTTATAAAGCGAAAATGTTCTGCTTTTTGAATGTGGATAAAAAGACAGATCTCCCCTATATTCTTTTTGTTGAAGGTGGTCGTTTAAATCATCCGAGCTTGGACCAAGGCGATAGAATAAGGATGAAGGTTTTTAAAATTGATCCAAATCTCGATTTACCTATCGAGACTATCGAATTGCTCTTGAATAATGCTTTAGATTTGTATCGAAATGGAATTATTAAAACGAAAGGGTAATAAATACGAAGGAATGTACTGTTGCGCTGGTCTGTTTTAATTACGAATTACGTGTTACGAATTAGTAATTCTGAGTTATGAATTGCGATTAGGAGCAATTCAGAAGCCTTACTTTTTCCTTTATGACACGAGTAAGGGCTTCATTGCTTATTTTAATTGTACTTGATCCTAGAAAAGTAAAAAGAGATTTATGAGAGATTTTGCAGCTATCGATTTTGAAACCGCTAACCAGAATGGTAGTAGTGTTTGTGCTGTTGGTGTTGTTGTGGTTAGGGATGGAGAAATAACCGATAAGTTTTATCGTTTGATTCAGCCTGAGCCGAATTACTATACCTATTGGAATACCAAGTGTCATGGTCTAACTGCTGATGATACCGATGGTTCTCCTGTGTTTTCGAAGGTTTGGAAAGAGATTCAGCCGCTTATAGTGGGGTTGCCGCTTATTGCTCACAACAGTCGATTTGATGAAAGGTGCCTGAAAGCTGTTTTTCATACTTACCAAATGGATTATCCGGATTATGAGTTTTATTGTACTTTAAAGGCTTCGAAAAAGAATTTCTCCGATCTTGAAAATCATCAGCTTCATACTGTATCGAGACATTGTGGTTACGAGATGCGTAATCATCATGAGGCTCTCGACGATGCTTATGCGTGCGCTATTATTGCCATTAAGCTATTTGTAAAGCCTAATGAGGCTTTGAATTATAAGTTGGAGTTATAAATTATGGCTTGAGGATATTTTGTTATACTACCCCTAAGTCCCCTAAAGGGGATCTGAAAAAAAGTGATTTATTAAAGCCCCTTTAGGGGTTTGGGGTAATGTTTTTTATCCTCCACTCAATCCGCCTAAGGCGGATCATACTTTTCTCCTTAAACGAGAAAAGTAGACTACCCCGAAGGGCTCATGAGCACCCGAAATTATATTTCGCGAATAAAAGAATCAAGTCAGTCTGATCCTTGTTTTCTCTTTGTAGTGAAAACTGTAGCACGCCTCACGGCAGACTGACAAAGCCCGCCCTAAACAACTAGTAAATTGAAGAATTCTCCCTTTTAGGGGAGATCCCGGCAGGGAGAGGGGTGTGTTATTTGTTTTTTGATTGACCACGACGATCACGATAAATGTACTCGTCATTCTGAACTTGTTTCAGTACCGAGCTTGAGAGATCAACGAAGTTAATCTTTATGTATTGGGTATGAGATCCTGATCCCGACAAGTATCGGGACAGGATGACGTTCAATATCAGACTTACATATCTGGGATACTCTCTTCTTCTCTTTTATTTACTTTTTCTTGATAAAAAGTAACAAAAATCAATGGCTCCGGCACTCAGTGACCCATCACGGTTTAAAGGCTAAATGAAATAAACTCGCTGCGCTCAAACAGCATTTCATTTCATACGCCTTCTTCACCTATGGGGCCCCCACTTCCGTTGCCGAGGCCCAGATTAAAAGCGTACTATTGAGAATTTCTGAATGAATTATTCTTTTAGGAAAAAACAAGGGCTGCTAATATAGAATTGGCAGCCTTTTTTGAGTGTGTTAAACTGAGGGAGAAGATTAAGAGTCACTTCTCTTCTGGAAGAATCTGGAAAAAAAAGTACATACCAAACGCCCAACACTATTTTCAATAAGCTTCTCGGGACTCCAATTGCTTTTGGCGTTTCGAGCAAAGTGCTTCAATTTATAGTGAACCAGCTCCCTTTGCAGGGAGAGACGGTATTTTTCTTTCTCTATATCCTTAAGTGATTTTAATCTATTCATCCTATGTTTTTTTAACAGAAAGGTTCTATGATCAGGCTAATACAAATTCGCTGGTCGTTCAACTGCTCGGTTAATCCTTATTCCTTTTTGGCGTATAGTATTCTGTAAAAGAGTTTGATTACGGGACGTTCAATCAAAGGCTTTTTTAAGAGATAAATAAGGAAAATTAGAATCAGATATATGGCTCCAGTTCCCAAATACCCATATAGTTCATTGCCAAATAGATCGGCCAGCCATACAGCCGTTCCAAAACCAAAAAAGAGTAGGGCAAACATAGCCAGCAAGAAAAATAGGGCCGTTAAACTTAGGGCCACAGTAAAACGAATAAGTTTTTCGAAACCCGAAAACTTATAATATTCTACATTGGAGTCGAAATACTCAGTCAGTAATTCTTTCAGTTGAGCGAATTGTTCAGGTATATTTTCCAATACGTCGTTTTTAAGTGAGCTGATTTTTGAATAGTCGGTTTATCGAGGTGGTAGCTGTGAAAATTAAACTTCAACCTCTGGTTCCTCTTCTTTCTCTTTTCTTTTGAATGATTCAATTTTTTTCTCCAAAACATCAATCAAGTCATCGATTTTACCACGCACTTTGTCCATGTTTTTGTCAAAAGCAACTTCGAATTCCTCAGCTTTTTCTTTAGCCTTTTTCTTCATTTTTTTGCGAGTCACTTCTCCCTTGTCAGGAGCATAAAGAACTCCCAAACCAACACCTATTGCACAGCCTGCTAATAAAGCTGCGATAAACCCTCCTGAATTTGACATAACGCTAAGTTTTAAGTGAAACAATAAAACAAGTAGAATGTTTTGATTCCGTAATGTGTTATATAAATTTAGTGAATTACTGTTTAGGAGTCAATTTTATTTTATCGATGAAATGGTCTTTTTGAGCGGTTTTCATAAATAAATGTATTCGTCATTCTGAACTTGTTTCAGTACCGAACTTGAGAGATCAACGAAGTTAATCTTTATGCATAGCTTATGAGATCCTGATCCCGACAAGTATCGGGACAGGATGACGTTTAATATTGGTCTTTCACATTTATGGATTTATGCAAGTCTATTTATTTTTTCTTCCACTCAAGCCGTTCGGGCTCCTATTTTTTTATTTTCCTTTTCGCTCAAGCCACTAGGCTTCTCCTTTTCTTTTCAACACCCTTTTGTCTGCCGACATTTTCCCTGAAAGGGAAAAGTTTGCTTGCTGAACTTGGAATACAAATTCTAGGCTTGTTTTATTCTCCCTTTCTAGGGGAGATGTCCGAAGGACAGAGGGGTGTTTTTGTATTCCTACTCAAGCAGCAGAGTGGAGTTGCTACATTTACATGGACAGTGAGTTAAGATATAAGTAGTTTAAT
>CAXBPC010000022.1:0-68192 GCA_963977525.1 uncultured Marinifilaceae bacterium
AGATATCAGAAATAACAACTGAAAAAGGATTCAGAAACTCAGATCTCTCGATAAACACTCGAAATTGTTCTAAGAAATTCAGATATCAGAAATAACAACTGAAAAATGAAGTCTGGTTTATTCGTAAAAATATCGGTTGGGGCGAAGCATCAATTTATTAAAGACAGAATTAATTTTAAAATATAATCGATTTTGTTGCAACCTATTTATATGAATGCTTGTCTAATCAAGCATAAGATGAAGGAAAAAGAGCTGATACACCAAATATGTAATGGCAATCCACAAGCCTTCCGGTTTTTGGTGAAGCAATATGAGCGTCTCGTATTTCACGTGGCTGCTCGTTTATTGAATCGTCAGGAAGATTTGGAAGATGTGTGTCAAGAGGTGTTTATAAAGGTGCATCAAAAATTACCTGAATTTCGAGGTAAATCAAAGCTCTCAACATGGATTGCAACCATTGCATATAGAGTAGCCATCAATCATCTAAAAAAGAGGAAAGATGGTACTGAAATAGACGATTCAGAAAGAGAGTTCTTGCATAATGATATGATTACAAACGATCATCCTCATAATATAGTTGAGAAACAAGAATTAAAAACTTACGTGAGAGAAATGGTAGATAAACTTCCATCTCAATACAAAACAGTACTCAGCTTGTATCATTTGGAAGAGATGGGTTATAAAGAGATTGTTGAAATTACAGGCTTACCTGAAGGGACTGTAAAAAACTATATTTTTAGAGCTCGGAAATTATTAAAAGGAATGATTGAAAACAGCGAATTAGTAGGCTATAAATCGAACTGATATGCATAAAAATCAAAATAAATACACAAATGATGAATTCGATTTGGAAGAATTGAACTTCATCGATCAGATGCTGAAAGAAAGTCTAGAGGATGATTTTGAAGTTTCTATTCCTTTTGATTTTGCAGATCAAATTACCGAAGTAATTGAGAAACGTAAATCGATTAAAGAGGCCTTATTAAAACATTTAATGATGAGCTTAGGCTTGATCACTATATTAGCTTTCGCAATTGGCTTCCTATTTTATTTTGGGAAAGAGGAAGCGGACATGATATTAAACTTTGCAACAAATTTCAAATACCCAATAGCATTTGTTCTATTTACAATCCTTTCAATACAACTTGCGGACTCATTCCTCTTAAGCAGAACAAAAGAACAATTAGAAGACTAAATTCAATATAGTCTGTTTATAGAAATGGGACAATCCAATTAAAAGGATTGTCCCATTTTATTATTCTAGATTTTTATAGCAATTATTCAAGCCTTATCTCTTTCTCAAATAAACTCGATCACCTACAGATACTTCATGCTTCTTTGAAAAATCATTGAATTTTCGAAGTCTTTTAATTTTCACACAATACTTCTGAGCAATATCGTAAAGCGTTTCACTTGATTTAACCAAGTGGAAATTATATCCACGTGCAGCTTTACCTCTCTTCTTATGGAAATATAAAATTTGATCAATACCTAATACATAATTCTTAGGCAACTCATTATATTTAAGAAGTTTTGCACGACTCACACCCATCTTTTTTTCCAGATTGTAGAAGGTATCTCCTTTTATAACTTTTACGAAATGTACACCATTAGCAATTTCCAATCTCAAATCTAAGTCACCAATACTTTTCTCAAACTTAGAACTCTCTGACTGAGAGAACTTCTTTCTTTTTGAATTTGAATCCAAAAGAAACAACTCTTCTTCCTCAATAATATCAATCAGCATATGAGCATACTTAGGATGCGTTGCATAACCAGCTTTTTTCAAACCTTTTGCCCAAGCTTTATAATTCGTTGGTTTCAATTTAAACAAAAAGGCATAGCGCGATCGTGTTGATAGAAACTCGGAATGATCTTTATAAGACTGATAGGGATCTTTATACTTTCTAAAACACTCATCCCTCCTATCATCATCAATTTCAATGGATGGGCCTGTCCAATCGTGGCATTTTATGCCAAAATGGTTATTAGCCTTGGTAGCCAAAGTAGATTTTCCATTACCAGATTCAAGTAGGCCTTGAGCCAAAGTTATACTGGCAGGAATTCCAGTACGATTCATTTCGGTAATGGCCATTTTTTCATATTTGGCAATATATGCCTTCCTAGGACTCTTTTCAGCAATAGCAAGTGTCGTAAATAGACAACAAGCAATAAGAGTCAGTAGTGGTTTATGTAGCTTCATATACTTCTTTATAATAGAATGATCAAAGTTCGGTAATTATTCTGTGATAAGATTAATTGGATAATCTTGCACCTAACAAGTGATTTTAAACGAATCAGAATTAACCTTTATAAAATATTAATAATAATTCTATATCTTTATCACCACTTCTAGTAAACAACCATAAAAATAGGAATTCAAAATATATTCCTACTATTCTCCGTTAATTTGTTCTAAATATTTATTTATCAGGAAATTTGTATGGTAATGAAGAAAACCCAATTTATAACAACTGTTCTAGAATATACTTCAATCGAAGAACTTGATTCTATCCATCAAGAATTAATTATTAAAGCCAAAGAAGCAACGCAATCATCATACTCGCCTTATTCAAAATTTAAAGTTGGTGCTGCTATTTTGCTGGAGAATGGTGAAATTATTCAAGGAAGTAATCAAGAAAACTCTGCCTACCCATCTGGTTTGTGTGCCGAGAGAGTAGCCATGTTTTATGCCAACTCAAAATACCCAGATGTAGCAGTTAAAAGCATCGCTATTGCTTGTTATAATAATGGACAATTTCTTGATAGACCGATCCCTCCATGTGGTAGCTGTCGTCAGGTTTTATTAGAAACTGAGGAACGACATAATACACCTATGAAAGTATTCCTTTACGGACAGAAAAATATATTCGAAATAGAAAATATCAAACAACTCTTACCACTCTATTTCGAAAAAGATATGCTTGACGAGTAATTGTCTGCTGTCAACAAAAAGAAATGGCTAAATCCTCAAGCAACTGCTGAAGATTTAGCCATTTTATATTATCAATGAGCTTTGTTAAGATCTACCAATCACCAAATGGTATAGTTCTTTCCAAAGGTTATCATTCTTAGGTATTGGAGCCTTAATTGTTATTTTTTCTTGTTTTACCGGATGCATAAAGCTAATCTCACGAGCATGAAGATCGATTCCTCCTCCTTTATTTGAACGAGGGTAACCATACTTCAAATCGCCACGAACAGCACAACCAATTCTTGCCAGTTGAGCACGAATTTGATGGTGACGCCCCGTATGTAATTTGACTTCAAGTAAAAAATACTTTTGAGAGCGAGTTATAAGTTTGTATTCCAAAACGGCTTCTTTAGCATTCTTTTTCTTCTTATCGAAGACGTTACTTTTATTTCGCTCTTCATTTTTCAACAAGAAGTGTGTCAACACTTCCTCTTCAAGTCTTGGACATTTACTAACAATAGCCCAATAAATCTTGCTAATTTGTTCATCTTTCTGCTGAAACATCAAGTTCAAACGTGTAAGAGCCTTACTTGTTTTTGCAAATAAAACGACGCCACTAACAGGCCTGTCAAGTCGATGAGGTAAACCTAAATATACATCACCAGGCTTATTGTATTTCTCTTTGATGTATGCCTTTACCATATCACTCAAAGACTCATCGCCAGTTTTATCACCCTGAACAATGTCACCTCTGCGTTTGTTTACAGCTATAATATGATTATCCTCGAATAATACTTCTATTTTATTTTCTTTTGCCATATCCTAATCCTAATTAGCAATTACAAAACCACTAATTCTATATTTATTTATTCTTAGTATTGCTCTCTTTCACTTGGGAAGTCTTTCGACTTAACATCCTCTATATAATTTTCAACTGCACCTTTCATCTCAGCAAAAAGATTGTGATATCTTCTTAAGAAACGAGGTGAGAATTCCTGAGTTATCCCTAACATATCGTGTGCAACTAAAACCTGGCCATCAACGCCACCACCAGCACCAATACCAATAACAGGAATAGAAAGTGCATTAGCCACCTTTGTAGCAAGGCTAGCTGGGATTTTCTCTAGTACAAGAGCAAAACAACCCGCTTCTTCAAGCACCTTAGCATCTTCCAGTAACTTAGTAGCTTCTTCGTCCTCCTTAGCACGAACAGCATATGTTCCAAACTTGTGAATAGACTGAGGTGTTAATCCTAAATGCCCCATAACAGGAATACCTGCAGATAAGATACGGTTTACCGATTCTAAAATCTCACGGCCACCTTCTAGTTTCACAGCATCAGCACTACATTCTTTCATAATACGAATAGAAGAATATAAAGCTTCCTTTGAGTTTCCTTGATAAGTACCAAAAGGTAGATCGACAACAACTAAAGCACGTTTGACCGCACGAACCACAGAAGCTCCGTGATAAATCATTTGATCAAGAGTGATAGGAAGTGTTGTTTCATGACCAGCCATCACGTTTGAAGCTGAATCTCCAACTAGAATCACGTCCACACCTGCTTTATCAACAATGCTTGCCATTGAAAAATCGTAAGAGGTTAACATGGCGATCTTTTCTCCTTTCAATTTCATCTCTGAAAGGATATGAGTGGTTATTCGTTTGATTGATTCTTTATGAATTGACATTTTTCTTCTTGCTAATTTTAAATAGTTGAATCTGCAAAGCTACTTAAGTATTGCAAATTTATTCCGCAAAGGTAGAAAAAGATTGAAATAAGTTGAAATAGATAGAGATAATACATGGCAAACTCACACTTTTATGAATGGTGGTGTTTTTTAATTATAAGTTATGAATTAGGAGTTATGAGTTTCTCATATAGTGGTGGTATTATTTATTGCAAAAGGGATAGGAGCTTTTGTTTGAGCTCCTTTGTCTTTTTTTTTGACAAAGAGCGAGTGCGGATAGCCCGAACCGCAGGGTTTTGCCCAAAAATTTATTAATTATTTGAAAATTTCATTTTCCTACTTATTAAATTCTTAATTAATAATTCCTAATTGATAATTAATAATTGTGTTTTCTGTCTTTTTGGCAGATATCCTGTCATAAGAATATTGCGTTTTGGCATTTATTGTGTCAAAAATGCATTGCTTTTGGAAAAAAATAAATTGGCACAGGCTTTGACTAAATCAAATCGAGTTCGAAAAATAACTCAAAACAAAATTGAATATTTTAAAACCAAATAAATAGTAAAATGGGTAAGATTATTGGAATCGACTTAGGAACAACAAACTCTTGTGTTTCTGTAATGGAAGGAAATGAACCAGTTGTAATTCCTAACAGCGAAGGAAAAAGAACCACACCATCTATCGTGGCTTTTATTGAAGGCGGAGAAAGAAAAGTTGGAGATCCTGCAAAACGTCAGGCGATTACTAACCCAACTAAAACAATTTCTTCTATCAAACGTTTCATGGGTGAAACATTCGATAAAGTATCTAAAGAAGTTGGACGTGTACCTTATAAAGTAGTTAAAGGCGATAATAACACACCTCGTGTTTTAATCGACGACCGTAAATATTCTCCACAAGAGATCTCAGCTATGATTCTTCAGAAAATGAAGAAAACTGCTGAAGATTACTTAGGACAAGAAGTAACTGAAGCTGTTATTACAGTTCCTGCATATTTTAACGATGCACAGCGTCAAGCAACAAAAGAAGCTGGTGAGATTTCTGGTTTAACAGTTAAGCGTATTATCAACGAGCCTACTGCTGCAGCTTTGGCATATGGTCTTGATAAGAAGGACAAGGACATGCAAATTGCAGTATTTGACCTTGGTGGTGGTACTTTCGATATTTCTATCCTTGAATTAGGTGATGGTGTATTCGAAGTAAAATCAACTAATGGTGATACTCACCTAGGTGGTGATGACTTTGACCAAATCATTATTGACTGGTTAGCTGAGGAATTCATTAAAGATGAGAATCTTGATTTACGTAAAGATCCTATGGCTCTTCAACGTTTGAAAGAAGCAGCTGAAAAAGCTAAAGTTGAGCTTTCTAGTTCTACTAGCACTGAAATCAACTTGCCATATATCATGCCAGTTGACGGAATGCCTAAGCACTTGGTTAGAACTTTATCTCGTTCACAATTCGAGCAATTGTCTGACAAATTGATTCAAGCTGTACTTGAGCCATGTAAATTGGCTATGAAAGACGCTGGTGTTTCTAATTCAGAAATTGACGAAGTTATTTTAGTAGGTGGATCAACTCGTATTCCAGCTATTCAGAATATCGTAAAGGAATTTTTCGGAAAAACACCTTCAAAAGGGGTTAATCCTGATGAAGTTGTAGCTGTAGGTGCTGCTATTCAAGGTGGTGTATTAACTGGTGAGGTTAAGGATGTTCTTCTTTTAGATGTAACGCCACTTTCAATGGGAATTGAAACTATGGGTTCTGTGATGACTAAATTAATTGAAGCCAACACAACTATCCCTACTAAGAAAACTGAAACATTTACTACTGCTGCCGACAATCAGCCTTCTGTAGACATTCACGTACTACAGGGCGAGCGTCCAATGGCTAATGGTAACAAATCTATCGGTCGTTTCAACTTAGATAACATTCCTCCAGCACAACGTGGTGTACCACAAATCGAGGTTACTTTCGATATTGATGCGAATGGTATCTTGAACGTATCTGCTAAGGATAAAGGAACAGGTAAAGAGCAGTCAATTCGTATCGAAGCATCTTCAGGATTATCTGACGAGGAAATTACTCGTATGAGAGACGAAGCTAAAGCTAACGAAGAAGCTGACAACAAAGCTAAAGAGAGAGTTGACACTTTGAACAAAGCTGACAGTACTATCTTCCAAACTGAAAAGCAACTAACTGAGATAGGTGATAAATTGCCAGCTGACAAGAAGCAGCCTATCGAAGATGCTCTTAACAAGTTGAAAGAAGCTCACAAAGCTGAGGATCTTGAAGCAATTAATACAGCAATTGAAGAATTGAATACTGTATTCCAAGCTGCTTCTCAGGATATCTACAATGCTCAAGAGCAAGGTGGACAGCCAGGACCAGATGCAGGTGCTCAAGGTGGACAGCAAGCTAAAGCTGATGATGAAGTAACTGATGTTGACTTCGAAGAAGTAAAATAAGCGACAAATTAGAAATGATGATTTAATAAATCACATGACTGATATATAATAGAAACGCCAAGCAATTTATTTTGCTTGGCGTTTTTTTTTGAATCGGATCAAAATTATTCATCTTATTAATTCAATTATCTAAAATCTAAGTCTTATTTTTGAATAGTAACAGTCAAGTTTATCATCACTATAGCAACCAACACTTTAAGAATACTCTCATGAATAAATTCATATACGTCAGCTTACTCTGTCTATTCTCACTATCACTTTCTGCTCAAAACATCAATAAAAAAGATGAACAAGGGCGCAAACAAGGTTATTGGGAAAATATTACACCATTAGGAAAAAGAGTTTATGCTGGAAATTTTAAAGATGGTTACCCTGAAGGTGAAATGAAGCGCTTTCATAAGAATGGAGCAGTAAAGGTTCGTTTATTCTTTTCCAATAAAGGCAAAAATGCCAAAGCGAAACTCTATAACACCTACGGACAATTGTCTGCAGAAGGTAATTATATGAATAAGCAAAAAGACTCTTTATGGCAATACTTCAATAAGAATGAGGAAGTTCGTATACAAGAATTTTATACCAATGGCAAGAAAGATGGTTTGAGCACTTATTATTATCCTAATGGGAATATTTACGAAACCTATACATATAAAAACAACTTGAAGCATGGCCAATGGACAAGGAGTGATAGAGATGGGAATAAGATTATTAAAGCAAACTATTCAAAAGGCAAGCTCGATTCTTTTTTCATCACATACTATAAGAATGGGATTACAAAAATAGATGGTATTTATAAGAATGGTAAGCGACATGGCAAATGGATCTTTTACACCGTAAAAGGCCAAGAGGATAAAACCATAAATTACGAAATGGGCGTTGCCGATAATCAAAGCGAACTTGATAATCTAGAAAAAAAGGAGTTGGATGCTATGGAAGCAAATAAGAATAAAGACATCGACCCTGAGCATTATATTCAAAACCCAACTGAGTATTTAATGAAACAAAAAAGAAAATAACACTTTGTAAAGTGATGCATAAACAAGGTCAATCAACAATAAAAATAAACTCTAATCTGTGAAAGGCATATCCTTATATCAACTAAACAATCAAGTTAAATCGCATTTATCCGATGCCTTTTCAGATGAGATATGGGTGGTTGCTGAAATATCAGAACTGAGACAAACTCAACCAGGACATTGTTATTTGGAGCTGATTGAAAAAGATGAAAACACCGATCAGATTACGGCTAAAGCTAGGGCTACCATTTGGGCCTATAGCTTTAAAATGCTTAACCCCTATTTTAAAGTAAGCACAGGACAAACACTAAGTTCTGGCATTAAGGTTTTAATAAAAGTTACGGTTGAATTTCAAGAGATATATGGCTATAGCCTGAATATTAAAGATATTGATCCGACTTATACTTTGGGCGATATGGCTCGAAGGAAAAAAGAGACGATTGATAAATTGAAACAAGAAGGCGTATTCGATATGAATCGAGATCTTCTTTTTCCTGAGATACCTAAAACCATCGCTCTTATTTCGTCGCCAACAGCAGCTGGTTACGAAGATTTTGTAGATCAACTTGAGAATAACCCGCAAGGCTATCAGTTTCATCACAAACTATTCCCTGCTAT
Source organism: uncultured Marinifilaceae bacterium (assembly GCA_963977525.1). GTDB lineage: Bacteria > Bacteroidota > Bacteroidia > Bacteroidales > Marinifilaceae > Ancylomarina. Next base: position 8,705 of record CAXBPC010000022.1, read on the forward strand.
TATGCAAGGAAATCAGGCCGAAGACTCAATCATTGAAACACTAGAAAAAATATACGCTTACGAGGATATTTTCGATGTCGTCGTGATTATTCGTGGTGGTGGTTCAACTTCCGATTTGAATTGTTTCGACAATTACGGTTTGGCTCAAAACATTGCTCAGTTTCCTATACCCATAATTTCAGGGATTGGACATGAGCGTGACGAAAGCATAGTGGATATGGTTGCGAATGTAAAAGTAAAAACACCTACTGCTGCTGCTGAATATCTAATCGATTGTTTCGAAGAAATCGAATCATATCACGAAGGTTTACAAGAGAATTTCTTAGCTAACGTTCAAGACATTCTAATGGAATCGTCTGATCGACTTCAACAATTATCACAAAAATTCACGCCATTAGTTCACCAAATTCTTGCAAGCAAGAACAACCAATTGGATATGGCTAGGCAAAGCATTATAGCTTCTGGCAAAAGCCTTTTACGCAATTCGAAACACCAACTACAAGCATTCACCTTCGATTTAAAATTGAGCAGTAAGCATCAAATTGATATGGAGCAAATGAATCTAAATCAATTTGTGCTGAAACAAAGAAATGACAGTCGAAGATTCTTCAATAAACACAAGCATCAGCTTGAACTTTTTGAACAAAGTGCCAAATATGCCGATCCTGAAAATATTCTTAAAAAAGGTTACTCCTTAACACTTAGCAAGGGGAAAATAGTGAAAGATATCAGCCAACTAAAGGAAGACGATATGATTGAAACCAAATTTGCTAAAGGAAGTATCGAAAGTCAGGTGAAAAAGATCAAGAAGAAATAGACAATTAGTACACAACGTAAAATCTTAAATATAAATACCATGCCTAAAAAGAAAATAAATTACCGCGAAGCTATCACAGAGATAGAGGAAACGATTCAGGCAATCGAGAATGAAGAATTAGATGTGGATCAACTTTCCGATAAAGTGAAACGCGTGTCTGAGCTTTTGAAAATCTGTAAAGAAAAATTACACAACACCGAAAAAGAGGTTGAGAACATTTTAAATGAAATGGAAGAGTAAACAATTATGAATTACGGATTATGAATTAGGAATTGACGAAAAATGACCCAAAAATTTACTCACATCATAATGACTCGATTTATTCTAAAATACTTTTTCTTCAGCTACCTCCTTTTGGCATATGTTTCTGTCTTTGCACAAAAACCTAGTGCTCAAAAGATAGTTGATAGTTTTGTGGGGCAAGAAATATTTAGATCTGCCAGTATTGGGATTGAGATTCGTGATTTGAAAACGGGTGAATTACTTGCTGCGAGTGATTCTGAGAAGAGCTTAACACCGGCTTCAACGCAAAAGTTGATTACAACAGCTACGGCTCTCGAGATTTTAGGATCTGATTTTCAATTTAAGACCGATGTTTATATAACTGGTAGAATTGATAAGTATGGGAACCTTATGGGGAATCTTATTATTCGGGGTTTTGGAGATCCAACATTAGGGTCGAAGTATTTTCCTAAAAACAATCGCTTTATTTCAACAGTTTATGCTGAGCTTAAAAAATTAGGCATTCGTCAGATTAATGGTAAGCTAATAGTTGATCGTTCATATTATCAGAGCACGATTCCTCGTACATGGATTTGGGAAGATATTGGTAATTATTATGGAGCAGTACCTCATCCACTTAGCTATAGAGACAACACCTATACCCTTCACTTCGATTCAAAGGGCGCTGGTCAATTGACTCAAATCAGGAGGATTAGTAGCAAGCAAGAGGATTTAAAAGTCTCAAATAAGGTAATGAGTTCTACGATTAACAAAGACCAAGCTTATATTTTTGGTGGGAATACAAGCACTCATAGAATAGTAGAAGGTACTATTCCTCAAAACAGGTCCGATTTTAAAGTCAAGGGAGCTGTTTCGAAGCCTGAAATGGTTCTACTATCCGATTTAAGAAAAGTGCTTGAAGCTGGAGGCATCCCAGTTAAGGAACACGTATTTAAGACTAAAACTCAAAAGACCTTAATACAATTTAATTCACCTCCCCTATCTGATATTGTAGCTTTAACCAATCAAAAAAGCATCAATTTATTTGCAGATCATCTGCTTTTTCAAATCGGGATAAAGCAAAAAAAAGAAGGTAGTTGGCAGACAGGAATAGATGCTATCAAAGAATTCTGGCAATCGCAGGGAATTGATTCAAAAAGCTTATTACTTCACGATGGAAGTGGTTTATCTCACTTTAATGCCATCTCTGCTCATACCTTAAATCAGATACTCGTTCATATGAATAAGAGTGTTAATTCTGTTGCCTTCCTTAATTCTTTACCAATTGCGGGTAAGAATGGGACACTTAAAAACTTTGGTAAGAATAGCTTACTAGCTGGCACTTTCAAGGCAAAATCAGGAAGCATGACAGCTGTAAGATCCTATTCGGGCGTGCTGACAAAGCCCAATGGACAACAATTGGCAATTAGTTTGATAGTAAATAATTACACTTGTACCTCAATACAATTGTACCACAAGGTAAAAGCAATGCTTGTCGAATTGGTCAAGAATTAATCTTCCAAACCATTATTTTCTTCTTGGTTGCGTCTCATACCAAATTAACATCAAAAACCAATCCGCAGCAGTTTTTACTCTTAAACTACGGTAATTTGACTACCTGCAGCCGTACAGGCAATCAAATTACCGTCGGGCAAGTACCTGCAACACTGCAGATGGTCAAATGACGGCCAGGCGAGCACTCGCAGCGGTGCAGGTAATCAAACGATGATAAAACAACGATCTGCAGCCGTGCAGGTGATCAAACGATGGTCGGGCAAGCACCTGTAGCCGTACAGGTACTCATTTGATGGTTCGGCAACTGCCTGTAGCAAATTTGGGCAAACCAGAACAGCCTATTTATAGGGGTTTAAAGATTGATAGGTTGAATATTTACTTGAAGAGATACTATCTCAAGCTTTGTGTCATTCAGATAAAAAAAGCTCCACCGATTCTCATCAGTGAAGCTTTTTAATATATGATTTTCTGTCTTTTAGAAGAAATAATACAAACCAAGCATCACACGGGTATTCGATACCCAATGTGAGTTAATCACTTCAGCCTTCTCATTAATAGCGCCATCATTAGAATCAGCATAAGCAGCAGCAGTATGTTCAATTTCAAGCTCCAATTTTAGCTTATTGAATTTTTTACTAACTCGAGGAGAAATACGATATAACTCACCAATATTTGCACCTCTGCTATAAACCATACCAGGAACTACTTTATCATCAGCACCATAATTCTTTGAATAGCCAGCTAATAAAGCGAATGTATAGTTATTCTTCTGATATGATAAATCAGCCCAGGTTCCCAATACTTTAATTGGTGTATAAGATGCCTCCTGGCTCGTAGCATTTATGTTACTTGCAGCATAACCACCCAACATCAACACATCAGTCATATTAGATCCGTAAGTTGCTTGTGCTTTAAAAGTAAGAGGCTTAAAATCTAACTTGAAATAGCCCATCAAAATCCACGAAGAAAGCGTTTCATCAGCCTTATATCCACTTGGTGTAACCAATGTTGGTTTAATATTTTTAAACTCTGCACTAGCTCCAATCAGATGCTTTCCTGCATAATAATGTATCTGACCTTGCATGATTGGTAAACCTGAATTTCTTAAATATTCGGTGCTTGACCCTTTAGGACCTGTACTGATATGATCTCGCTCGGAAGCTAAAGCTGCCAAAAACTTCCAACTCTTTGTTTTATGAGTTAGACGTATTTGCGGGTTACGAGCAAATGGCTTAAATGGTAAACCAACATTGGCACCAACTGTAGCTGGAAACGCTTCGGCAACAAAAAGTGGTGACCAAGTTTGACCTACCAATAAAGAAGTCTTACCCCAATCCAAATTCACAAAAGCATGACGCAAACGCATACCATTCACATCCGAATCTGCATTTCCAATCCAATCAGCTTCTATTAAACCATTGACCTTCGCACCTAAGATATCTGGTCCTGTTATTTTTGCATTTACACGAGACTGAATAACAGCCATATTGTATACGCCACCTTTGTTAATGTCTTTACCAGAATCATCCAAAAGTTCATCTTTTGGATATAATAAAATAAAGCCCTCACGTGCACTCACTGTTTGACGCGTATCATATGAAAATAAAGAGTGTAGATAGCCACCAAATTTCACTTTAATAGGCTTCTGCTCTTCTTTTGATTTTGCAGACAAAAGGCTTGTGCTACAAAAAAACAGAATAAATAAGAATAAATAGTTGTTGCGTTTCATAGCAATTGCTTAAAAATTAGATTCGCCGCAAAGATAGGTTTTTTAATAAAAGATGAAAGCGTCAATACAAAAGATATTTCGTCTTTACAAAAAACGATATAAAGGTCTGATTAACATCCATAAACCCTTAGTTTACAAACAAAAAAAACCTCCAAAGAATTCAATCCTTAGAGGTAATAATTAGATCTTATATCAGATTAAAACGAATAGGATGCTCCTAACTGAATCACTGAATTATAAGCTTTCCCACCATCTTCAAGAAGTTTTGTAAATCCTCTGTTATATCTTAAATCTAAAGCTAAATCTTCACTTACATTAAAAGAAAAGCCTAGGTTTAAGCTAAAATCAACAGTGTTCATAACATCCTTTATATCGTTTGTTTGTTTTTGATCTCCCATCTCAACCTCTTCTTCTGCTTTCAATAGGAATCCCAATTGTGGCCCAGCATAAAAATGAACTGTATTTGAAGGCCCTAAACGCATTTTAAACAATAAAGGAATATTTAGATAAGATGTATTTATCGCTGCACTCACATCAGACATATCTACATCAGCTTTAACTCCCTGCATAGAAATTAATAATTCTGGCTGAAATGAAACAATATCACTAATGGGTGCATTTAAAAAACCACCAAAATAGAAGCGAGTATTAACTTTATTATCTTCAACATCAGAACCAGTGGTATTTGCAAGATTCAAACCTGCTTTCAAACCAAACTTAACATCTTGTGCAAAACCATAAGTGGTCATAAAAACACAAGCAATAATTACTAAAACTTTCTTCATAATATTCCATTTAGGGTTAGTTTATAATGACATAAATTTATCCTAATTATTTCACATTATGATCTGTCAAGTTTGTCAAGTTGTAAAAAACCTGAAATTGAATTTGGTATGGACAATCCCGTTCTAATACTCCTGATAGATAATTAGAGAATCCCCTTCGAAATCGATACGAAAACTATCGCCCATCGATTCGTTAAGTGTGCCTTGCCAAAGCATTCCGAGCTTTTGATTGGTAAGCTCGTATCGTAAGTTAGCTGTGGTTATACTTGTTTCGGATTGTGGAGAGAATATCGATACTTGTTGCCCGATATAAGAATCAATATTACGAGAGCGAGTTAGAGGCGTGAAAGTCCCATAATCCGTTAGCATCTTTACCTTCATTTTCTTTGTATAAGATGATAAAAGGAAGATGTTACCTATCATATGATCGTCACGTTCGCCAGTGGCTCCAACAATTGTAACATCATTGAATTTATTGGCTAAACACCAATTGATTGCTTTGGTTAAATCATTGGTATCCTGATTCGAAAAATGATGAATGATATCCTTATATTTTCGCTTAAGATCATCGGAAAGGGAATCTAAGTCGCCTACAATAGAATGAGCTTGTATGCCTGCAGTTTCAAGTTTATTAATTGCACCGTCGCAGCAAACAATAAAGTCGGTTGACTTTAAAATATTCAAAGGAATGTCGTTTGTAGGGAAGCTGCCGTTAGCCAATATAACTGCTGATCGTGATCTCATTTTTCTGTATTGTAAGGTGATGAATCACAAAAATAGCTATTTGCTTTCGATTGCCTCAGCCTTTACCCTATCTTTTTTCCATTGGAGATAGCCATATAAGGCTAAAACAGTGAACACAGCAAACAGAACAGCTGTTGGGTATAGTTCTTTATAAAAATAGAGGCCCATTGAAACGGCATCGACAAGTACCCAAACCAACCATTGTTCAAGTATCTTTCTCGCTAGCATCCAAGTGGCAACAATACTTAAGGCAGTTGTGAAAGCATCCCAGTATGGTAGAGGAGAATCGGTATAGTTCACCAATATAAAGGATATGGCAATGTAGATAAACAAACTAGCCAATAGTAGTTTAAAAAATAAAGGCATTCTTAAGCTACTTACAGTCAATTCTTCTTCATTCTGGCTATTTGATCTAGACCAATGAAACCAACCGTAAACACTAATAAATACATAGTAAAATTGGAGTCCCATATCGGCATAAAACTTAGCCATGAAAAACACATAGATATACATCAGAGCAGAAAACAAACCTACTGGCCAAAGCCACTTGCTCTGCTTTATTTCAAAGTATAAGAATATGAAACCTGAAAGCGTTCCTATTATCTCAACAATATTTGTACTTATCCAATCTAGCATTGTGTTTTTATAAAATACCAAGCTGAAAGAAGACTCCCAGCCTGGTAAAACTACATACTTAATAATTAATCTTGTATTTACTAAAACGTAAGGCTAAAACCTGCCATAAAGTTAATTCCTGCTTGTGGAAAATAACCATCCATAGCAAAACGGTCACCTCCTGTAATGTATGAGTAAACCCATGCATTAGATTCATATTTGGCATCAAATAAATTGTTCACCAAAACATTGAATCGTAAGCTCTCTGCAAATTTAGGCTTAAATTCATATGAAAAATTCATGTTCGAAACAGTATAAGCATCTAAACTTCTATCATTACTAGATGAATTGTCGATGTATTGCTTACCTACATATTGAGATATAAACTGTACACCAAATCCTGATTTATTATACGAGAAGATTGAATTAGCCGTTACATTTGGAGAAAAAGCTAAATCAGTTGTTCCTAAATCATTAATCGTTTGCTCACCAGTTTCCCAGTTATCCCAATTGTCAACATGCTCAACAAAGTTTTCAATCTTATTTTCACTCAAAGACATATTTCCTTTCCATGAAAACGATTCTGTGATATTTGTTGCTGCACTAAACTCAACACCCATTCTATAAGACTTATCAACATTCACCATTACAGCTCCACCAACATCATTAATCTCACCAGTCAAAACTAACTGGTCTTTATAATCCATATAAAATAGATTCGTCTCAAATAAGAAGTTTTCTTTCGACAACTTATAAGTTAGTTCGTAATCGAACAAACGCTCACTTGTAGGCACATCACCCGGTTTAGCATCGGTATAATTACTTCGATTTGGTTCACGGTTAGCTATAGAAAATGAAGCGAAAAGACGGTGATTCTCATTGATTTCATAATTTAAACCAAATTTAGGGTTAAAGAATAAGAAATCATGTTTCTGGCTAACATCTCTTAAATCCGAGTCTGTCCCTATAATTTTATAGTCAATCCCTCTCAATTGCATATCGGCATACAAACTCAAGTGATTATCAACAGCTACATTCGCTTTTACATAGGCATTATATTCTTCCTTTGTACCGTTATTGTCGTAGTATTTATCGCCTAAGAAAGTATCACCTGCATTTTTCATCCAATGGATTTCTCCAAAATGATCACCATCGTATTTGTTCCAGCCACCACCAGCAACCAAATCAAGTCCCTCCATTTTCTTCGAAAAAGAAAACACAGTACCGTAAAAATCATTATCCAACCATCTACGACGGATAAAATCGGTTTTCTCTATTGTTTCACCTCCAATAACAATGGGAGTCAAACCATACTTTTTAAGCTTATCATTTTTCTTAAACTGCTCATAATAGCCTTCACCTTGTGTATAATGGAAAGCCAAATTAAACTTGGTATTATCCGAAAATAAGTGTGTTAAGAACAAACGGTAATGCTTCTGCCAGTAGTTATCCGTTTCGTTTTTATAAGTATACTGATTATAGGTTCGAGAATCAGAAGTCATCATATGATCAACCACTTCCTGACTAACCAAACCATTATCAGCATAGCGTTGCATACCTTCTTCATCATTCTCTAAACGAACTTTCGGTACGCCATTCCATGCTTGATATGTTTTCTCTTTACCAACAATAACATTAGCTCTTACACTGGTTCTATCGCCATAGTAGCCCGCAGAAAAATAAGCAGATTGCAGATTAGAACTAGCTCTATCAATAAATCCGTCAGATGTAATTTTTGATAAACGGGTATCGAAAGCAAAACCTTTCTTTAGACCTGTTCCAAGCTTAAGCGTATTCTTAAATGTATTGAATGAACCTGTCGAGCTTGAAATTTCAGCATATGGCTGTGTGTTCACATTCTCGGTTTGCATATTAATACTTGCACCAAATGCTCCAACTCCACTAGTCGATGTTCCTACACCACGCTGAATTTGAATATCTTCAAGAGAAGAAGTAAAGTCAGGCATATTTACCCAATAAACGCCATGAGATTCTGAATCGTTCAATGGAATCCCATCAATGGTTACATTGATACGGTTGGCATCCGATCCTCTAATTCGAAAGCCCGTATAACCAACACCAGCTCCAGCATCGGAAGACGTAACAAATGAAGGCGTTAAGGATAATAGCATCGGGATATCTTGACCTAAATTTCTTTTAGTCAACTCTTCCTTACTTACATTTGTCACAACAACGGGCGTTTTCGCATCAGCACGAGTTGCAGATACCAATACCTCATCGGCAAGAATCGCTGAATGCTCAAGAACAAAATCGAGATTTAAATTTGATTTTAAGTCCACTTCTTGAGTTTGAGATTCGAAAGCTAAAAAGCTTGCAACAAACTCATAAAAACCTGGTTTTAGGTTTTCAAATGTATACTCTCCGGCAGCATTTGCAGAAACACCATAGCTACTTCCCTTAATTACCACTGCTGCTCCTGGCAAAGGATTTCCTTTTTGGTCAGTTACCTTACCATTAACAGTGATTTGTGAAAATGCACCATAGCAGATAAACTGAAACACGAGTAGCATGGCTACTTTTCTGAATAATGAATTGAATTTGATTGTAGACATTACAATAAAGTTTTTTTAGGCTGAATAGTCAGCATTTGATAAAAAAATATTGCAATGAGGTTCTTTAGATGAGATATCAGGCGAATCGTAATTTCGCAATTTCCTACGCCGGCATTATCCGGATCAGGTGTTAGAAACCGATATAAATCTGTTTCTAAGGGTATAATCTCAGCCCGTTTATTTAAGGCACCCCACTGGTATTGTGCGCAAAGGTAATTTGATTTCCTTAAAATACAAGTCTAATTCATTTCAAAATAGAATAACATAAACTTATGATTATCAACAAAGATACAAGGAATAAATTATAGTATAAAAATGTATTAAACAGAAAAGAGCACCCAATTGTATTGGGTGCTCTCATATTTAAAGATTTATAAATCTCTATTTCTCTTTAGTAATTTCATTTACGCCCATAATTTCAGTTAATGCTTTAACGAAGGTTGCTTTAGGAAAAGCCCCTTTGGCCATTTGAGGTTGTCCTTTAGCAGGAATAAACAGAAAGGAAGGTATACTTGTGATACCAAATGCAGCCGAAACTGCTCTTGCCTTATCCGTATCAACTTTATAAATTTGAATAGCATCGCCATATTCCTCTTGTAATTCTTCCAAAATTGGCGCGACTCGTTTACATGGGCCACACCAAGTCGCATAGAAATCGACTATTATAGGTTTATCACCCTTAAATACCCATTCCTTTTCTTTCTCAAAATCGAAAACTTTTTCCTTAAAACTTTCGTCATCCAAAGCAATCACCTTCGACTGCGAATAGCTGGCTAAGCTTATTAGCACAAAACTTAAAAAGAAAGTATATCTTATTAATTTTCTCATAATAGTCAGATTTAATATTGTGTTCAAATACGCTTGAATAATAATGCTAAGCTATCTCATTCCGACCAAAAGCTCTCTTAAAAACTTGTTAAAAAAACCTCTTCTATAAAGAAGCCTAAAGTTTATAGAAGTCACTACAATTTTATAATCCCACATTCCAACTGATTATCTATTCTTATATTTTAGAATCATCCTAAATAATTGTATTTTTGTCGATTCAAGGAGTTGAAGGTTATTGATAAAGCATATACTCCTGAATGAAAATACAAACAAAAAAGAACGTGAAGAGATTTTTAACACACCCTATATTCCCAATATTATCTGAAATTGTAACACAAGAAAACCTTGAATCGTACGTGATTGGAGGTTTTGTTAGAGACCTTTTTCTTGAAAGAGAATCGAAAGACATTGATGTTGTTGTAATTGGTAGCGGGATCGAATTAGCTAAGAAAGTCGCTGCTAAAGCAGGTAATACGAATGTCTCTATTTTTAAGAGTTATGGTACTGCCATGCTTAAATATAAAGGATTTGATGTTGAATTCGTTGGTGCTCGTAAAGAGTCATATCAAAGGGAATCACGTAATCCTATAGTTGAAGATGGTACACTAGATGATGATCAAAAACGTAGAGATTTCACCATTAATGCACTAGCGTTAAGCTTACACAAAGATAATTTTGGTGAACTTCTAGACCCTTTTGGTGGTGTAGAGGATCTTCATCGCAAGATTATTAAAACGCCTCAAGACCCTAACATCACTTTTTCTGATGATCCACTTAGAATGATGCGTGCTATTCGCTTTGCAACTCAACTAGATTTTAAAATCTCTGATGTAACCTTCGAAGCAATTAAGGCTAATAAAGACAGAATTCATATCATCTCTAAAGAACGAATTGTTGAAGAGATGAACAAAATCGTTATGTCACCAAAACCATCTATTGGTTTCAAATTGCTAGATGAAGCTGGTTTACTTCAGATTATTTTTCCTGAGTTTGGTAAATTAAAGGGTAGAGAAACTAGAAATGGTATTAGTCACAAAGACAATTTCTATCATACACTTGAGGTTCTAGATAATTTGTGCTCCCATTCGGATAATTTATGGTTGCGCTGGTCAGCTTTACTTCACGATATTGCTAAACCTAAAACAAAGAAATTCGTAAAAGGCATTGGTTGGACTTTCCATGCTCACAATTTCCTTGGCGAGAAAATGGTTCCAAAGATCTTTAAGAATATGAAACTGCCTTTGAATGAAAAAATGAAGTTCGTTCAAAAAATGGTTTCCTTACATATGCGACCTATTGTACTTGCTCAAGAAATTGTGACTGATTCTGCTATTCGCCGTTTACTTTTTGATGCAGGCGATGATATTGAAGAGTTAATGCTTTTGTGTGAGGCTGATATTACATCTAAGAATGAAGCCAAAGTCAAGAAATTCCTTGATAATTTCCAATTGGTACGTACTAAACTAAAAGAGGTTGAAGAGAAAGATACCATTCGAAATTTCCAACCACCTATTAGTGGAGAAGAAATTATAAGCACATTCAATCTTTCTCCTTCTAGAGTTATTGGAGATATTAAAACGGCTATTAAAGATGCCATTCTCGATGGTGAGATTCAGAACAACTATGAAGATGCCCACCAATACATGCTCAAAAAAGGTGAAGAACTTGGCTTGAAGGCCGTCGAAAATAAATAAAAAAGAAAGCTCGAATGATACATTCGAGCTTTTTTATTCAAATTTTAATTGAAACATAATTAAATAACATATAAAGCCTACAATAAAAAAGGACTTATTATTTCTACTTTTGCGGCGTCAAAATCATTTTACCAAGAACTACCTAATACAACAAGATGGCTTACGTTGACAATACAATGATTATCCGAAGAGATTTAGTAGCAAATATGGCTGAACTCTTTAACGAAGAAAAACTTGTTACAAACCTTGATAGAGTACCTCTAGAAATGGCTCCCAGAAATAGAGAAAACTCTGATCGCTGCTGCATTTTTAAAGAAAGAGTTATCATCAAAGAAAAACTTATTCCACTTTTGGGTTGTGAATTGGAAGAAGATCGTGATGAACTTAAAACTTTAGCTGAATATGCAACAGAGGCTCTTGAAAGAGAAAATCCTATAGAAAAAATTCTTACCGTCGTAGATGAAGCTTGTACATCTTGTGTACAAAATTCATATATCGTAACTAACCTTTGTAAGGGTTGTGTAGCTCATCCATGTATGATGAACTGTCCTAAAGAAGCTGTTAGTTGGAATGCAAATGGTCAAGCACAAATTGATCCAAAATCTTGTATCAACTGCGGTATTTGCATGAATGTTTGCCCATATCATTCAATCATATTTATGCCTGTACCTTGCGAAAATGTTTGCCCAGTAGGTGCTATTACTAAAAATGAACATGGCAAAGAGCAAATCGATGAAGATAAGTGTATCGATTGTGGTAAATGTATCACAGCTTGTCCATTTGGTTCAATTATGGAGAACTCTCAGATTATAGATGTGATGAAGTCTCTGAAATCTGACCAGGAAACAATTGCTTTAGTTGCTCCTGCTCTATATGGCCAATTCAAATATAAAACTGAAAATGTAATTGGAGCTATTAAAGAGCTCGGATTCCATGATGTAATTGAAGTTGCAAAAGGTGCCAATGTTACTACAGTAAATGAAGCTGATGAACTACTAGAACGATTAGAAGATAAAGCTCCTTTCATGACAACATCTTGTTGCCCAGCTTATGTTTCTGCAGTTAAGAAGCATATCCCAAATATGGAACAATACGTTTCACATACTAAAAGTCCGATGTATTATACAGCTGAGTTGGCGAAGAAACAGTATCCAAATGCCAAATTCGTCTTTATTGGCCCATGTATTGCTAAACGTCGTGAGGGAATGGCTGATCCTAATGTTAATTTCGTAATGACTTTTGAAGAGCTTTCTGGCTTATTCGCAGGTTGGCATATCATTATAGATGGTAATCCCATTGAACTTGATCGTAGCATTAAGAATCATGGTCGTGCTTATGCTGCTAGCGGCGGGGTTGCTCAATCTGTTCTTGAAGTTAAACCATACGTTAATATTAAACCTGTTATCGTTAATGGTCTTGACAAAAAGAAAATCAATATGCTAAAAGCATTTGCGAAGAATGGTAAGACTAGCGGTAACTTTATTGAGGTTATGGCTTGTGAAGGAGGTTGTATTGCAGGACCGAGTTCAAACTACGATCCTAAAACAGGAATGAAAATCTACCAAGCCAACTTGAAAGAATTCCCTGAAGATTTATAAGAATCAAATCTATCTCTAAAAATAAAAGGTTGGCTTATAGCCAACCTTTTTTATATACTAATATGTCTTTTCGTATTCTCTATACTTTTTGAGTAATTCCTTAGCGGAATAAATTCCTTTGGTAGCTATACCTAAATCTTTGAGTAAGAGTTTTGAACTTACAATCACACTTTCCTCTTCCATAAATTGCTCATGTACATTATTCAGATACTTTAGAACTTTAAAGGCGTTAAATGCACCAAAAAACTTCTTTCTAAATGTATCAATTGAAGCACAGTTCCGATTAATTTCGTCTAGAGCTTCAAAAAAATTGTCTTCCTTCAAATAACTTCGAACTGGGCCTGGTAGTTCAACGATCAACTTATTAATGAAAGTATCTTGATCAACTCCGAAAAAATCATCAACTCTATCGAAGAAAATTTTTAGATCCTTAAAGGCAGCGTAGTTATAGTTTTTATAATTGCTAATGCCTTCGCTTACAAAAGTGGACATCGCTTTTCCTGTTCCAAAAGGCACCCGATCTGACGTACGAGGTGAAGGAATAACACGAGTGTGCTTAATTTCATAGAACTTACCCAATACAATAATCTTTTGCAGAAAGTAGAAATCCTCTCCTGCCTGACGGCGATTCATACCACCTTGTTTGATATAAGCATCGGCAGATACAGCGAAACTTGAACCAACCGTATGATATGCGTGAGGATGCCCAGTAAATCGCATAGCAAGCATATAATAACGTAAGTAAAGTTCGTATTGAGCAATGGAATTATAAATTAACTCACTGAACTCTTCACCTTCAAGTGGATGCTCATAAAAGATGTTTGCACCATTCGCTTTGGGATACTTTTTGAATAACTTCTCTATCTCTGTAAAGTAATTGGTATCGCATGAAGAATCTGCATCATAACCTGTTATAATTCCATTAGCCTTTCCAATTTTATTGAAACGACTCACAGCCTCATCCATAGCTACCTTACGCGCTAAACCAACTCCTGCGGACTTCTTAGGCAAATTAGCTTGATGAATCAAGTAGAACTTTAGCTTGTCATCCTCATGCTCAGCCATCCACTCTTTAGCATCAGAGATCGTTTTGCCATTTTGCTTTAACACCTCATCAGAAGCCAACTCGCCTGAATTTACAATCACAATAACTTCAACATTGAAACTTGGTCTATCGCAAAGCCATAACGCTTGTAAACTTGAAACTAAATCTGGTTCATCAAAACATGGAATTGTAACAACAAGTCCAAGGTTTTCTGGAACTTCACTATTAATGTAATCAGGAAAAGCTTGCTGCTTTTTAAGGTATTTATCTGCGAAACTCATCAGTCTACTTTCTATGTTTTAAACTCTTGTTGCAATGTGTCTGATATGGATGATTATTCAATATCAGCTACAAAGATAAAAAAAGGGCAGAAAGCTATTAGCCTCTGCCCTTTAATTCAATATTTTTTGGTGTTATATCTTATATCTAGCATTTAAGCCATCAATAATATCATTAGTGATATCTAAACCGTTAGCAGAATGTAATACAGTTCCACCTTTAGTTGTGCTAATAATCATGCTAAACTTATGCGTTGAATTATATAGCTCCAAATAGTTAGTTACACTATCAAATAAACGCTTAGAGTTTTCATTTTGCTCAGCCATCAATTCAGCACTTAATTTTCTTTCAAGTTGCTCCAAGTTTTGTTTCTTCGCCATTAAGTCTCTTTGTGCACTCTCTGCACGATCGCGGTTAAGAAAACCTTTATTTTGTAATTTACGTTGAAAATCAACAGCTTCTTTTTCTAATTTCTGAGCTTTGAAATTAAAATCAGTTCTAGAATCTTCTTGCTTCTTAAGAAACTTCTCATTTAAATCGACAGAAAAATTATAACTCGATAATAATGAATCTGTGTTCACATACACAACAGCACCTTCTCCAGCAACGGTTTTCACTTCTGTTTTATCTCCACCGGAGAAATGTAAAAAGAATAAAACTCCAACAGCAACAATTAAAACTGCATTAAGAACAATAGATAGATTTTTCATGTTTTCTTGTTTGATTTTAAATGCCAACCTGAATAGAGAAATTCTAATCAGAAAAATTTGTCAATAAATGTAATCTCCGTTGAAATTATATTTGTAGACAAAAGTAGCGTATATTAATTGATTTAGGTACTTATTTATACAAGTCAAAATAAATAAAACTTCGAATTTCATTCCCTTTTAACTTAAGCCAAGCAAATATAAGTTTTAAATGATAATGGAAAAATTTCTGAGATAGATTTTTCTTTTAATAGAAAAAAATATCAGCTTATTCGAAATCAATCGAATTAGCTGATAAACGTCATTCTTTTTACATCACATGATGTATACTTTTAGCCAACAATAAACCCAAGATTAACCCTTAATACCACAAGACATGTTTAATAAAATGATAGCAGCGACCCTGCCATACATGCCAAAGCAGATAGTTTGGATGTTTTCTAAGAGATATATTGCTGGAGAAACAATTGATGATGCGATAAAAGCTTCAATCGACTTAAATGCACAAGGCATAAAAGTTACAGTAGATCTTTTAGGTGAATTTATTGAAGATTTGAGCCAAGCGACAGAAAATAAGGATGCGTATCTGGATATTATCGAAGCTTTCGAAAAAAATAAAATTGACGGTAACTATTCTGTAAAGCCAACCTTTTTTGGCTTATTAATCGATCCTGAAGTTTGTTATGAGAACATCAGAACAGTAGTTGCTAAAGCCGCAGAATACGGTAATTTCGTACGAATCGATATGGAAGATTCACCATGTGTGGATAATGAAATTGATATGTTCAGACGTTTAAGAAAAGAATTCCCTAAAAATGTAGGCTTAGTAGTACAATCATATCTAAAACGTACTTATTCCGATTTGGAAAACATGTTGGATATGCAAAATGGAACAGCACTTAACTACCGATTGTGTAAAGGTATTTATGTAGAGCCAGCTGAGGTTGCTTATAA
Organism: uncultured Marinifilaceae bacterium; assembly: GCA_963977525.1. Taxonomy (GTDB): domain Bacteria; phylum Bacteroidota; class Bacteroidia; order Bacteroidales; family Marinifilaceae; genus Ancylomarina. The sequence goes on from CAXBPC010000022.1 coordinate 24,810, forward strand.
GAAATATGAAGAAATCAACGAGAACTACATCAAAGATCTTGATTTAATGCTTAAGAATGGTATCTATCCAGGTATAGCTACTCATGATAAGAATTTAATTCAGCCAGCATATGATTTGATAGAAAAGTATAATGTACCTAAGGATAACTATGAATTCCAGATGTTGTATGGTGTAACACCTGAACTCAGACAATCAATCCTTGATAAAGGACACAAAATGAGAGTGTATGTTCCTTTTGGAAAAGATTGGTTTGGATATTCTACTCGTAGACTTAAAGAAAATCCAAAAATGGCTATGCTGATAATAAAAGCATTATTTAGCAGAGGCTAATACAAAAGAAAAGCGGTGATAAAATCACCGCTTTTTTTTATTCCTTTTTTACACCATACTTATACATTTGCTGAAGAATTTTAACTTCATCATCCGTTACCATTGCATCAGATATTTTCATCTTCTTTTTACGTTTCAATCTCTTCAGCTCTGGTAAGGTTCGTGTTGTACTTACTCCTGCAGTCATTCCAGTAGGTACCATTGTTTTATTTTCTATAGCACTTACATGATTTTTAATAAGCAAATCTGTGTTTGCTTTTGCATCCATAGTAGCAGGTCTTTTTGTTAAAGCTTCATAGGTTGCTGAATTCACATTATTTTTTGCTCGAACATACTCTGGCGTATTTACTTTTGCATTCATAAATGCCTCTTTAAAATCACCAAAACGAGGCAGAATTAAAACTTCCTGTAGTGCAATAGTATCCTTAGACAGAAATACTCCAAATAGATAATCTTCCTGTTGCAGACTATCACTAACAACAACATTTACATCATGGTAACCAACAAATGAATACTTAATAGTATCCCCAGAGTTTACCCAAATAGAAAATCTTCCATACTCATTAGTTGTGCCACCTCGTTTTTTATTCACATTTAAATGTGCATATGGCAAACCTTTAAAACTAGCCTGATCCATTACAGCTCCAGTAAAAAATATAGAATCAAGATTATATCTCTGAGCTTTAATCTCTTTCGAAAAAATTAAAGCTAAAATTATAGCACAGCAAAATATTAATTTTCTCATAAGGCAAAGTATTTAGTCTAAAATTCATTTATTACAAGATCTTCAAGCTTTCTTTTAGGCACATGATGTACACCATTTTCATCTCTCCAATACTTTATATCATTATCTTTCATATCCTCAATAACAACCTCCTCCTTGGGCTTACCAAAAGCGACCACTTGAATGATTGAATAATTTTCAGAAACATTTAATAATTCTCTAAGGTTTTTCTCTTTAAAGGCTCTAAGAATACAACCCCCATATCCATCTTCAACAGCTCCTAACATCATATTTTGAACTGCAATTCCATCATCGCTAAAGTAATTCTTACTTAAACGTTCATCATTTAGCATGATGACATATGCAACTGGTTGCTCTCCCTCAGCTGGTCCAGCCCAATCAGTCAAATAACCAGCCCAAGCTAAATTTTCAAAAACCTGTTTACACAAATCTTTATTTGTTACGGTCACATACCTTAAGCTCTGTGCATTTCTTCCAGAAGCCCCAAGTCTAGCCAAATCAATCCATTGCCTTAATTTATCTTTCTCAATAATTTCGTTTTGATAAAAACGACGGTAACTTCTATTTTTTAACACTAATTCTTTTAACATTCGAATCCTGTCTTATTATACGATTGAAATTTAAATTCAGTACACTTTTTCTAATAAAATTGATCTTCTCGACGCTCTTTTTAAGATAAGCATTATATTACTTTTCATCAAGAGCTTCATTCTATTTAATAAATAAGGAAGCTATAAACACTTACTCCTTTACACAAATAGAACGCATAATTAACTCATAAATATTATAAGCATATACAAATCTAAAATAAAAAAGCTGCTACACGAGTAACAGCTCTATTTTTAATACAAATTAATTCATCATAAATTTTCAAATCGGTTCTCTATCAATTCCCAATCAATCAACTCCCAGAAATTCTCGATATACTTAGGACGAGCATTCTGAGTGTCTAAATAATAAGCATGTTCCCATACATCTAAAGTCATAATAGGTTTCAGATTATTGCAAAGAGGATTCTCTGCATTTGCCGTTTTCACAATTCTCAGTTTGTTGTCTGAATCAGCTACTAGCCAAACCCAACCAGAACCAAAAAGAGTTGCTCCTGCCTTCGAAAATTCTTCTTTGAATTTTTCAAACGAACCGAATGTATAAACTAGGGCTTCATTCAATTTATTTCTTGGCTTTCCACCTCCTCTAGGTTTTAGTCCCATAAAATAAAAGGTATGATTGAAAACTTGAGCTGCATTATTGAAAATCCCACCATCTGATTTAAGAATAATATCAACTAAATCGGCATCTTCAAAAGAAGTTCCTTCTATCAAATTGTTTAAATTATTGACGTAGGCTTGATGATGTTTTCCGTAATGAAATTCAAGAGTTCTTTTAGAAATAAGAGGTTCTAACGCATCTAGTGCATAAGGTAACAGGGGAAGTTCATGTTTCATAATTTTGTTTATTTGATTTACCCTAATTTCACCATAATTATTGAATAAGGCAAAAAAAAGATCGACTCTCGAATAAATTCGAAAGTCGATCCCAAAATCAAAAAAACAATAAACAAAACTAATCCTGAAAGCGCCTTGACGCTTCCTCCCAATTAAGCACTTCAAAAAACTCTGAAATGTAATCGGGTCTTCTATTTTGAAACTTTAAATAGTAAGCATGTTCCCATACGTCCAATCCTAGAATTGGAGTTCCTTTTACTTCAGCATCATCCATTAACGGATTGTCTTGATTTGGTGTGGAGGAAATTTTCAAACTACCATCAGATAGTTTTACTAACCAAGCCCAACCTGAACCAAATCGCGTAGCAGCTGCCTTTGAAAACTTTTCTTTAAACTGCTCAAATCCACCAAATGTGTCATTAATAGCTTTTTGCAATTTACCAGTAGGCTCTCCACCTCCATTAGGTGACATTAGCTTCCAAAACAAATCGTGATTATAATAACCTCCACCATTATTTCTAATCGCAGAAGATTGTCTTGAAACACGTCCTAAAATCTCACCAATACATTTTCCATCAAGATCAGTACCAGCAATTGCTGCATTTAAATTATTAGTATACCCAGCATGATGCTTTGAATGGTGAATCTCCATAGTTCTTGCATCAATATGTGGCTCTAAAGCATCATATGCATACGGTAATTTAGGTAATTCAAAACTCATATTCTAACAGTTTAAATCAGTAAAAGAAATTATTGAAATTGACTATTTTTATTTAATCTCGTTTTCAATAACAAAACAAATCTATATTATAAATGAATCTCTTCCAAATATTTTAAGACTTTTTTATCTTTTATTTTCAATAATTAATCCAGCAAAACTATTTTACTCTTTCTATCCCCTATATCAAAGAGATTTAAATAAAATTTCTTTAATCTTTTTAGCCTTTCCTCATGTCAATTCTGTAATTTCGCAGCGAATTAGAGCTAAGGAACAGAAAAGTGAATAAGAAAATATTAGATATCGCCCTACCCAATATTGTTAGTAACATAACAATTCCGCTTCTAGGAATAGTAGACTTGGCACTAATGGGACATTTAGGTGAAGTGGATTTTATTGGAGGAATTGCTTTAGGCGGTATAATTTTCAACTTCCTATATTGGGGATTTGCCTTTTTGCGAATGGGCACTAGCGGGATTACAGCACAGGCATACGGAGCAAGGAACTTAAACGAAAGTATCCTGTCTCTTGGAAGAGCATTACTCGTTGCAGCAATTGGTAGTATCCTTATATTATTACTTCAAAAACCAATTGCACTATTAAGCTTTAGTTATATAGATTCAGAAACTTCAGTTGAAAACATAGCTCTTTCTTATTATAATATCAGAATATGGGCAGCACCTGCAACTATTTCGCTATATGCTTTAACAGGTTGGTTCATTGGTATGCAGAATTCAAAAATCCCAATGATTATAGCCATCATCTGTAATATAATCAACATCAGCTTATCGGCCTATTTTGTTTATGGGTTGAATCTTGATGCAAGAGGTGTTGCATTAGGGACTGTAATTGCTCAATACTGTGGATTGGTTCTAGCCTCAATTTTCATTTGGCGATACTATAGAAGGTTATTCAAGTATTGGACAAACAAAGGTTTATTAAAAATTAAAGAACTGAAACATTTTGTTCTGATTAATAAGGATATATTCATTCGTACACTTTGTATCATTTTTGTATTTACCTTTTTCACAACAGAATCTGCAAGTACGAATAAAACGATACTAGCAGTTAATTCCCTTTTGCTGCAATTCCTTTTCATATTTTCATACCTAATGGATGGATTTGCCTATGCTGCAGAAGCTTTAGTTGGAAAATTTGTTGGAGCTCAAAATCGCAAAAGCTTCCTTACTACTGTTCGTTACTTATTTATCTGGGGAACTGTAATCAGTTTAATTTTCACTGTATTTTATGCATTGGGAGGGAAATGGATATTATCTATGCTAACTAATAGTACAGAAATAATAAGTGCTGCAAGCCCCTATCTGAAATGGTTAATTCTACTTCCGATTTTGAGTTTTGCCTCATTCTTATACGACGGTATTTATATTGGAGCTACAGCCTCAGTTTATATGCGAAAAACTATGATGGCAGCTACTCTTCTTATTTTCGTTCCAGTCTATTGGGCATTGAAGGATATTCTTTTAAACCATGGACTTTGGATTGCCATGCTATCTTTTATGCTTGCCAGAGGCATATTCCAAGCGATCTACTTCAAGAAAGCAGTTTTAATAAAGTTCAAATAGATTCTAGCTTTTCAATAACTGAAACTGGTAAAGCTTAACCAATAGCTCTTCTAGGTTAGAAGTTATTGTTTCAATTTCATGATCATCAATGCTTAATTTCTTGGTTGCATTTTCAATATTTCCAGCAACGTATGAAAGTTGAATCAAATCAATATTTGATTCTAAACAGGCATACAGAACAGCTGCACCTTCAGAACTTATCACCTCAGGATAATTTTTAATGTAGATTTCTCCTATCTGAAAAAGATTCGCAGGAATGGTATTACATGTCATTCCACTTACTTTTCGGAATGAGGTTAATATCTCTGAATAGTCTGAAGAATTTTCAAGAACTCCATTTTTAAAAGGAACTTCGTTCTTAGAAGTAAGTTCGAAATCGAAAAATGACTGAAAGCCCGAATCGAAAGTAAAACCCATATCTCCAAAATAATCATCTATGACATTTACTAGACTCCCTACCTCCGATTTATCATTTAAGGCATATGATCTTCCAATATGAATAACCAAGTCATAATTCTTACGCTGAATGGCTTTATTTATCCAGTGACTAGCAATACTGCCTCCATATCCTGATATTAGAATATCAAATTCGTTTTCAGCTAATTGAAATCGAGCATAGTTTTTCCCATAATTATCAATCAATTGGAGTTGACTAATAAATTTTTGTAAAGAGATAAAAGTGGGACTAACAATTAAAATATCCATAGATGCAAGTACTTAGCAATAACAAAGCTTTCCTAAATTTGCTTAATCGACAAAAAATATACCTAAATTTGCAAGCTTAAGCTGATAAATTGATAGACCTAAATAGAAAAGGATATCAATTGAATTTTATCGAACGATAGTATTTAAACACAAAATATAAGATGGAATTTTCAAGTAACGAAACGGAAAATAAAGGTTACACAAAAATAGAAAAATTCAACCAGGAAACGACTGAGAAACTCATGTTTCACTACAAAAAGGTATTGGAACTTCTGGGCGAAGATACGAAGAGAGAGGGACTTGAAAAAACCCCATTAAGAGTTGCTAAGGCTATGCAATTTCTTACACAAGGTTATCATATCAAACCAGAAGAGATTCTAAAGTCCGCAATGTTCAAAGAAGATTATCGTCAGATGGTAATCGTTAAGGACATTGAAGTTTATTCGATGTGTGAACACCACATGCTTCCATTTGTAGGAAGAGCTCACGTTGCTTATATCCCTGATGGAACCATTACTGGTCTAAGTAAAATTGCTCGTATAGTTGATGCTTTTTCTCGTCGCTTACAGGTGCAGGAGAGATTAACAACTCAAATTAAAGATTGCATTCAAGATACGCTTAAACCTCTTGGAGTAGCAGTTGTAATTGAAGCATCACATATGTGTATGTCTATGAGAGGTGTTCAGAAACAAAACTCAACAACAACAACTTCTGATTTTACTGGAGCTTTCGAAAAAGTCGCTACACGCGAAGAATTTATTCGACTGATCTCTACAAAAACTATATAATTACTAATTAACGATTGATAAGTATCAATACTAATCGAAAGCTATGAAAGCATATGTATTCCCAGGGCAAGGCGCCCAATTTGTTGGTATGGGTAAAGACCTATACGAAAACTCTGAACTAGGTAAAGAATTATTCGATAAAGCTAACGAGATTCTTGGTTTCAACATTACTGAGTTAATGTTCAACGGAACTGATGAAGATCTAAGACAAACTAAGGTTACTCAACCAGCTATCTTTCTTCACTCAGTTATTTTAGCTAAGACTTTAGGTGATGATTTCAAACCAGAAATGGTTGCTGGTCACTCTTTAGGTGAATTCTCTGCACTTGTTGCTAATGGAGCTCTTTCTTTCGAAGATGGATTAAAGTTGGTTTCTCAACGTGCAACGGCTATGCAACAAGCTTGCGAAATTGAGCCTTCAACTATGGCTGCTATCATCGGTCTTGATGACGAAACCGTTGTAAGAATTTGTTCTGAGATTGAAGAAATTGTGGTTCCTGCAAACTTTAACTGCCCAGGCCAATTGGTTATTTCTGGTAGCATGAAAGGTATTGAAGTTGCATGTGAGAAATTAAAAGAAGCTGGTGCTAAGCGAGCTTTGCCATTGAAAGTTGGTGGTGCATTTCACTCTCCATTGATGGAGCCTGCACGTGTTGAGCTTGAAGAAGCTATCAAAAACACAAAATTCTCGACACCTACTTGCGCTGTTTACCAAAACGTAAATGCTAAACCAGTTATTGATCCAGAAGAAATCAAGAAAAATCTTGTTGCTCAGTTAACTGCTCCTGTACGTTTTACTCAAACAATGGTTAACATGATTGCTGATGGAGCTAGCTCTTTCACTGAAGTTGGTCCTGGTAAAGTCATTCAAGGTTTAGTTAAAAAAGTAGACCGCAAAATGGAAACTTTTGGTGTAGATTCATACCAAGCATAAGTCTAAATTCTGATCTTAGGATCAAGTAAAAAAAAAGAGATCTCAACTATTTGAGATCTCTTTTTTTATATAAACTAATATGGTCTTAACTACTTAAAGCTAATAACTGATATTTGTTTTTTACCATCCATTAATATTTCTAAAGGTTCAGCAAAACGGACATGTTTAAAGTAATGTTGGTGTTCAATAAGCTCTTGTTTGTTCAGAATATCTTCCTTTACAAAACTAGTTTCCAAATTTGATTTTACAGAAAAGTAACCAACATTCATTGATGTTACATTATGGAAAAAATGTGATCCCAATGAAGCATCCAAAGGAAAATCCTCAAGACCTTGTTCAACGATAACTTTTGCGTTAGAAATTTGCGACCAAAGAACAGGAATTCCTGTAAACCTATCTTTAGTTCCCCATCTACCAGGACCAATAAGAACATACTCTCTATCTTGCTCCTTCATTTTCTGATTTAGAATAGCTATCTCCTCAGCCATTTCCTCAGTCTTTATTCTATCAAATTTGCTAAGATCCATGTAAATAACATCGCGTACATGGTCTATCTTACCATTCCCCATTCCTTTGTCAGCTAATAAAACAAGCTTCTCTTTATCTACCTTTTTCATATCGATTTCAACACTCATTTCCTGACGGATTAGTGGTTTAATCTGTAATAAATTAAAAGTAGGTAAACCATTCTTTCCTTTAGATAAATCAACTGCAAATTCGATCTCAACAGGCGCTCCCATTGCTTGTTTAAAAATATTCAGTAGAATACTTAAAGTCTTTGCTAATGGAATCTGGTTATATTTTAAAATATTAGCAAAATCGACAACACGCGGACCTCTTAAGTTCAAGTCTGGCTCAATTCTATCATTACGCCCGTCATATACAGATGCACAATGCAATAAATTACCATCCTTTTCTGCTACAGAAAGGTCATACTTATTTGTTGCAGCATCTTCTCCATCTTCAAGTAAATTCAACTTCCCAGATTCCATGTTTATTGCATAGAAATAACTCTGAGAATCTTTTACTTGATCTTGAATAGAAGCTAACTGTAATTTTGGATACTCAGGGCAGAAACGATGTGTTTTCTCACCGCCTACAACATACTTACCCAAACCTAATCCTAATACAGCAAAACCATCTTCAGGCTTCATATAAGAGAATGGGTAATAATTGAATGATTGGGCTACACCACTAATGTTCGGATAATATTTACCATTGTATTCTTGCCCTACAACCTCTTGAAGAATCACGGCCATTTTCTCTTCCTCTATCTTGTAATCGACAGCTGAGAAATACGCTTTTGCTTCTGGTGTAAAAATTGAAGAATACACCATTTTAATAGCTTTTACTAAATCGTCATAACGAACTTCAAAGTCCTCATGATTATTAGGCAATAAGTAGGTTGCATAAACACCTGCAAAAGGTTGCATTAGTGAATCTTCAAACAATCCTGACGAACGAACAGCCAATGGCATATTCATTTTCTCAAGATATTGACGAAGCTTTTTGCGAAGCTTCTCAGATAATTGAGCCTCTATAAACTGCTTTCTAACTTCATCGTAGCTCTTTTCATTATAAACTTTCTCAAGAAGATCATTCGCTTCTAAGAAATTATCGAACTCATCAACTCCAATAATCGCAGTTATTGGAATTGTGATATTTATATCTTTAATCAGCTTTTGGAAACTGATATTCTCCGTAAAATTACTCAAGAAAGCCAACCCACGCCCTTTACCACCTACTGATCCACGTCCTAAACGAATGACATAGTGATTTGAATTTGCTAAGCTAGGTCTGAATTTAATTATTCGACCTCTTAATTGTTTAAGTCGAGAAGCTTCAAAAACATCTAGGCAAAACTGACGCAATTCACGAACTGTTTTAAAATCCGATATCTGATAACGTCGAAGTTTTTTAGCAATATTAATCTCACCTCTAGCCATTAACCAAGTTGATATTCCATTACGTTTAGAGTGATAGAGTAATGACTCATCTGGTACATACCTTAATTTCTCTTCAAAATCTTCAAGAGATTTTGCCATTGCAACCTGAGTACCACTCTGGTTTCTAAAAACAAAGTCTCCAAAGCCGAGTTTCAAGTGAATAAAGTTGAAAATATCTAAGGCTAAGGTATCACTGTTTTTATTGATAAAATCGGCATTTACCTGAAATGCACGCATAGCATTATCCGTATCGTGCGATTGCATCACACACGGAATTCTCATTCGCTTATCCTGCACATATGAAATTAAATCAACCCCTGCATCGTCATTTAATTTACCATCGCGAGCAAAACGAACATCAGAAATAACACAAAGAAGATTTTCTAAATATTTATCTACGATATCAACTGCATCCTCGTAGCTACTGACCAAAATCACTTTAGGTCTAGCACGCATTTTAAGAATTTTATGCATCTCATCAATATCATCTTCATCAGAAATCACTTTCTGAGTCTGAGTCATGACCGATGTGTATAACAAAGGTAAATATCGAGAATAATATTTAACGGAGTCCTCAACCAATAACATAACACGAACATCACCAACTTTAGAATCAGGTTCAAGATTCATCTTATCTTCAATGTATTTGGTCATGGCCATAAAGATCTTAGTCGATCCATTCCAAACAAATACTCTTTCGATATTATTCTTGATTTTATCAGCAGCCTTATCAAAATAAGCTAAATCGCTATTATTATTTACCAAAACCAGTACAGGCAAATCAGGCTGTTTCTTTTTGATTTCCTTACTCAGTTCCAAAGGCGATTCTTTATCAAGTCCTGCCATAAGTATGACAATATCGAAGTTACGCTCATCCATTGCACTAAGTGCTTCTTCATTAGTCGTCACACTAGTGAATCGTGGAGCCGTATATAGATTAAGTTGGAGGTATTCACCAACAATTTTATCCGAGAATTGTCCTTCTCTTACAATAGTATATGAATCGTAATATGTCGCAACAAGAAGGATCTCCTTCACCTTAAAAGGCATTAACTCTTGGAAGATATCTCTATCATTTTTCTTCCTTTTATATATTTTCGAAATCGCAATCTCTTCCATATTTATTTTAGCTTAGTATTTAACGGATGAAAATAATAAACAATTAACAATTGGAGCTAGAAATCCTCTATAAATAAGGGTTCATAAGCGAAAATCATAAAAAAATCCTGTTTTGGTATTAAACCAAACAGGATTATATCTAAGTGAATTCTATAATTCAACTAGTCAACCACCCAAGTATCCCCACTATTTAGTAGATCATCCATAGATTTTATTGACGATATAGCTTTCACATCTTTAATTTGTTGAACCATTTTTTCGTCATAAGAAGTCGCATCTACATCACGAATAACACCCAAAGCTACAGGATACTCCGGAGCCATCATACTAGATAGCAACCAATGCATATGAGGATCTTCAGAATGAGCATCATGAACAAGTACATCTTCTTCGGCAATTCCGTGTTCACCAATAATAACTACAACAAGTTTACCATTACTTCCCATGATTAAGCCCTTATTTTTCTCCTTACCGAAGATCATTGGCTTACCATGTTCCACTATTAACTGATATTCTTCTTTTGTCGCTTTATCAGTCACCAGAGCATGTGCTCCATCGTTATAAATCACACAATTCTGAAGGACCTCGACAATAGATGTTCCTTTATGCGCCGAAGCAGCCTGAACAACCGCTGTTGTTAGTTTAATACTCGTATCAATAGAGCGTGCATAAAATTTTGATTGTGCTCCAAGTGCAAGCTGAGCAGGTTTAAAAGGCTCTTCAATTGATCCAAAAGGAGATGTTTTTGTCACCATTCCTTGATTCGATGTTGGAGAATACTGCCCTTTTGTCAAACCATAAATCTCATTATTAAAGAGAAGAATAGTCATATCAATATTTCTACGGACAGCGTGAATAAAATGATTCCCCCCAATTGCAAGAGCATCACCATCACCAGAAACCTGAATAACTTCAAGATCTGGATTGGCACATTTAGCTCCTGATGCAATTGCAGCAGCACGTCCGTGAATTGTATGAAAACCATAAGTATCCATATAATACGGGAATCGAGAAGAACAACCAATACCAGAAATAACGGCATAATCTTCCTTCTTGTATTCCATTTCAGCCATTGCCTTTTGAACAGAATTTAATATACCATGGTCACCACAACCAGGGCACCAGCGATTCTCTTGATCACTTCTAAAATCCTTAGCACTTAGCTTCTTAATATTAGGTGCGTTTAATACTGTACCAGCCATGACTTATTTATCCTCCAATAATTGGTTAAATCTTTCTTTTAATTCCACCACAGTAAATGGTAATCCCATCAACTTATTGTGCTGTTCGAACTTAATATCTTGAAATGAACTTCTCAAATACTCAGCAAACTGACCATCGTTCAATTCACACACAATAACTTTTTTATAATGACTGAAAATTTCAGCTGTATTTCTAGGAAGTGGAAAAATATAATTGAAATGAGCTAAACTAATAGACTTTTCTTCCTTTTGTAGTTCACGAACTGCAGTTGTAAGGTGACCATAAGTTCCACCCCATCCTACAACAAGAACGTCAGCTTCCTCTTCCCCTTTAACCTTAAGTTCAGGAATATTATTAGAAACAAGTTCAACTCTTTTTTTACGAATATCACTCATCACCTGATGATTTTCAGGAATGTAAGAAACAGTACCATCACCATCCATTTTTTCAAGTCCACCAATACGATGCTCTAAGCCTTTTGTACCAGGAATAGCCCATCTACGGCTCAATCGCTTTTCTTCACGAGCATAAGGAATAAAATCATCTCCCTCTTTTGCGATAGGTGCAATAATTTCAGGAAGTTCAGACATCGTAGGAATTCTCCAAGGCTCAGCACCATTCGCTATAAAACCATCTGTTAATAGAATAACAGGTGTCATATGCTCTAATGCAATACGACCAGCTTCGAATGCATAATGGAAACAATCAGATGGCGTACTAGCTGCAATAACAGGCATAGGACACTCACCACTACGACCATGAATCGCTTGTAATAAGTCTGACTGTTCAGTTTTGGTAGGTAAACCTGTAGAAGGACCACCACGCTGAACATTTACAATAACAAGTGGTAATTCAGTCATTACCGCTAGACCAGCTGCTTCAGTTTTCAATGCCAAACCAGGGCCTGATGTCGTAGTTACAGCAAAATCACCGGCAAAACTTGCTCCGATTGCAGTACAAATACCAGCAATCTCATCCTCTGCTTGGAATGTTTTTACACCCAGATCTTTACGAGCAGCTAATTCTTGTAGAATTTCAGTAGCTGGGGTAATTGGATATGATCCACAAAACAGCTCAAGATTTGCTCTCTCAGCTGCTGCCATTAATCCCCAAGCTGTAGCTTTATTACCTGTAATATTACGATATGTTCCTTTACGGATTTTCGCAGGTGCTACGCTATAATTATAAGGCAAAGCCTCAATTGTTTTAGCGAAGTTATAACCCGCCTTAAGTACTTTCTTATTGCCTTCGACAACTAATGGATACTTCTTAAATTTTTTCTCAATAAACTCTTCTGAGTGAGCTAATGGGCGATCGAACATCCAATATACCATTCCTAGAGTAAACATGTTCTTACATCTCAGAATACTTTTTTGATCAAGTCCAGAATCTTTTAAACACTCGCGTGTAAGTGATGTAACCTTAGCCTTAATTAGGTTATAGTCGGCCAGCTTATCATCCAATAAAGGATCTGAATCGTAACCGGCTTTCTCAAGGTTTTTATCGGTAAAACTATCCTCATTTACGATTATTGTACCACTCGCTTTTACCCACTTAAGATTGGCTTTTAATGCCGCAGGATTCATAGCAACTAATACATCGGCATAATCACCTGGAGTATAAATTTCTTGATGTCCAAAATGTAATTGAAAACCAGACACACCTCCGACAGTACCTTGTGGAGCGCGTATTTCTGCTGGATAATCAGGGAAAGTTGCAACATCATTTCCAAATAAAGCTGAAGTATCAGAAAACTGTGTCCCTGTTAATTGCATACCGTCTCCAGAATCACCTGAAAATCGTATAACAACCTCTTCTCTTTCAATAATTTTTGTCTTTTGACTCATGACTGTTTGATTTAACTTCGAGTTAAATTCTAAGTTTGTTAAGTTGCTTGGTTTTATTGATATAAAGCCTAAAATTTGGTCAAAAGGAAAGAAGTGATTATAAACGTTCATCTAGAAAGACTATCGATAATTCGATATTAATAATCTATGATTATAAAACATCAAATTCCGCTCAAGAGCATGGGGAATTGGATGAAAATCTTTCAAAAAGAACAGAACCTATCTAAAAATCATGAATCCTTACAAACTTTCAACCAAGTTTTTAACTCTACTTGTTGGGTCTCTGTTTTAGAACAGTTCTTAATACACATGTTCTACAACAGTGGGTAAAGGTAATGATTACCGGAACCTAGGCAAGAAAATGAAAAAGAATTTTTGAGGAAAATGCAAAGGTTTGCGATGATAGGATATTAAGTAAGAAAAAAGTTAAAAAAAAGAGGGTGTCCAATAATTGGACACCCTCAAAATATAATAAAGAAGTGATTATTTATTAATAATCATCCTCAGGCCATCTAGTTCTTTTATGCCCAGAAATCACATATGTATCATCCGGTTGACTAGCAAAAACAACTTCCATGTAAATACTATCAGTTACATTTCCTGTTTTAGATTTTGCAGCATCAATCAAGATTTTACCATTTGTAATAACAGCATCTGAATTATATTGAGAAATATCAAGCCCATCAGTTCCCTTGAAAGTAAGATCTTTTTCACCTTCCAACTTAAGCTGATATCCCCAATAAGACATATCCATTATCCAAAATGAATTAGATTCATTTGCAGCAGTATTAAAAGTTTGAATTCTCTTATTACTAGTTTCAACAACTCCATTCATAATATAGGTAACATACCAGTCGCCTGCAAATTGTTCAGCTTTTGTGCCATCGTTTTCTAAGAAATCGATGCCATCATTCTTATCATTTTCATCACAAGATGTAAACATCAGTGGTAATGATAAAAATACAAACAGTAAAACTTTTATATCTTTAATTTTCATAATTTTTTACTTAAAATAATTAACAAACATTATCTTCTTTCAAATGTTCTAAGGTTTGTACCATATCCAGAACCTTTAACACTCCATAGGTACTTACCTGCAGTACTCATTTCAATAAGATCTGGAGTATCTCCACCCTTCGTAGAAGTAGCATAAAAGGTACCACCCTTTGCATTAGCTTGAACTGGGAATACAACAAGATTAGCCGTAACATTATAAACAGTTGCATCATATTCATAATCATCAGCATCAACACCACCAACATCAGTTACAGTATAAACACCTGGTGTATCAGTTAGTACCCAATCTGAGTATGTACCACTTTTAGCTGAACCGTAAAAAGTTCTTTCGTATGTACCCGTAAAGTCGTTACCAGCTGTTGTTGCAGGATCCATTACGATAACATATCTTGTTGCATAAGCATAAAAACCATCAACATTTACAGAACTATATTCGATTTTATAAATCCCTGGGACGTTAGCATCAACATTACCTTCAGTAATAACTTCTCCTTCTTCCTCACCAATCATCGAAATGATTCCAGGTTCAGTATAATTATCTCCTTTGTTTATTACAGTTAGAGCATCACCTGTCATTGTAAGTACAGCGTAATCTGTAACAAATGAAATATCCTCTGTGTCCTTATCACAAGCAGTGCTAAACACAGCTAACAAGAAGATTCCAATGATATAATTTATTTTCTTCATAATTTCTTGTATAAAAATTCAGTACTATTTGTTCCACCAAACTGGTTGAAATGCATCAACTAATTCATCCGCATTCTGATTATTTTGATTTTCATCCTTAGAAGAAGGCAAACGTTTAGGATATACCCCAGAAGAAACACCATTCACTGGATAAGTAAATTGGCCATAAACATAACCGTTTTCGTCTCCAAAAGGTAATACACTCTCTGTAGGATATCCAGTTCGAACATGTTCGATATAAGCCTCAGTTGAGTTAGTACCTTGATATAGGGCAACCCATTTTTGTTGAATAATTGCTTCAAGTTTTTCATCAAAACTACCAGCAGATGGAAATTCATATGCACCACCTACAGCAACAAAATCATTACTTGTAGCGATTTCATATTGGTTTAATGCAGTTACAACACCAAGATCATACATTTCTTTAGCATTTCCACCAGCTCTCAAAATTGCTTCAGCTTGTAAGAAATAACATTCAGCTTCAGAAATAAAGAAGAAAGGTTTCGTTGGAACATATTTCATCAAAGATAACTCACCATTCTTGACAACTGTATTTGTATAGTTTCCCTGAGCAAGACCTGCATAAAGATCAGCATCATTTGTAGCGAAAAATTCGCTTACTCGTGGATCACTATTAACTTGAAGATATCTTAATAGCGTTTTAGAAGCTACTAAATTATTACCTGTATTCAAACCATAAAAATTGTACTCCATCAAAGGATTTCTTTGGTCGTCGGCATCTTCAAAAGATACAATACCTGCATCAGAAGTTAACAGATTATTTGCAGTTAATAAAGTCTCAATTGCAGGTTTTGCAACTAATTCCTTAGCATCATACATACGGATATACATCTTTAGTTTTAGAGTATTCGCAAATTGTTTCCAAAGCATGATGTTACCACCAAAAACCATATCATACTTAGCTAGGTTAGCTGGAAAATCAGAAACCTCTTTCGACAAAGCAAGATCAATTGAAGCCAATAGGCCATTATAGATATCTTCTCCTTTATCAAATACAGGGTGAAACTCAACACCTGCTTCAGAATAAGGTACATTGTCCCATAGGTCGACCATATACTGGTATGTATAAGCTTCCATAACAGTAGCCATCAAATACATTGACCAATCTTCATCAGCTTCAGCAAATTTTTTGATAGTTAAATAATCATTTAATGCTCCAGAGTAAAACTCTCTCCATGCACCATCATAATCAGCAAAATTCAAATTAAACTGATCAATTTCTTTAAATTGGTTGGCAACATTACTTTGAGTAAGATGCTGAGACCATAATCCAGTGGTAACACCTACACGAGTCGCTAATGTACCTGTAGTAGACATAACTGCTGCTGGAAAAATAACATACCCAGGAACTTCTGTTGGGAAGTTAGGATCTTTATTAACATCTAGGTAATCCTTCTCACAAGCCACGAAAAGTTGGCTTAGCAGAGCCAAAAGTATGGCTACGCTTATATATTTTTTATTCATATCTCTATTTTTTTTTATCCTTAGAAATTAACTTTCAAACTAACTCCATAATTACGAGAAGAAGGCATACCTGCATACTCTCCGTATTCTGAGGATAGGTCATTCCCAAATGTTGTAGACTCTGGGTCAACAAATTTGTTTTCAGCAGCTCTCCATGTAAGTAAATTTCTTCCATAAACTGAAATATTAACACGATCCATTTTATATTTAGAAGTAATGCTCTTAGGAATTGTGTAACCGAAAGTTAATTCACGAAGTTTAACAAATGATTTATCAACAACTCTAGCTCTATCCATACCTGGAAGTGTCCAAAATTGACTATCTAAGTCATCAGCAGCAATAGGTGTTGTATTTTCAGAATAAGTACCATCACCGTTATCAACAACAGAACCTGGTACTATCCATGTCTCTCTATTATTATAAGTAGTAGATGGTCCATTACCCGTAAAGGCCATATAATAAGCAGTACGAGAATACATCAAACCACCTTGTCTCCAATCCAAAGAGAATGACAAATCAAATCCATTATAGCTAAAAGAATTGTTCATACCCATAGTGAAATCGTAGTTAGAATCTCCGAAGTAAACATTATCAGTTGCTGCATTTGGCAATCCATTTGATGGATTAACAACAATGTTTCCATTAGGATCTTGCGCAAAATCTTGCCCATAATACACTCCAAGCGGTTTTCCTACTTCAGCTCTGTATTCAATTCCATTTAAAGGAGCAAGGTCTAATTTGGTAATACCATCTAACAATGAGATCACCTTACTATCATTTTTAGTAAAAGTGATTAAAGTATTCCAAGTAAACTTACCTTTTATTGGTGTTGCAGACAAAGCTGCTTCGATACCTTTGTTTTGTACCTCACCCAAGTTAGCAATACGACTAGTATAACCTGAAGATGATGGTAGATCAACCGCAGTAATTTGATCTTTTGTATTCTTCTTATACCAAGCAACATCTAAACCTAAACGGCCATTAAAAAATCTCAAGTCAGCTCCAAGTTCAATTTCAGTAGTAAGCTCTGGTTTTAGAACTGGGTTTTTCAAATTATTAGAAACTTCCCAAGACATAACTTTCTGTCCAGTTAAAGGGTTAGTCATAGGGAATTTAGTATCCCCAAAACCTAAACTCACATTACCTTCAGCTAAGGTATTCACTAAAGAATATGGATCAGCATCATTACCCGTTTTACCCCATGAAGCACGAAGTTTTGCAAAGGTGAAGATTTTTTTCAACTCAGGAATAGCATCTGTCGCAATAAACGTAAGACCTACACCAGGGTAGAAAAATGAATTATCATCAGATGGTAATGTCGAAGACCAGTCATTACGAGCAACAACATTTAAGAATAAATAGTTTCTGAAAGCTAAGTCAGCTGAAGCAAAAACACCATATATTCTTCTTTGAGATTCATAATAACCAACTTCTGGTGTTGATGCACTATTAGTGATGTGATCAAAACCTGGGATATCAAGATTATTAACAAGGATGTAAGAAGAACGGAAATCTCTTTGATTCACATTCCAACCACCAATTAAATTAAGGTTAAAATCCTCATTTAAATCTTTCTTGAAAGTAATTAAAAGGTCAGAATTTACTTCTGAGTTATATCTTTCTTTTTCCATCTGCCCACCCAAAATATCCTTTTTCGAAGAATTGTTGGTCCCTTTATAGCTAAAGGCAGTAGAAGATTGCTTGATATGCGTATTAGCAACATCAGTACCTAATTTATAAGACAAAGATATTTCAGGAGTTAGTTCATATGTTAAACCAACATTACCATAAATACGATTCTCTCTCTGTGAGTTTGAATTCTCTCCAATTGACATGTATGGGTTAGATGCATATGGTGTGTAAAAGTTTTCATAATTATAAAATTTTGAATTAAAATCTTCACCATCTACCAAACTGAAATCACGAGGCAACTGCCATATTTCACCCATTAAAGGTTCTCCACCTGTTTGCATACCTTGCCCTACTGCTACAGCACTTGCAGTTTTTGCAACATAATTTACAGAAGCAGAGATTTTTAGTTTCTCAGTAATTTTATGAGTCCCCTTCAATGCAAAAGTATTTCTAGTGTACTCATCAGCATCTGTGGGAATGAATCCATCAGCACTCACATTTGAATAGGATGCATAGAAAGTTGTTTTATCTCCACCACCACTTACAGAAATAGAATTTTGGTAGGTCTTTCCTATCTCAAAAAAATCTTTCACATTATTCTTCTGAGCTGAAAATGGTTTGATTAATTGAGAGTCGTCAACAACATTTCCCCAAGGTCTTAACTTACCATCAAATCTAGGCCCCCAAGATCCATTCTCATTTCCTCTCCACACGGCATCCCAACCTTGTCCAAATTCATTTTGAAAATCAGGAAGATTAGCTACCTGTGAAAAATCAACAGTAGATGAAATAGAAATATTTAACTTATCTGATTTACCACCTGATTTAGTTGTAACCATGATTACACCATTGGCAGCACGTGATCCGTATAAAGCAGTTGCAGAAGCTCCTTTAAGAATAGTCATACTCTCTACATCGTCAGGATTGATATCACCAGCTCTGTTACCAAAGTCTACTGCATCATTTAAAGAACCTGTTCCAGCAGTACTATTATTCATAGGTACACCATCAATAACATACAAAGGCTGATTATTACCACCAACAGATGAATAACCACGAAGCACAACCTTTGTTGAAGCTCCTGGGGCACCTGATGAAGAAGAAATTTGAACACCGGCTACTTTACCTTGAATACCATTCATAATGTTAGACGGAGAAGTTTTATTAAACTCATCACTCTTAACACTTGTTGCAGAATAGCCCAAGCTTTTCTGTGAACGCTTGATACCAACAGCAGTAATAACAATTTCGTCCATACCAATTGATTCAGACTCCATAACCAAATTAATGGTATTAGAAGTTACTGGCATTTCAATCGTTTTCATTCCAACGAAAGAGAAAACAAGAGTTTGTCCTTCTTCTTCTACAGAAATAGTGTACTTACCATCGAAATCGGTAGTTGTTCCGATAGTAGTACCTTTAATAATTACAGAAACTCCAGGTATGGTCAGTCCATCATCAGCAGATGTAACAACCCCCGAAACCTCTCCACTTTGCGCTAGAACGCCTTGCAATCCTATAAGACATAGGATTGCCATCGAAAATAGTTTTTTCATGAATTTTTAGTTAGTGGTTAATTCTATTTATTTAGTTTGCTCAGCAATAAGCTAAAACAAACCATCCCTAATTCGCTCAAAATAACAGATCAAATCTCTACAAAGCCTTAATTCAGGTCGATTCAGCTCTTTTCTGAAATGAAAAGTGATTTTTAGCGAAACCAAAAGTGTGAAAAAAACTTAAATCATCAAACTAAATTCATAATATTCGATAACACCTTTAATGTTTTACAAAAAAAATTCTTATTTAATGTAACATAGAAATCTTGAAGAGCAGATTTATTATGAAACATGTGAAGAAACGAGTATTCTATTCAAGTAATCAACCTATCATACTTATGAACAAGAAACTAGATAGACTTATCAAATATGTAAACAATCTCGAAAGAGACATTGAAATTATCAAACATTATGTATCCAACTTAACCAGTAAAAAAACGCCCAAGATCAAATGTGTTATATGACATACATCTTACCTGCAATAAATTAATTGATACAACATTTCTACTGAATAAAGAGCAGTCACAATAGATAGTTTCAACTTGAGGTCTTATAAAGTCGTAATAGTTATGGAAGCTCAAATCTTAATAATTTAATAACACATAAATACATCCTAATTTTTCAATCCTAAACAAAATATACATTTCAAAAAAATACAATCAATACTATGCATTTAGAGTTAGGATGCATTTTTTAATTAAATTTGTATTTAAATTCAAACTAAATAAGAAATTAAGTCATGGCTTATATAATAGATTTAAAAGGTAAATCTCCCAAAATTGGGAAAGATTGTTTTTTAGCACCTAACGCAAGTGTAATTGGTGATGTTGAGATGGGTAGCGGATGTAGTATTTGGTTTAGTGCAGTACTTCGAGGAGATGTGCATTACATTAAGATTGGTAATAATGTAAACATTCAAGATAATGCTACAATTCATGCAACCTATAAAAAATCGCCAACAAACATAGGTAATAACGTATCGATAGCACATAATGCAGTTGTTCACGGCTGTACAATTAAGGATAACGTTTTAATAGGAATGGGTGCAATTGTATTAGACGATGCGATTATCGAGTCGAATGCTATTATTGCTGCTGGTGCTGTTGTCACAAAAGGGACTCATGTTGAGTCAGGAAGTGTATATGCAGGATCGCCTGCTAAAAAAATAAAAGAACTTAGTCCTGAATTACTCGAAGGGGAAATTAACAGAATTGCTAACTCATATGCAATGTATGCAAGCTGGTATAAATAGTCCAGAGGTTAAATCGTGTGTGATTAGTTTAAAAATTGCACACGACTAACTACTGTAAAGTAATATGTTGTGCTTTCAGATTTCGTTTTAGGAAGATTCCTGCCTTTTCTTCAAAATCACTAATATATTCAGTGGTGTAAAATTTAATCTCTCCTGTTTTCGAGCAAACTTGATCCATTTCTGGGTGTCTTTCCAAGTAATTCTTTAAACTACGGGCAACAATTTCTCCTTGAGAAATTAACCTAATATGATCAGGTAAAATAGATTCTATTTCCTCCCTTAGAATCGGATAATGTGTACAAGCCAAAATAATAGAGTCTATATCTTCATCCTTTGATAATAATGAGTCAATATGCTTTTTTATAAAGTAGCGACCACCGTCATTATCATACTCTCTATTCTCAACTAAAGGAACCCATGTAGGACACGACTCTTGTGAAACGATAAAACTTGGATATAATTTAGCAATCTCCATTAAGTACGATTCAGATCGAACTGTCCCTAATGTTCCAAGTATACCTACGTGCTCTGTTTGGCTCAACAAACCTAACTCCTCTACACTTGGTCTAATAACACCTAAAACACGCCTATCAGGTGCAATAAGAGGTAAATCTTTTTGCTGGATAGTTCTTAATGCTTTTGCAGATGCAGTATTACATGCCAAGATGACCAACTGGCATCCCATTGAGAATAATTGTTCTACTGCCTGAAGGGTGTATTGATAAATCACATCAAAGGAACGTGTTCCATACGGTGCACGTGCGTTATCTCCCAAATAAATAAAATCATATTCAGGCATTAGCTTTATTAGTTCATCAAGAATTGTCAAACCTCCATAACCAGAATCGAAAACCCCAATTGGTCGTTTCTCTAAAGTCATAACACTTAATATATTATTCATACAATAAGAAATACTTAACATAACTTTCAATTAATAATACGAAAAAAGGTAGACTTATCATTAAGTCTACCTTCTAATATTTTATTTACTTATGAAAGCAATACTACTGAATACCTAATTTTGCTTTTACAAGTGGCATAATATCAATACTAGATGCAGAATTAAACAAAACAACTCCAGTACTTAAATCTATAACGTAAGTAAAACCGTTTTCTTCTCCAACATCCTTAATAGCTTTAGAAGCTCTGTCAAAAATAGGTTTCAATAGATCTTGCTTTGCTTTTTTAATACCAGTTTGTGCAAATTGATCGTACTGTTGCATACGGCCTTGTAAGCTTTGAATCTCTGTCTCTTTATCCGCACGTAAAGCTTCTGATAAAGTTTCTCTTTCTGCAATATAAGCTTGATACAATTTCTCGTATTCAGCTTGCATAGACTTCATTTGAGCTTCAAATTCTTTAGCTTGAGTTTCGATTTGCTTTTGAGCAGCATCTCTTTCTGGCATGATAGCTAGAAGCTTAGAAGAATCAATATGGCCTAATTTAAGAGTCTGGGCAAAAGTATTTGCGCTAGTCAAAAGCACTACAGCTAATAAAGTAACTTTTAAAATTCTTTTCATTTGGTTTCTTTTTTAGATCTGAATATGATTTAGCATTTGATTGCCAAAGTCAAGTTCATCGTTTTATTGTTTATTTACTCGTATTCCTAATTTATAAAGTACCTTATCACTAAGGTCGAATTTATTATTACTATAGATTATAGTTGGTCCACTAGCTTTATCAATAATCATTCCATAATTACCAGCCTTTGCTATTTCCTTAATTACATCATAGATATCATCCTGAATTGGACGTACCAAGTCTTGCCTCTTTTTATAAAGATCACCCTCTTGTCCGAAATACTTACTCTGCAATTTTTGGGCCAAAGCTTCTTTCGCTAGAATCTCCTTTTCTTTTTTAGATCTCAATTCAGGAGATAAAAAAACTTGATCTTTACGTAACTTGGCATGCAAATTCTTAATCTCTAAATAGACACTTTCAATTTCTGATTGCAATTTTGCAGAATACTCATTCAATTGATCTTGTGCAGATTTATAATCAGGAACATGATCAAGAATATAAGACGTATCTACAAATCCATATCTCTGCTGTTGAGCACTTAGACTTGAAAGACTAAACAGAAAAAAACTTAATACAAATATTAAATACTTCATCATGATTTTTCTCGATTAAGAGATGTTTTGAGTAGAAGCTACCAAAGCTTACATCTAGTTCTGAAAGTACCGAATTTACTAATTAAATATTTAAAATAAATAAGGAACGCTCCAATTTATAATCAATTAAAATTCACTAAAATTGCTGACCTATTACGAAATGGAATTGACTTCCATTTTCACCAGCTATTGCCGCCTCATCAAACCCATAAGCCCAGTCAATACCAAGCAATCCAAACATAGGCAAGAAGATTCTCATACCAACACCAGCAGAACGCTTAACATTAAACGGTTGAAAGTCCTCAAACTCATACCATGCATTACCTGCTTCGACAAATGCCAGAGCATAGATTGTTGCCGATTGGCTTAGAGATAATGGATAACGAATTTCAGCAGTAAACTTAGAGTAAATATTACCTCCTAAGCGCTGACCACTTGCAGCTACTGGTGTTAATGAACCATTACCATATCCGCGTATAGCAATATTATCGCTACCATACAATGAATATCCTGACTGACCATCACCACCAACTTCAAATCCTTCAAAAGGTGATCGTTTATCTTTATTGTAATGGCCTAAATATCCAAATTCAGCTCCAGTATATAAAACTAATTTATCTGTTGATTTCAAAATCGGAGAAAACATTTTTCCATTAAACACCCATTTATGATACTCAATCCATCTGAATTTCTCCTGTTGATCTCTATCGCTATTTGTTAGTCGAGAATAATCGATATTATCAAACAAAGAATATGGAGGTGTGATCTTCATACTTAACGAGAAAGAAGAACCTCTTCTGGTATATAATGGATTATCAATAGAACTTCGAGACAATGTAGTTGTGAAACTAAAGTTATTCGATGTTCCATTATTAATCAAATAATAGTCCCAATCCTTTAATCGGTAGTTCTGATAACTAACTTCATTATATATTGAGAAATAGTTGTCTGGCCACTTTAATCGTCTTGCCAATCCAACACTCATACCCAGAACTTCCTGCTGTTGGTCGTTATTCGGTTTCTGACTGTTATATCTACTATATGAACTGCTATATCCTGACTGCTTTGAATAATAAAATGAGGTGCTTAATGATGTTGGTTTTTTACCACCTAACCAAGGTTCAACAAACGAAAGACTATAAGAACTGTAATAAGATCCATTTGTTTGAGCTTTAACACTCAATGTTTGTCCATCACCAGTTGGAAGTGGACTCCAAGCTTCCTTATTGAAGATATTTCTTATAGAAAAGTTTGAGAATTTCAAGCCTACAGTACCAATAATCATACCAGCTCCCCAACCTCCAGAAAGTTCAATCTGGTCATTTGCTTTTTCTTCTAACTCATAATTAATATCAACCTTCCCACTTTCAGGTTTAGGTTTAATATCTGGATTAATTGCTTCAGGGTCGAAATGACCTAACTGAGCTAGTTCACGTACTGAACGAATAATATCCTTCTTCCTGAACAGCTCACCAGGATAAGTATAAAGCTCTCTTCTAGCAACATGTTCATTTGTTTTAGTATTACCTATAATATTTACACGATCGATATAAGCTTGTTTCCCTTCTATTATACGCATCTCAATATTGATTGAGTCTGTCCCTATAACAGTTTCAACAGGGTTTACGTTAAAGAATAAATAACCATTATCCAAATAAAGATTACTTACTGCATCATCATCGCTTGATAACCTCTCATCCAATAATGTCTTATTATACGTATCACCTTTCTTTAGTTTCAAATACTGATCAAGGAGGAATGAGTTATATACAGTGTTACCAACCCAAGTCACATTATTAAAATAATAACGATTCCCTTCTTTGTATTTCAAATAAATATCTACACGATCATCCTCAACTTCTACTACACTGTCAGAGATAATTAAAGCATCACGAAATCCTTTTTCATTAAATTTATCAATCAAAGCAACCTTATCCTCTTGCCACTTTTCCTCAATATACTTAGAAGATTTCAAGAAGTTTTTCAATTTCTTCTCCTTGGTATTCTTTATGAAATTTTTAATCTTCTTTGTAGTAAAAGCGTTGTTCCCTTCAACAAAAATATTTCGAACTTTTATCTTATTACTTCTATCTACTAGAATATCTATAACAACACTGTTTTCCTCATCTGCAGCATCACGTTGTACAATATTTACATCTGTATTATAGTAGCCTTTTTCTTTAAAATAATCTTCAACTACAATTTCAGTATTATTAAGCAAGAAATCAGTTACCTGAATCCCTTTCATCAGCTTCAACTTCTCCTTAAGTTTTGTTGTCTCACTTTTTGAAAGACCTCCGTAGTTAACACTAGATAAACGAGGACGCTCTTGAAGATGAATATTCAAGAATATTTTTTCACCTATAAGTTTAGTTGCTGTAACATCAATATCGGAAAATAGACCTTGTTTGTAAAGCTTCTGAATACCTCTAGTTATTTTTTCTCCAGGAATATCAATTTTCTCACCAGCTTTTAAGCCTGCTATCCGTTTCAATACATCACTTTCGAGATGTTTAATTCCAGAAACAGTAACGCCACCAATTTCGTAATTCTTAGGTGAGGCATAGTCCATTGTTGGATTATAAATAGTATCGGCTTCTTGTGCAAAAGTGCTTAAACTTATAAGAAGAGAAAAGAGGAAAGTTAATCGCTTAATCATTATCTAATTGAATAGTTAATTCTTACTTATTATTTACTTGCTCACTAATTTTACCAAAACGTCTTTCTCTATTTTGATAATCTAAAATTGCATTACACAACTCATCTTTATTGAAGTCAGGCCAAAACAATTTTGCAAAATAGAATTCAGAGTAGGCTATTTGCCACAACAGAAAATTACTAATTCGGTGTTCTCCACTTGTTCGAATCACTAATTCAGGGTCAGGTATCCCCTTTGTTGTAAGATGATTTTCAAACAAAGACGAATCGATATCTTCAATTGAAAGTTCTCCATTTCTTGTTTTAAGAGCTATTTGCTTAACTGCATCGATAATTTCCCATCGTGCACTATAGCTTAACGCCAACACCAAAGTTAAACCTGTATTAACTTCAGTTTTTTCAATTGATCCATCTAATTTCGACTTTACTTCTTCAGGCAAAGTGCTTAGATCTCCAATTGCTTTTAATCGCACATTGTTCTTCATTAAAGTTGGCGTCTCATGTTCGATGGCATCAACAAGTAATGACATTAAACTTAAAACCTCATCCTTAGGACGATTCCAATTCTCAGTGGAAAATGCGTAAAGAGTTAGATAAGATATACCAAGTTCAGCTGCACCCTCAACTGTTTGTCGAACGGCTTCTACCCCATTCTGATGACCGACAATACGATGCTCACCTCTCTCCTTTGCCCATCGTCCATTACCATCCATGATGATAGCGATATGCTTAGGCAATCTATCTTTTATGATCTTATCTGTAATCAACATATATTATTTTACAATTCTATCGTATGCATGACACTGCAGATCATTAAACAACTGCACTGTTAAGGTTACACCTAAAAATGATATCCAATCATCGTTGTGGAACTTGTTTGCAATATTTAATTTATTTGGATCTTCTAACCCATCTAAATCATCGGTAAAACTCTTTTTAAACGACCATTCAACAGCAGCTGTCCATCGTTTAGCTATTAAGTATTTAAACCCTATCCCCATTGGAATAGCAAAAGATGAAGTCGTACTACTAGATGAAATGTACGACAGGCCGCTTGTAACATAGGGCGAAAAACGTTTTGCCCTGCTTGACAATGGCACTAAGAAAGGTTGAAAATTAAATTCCAATTGTACGGAAAAATCAACCAATTCTGTTTCAAATGATGCTGCTCTTGATTGTTGATATTTATTATCAAAATCTAGATCATTACCTTTTAAACTTCCAAAACTTAAACTCGTTCTCAAAGCATATCGTGGCCCCATATTATACCGGTACATGAAACCGAGCGTTGGTGAGCTTGAGTAAAGCTGCTTTTTAGGGTTAATATCTCCCAAATAATAGTTAGTTCCAACAATAACGCCAACATCAGATGAATTCTGAGCGTATATTGATTGACCAACAAAAATGAATAATATCCCTAAAATAAATTTATACATGAAAAACTCGTTTATATAACTTAATTCTTCTTATTCGAACATAAGGTTCGCTAAGTATCGGATATTATTCAATCATAAGCTACAAAAGTAGCATATAATATGAAAAAACCGCGGGTCTTAACAAAAATTAACCGCGGTTCACAAACATTTTCATTAGCCACTAAAAGCTAGTCAATTACGCTTATCAACTCCCCACATAAGCTTGTTTCGGAGTGTATTATAAAAAGAGTGAGTATTTAATTTCAAGACCTTAATCTTGAAGTTTGCTTTGCTTATTTTTAACTCATTTAAGGCTTCAAAGCTTACCGATCTAGAATCTAATGAAGCCAAATAACTGTCACTACGTCCTTCAACTTTCAAAGTAATTTCTTGCTGATTAGGCACGACAATTGGCCTTACGGTTAGGTTATGAGGAGATATTGGAGAAATTACAAAATTTTGTGTGTTTGGTATTAAAATTGGACCACCTACACTTAAAGAGTATGCCGTAGATCCTGTAGGTGTTGCAATGATTAAACCATCTGCCCAATAAGAATTCAAATATTCCCCATCAATGTATGTATGAATCGTAATCATCGATGCTGAATCCTTCTTATGAACTGTAAATTCATTTAAAGCGTAATTAAAATCTTTGAACAAGCCATTATCTCCGGTTTGTACCTTTAACAAAGTCCTCTCCTCTATTGAAAAATTACCCTCCAGAATATTTGCGATTGCAACTGGAATCTCATCTTGTGCAATATCAGCCATAAAGCCTAAACGTCCACTATTAACGCCCACTATCGGAATTCCTGAATCCTGAACCACAGTCACAGCATCGAGAAAGGTACCATCTCCTCCAATACTAAAAAAATAATCAGCTTCTTTATCTAAATCTGAATGCTTAGAGAAAAACTCAGACACATTAGGAGTAAACCCAAGATCAGTTACAACAAAATCATAAAATGGGCGATATATACAAAGTTCAACTTTATGTGAATTGAACTCATCTAAAATTAATTTAAAGCTATCTAGAAATTCTTCACTAAACTGCTTCCCAAACAGGGCTACTTTCATGATCTCAAAATAAAATAAATGTTCATTATAAATGAATAAGGCAGAAGCTCAACATTCATCTTAAGAAAGATGAATAGCGTGTATTCCAACTTAATTACAAATATAAGGGAATAGAGAAGCCAAACAAGACTATGTGGCTTTTGAATCACACAAAATTATGTGTTCAGAAATTTCATGAAAGAATTATAACGATCGAAAAGCAAATCTTGCATATCATCATCTCTCAAATACGACGATTTAATCACGTAATCATAACGATGAAAAGTCTGAATAATTGAAGTAAGGTTTGTTTTATTAACTTTTATCGTTAGCTCAATCTTACGAGATGTTTCAGAAGATTTAATGTAAAGACTTAGAATTTTAGCATCATTACCTTCTACGATCTGAGCAATTTCACTCAATGAATAATCAATAGAATTTAATTCTAACACAATAACACCTCCTGGTTCACTTACTGCAAAAATATTATCGACATATTGCATTAAATCACTTAATGTGATTAAGCCCATATAAGTTTTCTCATCTTCTAAAAGCACAGGAATCACAGTTAGTTTTAAATGTGATACCTTTTCTATTACATCGTAAATATGTTGTTCTTGGGTAACAAAAGGACTAAATAATGACAATTTCTGTGTTCCAATTGGCTCTTCAGCTTGATTCAAATCGTAAATATCATTATCCGATAAAAGCCCAATAAATTCATCATCTCTCACTATAGGCAAGTGAGAAACCTTAAATATTTCCATCCAATTTAGAGCTTGAAGCCCTGTATCAGACTCTCTCAAAACCGGAACAACATCAGAAATTAAATCTTTTGCAATCATATTAGGTTTTTTTTCAAGGAAATACTTCTAATTTTGCATATCAACAAAGTAACTAATTAGTATAAATTTGAGTTTAATATTATTAGCAACTCAATTATTCTTATATAAAATGACTAGACTTAGTGTAAATATAAACAAAATTGCAACATTAAGAAACGCCCGAGGAGGCAACACTCCAAATGTTTGCAAAATGGCTTTAGACTGTGAAAGATTTGGTGCTGAAGGCATCACAGTTCACCCTCGTCCTGACGAGCGTCATATTCGTTATCAAGATGTGTTAGATCTAAAAAAGATTGTAACTACCGAGTTTAATATTGAAGGATACCCAAATCAAGAATTTATGGATTTGGTTTTGAGTGTAAATCCTGACCAAGTAACTTTAGTTCCAGATCCTCCAGAGGCTATAACGTCTAATGCTGGATGGGACACTGTGAATAATAAAGAATTCCTAATCGAAGTAATTTCTAAATTCAAAGCTGCTGGCATTCGTACATCAATATTTGTAGACACAAACTTAAAAAATGTTGAAGGTGCTAAAGCTACAGGAACTGATCGTATTGAGCTTTACACAGAACCTTTCGCAACGGATTATCCGAACAATCCTAAAGAGTCAGTTCGCTTATTTGCCATTGCAGCTGAGAGAGCCAATGAACTAGGTTTAGGGATTAATGCTGGTCATGATTTAAGCCTTGAGAACTTGAAGTTTTTCAACGAAAATGTTCCAAATCTTGCAGAAGTATCTATTGGACATGCTTTAGTTTCTGATGCTTTATACTTCGGGATGGAAAATACCGTTCAAATGTACTTACGTCAATTGAAATAAACCTTAATATCTGATGTGGAAATTTATATTTCCACATCAGGTTTTATAGATTTTAAAACTGTCATGAAACTCAACTACAAAAAACTTGGAGAAGGACCAGCCTTAATAATCGTTCATGGCTTATATGGAAGTCTAGACAATTGGCTTACTATTGCTAAAGAGCTATCTAAAAACTTCGAGGTTTTTATAGTCGATCAGCGAAACCATGGCAACTCACCACATGCTGACTCGCACACTTATCTTGACTTAAAAAATGAT
Organism: uncultured Marinifilaceae bacterium; assembly: GCA_963977525.1. Taxonomy (GTDB): domain Bacteria; phylum Bacteroidota; class Bacteroidia; order Bacteroidales; family Marinifilaceae; genus Ancylomarina. The sequence continues at coordinate 54,972 of CAXBPC010000022.1, forward strand.
CTCCTTGAGTTTATGGACGATCATAAAATAAATAAAGCTGTTTTACTTGGACACTCCATGGGCGGTAAAACAGTTATGTTTTTTGCTGTTGATTATCCTGAAAGAGTAAGTAGTTTACTCGTGGTTGATATTGCACCTAAAAACTACAGTAAAATATCAGACTACACACCTCAAACAATTAATCACGAGCATTTAGTTTCTGTTATATTCAATATTGATTTAAACCTATTTAAATCGAGGACTGAAATCAACCAGGAGCTAACGAATCAAATCAAAAGCGAAAAGGTTAGACAGTTCTTGTTAAAGAATCTGAAGCGAAATGAGGACAAAAGCTTTGGATGGAAATTAAATATCAAAGCGATTAGCGAATATCTGCCACAGATAATGGATGGTATTGACGAAAGTTCGTTTATGAAAGGGAAAGGTATTACAGGATTCCCTGTTTTGTTTATCAAAGGAGAAGAGTCAAATTATATTTGTGACGATGACCACAAACTAATACGAACAATATTTCCTTACGCTGAAATAACAAGCATTCCTAAAGCAGGACACTGGGTTCATGCTGAACAAGCTGACTTGCTCGTAAAAACAGTTAATTACTTTATTTTGGAGTAAGTTTAATAAAGCATACCAAATAAAACAGCCGAATAGATTTAGCATCTATTCGGCTGTTTTGTATTCATTTCATATCAATTAAGACCAAAATATTGCATATGAAAAAACAGTCTTCGCTTGAATATTATACCCTTTGTGCTTCGATGAAGAACTAACATCTTCCTCATACTTTACACCATTAATTTTAATTTCATATTGCTTTCCAACCTCAATTTCATCTATAGATCCAAATTCTTCGTTTAAGTTCTTATCAATCTTAACTTCCATTTCCTCATTAGCTTCTGCAGAAATAGAGTTACTTCTAAATAATATTTCCCCCTCTAAATCTGAAATTTCAATATTATAAAAAATATCTTTTTCATCAATAGCTTTCCATTTTATAATATGAGTTCCTTGATTATAATCTTGCTCAGCTTTTAACGATTTAATGGTATTATCGTCATTAACATCCACAAGTTTCACATCAATATTCTTGTCAAAACTCAAATGAAATTTTACAATCTCTTCTGAAGGGAATGATTCAGATTTTAATCTATTTATATCGTCCTCGTTTAATACAAAAACAGTTTCCGTCCCCTCTACAGTCTTCACTAAATCAAATTTATCACCATTCTTCAATAACATTTTAGCCTTTTCAATACTTTTACCTGTGACTCTACATTTCAGGTACCGTGATTCCTCACCTGCCGAATTAATCAAACTCTCAACAAAAACATCTGCTTTAACATCATTAAGAACAGGAAGACTTGTTGTACAATTTAATTTACGCCTATTGCTTGCACTTAATACTAAATTCGTTGAATTAGTCCCTTTTTGTAAAAACCAATCAATTGATTCTCCATTTGCGAAAGTTGCATCAGTAATAACCAGTTTCTTTTCATCCAAAACCCAAGTCCCGACTTCTTTCTCTTCACGTCCTCCGTATTCTTGCTTGATCAGGTCTCCACTTCTTGCAAACCAATATACAATCAGGTCATCATCCTCATCGTAATTATCAGATACAAAATCATTGGCGAACCAATATTTATCAACTAAATTATCCTTTTCAAAATCAATTTCTGATTCGCCTCCACCACTACTTCCACCGCATGAAGTAAGAGCAATTGAGAATGCAGATACTGCAAGAATTCCTAAACTTTTAAGTCCTATTTTTTTCATCCTTTTATTTATATTTTTAGCTTTTAAACCAAGACTGATTTCAATTACATTATTTTAAACACGAAATTAAGCAAAATATTGCACAGATTATGATACTAATTAGAAACCCTTTCCAAATTTTCTTCTGGGATCAAGTCCTCACCTTTATATCGTAGGAACAACTGCGCTGTTGCCAAGATATCCTTTTCACAATATATAGCTATACGCTCCAAATCATCTTCCTCCCAATAAACATGACCTACCATCGAGCCATCAATATCATCTTTAGGCGTTGGAATATTAAAGATTTCGCATAAGAGAGCCAAAGAAGTATAGTGCTTATAATCGCCAAACTTCCACAATTCCATCGTATCGATAAACTTAATTTCCCAAGGCTTTTTCCCAGCAATATTTAAAGCTTTCGGTAATTTTAATCCATTGATTAACATTCGGCGAGCGATATAAGGAAAATCAAACTCTTTCCCATTATGAGCACATAAATTCTTACTTGGCTTTACACAAAAACGATCGAGCATCTCACCAAATTCAGCAAGCAACTTCTTTTCATCGTGCCCATAATAAGACTTAACCTTAAAATGTTTCTCATCTCCACTTCTAATAATTATACCTGTTGAGATACAAACAACTTTCCCAAACTCAGAATAAATCCCTGCTCTTGCATAAACATCAGAAGCAGTTTGATCTTCCTCCCTAAAATAGTTTGATTTCTTCTCCCATAAATCTTGTAATTTTGGCCTTACCTTGTCAAAACTGGACTCTCCTGAAACTGTTTCAATATCAATAAAAAGTAAATCTTCAATCTTAATATCATCAAGCATAATCAATAATTTATCATAAGTGAAGATTAAAACTATAAAAAAAGGAGATCATTACAAAATCTCCTCTTAAACTCTATTTTTTTTTGTGAATAACTAAATGCTCACTTTCAAATTCTTTTGAATAAATTGAGTGAGAATATCAATAGCGACATGATTATTTCCACCTTGGGGAACAATAATATCTGCATAGCGTTTTGTTGGCTCAATAAACTGCAAATGCATTGGTTTCAAAACATCCTCATAACGAGCTAGAACTTTTTCTACCGAACGTCCACGCTCAACAATATCGCGCTTAATCACACGATTCAGTCTATCATCAGCATCACAATCAACAAATACTTTAATATCCATTAAATCTCGTAACTCTAGTTGAGTAAGAGCCAAAATACCTTCAATAATTACAACTTCAGTTGGTCGAACTGGAATAGTTTCTTCAGATCGAGTGCAAGTTAGATATGAATAAATAGGTTGGTCGATAGCAAGTCCTGATTTCAATTGCTTTAAATGATTTTGTAGTAGTTCAAACTCAATTGAATTAGGATGATCAAAATTGATTTCCTGACGCTTCTCGAGTGGCAGATGGCTACTATCTCGATAATAAGAATCTTGAGGTAACACGGCAACTTCCCCCTTAGGTAATCGCTCAATAATTTTTCTCACAACGGTTGTTTTACCTGAACCTGTACCCCCTGCTATTCCAATTATTAACATGTGAAATGGTATTTAAATCAAAAATTATAAATTTGCACTAGTTTTGCAATGCAAAGATACAAATTTTATACTGTTTTTTTGATTTCACGATTTGTTCTAAGTGGTTACATTCACTTCTAATAATAATTTCATTTAAAGTCATAAGCCAAGTAAGAACTGTATTTGCAATCCTGAGATTTGATATTATCAGTTAATCAAATTTCACTTAAATCACATATTCAAAAAAAAGTCCTTATGAGCTTATATCCTTTAAAATTCACAGCTATTCCCAAAGAAAAAATTTGGGGAGGGAATCGATTAAATACAATTCTTAATAAAGGATTCGATACTAATATAAAGACTGGCGAGAGTTGGGAAATATCAGGTTTGGAAGGAGACCTATCTGTAGTGAAAAATGGTTTTCTTGAAGGAAATGATTTAGAAGAACTCATAGAGATCTATATGGGCGAACTAGTTGGCGACAAAGTTTACGAGCAGTTTGGACTTGAATTTCCATTACTGATCAAATTCCTTGATGCAAATGATGATCTATCTGTTCAGGTTCATCCTGATAACGAATTCGCTTTAGAAAATCACAAAGCCTATGGAAAAACGGAAATGTGGTATGTTATAGACACTGAAAAAGATGCTGAATTGATGATCGGTTTTAATCGTCCAATGGATAAAAATATTTTCCTTGATTCAATTCAAAATGGAACTATATCTGATTTAATAAACAGAGAGAAAGTTCAACCCGACAGCTGCTATTATCTGCCAGCAGGCAGAATACATGCTATTGGCAAAGGTGTTCTTTTAGCAGAAATTCAACAAACATCAGATATTACTTATCGAATTCACGATTGGAATAGAAAAGATTCTGAAGGAAACGAACGAGAGCTTCATCTTGATTTGGCCAAAGAAGTATTGGATTACACTTACGAAAAAAAGCACAAAACAGATTTTGAATCTAAAATTAATGAATCATCGGAGCTTGTAAAATGTCCATTCTTCACAACAAACCTTTTAGAATTTAATAAAGCGATAGAGAATGATTACGTAAATCTTGACTCATTCGTCATTTACATTTGTCTTGAAGGAAATTGTGATGTAAAAACTGAAGATGAAGAGCCAGTTTCATTAGTCAAAGGAGAAACCATTTTAATCCCAGCAAGTTTGACTAGCTTGACTCTAACGCCTAAGCAGAATACTAAATTGCTTGAAGTTTTTATTCAGCCTGAGGCATAAAGTTATAGCGGAAATTCAATGTCTCTTCATAAAAAATGAGAAGTCAATCAATATTTAAGAGTCAATATTTCGATTAAGATAGTTTCTGATTAACTTTGCCAAGTAAAAAAATAGAAAACATGAAGGTCAACACAGCCGAATTTATAATTTCGAACAGCGACGTAACAAAATGCCCAAAGGCAAATAAGCCTGAATACGCATTTATTGGACGTTCGAATGTTGGGAAATCATCACTGATTAATATGCTAACTAATCACAAAAGTTTGGCGAAAATTTCAGGAAAACCAGGAAAAACCCAACTTATCAACCATTTCTTAATTAATAAGGATTGGTATTTGGTCGATCTTCCAGGATATGGTTATGCAAAAGTTTCAAAAAACTTAAAAAGTGGTTTCAGTAAAATCATATATAGTTATATCGAAAGTCGTGAAAACTTAATCAACCTTTTCGTTTTGGTAGATTCGCGTCATGAAGCGCAACAAATAGACCTTAACTTTATGGAATGGTTAAATGGTAATGGCATTGCATTTTCAATCATCTTTACAAAAGCTGATAAGCTAACCAAGAGAAAATTAGCTGATAATGTTGAAGCATATAAACAACTAATGTTGGTAAGATGGGAAGAAATGCCTCCATATGTCATCAGTTCAGCTTCAACCGGAATGGGACAAGACGAAATTCTGAATTTTATTGAGGAAACTAATAAAACCGTCACCATCTAAAACTTACATGAACAAAGAAGATTTCACGCCGAAATCTTCTTTTTTCATTATAAACAACGACCAATTAAGTCGTTCAATTACAAGAGAACAAATACAATATTTGCTTTCATATTTCTATAAAAGACAAGTTTATATTCTTAAATTTGCACCATCATTATTATAGTGCAGATTAAAGAGTTTCATACAATTCAATAATTAGTGTACTAATATCACTTACAACACCAGTAAAAAACAGCCAAATTATGAATGCCCCAATTAAAATTTTCGCAGGTTCAAAGAGTGAAAAACTAGCTTCTCAAATTGCTAAAGCTGCCGGACTAGAAATCGGTAAATCAAGCATCGTTAACTTTAGCGATGGTGAGTTCGAGGTTGCTTACGAAGAAACTGTTCGTGGAGCTCACGTTTTTATCGTTCAGTCTACTGTTCCACCTGCTGACAACTTAATGGAACTTTTATTGATGATTGATGCTGCCAAAAGAGCATCAGCTTATAAGGTTTGTGCAGTAATGCCATATTTCGGATTTGCTCGTCAGGACAGAAAAGATCGTCCTAGAGTTGCTATCGGGGCAAAACTAGTTGCCAACTTATTAATGGCTGCTGGTGTAGATCGTGTTATGACAATGGACTTACACGCTGATCAAATTCAAGGATTCTTCGATATTCCAGTTGATCACCTTTATGGTTCATCTGTATTATTGCCACATATCAAAGCATTAAATCTAGAAAACTTAGTTATTGCTTCTCCTGATATGGGTGGTAGTAAAAGAGCAAATGCATATTCTAAGTTTTTGAATGCTGGTCTTGCTATTTGTCACAAAAGTAGAGAAAAAGCGAATGTAGTTGGTGAGATGACTGCTATTGGTGATGTGGAAGGCAAAAATGTTGTTATTGTTGACGATATGATTGACACAGCAGGTACAATTGCAAAAGCGGCCAACATGCTAAAAGATAAAGGAGCATTAAGCGTTAGAGCTATTGCTTCTCATGCAGTTCTTTCTGGTCCTGCTAACGAAAGAATCGAAGAATCAGCACTTGAAGAAGTTCTTTTCACAGATTCTATCCAAGTGACTGGTGTTTCTTCTAAGATTAAAACATTAACAATTGCTGATATTTTCGCAAAAACTATCCTTAATGTTTATAATAACGAGTCAATTAGCTCGAATTTTATTATTTAATTAATATATTTGCGTCGAATTTTGGTAAAACTATTTATAATCGTGTGATGGGATATGAATTGAGCCTGCTTACCAAGGGTAATGATTTTTATATTGAGTAGCATAACAAAAAAAGTACAATGAAAACTTTAGAATTAAAAGGTTCATTAAGAACAGATTTAGGAAAAAAAGCAACTAAAGCTTTACGTAAAGAAGAATTAGTTCCTTGTGAGCTTTACGGTGGTGGAGAAAATATTCACTTTGCAGTAAGCGAAAAAGCACTTAACAAATTACTTTTCACTCCAGAAACTTTCATCATTAAGTTTGATGTTGATGGTAAAGTATTTACTGCAGTAATGAGAGACGTTCAGTTTCACGCTGTATCTGATAAGGCACTTCACGTTGACTTCTTCCAGGTAACTGAAGATAAGGCATTCGAAGTTGAGGTTCCTGTTAAAGTTGAAGGTTTCGCAATTGGTGTACAATCAGGTGGTAAACTTGCTGTAAACCTAAGAAAACTTAAAGTGAAAGCTATGATGAAGGATATTCCTGAGTCTCTTTCAATTGACGTAACTGATCTAGGATTAAGTAAGAGTATCCAAGTTGGTGCTTTATCTTTTGACAAACTTGAGTTATTAAACTCTAAGAGTGCTGTAGTTGTTCAGGTAAAACTAACAAGAGCTGCTCGTGCTGCTGCAATGGCTGGTGGTTCGGAAGAAGCATAGTAAACATTGTGAGATTGTTAAAACAATCTACTTTAATAAAATACAAGCTCCCAAGCCATCGTGCTTGGGAGTTTTATTTTTAAAACCAATTTACAATTTCATTTCTCATTCTAGATCAGAACTTGTAAATCAAGTATAAAAGATCAAAAACTATTGATTAAATTGGCCTTTATTCTTCTGCTCAAATTATAAGCATCATGTTTAAGTTTATTACAGATTTATTTAAAAGAGAAAAAGCCAACAATTCAGAAAAAACCGCTGATATGAAATACTTAATTGTCGGACTTGGAAATATTGGACCTGAATATTTTCACACCCGTCATAATGTTGGTTTCAGAATTTTGGATGCTCTTGCCGAAGTGGCAAAAATCGAATTCAAAGATGGGCGCTACGGAGCCATTGCTGAATACAAATTCAAAGGACGACACTACATTCTTGTGAAACCTAGCACCTACATGAACCTTAGTGGAAAGGCAGTAAACTACTGGCTACAAAAGGAAAATATTCCTCTTGAAAATATGATGGTTCTTGTAGATGATCTGGCCCTTCCATTTGGAACACTTCGTTTACGATCAAAAGGAAGCGATGCAGGACATAATGGCCTAAAACATATCAACGAAACCTTAGGTCATCAAAACTATACTCGCCTTCGTTTTGGAATTGGAGCTGAATTTAGCCGTGGCAAACAAATTGATTACGTATTAGGCAAATGGTCTGAAGAGGAGATTGAAAAACTGCCCGAGTTATACAAAATCTGTATCAACATGATTAAAGGCATGAGTACGATCGGAGTACAACGTACAATGACAGCTTACAATACTAAAAAGGAACCTAAAAAACCTAAAGACGAATCAGCAGAATCTACGGAATCAGCAGAATAAAATTTAGATAAATTTCTACTCCTTACAAAATAGATAACATACTATGGATAAAGTTAGAATTGACAAGTGGCTGTGGGCTGTGCGTATCTTCAAAACAAGGAGTATGGCTTCTGAAGCCTGTAAGAAAGGAAAAGTTACAATTGGAGGTGTTACTATAAAACCATCTCGAGAGGTTAGATTAAATGAGACTATCGACCTTAGAGTTCCTCCAATAACTCGATCATATAAAGTTCTTGATATCTCAGGAAAAAGAATGTCGGCCAAGTTAGCTGTCGATTTTGTAAAGGATGTTACCGCTCAAGATCAACTCAATTTACTCGATGCAACCAAAACCTTTGGCTTTGAAAAAAGAGATAGAAGTATTGGTAGACCAACCAAGCACGATAGACGTATGATTGACAAGCTTAAAGATATCGATTAAGCAGATATTCTAAACGAATTAATAAACATATTTTAGACCAAAAAGATGATTATAGCACAAGAAAAAAGAAAGACCAATTTAGCTGAATATATCCTTTACATGTGGCAAATTGAGGACCTTATTAGAGCGTACAAATTCGATATTGGTTTAATAACAGAAGCCGTTCTTCAACACTTTCAACAGCCAGAAGAGAAAAATATTGAGATTAAAGAGTGGTACGAAAATTTAATTGAAATGATGAAGGTTGAGAAGGTCGAAGAAAAAGGTCATCTACAAATCATCAAAAACAATATTGACGAGCTATTCGATTTTCACATGCACTTGCTTAACAACAAAAAAGACAGTGCTTATATCGCATTATTCCAAAAATCTGCTGGTCATATTGCTGAGTTTAGAACCAAATCTCAAGCAACAGAAGAGAACAATGACGTCGAACTTTGCTTGACTGCTCTTTACGGTATTTTAATGCTTCGCCTTCAGAAGAAAGAAGTATCAAAAGATACACTTGCAGCAGTTAGCTCATTTAGCGAAATGATTGCATCTCTAACTGCAAAGTATAAAGCTTTCGAAGAAGATAAAGACTAATTAGACGAAGGGTTATTCAACAACTAGACTATGCAAGCAAAACACAAAAACTGGACACTACTCCTTTTAGTTTCTTTTATATGGGGGAGCCCATATATTCTGAGAGAAATTGCTCTTCAGAGTTTTACTCATAGCCAGGTTGCTGCATTTCAAGTTTTCTTATCCTTTATATTATTCTTGCCTCTAATTTTCAAGAATTTTAAAAAGCTTAATAAAGAAAATATTGGACCCTTATTACTTTCAGGTATAGCAGGTAATATTGGTCCTTCATTCTTCTTTGCAAAGGCTCAAACCCTTATTAACTCTTCAATGGCAGGCATGCTAAATGCAATGCTACCGAGTATCACATTAGTTCTAGCAATTCTATTCTTCAAGGGAAAATCAAATAGAAATACGATTATTGGTATTGGATTAGGGCTCATCGGAACTTTTATAATTGCCCTAATGGGCGATTCTATGGGTAGCACACAATTCATGGGCGTCTTTTACGTCTTTATGGCTATTCTTTCAGTTGCAATAAGCATCAATATCGTAAGCTTTGCATTACCGAAACTAAATGGAATTGAAATAGCTTCTCTAGCTTTTCTCTTTGTTGGACCAATGGCAGGAGCCTTTCTTCTGACTACCGATTTACAAAGTGTAATCAAATCAGAAAACTTCACCGAGAGTGTTGGCATGTTAGCCATGTTGGCTGTATTAACTTTCTTTGGAGTCATATTCTACAACCAATTGATCAAGCGATCGTCACATATTTTTGCAGCATCAATTGCATACCTTATTCCTATTGTAGCTTTATTTTGGGGCATTACAATTGGAGGTGATCAAATTACAATCAGCCAGGTTTTTGCCATCGCACTTATACTTGTTGGTGTTAATCTAACACATCGATAAAAGGACTTAAAATAGAAAGCAAATACGAATCAAAGCTCTGATTAAACAATCTCAGAAAGACACCTATTTCATCATCACGTTGCAATCTTCCATCATCACATTGCAATCTTCCGCCATCACGTTGCAATCTTCCGTCATCACGTTGCAATCTTCCGCCATCACGTTGCAATCTTCCGCCATCACGTTGCAATCTTCCGCCATCACGTTGTAATCTTCCGTCGCTCGGTTGCAATTCTCCGCCACCTCCCATTAATAACTAGGCAGGTACTTTTTACAGCTTAACGAATTTAAATCACAAGCTAAAGGGCAATAAGATGTTCTGTACCCCTCCCTACCTTAACCGAACAGTCAAGATAATGTTTCTTTTGACCACTTATTATCACCCAGTGATTAAAAAATTCTTCTGTTTAAACAAGTAAGTATTCTTATCGCCGTAAATTGTTCGCTTACAAAATCATTTGACTTGCATTAGAAAAAGCATACTTTTAAAACTTAATTCCAGTATCGGATAAATCTTTAGAATAATGAAATACAAAATAGGTCTTCTGGCAACATTATCGGGAATATTACTTGCACTGCCATGGACTTACTCTATTTTCTTTTTCACAATATTTTTCGCCTATATACCTCTTCTAATTCTCGAAAAAGAAAGTCATAAACAGGATAATCCCTATTGGCTATTCAACTATTCATTTCTTGCATTCCTTATATGGAATACGCTATCGTACTGGTGGGTTAGTGAAGCTCAATTGATGGGTTCTATCCTGATCATCCTCATTAATTCTGCCATTCAAGCAACCGTCTTTTGGCTGATTTCGACGACACGCAAACAACTTAAGATTTCGATTCTCTTTCCCTTTTTAATCATCGGACTAGGCTTTGAATATTTTCACACCCAATGGGATTTGGCTTGGCCTTGGCTCAATCTGGGTAATACTTTTACCACCCAACCCAAACTAGTTCAATGGTACGAATTCACAGGTGTACGCGGAGGCAGCTTATGGATTATTTTAGTCAATATTTCTCTTTACTCATTGTATAAGAAAAGGAATCTTTCAAAGTACCTCCGGATTACAAGTTTGATTCTTATCCCCATACTTGGCTCACTATATTTGTACAATAAAATTGAAACTCACGATTCTACTAGGAGTTTTACGCTCATTCAACCAAATCTTGATCCGTACACTGAGAAGTTCAAGCCTGCAAATGAGAAAATACACTTCAATGATTTTCTTACAATAACCGATTCTCTACTCCAAATAAATGAAACCGATTTTGTTTTTGGACCAGAAACGATGATTTTACAGGCTATTAATGAAGAGCATCCTGAAGAATCTGATTCATATAACAGTCTACTTCAATTAAAGAGAAAATATCCAAAAACTGAATTTCTTATTGGGGTTCATTCTTATCTCAAACTAGATGATGAAATTCCAGCAGGAAGTCGTTTTAATGCTGACGAAAACTATTACTACGAAGCTTTTAATTCAGCCTTATTTCTTGATGAAAACAACAACACAAGCTTCTATCACAAAACGAAACTCGTTCCCCTTTTCGAACGAATGCCTTTTGTGCAGTATCTGAATTTTCTAGGAAAATACTCATTAGAGCTTGGTGGTTATAATGGAACTTACAGCGATAGAAATACCCTGAATTCATTTACAACTAGTGATTCGACTCTAATTTTTCCTATTGTCTGTTTTGAATCTGTTTTTGGAGATTATTGCGCCCAAAGGATAGACGACTCGTCCGGTTTCATTTGCATGATAACAAATGATGGATGGTGGAAGAATTCATTAGGCTATAAATATCATTTTGACTTTTCACGTTTGCGAGCCATTGAAAATAGAAGACAAATCGTTCGAGTTGCAAACAATGGCATTTCTGCAATAATCAATACAAAAGGTGAACTTGAACAACAAACTTCATGGTGGGAAAGTGGATATTTGCAAGGAGAGATCAAACTTTTCTCTAGAAAAACATTCTATTCAACTCATGGAGACTTTATTGGTCGGATTTCAGCCTTCTTTGCAGTCCTTTTATTAATCTTTGTTAAAATCAGAAGGATAAGTCAACCGAAACACTAGTATTTCGATTAAGCCTTCTTATTTTTGAGAGGATGATTTGGGAATCTTTTAATTCCGATTCATCCAAATACTTACATTATAACACGAAATATTCTCAATATGAAAACTTTCTTAAAAATCACCCTATTGGCATTATTAAGCATAGGTTTAAACATACAGGCTAAAGCCGAAATAAAGACTAAAAAGGTTACGAAAACATACTCAGCTAGTACAAATCTAAAAATTGACACTCGCTATTCTCGTGTTGAATTTAAAGCTTGGGACAAGGATGAAATCAAATTTGAAATAGAGGTATCGGCAGAAGGCAACAAGGCTGAGAAAATTCAAACCATGCTCGACAATATCAGTATTGATATGACTGAAGGGGATGATTTAATTATAGCTAAAACTATTTTTGGAGATTTTTTCACCTTCAAAAAGCTGAGTAACTCCATTTTCAATAAGGGTAAGGTGAAAATCAATTATACAGTTTATCTTCCAGCTAAGACGCAACTTGATTTGGTTCAGAAAAGCTCACGCATATTCATTGCAAATCATTCTGGCAATATCAAACTTGATTTGGTTAATTGTGAGTTTACAGCTGAGAACTTATCTGGGAAAAATGATTTTGAATTACGATCTAACAGCTTTCTTAAAATTGGAAAAATGAATGAAGCCAATCTAGATGCGGGAGGCTCAGAAATTAATATTGAAGAAGCTAATAAAATAACTGGTGATAGTCGTGACTCTAAATATAAATTAGGTGTTATCAATAACTTAAATATCAAATCGTCTCGAGACAAATTTGAAATTAAAGAAATAGAATCCTTATATGGTTCATCTAACTTATCAAAGTTTGACATTAGCCTTTTAGGTGGCGAAGTTGATTACGATATCAACTTTGGTCACTTGTATATTTTTAATGTAGACTATATGTTCGAGTTTGTAAAACTGGATTCAAAATTCGGTAATCTAGGGCTGAGCTTCAACAGTAAATCGAATTTCAATTACGAAATAAACCACCGTTCTGTGAAATTCGATAAAACCAGTGCATTCGACCTTGAGTCAGATAAAACTATGGACGGGAAAAAGGCAATCTCAAAAGGAAAATTCGGTTCTAAGAAAGCAATCTCAAAAGTTAATATCAGAGCAAATAACTGTAAGCTTAAGTTGGAATAAAACTATTCGAGCTAGGTTTCGACTGCATACAGCATTCAAAAGTAAACGAGAGCTACATTTCGACTGCATAC
>CAXBPC010000023.1:0-65881 GCA_963977525.1 uncultured Marinifilaceae bacterium
GAATATATCAACTTTTTACTGCTTTTGTCATCTAATGTACTTTTTCAGTGGCCTCGATACTTTGTCAATCTCTTTTTTGATATCGAGATCGTACATACTCAAATCTAAAGGATATTTTTGAGCAACTGTCTCAGCTAATTCTGCCCATAACACTTCTCCTAAAGGATCAACTTTGAAATCATAACCTAACTTTGGCTTGTCCTTATACTTAGTTAATAAATCTCTAAATATCTCTGGGTTTGCTACTAGTATATCAGCTAGTTGTGATTTGTTATGGTTTTTGATAATACTCTTCCAATTCATTTTTATTTTTTTGTTGAATTGTTGCCTTAATTGTTCATTATAGGCATTAACAGCATCCATTTCACTCCATGAATCAGCTATTGGTAGCGCATTTAGGAATTTCTTAGGAATAAAGAGTAAATATGTGTTGCTACAAGGGTCTGGAGGCAATTGATAAATTTTGTTTTTCACCTTAAAATCCTTTGTATCAATGTTTAATTCCAATGAGATTCGCTGTGTGTATTCTACAAATCTCTCCAAGAGTATCACGAGGGTCATATCACTTATTCGATCAGCACCAATGTCTTTTTGAAATAGTCCAAGCATCTCGAACACTTCTGGGTCTGATATTCCTGCTGAATGAATCTTTCTTCCTGCTTTTAGTATACTTTCCGCAATTATTGGACCAATTGCACTCCCATGTTTACTTCCATTAGAATATCCTAATCCTGCATTTCCTTGTTCTTTAAAGAGTAATCGTTTATGTCCTTCTTTCCAGAAATCATCTCCTTTATTCTTGATTTTACTTATCAAAGCAAATACTTCTGAAAAATAGTCTTGAAGCTCTTTTCGTGCATTTTTAAATTCAGGAATAGTTGAATTTTCAACTAAACTAGGATCGATGTGAAGTTGTGCATCGATATCAGCGAATCCATCGAATATTCCTTTGTCTTCTAATTCTTTCGTGGTTACTTTTACCACATTACTAATTCTTATCGGCATAGTATTTTTTGTTTTATTTGATTTTGTCGTCCGACAGAACAGAGCGGATCCACTCCTGATAAATGTGGTCAAGATCTAAATTAGACTTGTTCAAAAGAAAATAATATTTACTTTTGGTCACACAGTTCAAACATTTGGTCAACTGTAAAAGGGTGACAAGCCCTTCCGAGAATATTGCTTCAACAATATTTTCTGCTTTCGGTCGTATTATCTTACGGCCTTTTTTTATGTCAGCATTTTTCTTTTTGTATTAAAGATATTTATCGTCAATTAGTATGCCATAATTGATGATGTTATAGCACTATGACTATATGACATGTTCTAGTGTTATGGTAAAATATACATGTCATGGTTAGGTGTCATTTTGTCACTTATGTTATAGTTGTAATTTTAATGTGTTAGGTCATAAGTGGCTCTTTTGTTGAGTGGTATAGTTTCTTTTGAACAATTTTGATTAATTTATTATTGTATTAGTTATATTCTTAGTCTTGATTAAATAATAAAGATATATTGACAATGCTCAATGGATGTCTAATTTCTTTATTAATAATGCTAATTTCAGTAATGATAGAAATTTCAATTATAGTGATATCTATACATTGTTAACAAACTTTATTTTTATTTGAACGTTTTAGAAATTCGCTTTATCCTTAGTGAAAAGAGAGAAATGCCTGACTTGTGCAACTTGAAAGAACTTTATGAGTTCATGGGGATATGAAGGTGTGATTTAAACCAAAATATTTATGACTACTATATTTGAAATCATTTATGGATTGATATTAATCTCTTTAATTCTTTACACCAAAGGAGAAAGTGCCATTACCCATCCAAAATTTAAGTCTTTCATTAAAAAAGTAAACAATCTCTCAATTTGGCTGGTAAGAAAATCACTTCGATCAAAGCTCACCAATTTTTATAAACACTACGGTAGATTATTAAGAAGAATGATGATTTTTAATTTCTTTTTAATGGGTATTGTTTCATTAACTCAATTGGAATTTGTGCTTCTTCTTATTCTTGTTGTAATAGAAATAATTTTACTCATTATTTACAGTACTGTTAAGCCTATACCAGTCTATATAGCCAATATGAGAAAATCCATGAAAGAATCATTCTTATGGAGTATTATCTGTATTCTATTTATTGGATTTTTATGGATGAAAGACTCTGAGTCTTTCAATAAAATCGTTAAAATAGTAAAGGAAATATTCGAATTGATAAAAGAAAAATCACTTCTATTATCTCCTTCTCAAGTAACCTATCTTTTCCAGATTGTTCTTATTGCAATTCTGGTGTATTGTTTACCTTTTATATGGAGAATGTTCATTTTTATCCTATCTAGAGTGTACAAATTATTTATATCTGTTTGCTTCAGATTAAACCATAGAAAACCAATACGTCCAGCTATTCTATTAGGATCAATTGGTATAGTCATTTTTACAAAAACACTAGAGATTATTCTGAAATGAAAAAGCATTGTTCTCGAATATTGATTCACATGCCTCTTTAGTAGGCATGTATATCTTTCTTGATATGGGTATTGAGATATTAGGTTATATATGTGTTGCTCTCGTCTTTTTTCGTTTGTCCTTAGCCATGATGTAAGACGGATGGTATATATATATCATTAGGCGTGATTTACCTGATACCTTTTGGAGTAGGACGAAGGACTTGGTTGACCTTAAGATCAATGAGTAAAAACAAGGAAGAAGAATTGTAATACCCCCCCTAAAAACCCGACAGCATCGATGCCGATTCTTTCTAACCAATAAATGCTAATAGCTTAAAGTTCGATATACAGACTTAATTGGTATTCAATACCAGTAAGGTCTTTTTTTTTGTTCAAATGAATTAATCAGTTCAATAATTTAATACTAGCAAGAAATGTTGATGAAATATTTCAATGAAATATTATTCTGTTAATTTTGAATTCCTGTTGATATCTCTATTTTTTTATGAAAGTTATCAGTGGATTGTGAATTAATGAAAATATCATCTAAAGAAACTATGAATAATACTAAGCAAATTAACCAAGAGGTAGCACTTAACTATATCGATAAAATAGCCGTAAACATACAAGTAATTGGAAGAAAACTAAATCGTACAATAGGATTTTTATTAGTGTGTAGTCTGATATTGTTAGGTTTAAATTATGATATCATAAGTATTTCTAATAAAATTCCAGTTTTAGGTCTCGAAATACAAGTGTCTGAATCTATTGTTTTAATAATCATGTGTATATGTTGCTATTTATTACAAGCATACATGTTTGGTTTGGGAGTTAAGGAATCTGAAAATATTGATGTTCTTGCAAATATGTATAAGAAATTAGGGTTTTATGATGAGAGTATGAACCTAGAAGATGCTTGTTTAATTGAATATCCTACATTTATTACTATTTCATTTTCAAGAAGGATTAAGAAGAGTAAAAAACTAATTAATGTATTTAATGATTCTGCATTTATGCTTTATTCATTAATAGTTCTAATTATAGCTCCGATAGTTTTTAGCTTAGTTTCATATGGTACTGTAATAAATAAAGGGATTTCATCTTGGGAGAGTATTGTGATATTAGGAATCCTGGTTCTTTCTATTATTAATTTTATTTCAGGTTTTACAAAAGGTTCTTCATTGTAGGGATATAACTATCTATACAATCTAATGATTTCTATAATTCTATTTCAACAATTAAATTCTCCTTTACATGAGCTACAGCGAAATAGAAAACTGGTTACAAGAGTCAAAAGATAGGTATTCCGATTTTTATAAGGGGAGTCCCTCGGTTGTCCGCATGAGGCTGATGCTATTCTTCTTAAGGCTGATCTTTGGATTGGTTGCCATTGTTTCAGGCCTACTGCTTTTGTTTTCCTTATTTATGAATATCGGGCAAACCCTAGCCGATACTTTTGGCTTTACCGATGTGCCTCTTTACGAAGAAGGGAAGCTGAGTTTTCTAAGCATTACTCTGGGCATTCTGTTGGCGGTATCCCTATTCAGTCTGTGGCTGATCAAGCTGGTTAGTCGCCGAAACAATCACATGTCCAATTTGCATAAGCTATTGGATACCCACTTTGCAGAAGGTGAGAAGCTGTTGGATGAATATAGACATACCATAAGCTAATTTCGGTATGCGTAAATAAGGCAGAATAATTGTAAAATAAGGCTGTCAGCAACATCCCGAAGTATCCCTTAGGTTTAATATGATAATAGCCCTGATAGATATGATATATCTATCAGGGTTTTGTTTGTGTAAATGAATTGTAATTTATGCGCATTATGCATTATGCAGAGACGCACGGCCGTGCGTCTGTACGATGTGGTGTGTCTGTACGATGTGGTGTGTCTGTACGATGTGGTGTGTTTGTACGGTGTGGTGTATTTGTATAATATTTTATATTTTTAATAGGCAGTAGTTTTAATCAATAATTAGAATGGTGTTTATTATGGCAAAGTTTCAAAATCGATATCGTATAGAATCTCATCGAAAGCTAGACTGGAATTATGCTGATGCAGGTGATTATTATATCACCATCTGCATTGAGGATATGCAATGTATTTTGGGTTGTGTTGTAGATGCGAAAATGGTATTGAATGATTTTGGTAAGATTGTTCAGTCTGAATTAATTAAATCCGCTGATATTCGTGAGGAGTTGCAGTTGGGCGAGTTTGTTGTGATGCCCAATCATATTCATGTCATTATTATATTGAATGATATGGGGAATAATGCCAATGCCGCCCATATCGCCCATACCGCAGAGACGCACGGCCGTGCGTCTGTATCTGGGCAAATGCCATATCGCAGGCCCCAGTCGATATCGTCGTTTGTGGCAGGTTTCAAGTCGGCAGTGGTTTCGGCGGTTGATGATTTTATTGATGAGCAAGCCTTGGATATTCCTAAATATAATAGGAGAAATAAATTCTGGCAAAGTAATTATCACGATCATATTATCCGCAATCAGCCTGAATATTATCGTATAGCTAAATACATAGGGGATAATCCCCAGAAATGGGAGCGGGATAAAAATTTATAAACAATGCTGCGCATGCCATGTCCCAATCTTTAAATGAGTAGTCTATTAAATAATAACAGAATGCACAATTAAATCGAAACCCGACAGTCCCGAACGTTCGGGAGTGGCATTAAATATATTTCCAATAAAATAAACGCTGTCAGCAGCGAGCAGACTGATAGATTTAGCATAGCAAGATAAATTTTAAAAAATATTGTCGATATAAATGCATGTATTTTACAGATATAGTATATTATGTGCGAATATATCTAACTTATGTTTGTAAAGACATGAATATATTGTTAGCTTAGATATCTGTAAAGAAAACGTGCCGATGTCTAACAAGAGAAAAAAAACAAAACCCCAACAAGGAAGAAAGAAAAGTAATAGTCCAGCTAAGAATGCGGTTCTTAGAAAAAAATATTTAAAAATTGTAGAACACATATGTAATCAAACCGATTGCGAAACTGCTTTTAAATTATTAACGAAAGATGAAAAGATTAATGCCTTTGGGCATAGAGTTTATGTGGGACCACTTAATTTCGACAATAAAGAGCTTGTTACACCAGACATATTAAAATTCTTTACTGATTTTGTAAAGAATTTTTATCATAGTAACAATTACAAGCTGCAGAAGGTTGTTGGTACTGAACTCACCACTTTTGAAACTCTTGTGGGATTACAATTTTTAACTTCGTTTGAGCATGCAGAGGATGAAAGAAAGAAACAGTTGCATATTGCTTTTACGCCTATGCGAGTCAAATTAGGTTCTTTGCAAGAAGTAGCTAAATTCTGCACTATGCACCATACTATTCTTACCAATGGTTTTAATCTTTATAGCGAGACTCTATATAATTTGAAGTTTAACGTTAAAATAATAGAGCACCCAACATTTGGCATGCATTATTTTACCACTTTAGAGATAATTCAATGTCGTCCGAGCAATTTTATCGACAATGGTCATGTTAGAAAAGTCTTTCAATTGGGGTATTTAGATTTAGGGTTTAATATGAATTGGGTGTTTGTTCCTGTAAAGAAGATTAAGGAAATATATTGCGGCGATAAAAAATACTTACCACTATGCATTCAAAATCATGCCTATCATCGTTTATTTGACCGATTGAAACCTCTTTCCGATGTTGATATCGTTAGTCAGCTTAGTTTTACTTTACAATACTCTCTCGAAATTGAAATTTACAAGGGTAATATCCTTATTCCGTATTTTCATTTAGAGCAAAAATGCGGTTACTTTTTAGGCGTAATTAATAAAAATAGAGTCATTCTTAAGACATTTTTATTTTTGACTCATCATCATACTCCCGAAGGTGAAAAGCTCGAAAAAGCATTGGGTATAAGTAAAGAAGAAATATCATATTGGAATATTGGTACCCTTCAAAATTTCATCTATTCTGATTTGGGCAAAAATAATGAAATGAAGGACGTGTTTGAGGAAGTGGGAATAGGTCATTTATTTAATGTAAACCCATTTACCACTAATATTGAGTCGAGAAATTACAAATGGGAAGCTTTTAACGAGTACATCAAAATGGGGAAAACAGAATTGTTTGATGAGGGAGCTAAGGACGAGGATTTTGAAGAATTGCTAGAAATGAATATTGATGAGTAAGAAACGCAGAAATAAGAAACCAGTAGTAAAGCATAACGAAAAAGCTGCTATTGGGATTCATTTAAATTATATAAAGGCGTTGAGTGAAATGCTTGGTTGTGCCGATGCTGTAAGTATATTAACACAGCATGAAAAAAAAGAAATTTATATGAATCGGATGCATTTTATGCAACCAAAAATTATGGATGTTTGCCAGATTAGTAAACGTAAAATTAAATTTCACACTTATTTCTGTCAACATTTTTGTAAAGAGAAAGGATCTGTTTTTGTAGATGGGCATGAATCTGTTTCAATTATTGCACTAATAGCTGTTCAGCAATTCATAAAATGGCTCGATTTTGTTCCAAATGAAAGAAAAAATAAAATTACTAAGGCTTTTCAACCCTTAATAGAACATTTTGGTAAAAATGAACAACCAATAAGAGACTTGTATGTGAATTACAATAGGATTCTTCTTTTTTCGAACTTATGCACCGCTACAATGCACAGTTTCAAAACGGCATATGAATACAGAAAAAAAGGAGTATCTGGCTTGTACCATACCATATCTATATATAGTATAGAGCCACGCGTATGTCAGGTGAAATTGAAAGGAATTAAAAGAACTGTCTATCAGCTATGTTTTCAGTCTGTAAATGATAAACCAAACTGGCTGACTATTTCAGTAATAAAGTTATCCCATTTGTATCAAGGTACTGAAAAAGAGATTCCAGTTTATATTCAAAATCATGCTCTTAAAAGATTTACTAGTCGAACTATGCCTCTTGGTGAGCAGGCTGCACAAGCCTCTATGGAGAGTAGTTTTCGAATGAATGAACCATTGGTTTATAAAAATAACGTGCTGTTTGTAATGGATTACAATAAACTAAAATTGGGGTACTTTATTGGCAAGCCAGTTGGTGATATGTTAGTAATTACCACATTTCTTTTTGTAACTCAGCATGGCACTCCTGAGGGAGATCAATTGGAAAAACGATCAGGCTTAAGTAAAGAGGAAATAAGCTATTGGAATATTGCAGGGCTCGAAACATTTGCTTCAAATAAAATGAACTTCGATCAATCTATTTATACTCTCTTTAAGGATTGTGGTTTAGATTATCTTTTTGAAGCCAATAAGGAGATCAAAATAGAAGAGAGTCTTAATTACAATTGGGAAGCATTAAATAATTACATCAATATGGGTAAAACAGAACTATTTGATGAAGGTGCTAAGGATGAAGATTTTGAAGAATTACTGATAGACGAGCCTGGAGTTGTGGTCGACGAAATGGAATTGGAGTGAAAATCTATTAGGGAATGTTTAACTTCATTTTAGACACTGATTAAATATGATTTCCATTGATTTTAAAAAAACAAAAACTTCGGTCTTGAACATCAATCATATTTGAATCATTAAAATCTGCGTTTAAGTAACTGTTGTGATCTATAACACTTGACTCGTGATAAGCACTAATAAAAAACGCTGTCAGCTACGAGCAGGCTGACAGGTTTTAACGCATATTCCTCAAAACACCTATAAACAGGCCGTTTTGCCTTAACCAAATTTGCTGCGGACTCATGACAAGCCATCAGATGGGCATCTGCAGGGCTACAGGTGCTTGCCCAGCCGTCATTTGCTTATCTGTAGCGTTGCAGGTGGTCGCCCGACCATTAAATGACTACCTGCACGGCTGCGAGTGCTCGCCCAAGCATTATTTGATCATCTGCAAAGCTGCAGGTGGTCTCCATACCGTTATTTGCATGCCTGCACGGCTGCAGGTCATCATCCGATGGTCGTTTAAGAATAAAAATTGCTACAGATTGCCTTTTTGTGCAAAAAATCAAAATAAAATAGTTAACTAAACACAAATAAATAAGAATTTGTATGTTTAGTAGGTGAAAATATTCTATATTTATATCTCTTGTTTAACAAGTGTCGCAATTATATTCACGTAAAGAATTTAGAGATGTTAAAGAAAATGTATTTTAGTTTGTTGCAACTTAACGATTTGTTGGGGTATAGCAACGAGATAAACACCTACTTGCAAACCGCCGATATGGAAGGTTTGCAAATAACCACTGCCGTAAATAAGCTAAGTGGGAATGTTGAAAAGGGCTTAGGTGTTGCCAACAGGACAAAATCAAGTCAGTTTACAGAGCGTTTACGATTTTTTGATCATAGACGAGATGAATCGTTTATCGCTTTTCGTAATTTTATGGAAGCATCAACGCATCGTAAAGATGATAGCCTTGTTCAGGCTGGTGAACAAATTTGTCGTAGTATTAGATCTCACAATTGGAGCTTGTTTAGTAGAGGCTATAAAGTTCAATCGGCAAAAATGGCTAGTTTAATTAAAGAATTAGATTTGCCTGTAAATCAGGAATTAATTAGTCAGTTGACCGCCCTGTCGTGGTATACTGATATGGTAGAGGATAATACAGCCTTTAATCAGTTAAACGAGGACAAAAGCCTTTCAGTTAAGTCGGAGATAGATTACGATACCGAAGAAGTGTATAAAAACGTGCGAATTGCTTGCGAAGAGTTGTTTGAAGCTATTGAAGTGCTAAATCGCATTGCACCGAACGAAAAATACACAACTATAGCTCAATTTATAAACGAGTGTACTCAAAAGTATATGGTGGTTGTTCGTTCAAGAAACACCAAAAATGAGAATGCCAAAACAGAAGTAACAGAGGCTTAATAAAAAAGCTGAGGCTCCTTAAATTCTCATATTAACCCGCTAAAGTTTAAAAAGGGAATTGAGGGCCTCGGCTTGCTGATAAAAATACAATCATTTTTTTATTAGTATCTATTATGACTCGATATTATTTACAAAGCGACATAAACAAGTATAATCCTCCTAGAGATAGGGGGATTTTTTATTAAATATGAGTTAGCTTTCATTTTCATAATTGAAATGAATATCTTCAAGACCTGAATTTAACCCAAAAGGAAACCTAATGAAATTGATCTGTATATCGGATACACATGGTAAGCATAGCGATGTTAAGTTAACACCAGCTGATATGATTATTCATGCAGGAGACATGAGTGAGATGGGGACTAAGGAGCAAATTCAAGATTTTATCGATTGGTTTTCATCTCTCGATTATCGGTATAAAATATTGGTGGCTGGTAACCACGATTTCTTTTTTGAGCAAGCCACATCGAAAGAAATAAGAAAGATGATTCCCAAAGGCGTTATTTACCTTTGCGATTCAGGTGTTGAGATTGAAGGGGTTAAGTTTTGGGGATCGCCTGTTCAGCCTTGGTATCACAATTGGGCTTTTAATAAAAGTGTGAAGACGATTAGTAAACATTGGAACGAGATACCAAATGATACCGATATTTTAATTACGCATGTACCACCACAGAGCATTTTGGATAAGAATAGGAGAGATGAGCTGTGTGGTTGTCCGCAATTAACCCCTCGAGTTAAAGAGGTGAAGCCACGCTACCATATTTTTGGTCACATTCACGAAAGTTATGGTGTGCTCGAATCTGATGGGGTCATTTATATGAACTGTAGCAGTCTTAATAATCTGTACGAATATCAGAATGAACCCATATTAATTGATCTCGATTTCTAATAAAGATGTTATCTTCAAGTTTGAAAACCTTCTATACACGCTAATATGATGGATAAAAAAAGCAATAAGTTTATATATAGTATTGTGGTGCCAACTATACTTGCAATGAGCATGTTTGTGGTGTCGTTTTATGTCATAATCATTCCTTTGTTCGAGCAGAGTATGATGGATAGGAAGAAGGAGATGATAGGCGAACTGACTAATACAGCTTGGAGTGTTTTGGCTGAATATAAGGATGCCTATGAAAGTGGCTCATTATCGTTTAAGGAGGCACAAGAGAGAGCAGCAGATCAGATTGAGAAAATGAGGTATGGTAAGGAACAGAAGGATTATTTCTGGATTATATCAACCAGCCCTACTATGATTAGGCACCCATATAGACCAGAGCTAAATGGTAAGGATATGTCTAATTTCGCGGATACTCATGAAAATATAGTGTTTGTAGATGCTGCTAAATTGGTGAAAGAAAAAGGCGAAGGAACTATAGAATATTACTGGCAATGGAAAGACGATGCCACTAAGGTTGTGCCTAAATTATCGTATGTAAAAGGATTTGAAGATTGGAATTGGATTATTGGTACGGGTATTTATCTCGAAGATGTGCAGCTTGAGATCAAGAATTTAAAGAAATCCTTATTTCGAGTTTCATTCATTATCGTACTCTTAATGCTTGTTATTTTGGTCTACATTCTACGACAGTCTATGGCCATTGAGAATAAGAGGCTAAAGGCAGAGGAGCAATTGCGCTTATCCATCCAAAAATATAAAAGCCTTGTTGATGCATCGACGGAAGGAACATTGATGTTGGTAAAGGGCAAAGTCGTGTTTACAAATATCAAATTTATTAGTTTCCTGAAGGATGAAAATGAGGCTTTGGTGGGAACTGACTTTTCGAGTTTGTTTAGAAAAAATTGGGACGAAATGGTTTCGATGATAACCAACCCTAAGAAAACGTACACCTTCGAGACAGAATTGCTTCATGCGAAAGCGGGTATGCAGAATGTTGTTGTTTCTGTAACTCAGATCACGCAATCGGGACAAATTGGGTATATCATAGCAGTAAGAAATGTAACCGAGAATAAACGCCTAAGGTTGGATGCTCAGAAAATATCAGACGATATTCAACTGTCTTTGCAGCTAATGAATCAGCCTGTTCACAACCTAATCAATAAGAATGTAACCTGTAGTTTAAGCGAAACGATTAGCGATGTTGCAAAAATCATGACAGATAATCGTTCTAAACTGATTTGTGTTAAGGAAAAAGAAGATATAATTGGTGTTGTTACCGATACGGATTTAAGAAGAAGGGTGTTGGCAAAAAATGAGGCAGCCGATAAGCCTATTTATTCTGTAATGACATCGCCCGTAAAATCGATTAATCAGGATGCTTTATTGTATGAGGCGGTCCTACTATTCGAGCAGAAAGACATCACGCACTTATTAGTCGAAGATAACTACGGACAAATTGTAGGAAATATTAGTAGTAAGCAATGTTTGGAAATGCAACGTAATTCATTGAGTTACCTAATTCGAGAGATTAATGCTTGTTTCGTCATTAGCGACCTGAAGAAAATATACGATAAGGTGCCAATCCTTGTTCAAGCAATTTTTACAAGTACTGAAAATATAAACAGTGTTTCTCGAATGATTACTTCTATTGCTGATGCAATTAATAAGAGAATAATTGAAATTGCACTAAGTGAAGTGGGAGAGCCTCCTTGTAAATTTGCCTTCGTAGCTATGGGAAGTGAAGGTCGTGGTGAGCAAACTCTAAACGCAGATCAGGATAACGCCATTGTTTTTGAAGATGATAAGGAAGAGAATAAGGACTACTTTTTACGTTTATCAGAGATTATTAATGAAAACCTACATGCCATTGGTTATTCGAGGTGTAAGGGCGATTTAATGGCTGGAAATCCAGAGTGGTGTAATTCTATAAATGTTTGGAAAGATTACTTTTCAAATTGGATTAATAATCCAGATATGTCTAACGTTCTAGACAGCTCGATATTCTTTGATATGCGTTTAATTTATGGAAGTGATGAGCTTGTGACGAGTCTATTCGATCACGTTCACGCTAGTTTAGATGGGAATGTAGCATTCTTCAATCAACTCGTTAAAACGGTTACTCAAAAGAAGCCTATCATCGAAAAGAAACATGTTGATATCAAGCAGTTCTTAGTGCCTATAATTGGTTATTTAAGAATTCATTCACTTCACAATGCCTTGCCTGAGACAAATAGCTTATTACGCTTAAATAAGCTAATGGCTCACGATGTGATTCCTGAGAAGACAGGTGAGCAGATTGAAATGATTTACAACTTTTTAATGCACTTGCGTATTAAATGGCAGCTTGACCTACTCCTTGATAATGATTCGCCCGATAATTTGATTCAATTGAAGGATTTAACGGATATAGATAAGGGAACTTTAAAAAAGATAGTAAGCGAAATAACCAAGCTTCAAGACGATTTACAGAAATTCTTTAAAGTATCGGAATATCAGCAATAATTTAAGCTGTCCCAGATATAAAAATAGCCCTACTTTATTATAAAGTAGGGCTATTTTTGTGCAATATTCTTACAGGATAAACATACCCTTTTTTTATCAATAACACTTCTTTGGGCAAAACCCTGCGGGTCGGGCTATCCGCACTCGCTCTTTGTTAAATAAAAGACAAAGGAGCTCAAACAAACACTACTATCCCTTTTGCAAAATAAACATCACTCTGCTAGAAACTCTTAATTCATAACTTATAATTATAAATTAGTTAACCTTTATAAGTTGAATGTCGAAGATAAGTACGGATCCGCCAGGGATTGAACCATTATCCTCAATTCCATATGCCAAATGAGCAGGAATAAATAGAATACCTTCACCGCCTTCTTTAAAAAGTTGCATGCCTTCAATCCAGCCAGGAATAACTTCCGCCATATTAATCTCAAAGCTTTGGTTTTGGTCGAAGGCTTCACCATCGGTAAAATAGCCAAAGTAGTTAATCGTAATATTCGAATCAGGGCTTGGACACTTGCCGTCACCCTCCTTGAAAATCGAGTAGTATAAACCAGAATCTGTTTTCTGGGCATCTAGCTTATTTGCCTTTATATAAGCTTTGATAGCTTCTTCGTTCTGGTGCTTAAATCTATATTTCTTCATTTTTTTGTATTCTATTCTACAATATAGGGGAAGAGAAACGCTCTTCGATGCAAAGTTACTATTTCCCTTCTTTATATAGTAAGGTTTTGAGACAAGATTGATCGTGGGAAGATTTGAAATGACTTATTACTAGAAAGAAAATTTTAGCCTTACACTTATATGGTTCAAGCATCAGAGCTCTTTTTCCATAATGTAATCGTCCATTACAAAATCATTACCAATATCAATCACGATATCCCTTAGCTGCTTAAACCCTATTTTTTCGTAAGCTTTAATTGTTTCTATATTGTTTTTATTAACTGTAAGCGATATCGTTTGGTATCCCAAGTGTTCGGCTGTTGTTTCAAGAAAGTGCATGGTCTTTTTACCGATGCCTTTACCTCTCCATTCTCTCAAAATATAGATTTTGCTTAAAAATAAGCATTCCTTTTTTTTGTAATAGGAGAGATAACCCACATTGGAGCCCTGATGCGTGATGAGGTAATATAAAGCTCCCTCTTCAATCTGATCTTTTATTGCCTCTACTGTTTGATACTTTTTAAGCATGTAATCAACTTGTCGGGCTCCAATAATATCGGTGTAATATTCCTTCCAAATGATTGAGGCCAAATCAGAGATAGTTTTGTAATCATATTCGGTATTTGCGATGTTTATTTTTGTCATAACTACTGGGTTTATTGCATAGATGTAGTACTGAACGATTACTCTCCTAAACCTTTTCGAGCACAAGGGCTATTCCCTGTCCAACGCCAATGCACATGGTGCAAAGGGCTCTCTTTGAATTCGAACGCTGAAGCTGATATAAGGCTGATGTCACAATTCTGGCACCACTCATTCCCAAAGGATGTCCCATAGCTATTGCGCCTCCTAATGGGTTAATCCGGGGATCATGATCCTTAATCCCAAGTTCACGAATACAGGCAAGTGCCTGGGCTGCAAAAGCCTCATTAAGTTCGATAATATCCATCTCATCTAGCTTTAAGCCCAAGTGTTTTAAGAGTCCATTTGTAGCTGGAACGGGTCCCATACCCATAGTTCGGGGCTGAACACCAGCGGTTTTCATGCCCAGAATTTTAGCCTTGGCTTTTAAACCGTATTTCTTTACAGCCTTTTCGGAGGCAATAATCAAAGCAGCAGCACCGTCGTTCACGCCCGATGCATTCCCGGCTGTAATACTTCCATTTTCGCTAATCAGTGTTTTTAAAGATGCTAACTTATCAAGCGACGTTAATCGAGGATGTTCGTCTTTATCTACTCGTATGGCTTCACTTTTACGTTGAGGAATAAATACGGGGATTATTTCATCAGCTAGAAAACCTTTGTATTGTGCAGCATGCGCTTTTTCTTGACTCCATTGTGCAAACTTGTCCTGATCTTCCCGACTGATATTAAAATCAGCAGCAATATTTTCTGCTGTTTCTATCATGGATTCGCTGCCGTATTTTTTATCTAAAGCCGGATTCACAAAACGCCAACCTATAGTAGTGTCGTAAAATTTTTGCGATCGGGAAAAACTACCAGTCGCTTTAGCCATAACAAAAGGTGCCCGCGACATGCTTTCAATTCCACCTGCAATAATTAGATCAGCCTCTCCGGATTTTATGGCTCTGGCAGCTGTTCCAATGGCATCCATGCCTGAACCGCACAAGCGATTGATGGTGGCTCCAGGTATAGTAACAGGGTATCCGGCAAGTAATAGAGCCATGCGGGCAACATTTCGATTATCTTCTCCTGCCTGATTGGCACAGCCCATAAGAACATCATCAATATCAGATAGGTTGATATTTTGATTACGTTCCATTAAAGCCTGCAAGGGGATTGCAGCAAGATCGTCAGCACGTAAAGACGATAAACAACCACCGTATTTACCTACGGGAGTTCTTACAGCATCGCAAATATAGACATCTGTCATAGCGTTTTCTAGTTTATTTATCTAATGAATGTAATTGTGATTTAAAACGTTTAAACATATTTAAAAGAGCCTGAGATATCATATCAATTTCTTTTTGAGTCATCACTGTTGAAAACATACAGGTAAGCGTGTTTATCATCATTATTTTTTCATCTAAGAAAAGATAATCCAGCATTTCATTGATTAAAGATTTTGTTTCTATGCTTTGATAGGCTTCACGATAGCTAGTCGGAGCACTTGCCTTTAAATGTAATCGAAACATAGATCCGCTTCCGGTTATTGAAATGGGGACGTTGGCAATTTTTATGGCTTCTTCTATTTGAGCTCTGCCCTTTTCTGTTAAAGTATTTAGTTTTATAATGGCATTTTGATCAAACATCTCCATGGCAATACGACCTGCGATCATTGTTACAGGATTAGCCGAAAAGGTTCCAGAATGCGGAAACAGGAGCTTGCTTTCTCTTGGGTCAAGAACTTTCATAATATCAGAACGTCCTACAAAGGCTCCAACAGGAAATCCACCACCAATTATCTTCCCCAAAGCGGTTAGGTCGGGCTTTACAGCATAATTTTGCTGAGCACCGCCATAATTAAGACGGTAGGTTACCACTTCGTCAAAGGCGAGCAGAGCTCCATTTTTTCGGGTCCACTTATATATAGCTTCAATAAATTCAGGCTTTCCTTTCATCAGTCCGACACGATGTGGTACGGGGTCAATTATAACACAGGCTATTTCGCTGGCATTTTTATCCAATATTGCCAAAGTTCTTTCAATATCATTGTATGGAAAAATAAGAACATTATCCAAGACCGATTGGGGTGTTCCATTTGCCAGAGGGACAGAATTGGGCTGGTTTACGTCACCCCAGTTTGTAGGATTAGCCGTTTGGCTAACCTCTGCAAAATCGTAAGTGCCATGGTAGGCACCTTCGGCTTTGGCTATTTTAGGTCGGCCTGTATAGGCTCGTGCGGTTTTTATCATAGCCATTACAGCTTCTGTTCCTGAATTTACGAAGCGAATTTTCTCAAAGGATGGAGTCCTGTCGCACAGCAATTGTGCATAAAGCACTTCGGCTTCAGTAGCCATGGTGTATGCCGTTCCTTTTCGGATTTGTTCGATAACAGCATTTGTAATATTAGGATGGGCATGACCATGTATTAAAGCAGCCATATTGTTTCCAAAGTCCAGCCTCTGAATCCCGTTAATATCAGTTGCATAACAGCCATTGGCATGACTGATATAATGAGGGTAGGGTTGGTGGAAAATAGTATTTCGACTAACCCCTCCTGGTATTATTTTACAAGCTTGCTTGTAAATTTCCTCGTTTGTTCGTTTATGAGTTTTCGAATTTTGATGATCAGTATCCATAGTCGTCATGAATTGAGTTTGGCTGAATTTTTCTATTATTCGTACTGATTGAGTTTTGCTCCTGTTTTTTTCTGCAAGTAGTCGAAACTAATGCCTGGTGCAAGTTCTCTAACAAAAAGGCCTTTTTCGTTTACATCAATTATTGCCAAATCGGTATAAATGCGATCAACAACAGCTTTACCTGTTAGTGGGTAGGTGCAGCTTTTAACTATTTTTGGTTTCCCCTCTTTTGTGCAGTGTTTTGTAATAACCAATATCGTTTTTACACCTGAAACTAAATCCATCGCCCCACCTACTGCAGGGACTGAACCAGGCTTGCCGGTAGACCAGTTGGCAAGGTCTCCTGTTTCGGAAACCTGTAAGGTCCCTAGAACACAGATGTCAATATGCTGGCCTCTAATCATTGTAAAACTATCGGCATGGTGAAAAAAACAGGCACCTTTTATCGTTGTGATCTTCTTCTTTCCTGCATTTATGAGTTCAGGGTCTTCTTGCCCTACTTCGGGCACTGGGCCCATTCCCAGTAGTCCATTTTCGGTATGATATATTACTTCTCTGCCTTCGGGCACATAGTCTGCAACCAATTCGGGCATGCCTATTCCTAGATTGACATAGGCGCCATCAGGAATGTCTAAAGCTACCTTTTGGGCCATCTCGTTCCTGTTCCAAGCCTTTTTGTTATGATTTAGCTCCATGGATACCTCCTGTTTTCAGTTACAAGTTTTGCTTCATCAGCTGGGAAACTGACCTCTACAACTCTTTTTACAAAGATGCCCGGAGTGATAACACATTCAGGATCAATATCGCCCAGTTCTACTATTTTTCTTGCCTGCACTATGGTATTGTTAGCAGCCGTGCACATGATAGGACCAAAATTACGAGCCGTCTTATTGTAAATTAAATTTCCATACCGATCGGCAGCTTCGCATTTAACAAGAGAGAAATCAGCTTTAATGCCATATTCCATAACGCAGGTCGTGTTATCAAAAGTTCGACTTTCCTTACCTTCTGCCAATGGGGTATTCACCGAAGTTGGCGTGTAAAAAGCCGGTATACCTGCACCTCCGGCTCTTATTCTTTCGGCTAATGTACCCTGTGGCACGAGTTCCAATTCGATTTCTCCTTTAGCATATAAGTCGGGGAAAACAGTGGAATTGGCTGTTCTGGGGAAAGAACAAATCATTTTCTTAACCCGTCTATGTGCGATTAGCGCAGCAAGTCCAACCTCACCACTTCCCGTATTATTGCTCACAATGGTAAGATCTTTAGCTCCCTGATCAATAAGAGCATGGATGAGCTCAATAGGACTGCCAGCATTACCAAATCCGCTAATCATGATGACGGCTCCGTCAAATATATCTGCGACTGCTTCAGTTGTTGATTTCACAATTTTGTTTATCATCATCTAGGGTGTTATAGTCATTATTCTTTCATCCTCTTTAGTAGATCTTCCAGTTTGTCGTTTTCTATTCGTATCAGCTCATCCTCGTAGAAATGTTTTTCTCCCTCAAAGGGGATGAGATTTTCAACTGTATTTTCATGTTCATCGTATTTAGCCAAAAATACCTGATCCATCCATTCCATATTTCTCGATTCATTGAATTTTAAAACAAAGGCTTTTTGTCCATTAATCTCAACAGTACCAAGAATGGAAGTTTTGCCTGCTGATGATGTCATCGTAATGTATCTAGATGGACGATTGATAGAGGGTAGGGAACGGTAAACTTTACTGAACACCTTATTTATTTCAGAAAGTGGAACCGTAAAATAGTGGTGCTCGCCAGTTGGTCGTGCACAGTATATTGAATGGAAACCCACGGATAACATGGCAAATACATTCCCAAGGTCAATCCAATTTTGTGCAGAGCGGTCAATGTCGACTACGCCATCTTCATCAGTAAATAAACTGATGTGATTCATCATTGGACTTTGGCTTTTTACCACAGTTCCATATAAGCGCAGTCTGCGTATTGCGGCAATGGTTAATGGGTTTAAAACTTCTCGAGGTGTCGAAAAGTGTGACATCCATACGACCTGCACGCCATGGTCAGTTAAGGTTTTGAATAGTTCCAGAATTCGATTATAATCCCTTGTTAAAAACATTTCAGGCTGATAGCTTAAGGCTCTGGACCCAATTCGTAAGCTTTTAATATGAACAAGCTCCGGATCTTCGATTAAAGGCAGAGTATAATCTCTTAGTCTTTCATAGGGCATGTATCCAGCATCGCCACCGGTAAGGAGCATATCGGTTACTTCTTTATGCTTTTTTAAGTAGTCATGTACCGGTTTAATATCAAGCTGGTTAAACATGTCTTCGTCACCTCTTACCTGGGCATGACGAAAACAGTAGGTACAGAAAGAAAAACAAGACTGTGTTGTTTGATCAAAAATAAGCTGGCATTGCGGGTATTTATGCTGGCTACCTTCCAGAATGACCAGTTCACCATCTTCATTTTCGAACCAGGGCTTGTTTAATTGCTGTTTCCCATCATGTGGGTTTGTGTTTTTTCTGATATAATCTTTGATTAATGCTTGTCTTGCCTCTTCAGTTTTAGCCTCATTATATGCTTTTACTGTCTGCGGGTGTATCATCCTAGGTTGTGGGAATACGAGTTGAAAAATGGAATCGCTTTCAAAATTATTCCAGTTAATGGCGTTTAATACAAATTTGGTTGCTAAAAAACGATAAACCTGAATGAATAGTTCCCGTTCCGCACTATAGCCAATATCAACACCATGCTTATTCAGCACTTCAATAATTTCTCTATACCCACTAAGTCCGGTGTAATGTTTTTTTGTGGTAAACATGCGTTCGGAGGATTCCATAATTCCTGAACTTTTGGAGTAATTGGAATGTAAACGGTTTAATAAGCCTAAAGGTAAAAGGTTCTCTTCTTCAATAATTGAAGATATTTCATCGCTTAAGTGGTACTTTTCCAAAATGCCTTTTAATGTTTCTTCCATAATTCTCTATTTTTTTATGAAAATAGCAGTCATTAGCTTTCAAAATAGTCTACAGATAGAGCTAATTCTAAGATGTATGTCTACAAGTAATCACTCCCAAACTTCAAGTTATCTATGGAGTGCTTTATCTATTAACTAGGTTAATACGTATTCAATTTACAACAATATGCTAAAAATGCCATCTTTTAGTTCGTAATATTAGTTAGCACATACTAAACCGAAATTTGCCGTTTCCAAGAATCGAACGATACCGAATTATATTTGAAAATGCCTTTGGGGAATGAAAAGGTAAAATAATATACATCAGAATAAATCGGGATGTTTCGGTGTATCTTTTGTAACTTAAGAAGGATACTTTATCTTCTCAATTGATCAACAAAGAAAAACAATCTATGACACTGAGACCTCCCAACAAAAGCAAGCATATTTTTTCAGATATCCGGTGTTTTCTAATGAACAAACCAGATAAAGCCACCTTAATTCAGTTCGATAGTCAAGCTGAAAGGGAGAATTATACGTATCGAATTTTACAACGGCTTGGTGTGGAAGTAAGCTCTTTTAAAATACTGAATATTCATAAAATAGGCATAAATGCACCTGCAAAATATATTTTTGAGGAATTACTTAAATGGGATGGGGACTCAAGTTGTTGGCCAAATCATATTGCTAAAGTTGTTAATAGGAACAATAGCCTTGAAAATCTTTCCATCTATTTATTTGGCTGGATAAATTTTCCCTCATGGATTAAAAAGAGTCTGTTGGGACGAAGTTTTATTCCCTTGTTCAGTCTCAATGCGATTAGGATAAAGACGATTCCTGATCTAGTGGGAATCGATAATGCCCGCTATTTGTTGTATAAGAGCAGAGGAGGTTACCCTATTGGTGTTTTTTCAATGTATGTACGATCTTCAATTCCTGATCAACAAGAAACGGAACAAACTCAATTATTTCTGATGGTAGGTTTTAACTTTTATGGTAAGGAAAAATGGTCTAATAGAAATTTAATTAATAGAATGTGGGAGGCTATACACGATCGGGTTACATTGAATGTGATGCATCGTTTTAAACAGTTATGCGAATGGCGCTTTGAAAAATTTAAAGGCGGAAATTAAGTTTGAGGGGGACTATTATCAACTGTTTCTTTATCAGGCATTAAATCATGATGATTTTCTAAAGTATTCAAAAAGATGTTCCGAAAGGGATAGCTTTCTTGTGAATAAAGTTAGAATTTACCTCAAAAAAGTAATGTATAGTCCGAGAATGACTTCGATAGGCTAAATTATAGTAATTCATCAGAAGATTGTATAGATTTAAGTCAAGATCGATTGTGGGAAGATTTGAAATAACTAATTACTAGAAAGAAAATTTTAGACTTACGCCTATATGATTCAAACAAGCGGTAATAATAAGCCAATCCTAATTAAAAAAGCATCGGGAGAAGATGAATATTTTGATGTTAAGAAACTAGAACGATCCTTGCACAATGCTGGTGCAGAAGAATTGACCATTTGGAAGATTATTGAGGATATTCAAAGTTGGATTTATTCTGGGATTACAACGAAGCAAATCTATTCGCGCGCATTCAAAATACTTCGTCGTGATAGGGCACATGCAGCCATGCGTTATAAGCTGAAAGAAGCGATTATTGCTTTGGGACCAACAGGTTATCCTTTCGAACAATTTATTGGGCAGCTGTTTGAACATCAAAATTACGAAATAGAAGTTGGCGTTGTGGTCGATGGCTATTCTGTAACGCATGAAATGGATGTGATCGCTACTAAGAATCAGCTTCAGAATCTAGTGGAATGCAAATATCATAAAGACCAAGGGAAGCATGTTAGTGTTCAGGTTCCCTTATATGTGCATTCGAGGGTAAATGATATCGTTCGTAAACGAGAAAAAATGCTAGAATATCAGAACCTATCTTTTAAGGCTTGGGTTGTGACAAATACACGCTTTTCTGATGACTCAATTCAGTATGGTAAATGCAATGATTTGCAACTTCTGGCGTGGAATTACCCCCAAAACAAAGGTTTAAAGCATTTGGTTGAATCCATGAAACTATATCCTATTACAATTCTGCACAAGCTGACTAAAAAAGGAAAACTATTCCTAATTAAGCGTGGAATTGTAACTTGTGCACAATTGCTTAAAGATTTGACTTTGATAGAAGAGCTTGGGTTAACGAAAAACAAGCAGAATGCCTTAATTGAAGAACTTAAGTCTATTTGTTATTGAATGTTATTAGGGAATTAAACTAAAACTATCATCTATGAAGAACGTACTCACCGTGTTATTGTTTTCATCATTTCTAATGATAAGCAGTTTGCTTAGTGCGCAATATAAAATTCAAATGATCGATATTGATCATGGCAATGGTTTTTGGCAGAATGGCTATGTTCTATATAATGCAGATACTCGAGATGCTCTTATCATAGATCCGGGTAAAGTTGATCAACAGATTGAAGATTATATCAGTAATAATAAATTAAACATTAAGGCTATTTTCAATACACACGGACATGGTGATCATGTGGGAGGGAATAAGCATTATAAGGAACTTTACAAGGTCGAGATATATGCTCATAATAAGGAGGCATATAAGTATAGGAATAAAACTGAAATCCATTTTTTTACTGAAAACGAAGTACCCAAGATTGAGGGATTCAAAAGTCTGAAGGTTTACCATATTCCAGGGCACACAAATGGAAGTATTGCCTTACATATAGCAGATATACTAATTACAGGAGATACGCTACAAAAAGAAGGAATAGGCAGTACGCCTGGCAGAACCGATGAAGAGGATGAGAAGTATACGCAAATGGAGTTGAATAGTATTAAAACGAAGTTGATGAATCTCCCTGATAGCACACTAGTTTATCCGGGACATGGTTATGAATCAAGTATTGGACATGAACGCCAAAATAATAGTTGGTTGAATTGATGTAATATGATTGTAGACAATATAGAGAAGCTGTTCTGAAAAGGACAGCTTTTATTGTTTTATAAAAGATATGAATAGACTATATTTGCGCCACTAATTTGAAAAAGATGAAGTAATTATAACCAAGTTACAATTCAAATCCGTTGGCTTTATAAGCGTCTGCTTTTTCTAACAACACTTGGCGTAAAGGTTCCATTTCAGTTTTTTTCTTATTTATAAATGAGAAGCGAAACGGGGTGTGTTTTTCAATTTTATGAACAAAATCTTTAGTGAAATCGTTTTGATTCTGAAATACTGAAGCTAAAAGAAGGAAACCAAAACTTCGTTCGATAAGTCCTTTAAAAGAAAGTTGATTAGGGTACCATATTTCTATATTTTGATAGAACGACTTTCCCAAATAATAAGTTTTGCAAAGCGAGTGATCTAACTTTGTTTGTGACAAATTTTTGGAAAAATAAGTCATGATTCCTTCTTCATAATCATCTCGAGCATCTTGTAAATCATCTAGGATTTGAAGATAAGCACCATATTCATAGAGAAAATGGTGTTGTTTTTCATCCAGATTACCCATAACCAAAAAACCATCTGCAATAACAGAGGTGGCTCCCTTATCTATGCAAATTTGAAAACGTTCATCTTCTGATAAGTTTTCTTTTGTACTCACCAGCTTTAAACTTTGGGTCTGAGCATTGTGAATAGCTAACAAGCTTTCGAACAGTTCAGGATGGGTTTCCCGTTCAAACTCGCTTTCTATCATTTCAACTAAGTTGAAAATACGACTTTCTATTTGGGACATAGCTTCAACTGGTTTGCCATCTAATCGAAGAGCAAAACGCTTACAGAATTCTAGTTTCTCTGACTTACAAATCGTAGGTGAATCAATTAGATTATCGGTGTAAGGATAGAGTAAGCTATAAGCCAGTAGTGATGGTGTAATCTTGATTTCCTTTCCGAAGAAGGATTGCAAGCCAAGCATGACCCATACATTACGTAAAGCTTGGAAGATTTCATTCTGACTCAGTTCGGAGTCAAACGCCCAGGCTTTTCGAAAAAAATCCTTAGTGGCGGTAAGCATTTCGTTAGAGAAGATGAGCGTCAATTGCTCATGAGGATAAGCTAAATTCTCTTCAAAAAAAACCTTAGATCGCTCTAGTATCCTCGTTTTATTGGGTTTTTGATACTTAAATTCCTTTTTTATAACTCTCAAAAAATGATTGAACTTGATCTCCCAAATTCGCTTTTCAATATAAGAAAATTGCCTTTTTGATTCTGGAAAGTGATCTGGATAAGTCATCCATTGGGCCATATATTCTTTTTGTATTCTAGTATGTAAGGCTGAATGAAAGGTCATGTATTGTTCTTTATTTGAGAATTTCACTTCTAACAAATAGAGCAAATATTACTGGAATAGAAAACTAATATCGCTATAAAAGCCAATTTACAAGTTCAAACTATCATTTCTAATGATTAGAAAAATATTGAAAAAATCCTGTCAAAGTTTAGAACATAGAATTTATCAATATTTCTACAGATTAATTCTATTGGAATAAGAAGGACTATTTTTTTTGTTAATAATAATGTCTCGTGTCTTTAATTATCGAACCATTCAATTATTCTTTTGAAACACTTATTTGCATACTTCTTATTAATTCTTTTTTCGATACAAAGTTTTGAGCCTATTCTTATAGGATTAAACTTCAAGTTGGATCAGGATTTCTACGCTTCAATCTGTGAGAATAAAGACTGAACTGGAATGTTATGGTTGTTGTCATCTTAAGAAACAACTAATACAGAATGAAGAAGAAAAATCAACTAAGGACAAACAAGTAAATAAGAAAGAATGGAGTTGCAACAAAAACATGAACAGTAAGTTAAGTCATGCTACTCTCTTGTCATTATTTAATAGCCTTTCATATTCTAAAGGCGATAGCTAATCTAAAGAAGAAAGCCTTCTACATGTATAATACCATGTTGCTATATATTCAAAAATAGATAAAGCAGCGCTTTTGAATGTTGTGTATGAAAGAACTATAGAAATGACGGTTGACGTTATTACAGTGTTGAAAATATTATTGTTAGTTTTCAGCATGTATTTACCACTGAGGAAGCAGAAGGGAAACTCTTCAGAACAGAAGAGTTCGTTTAACAATACTACAACTAATTTGTAGAATGCATTTTATCAAAAAAACAAAGGTATGAGTTAGGATCAAAATATAGTTAGACAGTAAAAACATATAATCTATGCGAATGACTATAAATGGACTATCCAGATTTTTTCTAAAATTCTGTAATATATACCTTTTCTTTTTATTGTATATTTACAATAAACAAGTGAAGTAGATGATGTTAATTAAATTTGCTAAGTAAAATCATTCATCCCCTTCACTTTGATTGAAACAATAAGGAAGTTCATTCTGAACTTCGGTACTCTCAATAAAATTCTAAAATTAAGCTGCAAAAGAGAGATTTCATTTAATAAGAAGCTATCATGGAAGAGTATAGAACTCATAAAATATTTCGATCAAATCGGGATTTGAATCAGAAGGAGATCGAGAGAATGAAACAAGTTTGTTCTCAAATTCTGGGCTTAATCGAATTTCAGGTAGACTTAAACTCCATAAGTATTGAGTATTATAGTCACCTTCAAAGTTATGAGACCATAAAAGATGTTTTGGAAAAGGCTGGTTTTCACATTTTAAAAGCCCCAAAGAAGGGATTTTTTAATCGCTTCTTAAAGAAACTAGCTAAAGATAATAAAGATGCTTTTGGTGGCAAACCACTTGATTGTTGCGACTTGAATAAATGAGTAGATAATTCAAGTTAAATGTGTCATAAAAACTAGCCATTTATATAACCAGCAAATATCATGGGGTTTATTGAAGGTTTTTAACTTAATTTAAAATTTAATCAAATGAAATTAATTAAAGCATACATTCGGTATAGAATGGTTGGGCAGGTGTACGAAGCTTTAAAAACAGAAGGCTATGTTAGCATGACTTTTGTTGAATGTGAAGGTACAGGAAAATATTCTAATCATGAAAAAGCATATATAAGTGATAAATTTCCTGGCGATGCAAACCCTGTTATCAAACTGGAAATTCTCATTAAAAAGAAGGATACCTCACGTATCGTAGATTTAATTCGGAAGAGTGCTAGAACGGGATATCGTGGAGATGGTATGATTCTTATATCCAATGTGGAAAATGTTTTTAAAATCAGAACCGATGATGAAGGATTCGATGTGATATAATAGGTGAATATTTCAATTGAGGGCTACTTTCCTTAAGAAGATAATAAGTTCTACTTAAGGTATAAAAGAGATGTGATTTAATCAATAGAATTCCTCGGGATCGACAGGAAAGTTTGAAAACCTAAGGTTTTCATAACGCTTAAAAAGCGTATTTTCTACTAATGAACAAGAGACAAGTCTCTTAAAAGGATATCTCACGAAAGTGAGATTCCATTAAATACCTCGTGGGCTTGCCCCGGGGTTATTCATTAGAAGTGTAATTTCAGTTGTTGTTAAACTATCAGTTATATGTTTTCGTAGTAGTTAAGTTGAAAGCTCATATATGAAAAAAAATATTTGAATGAAAATGAAATACCCATTGATGTATTATTACAGAAAAATCCATCGCTATTTTGGTGTTGTTATTGGGATTCAATTCCTTCTTTGGACTCTAGGTGGCCTATTCTTTGCCTGGAGTGATATGGATCAAATTCATGGAGATAATAATCGCAAACCAATTAGTTTAATTAGTGATTTGGAAAATTGGAAATCTCCATCTGATGCTTTTAAAGAAATATCAAAGATTTCAAAAATAGATTCTATTGTTTCAATGAAAACAATTAATTTCTTGAATCACCCACACTACCAAGTGCGTTATTATGAAGGTTCTCAAAAGAAATTTGCTTTAGTCGACGTAAAGTCTAACTCAATTAAAGATCTCATAAGTGAGAAAGAGGCGATTGATCTTGCCAAAGAGGCATTTACTCCAGAATCAGAAATTGATAAAGTTGAATATATAGACAAAGGCTCAATAAGTAAGCATCACGAATACCGTGGACGACCATTACCTGCCTATGCGATAAGTTTCTCTATAGATCCTGAAACTGTTGTTTACATTAGTGCAGAATATGGACAACTTGTTACGATTCGTAATTCTAATTGGAGAATTTTCGATTTTTTATGGATGATGCACACCATGGATTATGAAAGTAGAGACAATATTGGAAACACATTGTTGAAGTTCTTTTCAATATTTGGACTCATTACAATTTTAAGCGGTTTTCTCATCTATTTTAAATCAATGAGACGATTAAGCTTTAAGAAACCTTTCAAGTAATTATATCGTAAATCAACTATATTATTTTAGAGTGATACATCTTGTTAAAAATTTCTTAAAGGTTTTATTAAAAGACAAATATATCTTATATTGTGTTTGTTGTTTAATCGGGATAACTAAAGGCGTAGACTATGAAAGCAAGAAATGTCGTTTTAATCATTGTTTTATTACTCGGAGTAAATCAGCTTAAAGCTCAAAATGAAACTGAAAAATTCAGGGTTCTAGGTAAGTGCAATACTTGTGAAGAGAGAATAGAAAAAGCTGCTAAATCAGTAGATGGTGTTCAAACTGCTGATTGGAATAGAAAGACTAAAGTGATTGAGATTGTATTCGATAAAAAGAAAACAAATTTGCATAAAATTCACATGGCCATTATAAAAGCTGGTTATGATACGGATAAACACAAAGCTAAATCGAAAGCTTATCATCATTTGCCTGGCTGTTGTAAGTTTGATAGACCAGAATAACAATACCTCTTAAGGATAAATGGAAGGGATAGAGCTAAGCTTTATCCCTTTTTTAATCAATAAACTCTTCGGTATAGCCTGTAGTCCTTATGTGGCTATTGCTTGTATTGCTGCTTACTTAATTTCAGGCCATCATGGCATTTATCGTGCACAAGTTATAGGCGATGCTAAAACAGCCACCAAGCTACGCGACACTGGCAAATCTTTAGGTGAAATCTAATAAAGATGATTGAAAGATTCAGTTATTCTATCCCGACCAGCCAGGTTTATTTGCATCTTTTTAGTCAAACTAAAAGCATTTCAGATTTCAATAAATAGGATAGCAATATCAAAAGCCCAATCCCGATAAACGAATCAGGATTGGGCTTCTAAATTTAGGACTGTGCTATTCTCCAAATCGGACAGTAGCGAAAGATTATCAGTAAATCTTTAAAAGAAATGGAAAACACATATACAGTCCCTTCGAGACGATTAGTTAATCGTTTTGAGCCTCTTCAACAAGATCCTCTTTTTCGTTTAATGAGTTAGACAAACGTGCGCTTGCCATGCTTTTTGCTATATGGTTGTTAATCTGTTCAATCAAATCCTTAAGAGCAGGATTGGCTGTTGCCTGGTTTTGCAGTTCAATCATGCTTAATAGCGATTTATTTGCATTAATCAGCGGCTTACGCGTATCGCCAATGGTATTTGTATTGGTGTCGGTTTGCTCTACCCGTTGCTGCCCCAAAGCCTTGTAGTCTTGCTGAGCGCTTTCCATTTCGGCAAGCCAGTTTGTGGCCTCAATGGTGGTAATGGCAGTAGAGTAGGGCTCCGTTTTTAAATCTCCAATGAGGTTATCCAGAGCTGCCGATTCTTCGGCATTGGCCATACGATACAAATCGCCACCATAACGATGAATCACGCGATCAATCTTTTTAGCCTCTTCGTGCCATGCTGCATCTTTTCGGTATTGGCATGCAGCAATATAGCTCTTAAAACCAATGAAGCGATGATCTCTGTTTTGATCTGCCTGATTTAACTTTTGAGTTAAGGGATCAACATGATCACGTTTTAAAGCTAAATCGAAATCCGCAAACTTGGCTATTGTAAGATCTTGAAAGACCTTTAAGCCCAATTCGGCAACTGTAGTTTTGCCTACAATGCTAATAATGCCTTTAATAAAAGTAAATAGGGCATTGTTCGAGAACAGGTAATATGATATTTTTTTCATCTATTTTAATTTTATATTTTTTTGATACGACTTGTCCCGCTTTTCGGGATAAGCTACCAGCCCATAAGCATCCTCAAATCTGTTGTGAGGCCACAATAGGGCAGGTATTTTAATTTAAAGTTTTGTTTTCTCCGCTTTTTTTGGAGCCGTCCAAATGACTGAGGGGTGTTTAACTAGTTGTTGTTTTATGAATAAGCCCTGTGAAATGCAGCAAACTCTTGTGTTTTAAATAATGAAAGCTTAAAGAATAGGGGCGAATGTTGTACTCATGTCTCATTTTTTTTGAAAACTGAGCTCGCACAGATGCTTGAGTGAAAAACTAATTTCGCAAAGTGCTTAGCACGGCTGCATGTTCAAAAACTAATTTCGAAAATGACTGTGACCACCAGTCGAAATGATTTTCCAAATTGAAAAATCGCTTAGCACGCCTGCAGGCTTAAAAACCTTTTTTTAAAAGGGCTTTGATCGTTTGCATAGCCATAAACTAATTTCGAAAACGACAGTGCTTACCTGTCGCGATGCTTTTTCAGATTAAAAAATGACTTTGCATACCGAGCAGGTACATTTATCCAAATCCAAAAGCTTTCAAGCTTATGTTTGCTTACATTTTTCGGATTCCCATCTCAAAGGGAACTTACTTGTATGTGTTTTCCAAACTTGTCAAAGAACCTTTATCGCTTAAGGCAGAAAGGCGTACCTCCCATATGGAGATGTGCTTAATGGCATAAGTGATTTTTATTTTACCGATATGGTTTATTAAAGTTAAATAAAACATTTTAAGATTCTGTTTGTCAAATCTGTCAAGTTGCTTTATACTCCCTTTTAGATTAATTCTTAATAATATGTTTGGGATTTTTAAATAACACAAAAGCCTTCACGATATAATATCTGCAATTAAAATGTTAGACGATGGCTTTCTGATTTGAGTTATATGCTAGGGAGGAGGTATCGTTTAGGAATAAAATACGATACTCAGGCAATTTTAAACTTCAAATAATTGGAGAGATGTTAAAACCGTAAGGAGGCTACATGAAGTTTAAGCAATTTTCAAAAATAAAAAGAGCCTTTATCTGAATGGATAAAGGCTCTCTTCTTTTATAATGCTGTTAAGCTTATTTCTGTACTACAAATTCTTTTAACCGAGATGTTAAGATATTCTCAATCTCAATAAAATCAACTTTTTTACTTTGTGTAAATAGCATCCCGAAAATAGAGTAGGTTTCATAATCGGTTTTGCGTAATTCTAAGGGATTAGAGAATTGTTTTAGGAGTTTCTCGTAATCA
The DNA here is from genome assembly GCA_963977525.1 of uncultured Marinifilaceae bacterium. Classification (GTDB taxonomy): domain Bacteria; phylum Bacteroidota; class Bacteroidia; order Bacteroidales; family Marinifilaceae; genus Ancylomarina. The sequence continues at coordinate 29,865 of CAXBPC010000023.1, forward strand.
AACTTAAGAATATCTTCTACTGGCACACCTGTTGAGTTATCAAGGATAATTAAGCTGTAGATATCCTCATCCATCTCATTTAATGTCTCATCCCAATCAGGTTGAATGTTGTTTAAAAAGCAGTGGTAAGGGTTTAAACCAGTCGCCTTATTTGTCAGGTCAGCAGTAGTACACCAACCTCCAAATCGCATTGGGTTAACCTCAATAGGAACTAATTTTTCATTATCATCTACACGAACTTCAATATGTACAGGGAAATTCCTGATATCAGCTTGTTTGCCTAATGCTTCAACAAACTGAGTGAATTGAGATAAATAAGTTTGAATTAACTCTTTTGAAGTATAATAAACGCGATCGCTCACATCTTTTTCAGAGGCAAATAAGTGTTTTGAAATCCCAAGAATAACAGCTTCACCATTTTCATCGAAATAGGCATCAAAAGCAAATTCATCACCTTCAATTACTTCTTCTATTATAAAAGATGAGGCATTTACGACTTCAATAGGGAATACAGCTTTTGCATCAGTAAATTCTTTAAGAATCTCCTCCTTAACTTTAAACCATTCTTGTACGTTAACAACCTTGTGTACACCTAAACTTAAGAAACCAACGGCTGGTTTGATGATAAATGGCATAGGTAGCTCTTTCAAATCAAGCTGATCAAGATCTTGAAGTGATATCTCCTTGAAAAAGAAATCGGGGTAAATGCTCTTCATTAATTTTCTAAATTCAACCTTATCTTTAAAAAGGTTGATGTACTCTGGAAGCTTAGTAAATGCGAGATTATTTATTACCCAATTAATGGAGTTCTCAGAATTAGTGTATAATCGACTATTGGGCTCATTCTTAAATTGCTGAATAATTTCGTTAGAGCTTGCTAAAGAAATTTCACCATTTTTGATAACGTCGCCTGTATCAATGGCTGGAATATTATATTTTGAAATTGTATCTTTTAGAAATTGGGAAACGTAGGGTTTATCTAATAATATCATGTGTTTATAGCTAGAAATTTTAAAGGCGATTTGAATTTCTGATAAAGCTACAAATTTTGTATTTGAAAACTGCAGCTCCACATGAAGTCTTATCCTGAGATATTATAAATTTACTCATGAGAAAAAAAACAATTGGAAGGGCAAACCTTATAATATAGAGGATGATTTATAGAATTTGAACCCAGTGATAAGGCCTTTTGTTTCACATTATAAAAGCTAGCTTAAACATCCATTATCGAACTTCCTGTCAGAGTATAGTAATGGCATCGATTAACAGTAAATAGGTGACGTTTTGTCTGTTTTTGAAATGAAATATACCTATAAATCAATTGATTATCTTGCGGGGGAGTAATTAATAATTACCTTTGTCCGCTATGGGATTAAAACCAAGTGAACTTCACAACAAAAGGAATACCAGAATCTATAGCTTTCAGTTTCTTATTTTCAGAGTTCTGTCAGATAAATTCCTCCCTCCATCCTATAATTAAGCATACCTATATATTCGTTTTAAAACGGATACTCAATTGCATGTAATCAATATTCTGTATGTATATATTCATCTAATTAATATTTATGTTTTATTTAAAAACGTGGATGGGAATTTGTTTCCTTATGTCCACTATTTGCGTTTCTGCACAGGAGAAACCTGTTGTTGAAATTGGCGGTGCATTACGATTTAATTACAATTATTCTACTTGGAAAGATGCACAACAAAAACGTGGCGGCGATTTGGGTTTCGATGTATTCCGATTAAATGCAAAAGCAAAATACAAAGGCTTAAAATTAAATGCAGAATACCGGTTTTATTCCGAAGGTTTTGGCGGAGCCATGTTGAAACAAGGTTGGATTGCCTACGATTTTAATGAAAACGACGAACTGCAATTTGGTTTAACTCAAGTGCCTTTTGGCATCACAAAATACAATTCAAACTCTTGGTTCTTTAGCTTAAACTACTATGTTGGTTTAGAAGATGATCATGACATGGGACTAAAGTATACGCATCAGGGAGAAAAATGGGACTACAGTGTAGCCTTCTTCAAAAATGCAGAAGAACTTCGCTTTGGAAATACTTCCGATGTATCCAACAGCCGTTATTCTTATGATGTTGGTTCAATTAATAATAGTAACGGCGAGCTGATTCTCAGAAATAAAGAGGTGAATCAACTGAATGGAGATTTGTCTTATAAAATCAATAATACAAATGCAAAACACCGTATGGGTGTATCTGCACAATATGGAGGCCTGTTCAATCTAGATACCGAAGAAACTGGAAACCGATATGCCCTTGCTGCCTATTACGAGTTGAAAGCCGGCAAATTAGGTGTAAAAGCTCAGATAGCCAATTACAAAAACAGTCCTGAGAATCCAGATGGTGAACGAGATGATGTTGTTGCTATGACTGCTTATGGTGCACCTTATCTGGTTGCTGCCGAAGCTAGCATATATACACTTGGATTAAGTTATTCTATCCCTCTAGAATGGGGTCCTGTATCGAGTGTTGTTATCTATAACGATTTTGGTTACATGGATAAAGCTGAAAGCAGTTTCGAAAGTTCCATGATGAATGTAACCGGTGCCATGTTTACCGCAGGTAATATCTACACCTATGTCGATATGGCTGCTGGTAAAAATCAGCCTTGGTTAGGATCTCAATGGACGGGTGCTTTGGCTGAAGGAACTCCTGATGCTGACTGGGAAATGCGTTTCAATATTAATGTAGGCTATTACTTTTAATCAATAGAATTCCTCGAGGCTTGCCTCGGGGTTAAAAAGGAAAATTTGAAAACCTTAGATTTCCAGAACGCTTTTTAAAAGTTTATATTTACTAAAGGTTGAGAGGCTTTCCTCTTAAAAACGCTTATCTCACGAAAGTGAGATGCCATTAAATACCTCTTGGGCTTGCCCGGGGTTGTTTATTAGAAATTTGAGATGTTATGGCGGATAAAAGAAAAATAAAAATCAAGGTTGAGGACTTAAGCCTGATTTTCGGAAAACGTAAACAAGAGGCCCTTACTCTACTTGAGAAAGGGGTTTCAAAAGAAGAAATTCTAAAGAAAACAAAATGTACTGTTGGGGTCAACAAGGTTAATTTTGAAATTAAGGAAGGAGAGATCTTTGTTATTATGGGTTTATCGGGCAGTGGAAAATCTACTTTAATCCGCTGTTTGAACCGACTTATCAATCCTACCGCTGGTAAAGTTTTTTTCGATGAGCATGATATTACCCGCGAGACTAATAAAGAACTATTGGAAACCAGACGTACAGAAATGAGTATGGTATTTCAAAAGTTCGGTCTCCTGCCACACAGAACGATTATTGAGAATGCTGCTTTTGGATTAGAGATTAGGGGAGAAGAAAAGCAGGAGCGGGAAGAAAAAGCCCAAGAGGCACTCGAAACCGTGGGGTTAAAAGGTTATGAACATCAATATCCATCGGCAATGTCAGGAGGTATGCAACAGCGGGTAGGTTTGGCACGTGCCCTGGCAAATGATCCAGAAGTTTTGCTTATGGACGAAGCGTTTTCTGCTCTCGATCCACTCATTAAATCGGATATGCAGGATGAGCTTCTAGAAATACAAAGTAAGTTGCGAAAAACGATCGTATTTATTACTCACGATTTGGACGAAGCCATGAAAATTGGTGACCGTATTGCGATTATGAAAGATGGTGTTGTGGACCAAATTGGAACAGCAGAAGAGATTCTAACAAACCCGGCAACTGAATATGTTGAAGCTTTTGTTAATAAAGTAGATCGAAAAACCATTATTACGGCTGAAACGCTCATGTTTACAAAGAATACGCTGGTTCAAATGCCTAAAGATGGTCCGAGAGGGGCCATCCGTAAAATGCGTACAGTTGGAGTTGATGTTCTTCCTGTGGAGGATGTGAATAGAGTATTTCTTGGTTACGTCTGGTTGCAGGACCTTCTGGAATTGGAAATAGAAAAAGAAACCTCTATTGAGAAAGCTCTGAAGACAGATGTCCCGAGTGTATATAAAAACTATTCAGTAGAAGATATGTTACCCCTGATTACAGGGATTAAATACCCTCTGGCTGTTATAGGGGAAGAAACTGGGAAGTTACTTGGTCTGATATCTCAAACTTCGTTGATTATTGAAGCTACGCGATTTGGAAAGAAAGAAATAAGTGAATTAAAAGATCGTGCAAACGAAATGTAATATGGAAAAATTAATTGATCTTGGTAAGTATATAGAATCTGGAATTAATAAGCTGGAAGAGAACTTTTCCGGATTGTGGGGAGCTATTGATGACGTAATCTCATGGACGGTTGATGGTATGAACGACGTATTGCTTGCCATTCCTTTTTATATCATTATTGCATTTGTAGCCTTGGGGGCTTATTATGCCAATGCGGGGAAAAGTGCCTTTAAATTAGAAGGATTAAAAAAAGGAGGTGGAATGGCAGCATTTGTCATTTTTGGCTTATTGTTGATTTTCGCAATGGGGTACTGGGAAGAATCCATACAAACAACCACCTTGGTTATTGTTTCAACCCTGATTGCCCTGATTTTGAGTATTCCATTGGGAATTTTGGCTGCTCGAAGCAAAACAGCTGATGTGATTATTAGGCCTATACTTGATTTGATGCAAACCATGCCAGCCTTTGTTTATCTGATTCCGGCTATTTTCTTTTTTAGTGTAGGAAATACGCCTGGAGTTGTAGCTACAGTGATTTTCTCGCTCCCACCGGCCGTACGTTTAACTTGTCTTGGAATTCAAAATGTCCCGTCGGATGTAATCGAGGCAGGGCGAGCTTTTGGTGCAACCGAAAAGCAAATTTTGTTTAAAATACAGTTGCCTTTGGCAAAACCGACTATTTTGGCCGGAATTAACCAAGTCATACTATTGGCTTTATCAATGGTGGTTATCGCTTCAATGGTAGGAGCTAAAGGGCTGGGAAGTATTGTTTACCAGGGAATTCAGCAGAACGACGTTGCAAAAGGTTTTGAATCGGGATTGGGCATTGTGATATTGGCCATAATATTAGACAGAATCACACAAGCTATCGCAAAAAAATAATAATAATATATAAATATAATTATGTTGAAATTAAGAAACTTAGGAATCTTGCTTGTAGTTGTAATGTTAACTTTTTCAGTTAGCTCATGCAATAACAGTGGGAAGAAAAAAGAAAAAAGTATAGATAAAAAAGTTAGCATCTTTTATCCCAATTGGAGTGAAGGAATTGCCTTCACTTATTTGGCAAAAGCAGCACTCGAAGCAAATGGTTTTGAAGTGGAACTCACCAATCTAGCCCCAGGCATGATCTACGGCGAATTGTCAAAAGAGAATTCAAAAGGTGATGTATTTCTTGATGCATGGCTTCCGAATACGCACAAAGAATATTGGGCTGACTATGGTGCTAATCTGGTAAAACTAGGCGAATCGTTTAGTGAGGGTACAACTGGTTTGGTAGTTCCTGCATATGTTACGATTAACTCTATAGAAGAGTTGAACGCCAATAAAGATAAATTTGATGGTGAAATTATTGGTATTGGTGCTGGTGCTGGTATTCATGCCAACACGCTTAAAGCAATAGACGAATATAAACTTGATTTCGAACAAATTACTTCAAGTGGGCCTGCAATGGTGGCTAGTCTTGAGAAGGCAATCAAGCATAAAGAGTGGACTGTAGTAACCGGATGGAAACCACATTTCAAATGGGCTAAAAACGACTTGAAATATTTAGCAGATCCTAAAGGTGTTTACCCAAAGGATGCCTGCACAATTATTTCGCGAAAAGGATTTGAAAAAGACAAACCTGAGGCTGCTACTTTCTTCAAAAACTTTAAGCTTGAAGAAGCGCAATTGTACGAATTAATGGCAAGCATTAAGAAAAATGGAGAAGAAGCAGGAACTACTCAATGGTATAAAGCCAATAAAGTATTGGTTGATTCCTGGATGAAATAATCTAGAAGCTGAAACTTTAAATCAACATATAAAAGGAGCCGCATTTCATTAATGTGCCTCCTTTTGTATGTTTTAGTTAATGGGATTTTTATTGCCCAAATCTCAAAAGGAAGAACCATTAGAGAGTTTATATTTGGTGTTATGCTTGTACCGACGCTATTAACTATGCTTTGGATGGCTGTGTTTGGAGGATCTGCCATCTATCAGGAATTAATCGGAAACCACGCGACTACTCCCGACACCATATCCTTACTACTTCCGATAGTCGATAGTAAGTCATATATACAATTTGTATTGAAATATAAATAGCGTTTAATTGTAAAATTATTATTCATGCTTGGCAATCAGTACGCACATATAGTGTGTGTAAGTGGAGCCAGGCTTTTTATAAAAACCAATTCCACAATATTCAGCATTAGCCCAAAAATCAGTCATGCCTAATAAGTGTTTTCTGTGTCCAAGACTTGGAATGCCTTTATCAATAATCAATTGCTGAATCATGATTTTCGCTGTGTTGCGATTCGTTCCAGCAGCAATAGATTCAAAGTTGTTAGCCGTTTTTGTTTTTAGAAGGTAATCGGCTAAAGTAAAACCTGCAGCATCTATTTTATGGTTCATACCATAACCATCAGGATCGATATGAGCAAAGAAATCGCGCTCAGCCATATCCTTAGCCTTTTCGTAGGCTGCCTTCGCTAGTTCTTCACTCCATATTAACTTAGCACGTTTTTCAACAGCTGATAAATCAACAGCTAGTTCCTCGTTATAATCAGATGGCTTGCTTCTTACAGCATTCAAATAGTCAAAGGCATCTTTTCTATTGACCTCATTAAGCTTTTTAGCTTCAGGTGACTCTTCAATAATTAAATCATTATCGAAGCTAGTGCCACCACATGAAATTAGAAATGGGTTGATTGAGAGTATGATGAGAATGAAAAACTTATTCATGATGCTTGTTTAATATGGATGATAATCGTCTTAGTTTGCTTTTGCTAAGGAAAAGCTTCTTTATCAGAACGCAATATATGAGGAAATGGTATAAGCAAGGAACAATTTTTAGGCATAAAAAAACTCTCTTGTTTCAATTAAAACAAGAGAGTTTGTATAAAGGCTCGATTTGTTTAGATGTTATGCTTAACAGTGAATAAGAAATAGCGAGCTTGTATTTATTGAAGAATATTTTAATCATTGTCAGTTTGAATATATCGCTATTTTCTCTTTATAAGTAACTTTCAGGTGTTTAATCTTTCATAATTGAGATTTTTAAATTTCCAATAATCAATATTTATTGTTAGCTTTATATTTGCTGCTGCTAATAAATATGATCAGGAGCAATTCAATAATATCTTCAATGTTATGAGATCATTATATATTTCAGATAAGGACAGCCCTAAGCTTGGAAAATGTCTTAATCAATTAAGTGAAGAGAAAGAAACAAAAGCAATTTTATTTTTGATGGCAGATGCGGATCATTATTCAGAAAATGATCTTACTCCATTGCTTAGTGAATGTTCAAAGCCTATTATTGGTGGTATATTTCCCGAGTTAATATTCGAAGGAAAACGAAAAGAAAAAGGTGTTTTATTACTGCCTTTGTCATTCGAACTAAAGGTTCAAGTTTTCGATTTATCAAAAAATGAGAGTACATATCAAAACCAGCTAGAAGAAGTCCAGAAAGATTCTATGGATCCGTTGAGCTCATTATTTGTGTTTGTAGATAGTTTAGCCCAAGGGAAAAGTCAATTTATAGAAACCTTATTCAATTTTTTTGGTGTAAATACAAGTTATATTGGAGGAGGAGCAGGCTCTTTATCCTTCGAAAAACTTGCTTGTATTATTTCAAATAAGGGACTCCATACTAATTCGGCAATAATCGGCTGGGGAAATCAGAAAATGTCTTTAGGAGCTGCACATGGTTGGCATTCGTTTTCAGATGTATTAAAGGTAACTGAAACGGATAATAATTTAGTGAAGACTCTAAATTGGCGACCAGCCTTTGAAGTCTATAAAGAAACTGTTGAGTTACATTCTAACATGAAATTAACAACAGAGAATTTTTCTGAAATTGCAAAATCTTATCCTTTAGGTATTGAGAAATTGGATGCTGAAATGGTCGTAAGAGATCCATTTAAGAGTTGTGCAAATGGTCTTCATTTTGTTGATGCGATTCAAGAGGGGGAATATGTAAAAGTTCTTCATGGTAATTTGGAGTCATTAATAAAAGGGGCTGAGATCGCTAAAGAACTTGCCTTATCAAAGTTGGATGAAAAAATGGATCAGAATTCTCTTTTTTGCATTGATTGTATTTCTCGAATTCTTTTTATGAGGGATTCCTATTCAAAAGAATTGAAGGTTATATCTAAAAATAAGAATGTGTCAGGTGTTTTAACAATTGGTGAGATAGCTAATGAAGGGGATTCCTTCCTAGAAATTTATAATAAGACTATAGTTTTAGGAGTATGGTAGAAAAATGTTTGCAAACAGAAATATTATTAGAACTTGTATTTAGTGTTAGTCTTGAAAAGAATGAACACTTAATTCTGAATAAAAGCATGCCCTTATACCTAAGGAAGCTTAATTGTTTTTTGGCTGGTATATTAAAAAGAGGAGAAGAAGATGATTTAAGTGAACTAATGGTCATGCCATTTGCCGCGGGTAAATCTGATGATTGGGATAAAGTTAAAACTCATTTTTCATCTCTTAGCTTAGAAGACCAGCAAAATTGCTCTCAGTTTATCCACAACAATCTGTATTATTATGGCTTGTGTTTAAATGGATACGGCTTATTTATTTTGGGTAGGAAAAAAGTTTTTGCTCCTTTCTTTATAAAAGAACTTCAGAATGTTGTGCATCACTTAGGTAAAGTTCTAATTCAATCTAATGAAATAGAGAAAAGGCAAATTGCTGAAGAAAAATTAATTGAGAGCGAGCATCGTTTTTCTATGTTGATGCAAGAATCACCATCGGATATTGAAGTATATGATGCAAACGGCTTACAGATATCTGTTAATAAAGCATATGAAACGTTATGGGGGATTCCAGCATCAAAAACCTTAAATTGTTTTAATATTCTAGAATGCGAAACAATAAAAGAAGCTGGATTAATGAAATATGTTGAGAAAGCATATGAGGGGGAACCAGTTTCCATACAGGATTATCAGTTTACACCTAAAAATATTTTACCATTAGATTGTGAAGGTTCTGAACGTTGGTTGTCTACTCGAATTTATCCATTGAAAGGTCAGAATGATGAGGTTACTCATATTGTTGTTACACATGAAGATGTAACACAACAAAAAGAAGCAGAGTCAGCACTTCGTAAGGCTAAAGAAAAAGCAGAGGAAAGTGATCGTTTAAAAACGGCATTTTTAGCTAATATGAGCCATGAAATTCGCACACCAATGAATGGGATTCTTGGTTTTGCAGAACTTTTAAAACAGCCTATTTCCTATGAGGAGAATCAGGGCCTATATGTTGAGCTTATTGAGCAAAGTGGAGCAAGAATGTTGAATCTTATTGATGATTTAGTTAATATTTCAAAGCTTGAATCTGGACAAATGGAATTGCTAATTTCTGATACTGATATAAACAAACAAATTGAATATGTTTATAATTCATTAATAGCGGAAGCCGATAGTAAAAATATAGAATTACACATTTCAGGCCTATTAGATGATAATGAGACTATTATTAGGACGGATAGAGAAAAACTTGATGTTATACTTCGAAATCTAGTAAAAAACGCAATTAAGTTTAGTAAGAAGGGAAGTGTTGAAATAAATGTTAAGAAAAAAGGGGATCATATAGAGTTTTTTGTGAAGGATATGGGTATAGGTGTGCCCGAAGAAAGACAGGATGCTATTTTTGATCGTTTTATTCAGGCTGATGTTGGAGATAAAAGAGCATTTGAAGGTGCTGGGCTTGGTTTATCTATTACGAAAGCCTTTGTGAATATGCTAGGTGGTGATATTTGGATAAAAAGTAAGGAAAATGTAGGCTCAACTTTTTATTTTACCTTATCTTGTAAACTAGAATTAGATGAAGTTGGTAAATCTGAGAATGAAGTATTAAATTTTGAACTAAATCAAAGTGAGATGAGTTTAAAGGTTCTAATCGTTGAAGATGATAATATTTCAAGGAATTTTCTTGAGTTGCTTGTGAAGCCATTAAGTAAACAAGTTATTGTTGCTGAAAATGGATTTGAGGCAGTTAAGTCTTTTGAAGAAAATCAAGATGTTGATTTGATTTTGATGGATATGAAAATGCCAGTAATGGACGGTTATGAGGCTACTCGCCAAATTCGAAAGGTGAATAAGGATGTGATTATTATAGCTCAAACTGCCTATAGTCTAATAGGAGATAGGGATAAATCGATTGAAGCAGGATGTAATGATTATATTACTAAACCAATATTTAAGGATAAATTATTCAATCTGATTCATAAATACTTTAATCATATAGTTGAGAATTCAATATCAGAGAAAAGTTAATAAAAATTAAGATATTTATTTTTAATAGTGCAGCTGAAAGGTTGCATTTTTTTTGTTCACAACTTTACTAAATCTCTCATCTAAGTCTGAAATTAAGTAGTTAAAATTATTTAATGTTACTTTTTTGATAGAATTCTTTTTTTATATTTACACTCGAAATACTATATGAGTTCAATTATGGCAAAATCAGATAAGGTAGAAATCCATGAGATGGTAACTAAGGTTGCTCAGAATATGATGTTGAGATATGGACTTCGTGGATTAAATATGGTTGAATTAGCTAGTGAGTGTGGTTTAGCTAAAGCAACTCTTTATAAGATTATTGGAACTAAAGAAGATCTTGTAAGAGAAATTGCTTTTGAAATATTTAATGTGAATATCATTAAAGTATTGGAACCATATCATAATTTTGATGAACCTGTTGAAGCGACAAGAGTATTCTTGGACAATTATTTTAACTATGCTATTACAGCGCAAAAGATTTTAATTCAACAAATCTATAAGGAGTATCCTTTAATAGAGAGAAGTGTAGAAGAGAAATACGAACATGAGATGAAGATTGTCAGCCAGCGTTATTTCGAATGGCAAGAAAAGGGTTTAATCCGAAAAGATATAGATGTTGAGTATTGTATGGATGCTTTGCGGGCTTTAAATGAAGTTTATATTACTGGTCCATATTCTGAAGAGGAGGCGATAGATCGTTTAAGAACGTCTTTTAGGTGTATGTTTAGAGGTATGGGGATTAATATTTAAAATTCTAACATAAATTTGAATGAAGCGGGTAGTTAACTTGCGCTTTTTTTTGTTTAAAAATGAACTTCATGAACGCAACTAGTTCATTTGAGTGTTTTGAGAATTATTGAAATAGGGAAATGAGTTCTCTATTATTTTATACATATGAAATGAATTAATTATAACCGATTAGTTCAAAATGTTTTTAGAATGAAAAAAATGAAAATTTCAAGAATGATGGTGCTTGCATTACTTCTTTCTGTAAGCATGTTTGCTTGTAAGGATGGAAAGAATGTAGTTAAGCAAGAACTTATTCAACCTGTAAAGGTGTTTAAGGTAGATACGGAGCCGTCAAATCTTTCAAAAAAAGTTTTTACAGGTGTTGTGAAAGAATCAAGAGAAGTCAAATTGGCTTTTCAAATTCCTGGTCCATTAGTAAAACTGAATGTTAATGAAGGTCAGTTTGTTAAAAAAGGAGGTGTAGTTGCTATGCTTGATGAGCGTGATTATCAAGTTCAATTGGCATCGGCTAATGCGAATTATGAAAATGCAAAATTGCAGGCTGAAAGGTATGCAGCTTTATTTGAAAAGAGAAGCACCTCAAAAAGTGTTTATGATCAAATGCAAGCGGCATATAAGTTAGCAAAGGCTCAAAAGGAAGCAGCTGAAAATGCATTGAATGATACTGAAATAAGAGCTCCTTTTTCGGGTTATGTACAATCTATGTTTGTTGAGAATTTTGAGAAGATTGGAGCAGGACAACCTATTATTTCATTACTTGATTTAAGTAATTTGGAATTGGCAGTTGCTCTTAGTGAGAATGATTTCCTACAAAATAAGCTTTTTACAAAGTTTCAATGTCAATTTGAACATTTTCCAAACACAATCTTTGATTTAAAACTGATTGATATTGAGAAAAAGCCCAATGGCGATAATTTCTATAAAATGAGATTAGACATTAATACCAAGAAGCTACAAATTGTTCCTGGAATGGTTGCTAGCGTTAGTACTTATTTAAAAACTGAGGGGATTGGTATGCAAAAAGTGCCAGCGGGATCTGTTTTTAGTAAAAAAGGTAAATCTTACGTTTGGAAATTTAATCCAAAAAAGAAATGTGTTGAGCGCAAAGAAGTAAAGCTTAAAAGTTTCGATTCAAATGGCATGATATCTATTGAGAACGGTGTTTCAAATGGTGACTTTATTGTTTCTGCAGGCGTTCACAATCTTAGAGAAGGACAGAAAGTGAAAATGCTTAGCAAGAAAACCAATTCGAATATAGGAGGTCAGCTATGAATATTACAGAGGCTATTTTAAAACAGCGCAAGGTGCTGTTGGTAGCACTCATAGCCATAGCGATTGGAGGCGTATTTTCCTTCACTAAAATGAGTAAGCTTGAAGATGCTGAAATTACAGTGAAATCAGCTTTGGTAATTACTCGATATCCAGGTGCTTCTCAGCACGAAGTCGAATTGCGTGTTACCGATGTGCTTGAAACGGCTATACAGTCAATGGATAATATAGATTGTATAGAGTCTCGTTCAATGGCTGGGTACTCAGAAATTACGGTGAAACTTTCAAGTTCGTTGGTTACTTCAAAGCTTCCACAGGTTTGGGATCTTCTGCGTAGAAAAGTAGGCGATACTCAGGTTTATTTGCCACAAGGCGCATCTAAGTCGATGGTTTTCGATGATTATGGAGATGTGTATGGTATTTTCTTAGCATTGAGTGGAGATGGTTTTTCAAGTGAAGAAATACAAGACTATGCACGTTATATAAAAAGAGAAGTTCTGTTGGTTGATGGGGTAAAACGTATCAATTTGTATGGCGAACAGAGAACTTGTGTTAATATTGAATTATCGCAGGAGAAGATGGCATTTCTTGGCGTTCATCCTTATAAAGTGGTTGAATTGCTTAATAATCAAAACAAGGTTATTGATCCAGGAAGTCTAAAAGTGGGATCAGAACGAGTTCGTATTGCATCGGATGGCAGTTTTCATCAGTTAGATGATCTGAAAAATCTGTTAGTATCAGGGATTGGTTCCAACTCTGTTTATCTGAAAGACATTGCTTCTATTAAAAAAGGAATTGTTGAACCTTTTTCAAATAAGTTAAAATACAATCAAACACCTGCAATTGGTGTGTCTGTTGCAATGGAAAGTGGCGGAAATGTGATTGAACTTGGTGAACGTATTCAAAAAAGAATAGATGAGCTGAAGTCAAACCTACCTGTAGGTATCAATGTTAATAAGGTGTTTTATCAGCCTGAACGAGTAAGTGTTGCTATTGATGATTTCATGTTCAACTTGGTTGCATCTGTTTTGATAGTTGTGATTGTTCTTCTGTTTGCAATGGGATTCCGAACAGGTTTACTTATTGGTAGTGGTTTGGTTTTTACCATTTTAGCAACATTTATCGTGATGCTTACAATGGATATTGCTCTACAACGTGTTAGTCTTGCATCTATTATCATCGCTATGGGTATGCTCGTTGATAATGCTATTGTAATAGCAGATGGTATTCTCATCGATTTCAAAAGAGGGGTTAAGAGAAAGGAAGCTTTGGTTAGAACTACTAATCAAACAGCTATGCCTTTACTAGGGGCAACCTTAGTTGCAATTTTAGCTTTCTTACCTATTTATTTATCTCCAGACAGTACAGGTGAATTTTGTTCAAGTTTGTTTATTGTTATTGCTATTTCTTTGTTTTTGAGTTGGTTATTAGCGCTAAGTCAAACACCCTATTTTTGTGACTTATTTTTAAAAGGTAAAAAATACTCCAAGTCAGAGGACGGAAATTCAGATCCATATTCAGGTAAGTTTTATCAGTTGTTCCGATCATTTATAAAGTATGCACTACATCACAAAATAGCCATTATTGTAATTACAATTGGACTTTTTGTTTCGTCGATATTTGCATTTTCAAATGTGAAACAGCTTTTCATGCCAAACTTAGCCTACAATCAGTTTATAGTAGAATATTTCCTTCCTGATGGTAGTGATATTACAAATGTAGAGACAGAGCTTGCAGATTTGGAAGCTTATTTGTTGAAACAGGAAGACGTTCTTAATGTAACGACAAGCTTGGGTGCAACACCTGCTAGATATACATTGGTTCGTCCTTTTACGAATAACCACTCTAATTATGGAGAGTTAATCGTTGATACCAAAGACTATGAAGGAACAAAGCGCTTTGGTAAGGAACTACAAGAATATATAAATGAACATTATTCTTGGGCAAGATGTCGTGTGAGATATTACTCTCCAATATTTTCGGAGTATATGATCGAGGGAAAATTTTCAGGCCCAGATCCTGAAGTATTGAGAGATTTGGCCGATCAAGCACAGAAGGTTATGGAAGCTGAACCAACAGCTGTAAAGGCAACTAATAATTGGAAGAACAAAGTTAAGGTCTGGAATCCACTATTTTCTCAAGCTAAGGCAAGGAAAGCAAACATTACCCGTTCTGATGTGTCGAATGCATTGGCATGTGCTACAACTGGTTTGCCAATTGGTTTGTTTCATCAAGATGATGATATGTTGCCAATCATTTTAAAAACTAGAGTTGATGAGAATAAGTATGTTGAAGCACTAGAGAATACACCAGTTTGGGGTAACAACCGACATAGTATTCCACTGCGTCAAGTCGTTTCAGATATTGATATTCAATTTGAAAACCCTAGCATTAAGCGTTACGATCGTAGAAGAGCCATTAAGGTACAATGTGATCCTGCCGCTGGTTATAATGCTCCTGATGTTTTTGTGAAGTTGCAAGCTGATATCGAAGCGATACAATTACCTGAAGGCTACGATTTTGAATGGTTAGGAGAACATAAGAACAGTATGGATGCAAAGGATAATATGGGTAAGTTTTTACCTCTAGCTTTCTTCTTCATGATCTTTATTATTCTTTTGTTATTCAATAATTTTAGACAACCTATGATTATTATAAGTGTTATACCTCTAGCCTTTATTGGAGTGAGTTATGGCTTGTTGTTAACAGGAAAAGCATTCGGTTTTATGGCTATCCTTGGAACTCTTGGACTTATAGGTATGATGATTAAAAATGCAATTGTCCTCTTGGATCAAATTAATATTGAAATAGGCTCAGGTAAGGATATAGCACATGCTATAATCGATTCTACGGTTTCAAGAATACGTCCAGTTATTATGGCTTCTTTCACAACTATTTTTGGTATGATTCCATTAGTTCCAGATGAGCTATTTGGAGGAATGGCAGTTGCTATCATGTTTGGTTTATTAATTGGTTCGGTTATTACGCTAATAGTTGTTCCTGTGCTTTACGCACTGTTTTATAAGGTGCCAACTAAAAATGTCATGAACTTATAATGATAATTAAGAGATCGATGAAAAAGATATTTAGTTTAATACTCCTTAGCTTGATTGTAATGCAAGGTATAGGACAAGAAAAACTCTCGCTTAAGGAGAGTAGAACATTGGCACTCGAGTACAATCAAAAAATAAAGATTGCTGATCAGATTATTGCTGAAAAACAGTCGAATGTGAAGTTTGCTTTTACTCATTTTTTACCAAATTTCTCAGCAGGTGGATCGTATAACTACTATCATGATATTGATGATATCAACTTACCAGGAGGTTTCCTGAAAACGGCTAGTAGTTTAGCTGAAGCTCAGAAAGGTAGTTTTACTGGAACAAGTGATGTGTACGTGCTAGGTATAAATCTGGAGATGGGAAATATAGATTACCATTCGGCAAATTTGCAAGTAGCTCAGCCTATTTATATGGGAGGGAAAATCCGAACGGCTTATTCAATGAGTAAGTTTGGAGCTGAAATCTCAATTTATAATAAGAAGCTTCAATCATCTGATGTATTATTGGAAACAGATCAAGCTTATTGGAACTTAGTTTCAGTAAAAGAAAAGGTAGCATTGGCGAAAAAATATGTTGCGATGCTTTCAGCCTTGGTTCAAGATTTGCAGAATGCTTTCGATTTGGAAATAACAACTAAGAATGAGCTGCTAAAAGCTCAGGTTCAATTGAATCAAGCTCGACTAGATCTATTCCGAATAGAGAATGGCTATGTCCTGTCGCAGATGGTTTTGTGCCAAGTTATCGGTAGAGATTTGATGAGTAATGTGATTGCTACCGATACTAGTATTCAAGTCAATAAAAATGCTATTCAGGCTGATTATATGCAGAAAGCTTTGCAGAATCGTCCAGAGCTATTGATGCAATCTAAACAAGTTGAAATATCTAAGGAACAGGTGAAGTATGAAAGAGCTGAGTATTTGCCACAAATGGGTGTTGGAGCATCATATTCTTACTATAGTAAGATAAATAGTATAATAAGCTCAACAAAAATATTGACTGTACAGGCTAATATTAGTATTCCAATTTTCCATTGGCAGGAGAGAAAGCACAAACTTGCCTCTGTTCGATTTAAAAGTAAACAAATAGAACTTGAGATGGATAGAATTGAAGACCTAGTTAGTCTTCAAGTTCAACAGTCATATTTCAAATTACAAGAGGCTTTTCAGCAAATAGAATTAGCGAAAATTTCAATGGATCAAGCCAATGAGAATGTCGATTTGACAAAGAATAGTTTTTATGAAGGCTTAGCTAATACAAGAGAATTGCTCGACGCTCAAGCATTTTGGCAAAAGGCTCACAGCGAATTAATTGATTCAAAAATCAATTATAAGGTAAGCGAAATCCAATTTATGAAATCAATAGGAGTTCTAGAGATATAATAAAGAACGTGGCCGAATCAATCTTCTAGAATGATTTAATTGATTGTGGTGATTCAATTAAGGGTTCGGTCGCGTTTAATGTATTATGTGTTTTAAAGAGCTGTGTAATTCAGAATAACTAGGATATAGTACAGATGTTTGGTTGAATTGATATATTTTTTATCAATATTAATATGAAATGTAGTCGTGAGGCTGCATTTTTTATTATTAAATAGATCTAGAGAAATTAGCTTGGCATATTCGAATTATATAAATTTGATAATCAATTTTCTAGTTTACCATTACAATCTCTATAAATTCAAATTTGTGAGTCTTTAGATGTACAGGCTTAGAAGGTTTATGCCAGTTTGGTTGAATGTCTTTTTGATAGATATAATTAAGATGTGTTGAAGGGAAGATCTGTCTGATAATAAGGACTTCAAACAAGGGAGTAAATAACGCAGTACAATTTACAAGTCTTAAGTTTTCGAGCTCATGTTAGAAAAAATCATTGATTTTAGCATTAAAAACAAGCTGATTGTTATCCTCTTTACACTATCTATACTGAAATTTTAGAAAAGAAAAACTTGGTTGAGGTTTTGGTTAAAGGTGTTTACAATATTTCTCTCGAATAAGTTGAAACTATTTTTGATGTTTCACTTCCCAATAAAGGCTATATCAGGACCAGACAAAGAATGCTTTTAAAGAAGCTGCATCCATATGGGTGCAGCTTCTTTTATTTGATAAGGTCAATTGTTTAACCAATAAGGGACTTGTTTCTCTTTTATTATTGCTTGCTATCTCAAAAATTCATAAATTGGGTAGTCTGGTATAAATAAATCTTATAAAATGATCTAAAATGAAATATGAAGTAGAAATTGACATCAACTTATCACGTAATAAAGTGATTGAGTTGTTTGACAATGCGGATAATATGAAACACTGGCAACCAGGCCTTATAAGCTTTGAACATTTAAGTGGAGAACCTGGTCAGGTAGGGGCTAAGTCTAAATTGAAATACCAAATGGGTAAGCGTGAGATTGAGATGATTGAAACGATAACAGTTAACAAATTACCCGATGAATTCTCAGGAACCTACGAAGCTAAAGGTGTTTGGAATGAAGTTCAGAACTATTTTATTGAAGTAGATGAAAACGTAACCAAATGGAAGTCGGTGAATGAGTTTAAATGTGGAGGCTTTATGAAAGTGATGGCTTTTTTTATGCCTAGTATGTTTAAAAAGGAATCTTGTAAGTATTTAAAGAATTTTAAGGCATTTGCTGAATCTAAATAATCAAAACAATATATATTATGACGACAATTAATACGTATTTAACCTTTAATGGTAATTGTGAAGAAGCATTCCTATTTTATAAATCAGTTTTTGGTGGAGAATACGCACACGTGGCTAAATTTTCGGAGATGCCTGAAAATCCTAATTGCCCTATTTCTAATGATGATATGAATAAAGTTATGCACGTATCGTTACCCATAAGTAAGGAAACGGTTCTCATGGGGAGTGATACTGGCGGCGAATGGGCTAGCAAATTTAAAGCTGGAAATAATTTCTCTGTATCTATTGCTGCTGATAGTAAGGATGCGGCCGATAATTTCTTTACTAAACTTTCCAAAGAAGGGAAGGTGATTATGCCAATGGATAAAACTTTTTGGGGTTCATACTTTGGTATGTTTGTAGATAAGTTTGGCATTCAGTGGATGGTTGGCTTTGATGAGGCTCATTAATATTATTTAGCCATAAAAATAAGTTCCTTATGAAAAAAATGAAAATTGAAGGAAAGATTGCTTTTGTAAGTGGTTCGAATAGAGGAATCGGAAAAGCAGTTACTATTGCCCTATTAGAACATGGGGCCAAGAAAGTTTATGCTGGAGCAAGAGATATCACAACTTTAAATAGCCTTAAGTCATGCTATGGAAATCGGCTGATTCCTGTGGAATTAGATGTGACTAATGATGAATCAATTGCCAATGCGGCTAATCTAGCCACAGATGTAGAAATCCTCATTAATAATGCGGGGGTTTTTTCAATAGGAAATTTCATTAATGGAAATCTTCTCGAGAGTCTTCAAATCAATTTCGATGTGAATGTTTTGGGATTAGTAAAACTGACCAGTGCATTTCTGGAGACTTTAAAGAAACAAGAGTCTGCTGCTATCGCAAGTGTTTCATCCATTATCGGTTTGGCAAGTATGCCTATGGGTTTGACTTATTGTGCATCAAAAGCTGCCGTTCATAGTATCATTCAAGGCTTAAGAGGCGAGTTAAAGGAGTCGAATGTTTTAGTGGCTGGTGTTTATCCTGGACCTATAGATACTGAAATGGCAAAGGATTTAGATATGACGAAAGATAGTCCTGAAAATGTTGCCGAGAATATCATAAAGGGCTTGAAAGATGGTCTTGAGGATATATTCCCTGATATGATGTCGAGCGAGGTTGGTAAAGCCTATTTTGAATCTCCCAAAGCCGTTGAAAAGCAATTTTCTGGTTTCTAATTATTAAAGATACAATGCTCTAAAAAATAACCTTAAAATATTATTTAAATCGAAAGGTGTAGTCTTAAGGCTATACCTTTTCTTATGCAGTTTTATCTTGAAATCAGTATTAGCTTCTGTTATTATGACATGTAGTTTGCCTTTGTGTCTGCCAGAATGGCTTAGTTTTGAAAGAGGTATGAGATTTGATTGGTTATTTGTCGAATAATATTTAACACAAAATAATTAGACTATGAATTTTAATCAATATACCATAAAATCGCAGGAAGCGATACAGCATGCCCAGCAAATTGCTCAGGGCTTTGAGAATTCTCAAGTTGAAAATGCACATTTACTGAAAGCTATTTTTGAGCTTGACGAAAATGTATTGCCCTTTATTTTAAAAAAGATTGGCATTAATGCTGAGATCTTTCAGAAAACACTTGATCATATCATTCAAAGCTTTGCCAAAGTGCAAGGTGGTGAAATTATGCTATCGCGTGAATCGGTTAAGACCCTAAATGATGCTTCTAATGTGGCTAAGAAAATGAAAGATGAGTATGTTTCAATTGAGCATCTTCTTTTGGCCATGTTGAAAGCTAATGATTCGATTTCTTGTTTGATGAAAGATAATGGGATTAATGAAAGCAATCTATCTGCAGCTATTAACGAGTTGCGTAAAGGGCAGAATGTGACTTCACAATCTCAGGAAGATACTTACAATACCCTTGATAAATATGCGCGAAACCTCAATAAGCTAGCTAATGATGGCAAGCTAGATCCAGTTATTGGACGCGATGAAGAGATTAGAAGGATTTTACAAATTCTTTCGAGACGTACCAAGAATAATCCCATACTTATTGGTGAACCAGGCACGGGTAAAACGGCTATTGCTGAAGGTTTGGCTCACCGTTTGGTGAAAGGAGACATCCCTGATAATCTTAAGGATAAAATCATTTATTCTTTGGATATGGGAGCCTTAATTGCTGGAGCGAAGTATAAAGGTGAGTTTGAAGAAAGGTTAAAGGCTGTTGTAAAAGAGGTGATCGCGGAAGATGGCAAAATTGTTCTTTTTATTGATGAGATTCACACACTTGTAGGCGCAGGAGGAGGACAAGGTGCTATGGATGCCGCCAACATTTTAAAGCCTGCTCTGGCTCGTGGTGAGTTGCGTGCCATAGGTGCAACTACCCTGGATGAGTATCAAAAACATTTCGAAAAGGATAAGGCTTTGGAACGTCGTTTCCAGAAGGTGATGATTAGTGAACCTAATAGAGAAAGTGCCATTTCCATTCTTCGAGGTATTAAAGATAAGTATGAAAGCCATCATAAGGTTAGAATACAGGACAGTGCCATAATTGCTGCGGTTGAACTGTCACAACGCTATATTACTGATCGATTTTTGCCTGATAAGGCCATTGACTTAATGGATGAGTCAGCAGCCAAGTTACGAATGGAAATCAACTCCAAACCTGAAGAATTAGATGTTTTTGATCGCAAGATTATGCAATTTGAAATTGAGTTAGAGGCCATTAAACGTGATAATGATAAGGCCAAAATTTCTAAGATAAAGAAAGAATTAGCTGATCTTAAGGAAAGCAGAGAAGGTATTTATGCCAAGTGGCGTTTAGAAAAAGATTTAGTAGATAAAGTGCAATCAGTAAAGGCACAAATAGAAGATCATAAGCAAAAGGCAGATAGGGCAGAACGAGATGGTGATTTTGGACTAGTTGCTGAATTGCGATATGGGAAAATTAAAGAGGGTGAAGAGCTCTTGAATCAACTTAAAAATGATTTGGCAGCCAATCAGGAAAATGCTTTGATTAAAGAGGAAGTAACCAGTGAGGATATTGCTGAGGTTGTGGCAAAATGGACGGGGATTCCTGTTTCTAAGATGCTGCAAAGCGATAGAGAGAAACTATTACTACTGGAAGATGAATTGCACAAGAGTGTGGTAGGGCAAGATGAAGCCATTGAATTAGTCTCTGACGCGGTGCGTCGTTCTCGTGCTGATTTGCAAGATAGCCGTCGTCCGATAGGGAGTTTCTTATTCTTGGGAACAACAGGTGTTGGTAAAACGGAGCTGGCTAAAACATTGGCTGAGTACTTGTTTAATGATGCAAACTCACTCACTAGAATTGATATGAGTGAATATCAGGAGAGACATGCTGTAAGCCGTTTGGTAGGAGCGCCTCCGGGATATGTGGGTTATGAAGAAGGTGGGCAATTGACAGAAGCCGTTCGTCGCAAACCTTATTCAGTTGTTTTGCTTGATGAGATTGAGAAAGCACATCCCGATACCTTCAATATTTTATTGCAGGTGCTTGACGAAGGCCGTTTGACTGATAATAAAGGGCGTATTGCTGACTTTAGGAATACCATTATTATTATGACATCGAATATAGGGGCTCATATTATTCAAGATAGATTGGAGAATATTGATATGAATAATCGCATGCATGTTTTGGACGAAACCAAGCTTGAGGTATTGAAGCTCTTGAAGCAAACAGTGCGTCCTGAGTTCTTGAATCGAATTGACGAAACAGTCATGTTTACACCTCTTAATATCGATGAAGTTAGAGAAATTGTGGAGCTTCAGATTGATGGACTGAAAAGGATGTTGGCTAAGAAAGATATTCAGCTAGAGGTTAGCGATGTTGTTATTTCACATTTGGCTAAGGTAGGCTTCGAACCTCAATTTGGTGCCAGACCAATAAAGCGCGTTATACAGCGTTTGATTCTGAATGCTTTGTCAAAAGAAATTTTATCGAGCAGATTACTTCCTGACTCAAGAATTAGAGTTGATATGGAAGGTGAGATATTAGTATTTAATAATTAGTATTAGTTTGCCGAGTTAAAATGAATTCGCATCTAAAAGGTATAATAACAAAAAGATTAAGATCATGTTGGTCGATACCTGATGTTATTTATAAAATTTAATTTCAGTACATTAAAAGATGGTATTTCCGATAGGGATTATTAAGTATCTCTAGAGAGGATATTTTAAATTTTATAATTTCAAAGAGTCACAATTCAAAAATTGTGGCTCTTTTGTTTCTTATCAATGGATAGTTCTGAATCCTGAATGTTATAAAGTAAATCTGGATTTGTAATTTTAATCGTTCCCATCCTAGTCGTTTTCATTCAGTTTGTAGAACTCTACTTCTGATACAGGATAGAACTA
This sequence comes from uncultured Marinifilaceae bacterium, assembly GCA_963977525.1. Classification (GTDB taxonomy): domain Bacteria; phylum Bacteroidota; class Bacteroidia; order Bacteroidales; family Marinifilaceae; genus Ancylomarina. Next base: position 52,391 of record CAXBPC010000023.1, read on the forward strand.
TGCATAATTTTTACATTGCTCAAAATCAAGATGTGTTATACTTACTTATTGGAAATAAGTTTTTAAATTGAAGGGTAATCCAAATTTAAAACCTGATACCATGAGCGAACCTAAACAAGCTGGTAAGAAGCCTATAGTTGTTGAATTGCAGAAAGATGATGATTTGTATTTTTGTGCATGCGGCGAATCAAAATCGCAACCCTTTTGTGATGGATCTCATAAAAGCACATCTTTTAAACCTCTATTTTTTAATCCAGAAGAAACAGGAGAAGCTTATTTATGTATGTGTAAGCAGAGTAAGAATCTACCTTACTGCGACGGTACACATAAGACTTTAAAGGATGAGGATACCAATAAGAAGCCTGAAGAAAAGAAATCGACATTGGGTGAACCAACTGTAGAAGAACCAACTTTAGCCTATATCAAAGCTTTGGCTCGTGATGGTTTGAGCAAAGTAGGACATCATGGTGAAGTTGATGCCATGGGCGTTCCTGGACCTGAATTGCCAATGTGGAAAGACATTCAACTATTGGTCGCTCAAATGGCAAGTAAGCCTTTAATGGAGGATGTGCCAGTTGCAAGTGAATTAATTATTGGTCCCAATGCTAAAAAGCCCTTACGTTTAGATATACCACTCTTTGTTTCCGATATGAGTTTTGGTGCTCTTTCAGAAGAAGCGAAAACTGCACTAGCTAAAGGAGCAGAATTGGCGGGAACAGGAATTTGCTCAGGTGAAGGTGGCATGCTTGATGAAGAACAAGAGGCTAATAGCAAGTATTTTTATGAATATGCCTCGGCTAAGTTTGGTTTTGAATGGGACAAGCTGAAACGAGTACAAGCTTTTCATTTTAAAGGTGGACAAGGAGCCAAGACAGGAACAGGTGGTCACTTGCCTGGAAATAAGGTAGTCGGAAAAATCGCAAAGGTTCGTAAGTTAGAGGAAGGGACGCCAGCTGTTTCGCCACCAACTTTTGATGATTTACATACGGTTGAAGATTTTAAGAATTTTGCAGATAAGGTTCGTGAAATAACCGGTGGCATACCTATAGGTTTTAAACTTTCGGCTAATCATATAGAGGAAGATATTCAATTTGCTCTCGATGCATCTGCCGATTATATTATTCTCGATGGCCGTGGTGGTGGAACAGGAGCTGCTCCTTTAATCTTTAGAAATAATATTTCAGTGCCTACGATTCCAGCTTTGGCACGAGCTCGTAAATACCTCGATCAGCGTAACAGAAAAGATGTGACTTTGATTATAACAGGAGGACTTCGTGTTCCTGATGATTTCATTAAAGCGATGGCTTTAGGTGCTGATGGTGTAGCATTGGCCAACTCTGCAATTCAATCAATAGGTTGCGTTGCAGCTCGAATGTGCCATACGAATAACTGTCCGGCAGGCGTCGCGACTCAAAAGCCCGAATTACGTAAGTTGATTGATGTGAATAAATCGGCTAAACAGCTTTCTAATTTCTTTTCAGCTTCAACGGAACTGATGAAAGTTATGGCACGTGCATGTGGTCATCATCATCTGAACCAGTTTAATGAGAATGATATTACAACATGGAAAAAAGAGATGGCAGATTTAACGGGAATTAATTTTGGAGGTGTAAAATGATGTTAAAGTAAGGTCTGCCTAAAAAGCATTAAGCGCAAAATATATTTTTATCAACCAATTAACTTATTTAAAATGGGATGCTATAATTCAATCGTGATCGAAGCCCCAGCTGAGAAAGTATGGGATGTGTTGAGAAATTTTCATGAGTTATCATGGGCCAGAAATGTGATAACTAAAGTTGAAATTGTAGGGGATAAACCCTTTTTTGAAGTTGGAGCTAAGAGAATTGTAAATGATAGTTTTTATGAAACCTTATTATCATTTGATAATAAGGCTAAAAAGTTTAGTTATAGCATAGATGATGGACCTGGAGTAGCTTCAAAAGATAATGTAATCGGATATGTAGGAGAGTTGACCGTTTTCCCTGTTACTGAGAATAATACCTCATTTGTATTATGGACTACCACATGGGAATTAGAAAAAAAAGAAGGTGTTGCTGAATTCCTTAATCCTTTATATGAAGCACTCTTACTAGATTTAAAGACTTATATTATTTGATTAATTTCTGACGCAGATTCGAAATGATAAATTAAGATTGTCAATGAAAATGAATACATCGTGTATTGTTTTATTCTCCCCTTTAGGGGAGATGCTGAAAGCAGAGGGGTGTTTTACAAATTAGAATTTACATTTATGCAAATAAAAGCTGATAATCCAGAGCAATATATTAAGCAAATCCCTGAAGAAAGGCAAGCTGCTTTTACTAAATTGAGAAATACGATTCTAAAGAATCTCCCACAGGGTTTTGAAGAATGCATGAGTTATGGTATGATAGGTTATGTGGTGCCACACTCACTTTATCCTAGCGGTTATCATTGCGATACAAAATTGCCTTTGCCTTTTATGAATATTGCATCACAAAAGAACTTTGTGGCCTTTTACCATATGGGAATTTATGCAAATCAAGAGCTTAAGGAATGGTTTGTTTCGGAATATCCCAAGCATTGTAATTTAAAGCTTGATATGGGAAAATCATGCCTTCGTTTTAAGAAGGTAGATCAAATTCCCTTTGAATTGATAGGTGAATTGCTTACTAAAATGAGTGTGCAAGAGTGGATCGAGCTTTATGAAAGTAAACTAAAGAAATAGAGCATGTCAGTTTAAATGAGAAGAGGACCTAAAGTCCTATTTTCTTTGCTAAGTAAGGAATATGCTTACCTTTATCCGCGGCAAATTGAATCACTAATAAAGTAAATGCGATGAAAGATATTGAAGAAAAAGTGATACACTCATTTTATAATGGAATGAATTGTGCTCAATCTATATTAACGGCTTATGCCGATCATTTGAAATTCGATCCAAACTTTGCCTTGTCCGTATCCAGTGGTTTTGGTGGAGGTATGGGAAAACTTCAAAAAACCTGTGGAGCTGTAACAGGATCTTTTATGGCATTGGGGATTTATAATTCTCAAAAGCATTACGAGAATATTGAAGCTCGTAATGCAACCAATGAAATGATTCAGAAGTTTACAGTCGATTTTGAGGCCATGCATGGTTCGCTTGATTGCAAAGCTCTTTTAGATTGTGATTTCACAACCGATGAGGGTGATAAGAAGTTTAAGGATATGGACCTTAAGAAAAATGTTTGTTCTAAATGTCTAGCCGATTCAGTTAAACTGATTGAAGGTTTGATAGGAGAGAAATAAATGATGCAAATAATAGAACTCGTAAGAAGATCGAATATAGAAGCGAACAAAAAGTTGATGTCTCAATATTATTTTCTTGAAAAGCTACTTGAAGAATTGAGACAAAAGGGACTAGATTCAGAAATAATAAGCTCAATTAATCAAAAGATTGAATCGCTTAATATTTTTTTAGGTTCAGATAAAGACTTATTGAAACTGATGTGTAAGAGTCAATATGATATTTTACAATTGCTAGAGAAAGAACTCAAAATTGTATGCAAGGGACATTATCGCACTATGTGGTTATCTGTAGGCATGGCTGCATTTGGGCTTCCTATAGGTGTTCTATTCGGATTCAGTTTAGGGAGTATGGCTTATATTGGTTTAGGTTTACCAATGGGAATGCTTATCGGGATGGCTTATGGCACATTTCTCGATAAAAAGGCTCAGGAAGATGGCAAGCAGCTAGAGACCGAAACTGTGCTCTAATTTTAATGCATGCACGTCTAAACGATCTCTTAGCTTCAAAAAGGGTATAACAGTCATAAGACAAAAAAATCCTGACAAGAATTTAGCCTGTCAGGATTTTTATATTTAACTTGTATAAACTAAGCCCAGCATTACGCTAATGCTGGGGGAGTCGTAAATAAATGGAACTCTATTTAATCACTTTAACATTCTCCTTAAGCGATTCCGAAATCAGCTTTTTCAAACGTAGCGTTTGCTCCTCCAGTGCGCCTTGCCTTTTGGGATCGTAAAGATGTTTATATTGACAAGGAACAAGCTTATATTTCAATTCATCCATTGTACCGCTTACATCTAAGCCCAATCTAACTGGTAATGGCGTATCTGTTACCGATATGTGATAATTAAAGTGATTATCCGTATTATGACGACCAGAAATAACGGCTTTGTAATTGTCCATTACAATAAGGAAAGGATATAAATCAATTTCATCTTTAAAGAGAGTCATCTCAACGCTAAGGCTATCTATAACATTTTCAGTTTTTTGCTTAAACAGGAGTTTACTAGCAATCATGTTGAATGTTTCGGTATCCATAAGTGTCAGTTCCTGTCCCTGGAAAGCCGCCGCACCACGAATTGTAGATTGCTTAAGAGAATAATCGCTTTTAAGATAAGTCTCTCCAGCTAAATGAAATTCGCCTTTTCCTTTGAATGATTTTAGCATTGGAATCATTGTGTCAACAGAAGGAATCAGAGCAATGAGTTCGGCAACATCAATATCTAAAAGGTGAAAGTCGATGCCACTAAAAAGGTGATTTTTTCTGTCCGAACGGTACATTGCCGTTAACTGCATATTGGCTGCCCTACTCGTAAAACCCATTTGGTCCAGAACAAGCGTACCATCTTTAACGGTTAGACCACCTTTAATATTTTCGATAATATTATCATTTACGATAGTCTGATCAATTGTTGTGTTCAATCGTATTTCGACGCCTTTGGGTACCATAAATGGGTCGTCTTCAGAGGTGACAGTTTCATTGCTAGCAAGAGTTGAATCTTGACTTCCCATGCCGCTAAAAATGTCCATCAGCTCATAGATATCGATGTTTTTAGAGACCAAATTAAAGTTCCCTTTAAGCAAGGCTTGCTTGTTAAGATACTTAGAGATGTCGGTAAGTTTACCAGTAAGACTAAAGTCGGAATCACCTAAAATTAAATCGGCTTTCTTAATCGCCATTGTGTCGGGATTAAGTGTAAACGATATGTTTGGAATCTCACCCTTTAACTGTTCGCCTAAGTCATAAATTGCATCGGAGAAACTGATAGCCACTTCGGGCTGCCATTTAAGGATAAGATTATTTTGCGAGTCGTCGTACTTCAGATTTGTTTTGGCATATAGCTTTTTAGCATCAAACAGAATAGAGTCTTTGCTAGCGATAACAATTTCTTGACTATTAAGTGTAGAATTGATAAGAGCAATTTCTTGTTTAGCTTTACGTGTTGGAGTATATTCAAATTGCCCCTTTGCATTATTGGCACTAACAGATAAAGTATCGGCAATGGCATAAATGTTATCAAATTTAAAACGACAGGACGATATGGGCGCAGAAACGCCTTTTGTCAGCTGATTGATATCGACAGAAAGCTCAAGGTTTTCAGTCGACACACGCATAGTAGGCGACATGCTGATATTCAAGTTTGGTGCATCAATTCTGATGTTTGCAAACTTAAGGTTTTTATCCAATCTGCTTTGGCTAGGTAGATTAAGCTTAAGCTTTGCCGAAGCCAAGTTCACCTTTATACTATCGTTATAGCTTGCATGAAAATTTTGGGTCTCGAAATCGCCAGTTAAATAGATACGGTGATAAGCCTCTTTATCCAAATCAGACTGAGAGAATCGAGTATGCAAATTGCCATTAAGCGAGCCCTTAATACTGATGTTTTGATCTTTGGGTATAAACGATTTAAAATCGGCTAAGTTAAAATCACCTTTCGAATAGATATCGTAGACTGGTGTTTCCAAAATGTTCCTAATTTCGCCTTTAAGAGAAACCGAACTGTGCTCTATTTTGGCATAACTACTGTTTATAGTCATGTTCGAACTCTGGCTTTTATTCAGATCCACCTTAGTCGATATCGATAATTTAATATCTTTCACACTTGGATAACCCGTGTATTTAACTTCACCCTGATAGTAGTCTATATGTGTTGTTAAAAGGGGAGTGCTTGTCTCCGATATAAGCCCTGTTACCGATCCCGATACTTTAGCGTAACCCTTAGCCCTTATATCTTTTAGTGGCTCCGAATAGGCTTTAGGAACAAGAGCTAAAATTTTTTCAATATTCAATGCCTTGGTCGAGTAGCACATGTCGGTCGATATGGAATTATCTTTCAACATGTTTACATACCCATAAAATGAGATGGCTTGCTCATCGTTAATTAGGAGTTTAGCCTCCTTAAAATCATAAGAATTTTCAGATAGATTGGTATTAAAAAGTAAGTGTGTGTCAAATTTCAACTGAGATAAAAGTGTATCACCAGCCATAGAAACCGACATGGCCTTACAAACAAGCTTTAAATCGGAATTGAATAGATTCTTGTTCTTAGCCTTAGAATTAATTTGTAGATCACAGTTCTGAGCCTCAACATAAAGAGCCATAGAATCGGATGTTGTAAACAGCAATTTATTTAATTGCATATCCAAATCAAAATACTGTTTCTCTTTGCTGTATTTAAGCTCGAGCTTAGCATTTAAGTTGCTAATATCAGCCTTTCTAAATGTTGACTCATCCGTATACTTGGCATTAAAATTCTTAAATTCCACATTACTAATGTCGATATCACCAAATGATGATGCTTCATATTCAGCTTCTGACGAATCGGAACTGCTTTTTAAAATATCGAAATTAGAGTGGCCAAGCGAGTCTATTTTGAAATTCAAATAGCCATCTTCAACAAGAAATGGGTTAAGCTTTATATTGCCGTCCAATAAATACGACATCACATTAACCGAAGCTAAGCATTTGGGTGTGTATAAGAGCGTATCCGTTTTCGAGGTATTCGTATTCTCTGTTAAACAGAGTTTAGTGATCTCAAGTCCAAAAAACGGATAGGTACTAAAAAAAGTAGGTTCAACTTTCTCGATCATCGTATTGCAGACTAAATATTCTTTTGCCTGTTTATTAACTATTGGCGTTAATTTCTCTGGTGTAAAAATATACCACAAAGCTATTGCCGCAGTTATTATCAATACAAAAACTAATACCAGTAAAGCTTTACCAACCTTTTTTAATATTTGCATTTTACTATAATTTGCTAAATGATTCTATTTTTCCGAAAGTGTCTTTATACTCCATTGTTGATGCCGTTAAATTCGTAATGGTGTATACTTTTGGAACTACACCGCCAGTTACGATGATATGAATTTGCTCTAACTGATCTTTGTCTATAGTCCAGGTAAATTCCTGAGCTTCTTCTTCTTTTACATCATCAGCAGTATCCCAAGTAGCACCTGATTTATCTAAATCGTATCTTTCGAATAAGGTACCACTTTGCCATTTGCCAATAATTAATGACTCATCAAAACTGGGTTTAGTTTCGTCTGTAGAACATGAGCTTATGAATAGCGTTGCGAATGCAAGGCCTAAAATGATTAATGCTAACCGTTTCATTTGTTTTTAATTTGTTTATGAATACACCTATTTGTTGCTCAAAAATAAAGTTCAAAAATAAGACTTTATTTTATTAAATGGATGATACCTGATTTGTTAATTATGAAAATTATGAGATGTTGGATATCGTTTACCATAAGTATTTAGATTGTCCTTATAATTAGGTATGGATAGGAGGGGGTAGGTCCTCTGTACTATTTCTGTTTCAAAAAACAAGTTTCTTTTTGTTATTCATAATTATTTGGATTTATTAGGTTTCTTGTTGATTGCATTTTTCGATTTGCGATTGATAATCAGGATTCCTGAAACAATGAGTAGCCCACTTATAAGGTGATAGAAGTGCAATTTCTCTCCTAGAAGCACAAAGGCAACTAAACCACTAAACAAGGGTAGTAAGTAGTATATCATTCCTGCAGAAACAGCGCCAATTTTATCAATAGCTTTATTCCACGAAAGAAAAGAAATTAGGGAAGCACATACGGCTACATATAGAATTGAGCCAAGAATAGGTAGAGTGAAAACGACTTCCTGATTATGGTTCGAGACCCAAAGATGAAAAGGGAATATTATAATTGACCCAATCAGAAAGGTTGAATACTGAAGGGTGATGATGCTCATTTTCTTGTCTTTGTTCTTAATTAAATGGCTATGTATAGCAAATATAAAAGCAGCAAAAAGCATGAGCGGATCTCCTTCGTTTAAAGTCAAATCCAATAGTTTTGTTGGTTGTCCTTGGCTAACAATACTAATAACACCAGATAATACAACGCCAATTCCCAAAACCTTTTTAAAACCTAATCTCTCTTTGAAAAATAAGATAGAGATAAGGAGAATAAAGATAGGGAAAGTGAGCATTATCAGCGACATATTTACTGCCGTTGTAGAACGTCCTGCAAAATATATGAGTGTATTAAATGTACTAACACCCAATAGTGCTGTAAGAAAGAGATAGGGTAGCTGCTTTTTTATGATGTTCCATTCTTTTTTAACAGATTTGATAGCAAAAGGCGTAAATAATAAGGTTGCCAGCAACCAACGGTAAAAAGCCAGGTTGATAGGATGAATGCTATCTGAAAGACCTCTTGATACAACAAAATTACCCGACCAAAATGCCGTTGCCATTAGGGCAAAACCTACGCCGATTAAGAAATTGTTGTTTTTCATTTAAAGTCTATTTCTCCAATTGTATCTAATCATTAAACCTGAATGACTTACGAATTCTTGTATAAAGACAGACCGCGAATATAAGGTTTTATATTCGCGGTTTAATATTTCCCTCTCTGCTTATTTATATCTAATGTTGATTCTATTTATTTATCAAATAAATTCTTTATTAGGTATTATTATTTCGTAGATTAGGAATTAATATTGTCATAATTAAATTTATTAAAATGAAAAAAATCTTTGGAACAGCTTTTATTATTTGTTTGTGTTTTTTATCTTATTCTCAGACTATCGTAGGAATTGTTTTAGATAAAAATACAAAAGAGAAAATTTGTTTTGCTACTGTATATTTTGACAATACATTTGTTGGAACGACTTCTAATGATAAAGGGCAATTTTCATTAAACATTCCTGTTAATTCCAGTATGCCTTTGGTAGTCAGCTCTATTGGCTATTATTCAGTAAGTATTCCAAAGTATACTAGAAAAGATTCACTGATAATATATTTATCCCCAAAAGAATATAAGATTCAGGAAATAAACGTAATGGGAAAATCTCTTGTTAGAAAAAGAAAAGCTTATTTAAGAATATTTAAAAACCAATTTCTTGGAGATACAAGAAATGGTGTAAGTTGTGTTATCACTAATGAAAAAGATATAAGCTTTAATTATTATAGCTGTTCTGATACTCTTAAAGGATTTGCCTCAAAACCAATTGAGGTTGTAAATAAAGTGCTTGGATATAAAGTCCAGTATTTCTTGGATAAGTTTGAATATTACAGAAAAACACGATCTTTTTTCTATATAGGACATATCGTTTATAAGGAAGATTTGGCGAACAAAGGAGAGAATGGTTTAAATTATTTAAGAGAAAGGAAAGATACATATCTTGGATCAAGAATGCATTTTTTCAGATCACTTTGGAACAATGATCTTACAATGAATGGATTTTCGGTAAGAGATGGATATGGTGCGAAATTAAATTATGACAAATTTGTACACGAAGTATCTCCTAAGCAAATAAGTTCAAAAGAAAGTAAAAAGAAATTTGTAAGGTGTAAAGAGGAATTAAGTGTTTTTCATTACTCTGATGTGAGCCGTTTAAAAATTACTGAAAGCAGAGTTTATTTTAATGAAAAAGGTTATTTTGATATAGGCCTTTTTTGGGAAGGAGAAATGGCAGGGAAGCGCTTAGGAGATAAATTACCATATGAATATGTGTTGGAATAGTGGATTTAATAAATAGAATCTAATCATTAAACCTGAATAACTTACGAATTCTTGTATAAAGACAGACCGCGAATATTAAATGTTATATTCGCGGTTTATATGTGTATCTGTTCTTACTGTTATCTAATAAAGTTGGTCATTATCTTTCTTTCCATACTAGGCGCTTCTACTTTGTCTTTACCATTCTCTATTAATTGAAGTAGGTAGGCCATGTTCTTACCTAGAACTCTCATAATTTGAACACCTTCTTCATCTTGATGTACTTGACCTGGCATCATACCATGAATCACATTCCAGTAGTTCGATGTTGGGATCATCATTTCTGAGTAAGTTAGGTAGTTATTCATTTCGTTGAAAGCGGGTAGACCACCTGATCGGCGAACAGCTGCAATTGATGCACCTACCTTATGACGGAATAAACTTCCATTTGCTCCGGCAACGTAAAATGCACGATCGAGAAAGGATTTCATACTAGCACTTAATGATGCGTAGTGCACAGGTGAACCAAGTATAATACCATCAGCTTCTTTCATCTTTTGAATCCAAAGGTTAACATCATCATCTTTGATGATACATTTTTCGTCTCGATTTTTAAAACACATATTACAGGCCGTACAAGCTTTTACGTTTTTAATTCCAACTGATACAATTTCTGTTTCAATGCCTTTTTCTTCCAATTGCTCGCATACCAATTTCAGAGCATGGTAAGTGTTTCCTTCTTTTTTAGGACTTCCGTTAAATGCGACTACTTTCATCTTGTTTTATTTATTGTGTTTTTCCCGACTTGTTTTTTGATTGGACAAAGTTACCATCAATAAAAGATAATTGATGGTAACGAAGTGTTAAATATGCTAGTTCTGCTTTGAAGCATTTTGGGTTTAATCGATTTCGACTTCCTCATAGACCTTGCACGTGACCTTTTTCGTTCTTACAGAAAAAAAGAATATATTCGCAGCAGATTGAGCATCTAAATAATTTATAATTGGTGATTTTCCATGCTATGGAAGATTTAGGAAATCACCTCAGCTCATCGTAGATCTACTCTATGTACCATAGCTTCATCATTAAATACAATGACTCATGAAGCTATTCCTGTACGCCAACTTAGGCTTATCCGTTTTTATTTTTAAACAAGAGTTTGGAGCTTTTGTAATTCGTTTCCACATACTTATGAGATGTCTGAAATTGTTTGTCATTATCACATGGCCTAAGAACTCATACTCTCAACGTTTAAATTTAAAAATATGAATATCAAAATTAAAACCATTCTGCTACTTTTATTAGGAACCCTATTTTGGGGTATGACCTTTGTTTTTATTAAGGATGCTGTATCCCAAATTAGTGTTGCTAACTTTCTTGGCTATCGATTCCTATTAGCTACCCTAATACTTGTTTTGATCTTTTTCAAACGCTTTAAAAATTACGATTTAAACACCTTACGATATGGAACTCTCTTAGCCATACCGCTCTTATTTAGTTTCCTGGCACAAACAATTGGTTTGCAATATACCAGTGCATCTAAAGGTGGTTTTATTACGGGTTTATCGGTTGTATTTGTACCGCTTATTCTTTCTCTTATACAAAAGCGTTTACCTAGCTTTAATATTCTTGTTGCTGTTGTATTGGCTACCATGGGCTTAGGATTCCTAACATTGGGTAGTAGTCTAAGTCTCAATATAGGAGATACTTGGGTATTCTTTTCAGCCATTCTTTTTGCAAGCTATATAATTATGGTTGCACGATTCAGTGGGAAGAGCGATGCCATATTGCTATCTGTAACACAATTCTTTTTGGTTGGCTTAATATGTATTAGCTATTCTGGTGTAAAAGGTGAGTTAAGTATTCCAAGCGGGTATAAAGTGTGGCAGGCTATAATATTCACAGCCTTATTTGCGACTGCCTTTATGTACACGGTACAAAATTATTATCAGAAGTATATATCTGAAATAACCACATCAATCATCTTTTCATTTGAACCTCTATTTGCGGCAATAACAGCCTTTTTCTATTTAAATGAAGCACTAACTGATAGAACGATTATTGGTGGCTTAATGATATTTGCAGGCATATTGTTCGCAGAGATTAAGATGGAAGGCAAGCTCAGAAACTTGAAAAGAAGATTTGCTTTTCTGAAGAGATAAAGATTCATTCTTTTCGAGGAATATTATAAATAAATAGTCTCCCCTTTTAGGGGAGATACAGTGGGGTGTTAAGCAGTATGTGAATAAAACTTTTTTTTGCTTATGAGGCTCTCACTAAAGTGAGAACCTCAATAATATATCTAAACGCCATAAGGATTTCATTCTTCAAATACTGACAGGTTTTAATCTACTTTTTTATTCCTTGGCAATACCTCTTCAGGGAATGGGAACAGAATGGTTGAATTCTTCTCAGCTGCTATATTAGCAAGGGTTTGATAAAGTCTTAATTTAATTGCAGAAGGTGATTTGTCGATGAGTTGGCCTGCTGCCAATAGGTTCTCAGCAGCTTCCTTTTCGGCAAGTGCGAGAATAACTCGTGCTCTACGTGAACGTTCTGCTTCCGCCTGATTGGCCATCATTCGTCTCATGTTCTCTGGCAACTGAATATCCTTAATCTTTACATCAATAATGATGATACCCCATGCCTGAGTTTCTTTCTCAACAATGTGTTTGATATTTTTACCCATCTCTTCTCGTTTCGAAAGTATGGTGTCCAATTCCACCTTACCACAAACATCTCTAAGGGCAGCTTGAGCCAATTGCATAATTGCAAATTTGTATTCTTCAACTTCTAATACGGCTTTCTCCGGATCGTCTATCTTAAAAAAGACAACCCCATCGATACTACAAGGCACATTATCTTCGGTCATTACTTCCTGCGAATCGATATTGATCGTAATCACACGGATGTCTACAATCTGAATGGTCTCCACCAAAGGGATTACCCATCTAAAACCAGGTTTAAGTGTTGAAATGTACTTTCCGAATCGGAATTTCAAAGCTCTTTTGTATTCGAAAATAATTCTGACACCACTTAATACGAAGATGATAAAACCAAGGCTAAAAAGGATTAGAGGATTCATAAGGTTTGTTTTTAAGTGAAATAGATATCTGTAAGAGTAGGGAAGCGTACTATAAATTTACGAAAATCAGAGGGGTGGGGCAAAAATAATTTTGCTGTGAGTTCTTTATTATAATAGACTGTTTACAATTCTCTCTTTTGAATGATGATTATAGTTATGCTTAAGAGATGAAAAAATATAATTCTATACAAAAAAAATATACTAAGCTTAAATGTGTGTTTATCATCTGTAAACATTAGGCTTGAATCCTATTGTACATAGGCTTTTGGCAATTAGATAAATTTCTTTTTAACAAAAATTAAACATATGTTTGGATAATAAAGAAATATTTCTTTATCTTCGATCAGCAATTCAACCACGAAGACATAACTATTCACAAATTATCAGCCCAAAGGCTATAATTGTGAACTTACTCTAACTACTTTTTAATCGATATTAAAAAGCTGTTTCCTATTTGCTGAATCTCTCACTACGACACGTTCGCTGTCAGCAATGTTTTATAATTATTTCGAATTAAGGCTTTAAATCGTCTACTCTGTAAGGCTTTTGATTGAACACTTGCATGCTGCTTTCTTTTATTAAGCACTGCTTATCAAGTTTAGATTAGAGGTTTTCACTTTCTGAAGAGAGGTTTTCTTGTTCAGATTAGAGGTTT
>CAXBPC010000024.1:0-64387 GCA_963977525.1 uncultured Marinifilaceae bacterium
CGAGAGCTACATTTCGACTGCATACAGCATTCAAAAGTAAACGAGAGCTACATTTCGACTGCATACAGCATTCAAAAGTAAACGAGAGCTACATTTTCACTGCATACGGCACTCAAAAGTAAACGAGAGCTACATTTTCACTGCATACGGCATTCAAAAGTAAACGAGAGCTACATTTTCACTGCATACAGCATTCAAAAGTAAACGAGAGCTACATTTTCACTGCATAGGGCAATTAACAGCCTGCGAGAGCAAGGTTTTCAGTACATAGAGCATATTAAATTGATAAAACTAAGAGCCTGTGTAAATCAATACACAGGCTCTTTACTTATATCTAAATTCGTCTAGTTCTTGAATTTCTTCAATAGTTCACGAGCTATCACTACTCCATTCACTGAAGCTTGCATTAAGCCACGCGTAATTCCAGGACCATCGCCTCCCATATAAAGGTTCTTAACAGAAAGCGATTGGAAAACCTAACCAACTTTCGCAACATTACAATAGAATTTCACCTCAACCCCATAAAGCAAGGTTTCATCAGAAGCTAAACCTGGTGTAACCTTGTTTAGAGCCATTATCATCTCACGAATAGCATTGAGTGTTCTATGGAGGCAATACCAAGCTTAAATCACCAGGAACAGCATCTTTAAGCGTAGGAATAATGTTGTTTCGATACAATCGATCTTTCGTAGTACGACGACCCCGCATAAAGTCTCCAAATCGCTGAACCATAATTTGATTTTTAGTTAGCATATTAGCTAATCGTGCAATATGCTTACCGTACTCTATTGGCTCATTAAATGGTTCGGTAAACTTTTGAGAAACCAATAGAGCAAAGTTTGTATTATCACTCTTCAGGTCTTTAAAGCTATGTCCGTTTACTACGGCTAAGTCATTCTCATAATATTCCGATGACACAAATCCTTCTGGGTTTGAACAGAAAGTTCTCACCTTATCATCAAATGTCTTGATATAATGAATCAGCTCTAAATAAAGAAAAATAATAAACAGTAAAAAGGCTGTTCCTTTTGAGAACAGCCTTATATATTAAAAATAGAATTAAATTATTCCTGAATGGAATTAATATAAACTACTCTACAGTTTTCAGTAAATCTTCCACAGCACCTTCAAGCTGCTGATCGATACCTTTGTCAATCTTTCCAGGCATATTTTTAATAATAACTTCTGGAACAGTTTGATTGTTTTCCATCCATTCACCTTTCTTATTTTTAGCACTTACTGGTACTGATCCCCATAACACTTTTCCATTTTGCAACATTTCCCATCCTGCAAAACTGCATGTTCCTGGAACTGGCATACCAATCATTCTTCCAATTCCTAGGTCCTGGTAACCACATGCAAAACAAGATCCGTCACTATACTGAGCTTCTCCAACTAGTGCAACACTTGGCTTTGTCCATCGGTAGTTAGGTTCAAAACCCAAAACTCTATCTTCAATAGCGTAATCAAGAAAACGAACACCTGTTAAAAACATCGAAAGATCACCAACAAGGTCTCCACCACCATTAAAACGAGTATCTACAATCAAACCTTTTTTATCGAAGTACTTACCCATAGCCTTCTCGTAAATATCACGATATTTTCCATCGCTCATTCCAGGTAAATGCACATACCCAAGCTTTCCATTACTCAGCTTCTCAACATCAGCCTCATTTTTCTTTATCCAACGCTTATACAATAAACCGCCTTCAGCTTTTAACGAAATAGGTTTAATTGTAATATCCTGAGATTTTTTTGTTGCAGGATCGTAAACATGAAGCATTGTTAATTGTCCAGCCTTTCTATTTAAATATTTCGCAAAATCAACATTAACATCAATACTGACACCATCGATATGCTGAATAATCATTCCTGGCTTAATTTTAATGTGCTCCTTATCCAAAGGTCCATTTTTTATAAGCTCAGTTATTTTGATTCCTTGTCCTTTATATGAATAATCGAAGAATACACCCAAAGACGCTGTATTATCAGCACCTGACATGCCGCCATAATAACGAGCACCACAGTGAGAAACATTCAATTCACCTAACATCTCAGATAACATCTCAGAGAATTCAAAATCGTTACCAACCGATCCTATCTTAGCTTGATAATTTACTTTTAAAGCATCCCAATCTACACCATGATAATCTGAAATATAGAACATCGTTTTTACTCTCTTCCACACATGGTTAAACATGTTTTGACGTTCAGCAGCAAGATCTAATTGCATCTCACTTCTAGTTGCAACAGATTTCTTAGATTTTTCTTTGATATCGATAGTTGAAATTTTACCATCAGATAAAAGGAATAGTTTTTTCATATCCTTATCCCACTGCAAACTTCCTGATTTAGCACCAAGAGGCATCAACATCTTTGTCTCTTTAGTTCTTAACTTAGTTGTCCAAAGGTTATATCCCTTTTCAAATTTAGCTAAGTAATAAAGATCTTCACCATCCTCAGAAAGTACGGCATCACCCAATTTTGATGAGTGAATAGTTAATCTTTCTTTTCTATCTTGAAGACCATCCCAGTCGAACTTTAAGTCTTTCACTTTTGGCTCTTCTTTCTTATCCTCCTTTTTATCTTTCTTGTCAGAGTCTTTCTTATCCTTCTTCTCTTTCTCTTCTTTGTCTTTCTTCTCCTTATCGCTAATTTCTTTCCAAAGCTTGTACTCACCTTCGCTCATATGGAACTTATCCCAAACATCTTTTGTCAAGAAAAGAGAATAAACATCCATCTGCTTCGATCCAGAATTGGCATGAGAACGAAGTCCATTTCTATTAGAAAACCATAGAATCTGCTTACCACCATTAACCCATTTTGGTCCGTAATCACCATAACCACTCTGAGTCATGTTAATCATCTCTTTAGATCCATCAGCAGCTACTAATACAGCCTCATCATTTCCCATAGTTGGTGCAAAAGAAACCAATAACCATTTGCTATCAGGACTCCACTGGTAATACTGGTCGCCATCTCCCATATAATACAACTCCTTTGGAGTCATTATTGTGTGGCTTTTCTTTTTATCAAGATTGTATACTCTTAATGTCTTCTTATTCTCAATAAAAGCAATTTCTTTTCCATCTGGAGAATATTCAGCTTGATAGTTATCGTTATCATTAACAATAACACTTTCCTCTTTCAATACTGTAGAAGCAAAGAAATATGGTTCTTTTTCGTTAACACGTTTTGTTTGGTAAATTCCCCACTTCGCATCACGCTCCGATGAATACATAATCGCTTTTCCATCAGGAGAAAAACTAACAAATTGCTCTTGAGCTGGGGTGTTTGTAATTCGTTTCGTCATTTTCGACTCAACAGAAGAAACAAAAACTTCACCTCTTACAATATAAGCCACTTCTTTTCCATTTGGAGAAATCGCCATTTCCTTAATACTACCTGCCACAGGCAATACTTTCATATTATTGTGTCTAGCTACAGAACGAACATTAACACTAACAAGTTTGGCTTCCTGATTCTCTGCTTTAGTATATAAATCACCATTGTGAGTATAACAAAGAGTTCCGTTATTCGCCATACTCAAATAACGCACAGGGTGCATTTTAAAGTCTGTAATTTGCTCCTTTACAGATGGTTTCTCAATATTCAATTTATGAACGTTAAAACATCCACTTTCCTCGCTTAAATAATAAAGACTTTTTTCATCTGCAGTATAAATTGGATTACGATCTTCCCCCTCGAAAGTTGTGATTTTTGAATGTGTATCAGTCACAACATCATATTTCCAGATATCACGTGTGATTGTTGATGTATGATGCTTACGAAAATAATTCTCTCCACCTTTTTTGTCGATATAAACAAATTCTCTCCCATCTTTACGCACTTGAACTTCTTCAGCAGGAATGGTAAATACTTGCTCAACTCGTCCACCTTTGGCAGATACTTGATAAAGCTCCGGTTGCGATCTAGTGTTATACTGACGGTGATCTTTCGAGTCTAAACGTTGTCCACCAAAAATAACTTTCTTGTCATCGGCACTAAATGAAAAAGGTAATTCATTTGTAGAATGATAAGTCAATCTGGTAGGTTCGCCACCATTAACATCAACAACAAACACATCCATATTTCCAAATCGTTCTGATGCAAAACTAATTTGCGTTCCAGCATGATTCCAAACTGGCATATAATCGTGAGCATTATGGAATGTTAGGTTTCTAGCTTCGCCTCCTTTTGTTGGAGTTAAGTAAATATCCCCTTTATAAGTGAAGGCAATTTGCTCTCCATTAGGAGAAATTGCAGCATATCGTATCCACTGATTGCTTTCTTTTGCAAACAACATTGTGCCCGATAAGATACATAGCATTAGAACTAAAATCTTTTTCATTTTTTCAGTATTTGTTAGTAGGTCTAAATATCTGAGTTACAAAACTCTTGTAATATTTTCTGTCATTTATGATTAAGACACCAAATTTAAAGAAACTTAAGCTGAAATAATATTATTAAAAGACAATTTAGTTTTCTCAAACAATTCAACGGTTAAACTCAAGTTTGTAGAAGATATTACTTGAAATTCTCTACAAAAAAGAAGCCCTTAAGTCATAAACTTAAGGGCTTCATAATTATATCTTTATTTTAATCTATTTTCTTTCTCTTTGCTTGTGTCTATCACCTTTTATACGTCTCAACAACATATTCTGAAATTCTTTATCAGCCATATATAAATCCAATATCTGCTTAGTAGAAAGCACTTTCTTAAACTTATAATGATATTCTCTTTGCATTTTTGCTTTTTCTACTTTCAAATCTGCAATTCGATCGCTTATTTTTGTTAGCTCCTTTTCTGAAAGACTATCAGAATCATGCTTCAACTTTGTATACAACTGTCTGAATTCCTGATGAAATAAATCTTTCTTCTTTTTCATTTCATTGTATAATGGCCAAAAAAGCTGAGCATCTTTAGGACTTATCTCTAGCTGTTGAGTGATATACGATATCTTTTGCGCTTCAAACTTAGCTCGCATTTCTGGTGTCAACTCACGTCTGCGTCCTTGTGCAGATACCAGTGAAGTAAACAAGATTAAAATGGCTAGAAAACTTATGATTTTGTACATGATCGTTTCTTATTTTTAAACTTATAGGTTTGCAAGTAAAATGTCGGTATCTATATCTGAATCTGAAAGATAATCAATAATATCTTCTGCTGTTGCTTCAGATAATTCATCAAAGAATTCCAAATCAATTTCATTTGTGCTTGACTCAGCAGAATCAACCTGAGCTATAGCCTGAATCTCTTCGTTTCCGAATGATGCAATTTTAAATTCTGGAGAAATCGAGTTTGATAGAATGATTCTAGCAGCAAATACTAGAACAAAAATACTCGCAGCCATCCACATATAAGGTTTAAGTTGAACAATTAAAGATATTTTCTCTTCAACCTGTTCAAACTGTCCTTCTTCTTGCTTAATCTTATTTTGTATCTGCGCTCCCAAATTCTCAAAGTAATTTTCTGGAACTTTATATGGATTATCTTTCTTCATCTGATAATGATTTATACTTTATTCATCAAGACCTCATCGCTTATTAGACTGGTATTGAAACAAATGGTTTAATTAGACTTCCCTAGAAATTAAAAAACTTTCAATTTTCTTTACTGCGTGATGGTAAGATGCTTTCAAAGCTCCAACTGAAGTTTGAAGTATTCGCGAAATCTCTTCATATTTCATCTCATCAAAATATTTCATATTGAAAACCAAGCGTTGCTTCTCTGGCAACAGTACAATAGCTTTTTGTAATTCCAGCTGAGCTGTATCTCCATCAAAATAAGGATCGCTTTCCAAACTTGCCAATAATAACTCTTCCATTTCTCCATTACCTGAACCGAAGTGTTTTCGTTGCTTATCCTTAAGGAAACTTAATGCTTCATTCGTTGCAATTCGATACATCCAAGTAAAAAGTTGAGATTTCGAATGAAAATTACCTAAACCTTTCCATATCTTAACACAGGTATTTTGCAGAACATCATCCGTATCGTCATGCGAAATAACAATTTTTCGGATCTGCCAATACAAGCGCTCCTGATATTTCTTCAGCAAGAGACCAAAGGCTTCCTCTTTGGTAGCCTCATCGCGAAACATCTCTAAAATATCATCGTCTGATTTGTTTGTCATCAATTACAACTTTTTTATAGCCTCTAAAAATAAGTATTGCATAAAGGTGAATGAACATTAGATAGGAAAAAGACCTGATGGTTTAATCCAAAATTCATTATTCACAAATTTAGGTAATAAAGTAAGAATAAAACACAAAAAAATCCGAAGCCTTTCGACTTCGGATTTTAAATATTTAGTAACTGAAACAACTAAGCTAATAGCGCTTCAATTTCTTTTACAATATTTTCAGCAGTAAAACCAAATTTTTCATCAAGCACGCTTGCTGGTGCCGAGTATCCGAAATGATCTAAACCAACTGATTTACCATTTGCTCCTACTAATCCTTGAAGAGTTACAGGTAAACCTGCAGTTAATCCTAAAGTAGGAATTCCAGCAGGAAGAACTTCAGCTTGGTACTCTGCTGATTGCTGACGGAATAATCCTTCAGAAATAACAGAAACAACCTGAATATTCAAGTTGCCTTTAGCACGTAATAATTCAGCTCCAGCCACAAGAGTTGCAACTTCAGAACCACTTGCTAAAAGAACCACATCAGGTGTTGTAGCAGGCTTCTCAACAATATAACCGCCTTTTTCAGCTTGTAAAGCCTCCTGGTAACGGTTTCCTTTAGAAGGAAGATCCTTAATATTCTGACGAGACAAAATTAGAGCTGTTGGCGTTTTGGTATTTTCCATAGCCATTTTCCAAGCTACAGAAGCTTCCAAAGCATCAGCAGGACGAAGAGCCAAAAGACTCATCTCACCAGAATGATTTTTGATTTGTTCCATCAAACGAATTTGAGCTTCTTGCTCAATAGGCTGATGAGTTGGTCCATCCTCTCCTACACGGAAAGCATCATGAGACCAGATATATTTTACAGGTACTCCCATCAAAGCTGATAGACGAACTGCAGGTTTCATGTAATCAGAAAATACAAAGAAAGTTGCACAAGCAGCCCAAACACCACCGTGTAATGCAATACCATTACAGATAGATGCCATAGTTAATTCAGCAACACCTGCCTGAAGGAATGCTCCAGAGAAATCACCTTTAACTAATGCTTTTGTATTATTCAAGAAACCATCTGTTTTATCAGAGTTACTTAGGTCAGCAGAAGAAACGATCATGTTATCAACATTCTTAGCTAATTCAGCTAATATAGTTGCAGAGGCAACACGAGTGGCAACACCTGATTTCTGTGCAATTGCTTCATAATCGATTTCAGGAGCTTCCATTTTGAAGAAACCTTCTAGCTTAGTAGCTAATTCTGGATTCATCTTAGCCCACTCAGCTTGTTCTGCCTTTTTAGTAGCAGCATAAGCTTCTTTCTTAGCTAATACTTCCTTGTAATAAGCTTCAACTTCAGGGAAAATTTGGAATGGATTCTCAGCATCTCCGCCAAGATTCTCAATTGTTTTAGCTAGTGATGCACCAGCAGCTCCCAATGGCTGACCGTGAGTCGAAACCATATTCTCAAAGCTACATCCATCAATATCAACGGCACCTTTACCCATTAAAGTTTGACCAATAATAAGAGTTGGACGCTTAGTTTCTTCATTTGCAGCCTTAAGAGCAGCACGAATAGCACTTGCAGCATTACCTTTAATAGTAATAACATGCCATCCCCAAGCTTCGTATTTCTTAGCCGTATCTTCGCAAGTTACTTCTTCAACCTTAGTTGATAATTGAATGTTATTTGAATCATAGAACATGATCAAATTACTCAATCCTAAAGTACCAGCAATACGACCAGCACCTTGAGCAATCTCTTCCTGGATACCGCCATCAGAGATAAAAGTATAAGTTTTATGAGCCATCCACTCGCCAAAACGAGCTACAAGAAAACGCTCAGTAATAGCTGCACCAACTGCCATTGTATGTCCTTGTCCTAATGGGCCTGATGTATTCTCAACACCTCTAGCTTGATCAACCTCAGGATGACCTGGCGTTACACTACCCCATTGTCTGAAATTTTTCAAATCATCCATGCTGTAATTGCCTGTCAGACTTAAAATAGAATACAACATTGGTGACATATGACCTGGGTCAAGGAAGAAACGATCACGATTCGCCCATTTCATGTCGGTAGGATCGAAATTTAAGAATTCCGAGAAGAGTACATTTACAAAATCAGCTCCACCCATAGCACCACCAGGGTGTCCAGATTTTGCTTGTTCAACCATAGCAGCTGATAAGATTCGAATATTGTCCGATGCCATATCAGTTACCGATAATTCCACTTGTTTGTCCATTTCTTTTGGCTCCATTCTAGTCAAGAGTTTTTATAAGATGATTAAAAAATCTGCTTCAGATTTTATTTAATGCCCGCAAAGATACGAAAATAATCAAGGGATCATGAAAATCTTTAGAAGCTCATTAGAATTCAGAAAGAGCTTTATTAGTCCCATAATAGGATAGATAGCTAGATTGTTAGCTCTTGAAATAGGAAGTATAAAAAAGGGTAAACAATAGATAATTGAACAAATGAACAATTGAGTGTTATTTTTGGTTCTTAGAAACCAAGATCGAAGTTTGCGCCAGCCTTTTAAAATTACAAGCGAACAGTAACTGAACTTCCAGGAATAATTTCAAAAGCACGTTTCTTTGTATAATGAGATAAGCGTACCGTTTTACTTCTAAACACCACGTGATAATTTCCAGGTTGAAGCGTAAGTGTTTTACGCAAAACTCTACTATCAAGAGCACAAACCCATTCCATTTTTCCATCTATTTTTATAAATAAATCGCATGGTCCATAAGTCGGTTTAAAAATAGTTGCCAAACCTGGTTGCGGCACTTCAATTACAGTTGTTTCAGACGCCTTAATCTTCACATTCTCAATTTTGATACGTGGTAAGGTCAACAATTCTAAATCATAATTCCCCACTAGGTATTTTTGAGAATAATTTATAGCCTGTACATTAATCGTATTTTCATTTTTCTTGACAATACAACACAAATCTTTTAGCAAATTTGTTCTCTGAGATGTAACCTTCAATCGTCCTTGAACAGCACTAAACCCAACAATTGAATGTTTTCCTGGATCAATTCTAATGCTATCGATATGTAATTGGGGAAGTGTATGAATCGTTATATCATATGGAATTAGTGGATCAATAAAAAGCGTATCTGGTAATCCCATAGAATTCATGGTATGCATATACTGATAACGTAACTTCCTGGTTGTATGATTATAAAAAGTCATAGGAACGTTACTCTCAGTTGGCTTATCATTTTCGTCCAACAAATTAACCTGCATCGACGTTTTATCAAGGACTTGAGAAATCACGTAGTTTAATGTTCCTCCAAAATTCTTTTCCTTATCTACCTCTAAAAATTCACCTACACATTCAAAACTTTGTTGAAACCTTTTATCTAAACCTATCCCAATAATAAAAGGTTCTAGAAAAATTCCTTTTTTCTGTAGATCTTCAGAAACAGCACAAGGATCACCATCACATGCTTCAACACCGTCCGTAATTAAAACAACAATATTGCGAACCAATTCCTTCGATTTAGGAAAATCAGTTGCTGCTTTTGAAAGAGCATAAGCAATTGGCGTTGTTCCTCTAGCATTTAAATAACGCAGAGTTTGACGAATTACACCTGCATTATCTGGTGAAAAAGGAACCTCTAATTTTGTGTCCTCGCAATCTTGAGGCGGGAATGAACTTTGATGACCATATACTCTAAGAGCCATTTCAACATTACTCTCAAATTCTAAACTATCAATCATCTCGATCAAGAAGTTACGAGCGACATTCATCTTGGTAGATTTCTCCCATCTACCGTTCATACTCTGCGAGGCATCGAATATGAACAATATCCTTGTTTTGTCTTTGACAGTTTTTATCTTTTGAGAAGAAGCTCGAACAGTAAATAGACATAGAATTAAAAAGAAACAATATGTAATTAATTTCTTCAAATTATAGTGTGTTGGTGAAATAGTGTTTGATACTATTAAAATAGGCATTCTTATCAAGCTTTAAAAGCCTTTCCTATTTACACACTCAATATATGAAAATTAAATAAATGTTACTATTGAAATATTATGAATAAAAAAGCCCATCATAAGAGCTCATATGTAAAACTATTTGTAAATTTGGTTAACCATTTAAATTCACGTTTCCTTCTTTCATAATAATGCTCAAAAGAATTATTTACATTTCGACTATTCTAATCTTGCTTTTATTGGCAATCAAATATGCCACAGACAATAAATCTTGGGTTATAAAATTCTATGTGGATAATGATGGAAACCAAAGCCGAACTTTGATCTATATTAAAGGAGGTAATATGAAACTAGTTAGTAAGGACAAAACTTATCTTTATAACTCAGATTCAAAAACAATCAGCTTTATAAATCAAAAAGACAATAATTACTGGTCAGGTAATGTGTCTGATTTTAGAAAAGCTGTTACAAAAATTAAAATACAAACCGACGATGATTTTCTTTTGAATGATATTTCTTTTTTGAGAAATCTTAATTCTGTTGACAAGGTCCATTTTCAAGAAATGATGAATAGAAGAACAGGTAATAATCCTCTAATTCCTGATTATAGTATCTTCAACAATTTCAATATTGTAAGTACGCCTAACTTTACATCGATTGGAGAATATGCCGTTCGTAAGTACGAAGTAAGAAGCTCAAGGAAATTGTTGGAAGAAATATGGATAGCAGAAAACCTAGTTTCACATATGGGCTGGAATATGGATGACTTTAAGGACTTTCTAGAGGTCTTCTTTTTTCATTCAGGAGTTGCTCCTTTCTTTAACCTAAACTCCTACATGAAAGTACGAAAAAATGGACTTCCTTTAAAAGTTATCATTTTTACTGGCCAAGAAAAAACGATAATAACAATGGACCATGCCTCTAAAACAAAACTTAACGACGACGCTTTCTCAATTCCAGAAAATTTCACTTTGACTACTGTAGATGAAATACTAACATCAACCTCAAGATAATTACGTCTGTCAAAACTCACTTTCCTAATCTCTTTTTCTCGTTGTGCGTTATTTGAATCCATTGCTGTATCACAGATAAATTGTCTCGCGCCTGTAGATACATGAGTTGAGAAGAAATATCAGCAGTAGCTTTAAATAAATTCATAGCCTTCGTAATATTTTCTCTTGCCATATCTAATTCTTTAAGGCTTTTGTTTTCAAGGGAACTTTGATAATGTAAAATTAAAAGCGCGTACCTATAATATTCAATAGCTCTATTATACTTGTTTGATGCATTTGCTTTATAAATTTCATCCGCAGTTTTAAGACATTTTTCTCTTGAGTTTAAACTCTTGTATTGTTTAAGACTATCGACATAATTGAAGTATGATTTTTTCTTCTCTAAATAACTATTGATAATCTCATCTCCCATATTAAAAACAAAAATAGGAACAGGTGTTTCTATAAACTGCCATAAAGGAACAAGAGGAATATGACTCAAAACAAATTCATGTGGATCAACCATATAAAATTCGTTAGTACTTCGTTTTATGCCTGAATGCTCCAGATATGCATAGGCCCATGTCAAATCAAAAAAGCGCCACTCATCATTTAATTTTACAACATTCCATGAATGTGTCGCTCTATCCTGCAAAGCTCCATTTTTTGAAATATATCCACCAACAGTATAAGCTTCAATTCCAGATTGCAAACAGAAAAATTGAAAAAGCTTAGAAAACCCTTCACATACAGCTTTCTTTCTTTTTAAAACAGAAACAGGAGATACATAATTATTTGATCCCATATAAAAATGTAAATTCTTATCGTAAAGAAGCTCCACCTGATCTTCGTATTTGATGTTTGTGATAATCCATATATAAAATGCCCTTATCTTTTCTTCATCATCAATTCCTATAGAATCTAAATATCGATGGATATATAGGATATTATTAGACAAACTATCTGGTGCATTTTTTACTTGTCGATCGATTGATCCATATTTCCCAAAAGTAGGCTCTTGCGCTTGCGAGAAACTCAAGATTCCAAGTAAGAACACGATCAGAATAATAGATTTTATATTGAGATTATAGGCCATATTCTAAAACTAATAAAATTATAAAGACTATGACCTATGTTTCTAATATCTAAACACGTATTTAACATTTATTAATTTGGCTAATCTCGAAAATTGGCACATCGAAATTTTAAATGTACTTTTGCACAGATTTTTTGAAACTCAGCAAATTAATAAATAGAATATAACATGGCATTACAGTGTGGAATCGTAGGATTACCAAATGTTGGAAAATCCACTTTGTTTAATTGTTTGTCGAATGCAAAAGCACAGTCGGCTAATTTCCCTTTTTGTACAATCGAGCCAAATATAGGTGTAATAACTATACCAGATGATCGCTTGATTAGACTAACAGAATTAGTTCAGCCACAAAAAGTACAACCTTCGGTAATGGAGATTGTAGATATTGCTGGTTTGGTTAAAGGTGCTAGTAAAGGTGAAGGTTTAGGGAATAAATTCTTAACGAATATTCGCGAAACGAATGCGATCATTCACGTATTACGTTGTTTCGAAGATGACAATATTGTACACGTAGATGGTTCGGTTGATCCAATTCGGGATAAGGAAACCATTGATATGGAACTTCAGCTTAAAGATCTTGAAACTGTAGAAGCTAGACTTCAGAAAGCTGCTAAACTTGCAAAAGTTGGTAAAAACCCAGAAGCTAAACGTCTAGCAGACGTTTTAGTACGTTACAAGGAAGTTTTAATACAAGGAAAGTCAGCACGTGTTGTAGAATTGAGCGAAGCTGAAGTGTTAGTAACTTTAGATCTTCATTTATTAACCACTAAGCCTGTATTATACGTTTGTAATGTTGACGAAGCATCGGTACAAACAGGTAACTCATATGTTGATGCTGTTAAAGAAGCTGTGAAAGATGAAAATGCTCAAGTCTTAATTGTTGGTGCTGGTATTGAAGCTGACATTGCTGAACTTGAATCATACGAAGAGAAACAAATGTTTCTAGAAGATCTTGGTCTTGAAGAGCCTGGTGTTAATAAATTGATTAAAGCAGCATTTAGCCTTCTTGAGCTTGAAACTTATTTCACTGCTGGGGTAAAAGAAGTTAGATCATGGACTTACCCTAAAGGCTCTAAGGCTCCTCAAGCTGCAGGCGTTATTCACACTGATTTTGAAAAAGGATTTATTCGTGCTGAGGTTATCAAGTACGAAGATTTCTCAAACTTAGGATCTGAAAATGCTTGTAAAGAAGCAGGAAAAATGAATGTAGAAGGTAAAGAATATGTTGTTCAGGATGGTGACATTATGCACTTTCGTTTCAATGTGTAACGAATCTTATTAGAAAATATTTTAAGGCTGCCTCTTAAGGCAGCCTTTTTTATTTTAACTCAACATTCCCAACTTGACATGTTAATATTTTTATCTTTGCTCTGGTAAATAAAAACTCACTATGCTTCGAACTATATTACTTATAGGGTTAGGTGGCTTCCTTGGCAGTATATCTAGATTCTTAATTGCACTTGGTGTAAATCGAATGTTTCATACCATTCTACCAATTGGGACTCTAGCCGTAAATGTACTTGGTTGTTTATTAATTGGAATGATTTATTCTCTTGCAGAACAAAAAAACATCCTAAGTCCTGAACTTAGAATTTTCCTAAGTGTTGGATTTTGTGGAGGTTTCACCACTTTCTCTTCCTTTGTGTTCGAGGAGTTCAGTTTGATTAAAACTGGAGATTTTCTAGTTCTTGCTGTTTATTTAGGAGCCAGTGTTTTTTTAGGACTAATTGCGGTTTATTTAGGTAGTCAAGTCCACAAGTTGTTTTAATCAATAAGTCATTCTCCAAAGTTTATTCTGAAAGCATGAACACTAAATATACTATCTTAGGATTTCTTCTGATCATTTGTAGCTTTTTAAAAGCAAATGCCCAAACTGATTCATCGAACACACAAGCTAACCAACCAAAACTTATCGTTGGTATTGTAATCGATCATTTAAGAAGTGACTATTTCAACAAGTATTCTCACTTATTCTCTGAAGGTGGTTTTAATAAAATAATAGAAGAAGGAGCTTTCAGTTCTAATACTCAATACAACTACCAATACTCACAAACTGGGGTTGACCACGCTACAATCTTCACAGGAACACCTCCTGCTTATCACGGAATAATTTCTCATGCATGGTTCAATCGGATTTCTGAAAGTGCAGAGGCGGCAACCTATGACAAAAGATATAGAAAGTTGGGTATAGTAGATACAATAGCTTCAAAATCGCCTCATAAACTTCTTGCTCCAACTTTAGGTGATCTCATGAAATTGAACAACCCAAACTCAAGAGTAATCGGAGTTGCACTAAACAACGAAGCTGCAATTTATTCGGCAGGTCATTCTGCTGATGTAGCATATTGGCTCGATGGTGTTCAAGGTAAATTCACGAGCTCTTCGTATTACCAAGAAACATTATTTAATTGGGTAAATGATTTTAACGCTACCGATTTGCCAAATAAATATCTTGACAAACCATGGGTTCCTAAAACTTTGGATGATAACGGCAACTCGACTGATATTATAAAAGCGAAACTTAAGCTTACCGATCATTTTTATTACGATCTGAAAAAGGAAAAAAAGAAGTTTGGCTATCACGCGATTAAAAATTACCCTGCTGGAAATCTCTTAATTAAAGATTTTGCTGCTTCAACAATCATTAATGAAAATTTAGGTAAAGATGATGATTGTGACTTAATCACAATAAACTTCTCTTGTTTAGGAAATAACCATCGTAATTTCTCGCCTTATTCAGACGAAATATTAGACTGCATAACTAGGCTCGATCAAAATATAGCTGATTTAATTACATTTTTAGATGAGCAAGTTGGAATGGAAAATGTATTGCTTTTTATAACTGCCGATCAGGCTGCTAGTTTCTTACCATCTGATCTTGAAAAGCAACGCATTCCTCACGGTTATTTTAGCTCTTATAATGCCGTTGCCCTTCTGAAATCGTACTTCAACGTGACATACGGAGCCGGACAATGGATATCAGCTTACGATGCACAACAAATCTTTCTAAATAGGAAACTCATAGAAGATAAGAAGCTATCACTAGAAGAAGTTCAAATAAAGGCGGCCAAATTTCTAGTTCAATTCTCAGGCGTATCTAAAGCTGTTCCTGCACACAATTTTATACAAACCAACTTCAGTCATGGCGTTATGAATAAAATTCAGCGCTCATTCAATCATAAAAGATCAGGTGATGTGATTATTACTTTGGAACCTGGTTGGGTCAACCAAATAAAAGATGAAAGAGATCTCGTAGCTCAGTACAGCCAATCAAGAAGAGTTCCTTTGTTTCTATATGGATGGAAGATTAAAAATCAACAACTAAATCAGCAACTAGATATTGAAGATATTGTTCCAACGATATCAACATTCTTAAAAATTGCTCCTCCTTCTGGATGTATGGGCAGTCCAATAAAAGGATTAGTCGATTAATTCCTTTTTTGGCAACACCAAACCATTAGGTAAGAATCAAAAATTTGATGATGAAAATCGAACTTCTTAGAAAAGTCACTTCGTAAAACTTCTCCTGAAAAAATAGATTGAGATGGCTTAAATGGAAATATTTTCAGCTCATCAATTAAAAGCACATCCTTTTTTCCATACAATTTAATCAAGCACTCTTTAGCACACCAGTGCTGATAAATATGAACTTGCTTATCTGACTCCGAGATGAAGGATAATTCATCTTCACTTAAAAAACGGTTACTGATTCGGTATACCCGATCAGATAAGTATTCTATATCAAGAGCCATATCGTGATCCACACCAACCATAACTCCAACATAGTCCTTACTATGAGAAATACTTATCTCATAATTAGAATCTACAAGTAAAGGCTTCCCGTGTTCATTGTTTTCAATAGATTTACCTTCACCCAAAAGTTCTTGCAATAATATTCGAGTCGCAACAAATTCTTTTTTGCGAGATAAACTCCCAAAAGAATCGAGTCTTGTTTTGTCATTATGGTTTAATCGAACACATTCCATTAGGATCTCTAGCTCCTCGGTAATTTTCCAAAGGGCCATCTGACAATTTTTATTTATTTGAATATGTTCTACTAAAGGCATAAAATTTCACTCTAATGATTAAGGTTTGGGATTACTTCCATTTAAGGCTTTCCATAAGGTGTACAATATCCTTATCGATATATTTAATAACTGGAGCCAATGAGTCAGAATTTGGGTGATTATTGAAATAAAGCGATCCTCTTAGAAAGTGTTTCAAACTATCAGTAGCAATAAACTGAACTGAAGAAGCTGCATTTCCTTGAATACGATAAACCAAGCCATAAACATTTTGCTGCTCATCTATATAGTTTGTCCCATCTATTGCATCAGCCTTAATAGCATGCTTATACACCAATCGGTGTGAATCTTCCAAATATTTCTCAAGGTTTTCGCTAACTTCCTTATAACTCAAGTGTAGCGTTGCATTATACTTAGGGTATTCTACATTTAGCCAATATTCCTCAGCTAAGCGACTCTTGTCTTTTACAACCTGTGCACCTTTAAAATATTCAAAACTAAAAGGATAGTTTTCATTCCAAATCTCATACTTCTTTTCAGGAAATTCAATACGAAAATACCCTTTAGGCTTGGGCATCGCCTTCTCTTTGCAAGAGATTGGCAAGAGTGAAAAAACAACTAGGATTGACAAAATTATAATATGGGGATGCCTAGGCATATGAAATCAAATTTTAAATTATTAGAGCTGCAATTTGCATAAATTTCAAAGAAACTCACATATTTAAATTTCACAATTAAATAATATAAACCAAAATTTACGATTTACTTCTTTACTGGAAGTCTGAAACGAATTTTCTTGATTCTTCGATTATCCACGGCTTCAATTACAAATTCAAAGCCTTTATATTCAAATATCTCTTTTTTATGAGGGATTTCACCCTTCATTTCAAGAATTAGACCTGCTAAAGTATCAGCATCACCCTTTACTTTATCAAAGACGTCATCATCAATGTCGATCAATTTAAAGAAGTCATTCAATAAGGTCTTACCCTCAAATAGATATGACCCATCATCTTCGATAGAATAAAAATCTTGCTCGTCATCATGCTCGTCGGTAATATCACCAACAATCTCCTCAAGAATATCTTCCAAGCTTACTAGGCCTGAAGTTCCACCATATTCATCAACGACAATAGCCATGTGATTTTTCTTGGTCTGGAATTCTTCCAATAGATCACTAATCTTTTTTGTCTCAGGAACAAAGTATGGTGGGCGAATCAAGGATTGCCACCTAAAAGTATTGGGTTTATGATGGTGAGGCAACAAGTCCTTCACGTATAAAATACCACGAACATTATCAAAATCTCCTTCATAAACAGGAATACGGGAAAAACCTGAATCAATAATGACCTGTTTAAGCTTGCTGAAGATTGTGTGAATATCAACCGCAATAACATCAACTCGAGCTTTCATTATTTCGTCAACATTTATATTACCAAACTTGACAATCCCTTCAAGTATTTCCATCTCATCGGTAATCTCATCAGCAGTTAACTCGAGTGCTTGCGAAAGATCATCCATGGAAATATTCTGTTTTTTCGAAATTCGTTTATTAACCAAGGAGGTTGACTTAATCAGAATTGTTCCTAATGGTCTAAAGACCTTTTCTAAAAAGATAAGAGGTAAAGCCATATATCTTGAAAAACGAAGTGCAAACTGAGCTGCATACACTTTAGGTATTATTTCACCAAATAACAAAAGAAGAAAAGTAACAACAACAACCTGAACAACAAAACCTGTTGTTGGAGCTTGACTAAAATCTATTAATGAAGATGTGATATAAGTTGATAGAATTACAATCGAAATATTCACAAAATTATTCGCAATAAGGATAGTTGCCAATAGTTTCTCTGGCATTCTTAAAAGCTTTAATAGCTTTTTATTTTTATTCGTTTGAGCATCTTCAATTTCTCTCATGTTCTGAGGAGAAAGAGAAAAGACAGCCACTTCTGATCCAGAAATCAGCGCAGAAAAAAACAACAAAAGTACCATTGCACATATTTCAGCAATGATACTTAAGCTTAGGGGTTTAAAAACAATTTCAAAATTGTTTAATATCAGTAACAAATCGTTGGTTTCCAACATTCAATATTTAGTTCAACAATATTTTAGAATGGCAAATCATCCGTTTCTTCTTCAGCTGTTTTAGCAGCTTCAGCCTGAGGTTTTGCAGACTCTTCTACTGGAACTGCTTCTCCTTCGGAACGACGACCTAACATTTGAAAATTATCAGCAAAGATCTCAGTTGTATAGCGCTTCTTTCCGTCTTGATCTTCCCAAGTACGAGTTCTTAAACGACCTTCAACATATAACTGAGCACCTTTTTTCACGTATTTCTCAGCAATTTCTGCCAATTTACGCCACATAACTATACTGTGCCATTCAGTTTGTGTCACTTTTTCCTCATTACGAGTATAAGATTCACTTGTAGCTAAACGAATATTACAAACAGCTACACCATTATCAAGGTATTTAACTTCTGGGTCTGCTCCTACATTCCCAACTAAAATTACTTTATTCACTGACATATCTTCTGATTTTTAAAATTCATCAATAAAGTTATAAATTTTTTAGAGAGATAAAAATATTTCTATTCACATAAAATTTAACTTCTGGCTAAATACAGTTCTATTGGTTTTGGCAATGGATAATCCTTAGACAATTCTCTATCAACACATATAAATGATGATAGTGTATTTATAGTATCGTTATCAACTTTCACTCCAATAAACTCAATATGTAAATTCTGATGACTCAACTTATGCACTTTAGTAACTAAATGATCCTTAACTTCTATTTTAATATCAATAAAGAGAGAACGCCAAGCTACAGTATTTATCAAAAATACTAATTCTATTTTATTATCAACTTCAATTAATGGAAATTCAAACATTTTTCTCCAAATATCAGCATCTCCTCTTTGCTGCAATAAAAAGCGTTCTTCATTATATATGTATAGGTAATAAAAATACCTATTTGTAATCTTAATTTTCTTTTTCTTAACAGGTAATGAATTCTGCTCCTTATTTAAATAAGCAAAACATTGTACTTGTAGCGGACATTCTTCACACTTAGGCTTTTTAGCCGTACACTGCAAAGCTCCAAACTCAATTATAGCCTGATTATAGAGGTGAGGTTCAGCATCGGCCATCAGTTCATCTGCCAACTCTTGAAACACCTTTTTTCCTTTTGGAGAATTCGTTAACTGATAAACTCCGAACAAACGTGACAAAACACGATAAACATTTCCATCAACAGCCGCTTTAGGTAAATTAAAGGCAAAAGCAGCTATCGCTGATGCAGTATAAACACCTATTCCTTTCAGTTTCAGAATCTCGTCGAACGAGTTTGGGAAAACACCGTCAAAATCCTCCACTACAGCTTTAGCCGCCTGGTGTAGATTTCGTGCTCTAGAATAATATCCAAGTCCTTGCCAATGATTCAACACTTCTTGTTCAGTTGCCAAAGCTAAGTCCTTAATTGAAGGAAAACTACTCATAAAACGACGATAATAGTCGATTACTGTAACCACTTGGGTTTGTTGCAACATGATTTCTGAAACCCAAATATTGTATGGATTGATGGTATTTCTCCAAGGTAAATCTCGCTTATGGAACTCATACCAGTTTATAATTTCTCTATTCAGCATAGACATAGATTGTTACAGAAATATTTTTTTTTATAATTTCATACAAAAATAGTGCTTTCGATTTCTTTCGTAAAGAGAAATCATATATATTTGCAATCTGATTTTGAGAAAAAACTGTTGTATATAATTGATAATTAAAGAATTTTTAAGAGATGACTAAAGCAGATATTGTTAACGAGATTTCTAAGAACACGGGGATTGAGAAAATTACAGTACAAAAAACTGTTGAGGCCTTCATGGATACTATCAAAGGTTCACTTGTTAAAGGTAAAAACGTGTATTTGAGAGGTTTTGGAAGTTTTATCGTTAAGAAAAGAGCAGAGAAAACTGCAAGAAACATTTCTAAAAACACAACTATTATTATTCCTGAGCACTTTATCCCGTCATTTAAACCGGCGAAGACTTTCGTAAGTAAAGTAAAAACAAACGTAAAGTAGTCTCAGACTTTAAAAACAAATTTTAATATATTTAAGTTATGCCAAGCGGAAAAAAGAGAAAAAGACATAAGATGGCTACGCACAAGCGTAAAAAAAGATTAAGAAAAAATCGTCATAAGAAGAAATAATTCTTATCACGCTTATTAGTAAGAGTATAATGTATAAACCTAAAGAACTTTTTAGTACTTTAGGTTTATCTATTTGTAAGAATTAATTATTTTTTTCGAATTTAATATAGGAGCTGTCAAGTGAGTAATGAACTTGTAATTGATGTACAACCTAATGAAATTGTGATTGCTTTGCTTGACAACAAGCAATTGGTCGAAGTTTCCAAGGAAAAAAGCAATGTGCAATTTGCAGTAGGCGATATTTATCTAGGTAAAGTGAAAAAAATCATGCCTGGTTTAAATGCTGCTTTCGTGGACGTTGGATACGAAAAGGATGCTTTCCTTCACTATCTTGACCTAGGACATCAGTTTCTTACATTAAATAAATTCTTGCAACAAGCAATTGCCCGTAAGGGGAAAGGCATGTCCATTTCTAAAATGAAATTGGAGCCAGATATCGATAAGAATGGGAAAATTACCGATGTCTTAAAGTCTGGACAACACATTCTTGTTCAGGTTGCAAAAGAACCTATTTCCACTAAAGGCCCACGTTTGTGTTCAGAAATTTCACTTGCTGGGCGTAATATTGTGTTAATGCCTTTTTCTGATAAAGTTTCTATTTCTCAGAAATTAAAATCTACTGAAGAAAAAAGCCGTTTGAAACAATTGCTACAAAGCATTAAGCCTAAGAATTATGGGATTATTGTACGTACTGTTGCTGAAGGGAAACGTGTTGCTGAACTCGACAAAGAGCTTCGTGGATTAATTGAACGTTGGGAAGAATCATTTCTAAACATCCGCGACATCACCCCTCCTAGTTTGGTATTGGGAGAGATGAATCGTACCACTGCTATTCTTCGTGATATTCTAAATTCATCATTCGAGAATATTTATGTGAACGATGCTGGTGCTGCTGCTGATATCAAACAATATATCGCTAGTATTGCACCTGAGAAAGAAAAAATTGTAAAGTACGTTCAAGGAGAACTTCCAATTTTTGATCAATTAGGCATCGACAAACAAATCAAGTCTTCTTTTGGAAAAACAGTTTCGTTTAAAAGCGGCGCTTACCTAATTATTGAACATACCGAAGCATTTCATGTTATCGATGTGAACTCGGGTAATCGATCAAAAGCTGGAAACGATCAAGAAACCAATGCTCTCGAAGTTAATATAGCTGCTGCTGAAGAATGTGCTCGACAATTACGTCTTCGTGATATGGGTGGAATTATCGTTGTAGACTTTATCGATATGCATTCGGCTGAGAATCGTCATAAGCTTTTCGAAAAGATGAAAGAAATGATGAGCAAGGATCGTACCAAGCACAATATTCTTCCTTTAAGTAAGTTTGGTTTGATGCAGATCACTCGTCAGCGTGTTCGTCCAGAAATGAATGTAGCTGTGCAAGAAAAATGCCCTACCTGCCAAGGTACTGGCGAAATTTCTCCTGCAGTTTTACTTACCGATCAAATTGAAGATCAACTGGCATCATTATCGGGAAAATCTAAAGAAAAACAAATGACTCTTAAGGTTCACCCGTTTGTAGCAGCCTATATCAATCAAGGTTTCTTCAAAACCTTACGCCGCAAATGGCAATCAACCTATAAGGTGAAATTAAAAATAAAAGCAATTCCATCATACGATTTAATGATGTACAGATTTAGCGATAAAGATAATCGCCGAATTAAATAAAGATCCCTAGCTAGAAATCAAAATACAAAACTATACGATCAGAGGTCAGTGAATTTCACTGACCTTTTTTTGTGTCCTTTCCCATCCTGAAAATCATTTTACTGACACCTTATCCTAGGTCGGAATATCGATCAAAATAGAAAAGGCCATCCAAATGGACAGCCTTTTATTATATAGTAGAATAAGAAGTTGGTTTAGTTTTCGCCACCTTCAAATTTTCCAGCTGCAAGAAAGTCAATTGCTGCTTCGATATCTTTATACATTACTCTATCCTTATCGTTGAAAGAAACTGCAGTTCTGAATTCTTCAAGGAAAGATTCTAGGAATAGAGATGATTTTCCTGGACGACGTAAATCAACTGCCTGAGCTGCATTCATCAACTCGATAGCTAAAATGCGCTCAATATTATCAGCAACCAATAAAGTCTTAGTAGCTGCGTTTCCACCCATACTCACGTGATCTTCCTGCTCGTTTGAAGAAGGAATAGAATCAACTGAACAAGGTGTACACAATTGCTTATTTTGACTTACAATAGATGCTGCTGCATACTGAGGAATCATAAATCCTGAATTCAATCCTGAATCAGAAATCAAGAACTCAGGAAGATCTCTATCACCAGAAATCAAACGGTATGTTCTACGCTCAGAAATACTCCCTAGCTCTGCTAAAGCAATACAAAGGAAATCAAGAACCAAAGCTAATGGCTGTCCGTGGAAGTTACCACCAGACAAGATCATATCTTCTTCGATGAAAATAGTTGGGTTATCAGTTACTGAATTAATCTCAGTTTCAACAACACTTGCTACATAGTTAATCGCATCTTTCGATGCACCATGAACCTGAGGCATACAACGGAATGAATAAGGATCCTGAATATTCTTCTTCTCATTAGCAATTAACTCACTACCTTCAAGAAGTGTGCGAATGTTACGAGCTGTTTCAATTTGTCCATTGTGAGGACGAGCATCGTGAATTGGAGCCAAGAAAGGATCGATTCTTCCATCGTAACCTTCCAATGAAATAGTACCAATAATATCAGAATACTTCACTAATTTGAAAGACTTAAGCAAAGCGTAAACTGCATGAGCACTCATAAACTGAGTTCCATTCAATAAAGCCAAACCTTCTTTAGCGCCTAATTTGATAGGCTCCCATCCGAACATATTCAAAATCTCTGATGCTGGACGAATTTCATCTTCGTAAATCACTTCACCTTCACCAAATAAGGGTAAGAATAGGTTAGCTAGAGGAGCCAAATCACCCGAAGCACCCAATGATCCTAAGTGGCGAACAACAGGCAATACATCGCTGTTATACATATCGATGATACGCTGAACAGTTTCGATTTGAACACCTGATTTACCCAATGATAAAGCGTGAGCCTTAAGTAAAAGCATCAAACGAATCACATCTTCAGGAATAACGTTACCCAAGCTACAAGCGTGAGACATTACAAGGTTAGACTGAAGTTGACTTAGATCTTCTTCAGGAATAGAAATCTTACAAAGAGATCCGAAACCAGTAGTGATACCATAGATAGGCTTATCTGCTTTCGCAATAGTTGCATCAAGATAGGCTTTACAATCAAGAATCAACTTCTTTGATTCTTCAGA
This sequence comes from uncultured Marinifilaceae bacterium, assembly GCA_963977525.1. Classification (GTDB taxonomy): domain Bacteria; phylum Bacteroidota; class Bacteroidia; order Bacteroidales; family Marinifilaceae; genus Ancylomarina. The sequence continues at coordinate 23,680 of CAXBPC010000024.1, forward strand.
TAATTCAAGCTTGTATCCTTTTTCAAGAATTTCTTCAAGTTTAGAGAACGTTAATTTCTCTGGGCTAATAAAATGTGTGTTAGACATGTCGTGTATTTATTTAGTATTTTTTGTATTAAATGTATTTCAAAAGCGATGAACGGATACAACGTAGCCATACATCAAAGCATTAACAATGAGAATCATCTCATCATTAAAACTTAGATAGCACAACTCAAGGGCAACGAATGTCGCCACCAAAGCTCTCAGCTGCTCTGTTTTGTAATAATTTAAATGTCATTTAATTCTAAATATTTTTTTTATACCCATAAGGATATGCGACTTTAATCTAATTGAATTTGGAGGAGCAAGCTAAGCTAATTTTCCGACTAGAGCTTCAGGTGTCAGTTTTATTTGATCGCCAGTTTCCATATCTTTTAAGCTCAACAAACCTTCTTTCATCTCCGTTTCACCAACCATTATCACAAAAGGAATATGTTTGTCATTGGCATAATTCATTTGCTTCTTCATTTTTTGAGCATCAGGGAAGATCTCAGCTTTAACCCCATTAGCTCTTAACTTTGCTAAAATTGGCAAACAATATTTTTCTTCTTTCTCACCAAAGTTCACAAACATCACCTTGGTTGTATTTACAGTCTCTGCAGGGAAAAGCTCCATCTGCTCCAATACATCGTAAATACGATCGGCACCAAAAGAGATACCAACACCAGATACATCCTTTAATCCGAAGATCCCAGTTAAGTCATCGTAACGACCACCACCAGTAATACTTCCAAATTCCATATCTTTCGACTTTACTTCGAAAATTGCGCCTGTATAGTAGTTCAAACCACGAGCAAGAGTCAAATCTAACTCTACCTCGGTGTTTACATCAAGATCATTTAAATAATTGAATACAGTTTCCAATTCATCAATACCTTTCATTCCAATTTCCGAAGCAGAAAGAACTTCCTTAAGCTTATTTAGCTTTTCTGAATTCGTTCCCGATAAAAGAATAATAGGCTGAAGCGTATCGATTGCTTCTTGAGGAATACCTTTTTCGAGCATTTCCTTGTTCACATTGTCCAAGCCAATCTTATCCAATTTATCGATAGCAACTGTGATATCGATAATTCTATCAGCCTCACCAATAATCTCAGCAATACCAGCAAGAATCTTACGGTTATTTAGTTTTACAAGTACATTAAGCTTTAAACGCTTATATACTTCGTCAACAATCTGAATTAACTCAACTTCATTCAATAAAGAATTGCTACCAACCACATCAACATCGCACTGACAGAATTCACGGTAACGTCCTTTTTGTGGACGATCAGCTCTCCAAACAGGCTGAATCTGGTAACGCTTAAAAGGAAAAGTAATATCGTTGCGATGCTGCACAACGTAGCGTGCAAAGGGCACAGTTAAATCGTAACGCAAACCTTTTTCACTAATCTTGGTGGTTAGTTTTGCCGAGTTACGAGCCTCAAGTACTTCTGGTTTAACCTTCGAAATATAATCTCCTGAGTTTAGAACCTTAAACAGTAACTTGTCTCCTTCTTCGCCATACTTACCCATTAGGGTAGATAAATTTTCCATCGATGGTGTTTCGATGGGCATAAAACCATAAAGTTGAAACACCTCTTTTATGGTATCGAATATATAGTTTCGCTTCACCATTTCAACAGGTGAGAAATCTCTCGTTCCCTTAGGAATTGACGGTTTTTGAGCCATTTCTTTTCTTTTAATTGGTTAATTGGTTTAATCCCTCAAGCTGAAATCATCACTCCACACATTTTTCTATCGCTACAATCAACTCTAAATCATTAAAATGAATGAGTTAACCGATCAAATTTCATCTTTAAATTGTGCTACAAAAATATCAAATATTTTCAGAGTTCCCACCCTTTATTTAAAAGCTCTACACCTAGAGTTAAAAGCAAAAAAAAGTATCAGGAAACTGATACTTATACTATATAGAATTATGAGCGATTTACTCGCCTAAATATGTTGGCAAAGAAGTCAAGCAGCATACCTAATACCAAGGGATAAAACCAAGCTTTCGATTCGAAACCCATCAGCAGAATAACCGAAAAGATGAATAGAACATTAACGGTTGTTTTGGTGTACTCAAATATGGACCAGTTGCCGATGCCTTGCTTTATAAGCAGATAGAGTTGCACAATGGCATAGGTAAGTAAACCTACCGAGATAATAGTATCCCCATGACTTAACTGATTATATATGCGATAACCGCCAATAAGAATTAAAGCCAATCCAATAAAGTAGATCAGCTTATAAATAGAAAATGATGACATATTGAAATAATAAATTAGATACTGAACGATGCAGAAGTATTATTGAATAAACTTTATTGTCATAGGATACTCAAACTCTTCGTTATTTAATGTTTTAACAACAGCAAGTATTACAAAAATAAGATTCAGAAGCCCTAAGATGACAAGAAATAAAACACCAACAAATACAAACACCAAAATAGCGGAAATAATCATGTAAATGGTAAATGAAATTTGAAAATTCAGTGCTTTTTTACCTTCACGATTAACCAATTCCGATTCATCCTTTCGCATACTCCATAAAATTAAAGGAAGAATAATATTTCCAAAAGGAATGAAATGAGCTAAACCACCGAGGTGACAAAACATGGCCCAATTACGCTCTTCATACTCTGTTCTAAATTGTGACATTTTGTTACTGTTTTAGTTGATACAATCAAAATTACAAAAACAAAGGGAAGAAAACCAATCTGGCATCTTCCCTCAATTTTAAAGTTAGTGAAATTAATCAGCAATCAATTTCTTATATCGAATACGCTTAGGTCCTTCATCACCCAAACGTTTTTTCTTATTAATCTCATAATCGCTATAACCACCTTCGAAGAATTGTACATGAGAATCACCCTCGAAAGCAAGAATATGTGTTGCAATACGGTCTAAGAACCAACGGTCGTGAGAAATAACAACAGCACAACCTGCAAAACTTTCCAAACCTTCTTCAAGTGCACGAAGCGTATTCACGTCAATATCATTGGTAGGTTCATCAAGTAGAAGAACATTGGCTTCTTCCTTAAGCGTTAGGGCTAGGTGTAAACGGTTACGTTCACCACCCGAAAGCACACCACATTTCTTCTCCTGATCGGCACCATTAAAGTTAAATCGTCCAACATAGGCACGAGCGTTGATAGTACGTCCACCAACATTAATCAAATCACCTCCACCAGAGATTACTTCATAAACTGATTTCTCAGGATCGATATCAGCATGTTGTTGATCAACATATCCAACCTTAACCGTATCACCAACTTCAAAAGTCCCTTTGTCTGGCTTCTCAAGATCCATTATCATTCTGAAAAGTGTGGTCTTACCCGCACCATTCGGTCCAATTATACCGACAATACCTGCTGGTGGCAACTCAAATTCCAAATCTTCGTACAACAGTTTGGTACCAAAGCCTTTTGAAACACCTTTAACTTGAATGACCTTATTACCCAAACGTGGTCCGTTAGGAATAAAGATCTCCAGCCTCTCTTCTTTCTCCTTTAAATCTTCGTTCATCATGGTATCGTAAGCATTCAAACGAGCTTTAGATTTAGCTTGACGAGCTTTTGGAGCCATACGCACCCACTCCAACTCACGCTCAAGAGTTTTACGACGTTTACTAGCCGTTTTTTCCTCCATTGCCATACGTTGTGTCTTCTGATCCAACCATTCGCTATAATTCCCTTTCCAAGGAATTCCTTCTCCACGGTCAAGTTCAAGAATCCAACCCGCTACATTATCTAGGAAGTAACGGTCGTGAGTAATACTGATAACGGTTCCTTTATATTGAGCAAGATGCTGCTCCAACCACTCTACAGATTCAGCATCCAAATGGTTAGTTGGCTCATCTAAGAGAAGTATATCTGGCTCTTGCAGTAATAAACGACAAAGTGCAACTCGACGACGCTCTCCTCCTGATAAATGTTTAACAAGCTCGTCTCCTTCAGGGCAACGTAACGCGTCCATTGCGCGCTCAAGTTTTGTGTCTAAATTCCATGCATCAAAATGATCAATCTTCTCTTGAAGCTCAGCCTGCTCATCCATTACAGATTGCATTTTATCTGGATCTTCAAGAATTTCAGGATCTCCAAACTTCAAGTTAACTGCTTCGTAAGCTGCTAAGCAGTCAACAATTTCTTGCACGCCTTCTTCAACAATTTCTCTTACAGTTTTATTATCATCCAATTCTGGTTCCTGAGATAAATAACCAATATTGTGATCTTTAGACCATACAACATGTCCATCAAATGAAGGCTCAAGCCCCGCAATAATCTTGATCAACGTAGATTTACCCGAACCATTTAAACCAATAATTCCAATCTTCGCTCCGTAGAAGAAAGAAAGGTTAATATTATTCAATACTTTTTTCTGAGATGAAAAAGTTTTACTCACTCTCTCCATCGAAAAGATAATCTTCTTATCGTCTGCCATCTATATAAATTTTAACTCAATTTTGTAATTTTCATACACTGATAATAAGTTTAAAGCTACTGCATTAAATTCTTTAATATCAATTTCACACAAAAATAAAAAAACTAATGACGCGATCAATTTATAATCTATTTTGCTTAAACAAAAAAGCGTGAAGCCATCATGTTTAATACTGTCGAACAAGCATCAAAAAATATTTTAACAAATAAGATTTTATCTTATCATATAAATGCCTAATTTTAATCTTTAATCAATAAAAAAGTAATTTCTTACTCGACTACTAAAATATAATTATGGAAAAAATAGAACGAGTTTGTTGGGAAGAGAATATCGATTCTTGTATTGTCGTTAAAACGGAAATTGAGAAGAGAAATATTCCAATCAACGAAGCTAAAATCCTACTGGTAGAAGATAAGCTCAGCAATAGAAAAACGATTGAAATTTACCTAAGATCTAGAGTAGGTAAAGTAGAAATAGCAGAAAACGGCAAGGATGCCGTTGAACTATTTGAGAAGAATCAGTACGACATGGTCTTAATGGATTTACAGATGCCTATTATGGGAGGTATTGAAGCTGCTCAACACATTAGGAAAATTGAAGAAGAAACTAGAGATTATAAAACTCCAGTTATCGCATTCAGTGCAAACTATTTTTCTTCTGATAAAGAAGTATCTATAGAAGTTGGGATGGACGCATATATATCTAAGCCATTCCAATCTAAGACACTTTTCAATTTAATGGAAGAGTACATCTAAAAGAATTGCAATAATATTTTGGTATAAAAAAAAGGAGTCGTTAGACTCCTTTTTCTATATATGCATGGTGCTAATAATTAGCATCCGAAAATTGCTTCATCTCCCAATTCTTCTTCAATACGAAGTAATTGATTATACTTAGCCATACGGTCAGAACGACTCAAAGAACCTGTCTTGATCTGTCCAGCGTTAGTTGCCACTGAAATATCAGCGATAGTAGCATCTTCAGTTTCACCTGAACGGTGAGAAGTTACTGAAGTATAACCTGCACGGTGAGCCATTTCAATAGCATTTAAAGTCTCAGTTAAAGTACCAATCTGGTTTACTTTAATCAAAATAGAGTTAGCAGCCTTAAGCTCGATACCTTTAGCTAAGTAATCAGTGTTAGTTACGAATAAATCATCACCTACGATCTGACACTTATCACCGATAAGAGAGTTTAATTCAACCCATCCATCCCAATCACCTTCGTCCATACCATCTTCGATAGAATCGATAGGGAATTTAGTGATCAACTCAGCTAGGTAAGCAGCTTGTTCTTTAGAATTTCTTTTAGCGCCGTTTGGCTCAAAAATACTGTAATCATATACACCATCTTTGAAGAACTCAGAAGCAGCACAGTCCATAGCGATAGAAATATCACCACCATCTTCTTTACGACCAGCTTTGTAACCAGCGTTTTTGATAGCTGTAAGGATACAGTCAATAGCTTCTTCAGTACCACCCAACATTGGAGCAAAACCACCTTCGTCACCTACTGCAGTAGAAAGACCTTTTCCCTTAAGTACTTTTGCAAGAGCGTGAAATACTTCAGCACCCATTCTTAAAGCCTCACGGAAAGAAGGAGCACCAATAGGACGGATCATGAACTCCTGGAATGCGATTGTAGCATCAGAGTGAGAACCACCATTGATAATGTTCATCATAGGAACTGGAAGAACATTAGCATTAGCACCACCGATATAACGATAAAGAGGTAAGTCACAAAACTCAGCCGCAGCTTTAGCAACAGCTAAAGAAACACCTAACATAGCGTTAGCACCTAACTTAGACTTAGTTTTTGTACCGTCAAGCGCGATCATAGCTTTATCTATAGCAACTTGGTTAGTAGCATCCATACCTAAAAGAACAGGAGCAATAATGTTGTTAACGTTGTCAACAGCTTTTAACACACCTTTACCTAAATAACGAGACTTATCTCCGTCACGAAGCTCTAAGGCTTCATTTTCACCAGTTGAAGCTCCTGAAGGAACACCAGCGCGTCCAAAGAAACCACCTTCAAGTGTAACTTCTACTTCGATAGTTGGATTTCCACGTGAGTCAAGAATCTCACGACCGTGAATCTTTACAATTTCTGACATAACTAAATGTTTTATTGTTGTTATAATGAAATAAATTCTCTAATTCAGCACTAAAGACTAGCAATTTAAGTAATATTTTTCAATAATAAATACTGAAAAAACATGTTGTAATTACGCAAACGTTGCAAAAATCTTTAGGGCATTAAAAAAGGGATAAAGTTGAACTTTATCCCTTTTTTTATATGAAAAGGAAAGATTACTCTTCGCCTTTAACTTCAGTTGCATCTGTTGCTTCAACTTCAGTAGTAGCATCAGCTTTCTTAGTGCTTTTTCTTCTACGTGTAGTTTTCTTAACTTCAGCTTTTTTCTCTGTTACGTAAGTCTCATTGTAATCAACTAACTCGATAATACACATTTCTGCGTTATCTCCTAAACGATTACCTGTCTTAAGAATACGAGTGTAACCTCCGTTACGAGTCGCAACCTTTGCTGAAACCTCTCTAAACAACTCAGTAACGGCCTCTTTTTGCTTTAAATAGCTAAAAACAACACGTCTTGAGTGAGTAGTATCTTCCTTACCCTTAGTAATCAATGGTTCTACATACATTCTTAAAGCTTTCGCTTTAGCAGTAGTTGTACTGATTCTTTTGTGTAAGATTAAAGAAGACGCCATATTCGAAAGCATAGCCTTTCTGTGGGCAGCTTTTCGTCCTAGGTGATTAAATCTTTTTCTATGTCTCATTTTACCTTATTCCTTATCTAATTTATACTTAGAAATATCCATGCCGAAAGTAAGATTTAATGATTCTAATAAATCATCTAACTCGGTTAAGGATTTCTTACCAAAGTTTCTAAATTTCAATAGGTCGTTTCTGTTGAATTGAACTAATTCTCCTAATGTATCAACATCAGCAGCTTTTAAGCAGTTCAATGCTCTAACAGAAAGATCCATATCTACCAACTTAGTCTTAAGAAGTTGACGCATATGCAATACTTCTTCATCAAACTCTTCGTTTGCAAATTTCTCGTCAGTGTCAAGAGTGATCTTTTCATCTGAGAATAGCATGAAGTGATAAATAAGAATTTTTGCAGCTTCTTTCAAGGCTTCTTTAGGATGAATTGAACCATCAGTAGTAATTTCGAATACTAACTTTTCATAGTCAGTCTTCTGCTCTACACGGTAGTTCTCAACATCGAACTTTACGTTCTTAATTGGTGTGTGAATAGCATCAATTGGGATTACTCCAAATTCAGCATCAACTGGTTTATTCTCTACAGAAGGAATATACCCACGACCTTTATTGATAGTTAAATCCAATTGTAATTTGGCAGAGCTATCCAATCTACAAATCACTAGATCAGGATTCAACACTTCGAAACCAGTTAGGAACTTGTTAATATCGCCTGCTGTAAAAGTATCTTGATCCGAAATGGTAACAGTTACCAACTCACTATCTACTTCTTCAACCTTTTGTTTAAACCTAACTTGTTTCAAGTTCAGGATTATTTCGGTTACATCCTCAATAACACCTGGTACAGTAGAAAACTCATGATCAACACCTTGAACCTTGATAGTAGTAATAGCATACCCCTCAAGAGAAGAAAGTAAAATTCTTCTCAAGGCGTTACCTATTGTAATACCATATCCTGGCTCTAGTGGACGAAATTCGAATTTTCCGAATGTATCGTCAGCGTCGAGCATAATAACTTTGTCCGGTTTTTGGAAAGCTAATATTGCCATAAAATATTGATTAACTATTTTTATTTAGAATACAATTCAACGATTAACTGCTCCTTGATGTTCTCAGGAATCTCAGTTCTTTCTGGAATGTTTAAAAACTTACCACTAAGTGAAGTTTGATCCCACTCCAACCAAGATGCTTGATTGTATCTTGCAGTAGATAAAGAATCGGTAATAGCAATTAAAGACTTCGATTTTTCACGAACTCCTACGATATCCCCGGCTTTTACTGAAAATGAAGCGATATTACAAACCTGACCGTTTACAGTAATATGTTTATGGCTAACCAACTGACGAGCAGCTGATCTTGTTGGAGCAACGCCTAATCTGTAAACTACGTTATCTAAACGACATTCTAGGAGTTGTAACAATACTTCACCAGTAATACCTTTACTTCTTGCGGCCTTTTTAAATAAGTTAGAGAATTGCTTTTCTAATACACCATAAGTATATTTTACTTTTTGCTTCTCTTTCAACTGAACCCCATATTCAGACATTTTATTTCTTCTACGGCTGTTACCGTGCTGTCCAGGAGGGTAGTTTTTATTTTCAAATGCCTTATCAGGTCCAAAAATTGGCTCTCCAAATTTTCTAGCAATTCTACTCTTTGGTCCTATATATCTAGCCATCTCTTATTAAATTTAATTTTTTTACGTTTAAGTGACTTAAAAAGTTATCGGTTTTAAAAGGGCCGCTGTTCTTGAGAGGATATCAAAAGAAAAAAAAACCGAACGAAATTTAAGCTGAATTTTAATTATACTCTACGTCTCTTAGGAGGTCTACAACCATTATGTGGTAGTGGAGTAACATCAATGATTTCTGCTATATCAATTCCGCAAGAATTTACCGCACGGATTGCAGATTCACGTCCGTTACCTGGACCTTTAACGTATACTTTAACTTTTCTCAAACCTAGGTCATGTGCTTTTTTAGCACAATCGGATGCTGCCTGTTGAGCTGCATATGGAGTATTCTTCTTAGAACCTCTAAATCCCATTTTACCGGCCGATGACCAAGAAATAACCTGACCAGTATTATTGGTCATTGAGATAATAATGTTGTTGAATGATGAGTGGATGTGCACTTGTCCTAATGCTTCAACCTTAACAACTTTCTTTCTAACTGATACTGACTTCTTTGCCATAACTTAACAATTATTTAGTCGCTTTCTTTTTGTTAGCAACTGTTTTTCTCTTACCCTTTCTAGTACGGGAGTTATTTTTAGTTCTCTGTCCACGCAATGGTAAACCAACACGGTGGCGAATTCCTCTATAACATCCGATATCCATCAAACGCTTAATGTTCAGTTGATTTAAAGAACGCAATTCACCTTCTACTTTGAAAGTTGCGTTAATAGCCTGACGAATCTTTCCAGCTTCATCATCTGTCCAGTCCTTAACTTGCTTGTCTGGATTAACTCCAGTTTCATCAAGGATTTGTTTAGCGGCGCTTCTACCAATTCCAAAGATATAAGTTAAACTAATAACTCCTCTTTTGTTTTGAGGCAAATCGACTCCAACAATTCTAGCCATAAAATTTATTTATTTATTTACAAGTTAACTTAATTATCCTTGACGTTGTTTAAACTTAGGATTCTTTTTATTAATCACATACAAACGTCCTTTTCTTCTAACGATCTTACAATCTTCAGAACGTTTCTTTACAGATGCTCTTACCTTCATTTTATCGAAATTTAATTTTTATATCTAAAAGTAATTCGCCCTTTAGTAAGATCGTATGGTGACATTTCCACTTTAACCTTATCGCCAGGCAAGATCTTAATATAGTGCATTCTCATTTTCCCAGAGATATGTGCTGTTATCACATGTCCGTTCTCAAGTTCTACACGAAACATTGCATTTGATAATGCTTCGGTAATGGTACCGTCTTGTTCTATTGAAGGCTGTTTAGCCATAAGTAATAAATGTATTATATGTTATTATATTCCTCAATAAATTCAAAACTGGACAGGATTTGAGCTTGTCCATTCCTAACTACAATTGTATGTTCGAAATGTGCAGAAGGTAACCCATCTGCTGTGATAATTGCCCAACCATCTTCATCTTGATAAACATCCTTCTTTCCTAAATTGATCATCGGTTCAATAGCTATTACTAAACCATTTCTCAACTTCAAACCTCTATCTTGTCTACCAAAATTAGGAACCTGTGGATCTTCATGCAAATCCTTACCAATTCCGTGTCCTACCATTTCTCGTACAACAGAAAAACCATATTTCTCTGCATGTTCTTGAATGGCATAGCCGATATCTCCCAAATGGTTTCCTTCGACTGCATTAGTTATCCCTTTATAAAGAGCTTCCTTAGTTACTTTTAGTAACGATTTAATTTCAGGATTTACTTCCCCTACACTGAATGTATATGCTGAATCGCCATAAAAGCCATTCAATAAAACACCACAATCGCAAGATAAAATATCACCTTCTTTCAATTCATAGGAAGACGGAATACCGTGCACTACTTGCTTGCCAACTGACATACAAAGGGTGTTTGGAAATCCATCGTAACCAAGAAATCCTGGCTCACCACCATTATCCCTTATATATTCTTCTGCAATTTGATCTAACATTAGAGTCGATATGCCGGGACATATCCTTCTCGAGATCTCCCCAAGAGTCCTGGCCACCAGTATGTTACTTTGTTCAAGCAACGCTATCTCCTCCTCAGTCTTGTAAAAAATCATTTTGCAAAGAAAGCAAAAATATTTTAAAAAGCAGCAGCTCCCGCTGGAGATTTACCCTTAATTCTTCCAGACTTCATCAAACCATCGTAATGACGCATCAATAGATGACTTTCGATTTGTTGTAGAGTATCTAAAACAACACCCACTAAAATCAATAGTGAAGTACCTCCGAAGAATTGAGCAAAACCACTATTTATACCAGCTAACATTGCAAAGGCAGGCATAATTGCAACCCAACCTAAGAATAAAGAACCTGGTAAAGTGATTCGTGACATTACAGTATCTAAGAAATCTACCGTTTTCTTACCTGGCTTAACACCTGGAATAAAACCACCATTCTTTTTCATATCCTCCGCCATTTGCGTTGGATTAACTGTAATAGCCGTATAAAAATAAGTAAACAACACAATCATTACAAAGAACAAAGCATTGTAATAAAATCCTGTATAGTTACTTAAGGCAGCAGCTACTCCTGATAATGAATCTGAACTCGCATAGTTCACAAATGCCATTGGCAAGAACATAATAGCCTGAGCAAAGATGATTGGCATAACACCAGCTGCATTCACTTTTAAAGGAATGTACTGACGAACACCACCATACTGCTTGCTTCCAACAATACGCTTAGCGTATTGCACTGGAATCTTTCTTGTACCCTGTACTAATAAAATAGTAAGAGCAAATACAACGAACAAGATTACAATTTCAAGAACGAGTAGAATTAATCCACCGCCTTGTCCTTCTAATCTTGATCCTAGTTCAGCTATAAAGTTAAAAGGCAAACGAGCAATAATACCAATCATGATGATGATAGAAATACCGTTACCAATACCTTTGTCTGTAATCTTTTCACCTAACCACATGATAAACATGGATCCGGCTGCAAGCATAGCTATTGAAGATGCAGTAAAGAAAACGCCTTTTAAAATAAAAGCTGCTTCAGGCAATGTCGAGTGAAGGTTTAATAAATATCCTGGTGCTTGAAGAATAAGAATAACGACGGTTAGGTAACGTGTAATCTGATTGATTTTACGTCTACCGCTCTCACCTTCACGTTGCAAACGTTGAAAGTAAGGTACAGCAATTCCCATTAACTGAATAACGATAGAAGCAGAAATGTAAGGCATGATTCCTAGGGCAAAAATTGACGCATTCGAGAATGCACCCCCTGAAAACATATCTAACAAACCTAATACTCCATCAGCAGTTTGAGATTTTAACGCGCCTAAGTGAGCTGGGTCTATCCCCGGCAACACTATCATGGTTCCTAAACGGTAAACCAATAGAAGAGCTAAAGTTGTTAAGATTCTTGATCTTAAATCTTCAATCTTCCAGATGTTCTTCAATGTATCTATTAAACCTTTCATTATCTAATCTTACAATTTAACAACAGTTCCTTCTACTGCTTCAATCGCTGATTGAGCAGACTTCGAGAACGCATGAGCTTTAACTTCAAGTTTAGCAGATAATACGCCATTACCTAAAACTTTGATTTTGTCATTTTTGTTACACATTCCTGCGTTAACCAAAACTTCAGCATCAATAGTCGTAATGTTGTTTTTCTCAGCCAATACTTGCAATACTTCAACATTAATAGCTTTGTATTCAACTCTATTAATGTTCTTAAATCCAAACTTAGGAACTCTACGTTGTAAAGGCATTTGACCACCTTCGAAACCAACTTTTTTAGAGTATCCAGATCTTGACTTTGCACCTTTATGTCCTCTAGTAGAAGTACCACCTCTACCAGATCCTTGTCCGCGACCGATTCTTTTATTTGTCTTAACAGAGCCAGCTGCGGGTTTTAAGTTACTTAAGTCCATAATATATTTATGCTAAAATATTAACAATCATTATTCTTCAACGGAAACTAGGTGACTCACCTTTGCAACCATTCCTTTAATTTGAGATGTAGCCTCGTGCTCAACAATACCATTGATCTTTTTCAATCCCAATGCTTCTAAAGTTTTCTTTTGGCGAGCGTTACTCCCTATTTTACTCTTAACTTGGGTAATTTTAATCTTAGCCATTTCCTTTAGTTTAACCGTTAAACACTTTATCTAATGAAACACCTCTTTGATCAGCAATAGTATGAGCATCTCTTAATTCTCCAAGAGCTGCAATAGTAGCTTTCACAAGGTTATGAGGGTTTGATGATCCTTTTGACTTTGCAAGTACATCAGTTACACCAACACTCTCAAGTACGGCACGCATTGCACCACCAGCTTTTACACCGGTACCATGAGAAGCAGGCTTAATAAAAACCTCTGCTCCACCAAAACGTGCAAGTTGCTCGTGAGGAATAGTTCCTTTAAGTACTGGAACCTTAATCAGATTTTTCTTCGCAGCGTCAACACCTTTAGAGATAGCACTAACAACATCGCTTGCTTTTCCAAGCCCCCAACCTATTAGTCCATTCTCGTTTCCAACAACAACAATTGCTGAAAAGCTGAAAGTACGTCCACCTTTTGTTACCTTAGTAACACGATTAATTGCAACCAGTTTATCCTTAAGTTCTGCGTCGCTAGTCTTAATATTCTTATCTGCCATAATACTTAAAATTTAAGGCCACCTTTACGAGCAGCGTCCGCTAAAGATTTAATTCTACCATGGTATAAGTAACCATTTCTATCAAATACTACTTCAGAAATACCAGCAGTTGCAGCTTTCTCAGCAATTGCTTGCCCTACGAACTCTGCTTGTTCTGATTTATTACCATTCTTCTCAGTAATTTCTTTTACTAGAGATGAAATAGATATAATGGTCTTTCCTGTAATATCATCTATAATCTGTACTGAAATCTGCTTATTTGAACGAAAAATTGACATTCTTGGTCTTTCGGCAGTTCCAGAAATTGACTTACGAACTCTTCTTTTAATTCTAAGTCTTCTTTCGCGCTTAGTTAAAGCCATAATTTACTGTTTTAGAAATTATTTACCCGCAGATTTACCAGCTTTTCTTCTTAGCTGTTCTCCAACAAATTTAACACCTTTTCCTTTATATGGCTCTGGTTTTCTGAAAGAACGAATCTTTGCAGCAACCTGACCAACCAATTGCTTATCGCAACTCTCTAGAGTAATAATCGGATTAGCACGTTTTTCAGTAACAGCTGTTACTTTAACTTCTTGTGCAATCTCCATATGAATCAAGTGAGAGTAACCTAAAGCCAACTCTAATATCTGACCTTTAGAAGTCGCACGGTAACCTACACCTACAAGCTCTTGCTCAGTTTTGTATCCTTCAGTTACACCAACAACCATGTTGCTGATTAATGAACGATAAAGACCATGCAAAGCTTTATGAGGCTTCTGATCCGTTGGACGCTCTAAAACGATAGAGTTATCTTCAACAGTTACTTTGATTACAGGATTAACCTGTTGGGTTAGTTCACCTTTAGGCCCTTTAACCACCACTGAATTATTCTTGTTTACCTTTACTTCAACTCCGGCAGGCAAAACGATAGGTAATTTTCCAATTCTAGACATTTCTTATCCTCCCTATATTAGTAAACGAAACACAATACTTCACCACCAACATGCTTTTGGCGAGCTTCCTTATCTGTCATTACTCCCTGAGAAGTTGATAAGATAGCAATACCTAAACCGTTAAGTACGCGAGGCAATTCAGTAGCTCCACAATATTTTCTTAAACCTGGCTTAGAGACACGTTTAAGATCCTTAATTGCTGGAATCTTAGACTCTGGATGATATTTCAAAGCAATTTTAATTTTGCCTTGCAAACCATCATCCTCAAATTTGTAATTAAGGATATATCCTTTATCCTTAAGAATTTTTGTCATTTCTTTTTTAACGTTCGATGCAGGCATTTCAACCACTTTGTGGTTAGCCATAATTGCATTTCTCAAACGAGTAAGAAAATCTGCTATTGGATCTGTCATTATATATAAAAAATTAAATTGATCCCGATTGCTCGGGACAATATTTAACAATAGTTCTTTTAAGAACGTTGTTGTTGGTTACCAGCTCGCTTTACGAACACCTGGGATCAAACCAGCAGAAGCCATTTCACGAAATGTGATACGACTTAAACCGAATTGTCTCATGTATCCCTTAGGACGACCAGTTAATTTACATCTGTTATGTAATCTAACAGGTGAAGAATTTTTAGGCAAACGACTAAGACCGATATAGTCACCTTCCTCTTTTAATTTAGCTCTTTTAGCTGCGTACTTTTCTACTAATTTCTGACGCTTAACTTCGCGAGCTTTCATTGATTCTTTAGCCATCGTATTACTTTTTAATGTTTTTAAATGGTAATCCAAATTCTTTCAAAAGAGCATAGGCTTCTTCATCGGTATTTGCAGAAGTAACAAAGGTAATATTCATACCCATAATCTTATTCACTTCATCTAAAACGATTTCAGGGAAAATGATTTGTTCTTCAATACCTAAAGTATAGTTTCCTCTTCCGTCTAGTTTACTATTAACTCCTTTAAAGTCACGTATACGTGGTAAAGCAACACGAATTAGTTTCTCAAGAAACTCGTACATGTGCTCGCGGCGTAATGTAACAGTAGTACCAATTGGCATACCCTTACGTAACTTAAAGTTAGAAATATCTTTAGACGATAGAGTTGATATTGCTTTTTGTCCAGTGATTGAAGTCATTTCGTTCAATGAGAACTCTAAAACTTTCTTGTCAGCAATTGCTTGCCCAACACCTTGATTAAGTACTATCTTCGTTAATCTAGGAACCTGCATAACAGATTTGTAGTTGAATTCCTTCATTAAAACTGGAACAACTTCCTCTGTATACTGTTTTCTAAGAGATGGTGTATAGCTCATTACTTAATCTCCTCCCCTGACTTTTTAGCGTATCTAACTAATTTGTTATTGTCATTCAATTTTCTACCAATTCGGGATGCTTTCCCGGTAGAAGGATCCTTCACATTCAAATTTGTAATGTGAATAGGAGCCTCTTGCTTAATAATACCGCCTTGAGGGTTAGCTGCGTTAGGTTTGGTATGTTTAGACATCATGTTTACTCCTTCAACGATCGCTCGTTGCTTTTCAACAATAACTTCTAATACTTTACCTTCCTGGCCTCTAGATTCCCCTGCGTTTACAATTACGGTATCACCCTTTTTAATATGTAACTTTTTTCGCATTGTTCTAAGTTTACAAGATTATAATACTTCTGGTGCTAGAGAAACGATCTTCATGTTTGTTTCACGTAGTTCTCTGGCAACAGGTCCAAAAATTCGGGTTCCTCTCATCTCGTCTGTTGTATTCAATAACACACAAGCGTTATCGTCAAAGCGAATATAAGACCCGTCTTTTCTTCTAATCTCTTTTTTTACACGAACAACAACGGCTTTGGTTACTGTTCCTTTTTTCATTTCCGAACCTGGAATTGAATGTTTAACGGTAACCACAATTTTGTCGCCAATTGATGCATAGCGTTTTTTGGTTCCGCCTAACACACGAATACAAAGAACTTCTTTGGCTCCGCTGTTATCAGCTACTAGTAGTCTACTTTCTGTTTGTATCATGATTACTTAGCTCTTTCAATAAGTTCAACTAATCTCCAAGTCTTATTTTTACTTAAAGGTCGGGTTTCCATGATCTTTACGGTATCACCTTCATTGCAGGTGTTCTCTTCGTCGTGAGCAGTTAACTTTTTAGTCTTGTTCACGAACTTTCCGTAGATTGGGTGTTTTTCTTTAGTGTGAACTGCAACAGTAATGGTTTTATCCATTTTGTCGCTTACCACTACCCCGATACGTTCTTTTCTAAGGTTTCTTTCCATCACTTTTTTTTACTTTTCAGTTAATTGCCTCTGACGAATTTCCGTCATCAATTTTGCAATATTACGTCTGGTTTCCTTAATTTGCAAAGGATTTTCCAAAGGTGAAATAGCGTGATTTAGGTTGAATCGAGTTAATGCTGATCTTTCAGCGTCCAACTTTTCTACTATTTCCTGTGTTGTTAACTCTTTAATTTCTGAATTCTTCATGATTAATCATTTGAATTTTCAACATAATCACGTCTTACGACAAACTTTGTAGTAACAGGTAGTTTTTGAGCTGCAAGACGTAAAGCCTCTTTAGCAACTGCAAAAGGTACACCTTCACACTCGAATAACATTCTTCCTGGTGAAACAGGAGCAACGAATCCTTCTGGCGCACCTTTACCTTTACCCATACGTACCTCTGCAGGCTTCTTAGTGATAGGTTTATCTGGGAATACTCTGATCCACAGTTGACCTTGTCTTTGCATATATCGGGTAACTGCAACACGAGCAGCTTCAATCTGGCGACCGGTTAACCACTTTGTTTCAAGTGATTTAATCCCAAAAGATCCAAATGCTAATTCAGTTCCGCGACCTGCGTTACCTTTCATTCTTCCCTTTTGTTGTCTCCTAAATTTAGTCCTTTTTGGTTGTAACATCGTACTAATACATTAAATTTAAAGACTACTTCTTTTTTCTTCTATTAAAACCAGGCTTTCCACCTTTAGGTGCACGAGCATCGCGCAATCCTGCATTTGGAGTTAAATCTGGTTTACCATAAATCTCACCTTTACAGATCCAAACTTTGATCCCAAGTAAGCCATAAGTTGTTAAAGCTTCAGCTAAATGGTAATCAATATTTGCTCTTAAAGTGTGAAGAGGAGTACGTCCTTCTTTATACATTTCAGAACGTGCCATCTCTGCTCCATTTAAACGACCTGAGATTTGAATTTTGATTCCTTCAGCACCCATTCTCATTGTAGAAGCAATGGCCATCTTAGTTGCTCTTCTGTAGGCGATACGACCTTCAATTTGACGAGCAATGTTATTAGCGACGATTACGGCATCCAACTCTGGACGCTTAATTTCAAAGATGTTAATTTGTACTTCTTTGTCAGTAATCTTCTTTAACTCTTCTTTCAACTTATCTACCTCTTGACCACCTTTTCCGATAATAATACCAGGTCGTGCAGTGTTAATAGTAATAGTGATTAGTTTAAGAGTTCTTTCAATTATGATTTTAGAAATACTTGCTTTTGCTAAACGAACATTTAAATACTTACGTATTTTATGGTCCTCAACAAGCTTCTCACCGTAGTTTTTTCCACCAAACCAGTTAGAATCCCATCCTCTGATGATTCCTAGTCGATTCCCTATTGGATTTACTTTTTGTCCCATTCTAACTATTCTTTTGTATCACTTTCGGCAGTTTTGCTACCAAGTAATATAGTTACATGATTTGATCTCTTTTTAATTCTATGCGCTCTCCCTTGAGGTGCAGGTCTTAGACGTTTAAGGATTCGTGCAGAATCTACCTGAATTTCTTTCACATATAATGCACTTTCCTCTAGTCTCTTTCCTTCATTCTTAGCTTGCCAGTTGGCAATTGCTGAAAGCACTAGTTTTTCTACGCGATTCGATGCTTCTTTTGGACTGAAACGAAGTACATCTAAAGCTCGGTTCACCTCCATACCTCTTACCATATCGGCAACCAGGCGCATTTTGCGGGGCGAAGTCGGAACATTCTTTAAGCTAGCAAACGCTTTGCTTAAATTCTGCTCCTTTATTTGGTTTGCTTTTATTCTTTTTCTAGCTCCCATTTCTATGAATTCAAAATGTTAATTAAAACCAACGTCACGCTTAACGTTTTCTCTTATCAACGTGACCTCTAAAGGTACGAGTTGGTGCAAATTCTCCTAGTTTATGTCCTACCATATTCTCGGTAACATATACAGGAATGAATTTATTTCCGTTGTGAACGGCAATCGTGTGGCCTACGAAATCTGGAGAGATCATAGAACGACGTGACCAGGTTTTAATCACTGATTTTTTACCTGACTCGTTTTGTTCTATTACTCTTTTATCCAATTTGAAATCGATAAAAGGGCCTTTTTTTAGTGAACGACTCATAACAACTTAGTTAATCAAATTATTTTTTCCTTCTTTCAACTATATACTTATTAGAAGCATTCTTCTTAGCTCTGGTTTTGAAACCTTTTGCCAAGACTCCTGTTCTAGAGCGTGGATGTCCACCGGAAGATTTACCTTCACCACCACCCATTGGGTGATCAACTGGATTCATCACTACACCACGAACACGAGGTCTTCTACCTAACCAGCGAGTACGACCAGCTTTACCACTTCTTTCTAAAGCGTGATCGCTATTAGAAACAGTACCGATTGTAGCTTTACAGGTAACAAGAATCATTCTAACTTCTGACGAAGGTAACTTGATCATTGCATATTTGCCATCTCGTGAAACGAGTTGAGCATATGCACCAGCACTACGAGCCATCACAGCACCTTGAGAGGGTCTTAATTCAATATTATGAATTATTGTACCTAATGGGATATCTGATAATGGCATTGCATTTCCGATCTCTGGAGCAACACTTCTACCAGAAACAAGTACTTGATCTACCTCTAAGCCAGCTGGAGCAACAATGTAACGTTTCTCACCATCTGCATACACAAGCAAAGCTATGCGCGCAGTACGGTTTGGATCGTACTCTATTGAAACAACTTTGGCAGGGATAGTATCCTTGTCTCTTTTGAAGTCGATTACTCGATATCTTCTTTTGTGACCACCACCTATATATCTCATTGTCATTTTCCCGGTGTTATTTCTACCGCCGGATTTCTTCATTGGTCTTAACAATGATTTTTCAGGTTTGTCTGTAGTTACCTGCTCAAAGGTATTAAGGATCTTATGTCTTTGACCAGGAGTTACAGGTTTTAATTTACGTACAGCCATTTTTTAATTAAATATTGCTATAAAAATCTATGTTATCTCCTTCAACTAAAGTTATAATCGCCTTCTTAAAAGAAACAGTTCTTCCTTCAATTGCACCAGCTTTAGTAAAACGGCTTTTCTTCTTACCTTGATAATTCATGGTATTGACTGCCGCAACTTTCACATTGTACATTTTCTCAACTGCTCTTCTAATATCGATCTTTGTCGCTCTGCGATCCACAACAAAACCTACGCGATTTAATCTTTCGCTTAGGTCAGTCATCTTCTCAGTAACGAGGGGCTTTAATAAAATTTCCATTTTTTAAACTTAATTTAGTTTAAACATTTCATCGAGCCCTTTAACCGAACTCTCAACGAATAATAAAGTTGAAGCTTTCATAATATCGTAAGTTGCGAGGTCAGAAACACGCACAACTTTAATATTCTTCAAATTACGAGACGACAAATATATGTTTTTATTCTCTTCGTTTAAAACCAAAAGCACTTTTTTATCAGCTACTTTCAGATTATTTTGAAGATCAATAAACAATTTTGTCTTTACTGCTTCAAAATTGAAATCTTCAACAACAACAAGACCGTTGTTTTTAGCTTTAACTGACAATGCAGATTTACGAGCTAATTGTTTAAGTTTTTTATTCAATTTGAAACTGTAGTTTCTTGGACGTGGTCCGAAACAACGTCCACCACCACGAAACAAAGGAGACTTGATACTACCCGCACGAGCTGTACCTGTACCTTTTTGCTTTTTAATCTTAGCAGTTGAACCAGAAATGTCAGCTCTCTCTTTTGACTTGTGAGTTCCTTGACGTTGGTTTGCTAAAAATTGTTTTACATCTAAGTAAATAGCGTGCTCATTTGGTTCGATGCCGAAAACTGAATCTTGCAACTCAATTTTTCTTCCTGTATCTTCTCCAGCTGTGTTTAAAATAGTTAATTCCATTACTTTTCAATAATTACGTATGAACCTTTAGACCCTGGAAGAGATCCTTTAACTAATAATAAGTTGTTCTCAGGAATTACCTTAAGAACCTGAAGGTTCTGAACCTTCACAGTGTCCCCACCCATACGTCCGGCCATTCTCATGCCCTTAAATACTCTCGCTGGGTAAGATGCAGCACCAATAGAACCCGGTGCACGTAAACGGTTATGTTGACCGTGTGTCGCGCCACCTACTCCGGCAAAACCATGACGTTTCACAACACCCTGGAAACCTTTACCTTTTGATACACCTGCTACGTCTACATAAACTGTATCAGCAAAAATATCAACAGTAACAGCATCACCTAAAGCATACTCTTTGTCGAAATCCGAAAATTCAACAAGTTTCTTCTTTGGAGTTGTGTTTGCCTTTTTAAAGTGCCCATCTAGCGCCTTAGTTGTTCGCTTTTCTTTCTTTTCTTCAAAAGCCAACTGAAGTGCTGCGTAACCGTCAGACTCAAGAGTCTTAACTTGTGTTACGACACATGGACCTGCCTCAATGACAGTGCATGGAATACATTTTCCCTCGGCACTGTAAACGGAAGTCATTCCGATTTTTTTTCCAATTAATCCTGGCATTTCTCTTTTTGTTTTAAAATAAAACTAACAATACTGTCTATCAAACCTTGATTTCAACTTCTACTCCACTTGGCAACTCAAGTTTCATTAAAGCATCAATTGTATTTGCAGTTGAACTGTAAATGTCAATTAAACGCTTAAATGAAGAAAGCTGAAATTGTTCTCTTGATTTCTTGTTCACGAATGTTGAACGAAGAACAGTAAATATTCTCTTGTGAGTAGGAAGTGGAATTGGTCCACTCACTACTGCACCTGTAGCCTTAACTGTCTTTACAATCTTATCAGCTGACTTGTCAACCAAGTTGTGATCGTAAGATTTCAGTTTAATTCTTATTTTCTGGCTCATATTATTAAATCTATTACGATATTAATTACAATAATTCTACTTTACCCTTAGCGGCTTCTACTACATCTTTAGCAATTCCCTTAGGTACATCTTCAAAATGTGAGAATTCCATTGAAGAGTTCGCACGACCAGAAGATAGAGTTCTCAATACAGTTACATAACCGAATTGCTCTGACAATGGCACTTTAGCAACTACTACACGAGCACCATGCTTAGACTCCATTCCTTCGATCTGACCACGACGCTTATTCAAGTCACCGATGATATCACCCATATATTCTTCTGGAGTAACAACTTCAACTTTCATAATAGGCTCAAGAATAACTGGTCCTGCTTTACCACAAGCTTCTTTGAAACCTTGCTTAGCAGCCAATTCAAATGATAATTGATCCGAGTCAACCGGGTGAAAAGATCCATCAAACAATACAACCTTTAATGAATCAACAACATAACCTGCTAATACTCCATTAACCATTGCATCTTTAAAACCTTTCTGTACAGAAGGAATAAATTCCTTAGGAATACGTCCACCTTTAATTTGATCAATAAACTGCAATCCTTCTCCTTCGAAATCTTCATCAACTGGAGATAAACGGAATGAGATATCACCAAATTTACCACGTCCACCAGACTGCTTCTTGAATACCTGACGGTGCTCAACTTCGCGAGTAATAGCTTCCTTATATGAAACCTGAGGTGCACCTTGATTACACTCAACCTTGAATTCACGCTTCAAACGGTCAACAATAATATCAAGATGAAGCTCACCCATACCAGAGATAACTGTCTGTCCTGAATCTTCGTCAGTCTTAACAACGAAAGTTGGATCCTCTTCAGCTAGTTTAGCTAAAGCCATACCCATCTTATCCATGTCTTTCTGAGTCAATGGCTCAATAGCGATACCAATAACTGGATCTGGAAAATCCATAGATTCTAATTCGATCTGTGTTTCTTTTTGACAAAGAGTATCACCAGTACGAATATCCTTAAAACCTACACAAGCACAAATATCACCAGCCTCAACACGGTCGATAGCATTTTGCTTATTTGAATGCATTTGATACAAACGTGAAATACGCTCCTTGTTACCTGTTCTTACATTATAAACGTATGAACCTGCATCAATACCACCTGAATATACACGAGTAAATGCTAAACGACCTACAAATGGGTCAGTAGCAATTTTAAATGCAAGTGCTGCTAAAGGCTCTTCAACAGAAGGCTGTCTTGAAACAACTTCGTCAGTTCCTGGAACTTTACCTTCAATAGCATCAATATCTAGAGGAGATGGCAAGTAAATAATCATAGCATCCAATAATCTTTGAACACCTTTATTCTTAAATGCAGAACCACATAACATTGGAACAATGTCCATGCTAATAGTAGCCTTACGGATAACCGCATACATCTCATCTTCTGTAATAGAATCTGGATCTTCAAAGAAACGCTCCATCAAGTCTTCATCCTGTTCAGCTACTGCCTCTACAAGATTAGCTCTCCACTCATTAGCTTCTTCTACTAAATTAGCTGGAATTTCTTCCATTCTATAGTTAGTTCCATTCTCATCCTCGAACCAGATACAAGCTTGCATGGTAATCAAATCGACTACACCACAAAACTTCTCTTCTGTTCCGATTGGAATCTGAATAGGTACAGGATTAGCACCAAGCTTTTCCTTAACCTCACGTACAGCTTTGAAAAAGTCAGCACCAGAACGGTCCATCTTGTTCACAAAACCCATACGAGGGACTTTATATTTATTAGCTTGTCTCCAAACTGTCTCAGACTGAGCCTCAACACCACCTACTGCACAAAAACATGCAACCGCACCATCAAGTACACGCAAAGAACGCTCTACCTCTACAGTAAAGTCAACGTGACCTGGGGTATCAATAATGTTGATATGAAAACTTTCGTCCTTGTAGTCCCAAGAACAAGTTGTAGCAGCAGAAGTAATGGTAATACCACGCTCTTGCTCTTGCTCCATCCAGTCCATAGTAGCAGCTCCATCATGCACCTCACCAATTTTGTGAGAAACACCAGTGTAATACAAAATACGTTCTGTAGTTGTAGTTTTACCGGCATCGATGTGAGCCATAATACCAACATTTCTGGTATATCTTAAATCTCTTTTTCCCATGATCTTAATTATTAAAATCTGAAATGAGCAAATGCACGGTTGGCCTCTGCCATTCTATGAGTATCTTCCTTCTTCTTGTAAGCTCCACCTTCTTCGTTGAATCCAGCTACAATTTCAGCTGACAACTTATCGGCCATAGACTTACCTGATCTTTTACGAGCATGAAGAATCATATTCTTAATCGAGATAGCAACTTTTCTTTCTGGACGAATTTCCATTGGAACCTGAAAAGTAGCACCACCTACACGGCGAGACTTTACTTCAACTCCTGGAGTTATATTTTCCAATGATTTCTTCCAAACTTCAAGAGGAGATTTTCCTGTCTTTTCAGTTTTTTCTTTAACGATTTCTAACGCTGCATAAAAAATCTTGAATGATAGATTTTTCTTTCCGTCAACCATTAAGTCATTTACGAATCGTGTTACCAACACATCATTAAATTTTGGATCCGGTAACAAGATTCTCTTTTTTGGTCTTGATTTTCTCATTTTTCTTAGTTTACGAGTTATCCATTGTAGTTGCCTTTTTCAGTCTTCAAAAATCTCACGATCATTTACTCAACTTAATAGAGAACAACACATAAACATTAACTCACAGTTTTAAAAACTAGAATTAATTACTTTTTAGCTTTTGGCTTCTTAGTACCATACTTAGAACGACGCTGCATACGACCTTCTACTCCTGAAGCATCTAGTGCACCACGAACAAGGTGATATCTTACACCTGGAAGGTCTTTTACACGGCCACCACGAATCAATACGATCGAGTGCTCTTGTAAGTTATGTCCTTCTCCTGGAATATAAGCATTCACTTCTTTTCCGTTTGTCAATCTAACACGAGCTACTTTACGCATAGCTGAATTAGGCTTCTTAGGTGTAGTAGTGTAAACCCGAACACAAACTCCTCTTCTCTGAGGACAAGAATCCAAAGCTGGAGCCTTGCTTTTCTCGACAAGCTTGACACGTCCTTTTCTAACTAACTGTTGAATTGTAGGCATATTAACAATTACTTTGTGATTAAATATATTTTAACAAATTGGTTGCAAAGGTATTAATTATTTTCAAATAACAATAAGCACCCTTAGTTATTTTCAACAAAATACCCTTAAAATCAGCGTACAAAGATAGTCAATTGTTTTCACAGATTTTTCCTTTTTCTCAAGTGAAATAACACTTCGGTCAATTCTTAATAACACAACCATAAATCCACAAAAATTATTAATCTGATTAATCAAACATCTCTTTGAATCAAAACCCAACCCGTATAAGTGCTTGTGAAAAAATTTGACAAACTTGACATATTAAATCATGAGGCTTTAAGACTATTTTTAGTCTCAATACTAACAATTAGAGAAACAATTACAATGTTACAAGAGAATCGAGCTATCACAGAACCTATCAAATATTCATGTTGCTTTAAGAATTGCCTTAGTCCTTTTAGGAACATTAATAATTGGAGGTATATTCTCATTTATAACATCTATCGTTTTAAGTGGAGGTATGGCTGCGCAACTCCACATGGATGATATAAATCTAAAATACCAATTTTGGATTCAAGCAGCTGGACTCGCAGGAGCTATAATCGTTGTATCTTTTTTAGAAGAGATTTAGACAATCGTTCGATTTCTTCAATGGGTTTTTCCGTGAAAGGGAAAGGCAAAGATTTACTATGCGGATTCATTATTCCAGTAAATATTATAATAATCGGAACGGCTATATTATATATAAGTAATAGCATCTCCATTACAGGTATCCATTTTAATGCTTCTGGCTTCTTCTATGGCTTTCTATTATTCATTATTGTCGCTTTAAACGAAGAGATACTATGCAGAGGCTACATCCTTAATAATCTAATGGACTCAATGAACCCTTATTGGAGTTTAATTATTTCATCTTCAATTTTCACACTAATGCATGGCATAAATGATAATTTGACTTGGCTCGGAATATTCGACTTGTTTGTTGCAGGTATTCTTTTAGGAAGTACTTATATATATACTAGAAATCTATGATTCCCTATAAGCTTCCATTTATTTTGGAATTTTATCCAAGGAAGTGTGTTCGATTATAATGTGAGTGGCCTAAATATAAACTCCCTGTTCAAATTCGACATGCTAGTAAAAAATTCATTCAATGGTGGTGATTTTGGCTTTGAAGGTTCTTGGCTTTGTACACGTCTAAATCTTGTAGCCATTGCCTTTATATTCTACTATTATAAAAAACAAAATATACCTGCGCTTCGAAAACAAACAATTTACACACAAGAATAAACATGATCCAAAACAAAGACTATATTCTTCAAATGATAGAAGCAGCGGTAAAGCTATTGCAAAGGCGGTAGGTTTTAAAGAGCAAGGTTCACACTCCCAAGCTTTAGAAACACTGAATGATTTCTATTCAGAACACTTTGACCTAATGTATATCGAGAATGAAACAAATTCAATCAAGCTCGATCTATATGGAAATCTTCTCAAGCTTAAAGCTGACATATACCAGAAGAAAGGAAATAAGGATAAGTCAAGATTACTATTCGTAAAAGCTCTTCAGATCCTAAGTCGAGCCGAACTAGAAAGCAAATCCTTCGATTTAAAAAGAAATAGATTAATCGAAGAAATTCAACTAAGCCTGAAATAAAATAGACTAAAAACAAATAACCTTTTCTACTTTAGAATGAAATCATGATTTACAAGGCAGAGAGAATACTACCTCGATTTACATTCAAAACATAAACTAATCATCTCACCATCAGCTATTGGAATTACAAGAAAAGTTCGTTAAATTGGTAGACCCTATAGTTCAGAAAGGCAGATTTACCCTAATCTGCTGATCGAAATATTTTTTAACCCAATTAAAAATTTCGAGTATGAAAGTTTATCAATCTAATGAAGTTAAGAACATCGCTCTCATTGGCAATGCCGGCTCGGGTAAAACAACCCTAGCTGAAGCAATGTTATTCGAAGGTGGTGTTATTAGTAGACGCGGAAACGTGGATGATAATAACACCGTTTCTGATTATAATCCGGTAGAGCATGAGCATGGTAATTCTGTTTTCTCTACCGTTTTGTATACAGAATGGTTAGGAAAGAAAATCAACTTTATCGACACGCCAGGTGCTGAAGATTTTGCAGGTGGCGTTATTTCTGCTTTAAATGTAGTTGATACTGGTTTGATGCTAATTAATGCTCAACAAGGTATTGAAGTAGGAACAGAGATTCTTGGTCGTAGAGCGACTAAGCGAAATAAGCCTTTGATCTTTGTTATAAATCAGCTTGATCATGAGAAAGCAAATTTCGAACAATGTGTAGAATCTGCCAAAGTGAGTTTTGGGAGCAAAATTGCTATCGTTCAGTATCCTGTAAATGCGGGACTTGGTTTCGATGCTGTTGTAGATGTGTTGAAGATGAAAATGTACAAATGGGGTCCTGATGGAGGAGAACCAAAGATACTTGACATCCCAGAATCGGAAGCTGATAAAGCAAATGAGTTGCATAACGAACTTGTAGAAGCTGCAGCTGAAAATGACGAGGCTTTAATGGAGCTTTATTTTGACAAGGGAAGTTTGACTGAAGATGAAATGAGAGAAGGAATGAGAAAAGGGATGATTGCTTGCGATCTTTATCCTGTTTTCTGTGTTTCTGCTAAAAAAGACATGGGTGTAAGACGACTAATGGAATTTATTGGCAACATTGTACCTTTCGTTACTGAGATGCCTGCGATTCCAACCGTGAGTGGTCGAGAAGCAAAATGTGATTCAAATGCTCCTACTTCTTTATTCGTTTTTAAAACATCTATTGAACCTCATATTGGTGAGGTAAATTACTTCAAAGTAATTTCTGGTAAGATTAAAGAGGGAGACGACTTAACGAATATTAATAATGGTACTAAAGAACGCCTTTCTCAGTTATATGTTGTTGCAGGTCGCCATCGCGAGAAAGTTTCAGAACTTGTAGCTGGTGATATTGGTGCTACAGTAAAACTTAAAAACACAAAAAACAATCACACCTTAAACTGTAAGGATTGTGACTTCATATATAAGGATATTGATTTTCCTGAACCAAAATACAGAACTGCTGTTAATGCACTTGACGAAGCAGATGATGAGCGTTTAGGTGAATTACTTCATCGCATGCATGAAGAGGATCCAACTATACTAATTGAATACTCGAAAGAACTTAAACAGATACTTCTTCACAGTCAAGGTGAATTCCATTTAAATACACTTAAATGGAGATTAAAGCATAATGATAAAATGGAAATTGAGTTTAAATCTCCAAAAATTCAATATCGCGAGACCATTACCAAACAAGCAGCTGCCGACTACCGTCATAGAAAACAATCAGGTGGTTCAGGTCAATTTGGTGAGGTATACTTAATCATCGAACCTTATTACGAGGGTATGCCTGATCCTACTTCATTTAAAGTAAATGGTAAGGAATTTAAGGTCAATCTTAGAGGAACAGAAATTGTCGATCTTGATTGGGGTGGAAAATTAGTTTTCTGTAATTGTATTGTTGGTGGTGTTATTGACACACGTTTCCTTCCTGGTATTATGAAAGGGATAATGGAAAAAATGGATGAAGGTCCATTAACAGGATCCTATGCACGTGACATTCGAGTAACAGTATACGATGGTAAGATGCACGCTGTAGATTCAAATGAAATCTCATTTAGGCTTGCAGGGCGTCATGCTTTTAGTGAGGCATTTAAAAATGCAGCACCAAAGATTCTTGAACCTATTTATAATATTGAAATTTTAGTTCCTGAAGATAGAATGGGTGATGTGATGAGTGATCTTCAAACTCGCCGTGCTATGATTATGGGTATGGAAGCAGAAAAAGGGTTCCAGAAAATTCTAGCTAAAGTACCTCTTAAGGAGATGGATCGTTATTCAACATCACTTAGTTCTCTAACTGGTGGACGAGCTCAATTCTCGATGAAATTTGCTGAGTACGATAAAGTACCAAATGATGTTCAAAAAGAATTACTGGCTGCTTACGAAGAAGAAATGGCAGAAGCTTAATCAAATGTCTTAACAAAGAAAAGCCGACAGACTCAAATGAGTTTGTCGGCTTTCTTTATATTATAATAGATCGATTATTTATCATGTAATAAAGTCAACGATCCTTTTTCGGTGTAATGTCTGCCTTCTTCTTCTCTACCTTCAGCTTCTACCACATAAAAATAAGTTCCTGGCGAAGCAAGCTTCCCATTTATCTTTCCATCCCAACCTTTAGAACTTTTTCTATCTGCCATACCTGCAGACACATCAGATTCTTGAAATTCATGAACTAATCTTCCCCATCGGTTAAATATTTTAACAGAATACGATTTTACAGAATACAATCTTAATCGAAACTCGTCATTAGCTCCATCTCCATTAGGTGTAAATACATTTGGCACTTCAAAGATTGAACCTTCTACCGTAATTTCATTTGATGTAAAAACATCTACGCAATTCATAGAGTCATCGTTATTGGTCGCAATTAATTTCACAAGATATTTACCAGGATGTAGATATGTATAAGTTTCATCACTTCCAGCTTTGACATCAACAAGCAAACTATCTTGAGTTGGTACAGCACCATCAATTCTAGCTTCATCTTGATAGAAAAACCATTGATAATCTGTCGCATTAGCATTATCAGTTTCAAAAGACACTTCTAAAGGAGCTTCTCCAGTAGTAGGGTCGAGAGTGAAAGTTGCATCAACGACATATGTTTTTTCAGATTTTATATCTGACGCATATTCAAAACCGCACTCATCAGTCACAATCATCTTATAATCAGCTTCGTTCGCGAATGCCTGATCATCAAAGAAACTTTTTGGTAAACCATCGTAATCATCTAGTGTTAACCGCTGAAGTTCTATATTATCTCTTTGAAAGGAAAAAACAAAAGATGTACTTACATTTAGAGTATTAGGAGTATTTATGTCTGGGTATTGGTGAACTAAGAAAGCTGATTTAAAAGCAACACCATCACAATCTTTAGCATCGAAAACCAAGCTTGGCTTAGTTTGATTAAAAACCCATGCAATAAATCGAACATTAACTAGCCCCTTTTGAATCTCCACCTTATATCTGCCATCTGCTAAATTATTAATAGTAGATTCACCAACACCATTATCAATATGCGTTGGTATGGAAAAGATTTTTGTTGCAGAATCCCATTTTGTCCAAGTGAAATCCCATCCAGAAGTTCCATCAGGCGAAAAAGCTTTCAACTCTCCTACACCAGAATTAGCATCATCACGAAAAACAAAAATAGCATCCTGATCTACTTCTGTATAAGCTGTAGTAGAATTACAACTCGATGAAGGAGCCGTTATTTGAGCTTGAATTGTTGATTGGCATAAAATTAAGGCTAGAAGAATTCCGAAAAACAATCGGAGTTTATTTGAAATAGCTAAAACCATTAGTCTCATATGTTTCTTATTTTTTTACAATACTTGATTTACAATATTAAATAAATAATGTCGTATTTATGATATCAAAGCACAGATTTATAAAATGAGTAAGATATTTACAGAAATATGTATGCGACTAAGTTGGCAATTTTATACTTTTGGGCTAGTATTTTGGAATTGAAAAATAGAGTATAAGCATATGGATTATTTAAACGACCTAAACCCAGTACAACGTGAAGCAGTTGAGAAAACGGATGGACCATCGCTAGTAATTGCTGGTGCTGGATCAGGGAAAACCCGTGTTTTAACTTACCGTATTGCTCATTTATTAAATAAAGGTGTACGTCCATATACCATATTGGCTCTTACTTTTACCAATAAGGCGGCTCGCGAAATGAAAGAGCGTATCGGTCGTATTGTCGGTTCAGAACAAGCACAATCTCTTTGGATGGGAACATTCCACTCTACTTTTGCAAAAATTTTACGTTACGAGGCCGAACACTTAGGTTTCGATTCAAACTTTACAATCTACGACACTCAAGATTCCAAAAACTTACTCCGTAGCATTATTAAAGAAATGAAACTAGATGACAAGGTTTATAAAGCTAATGATGTACTTAATCGTATTTCATCAGCAAAAAACAATCTTGTAACAGCAATGGCCTACTCTCAAAATTCGGCTGCACAAGAAATTGATGCCTCGAACCGAAGACCATTGACTGCTGAAATTTACAAACGCTATAGTCATCGTTGTCGTCAGGCGAATGCCATGGATTTTGATGATTTACTTTTACAAACAAATATTCTTTTCAAAAACTCACCAGAAGTTTTAACAAAGTATCAAAACAAGTTTAAATATATATTGGTAGATGAGTACCAAGATACCAACTACTCACAATATTTAATTGTTAAGAAACTAGCCGAGCAGCACAAAAATGTAAGTGTGGTTGGTGATGATGCGCAAAGTATCTATTCATTTCGAGGAGCTAAAATTGAGAACATACTCAACTTCAGAAACGATTACCCAAACTATCAGTTATTCAAACTTGAACAAAACTACCGTTCTACGCAGATTATTGTAAATGCGGCTAACTCTGTTATCAAGAACAATAAGGATCAGATTAAAAAAGAATCATTTTCTGAAAAAGAAGGTGGCGAAAATATAAAGGTCATTAAAGCAATGACTGATCATGAAGAAGGTTATATAATTGCTAATGATATTTTTGAGACTAAGATGCGAAATCGTCTTAAGTTTGAAGATTTTGCCATTCTATATAGAACCAACGCCCAGTCTCGACTTTTTGAAGAATCGTTAAGGAAATTGAATCTGCCATATAAGATTTATGGTGGGCTTTCTTTTTATCAACGTAAAGAAATTAAGGATTTACTTTCATACTTCAGAATGGCAGTTAATCCAAACGACGAGGAAGCAATTAAACGTACCATTAATTACCCCAAAAGAGGTATTGGTGCAACTACAGTTAGTAAACTGCAAGAAGCAGCTTCTAGCACTGGTCAAAGCATTTGGAACATCGTCTGTGGTTTAAATGAACGTCCATACGGTTTAAATGCTGGTACTATTAGTAAGCTAATGAAGTTTGCGACTTTGGTAAACGGATTTGCCATGAAAATTGATCATGAATCAGCTTTCGATTTAGCAAGTCGTGTTTCATCAGAAACAGGTATTATTAAGGAACTCTATAACGATAGATCACCGGAAGGGGTTTCTCGTCATGAAAATATTCAGGAGCTTTTAAATGCAATCCAAGATTTCACACAAATTGCACTTGAAGAGGGACGTGAAAATAAGTTGGCAAATTATCTGGAAGATGTTGCTTTACTGACAGATCATGACAATGAAAAAGATGAAGACAGAAATAAGGTTACGATGATGACAATTCATTCATCGAAAGGTCTAGAATTCCCTTATCTCTATGTCGTGGGAATGGAAGAAGAATTATTTCCATCAAAACTATCTACAGGCTCATCTCAAGATTTAGAAGAAGAGCGTCGTTTATTTTATGTTGCACTAACCAGAGCTCAGAATAAAGTTACTTTATCGTTTGCTAAAGCACGATATAAATGGGGCGATATGAGTTATCCTCGTCCAAGTCGTTTTTTAAAGGAAATTGATTCTAAATATATCGATTTCACATACGAGCAAGAACCCGAGTTCGGTAGTTTTGGATCGAGGGTTGCTGAAAGTGATAGTAGTCACGAGCGGATAGCAACAAATTCTAGTTTCCAACAAAAGAAGAAACCTAGTTTACGTCCAAAACTTTCTCAATCAGCTACTAGATTAAGACCAAGCCATAATAATGAGGAAAGTAATAATTTTGAAGCGTCAGATGCTAGTCAAATTCAAGCAGGAATGCACATTGAGCATCAACGATTCGGGAAAGGTAAAGTTTTACATTTAGAAGGTGACGCACCAAACATAAAAGCAACAGTATTTTTTCAGAACGTAGGACAGAAACAACTGTTATTAAAATTTGCCAAGTTAAAAATCGTATAATAAAGTATTACGAAACCTAATAATAAAGGCTAATTGGTGTTCAATTTGCATTGAAAGAAGAAATGCAGTACATTTGCATTGAGTTCTAAGTCATTCCGTGAATAAACTCACCAAATCGGATACAGCTTTATTATCGACTGCAACTTCAATTTAAGATAATAAAAAGCTCAGATCTCAAATATTAACTGATTTATCTTCGTTTTTTTTAGTATTATTGTGTTCTTCAAAACACGTCTAAAAATCAATAATATTTTAGGGTGAAAATGAAATTAAAGACTTATTGAAATTACATCAATAAGCTTTCCCACAAAATAAGTGATAGCTGAAGACAACACATCTCAGTTAAAACACAACAACAAATAAATGGATTACAATTCAAATAGGGTAAAGTTATTACTCCCTGAATATGGCAGAAACGTTCAAATGATGGTCGATTTTGCCATGAAAATCGAGGATAGAGACGAAAGAAATAAAGCTGCTAAAACTATTATTTCTATCATGGGTAACATGTACCCACACCTTAGAGACGTTAGTGATTTCAGACATAAGCTTTGGGATCATTTAGCTATCATGACAGATTTTAATTTCGATATCGATTCACCATATGAATTGCCTACGAAAGAAAAATTAGCTGAGAAGCCAGAAATTCTTCCATACAACAATCATAGAATTAGATTTCGCCATTACGGTAAAATCATCGAATCTATGGTTCAGAAAGCAATTGAACTTGAAGATGAAAAAGAAAAATCAGCTTTAATCTTGATGATTGCTAATCATATGAAGAAATCATATTCCAATTGGAATAAAGATGGCGTTGCTGATCAGAAAATTTTCAAAGATATTGTTGATATATCTGGAGGAAAACTTACTATTCCTGAAAATATGAGACTGAGAGAAATTCACGATAAAGATTTTCAGACAAAGAATAAGAAGAAAACATTCCCAAAGACTGACACTAGAAAATTCGTTAAGAAGAAATAATCTTATTGATTTTCTCAACATATATAAACCGGATAACTTCCGGTTTTTTTTGTGCCTAATTTGATATTCATATTTTCTGAATTTACTCTTTCCCAACTTCAGTTTTAAAAGTCATTTTCATTATCTTTAGGCTAGAATTTGAAACATAGTAATTGTTCCATGACCTATTAAACGTCAAATCACAAGCAATGTTTAGCAAGATTATCCGTCATAACATCTAATGATAAAATAAATGAGCACATTCGAAATAACTGGTGGCACCACACTAAAAGGTGAATTACACCCACAAGGAGCAAAAAATGAAGCTTTACAAATTTTATGCGCCACTCTCCTAACATCCGAAAAAGTTAGAATTCACAATATTCCAAACATACTTGATGTTAACCGTCTGATTGAATTACTAGCATCATTAGGTGTAAGCGTAACTCAAGAGACTAAGAACACTTATTGTTTCGAAGCCAAAGAAATCAACCTTGAATACTTAAACACAGATGAGTTTGCTAAAAAAGGTTCTTCTCTTCGAGGTTCAATCATGATTATTGGCCCCTTGTTGGCTCGTTTCGGAAAAGCTTATATCCCAAAGCCAGGTGGCGATAAAATTGGACGTCGCAGATTGGATACTCACTTTATTGGCTTTCAAAAATTAGGTGCTGACTTTAAATACAAGCAAGGCGATAAATTTTACCGATTGGAAGCGCCTCATTTGAAAGGAACTTACATGTTGCTTGATGAAGCATCGGTTACGGGTACTGCTAATATCATTATGGCAGCTGTACTTGCTGAGGGAACAACAACTATTTATAATGCTGCCTGTGAACCTTACATTCAACAACTATGTAAGATGTTGAATTCAATGGGAGCCAAAATTACAGGTATAGGCTCTAACCTAATCTATGTGGAAGGTGTTAAAAGCCTTTCTGGTTGCGAACATCGTATCCTACCTGATATGATTGAAATTGGTAGTTTCATTGGCCTAGCAGCTATGACTAAATCTGAAATTACAATTAAGAATGTAGCCTACAAAGAACTCGGAGTTATTCCTGATACATTCAAAAAACTGGGTATTAAACTCGAAATTATTGGAGATGATATTTACATTCCAAAACAAGAGAGTTATACAATAGAAAATTTTATGGATGGTTCAATTCTAACCATCGCTGATGCACCTTGGCCTGGCTTAACCCCAGACCTTTTAAGTATTATCCTTGTAGTAGCTACTCAAGCTAAAGGAAGTGTTCTTATTCATCAAAAGATGTTCGAATCTCGTTTATTCTTTACGGATAAATTGATTGACATGGGCGCTCAGATTATTCTATGTGATCCGCACAGAGCAACAGTTATTGGTCTTAACCAAGAAACTAAGCTGAGAGCGACTAAAATGGTTTCACCTGACATTAGAGCTGGAGTTTCACTTTTAATTGCGGCCATTTCAGCGGAAGGAACAAGTACAATTCAGAATATTGATCAAATTGATAGAGGTTATGAAAATATAGACCTTAGACTTAATGCAATTGGAGCAAAAATCAAGAGAATTGATAATTAACTATTCATTAACAGTCTAAATAAAAACTATTAACTAGTTTTAATCTCATAATAAACCATGAAGTATTGCGTTTGCAAAGGCTTTAAATAAAGATGTTCGCTATGAAAAAATTAAATCTAGGTATACTAATTACACTTCTTGTATTGTCTTTTTCAGCTTTAGCTGGAGAAAAAGGTAAGGATGTAAAAGAAGGCTTAAACGTTGGAGATAAAATTCCTGAAATTTCAGCTAAATCTCCAGACGGTAAAACGATCAATCTAAGTGACCTTAAAGGCAAACTTGTTTTAGTTGATTTTTGGGCATCTTGGTGTGGACCTTGTCGTGATGAAAATCCTTGGGTTGTGACAGTTTACAACAAATTCAAAGATCAAGACTTCAAAAATGGTAAGGGTTTTACTGTTCTTAGCTTTTCTTTAGACAAGAAAGTTAATAGCTGGAAAAATGCCATAAAGAAAGATGAGCTCGTTTGGGATTACCACGTTAGTGAATTAAAAGGATGGTACTCTCCTACAGCTGTTAAATTTGGTATCAATTCAATTCCATCGAATTTCTTAATCGATGAAAATGGCACTATTTTAGCAAAAGATCTGAGAGGTGAAAAATTGGAATTGGTACTACAACACTACCTAAAGAAATAGATTCTAAACTGAATAAAATATAACAAGAGTTGTTCTTAAAATGAACAGCTCTTTTTTTATGCTCACACATTGCTAATGTCTGAAAGCAATCCAATTATACAAGTCGTGTCATGAAAAATTGCATTAATTACTTCAAAAATCTGTAAACTTAACCGACAAGTTTTAACTTTGTGCCAATTTGTCGGAAAACTGAGCATTGGCAAACAATTTGTAATTGAGATGCCTGTTATTTTAGCAGTGAGAAAAACAATACAATAATTCATTACTGCTGGCAAAGATATGAGATTAAAAACCCAAAGTAATTTGGGATTTATTAGAAAAATAAAGAGATGACAAAAGATAAAAGCAAAGAAGATTTAGAAGTAAAAGATACTGTTACTCCTGAAACTGAAGAGAAAGTATCTGAGAAGGAAGAGAAGACTGAAAAGAAGAAGTCTAAAAAAGAGCAGATAGCTGACGAGATGACAGAACTTGAAACCAAGCTTCAAGAAGTTACAGATAAGTACATGAGATTATCGGCTGAGTTCGATAACTACCGTAAACGTACTTTAAAGGAAAAAATGGAGCTAAATAAATCTGCAGGTGAAAGAATCTTAGTTAATGTTCTTCCTGTTATGGATAACTTCGAACGTGCTTTAAAATCAGTAGATGATTCTTCTGATATCGATGGTATTAAAGAAGGTATTCACTTAATACATACAAACTTCAAAGATTTCATGACGCAACAAGGCGTGAAAGAAATTGAAACTAAATATCTTGATTTTAATACAGATTTGCACGAAGCTATTACCAAAATCCCTGCACCTAGTAAAAAGTTAAAAGGTAAAGTTGTTGATTGTGTTGAAAAAGGATATTTCCTTAACGATAAGGTGATTCGCTTTTCGAAAGTAGTCGTTGGAGAATAATATTAAACAAACAAATCTGAAATAAGATGTCGAAAAGAGATTACTACGAAGTACTTGGCGTATCGAACAATGCTACAGGACCTGAGCTAAAAAAGGCTTATCGCAAGAAAGCTATACAATTTCACCCTGATAAAAACCCTGATAATAAAGAAGCTGAAGAAAAGTTTAAAGAAGCAGCTGAGGCGTATGAGGTTTTAAGCAATGAGCAAAAACGTCAGCGTTACGATCAATACGGACATGCAGGTATGAGTGGTGCAGCTGGAGGTGGTTTCGGCGGTGGCGGCATGAATATGGACGATATCTTCTCTCATTTTGGTGATATTTTCGGTGGCGGATCTGGCGGATCTTTCTTTGGAGGTTTCGGTGGCGGTGGACGTAGTTCACAACGTGTGAATCGTGGAAGCAACCTTAGAGTTAAGGTAAAGCTTACGCTTCAAGAAATTGCCAATGGCGTTGAAAAGAAGATTAAAGTTAAAAAGCATGTCGAATGTCACGATTGTAATGGTTCGGGTGCTGAAGGTGGTTCTTCACATGATACTTGTACACAGTGTAAAGGTAGTGGTCAGGTAACTCGTATTCAAAATACCATCCTAGGTCAGATGCAAACTAGTGCAGTTTGTCCATCATGTAACGGCGAAGGAAAAATCATCACCAACAAGTGTAAATCGTGTGCTGGTGAAGGTATTGTTAAAGATGACGAAGTAATCACAATAAATATCCCTGCTGGTGTAGCTGAAGGTATGCAACTATCAGTAAGCGGACGTGGTAATGCAGCTCGTCGTGGAGGTGTAAATGGTGACTTATTAATCTTAGTTCATGAAGAAGAGCATGAAGATCTTGTTCGTGACGAGAACGATTTATTATATAACTTATTCATTAGCATTCCCGATTCAATTTTAGGAACTGCTGTTGAAATTCCAACTATCGAGAATAAAGTAAAAGTTAAAATCGATGGTGGTACTCAACCAGGTAAAATCCTTCGCTTACGCGGAAAAGGTTTACCTGATATCAATGGTTATGGACGTGGTGATTTACTTGTAAAGATAAATGTTTGGGTTCCAAACAAAGTAAGTAAGGATGAGCAGAAGATACTTGAAAAACTTAAAGAATCAGAATCATTTACACCGAACCCAAGTTCACAAGAAAAAAGCTTTTTCAAAAAAGTAAAAACCTTTTTTGAGTAAAAAAGATATCATATTGCTAATCCCTCAGATTAATCTGAGGGATTTTTTTTGTCTTGATTTTTAATGACATTATCACATCTTTTCACTTTTATATCGATTTTATATTAAACAGCTGTAACTTTTAAGTATTTTGTAGACTAATAAATAAGTTGACGATTTTAAACTAACTATCACAAATTCAAAACCCCTTAAATATTATTTAAATATGGCGTTTTTCGAAGCAAAAAACATAGTAAAACAGTATGCTGGACACACGGCATTAAAAGGCGTGAGCATATCTGTTCCCGAAGGAAGTATATTTGGTTTACTTGGCCCCAATGGTGCAGGTAAAACCACTTTAATACGTATTATCAATCAAATTACGGGTCCAGATTCTGGCGAAATATTTTTTAATGGAGAACCTTTAAAGGAAGAGCATGTACACCACATTGGCTACTTACCAGAAGAGCGTGGTCTCTATAAGAAAATGAAGGTTGGGGAACAGTCGATCTACTTAGCTCAACTAAAAGGTATGAGCAAGAAAGATGCCACTGCCAAACTTCAGGCATGGTTCAAAAAGTTTGATATTCTTGAATGGTGGGACAAGAAAGTGGAAGAACTTTCAAAAGGAATGGCACAAAAGATCCAGTTCATCACAACCATCCTTCACGAACCTAAGCTTTTGATTTTTGATGAGCCATTTAGTGGTTTTGACCCAATTAATGCCAATCTTCTAAAGAGTGAAATCCTTGAACTTCGCGATAAAGGATGTACCATTATTTTCTCAACTCACAATATGGGTTCAGTTGAAGAAATATGCGATCATATTGCCTTAATTCATAAGGCCGAAAAAATTCTTGATGGTTCTTTCGAA
The DNA here is from genome assembly GCA_963977525.1 of uncultured Marinifilaceae bacterium. Lineage (GTDB taxonomy): Bacteria > Bacteroidota > Bacteroidia > Bacteroidales > Marinifilaceae > Ancylomarina. The sequence continues at coordinate 62,440 of CAXBPC010000024.1, forward strand.
GATATTAAAAAGCAGTATCGCACTCATACCTACAATATTTCTTTCACAGGGGAGCTAGAAAAAATCAAAGCGAATTTACCTAAGGATGTTGAGATACTAGAACATAAATCAGGTAAAGAATTTGAATCCTTGAAATTGAAATTAAACAACGGAACAAGTTCAAATCAATTATTAGGTCAACTTTTACCTCATGTCGAGATTATTGCATTCAATGAAATTATTCCTAGCATGAACGATATTTTTATTCGAGTGGTTAATGAAAAAAATCTAAGTATCGATATGGAATAATAACTTTCCCATCACAGTTAAACAATTCAATTTCATTCCGAAACCTTCGGATTTATAGATAAATACAATGAACAAGATATTAATCATTATTCAACGAGAATATTTATCCCGAGTTAAAAAGAAATCTTTCCTTCTTCTAACCTTTCTTACACCTGTCTTTTTTGCAGCAATAATGGCTTTTGTTGTCTGGTTGAATATGAAAGACGATACCGAAAGAAGAACCATTGGTGTTATCAATGAGTCAGAATTGGTAAATCCCGTAGAATCAACAGATTTCACCACCTTCGAATACTTAAAGAACACCAGTTTTGAAGATGCTAAGGAAATGTTGGATACCAGAAGTTATTATGCACTTCTTAAAATCCCAACAGACATTCTAGAATCACAATCGACCGAACTGTTTTCGTTTAAGCAAGTGACCATAGAAGTTAAATCAGAAGTTGGTTCACAAATTCGTAATCACATCGAAACAATAAAACGTTCGAAAATTATTGCGGAAGCTAACATGCCAGATTTAGAGCAAAAATTAGCTGCAACGAAAACACCAATATTAGTAAAGACCATTAAATTTGGTGATGACGGCGAGATTAAACAAAGTTCAACTGAAATAGCAATGGTACTGGGTTTTGCCATGAGTTTCATTATCTACATGTTTATTTTCATGTATGGTGTTCAGGTGATGCGAGGTGTTATTGAAGAGAAGAGTAATCGAATTATCGAAGTAATCATTTCATCAGTTAAACCTTTCCAGTTGATGATGGGTAAGATTGTAGGTGTGGCTATGGTGGGTTTAACTCAATTCTTGATGTGGGTCATCTTAACTGGTGCGATTATTATCATTGGTAGTGCGATTTTCTTACCAGGGATAGATGCTTCAAGCATACAAGAAGCTTCATCGATAAGTCAATTGCCGAGCACCGGACAAACAATAAATCAGGCTCAACTGAATATGATGCAAGATGTTCTTGGAACTTTCGACATGTCTTATATCACGGGTATTCTTGGAGGTTTCATCTTCTTCTTCCTAGCTGGTTACTTATTGTATTCTGCCTTGTTTGCGGCCGTTGGTTCAGCAGTTGATAACGAAACTGAGACACAACAATTCATGTTACCAATATCATTACCACTAGTTCTGGCATTATATATTGGAATGGCTGTTGCTAAAAATCCAGAGGGCAGTTTAGCATTCTGGGGATCAATAATACCACTAACCTCACCTATTGTGATGTTAGTACGTATTCCATTTGGTGTTCCTTTATGGGAGTTGCTATTATCAATGGGATTATTGGTTGCATCATTCATATTTGTGACTTGGGTAGCTGCAAAAATTTATCGTACAGGAATTCTAATGTATGGTAAAAAAGTTTCTTACAAGGAAATTTGGAAATGGTTACGTTACCACAGATAATTTGATGATGTGATGATGTGATGATGTGATGATGTGAAAATTAAATAATTCTCATGATTATTGACAGAACTCAGAAAATTTTAATAGATAACAAATCAAAGCCTCGTTTTAAACGAGGTTTTTTTTTGTATCCTTTGTTATAGAACCAGAATAATTCAGGCAGTATCTACTATTCCCAACTACTTCAGCGAGAAGCTTTCCCAAAATTAGGAAGACTCCCCACATTTTAGGTGAAGCAATTCTGTATTTGGG
>CAXBPC010000025.1:0-64179 GCA_963977525.1 uncultured Marinifilaceae bacterium
AGAGCATCAGCCTTCCAAGCTGAGGGTCGCGAGTTTGAGTCTCGTTTCCCGCTCATATTGTTTTGCCGTTGTAGCTCAGGGGTAGAGCGTTTCCTTGGTAAGGAAGAGGTCATGAGTTCAATTCTCATCAATGGCTCAAGAAAATATAAAATATTGTTTTAATTGTTGTCTAATCATTAATTAACTTTTCGAGTTATGGCTAAAGAACATTTTGATAGGTCAAAACCACACGTAAATATTGGTACTATCGGTCACGTTGACCACGGTAAAACTACTTTAACTGCTGCTATTACAACTGTGTTGGCAAAAAGAGGTTTTTGCGATGTAGCATCTTTCGATTCTATCGATAATGCTCCAGAGGAAAAAGAAAGAGGTATTACTATTAACACTGCTCACGTTGAGTATTCAACTGCTAATCGTCATTACGCTCACGTTGATTGTCCAGGTCACGCTGACTACGTAAAAAACATGGTTACTGGTGCTGCTCAAATGGACGGTGCAATCCTAGTTTGTGCTGCTACTGATGGTCCTATGCCTCAGACTCGCGAGCACATCCTTTTAGCTCGTCAGGTAAACGTACCTAAAATGGTAGTTTTCTTGAACAAAGTTGACATGGTTGACGATGAAGAGATGCTTGAGTTGGTAGAAATGGAAATGCGCGAGCTTTTAGAATTCTACGAATTTGATGGTGATAATACGCCTATCATTGCTGGATCTGCTCTTGGTGGATTGAATGGTGAGCCTGAGTGGGAAGATAAGATCATGGAGCTTATGGAAGCTGTTGATACTTGGATTCCACTTCCTCCACGTGATGTTGAGAAGCCTTTCTTGATGCCTATCGAGGATGTATTCTCTATTACTGGTCGAGGAACTGTTGCTACGGGTCGTATCGAAACTGGTATTGTAAAGACTGGTGAAGAGCTTCAAATCATCGGTCTTGGTGCTGAAGGAATGAAAACGGTTTGCACTGGTGTTGAGATGTTTCGTAAGATTCTTGATGAAGGTCAAGCTGGAGACAACGTAGGTATCTTGTTGAGAGGTATTGAAAAGTCAGCTATTAAGCGTGGTATGGTTATTTGTCACCCTAAGACAATTACACCTCATACTAAGATTAAGGCTGAGATTTATGTATTGAAAAAAGAAGAAGGTGGACGTCACACTCCATTCCATAATAAATACCGTCCTCAGTTCTATATTAGAACTCTTGATGTAACTGGTGAGATTACTCTTCCAGAAGGTGTTGAAATGGTAATGCCAGGTGATAACGTTACTATCAATGTTGAATTGATTACTCCAGTAGCTTGTTCTTTGGGTCTACGTTTCGCTATCCGTGAGGGTGGTAGAACAGTAGGTGCAGGTCAGATTACTGAAATTGTAGAGTAATTTACATATAAAGAGTGATTCGTTTTCGAATCACTCTTCTTTACGGGTGTAGCTCAGTTGGCAGAGCACTGGTCTCCAAAACCAGGTGTCGGGAGTTCGAGTCTCTCCACCCGTGCTAAAGGATATTTTGTCTTATAAAATAAGTCTCACAAACTGGATTTATTTAGACTGTGAGGCAACTTCCATGTGAATTAATAAAACTTTAATTGTAAGCACATGAAATTAGTAAATTATATTAAAGACGTTTATAACGAACTTACACAGAAAGTATCGTGGCCATCATGGCCTGAACTTCAAAGCAGTGCTATCGTAGTAATGATAGCTTCAGCAATTATTGCAACTGCAATTTCCATAATGGATTTTGGATTCAAGGGTTTGATGGACACAGTATATAGTATGTTTTACTAATCACTGAAATTTTAAGATGGCTGAAATTGACAAAAAATGGTATGTTCTACGGGCTGTAGGAGGAAAAGAAAAAAAAGTCCAAGAGTATATCTTAAGTGAGATTTCTAATCTTGGACTTCAGGATTACGTATCACAGGTTCTCATACCAACCGAAAAAGTGTTTGTGGTGCGCAACGGTAAAAAAATAAGCAAGGAAAGAATTTTCTTACCAGGCTATGTTTTAATCGAAGCTGCATTGACAGGCGAAATCCCTCACATCCTTCGTAGTGTTACGAATGTGATTGGCTTCCTGGGGGATACTAAAGGCGGCGACCCATCTCCATTGCGACAATCAGAAGTGAATCGTATTTTGGGTAAGGTTGACGAACTTACTAATAAAGATGAGGAAATTAGTATTCCTTATTTTGTTGGCGAGTCGGTAAATGTGAATGATGGACCATTTAATGGTTTTACTGGTGTGATAGAAGAGGTAAATGCAGAGAAGAGAAAACTTAAAGTTATGGTTAAGATCTTCGGACGTAAAACGCCTCTTGAATTAAGTTTCATGCAAGTAGAAAAAGAATAAAAAACCTTTAGAAAAGTAAAACTATGGCTAAAGAAGTAGCAGGATTAATAAAATTGCAGATCAAAGGTGGTGCTGCAAATCCTTCACCTCCAGTAGGACCAGCATTAGGTGCTAAGGGAGTTAATATTATGGATTTTTGTAAGCAATTCAATGCAAGAACTCAAGATATGGCTGGGAAAGTTATTCCAGTTGTAATCACTGTTTATAGTGATAGTTCTTTCGAATTCATTACGAAAACTCCTCCTGTTGCTGTTCAAATTTTAGAAGCTGCAAAATTGAAATCAGGTTCTGCGGAATCTAACCGTATTAAGGTTGGATCAATTACTTGGGAACAAGTACGTTCTATCGCAGAAGGAAAGATGAAAGATTTGAATGCTTTTGAAGTAGAGAGCGCCATGAGTATGGTAGCTGGAACAGCAAGAAGTATGGGTGTCACTATTTCAGGTGATAGTCCGCTTAATCAATAATTTTTAATACTGCATTTAAAATGAGTATAACAAAGAATAGAAAGTTAGCTTTAGAAAAAGTCGAGGCAGATAAGATCTATACTATCGACGAAGCAGCAGCATTGGTTAAGGAGATTACTACAACTAAATTTGATGCTTCAGTGGATATGGATGTCCGCTTAGGAGTTGACCCTAGAAAAGCGAATCAAATGGTTCGTGGCGTGGTAACTCTACCTCATGGTACTGGTAAGAATGTTCGTGTTTTGGTTCTTTGTACTCCTGATAAGGAAGAAGAAGCTAAAGCAGCAGGTGCTGACTTTGTTGGTCTTGACGAATATATTACTAAGATCAAAGCAGGATGGACTGATATTGATGTTATCATTACAATGCCAACTGTTATGGCTAAAGTAGGTGCACTAGGACGTGTATTAGGCCCACGTGGTTTAATGCCAAACCCTAAAAGCGGTACTGTAACTATGGACATTGCAAAAGCTGTTAACGAAGTTAAAGCTGGTAAGATAGATTTCAAGGTCGATAAATATGGTATTATTCATTCATCAGTTGCTAAGGTATCTTTTGAAGCAGATAAAATCAAAGATAATGCTATGGAATTCGTAGGTATTATCAACAAATTGAAGCCATCTGCAGCAAAAGGGACTTACATCAAGAGTGTATACCTGTCAAGTACAATGAGTGTAGGGATTCAAATTGATCCTAAATCACTTATTGACTAATCAAATTATTTTTTAATCGAGACCTTGGTAATCATGAAAAAGGAAGACAAAATTCAGATTATTGATAGCTTGACAGAACAAATCAACGCATCAAATCACTTTTATCTAGCTGACACTTCAGGAATGAATGCTGAATCAACTTCTGCTTTACGTAGAGCTTGTTTTGGGAAGCAGATCAAAATGATTGTTGTAAAAAATACTTTACTTCATAAAGCTTTAGAAAGAGCAGAAGTTGAGTGCAATGATTTGACTGGAATACTTAAGGGTGCAACATCTCTTATGCTTTCAGATGTGGGAAATACTCCTGCTAAGCTAATCAAAGAATTCAGTAAAGGTACTGACAAACCAGCGCTTAAAGGAGCTTTCGTAGAGGGAGCTGTTTATATTGGCGAAGGCGAGTTAGACACACTTGTAGCTATTAAGTCTAAGGAAGAATTAATTGGTGACATTATTGCAGCATTGCAGTCTCCAATTCAGAAAGTAATTTCTGCTTTAGAAAATGGTAAGGGTGAAGATACTGAAGAAGAAGTATCAGAGAAAGAGTAATATATTTAGAGTATTTAAATTTTAAAAATCAACCAAAATGGCAGATTTAAAAAAGTTTGCAGAAGAATTAGTTAATTTGACTGTTAAGGAAGTAAGTGAATTAGCTCAAATCTTAAAAGATGAGTACGGAATCGAGCCAGCTGCTGCTGCTGTAGTTGTTGCAGGCGGAGATGCTGAAGGTGCTGCTGCTGAGCAAACTGAATTCGACGTAATTCTTGTAGCTGCAGGTGGTTCTAAACTAGCTGTTGTGAAATTAGTTAAAGAATTAACTGGTCTTGGACTTAAGGATGCTAAGGCTGCAGTTGACGCTGCACCAGCTCCATTGAAAGAAAAAGTTTCTAAAGAAGAAGCTGAAGCATTAAAAGCACAATTAGAAGAGGCTGGAGCTGAAGTTGAACTTAAATAGAATCGCTAAGACCTTCAAATAAGGTTATTATGGTTTAGAGTATCATTATATGATACTCTAAGCCTTTTTGTTGTTTATTATTGTTTAGGTTCAATTAATTTTAAGTAAATGTCTTCAAATACTATTAGTCAAAGAATTAGTTTTGCTTCAAATAAGAATCAGTTTTTATATCCTGACTTTTTGGAAGTACAATTAAAATCTTTTCAAGACTTTTTTCAGTTGGAAACAATTTCTGAAAACAGAAAGAGCGAAGGATTATTTAAGGTATTTAGCGAGAATTTTCCAATTACCGATACGCGTAATAATTTTGTATTGGAATTTCTTGACTATTTTGTTGATCCACCACGTTACTCCATCGAAGAATGCATTGAACGAGGCCTTAGTTACTGTGTGCCCCTTAAGGCTAAACTAAAGCTATATTGTACTGATCCAGAGCATGAGGATTTTGATACAGTAATTCAGGATGTATATCTTGGAACTGTACCTTACATGACTGAAAAAGGTACTTTCGTTATCAATGGAGCAGAGCGTGTTGTTGTATCTCAACTTCACCGTTCACCAGGTGTATTCTTCGGACAAAGTTTACATACCAACGGAACCAAGTTATATTCTGCCCGTATTATTCCTTTTAAAGGATCATGGATTGAGTTTGCTACTGACATTAATAATGTTATGTATGCTTATATCGACCGTAAGAAAAAGCTTCCTGTAACCACTCTATTAAGATCGATTGGTTTTGAAAGCGATAAAGATATTCTTGAGATTTTTGATCTCGCTGATGAAATTAAAGTTTCAAAAACCGGACTTAAAAAAGTTATCGGTCGTAAACTTGCCGCTCGTGTTCTTAAATCTTGGATTGAAGACTTCGTAGATGAGGATACAGGAGAGGTTGTTTCTATCGAACGTAACGAAGTTATTATCGATAGAGAAACTATAGTTGAACCAGAACACATTGAAGAAATTCTTGAATCAGGTGCTAAGACTATCTTATTACACAAGGAGCAGCAAAATCTTGCTGACTATGCAATTATTTATAATACGTTGCAGAAAGACCCTTGTAACTCTGAGAAAGAAGCAGTTCTTCATATCTATCGTCAATTAAGAAACTCTGAGCCACCAGATGAGGCTACAGCTCGTGATGTAATTGATAAGTTGTTCTTTTCTGATAAGCGTTACGATTTAGGTGATGTTGGTCGTTACAGAATTAACAAGAAATTAGGTCTAAATACTGATAGGGATACTAAAGTATTGACCAAAGAAGATATTATTGAGATTATTAAGTACCTTATTAAGTTATTGAATGCGCGTACTGATGTGGACGATATTGACCACTTGAGTAACCGTCGTGTTCGTACAGTAGGGGAACAATTATATAGTCAATTTGGAGTTGGTTTAGCTCGTATGGCTCGTACTATTCGTGAAAGAATGAATGTGCGTGACAATGAGGTATTTACTCCTATTGATTTGATTAACTCGAAGACTTTATCTTCAGTTATCAATTCATTCTTCGGAACAAATGCATTGTCTCAGTTTATGGATCAAACGAATCCACTTGCTGAGGTAACTCATAAAAGAAGAATGTCAGCTCTTGGACCAGGTGGTCTGTCTCGTGAGAGAGCAGGTTTCGAGGTTCGAGACGTTCACTATACTCATTATGGTCGTTTATGTCCTATTGAAACACCAGAGGGACCAAATATTGGTTTGATTTCTTCTTTATGTGTATTCGCTAAGATTAATGATCTAGGGTTTATTGAAACACCATACCGTAAGGTTGTTGAAGGAAAAGTTGATTTAAGTAACGCAGGTGTAGGTTATCGTTCAGCTGAGGAAGAAGAAGGATTGATTATTGCTCAAGCTAATGCTCCATTGAATGATGATGGTTCATTTGTTAATGCTAAAGCAAAATCACGTAAAGATGGTGACTTCCCATTCGAAGAGATTGAGAACTTGGACTTGATGGACGTTGCGCCAAACCAGATTGCTTCTATAGCGGCTTCTTTGATTCCGTTCCTAGAACATGATGATGCCAACCGTGCTTTGATGGGATCTAATATGATGCGTCAAGCTGTTCCTCTTATCAAACCTGAATCTCCAGTTGTAGGTACTGGTCTTGAAGCAAATGTTGCTAAAGATTCACGTACTATGATTGTCGCTAAAAGAGATGGTGTTGTTGAATTTGTTGATGCAACTAAAATTGTAATTGCTTACGAAAGAAGCGAAAATGAAGCATTTGTTAGTTTTGAATCAAATGTTGTCACTTACAATTTACCAAAATATCAAAAAACTAACCAGGGAACTACTATTGACCTTAAGCCAATTGTTGCTAAAGGTGATAAGTTAGTTCAGGGACAAATCCTAACTGATGGATATGGTACTCAGTCTGGTGAGTTAGCACTAGGTCGTAATCTTAAAGTGGCATTTATGCCTTGGAAAGGTTATAACTATGAGGATGCGATTGTAATTTCTGAGCGTATTGTTAAGGATGATGTATTTACTTCAATTCACGTTGATGAATACACTCTTGAAGTACGTGACACAAAACGTGGAATGGAAGAATTAACTTCTGATATTCCTAACGTAAGTGAAGAAGCTACACGTAACCTTGATGAAAATGGTTTGATTCGCATTGGTGCAAATGTTGAACCAGGCGATATCCTTATCGGTAAGATTACTCCTAAAGGAGAATCTGATCCTTCTCCAGAAGAGAAATTGCTACGAGCAATTTTCGGTGATAAAGCAGGTGATGTAAAAGATGCATCTCTTAAGGCTTCACCTTCACTTCGTGGTGTTGTGATTGAGAAGAAGTTATTCTCTCGTGCTGTACGCGATCGTAAGTCGAAACAAACTGATAAGCCAATACTGCAGAAACTTGATGAAGAGTTTGATACAACTGTTACTAATCTAGCCAATCTTCTGGTAGAGAAATTGTTTACGATCTGTAATGGTAAAACTTCTCAAGGTGTTAAGGATTATTTAAGCGTTGACTTGATTCCTAAAGGTGTTAAGTTTACTCAGAAATTATTAATGGAGATTAATTACTTACAAGTTGACCCTAATAAGTGGACAACTGATAAGGAAAAGAATCAAACTATTAAGACCTTACTGCATAACTACGTTATTAAGTACAAAGAACTTGATAGTGCAAGTAAACGTAAAAAATACAACGTTACTATCGGAGATGAAATGCCTGTAGGTATCATCCAAATGGCTAAAATTTATGTTGCTAAAAAACGTAAGCTTCAGATTGGTGATAAAATGGCAGGTCGTCACGGTAATAAAGGTATTATTTCTCGTGTTGTTCGTCAGGAAGATATGCCATTCCTTGAGGATGGAACTACTGTAGATATTTGCTTAAATCCACTTGGTGTACCATCTCGTATGAACCTTGGACAGGTTTTCGAAACCGTTCTTGGATGGGCTGGTATTGAGTTAGGGTTGAAGTTTGCAACACCGATTTTCGATGGTGCAAGTCTAGACGAAATTACTGCATATACTGACAAAGCTGGTGTTCCTGCTTTCGGTAAAGCTTACCTTCATGATGGAGGTACTGGTGTACGATTTGATCAGCCTGCTACGGTTGGTGTTATCTACATGCTGAAACTAGGACACATGGTAGATGATAAGATGCACGCGCGTTCTATTGGTCCTTATTCTCTGATTACTCAGCAACCACTTGGTGGTAAGGCTCAGTTTGGTGGTCAGCGTTTTGGAGAGATGGAAGTATGGGCTCTTGAGGCCTTTGGTGCTGCTCATGTTCTACAGGAAATCTTGACTATTAAGTCGGATGATGTAATGGGTAGAGCGAAAGCTTATGAAGCTATCGTTAAAGGTGAACCTATGCCAGCTCCAGGTATTCCTGAATCTCTAAATGTGTTATTACACGAACTTAGAGGTCTTGGCTTGAGCGTTAAATTAGTATAAGCCTTATATAGAAAGTGAATGTTGGTTCTTCCGGCATTCTCTTTTCATGAATCAATTTGTTAATATCCTAATTTTCAATATATGGCATTCAGAAGAGATAACAAAGTAAAGAGTAATTTTACAAAAATCTCTATCAGTCTTGCTTCTCCTGAAGAGATCTTAGAAAGATCCAGTGGTGAAGTTTTAAAGCCTGAAACCATCAACTATCGTACTTATAAGCCAGAACGTGACGGTTTATTCTGTGAAAGAATTTTCGGTCCTGTTAAGGATTATGAGTGTCACTGTGGTAAATACAAGCGTATCCGTTATCGTGGTATTGTTTGTGACCGATGTGGTGTTGAGGTAACCGAGAAAAAAGTACGCCGAGAGCGTATGGGACACATCCAATTGGTTGTGCCTGTAGCGCATATTTGGTATTTTAAATCGTTGCCAAATAAAATTGGTTACCTTTTAGGTTTACCAACAAAAAAACTAGATACTATTATTTATTACGAGCGTTATGTCGTAATTAACGCAGGTGTAAAAGCTGCTGATGGTATCAATTATCTTGATTTTCTAACAGAAGAAGAGTATCTAGATATTCTGGAAGAACTTCCAACTGAAAATCAACATCTTGATGATGAAGATCCAAATAAGTTTATTGCAAAAATGGGTGCTGATGCACTTTGCAGTTTACTTTCTCGTTTAGATCTTGATTCATTATCTTATGAGTTACGTCACAAGGCTAACACTGAGACTTCACAGCAACGTAAAAACGAAGCTTTGAAACGTCTTCAAGTTGTTGGTGCTTTCCGTGATTCTAAGGAAGTGAATAAGCCTGAATGGATGGTTGTTAAAGTTGTTCCAGTAATTCCACCAGAATTACGTCCTTTGGTACCTTTGGATGGTGGTCGTTTTGCAACTTCGGATTTAAATGACCTTTATCGTCGTGTAATTATCCGTAACAATCGTCTTAAAAGACTAATTGAAATCAAAGCTCCAGAAGTAATCTTACGTAATGAGAAACGTATGCTTCAAGAGGCTGTTGATTCACTATTTGATAACTCACGTAAATCTAATGCGGTTAAGACAGAAAATAACCGTCCTTTGAAATCTCTTTCAGATTCATTGAAAGGTAAGCAAGGTCGTTTCCGTCAGAATCTATTGGGTAAGCGTGTTGACTATTCTGCTCGTTCGGTAATTGTTGTAGGTCCAGATTTGGAAATGCACGAGTGTGGTATCCCTAAGGATATGGCAGCTGAACTTTATAAGCCTTTCGTTATTCGTAAGCTTATTGAGCGTGGAATTGTAAAGACCGTTAAGTCGGCTAAGAAAATCGTAGATCGTAAAGATCCTGTGGTTTGGGATATTCTTGAGAATGTATTGAAAGGACATCCAGTGCTACTTAACCGTGCTCCAACTCTTCACCGTTTGGGTATCCAGTCTTTCCAACCAAAATTAATTGAAGGAAAAGCGATTCGTCTACACCCTCTTGCATGTACCGGTTTCAATGCCGACTTTGATGGTGACCAGATGGCTGTTCACTTACCTTTAGGTAATGAAGCTGTTCTTGAGGCTCAGATGTTAATGTTGTGTTCTCACAATATTCTGAATCCAGCGAATGGTACTCCAATTACTGTTCCTTCTCAGGATATGGTACTTGGTTTATACTACATTACTAAAGAACGTACAGGTTGTAAAGGTGAAGGTATTACTTTCTACTCTGCTGAAGAGGCAATGATTGCTTTTAACGAAAAAGCAGTTGATCTTCACGCTAAGATTAAAGTGAAAGTAAAAGATCTTAATGAGAATGACGAATTAGTTGACACTATTGTTGAGACAACTATGGGGCGTATCATTATGAATCAGCATACACCTAAAGATGCCGGATTTTTAAATCAGTTGATTACGAAGAGAGCTCTTCGTGATATCATTGGAGACGTTTATAAGAAGTGTGGTGTTCATTTGACAGCTAAATTTCTTGATGATATTAAAAACTTAGGTTACCGTCAGGCTTTTGAAGGTGGATTATCCTTTAACCTTTCTGACGTTCAGGTTCCTGCAGAAAAAGATGCAATGGTAGCTGATGGTTATGCGCAAGTTGAAGAAGTAAAGAATAACTATAATATGGGATTCATTACTAACAACGAACGTTACAATCAGATTATTGATATTTGGACGCATGTAAATGCTAACTTGACTCAAACATTAATGACTCAGTTAGAGACCGACAATCAAGGTTTCAACTCTGTTTACATGATGCTTGATTCTGGAGCTCGTGGATCACGAGAGCAGATTCGTCAGTTGGGTGGTATGCGTGGTCTGATGGCCAAGCCTCAGAAATCTGGTGCTAAAGGTGGTCAGATTATTGAAAATCCAATTCTTTCTAACTTTAAGGAAGGTCTTTCTGTACTAGAGTACTTTATATCTACTCACGGTGCTCGTAAAGGTCTTGCGGATACGGCTCTTAAAACGGCTGATGCGGGTTACTTAACTCGTCGTTTGGTTGATGTTGCACAAGACGTTATTATCCACGAACCTGATTGTGGTACTTTAAGAGGTCTTTCTGCTTCAGCAATTAAGAATCAAGAAGATGTTGTTGCTTCTCTATTCGAAAGAATTTTGGGACGTACAGCAGTTCATGATATCTATCATCCATTAACCGGAGAACTTCTAGTTGCTTCAGGAGAAGAAATTACAGAAGGAATTGCAGAGGCTATTGAAGGTTCTCCAGTTGAAACTGTTGAGATTCGTTCTGTATTAACTTGTGAAGCTCGTAAAGGTGTTTGTGCTAAATGTTACGGACGTAACCTTGCTAGTGGTGAGTTGGTTCAAAAAGGTGAAGCTGTTGGTGTTATTGCTGCACAGTCAATCGGTGAACCAGGTACACAGTTAACTCTTCGTACTTTCCACGTAGGGGGTACAGCGGGTAACGTTTCTGCAGAAAACAATGTTGTATCTAAATACGATGGTTTCGCTGAGTTCGATGAACTTAGAACTGTTGAGCATACGACTGAAGATGGTAAAAAATACGATGTTGTAATTGGTCGTTTGGCTGAATTACGTATCGTTGATAAGAATACTAATATAGCAGTATCAACACATTCTATCCCTTACGGTTCTAAACTGTATACTAAGGATGGTGCTGACGTTTCTAAGGGGAAATTAATTTGTGAGTGGGATCCTTATAATGCCATGATCATCTCTGAATTCTCTGGAAAAATTTCATTTGAGAACTTGATTGAAGGTATTACTTTTAGTGAAGAATCTGATGAAGCAACTGGTTTTGCTGAGAAAGTAATTATTGAATCTAAGGATAAGGCTAAGAATGCAAGTGTTAGAATTTTAGCTTCTAATGGTGAAATTCTTAAATCTTACAATTTACCTGTAGGAGCTCACGTTTCTGTAAGTGAAGGTGATATGATTGCTACTGGTGAATCTGTTGTAAAGATTCCAAGAAACGTTGGTAAAACGGGTGATATTACTGGGGGTCTTCCTCGTGTTACTGAGTTGTTTGAAGCTCGTAACCCATCAAATCCAGCAGTTGTTTCTGAGATTGATGGTGAGATTGCTTTTGGTAAAATCAAACGTGGTAATCGTGAAGTTATTGTAACTTCACGAACAGGTCAAGAGAAGAAGTACTTGGTACCTTTATCTAGACAAATGCTTGTTCAGGAAAGTGACTATATCAGAGCTGGTACGCCACTATCTGATGGAGCTACTACTCCTGCTGATATTCTTGCAATTAAAGGTCCAACAAAAGTTCAGGAGTATATCGTGAACGAAGTACAGGATGTTTATCGTATGCAGGGTGTGAAGATTAATGACAAGCACTTTGAGATTATCGTACGTCAGATGATGCGTAAAGTTATTATTTCTGATCCAGGTGATACAGTTTTTCTTGAAAAGCAAATTGTTGATAAGCAGCTTTTTATGCTTGAAAACGATGGAATTTTCGGAAAGAAAGTTGTAATTGAAACTGGTGATTCTAACGAATTAGTACTTGGTCAGACTGTTACTGCAAGACAATTACGTGATGTGAATTCAGTATTGAAGCGTAAGGATATGAAGTTGGTTGTTGCACGTGATGTTATTGCGGCTACTTCTACTCAAATTCTGCAGGGTATTACTCGTGCATCTCTTCAAACTAAGAGTTTTATGTCAGCTGCTTCTTTCCAGGAAACAACTAAAGTATTGAACGAGGCTGCTATTCGCGGTAAGATCGATCATTTAGAAGGATTGAAAGAGAACGTTATTTGTGGAAAATTAATTCCTGCAGGTACTGGTCTACGTGCCTACAAAGACATCGTAGTTGGTGCTAAAGAAGATTACGAAAAACTTCTTGCTAAAACATCTACCCAAGAGTAAGCATACTCTTACTAAATATAAAGGCTGTTTCATTTATTGAAACAGCCTTTTTTTTTTATCTCAGTCCGAATATATTTTCTTATTTTAGCAATCCAAGGTCAAATGAAACTGTAGATACGGTACTAAAAATATTTATAATGGAAGATAAAAAAAAAGGGAATCAAATTGACATTCAGCTTAGTGAAGAAGTTGCTCAAGGGACATATTCAAACTTAGCAGTTATAACACATTCTAGCTCTGAGTTTGTGGTTGACTTTGTTCGTATAATGCCAGGAGTGCCTAAAGCTGATGTAAAATCTAGAATTATTTTAACGCCTGAGCATGCGAAACGTTTAATGTTAGCCTTACAAGATAATATTAAGAAGTTCGAATCAATGAATGGGCCTATTAAGAATGTAGATGGAGGTCAGGGACCTCAAGGGCAAATTATTCCTATGGGATTTGGACCAACTGGGCAAGCTTAATCGATTTTATGATATAAGTAAAGCGGAGATTCGTAATGAGTCTCCGCTTTTTATATTTTAGGATTTATTTTAATTGTCTTATTTTGCTTCGTTTAACTGTGCTAAATGCTATTACAGCAAGACTTGCACCGAGACCATAATCAATTTCAATCCCTATTTTTAACTGGAGCAACTAACAAATAGATGAAGAAGATAGCGGTTCTAAATTTGGCTGGTAAACTAAGCATATAATGCTTTTGTCCTTTTTTAGATAGATACATAGCGTCAGTCCATAGCATTGTCATTGAAAGAATTGCTGCAAAAATATTTTCAGGAATTTTAAAAACTTATGATTTTATTCAGAGGTATTAAAGTTACCATTAATAATAAATTAGAAAATATTTCAAATCATTTTTTTAAAAACCGAGTAGAGTAGAGAGCTGTAAATGGAAGAAGCTCTTATATAACATGCTCTATTATTGATCTAATTATTGACTTAACGAGATGATTATGAGTTGATAAATGAAAGCTTTTACCTATATTGATAGGTGCTTATATAAATTTGTTTTAAGTAGTCTATTCCATATATTTGCTAAGCCTGATTCTAGGCCTGAATAAAGCTTAAATCTGAATAATAACAAATTGTAATCGAAGAGACTGATTATTCTGTTTTCACAAGAGTTAAAGCAGAGATATTTTGAAAGATATTCGATTATAAACTGATAAAACATATATAACAATGAAAGGATTAAAAATTGTTGTTCTTGCTAAGCAGGTTCCTGATACACGTAATGTTGGGAAAGATGCTATGAAAGCTGATGGAACTGTAAATAGAGCTGTTTTGCCTGCTATCTTCAATCCTGAAGATTTAAATGCACTTGAACAAGCATTGCGTCTAAAAGATAAATACCCTGGAACTGAGATCACATTATTGACAATGGGACCAGGTAGAGCTGCAGAAATTATTCGCGAAGGTTTATACCGAGGAGCTGATAATGGTATACTTTTATCAGACCGTGCTTTTGCCGGATCTGATACTTTAGCTACTTCTTACGCATTATCTTGTACTCTAAAGAAAATGGGCAAGATTGATATTATCATTGCTGGTCGTCAGGCTATTGATGGTGACACGGCTCAGGTTGGACCTCAAGTTGCTGAGAAATTAGGTTTTCCACAGATTACTTATGCTGAGGATGTTGTTTCAGTTGAAAAAGGTAAAATTCTTGTTAAGCGTCGTATAGAGCGTGGTGTTGAAACTGTAGAAGGAACTCTTCCAATGGTTATAACTGTAAATTCTTCTGCTCCTGACTGTCGTCCACGTAACGCGAAGTTTGTTATGAAATACAAACACGCAAGAGCGGTTTCTGAAATGCAGAATGCTGATGAAGATTATATCGCATTACACGACAACCGTCCATACCTTAACATAGGAGAGTGGAGTGTGAACGATATCGATACTGATGCTAAAGAACTGGGTTTAACTGGATCACCTACAAAGGTAAAAGCGATTGAAAATGTCGTGTTTCAAGCTAAAGAAGCTAAAGTCCTTGCGCCTAGCGATGCTGATATGGATGAACTAATGAAAGAGTTAATTGCTAACCATACTATTGGTTAATCGATTGGTTTTTCCTATCATTTCAATGTAGAATTTTAAAATTAAGAACCGTGAATAACATATTTGTATATTGCGAAATAGAAGAGGGACAGATTGCTGATGTAAGTCTTGAACTTTTAACTAAAGGTAGATCGCTAGCTGATGACTTAAACTGCAACCTTGAGGCTATTGTTATTGGTGCCGATCTTAAAGGTGTTGAGAAACAAATTATTCCTTTTGGTGTTGATACTTTATGGATGGCTGACGATAAGCGTCTTTACCCATACACAACTTTGCCTCATACTTCAATCATTGTAAAATTGTTTGGAGAAGAGAAGCCTCAAATCGCTTTGATGGGTGCTACAAGCATTGGTCGTGATTTAGGTCCTCGTGTTTCTTCAGCTCTTCATTCAGGTTTAACTGCTGACTGTACGAGTTTGATGATTGGTGATCATGAAGACAAAAAGAATAAGAAAGAATACAAAGATCTTTTATACCAGATTCGTCCTGCTTTCGGTGGTAACATTGTTGCTACGATTATTAACCCTGACTGTCGCCCACAAATGGCAACTGTACGTGAGGGTGTAATGAAGAAAGAGATTCGTTCTGAAGCTTACAAAGGGAAAGTAAATAAAATTGAGGTTGAGAAATATTTGAACTCTGAAGATTTTATTGTGAAGGTTATTGAACGTCACATGGAAGCTTCAAAGGTAAACATCAAGAATGCTGGTATTATTGTTGCTGGTGGTTACGGTGTAGGTTCAAAAGAAAACTTCGATAAGTTATACGAATTGGCTGATGTAATTGGTGGTGAAGTTGGTGCTTCTCGTGCTGCTATAGATGCTGGTTATGCTTCTCACGAACGTCAAATAGGTCAAACAGGAGTTACTGTACGTCCTAAGCTTTATATTGCTTGTGGTATTTCTGGTCAGATTCAGCATACTGCTGGTATGGAAGAATCTGCAATGGTTATTGCTATCAATACAGATAAGAATGCTCCAATCAATAATTTCGCTGATTATATAATTACAGGTGATATTGCTGATGTTGTGCCTAAGATGATCAAAAAGTACAAAGAGAATACCAAGTAATAAATTTAGTAATTAGAAGGTAAGAGATAGGTGTTTTGCTTATGACTTACCATTAAATACATCTAAAGAAATGGCTAATTTCTATACAGATAACGAGGACATGAAGTTCCATTTGGAACACCCGTTAATGAAAAAAATTGTTGCGCTTAAAGAGCGTGGCTTCGAAGATAAAGATAAGTATGATTATGCTCCTCTTGATTTTGAGGATGCTATGGATAGCTACGATCGCACACTAGAAATTGTTGGTGAGATTTGTGGTGATATTATTGGTCCTAATGCTGAAGGTGTTGATCAAGAAGGTCCTAGAGTTGAAAACGATCGTGTTATTTACGCAAAAGGAACTGCTGAAAACCATGAAGCTCTTACAAAAGCAGGTTTAATTGGTATGTCTCTTCCACGTGAGTACGATGGATTGAATTTCCCTCTTGTACCTTACGTAATGGCTGCTGAACTTGTTTCTCGTTCAGATGGTGGTTTTGCTAACATCTGGGGTCTTCAGGACTGTGCTGAAACAATTCACGAATTTGCTTCAAAAGAGCAAAAGGCTAATTACTTACCTCGTTTTGCCAAAGGTGCTACTGCAGCTATGGACTTAACTGAGCCAGATGCAGGTTCTGACCTTCAGGCTGTACAGTTGAAGGCAACTTATAATAAAGAAGAAGATCAGTGGTATTTGGACGGTGTAAAGCGTTTTATTACCAATGGTGATGGTGATGTATCTTTAGTGCTTGCTCGTTCTGAGGAAGGTACTAATGACGGTCGTGGTTTGTCAATGTTTATCTATGACAAAAAGCACATGGCTGTTAAGGTTCGTCGTATCGAGCATAAAATGGGTATTATTGGTTCCCCTACTTGTGAGTTGGTATTTACTAATGCTCCTGCTGAATTGGTAGGTTCTCGTAAACTTGGACTTATCAAGTACGTAATGTCATTGATGAACGGTGCACGTTTAGGTGTAGGTGCACAGTCAGTTGGTATTTCTGAAGCTGCTTACCGTGAAGGTTTAGCTTACGCTAAAGAACGTCGTCAGTTTGGTAAAGCAATTATCGAATTCCCTGCTGTTTATGAAATGTTGACCAATATGGAAGCGAAGTTGAATGCTTCTCGTTCTATGTTGTACGAAACATGTCGTATGGTTGATGTTTACAAATGCTACTTCCATATTTCTCAGGATCGTTCTTTAGATAAGGATGAGAGAAATGAGATGAAGAAATATCAGAAGATTGCTGATGTATTCACGCCTCTATTGAAATTGTTTGCTTCTGAGTTCTGTAACGAGGTGGCATACGATTCATTACAAATTCATGCGGGTTCGGGTTACATGAAAGACTACCCAATTGAGCGTTTAGTTCGTGATGCACGTATTACTAACATTTACGAAGGAACAACTCAATTACAAGTTGTTGCTGCTGTTCGTGGTGTAACTACAGGTTCGTATCTTGCTCAAATTAAGTTCTACGAAGGTGAAGAACTTAATCCACAGCTAGAGTACATCAGAACAATTCTTAAGGGAATGACTGAGAAGTACGAAGTAGCTGTTGCTAAAGTAAGCGAGATTAACGCTACTGCAGATCACAATGACTTCTTGGATTTCCACGCTCGTCGTTTGGTTGAAATGGCTGGATATATCGTTATGGGATACTTGATGTTATTAGATACAACTCGTAATGAGAAGTATCAAGCATCTTGTGAGGTATTTGTTAAGATGGGTAAGGCAAAGTGTGCTGCTCACCTTGATTATGTTTCAACTTCAGACTTGAAAGACCTAGGTATCTTCAAAAAATAAGAAAACTTAGTTTAGAATATATTAAAGGAGTTGCATACAGCAACTCCTTTTTTGTTTTCTATTATTTAATGACTGGAAATTAAGCTTTAAATGCGTTCTTCTATTAAAACATGAGTCGACTTTAAATATTCTTTAATTTATTATAATATATTTGTAGGAGGCAGGCTTTTTTCGAGCTTGTTTAAATCAAAAAAGACAGTAATACTAATCAGGAATAGTTTGATTAGAACTGAAAATTATTGATATCTCGATATTGAGATGAACAATCTTTTGGTACTATGGAGTCAGAAAACAACGAATATTTTATTGCCAAATGGAAATCCCAGTATAAAAAGGGATTACTTGAATATATTATCATTTTACTCTTACGTTCTCGTCCCTGTTATGGTTACGAACTCATAAGTGATATGAATCAATTTACTTCACTTGAAATTGCTGAGGGAACTATATATCCACTTCTGAATAGATTGAAGAAAGAAGGATTGGTGACTTCAGAATGGGCCGAACAGGAATCTGGAATTCCACGTAAATACTATAAGCTAACAGAAGGTGGTTTAGCTATTCTAGGTACGATGAATGAATACGTTGGTTCTCTCAATATATCGGTTGACAAGATCCTTAAGAAAACGGATTCTCTGAAATAATCATTTAATATATAGACTGTTATGCAACAATATATCTTATCCTTAGATCAGGGAACGTCAATTTCAAGAGCTATCATTTTTGATAGAGATGGTAAAATTATTGCGATATCCCAAAAAGAATTTGAGCAATATTCTCCGCGATTAAGTTGGATTGAGCAGGATGCCAATGAAATTTGGTATTCTCAGGCTTCAGTGGCCGAAGAAGTAATTGCGAAAGCAGGTTTAACTGCAAAAGACATTAAAGCCATAGGTATCACCAATCAGCGTGAAACTACCATTCTTTGGGATAAAGAAACCGGTAAACCAATAGGAAATGCTATTGTGTGGCAAGATAGAAGAACATCGCAATATTGTGATGAGCTTAAGGAGAGAGGTTTAGCTGGTACTATTAAAGAGAAAACAGGATTAATTTTAGACGCCTATTTCTCGGGTACTAAGATTAAGTGGTTGTTGGATAATATTCCAGGAGCTAGACAAAAAGCAGAAGAGGGTAAACTTGCTTTTGGAACTGTAGATTCATGGTTAATTTGGAAACTAACTAAAGGTGCATGCCACGTAACGGATGTTTCTAATGCCAGTAGAACCATGTTGTTTAATATTAGAACTCTAGAATGGGATAAAGAACTGTTGGAGCTTTTAGATATTCCAAAAAGTATTTTGCCGGAAGTAAAAAGTTCAAGTGAGGTTTACGGAATGACTTCTAAATCATTATTTGGGGATGAAATTCCGATTGCTGGTATTTGTGGTGATCAACAAGCAGCTCTTTTTGGACAAATGTGCCTAGAGAAAGGAATGGTGAAGAATACCTATAATACAGGCTGTTTTATTTTGATGAATACAGGAGATCAAATTGTCTCATCTAATAATGACCTTGTAACAACAATTGCTTGGCAAATTGGAGATAAGGTGACGTACGCTTTAGAAGGAAGTGTATTTATTGGGGGTGCTGTTATTCAGTGGCTACGTGACCAAATGAATCTGATTCATTCTGTAGAGGAAATTGAAGAATTAGCCTTGTCTGAGAAAGACAATGGCGGTGTTTTTATTGTACCTGCATTTACTGGACTAGGAGCACCTTATTGGGATCAGTATGCTCGTGGGACTTTCTGGGGATTAAATATGGGAACTACACCAGGACATATTGCTAGGGCAGCACTAGAATCAATAGCATTACGTTCTCGTGATGTTTTAAAAGCAATGGAAAGAGACTCTGGGAATTCATTAACTCAACTTAGAGCCGGTGGCACAGTATTAAATAAGACCATCATGCAGTTTCAAGCTGATATTCTAGATATCCCAGTTGTACGTCCTAATGTTAAAGAAATTACTGCTTTAGGATCAGCATATCTTGCAGGTTTAGCTGTAGGGTATTGGAAAGATATTGATGAGATTAAAAAACATTGGGAAATTACAGAAGTTTACGAAGCAAAAATGCCAAAGGATAAACTGGATAAAACTTTAAAATATTGGAATAGAGCAGTTGGAAGAACTTGCAAATGGTTAGATTCTGAAGATTAGAACTATTAATATGAATAAAAAGGGCGATAATTTCACAAATTATCGCCCTTTTTCTTTTTGGTGTCTCGTCCTGATATAGCGTTACACAAAAGTAATGTTATGAAAAAAGCTAAAGAATTAAGTTTTGACTCAAAGTGGGAAGCAGACCAAGTTGAGAAATATCAAACTTTTACATTGCCATATGTATTAAACTGAGAATAGAAGCTTTGGGGTATTTGAATTCATAAATGATAAATAAACTTATTGTTTCATTTTCACAAAGTTTTAAAGCTGATATTACTAATCCCTAGTATATAGTATTGTTTATTGAGAATAGGAACGTGCTGACGATTCAATAATAAATACTATCTTTTTGCTCTTATGAAGCGATTACAGATTGATATCGTTACTAAATCGATTTGAGATTTTACTTTAGTTTACCACTAAAAAAAAATATTTACTTACCAAACCCCAAAATTAAAGTTAAAATGAAAGGCAAGTTTATTCTATCATTAGATCAAGGTACAACTAGTTCGAGAGCAATTGTTTTCAACAAGAAAGGTGAGATGGTAAGTTCTGCTCAAAAAGAATTTACTCAGATATTCCCTCAACTTGGTTGGGTAGAGCACGATGCTAATGAAATTTGGTCGACACAAGTTGGTGTTGCTGCTGAAGCTATCGCAAGAGCTGGAGTCAATGGATTAAGTATTGCTGGTATTGGTATAACCAATCAAAGAGAAACAACAGTAGTCTGGGATCGTGAGACTAGTCAACCAATTTATAACGCTATCGTTTGGCAAGATCGTCGTACTTCTAAATATTGTGATAAGTTAAGAGCTGATGGACATGCAGATATGATCCAGCATAAGACGGGTTTAATCATTGATTCTTATTTTTCGGGAACTAAAGTGAAATGGATTCTTGATAATGTAGAAGGTGCTCGTGAAAAAGCTGAAGCAGGAAAATTAGCATTCGGAACAATTGATTCTTGGCTAATTTGGAAATTAACCCAAGGTGGAGTTCATGTGACTGATGTTTCAAATGCAAGTCGAACTTTATTATATAATATCAATACATTGGAGTGGGATCCTGAGATGTTAGAACTTC
Organism: uncultured Marinifilaceae bacterium; assembly: GCA_963977525.1. GTDB lineage: Bacteria > Bacteroidota > Bacteroidia > Bacteroidales > Marinifilaceae > Ancylomarina. The sequence goes on from CAXBPC010000025.1 coordinate 20,919, forward strand.
TTAATATTCCTACGAATATGCTTCCTGAAGTAAAATCATCTTCAGAAATCTACGGGCATACCGTAACCACTCTTTTTGCACATGCGGTACCTATTTCAGGAATAGCAGGTGATCAGCAAGCTGCAACTTTCGGACAAATGTGTATAAAGCCAGGTTCGGTTAAGAATACATATGGAACTGGTTGTTTCATGCTTTGTAATACAGGAAATAAACCTGTGAAATCCAAAAATAACTTACTTACTACAATAGGTTGGCAAATTAATGGTGAAACCACATATTGTCTTGAAGGAAGTATCTTCATGGGTGGTGCCATTGTTCAATGGTTACGCGATGGGCTAGGTATCATTAAGTCATCTGCTGACGTAGAGGCATTAGCAACTTCGGTTGTAGACAATGGTGGTGTGTTTATGGTTCCAGCTCTGACTGGTTTAGGAGCTCCACATTGGGATCAGTATGCTAGAGGAACTATTGTAGGCTTAACTCGGGGTTCAACAGCGGCACATATAGCTCGAGCAGCCTTGGAAGGAATTGCTTTTCAGGTTATGGATGTGTTAAAAGCTATGGAGGCTGATGCTGGTATCGAGATTAGAGAACTACGAGTTGACGGTGGAGCAGCTATTAATGACTTTTTAATGCAATTCCAGTCAGATATACTTGATGCACCAGTATTCAGACCTAAAACTCTTGAAACAACCGCTCTTGGAGCAGCTTACTTAGCTGGTTTAGCAGTTGGATATTGGAATGGTGTTGAAGATATTCAGAGCCAGTGGGCCATTGATAGAAAATTTGAGCCAGTTATGCCTAAGGAGGAATATCATAGATTAATTACAGGCTGGGATAAAGCTTTAGGTCGTTCAAAGAATTGGGATATTTAAGCCTAAAAATTAATTTTTTATAGAAAGAGGAATATCAGAATTGTTATCAATGTATTCTTAGGGTTTAAGAAAATATTCAATACTCCTAGTAATCAATAATTTCACGATTTCTATCAAGAGATTTTCTAAATAATGAATTAAATAAAGATATACTTTGCATAGCTATGTATTTTTTTTAAGTTTGTCTGCACAAGAGAATAAAAATACAAAAATAAGCTATGCTTATTTATTTTTTCCCAGACTGCATAGTATAACAAAGTATCTGATTATAAAATGTATTATTAAAAACAATAAACATGGAACAGCAAAATGATTTCACATTTGAATATGGAGCTACCATAGATCGTTTTTATTGTTTCTTTTCTGACTTGCTTGATAAGGAGCTAAATAAAAAAGATGATACTGGTTTTCAGGATTCGAATAAGTAAATGAGTAATAAGTAAGAGAAAGATGGTAATGGTAAGAGAAAAAATGATCTTTAACTTGAGGGACAATTCTCAGAAATGGGATGTTGTAATAATTGGAGGAGGAGCTTCAGGTTTGGGAGCCGCACTTGAAGCAGCAACAAGAGGTTTGAAGACTTTATTACTAGAACAAAATGATTTTACTAAAGGTACTTCTAGTAGAAGTACAAAATTGGTTCATGGTGGCGTTCGTTATTTAGCTCAAGGAAATATTTCTTTGGTTTTAGAAGCTCTTAGGGAAAGAGGTTTGATGAAACAAAATGCTCCACATCTAGTTAAAGATCAATCTTTCATTATTCCGAGTTACAAATGGTGGGTTAAGCCTTATTATACTTTGGGTTTAACTGCTTATGATTTAATGGCTGGACGATTAGGTCTAGGCCGATCATTACCTTATTCACGTAAAAAAACATTAAAACATATTCCAACATTAGTTAAAGATAAACTAAGAGGTGGAGTCGTTTACCATGATGGTCAGTTTGATGATGCTCGTTATGGTATTAATCTATGTCAGACTTTTGTGGAAAATGGGGGTACTGCTATTAACTACATGAAAGTTGTGGGTTTAAATAAAACCAATGGACAAATTTCAGGCGTTTCAGCAATAGATCAGGAAACAGGTGATCAGTTTGAAATTAATGCAAAGGTTGTCGTAAATGCAACGGGTGTGTTTGTTGATGACATTATAAAAATGGATGCTCCAAAATCACGAGACATTGTTTGTGTTAGCCAAGGCGTACACCTTGTTTTGGATAAAGAATTTGTACCAAATGATCATGCTATCATGATTCCTAAAACTGATGATGGACGCGTTTTATTTGCAGTGCCTTGGCATAATAAGGTTGTTGTTGGAACAACTGATGTTCAAAAAGAATCTGCTGAGTTAGAGCCAAAAGCACTAGACGAGGAGATCGATTTTATTCTTGAAACAGCAGGTCGATTCTTAACAAAAAAGCCTAAGCGTTCTGATGTGAAATCTGTATTTGCAGGTTTGAGACCTTTAGCAGCTCCAACTGGAGAAGGAAAGAAAACAAAAGAAATTTCACGAGGGCATAAGCTATATACATCCGATGCTGGTTTAGTTACAATAACTGGTGGCAAATGGACAACCTACAGACAGATGGCAGAAGAAACCATTGATGCTGCATCTAAGGTTGCTTCAATAGAGTTAAAGAAATCTGTGACTCGCAATTTACCTTTACACGGCTGGAAAAAGAATGTCGACCTAAATGATCCTCTTTATTTTTACGGATCAGATAAAGACAAAATTCTTAGTTTAGCGGATTCGAATAAAGATTTGGCTACATATCTAAGTAAAGATCTTGGCATTATAAAAGCACAAGTGGTTTGGGCTGTAAGGAACGAAATGGCACGAACAGTTGAAGATGTGTTATCTAGAAGAACTCGTGCTTTATTATTGGATGCTCGCGAAAGTGCTAGAATTGCACCTGAGGTAGCAACTATAATGGCCATTGAACTTGATCAGGATGAAGATTGGATTCAAAATCAGATAGAAGAGTACACAAGTTTGGCAAATAACTACCTACTTAGTTAAAATATTTACCCTAAATAAATTGATATGATTGGTTTTTTAAAGCCGGCAGCTCATAAAGAAATGCTGTCAGAGGATAAAATTGACCCTACTTACAAACGATTGCGTTTACAGGTGTTTCTGGGTATTTTTCTTGGATATGCTGGTTATTACCTTGTAAGAAAGGTATTCTCTTTGGCTATGCCTGATTTAGTAGCATTGGGTTATTCAAAAACACAATTAGGTTTTGCTTTATCAGGCGTCTCTGTGGCTTATGGGCTGAGTAAGTTTATTATGGGTAATGTTTCAGACCGAAGTAATGCACGTCGCTTTTTAACTTTAGGACTTGTGTTGTCTGCTATCACAATGATTGTGATGGGTTTACTACCTGTAGCGACCTCTTCAATTGCGATCATGTTCATTCTTCTTTTACTGAATGGATGGTTCCAAGGAATGGGTTGGCCTCCAAGTGGTCGTGTTATGGTTCACTGGTTTTCTATCCGTGAGCGTGGAACTAAAATGTCTATTTGGAATGTAGCACATAATGTAGGTGGCGGTATTATTGGGCCATTGGCAATTTTGGGTGTCGCTATTTTTACAGATTGGCACTCTAAATTATACTTTCCTGGCTTCGTAGCCTTAGGTGTTGCCTTTATTGCTTGGTTATTAATTCGTGATACACCTCAATCATGCGGATTACCTAATATTGAGAAATATAAAAACGACTACCCAGATAATTATTCTGAAAAATTTGAAGTAGAGATGACCGCTAAGGAAATCTTCATGAAATATATTTTAAAGAACAGACTCTTATGGTCTATTGCCTTTGCTAATGCTTTTGTTTACCTAGTGCGTTATGGCGTTTTAGATTGGGCTCCACTTTACCTTGAAGAAGCTAAAGGTTTCTCTATTTCAGAATCAGGCTGGGCATATTTTGCATATGAATGGGCTGGAATTCCAGGGACACTTCTTTGTGGTTATTTAAGTGATAAAGTGTTTAAGGGAAAGCGTGCTCCAGTGAGTATCATTTATATGGTATTGGTTTTTGTTTCAATACTAATGTATTGGTTTAGCCAGTCGATTATGATGAACTCTATTGCTCTTATTTGTATCGGTTTCTTAATCTACGGTCCTGTGATGCTAATTGGTGTTCACGCTTTAGATTTAGTTCCCAAAAAAGCTGCTGGTACTGCCGCTGGTCTAACAGGTTTGTTTGGCTACTTAGGAGGTGCATTGTTTGCAAATATAGCTATGGGTGCAGTTGTTGACACTTGGGGATGGGACGGTGGTTTCATGGTTCTACTAGGAGCCTGTGTCGCATCAATTATCCTAATTGGAGTCTCTTGGATTCAAGAATCGAAAGGACATAATGGTCTTCATGATTAATATTTTAATAACCTACATTATTGAGGCTTAAGACTCAATAATATCAATTATAGAATTAATAATTACTAACCATAAATTTTAACACACATGAAAAATTTTAATGTGAAAAATTTGTTGGCAGGAGCTCTTATCCTGTCTAGCATCGGATTTGCTGGCTGTGAAGATGACATTGATGATCTAAATGATCTGAACCAGTCGGGGAAAATCAGTCTGAAAACGGTAAATGTAGAAACACAAGCTGTAATTGATCAATTGAAAATTGATGCTCCTGATGCAGTCATAGCTCATAGAGGATCGACTTTTTGGGCTCCTGAAGAGACAGAAGCTGCTTTTCGTTGGGCACGTAATATGGGCGCTGATTATTTGGAAATTGATATTCAAAAAACATCTGATGGTGTATTACTAGCATTGCACGATAATAATTTACGCAGAACATCGAATGTTGAAAGTATCTATCCTGGAAAAGCAGATTACGATTTAAGTCAATTTACTTTGAAAGAATTACGTGCTTTGGATGCAGGTTCTTGGTTTAACGAAGACAAGCCTGATAATGCTCGTAAAGAATTTATCGATCAGAAAATTTCTACTTTAAAAGATGTTTTGTTGATTGCTGAAGGAATGAAAGTTAAGAGAGATTTGCAAGGTAAGCCTTACTATATGACTACTGTTGCAACTGAAACTTTGGATTTAGATGCTTCTACAGGTGAATTTGTTTTTATTGCTGATGAGAAAGACAATGGAAATCGCCCTGGGGTTTATATTGAAACTAAAGAACCTTGGAGATTCAAGGATATGGAGAAAACTCTTGCTGAGGTATTAAAAACTAACGGATGGCTTTCTACAGATAGTCCTAAAACGATTGTAACTACTCCTGGTAAAGTTGCTGTTGCAAACACAAAATCACGTATTATTCTTCAAACTTTCTCGTGGCAAAGTGTTCTTTTACTTGAAGAGTTCCTTCCTAATATTCCTAAGTGTATGTTGCTTTGGAAAGGTGGATATGATAACTTGAAAGATGATGATGCGGATATGATCGCTGATGTTTTGAATTTTTCAGTTGAGAACAATATTCACATTGTAGGACCTTCTATTGCCGGTGCTCCAAACAAATATGACGAATTAGCTGCCCCTTGGATGTGTGAAATGTATCACCGTACAGGAATGCTTATTCATGCTTATTCTTTTGATACTGATGATCAGCTGAAAAAATACAACGGCGATTATTATTACGAAGGACTAAGTTCACGTTTCGATACGCCTAATCGGGTACTAGCCGGTGAATGGGCAGGTAAAATTGGAAGAGAGAACTTTATCGATGGTGGATTTACCAACCTAACAGATCTTTCTTTGGTATATCAAGGAAGAGCGCAGGCAGGTGCTACTGCTCAGTCAGTAATGAGTGATCTTGGTTACGGTACTTTTATCGGAAGAAACTAATTTGTTGGAATACTAAAATTTAGAATTATGATTAAGTTTAGAAATATATCACTTCTATTATTAGCTCTGGGGTTTGTAAGCACTTCTGTTCTTGCTCAGGATAATAATATTGTTGCTCAAGAGAAAGAAGGCGTAATTACATTCAAGTCTAATGATGAGCAGTACAGTTGGTCTTTCGGTGGACGTACCTATATGGATGGCGTTTACTATATGGAAGATGCTACTGATTTGAGTTCAAAGACAAGTATTAGCGACGTTCGTTTATATGGAAAAGCTTCATGGAAGCAGTGGGATGCTAAAATCAATTTTAGCTTTGCCGATAATAAAGTGAATGCAAAAGATATTTATTTAAAATATTCTTTGAGCAACAACAGTTCAATTAAAATTGGTAATTTTTTCGAACCTTTTGGTATCCAGGGAGCAATCTCAAGTAAAGATTCTCGATTTATTGGGAACTCTTTCTCAGGAGAGGCTTTTGGTATCGGACGTAGTGTGGGTATAGCCTATACCACCTATTCAAATAAATATTATGTTTCTGCTGGTTTGTTTGGTGGAAAAATAGGAAATACTGAAAAAGGTGATGCTGGCTACAGTACTACTGCAAAAGCTGTTTATAGCCCTATTGTAAAAGAAGGTATGACTTTCCATATTGGAGCTTCTGCTTCTTACCGTTTGCCTGATGCCAATGGATTTGATGAGAAATTCAACGATGACGATTACAATCGTGTTGTTGAATATGCAGCTGGACCAGAGCAAAAATTCTTAAATGCTGAAATTTCTCATGCTGGTAATGAATTGAAATTAAATATGGAATTGTTGGCTACTTATGGCCGTTTCATGGTTCAGTCGGAATACTATTCAAACAAAGTATACCGTAAATCCAACTATGATCTTCAGTTTGCACATTCAAGACCCGACATGTGGGGATGGTCTTCTACTGAAAAAGGACTTGAAGATTGGTATGGTGTTCAGAGAGATATCGAGGTGAATGGTTATTACGTACAAGCTGGTTTCTTGCTAAAAGGTGACGATTACAGCTATAATGCTGCTTCTGCTTATATTAATCGCCCAAAAGCAGGTTCTTTAGAGTTATTGGCTCGTTTTAACAAAACTAACATGAATGATATCGATGGTATCTTTATGCAAGATAAATTTTGGGATGCAGATCCCTCAAAAGCTGCTTCAGGTCAAACCAACTTTAGTGTAGGCGGTGGTGATAGTGTTGATTGGGCTTTAGGTCTTAATTACTACGTTAGCAATAATGTAATGTTCCGCTTGAATTATACTTCAATGGATATTGATAATGTTTTTTACAGACAGGATGACAAGGTTTCTTTTGTAAAAGCTAGAGTACAGGTTAATTTCTAATCTGCGAATTTGATCTAGAGTACAGGTTAATTTTATTAATCTGAATCACAAATATTACACTTCGACTGTAATTTTTAAAGAGTGGACCAATTAATTTTGGTTCACTCTTTTTGTATTCATTGATTATTAAGGTGTTATGTGGGTTTGGTATTCAATTAATTTTTATGAAACAATCTTTTAACCTAAAGTTAACCTTACTGAGCCTTTTAGTATGAATTGAGATACTATTTTTGTTTCTGAGATTGAAAAAGAGATTTCAAGTACTACAAAATAAAAACATCACAATGAAAAAAATGAAGTTAATCGTTGGTCTATTCTTATTGACTTTAACTCTAGGAGCCACAGCTCAAGAAAAATCAGAAGTATCAATTAAAATCAAGAAAGGTTCTATCGCATTTGTTACTGATGATGGCAATTTTAAATTTGGTTTTGGAGGCCGTGTTTATATGGATGCAGCTGGTTATTTCGATGATAAAACAGATTTGGGATCGGGAAGCGAAATGAGAGATATTCGTCTTTTGATGAAAGCAACCCTTTGGAAAAATTGGGATGCCAAAATTAATGTTGGCTTTGCTGACGGCGGAGTCGCTTTAAAGGACGTTTTTCTGGTTTATAAACCAAATAAGAACAGTTTTGTACGAGCTGGTCATTTCTTAGAGCCATTTGGAATTGAACAAACCGAAAGTTCAAAAACAACCAAGTTTATGCATGTAGCAAGTACTGTTGAAGCTTTTCGTCCTGGAAGAAACCTAGGTGTTTCTTATGCGACTTGGGGAAAGAACTACTTTTGGGAATCTGGTTTGTTTGGTAGCGATGCTAATAATAATAAAACAGAAGGTGATGAAGGCTATAGTTTGACATCAAGACTTGCATTTGCTCCTGTTCAGACAGATAATAACTTATTCCATCTTGGTGTTTCGGGTATATATAGAACTGCAGATGCAACTGGGTTTGATGATAATGGAATAGAGCAATCAAAATCAATTCGTTACCGTTCAAGAGCTGCAACTCATATTGAAAGAAGACGATTTATTGATGCAAAAGTCGGAGACGCAGAAAATCAGGTTAAGCTAGGTTTCGAGATGATTGCTGCAAGTGGACCCATATCATTACAAGGAGAATATATTGATGCTTCAGTTTCTAGAAAATCAGGTAACGAGGATTATCATTCAAAAGGTTGGTATGCTCAGTTTGGATGGTTGATAAAAGGTGGAGATTACAAATACAAAATGAAATCAGCACGTTTGGCAAAACCAGGTCCTGGATCTGTTGAATTATTAGCTAGATATAACGAGACAGATTTGAATGATTCAGACGCTTCTATCATGGGAGGTAAGCAAAAGGATCTTACACTTGGTTGTACTTGGTTTGTGAATCACAATGTCTTAATTAAAATTAATTTCACGAACGTTGATTTGGATGAATACGCTTTAAATGGAGAAGAGAATTTCAATATGATTCAAACACGTTTACAGTTTTCCTTCTAGGAAAATCTAAAAATAATATAAAGAAAAGCTGTCCAATTGGGCAGCTTTTCTTAGTTGTACTCTACAGAATATATTTCAATAAATCTCGATAGAGATTATGGTTTGTATCGTCGAAAACACAGAAGGTGATTTCCTTAATGTATTTAATCTTCTTCGATTTTTTCTGAATTGTACTAATCGCTATTTTAGCTGCTTCTTCTTTGGGATAACCATATACACCTGTGCTGATATTGGGGAATACAATACTTTCTAATTTGTATTCTTCAGCTAATTTGAGACTGTTTTTATAACAAGTTTTTAATAGCTTGGCTTCATTGTTTTGTCCGCCTTTCCATATAGGTCCAACCGTGTGAATTATATGTTTGCAAGGTAGCCTGTAAGCTTTAGTGATTTTTGCATCCCCCGTAAAGCAGCCTCTTAGGGTTTTGCATTCTTCTAATAAGTCTGGGCCAGCTGCTTTGTGAATAGCACCATCAACACCACCACCTCCCAATAAACTTGAATTGGCAGCATTCACGATGGCGTCAACTTTAAATTGAGTAATATCACCTTTGAATAGTTTGATTCTCATAAGTCTTTCTTTATATCCGAAGAAATTTATTGAAAAATTAACGTTAATTAATTTCTGAGTGTTTAAAGCTTTAAAATACAGATCTATCTATCAAAATTATGAATTAGAAATGAAGATAAAAAAAGAAACGAAAACGATTGCAAAGTGCTGATAGTGAAAATGTTTCTTTTGTTTTAAGAAAATAGTTCTAAATTAGCACCAGCTAGCCAAGCCATATAATTTGAAATTATTGATCGATGATTAGATATCTGATTTCTTCTGTTAGAAATAGATCTGTTTTATTCATCAATCAAAAACTTAAACTTTGAATATGAAAAGAGTATTAGTTGCAACAGGGGGTGGCGATTGCCCAGGATTAAATGCGGTAATTCGTGCAGTAGTCAAACGTGCAGCACAAGAAAAAGATTGGGAAGTAATAGGAAGTATTCAGTCTTTCGACGGGATATTAAAAGAGCCTACTGAAATAAAAATATTAGATGATGCTGCTGTTAAAGGCATACATTATCAAGGAGGAACAATTATTGGTACTACAACTAAAGGAGGCCCGTTTGCATGGCCAGTTAAAAATTCTGATGGTACTTGGGGATCAGCCGATCGTTCTGATGAGATGATTCGTAAACTGCAATACTTAGGTGTTGATGCTGTAATTAGTATAGGTGGTGATGGTTCTCAGAAAATTTCTCAAGAACTATTTGAGAAAGGCTTGAATATTATTGGTGTTCCTAAAACAATTGATAATGATCTGATGGCAACTGATTTTACTTTCGGTTACCAAACAGCGGTTCAGGTTTGTACAGAGGCTGTTGACAAATTGAAGACAACCGCTGCATCTCATAACCGTATTTTCATTTTGGAAGCTATGGGACGTGATGCAGGATGGATTGCTTTATCGGCCGCAATTGCCGGTGGTGCCGAAGCTTGTTTGATTCCAGAGATTCCTTACGATATCAACCAAGTTGTGAAAAAGCTGGATAGTCGTTTCTCAAGGGGTAAAGGTTTTGGAATTATCGTGATTGCCGAAGGGGCTATGCCAATTGGCGGTGAAGCTTTAGCTGAACAAAGTGTTGAAGTGGGTAACCCAAACTTGAAGCTAAGTGGAGCGGCTGATCGTTTATTATATGAGATGAAGGAAGCAGGTGTTGAAGCTGATATCCGTACAACCGTATTGGGACACTTACAGCGTGGTGGTATTCCTACAGCTTACGATAGAGTTCTTGCGACTCAATTTGGTGTGAAAGCTTTTGAGATGGTTTTAGAAAAGAAATTTGGACACATGGTCGCTTCCCGTCATCCAGAAGTTGTCGCTGTGCCGCTTCTTGATGCCATTGGGAAACAAAACCTTGTTAGTCCTGAATCGAATCTGGTAAAAACAGCCAAAGGTGTTGGAATTTGTTTCGGAGATTAAATAGAGCCTAATAATAGGATATAAGAAACCCGAAAGTCATTTGACTTTCGGGTTTTGTATTTTATAAGAATCTGTCAGTCCATTCTGCACGAGGCATCATACACGATTGTTTTTTGCCAAACCAGGAATACCGATTTTGTGCTATTAGATCGTAAAACCAATCACAGAATCTTTTTGGGAAGTACCTAAAGTGATAGATCGCCTTCCAAGGGTATGTGAGATGTTTCGATATCTTAAATGCCGCTTCACTTTTGATATAGACCTTATCGTCTTCAATAAAGATAACACTATCCATTGCCTTCTCTGCCCAATTCAATTGCTTGAGTATTTCTTTCGCTTTTGCAGATTGTAAAGGACAAAAAAACAGATTCGCCTTCTTGTTATAAGCCAATAGAAACCTGACCGAGGTATTGCATAAATTACAAATACCATCGAATAGAACGATTGGATGAGATGAATTTGGCATCATATTGAAGTCATAATTTGAATTAAAAAAAGAGATTAAAAATAAAGCCAACAGCTAAAATTCCAGTTGCCACGACTCCAATAAAGATAAGAATCAAAGGCATTTTTAAAACCTTTTTCAGAATAATAATCTCTGGTAAAGATAATCCGATCACTGACATCATAAAGGCTAAAGCCGTTCCAAGTGAAGCCCCTTTTTCAATTAGGACACTAACAATTGGAATGATACCTGCAGCATTTGAGTACATTGGGATACCGATTAAAATAGATAATGGAACCGAGTACCAAGCTGATTTACCCATTAGGGTTGCCATAAAATCCTCAGGAACATAGCCATGAGCAGCTGCACCAATGGCAACACCAACTACGATATAAAGCCAGATTTTACCAACAATTTCTTTAACCGTTTCAAAGCCAAGTTTGATTCTTTCTGAGAAAGTGATTTTTGTTTCATCAACTCCAGTTTGACCTGTTTTAACTTCGAATACCCACGCTTGAATATACTTTTCGAGCTTAAGAGCTCCAATTATCCAACCCGCAAAAATGGCAATTAGTAAGCCTGTAAGAGTGTATATAATTGCTGTCTTCCATCCGAAAAGGCCGACCAACATGATTAGGGCAATTTCGTTTACCATAGGTGCGGCAATAAGGAAGCTGAAAGTTACGCCTAAAGGCACTCCAGCCTCAACAAATCCTAAAAACAATGGAATGGCTGAACAAGAACAAAAAGGTGTTAGAACACCTAAAAGAGCTGCCATGATATTACCCATGAAAGTTGATTTACCAGCTAAAGCTTTTCTTGTTTTCTCAGGAGAGAAGTAGCTACGAATAATACCAACCCCGAAAATAACAAGCACTAAGAGGAGAAGAACTTTAGGTACCTCAAAAATGAAGAAACGTAAGGTCTCACTTAAATGACTTTCTGGCATTCTAAAAACAGAATCGATTAGAAAATCGGATATGCTTTGTAGGTTGATATAAAGTAAGTACCAAACTGGTAAAAGTGAAAGAACTAACAGCAGTTGCTTACGATTAGTGATTTGTATTGATTTGATCATGATTTTATAATCTGAAAACCTGACAGGTTAGTCTGTTCTCGGGTATTAAACCTGTCATGTTTAAACCTTTATTGTATAAAGAAAATGTATGTGAAATAGAGACCGGAAAGAATGAAGATGGCCGCAGCCACTTTTCTAAACCAGAATTCAAAGCTTTTTACTTTATTGTAAAAACTCCCGACACCTGACAGTGTAAAAGCAAGTAAATACGCAATGATGATAACTGGAAGACCAGTAGCAATAGCATAAACAAAAGGAAGGAATAAACCATCTGGTGATGAAATGCTAATAGGAACAAGCATTCCGAAGTAAAGTATACCACTGTATGGACAAAATGCTAAAGCAAATATAATTCCAAGTAAAAGAGCACCCCAGTAACTTCCTTTAATTTTTTCGCCATTCAATTTTTCGGTTATTCTTCCTACACCAGGAAAATTAAATGAAATGATATCGAGCATGAATATGCCAATAATAATTAGAACTGGCCCAAGTAAACGTTCTCCGTAGGTATGAAAGAATGAGGATACATCAAACTTACTTGCCCCAAAATAAAGAATAACGCCTAGGCCTGTGTAGCTAATTGCACGACCTAAAGTGTAAATTAAGCCACTAATAAATATCTTTTTCTTATCGCCTAAGCTTTTACTGATATAAGCAGTCGCCGTTATATTGGTTGCCAATGGACATGGGCTTATAGCCGTCATAATTCCAAGAAGGAATGCCGATAATATTGGCAGATTGCTCTGCGCTAGCAGTTGATCTAAATATTCCATTTAACTGGTTTTGTTACTTAGCAAAAGTTTGTTCAATCCCAATAACAAAGACTGTAAGTATTGAGATATTTAATTACCACTAAGTTATAATTGAATAGTGTGAACTGTTATACCTCAATTGAGGTATAACAGGGTATAAGATCTTTATCAATAAGAGTAGATAATTTGATTTCTAGCTCTCAGATTTTAGAGTAGATTTCAACTTCTCAATATAATCTTGAGGCTTGTTAATAGCAGTACGGAAAGCAAAGTTTGTAAGATCTTCAATTTTGCCTGATTTTGCATGCATAATCATTAAACTTGAACCAGTAGCTTGGAATTGTTTTGCCAATTCTTTGTTCTCTTCCTGATCAATGTTAACGTCGTAAAACTTCACATTCAGCTCAGCAGCTACTTCTTTAGCTTTTGAACCAACAACCTTACAAGTTTTACATTTTCTATCGCCATGGAAATAGTATACGCCTGCACCTTCAGTGCTCTCAGCTACTTTAGTATCGCATGATTGTGTACGTTGTGAAGAATCAGTTTTACAAGCTGATTCTTCTACTTTTGCAGTTTTTTTAGTTTCTGATTGGCAAGCACCTAAGCTAATGCCCATTGCAAGTACGGCTACAGTTAAGAAATTTCTCATTGGAGTTATTTTTTTGAATTATGCTGTTTGGATTAGTTCTTTGATCTCTGATACAGAAGGTACTTTGCCACTAAATAAGACCTTCTCGTTTACTACAAGTGCAGGTGTAGACATAACGCCATAAGATAGAATTTTCATCATATCATCAACCTTAGTTACTGTGGCTTCAATATTCAATTCTTCAATAGCTTTTTGAGTGGCATCGTGTAGGGTGTTGCATTTTTTGCAACCAGGGCCTAATACTTTAATATCCATGTTTATTTTGTTTAAGTTTCAAGATCGCCTAGGCAAACCTTAGTTTTATTTGTTATTTTATTTCTTTCATCTCTTTTTTTGAATCAAAAAGCGATTCGAACATTTCAGTTGCTTTAGCCCAGTTCTCTTTATTAAGGCAGTACTTAATTTTGGGAGGAACAATTTCTCCTTGAATTAAACCTGAAGCTTTCAACTCTTTCAGATGTTGCGAAAGGGTAGAGCGGGCAATGGGAACTTCCACAGCCAAGTCGCCACTGTAACAACAGGATTGGCTTGATAATAGTTTGCAAATGTAGACTCTCACAGGATGTGAAAGTGCTTTAGCAAAACGGGCTAATTGTTTTTCTTGGTCGGAATAGAATTTTTCGTCAGTCATATGTTTCGCATTTCGTAAAAATACGAAACGAAGGTAGGGATTTATTTCAAAAATCAAATAAAATGCTATTTTTTTTAAAATTTTAAGATTCAAAATTCAGATAAAGCTTATCTTCGAGCAAAGATCAAATTAGGCAAGAATGAATAGAATGAAAGAGCTGAAAAGCTTGGTGTATCATAAGATACTAGCGGAACTTGATCGTAAGATTGAGGTTATTAATAAGGCCATTGTTTTGGCAAAAGATTCGAGGAATAATGACACAAAGAGTAGTGCGGGCGATAAGTTCGAGACGGGTCGTGAGATGATGCAAATAGAGATCGAAAAGAATGAGTATCTGTTGAGCCAGACTTTCAAATTGAGAAAAGAACTAACTCGTATCGATCTAAAACGTCAGTTCGGAAAAGTGGCTTTTGGCAGTTTGGTTGTTACCAATATGGGCAATTACTTTGTTTCTATGGGAATAGGTAAGGTTCAGATTGAAGACCAGATTTGTTATGCAATTTCATTAGTTTCCCCAATAGGACAGATACTGAAGGATAAACATATTGGAGACGAAGTGTTATTTAATGGAAAGACGATTGTGATAAAAGAGATGGTATAAAGCTCAGATATACCATCGCTAATATAATTAAGAGTAAGTCGATTTTTTAGAAGAGAGTTGATCGCCTTCATTTCCAAAATTTTAAGCCGATTTCCAAAAGAAATCGGCTTTCATTATGATATTGTCTTGTCCTGAAATAAGAATTCAGTGCAGCAACTATTTGTTTTCGTGGTCCCATACATTTGATCGAGCCTATGAGCGACTAATAACAGCTTGTGTTATTATACTTCTGCCGATTCTGTTCTTTTACGAGAAGCAGGGTCTACAATCATGCGAGCCGATTTGTATGCCAAATACAATTCCTTATCATCGTTAAAGAGCTCCATAAGTGGATCAATTTGATTGGTAAGTAACGAGTAGATCTCATCAATTTTATCTTCGATTAATTCATTGGTAGTTTTTCGTTCGTTGATTAATTGACGAGGCTCATTAATTAAACCTTCAAATTCCGCAACTTCTCTAACTAACACTGCTAATAGCTCTTCTGTAAGGCCGTAATTAGCTAGCTCTGTTGCTAAGGGTGTAATCTTCTCGAGTAGATTCTTAGAATAATTTAAGATTTCATTGTGGCGCATTTGAACCGATAATTGACTTTCGGTATGAACAACGAAATTGCTTAGGTTCTCGTTCTTCGAGATAAAAGCATACACTTTAAGAATATTGCTTGCTTTTAAGCATACTGCAACTAAATCGGTTCGTGCCATATTCTTATTACCAGCTGTTTTGCTAGGTATGCTATCTGCTTTGGTAATTAGCCCGTCGGTATCGGTTATTAAGGTCTGATATTTCATTATCATATTTGGCATTGCAGGAACTACTGATAGTTGAGGCTCGTATTTTTTTAGGGTGATTAATACTTGCTGATTAGCATTGTGGCGTGCTGAAATTGTTTTGTTCATTTTTGGGTTTGTTTAATTTATTATGCTTGATTAATTATCGGATAATAAAATTATAAAATTCAAATTGATTAACAAAATAAAATAAGAAAAATAATCGTAAATAAACTTATCGTTGGATTTGATATGACGAACTGCGAATGATCTTAGTTAGGAGTAAGGTCAATCAAGATAGACTCAATATCCTCCAAGACATATCCAATATTTTCCAATATGCACTTGCTATCCTTCAATATGGATTCAAAGTCGATTAAGGCGTAATCATTGTCTTGCAAGACGAGCTCAATGTTCTCCAAGTTAGAATGAAGGGCTTCCAAGACGTGCTCAATGTCTTCCAAGATGAACTGAATGTTCTCCAAGATAGCCTGAGAGTCTTCCAAGACGAGTGGTGAACCATTTTAAATTATTCTCTAAGTCTAATAGATGTAGGTTGTGACTAAGTAAGACATAATTGTCTTTAATTAGGTTAATGAAAAATTACTAGTGGAATATCGAAACTAATCTTTTGTTTAGATATTATTGTTTTGTAGTTTCGGAGGAGTATTGATCTTGATGCGACTTGTGTAGTTTGTTAGGTGGTGTTGAGGAAGATATGTACAAGTTGTGTTATAAAAATAAAACAAATTCAAATGACTACTTTAAAAGGAGCAATACGTTCATATGGTGCGGCGGTTCGTAAAATTGAACGAGAAGAACAAAGACAGGCGCGCGATGCAGCAAAAAGATTCAAAGCACAACAGAAACTTCAAGAGATTGAAGATGCAACACGAGCGGTTGAAGATTGGAGCAATTATGTGGATATAATTCAGTCTGTTCATAAGAATTGTACTGATACAGTAGATTGGGTACAGATTAACAAAACTCCTGCTCCTCAAATGCCAATTGAAGAAACAATTAATGAAAAGTTTGCTCAAAACAAGCTTGACAGATTTAAACCTTCTTTTTTTGATAAATTATTTGGCTTAACAGAAAAGAAAATATTTCGTTTAGAAAAACAATTAGAAGAAGCCAAGCAAAAGGATGCAGAAGATTATACTTCCAATTATAATCAATATAATGAAGAATTAAATAACTGGAATGAATTACAGCAAATTGCAAAAGGAGTAGAAAACAAAGATATTATTGCGTATAAGGATGTTCTGGAGTATTTTAAACCATTCTCAGACATTGGAGAACTGGGGACTAACTTAAGTTTTAACTTCGATGGAGATTCAATCGATATTGACTTGAAAGTTAATAGTGAAGAAGTAATTCCTAACTACGAATTAAAACAAACTTCAACGGGAAAACTTTCAAAGAAAAATATGACAAAAGGTAAATTTAATGAACTTTACCAAGATCATATTTGCAGTTCTGCTATTAGGGTTGCAAGAGAAGTTTTCGCATATCTTCCTCTTGAAAAAGCAAGAATTAATTCAGTATCAAGCATGTTGAACAGCTCAACTGGATATTTAGAAGACCAACCTATTCTCTCTGTAATATTTATACCCGAGACAATTGAAAAGTTGAATTTAAACACGATTGATCCTTCTGATAGTATGGGTAACTTTATTCATAATATGAAGTTCAGTAAAACAAAAGGATTCAGCCCCGTATCTAAAGTTGAATTTAAAGTGTGAAAACGAACTGAAATTAAAATGTATAATCCCGCTATCCATAAAAGAAGAAGCATTCGTTTGAATAATTACGATTATTCAGGTGAGGGCTTATATTTTATCACGCTCTGTGTTGCGGATAGGAAGAATGTTTTTGGTGAGATTCTTAATGGAGAAATGCACCTGAACGCTTTTGGGGATATAGCAGCTGAAGAATGGGCAAAATCACCAGAAATCAGAAAGAATATTTCTCTTGGCAATTTTATTATCATGCCAAACCATATGCATGGTATTATAAGCATCGATTTTGCGATAGATTCAAAGGCAAAAGAATATATAGGAAAATTTCATTCTCCCACACAAACCATTGGCGCCATTATTCGAGGATACAAAGGGGCTACTACTAAACGAATAAATAATCTTATTAGGCAGATAAAAGAGGATTATCGTAGTACGGGCGAATTGCAATTCGCCCCAACGGTAAATCCTTCTAATATTAAAAGGAACGCCCCAGCGGACAATCTCTCCATCATCCAGCAAAACTCATTAACTGGGGAAGGCTCTATCTGGCAACGAGATTATTACGAACATATAATAAGAACGGATATCGCCTATCAGAATATTTCAAACTATATCCTTAATAATCCTTCGAAATGGGAACGAGATAAACTTAAATGAATTCCGATCTTAATTAAAGGCGAATTGCAATTCGCCACGACAGACAATATCCCAAATAAAAAGCCGACTCTTAAAGGAGTCGGCTTTTTGTATTATAATCGGATAACAATTAACGAAGCTCAGCTCCTAATTGTTTCTCGTAGCTCTTGATTAGCTTCTGCATAATTTTATCAATCTGCTTGTCGGTTAATGTTTTTTCAGTATCCTGAATGATGAAACTAACAGCATATGATTTTTTATCAGCAGCCAGTTGCTCACCTTCGTAAATATCAAATAATGAAACTGATTTTAATAAGTTCTTCTCGCAGTTGAAAGCGATTGTTTTGATCTCTGCAAAGCTTACGCTTTTGTCAATCAATAAAGCTAAGTCACGCTTAACTGAAGGGTATTTTGCTATTGGTTCATAGTTCACCTTGTTTTTAGTTGCTTCAGCCAATAGAGTTTCCCATTTGAAATCGGCGTAGTAAACAGGAACATCAATACCAAACTTCTTAAGAAGCTTGCCACTAACCATACCCATCTCAACAAGCACCTTTTTCTTAACACCATAAGTTAAACCTTCGGTGAAAATATCGCTCTCAATTTCGTTTATTCTAAGCTTATCGATATTGAAACCTAAACGCTTAAGAAGATTCTCTGTGTAAGCTTTCATATGGAAGAAAGATGTAGGCTCTTCCTTTAAGTTCCAATTTGTTGAATTCTTAGCACCACACATAAATAGTGATAAGTGCTGATTCTCGAAATAGTTCTTTACATGATTTTCATTTTCCTCATTTACAATGTGGTGATATGATTTTCCGAATTCGTAAAGCTTAAGATCTACATTCTTACGGTTGATATTATAAGCTACAACTTCAAGACCACCGAATAGTAATGATTGACGCATTGCGTTAAGATCAGAACTCAATGGGTTCTTAATACGAACTGTATGATCTTCTTCGATGCTTTCTAAGCCCTCGTAATAACTAGCCTTAGAAAGTGAGTTATTCATTATTTCGTTGAAACCACCATAGCTAAGCATATCCGAAAGCATATTCTTTAGCTTGTGCTCGTCTGGCTTTGGAGCATAACTCAACGAAGCATTTACTTTATTAGGAATCTCAACATTGTTGAAACCATAAATACGTAATACTTCCTCTACGATATCAGCTTCACGTGTTACATCAACACGGTAAGGAGGTACCAATAGATTAAGAACTCCACTCTCCACTTTAATTTTTAAAGTTTTAAATATTTTTTTTATATCGCTATTGCTAATCTTACCAATAATAGACTCAATCTTGCTTTTTCTAATAGTAGCACTTTTATGTTTAGTAAGAGTTAAATTGTTAAGATCTGTGTCCTTAAATTGTATAGCCTCACAGATTTTCGTTATGGTATCTACATTAATGTTTTGATCAATTATATATGATAAATCATTTATTTCGGATAATTCATCAGATGTTATGTCAATCTTATTAGAACAAATCTTTGAGGAAGGAATTAATAAATTCAAAGTGTCTTCATCAAGTTGAATTTCAAGAGATTTAAGAATCTTAATAATTTTCTGTTTCCCAATTTTTTTACCAATGAGACCTTCGATCCTTGAAGTTCGGGCTTCAATTTTAAAGTCTGCAATTGGTTTTGGATAAAAATCAATAAGATCTGATGAAATGGTTCCACCAGCAATTTCTTTAATTAATAAGGCAGCTCTTTTCAAAGCATAAACCGTATTGTTAGGATCAGTTCCACGCTCAAAACGGAAAGAAGCATCGGTATTTAAACCTTGGCGACGAGCAGTTTTACGAACATATACTGAATCGAAGTAAGCCGACTCAAGGAAAATATCAGTAGTTGTTTCATTAACACCAGACTCAATACCACCAAATACACCCGCAATACACATTGGCGCTTCAGCGTTACAAATCATCAAGTCATTCTCGTGCAACTCACGCTCTACTTCGTCAAGTGTTGTAAACTTGGTTTTAGCAGGTAATGTTTTCACGATAACTTTTCCACCCTTAACATGAGCGTAATCGAAAGCGTGTAAAGGCTGAGCAGTTTCGAATAATACGTAGTTCGTAATATCTACAATATTGTTGATTGGTCTAACACCAATTGCCTTTAGGCGATTTTGTAACCACTCAGGAGATTCTTCAATCTTAATACCACTAATGCAAACGCCTGAGTAACGAGGACAAGCCTTTTCGTTCTCAACAATAACTTCGATAGCTGTATTTGTATTTTCAACTTTAAAATTCTCAACCGATGGAATTTTATAGTCGATGTCTTTTTGTTGCTTTAGGTAAGCCGCCAAGTCGCGAGCTACACCAATATGTCCAGCACCGTCAATACGGTTAGGCGTTAAATCAATTTCAATACAAGTATCGTCTTCAATATTGAAGAATTCTTTAGCAGGCGTTCCTACCGTAGCATCTTCTGGCAATACCATAATACCGTCGTGTCCTTGACCTAAACCAATTTCATCTTCAGCACAAACCATTCCCAAAGACAATTCGCCTCTGATTTTCGATTTCTTGATTACAAAACTCTCATCACCATCATATAAAACGGTTCCAACTGTGGCAACAACCACTTTTTGTCCGGCAGCGATGTTTGCAGCTCCACATACAATTGGAAGTAACTCACCCGAGTTAACATCAATAGTTGTGAGACTCAAATGATCTGAATTCGGGTGTGGAATGCATGTTTTCACTTCTCCAATTACAAGACCTTCTAAGCCACCTTTAATTGATTGGATATTTTCAATACCACCAACTTCAAGTCCAATTTGAGTTAGAATGTCATCCATTTCAGCAAGCGTCAAATCTACATCTATGTAGTCTTTCAGCCATTTGTACGATATCTTCATTATATGAGGGTTTTTATACTGATAATTTCATTGTTTGAGAAAATATTGATTCGTTGGGCTAGTCACAAATGAGAGAGATTGCCTTAGTAATCATCTATTTTCAAGCTTACAAAAGTAGGAATTTTAAGGCAAACAACAAGCAGAATTTTTAATATGCATTTCTTCTATCTTCAAGCATAAATCGATATCTTTGTCTGTCTTATCAAATTGAACACAATGACGCAAACAAATAAGAAACCTCTAATTCTTGTAACCAACGACGATGGCGTAAATGCTAAGGGTATTGCAGCTCTTTATGAGATGGTTAAAGGTTTTGGGGAGATTTATATGATCGCACCCAATAGAGCGAACTCAGGAAAATCAAATTCAATTACGGTTGAAGTTCCCATTCGTATCAAAAAAATTAAGGATGAGGAGAATTTAAAGGTGTTTTCATGTAAGGGAACACCAGTTGATTGTGTGAAATTGGCTTTGAATAAGATCGTTCCTCGTCAGCCAGATTTTGTTGTTTCAGGTATTAATCATGGAGCAAACACATCGGTAAGCGTATTGTACTCGGGCACGATGGGAGCAACCATTGAGGGCTGTTTGGCTGGAATACCTTCAGTAGGTTTTTCTTTAGATAGTTTTGAATCTAAGGCGGACTTTTCTCAGTGTGTCAAATTCGGACGTAAGATTTTCGAGAATGTCGTAAAGAATGGTTTGCCACGAAGCATTTGTTTGAATGTGAATTTCCCTGTTGGAGATATCAAGGGTGTACGTGTTTGTCGTCAAGCGGATGGTATGTGGAAAGAGGAATTCGATCATCGTAAAGATCCATTTGGTGGCGATTACTATTGGTTAACTGGACAGTTTAAAAATGCTGAGCCTCACGCTGAAGATACCGATGAATCTGCTATTAAAGATGGATACGCTTCAGTTGTGCCAACGAAAGTAGATATGACAGCTCATGATGTATTGGCAAACTTAAAAACTTGGGATTATGAAGTCCTTGATTAATAATTCCTACGTAGGAACCATTCTGGGATTTATAGTTCCAATCTTATCCATATTTATAGCTTACGCGGTAAATTTTCGTGATGAGATGACCGTTTCTCAATTTATTGATAGCGTTTTGGTTCTTAAAATTTATGCCAAAATGATGGCCGTTGCTGTCTACTTCGGTAATGTGGTTTGCTTTTTTCTTTTTATCAAATTGGATTGGTTGAAAGCTGCACGAGGTGTTCTTTTAGCAACTATTGTATACTCTTTCATTGTCCTTCTTTTCCGAGTTGGATTATAATGATCTTTTCTAGGAAAAATAGACGCTGATTTACACAGATTCATTATGATCTCAATATCTTGTTTTAATGAGCATTTAATCATAAAATATCATCTTTAATCTGCGTCAAAAACATAACTATGAAATATTACATCATAACAGGTGAAGCCTCTGGTGATCTTCACGCATCGAACCTAATGAAAGAACTTAAGAATGAGGATGCACAAGCAGACTTTCGTTTTTGGGGTGGCGATTTGATGCAAGCTCAAGGAGGCGAGATGGTGAAACATTACCGTGAAACGGCCTTTATGGGTTTTGTTACAGTTCTAAAAAACCTGAAAATAATCCGTGCTAACTTCACGCTTTGTGAAACAGATCTTTTAGACTTCGCTCCCGATGTATTAATTCTGGTTGATTACCCAGGCTTTAATCTACGAATGGCTGCTTTTGCAAAGAAACATGGTATTCGAGTTCATTATTATATTTCTCCAAAGATTTGGGCTTGGAAAGAATCTCGAGTGAAAAAGATTAAGGCTCATGTCGATCGCATGTTTACGATATTCCCCTTTGAAACAGAGTTCTATAAAAAGCATGATTATGAGGTGAGTTTTGGTGGAAATCCACTTTTGGATGCTATTGAGAATCGTGAAAATAAGGCTGAAAGCTTTGATCACTTTATAGAACGAAATCAATTACCACAAAAGCCAATCATCGCTTTACTCGCTGGTAGTCGCAAACAAGAAATTGAACGAATTCTGCCAGTTATGCTTCAAGTTGTTGATCGTTTCCCCGATTATCAGTTTGTGGTGGCTGCTGCACCATCAATTACAAAGGAATTTTATGCTTCCGTATCAAAAGGGAGTCAGTTGAGTTTCGTTTATAATCAAACCTACGATTTATTGCAACAGTCTAAAGCAGCTTTAGTTGCTTCGGGAACTGCAACACTCGAAACTGCTTTGCTCAGAATTCCACAAGTTGTTTGCTATAAAATGAGTGGTGGAAGTTTGGCTTATAGATTGGGTAAAATACTCTTGAATATTAAATATATCTCACTGGTGAACCTTGTTGTCGATAAGTTTGTGGTTAAAGAGTTAATTCAGCAATATTGTAATCCTAAAAGTATAAGTACAGAACTCGATCTAATTTTAAACGATGAGGCATACCGCTCACAGATGTTAGCAAATTATGAAGATTTGAGTCAGCATTTAGGTGGTGCAGGAGCTTCCGCTCGTTTTGCTAAGATGATTTATGAAGATGTCAAAGCGATTAAGGCTTAATCCTACTCTTTTATGACTTTACCGCTGGCATCCTGATTGTTTATTTGATCGTATTTAACTTCGATTTCTTTGGGGTTACCTTTATAATAAAGATCTCCTGACTTGTAGAAAGTTACTGTGATCTTATCTTCTGCATAAATGTGAGCATCACCAAGGCTGTTGTGGATTACAGTAACATCTTTCGAATTAAGCTCAGATACCTGGATATTGGTACTACCATTTAAAGTGTATACTGATTCTGGACACATGCCAGAAGCAGCGAATGTGCCACCAACAGATCCTCGAGAATGAAACCTCAGACTGTTATAGTCAATCTTTAATTCAATTTCATATGCATCTGAAGCTTCATGAACATCGATAAATATATTATCTCCCGTTAATTGATTCAAGCTTTTAATGCTTCCAGATGCATAAAGATCAATACCTTCGAGTAATGGCATATGAATTTCAAGAGTAGGAATTTTAAGATTCTTAGTCCAATTCATAAAGCTGTGATCAAGCATTAGAATTCCGGAAAGAGAAGAGTAAGTCATCTCATCGAGAATCCTTTCACCACCTTTATAAAGAATATAGTTTTCTGAATCTTCAATTATCTCAATATTGAAAATATTGTGAATTTCTATTTGTGTAAAATCATCGAGTTCTATAACAGTTTCAATATTCTTTCCTTCATCATGAAAAGGATTGATGAAATTGCATGAGGTAAAAACAATAAGAAACAGTATGTAAATGTATTTTTTCATATTCTGTTATTTTCGATTGAAGTAGTAGCCAATACCCATTTCGATAAAATCGGAGCTGCCGAGATAACCTTTCATACTACAATTAACTAAGAAATGCTTACTGAATTTATAACGTAAACCTAACCTATTGTAGAATGCATTACTGTTTGGTTTAGTTTTATAAAGCGTATAAAATCCTATTTGAGTGACAAATGCTACTTTACTAATAACGAGTTCATGACTTAAAAAAAGAGCTTGTGATATTTTATCTTTAAAACTTGTTTTAGGTGTTCTGGTCCAATAACCTCGATCCACAGATTGATCATAGAAGAGATCAATACCACCACCAATACGTTGTCTAGAGTTTATACCTTTTGTGTAAGATAAGTTGATGCTTGTTACATAGTACGTGTGAGAATCTTGCTCATTTTCTTCCTTCCAAGATTGATTTAATATGGCACTAAACTCATCTTTTAGTTTGGAGTAGTTCTCACAATATTTTTCAGTTTGTACGGTTTTGCCAAATTTGTAATTTATACCGATACTTCCATTCACAATGTTTAAACCATTGTTAGGATGTTTTCTCGATCCATTTGAAAAATGACTAAAAACAATTCCTGAAGTTAAGTCAAAGTAAGAGAATGAATAGTTTGCTTCTAATCCAAATTTTATGTGAGCGTTAAATTTAGACCCAATCAGTTTGTTTGAGTAATTATTTACGGGGTGAAAATATTTTGACATCATGGCAATTCCTACTCCTAAATCAGTATTGATTTGGAATCGATCCCAGCTTTTTATTCCAAATTGAATAAAAGGGACGAGTGACCTTACTTCGCCTAAGGAAGACGAATTCCCCAAAGATCCTTGATAGTAGCCAAGACCGAATTTTCTGACAGCAAATTGTTTTACCCAAGGTTTTTGAGTGTTTGGATGAAGAGCCAGTTTAAGTTCAAAAGCTGATATTTTATCTTGAATTAAGTAATTTATATATTGGTTTTTGGGAACAAATAGACCTTGGTGGTAGTTGATTCCAATAGAAAATTTCTTTTTATAAGAAATATCCTGAGCTCTCAGGCCAAAATAGGTGAGTGAAATGATAGATATAAAGAGTATTAATTTCATAGGTAAAGAGCTCAAATTCTGTATATTCCATAATGTGTCTATATAATTTACGTTTATTTTTATCGAACATCAAGATAGATTACACGAATGGCTACTATTATTAAACGAGTGTACATTCTGAATGGAAAATCTCAGAATTATTTTGCAAATTTGTAACGCACTCCAAAATATCATTCATACATGCTTACATTATTATTGAAAGAATTTCGATCATTCTTTAATTCCATAAGTGGTTATTTAATCATCAGTATATTTTTACTTTCTACAGGCTCATTTATCTGGGTGTTTCCTGGAAACACCAATGTTTTGGATGGAGCTTATGCCAATCTGGACACGCTATTTG
The DNA here is from genome assembly GCA_963977525.1 of uncultured Marinifilaceae bacterium. GTDB lineage: Bacteria > Bacteroidota > Bacteroidia > Bacteroidales > Marinifilaceae > Ancylomarina. The sequence continues at coordinate 46,347 of CAXBPC010000025.1, forward strand.
ATATGGCTCCCTGGATTTACCTTTTCTTGATTCCAGCTCTTTGTATGCGCTTGTTTGCCGATGAAAAAAAATCAGGCACTATTGAATTATTATTGACTCGACCCATTAGTGATTTTAAGATTGTTCTTTCAAAGTTTTTCTCAGCACTCTTACTAGTCATGTTTTCTTTATTGTTCTGTCTTATTTATTATTTGTCAGTTTACTATTTGGGAAAGCCGATTGGAAGTATTGATGTTGGAGCATTTTGGGGTTCATTTTTAGGTTTATTCTTTTTAGCAATTGCTTATGTTTCTCTTGCTGTTTTTGCAGGTTCACTTACCGATAATCAAATCATTGCATTTCTATTATCCTTAGTTCTTTGTTTCAGCTTTTATATAGGTTTCGATTATCTATCAGAGCTACTATTTTTTCAGAGTTTTCAAACTGAAATTATTAATATAGGAATCAGCGAGCATTATCGATCTTTATCTAGAGGCGTTGTAGACTCTAGGGATGTGAGTTATTTTATAGGCCTATCATTAGTTTTTTTATTAGCAACTCGTACCGTTTTGCAAAGTCGAAAGTGGTAAGAGTATAGGGTTAAGTGTATTGACTTCTATTGGAGAATGAGTTATTGGATTAGTTAGGCAGATAATATTATAACAACATGCGAATCACAAATAGAAAAAAGAATTTAGTTCAATTATTACTTACAGTGCTTCTTGTTCTGTTTGTCTATCAGCTCTTACAAGTGTTTCATTTTCGAATTGACTTGACTTCTGAGAAAAGATTCACCTTGTCGGATAATACGAAACAACTTTTATCTGAACTTGAAAAACCTGTTTATTTTGAGATTTATCTTGATGGTGACTTGCCACATGGTTTCAATAAACTTAAGAATGCAACTGTCGATTTAATAGAGGAATTTGAGTCGTATGCAAATGTTGAAATTGCTTACAGTTTTATAGATTCTAATTCAGTACTTAATCCAAAGCAGAAGGATAAAAGTTTAAGAGAATTGTCGGAGCGAGGATTGAAACCAACAAGTATACAGGAAACAAGCCGTGATGGCAGTGTAAAGCAAAAGGTAATTGTTCCGGGGCTTTTTGTCCACGATGGGAAGAAAGAAACACCTGTAAACCTGTTGAAGTCTGTAACTGGCTTGTCAGCCGATCAGAACCTGAATCACTCAATAGAAAGTATAGAGTATGAGCTTTCTATGGCAATTCGCTTACTCAACCAAACAAAGGTTAAAGAGATTGCTTTTTTTACAGGACAAGGGGAATTGGGAGAATATGAAGTAGCCGATTTTACAGCTTCTCTTCTACAACGTTATAAGGTAAGTAGAGCAACTGCGTATGAGCTTTCTAAAAACTATGAGCGTTTTAAATGTGTAATAGTTGCTCAACCACGAAATGAATTTAATGAAAAAGCAAAGTACGCTCTCGATCAATATATCATGAATGGTGGGAGAGTTATGTGGTTGATTGATGAGGTTGCCGCTTCGATGGATAGTATATCAGTCAAAGGAATGTCAATGGCATTTTATAAACCATTGAATTTGGAGGATCAGCTTTTTAAATATGGTGTTCGCATCAATCCCGATTTAGTTATGGATGTTCAATCTCAGTTAATACCTGTTCAATCAACATCAGCAGGTCAGAATGGGAAGTATGTGCCTGCACCTTGGTATTATTCACCACTTTTAGCTCCACCTGCTAATCATCCTATCACAAGAAAATTGAATATGGTTCGTGTTGAATTTGCCAATTCCATTGATAAGGTAGGTAAGGATCCAAATTTGAAACATACGGTTTTACTTGCAAGTTCTGATCGGACTCGACTTGAGAAAGTCCCAACTCCAATTCGACTTGATATTGTTGGAAAGAAAATGGGAGCGAAGGACTTTCCTGATGGACCTAAGGTTATGTCTGTTTTGATTGAAGGTAAGTTTCAATCTATATTCAAAAATAGAATTTGGGAAGGAATCGATAAGTCAACATACAAGTCAGAAAGTGTGGCTGGTAAGATGATTGTGATATCAGATGGAGATATAATAAAAAATAGAGTGAGAGGAGTGGGTTCTAATATTCAGATGGAGGCTTTAGGCTACGATAGGTATTCTCGCAAGACCTACGGAAATCGTAACTTCTTACTGAACTGTGTAGATTATTTATGTGACGATGAAGGCTGGATGAATTTAAGATCTAGAGAAGTTAAACTTCGATTGTTGGATAAGACTAAAATAAGGGAACATCGTCTTTTTTATCAAATTATCAATCTTGTTCTACCTATTGTATTGCTTTTATTCTTCGCTCTTGTATGGCATTTTGTTCGTAAAAGGAGATATGCCAATTAGTTCCGATATTTTGATATTCTAATGTGACAAATATGTCTGCAAACTCTTGCGAAAAAATCAGATTCAAATAAATAAAATTCGTATATTCACCACTTGATATTTTAACATACAAATGAAATGATTTGGTGTTGAAAGGTGAAAAAGAAAAAATAACAACTAAATATTTTGATTGATGAAATAGGTTTGATTATCAGAGTTTTTAATCAAATCAGACATTGTCAATCAAGTAAAAAACAAATTGTAACATATGAAATTTGTAGTATCAAGTACTGAGATTTTAGGGCACATTCAAGCTATTAGCCGTGTTATTAGTAACAAAAATACGCTTCCAATTCTTGATAATTTTCTATTTGAATTGAAGAATGGTGAGCTTATAGCTACAGCTTCAGATTTGGAAACAACTTTAATTACAACTATTCCACTAGATGCGTCTGAAGGTGAAGGTGTAATTGCACTTCCAGCAAAAATTTTAACTGATACATTAAAAGAATTCCCTGAGCAGCCATTAACTTTTGAAGTTGATTCTCAGACTTTAGCTGTAAAGTTGAGTACAGAGAATGGTAAGTTCAGTATTCCTGGACAAAACGGAGATGATTATCCTAAGAATCCAGAAAAAGATCAAGATAGTATTGTGAATATCACAGTTGCTAGTGAAGTTTTATTGAAAGGCGTAAACAAGACTTTGTTTGCTACTGCTGATGATGAACTTCGTCCTGTGATGAATGGTATCTTTATCGAACTAAATAACAACGATCTTACTTTTGTTGCATCTGATGCTCACAAATTGGTTCGTTACAAACGCCTTGATGGTCGCTCAGAAGTTGAGTCTTCATTTATTCTTCCAAAGAAGCCTGCATCATTATTACGTAACATTCTTCCAAAAGAGCAGAACCCAGTTTTGGTCGAGTTTGATGATAAGAATGCATTCTTCACACTATCAAATTACAAATTGATTTGTCGTTTGGTAGAAGGGAAATACCCAAGTTACGGATCAGTTATTCCAACGAATAACCCATTCAAATTAACAATCGACCGTGTAGAGCTTTATAATACACTTAAGCGTGTATCTGTATTCTCAAACCCAGCAAGTAACTTAATCAAGTTTGAGTTGAACCAAAACGAATTGGTTGTTTCAGCTCAAGATATTGATTTCTCTATCTCTGCTCGTGAGAAACTGATGTGTCAGTACGAAGGAGAAGCTTTAGAGATTGGTTTTAAATCAGTTTTCTTACTGGAAATTCTTCAGAATATATCTTCAGCTAATGTTGTGGTTGCACTTTCTGACCCAACTCGTGCTGGTTTATTCTTACCATACGATAACGAAAACGCTGATGAAGATGTGTTGATGTTATTAATGCCAATGATGATTAACGTTTAATTTTAACGATAATATAATGTCTATAAAAAACCTGATGAGAGTAAATTTCATTAGGTTTTTTCTGTTTAAGATCAGATCTTTAGGCTTGTGTTTGCTTAAAGATAAAATATAAACTTCTTCAAAAGAACGTATCAATATGAATTTGAATTTGAAAAACCCGATTGCATTCTTCGATTTAGAAACAACTGGGCTCAACGTATCGAAAGATCGCATTGTTGAAATTGCTATTGTTAAGGTTAGTCCTAATGGTAACGAGGAAACTAAAACTTTCCGTGTAAACCCAACGATTCCAATTCCTGCTGAATCAAGTGCTATACATGGTATTTTTGATGAGGATGTTAAAGATGAACCGACTTTTAAGGAGGTTGGTAAAATAATAGCCAAATATATTGAGGGTTGTGACTTAGCTGGATATAATTCAAACCGATTTGATATTCCTCTATTGGCAGAAGAATTTTTACGTGCTGATATCGATACTGATATGAGAAAACGTAAGCTTGTGGATGTACAAACCATTTTCCATAAAATGGAGCAACGAACTTTGACTGCAGCTTACAAATTCTATTGTGGTAAAGATTTGGAAGGTGCTCACGGTGCTGAAGCAGATACTATCGCAACTTATGAGGTGTTAAAATCTCAGTTGGATAAATATGAGAATCTTGAGAATGATATTGATTATTTAGCGAAGTTCTCAACTCAAAATAAGAATGCCGATTTTGCAGGTATGATTGTGATTGATAAGAACGGTGTTGAGAACTTTAACTTTGGTAAGAATAAAGGAAAAGCTGTAGAAGAGGTTTTAAAAGAGCAACCTGGTTACTATGGTTGGATCATGAACAATGATTTCCCTCTATACACAAAGAAAGTTTTAACAGAGATTAAGCTTAGAAATTTTAATAAGTAAGTCGTTTATTTGTTGATGAATTAATGCGATAAGAGATGAAGATATTAGCGATAGGAAGAAATTATGTAGATCATGCAAAAGAACTGAATAACCCTGTGCCTGCAGAACCGGTTGTTTTTTCAATGCCTGATTCTGCATTATTAAAAAGCAATAATGACTTTTATTACCCAGACTTCTCGAAGGATATTCATCATGAGGTTGAAGTTGTTGTTAAAATAAACAGAGTAGGGAAGAATATTCCTATTGAGTTTGCACATAGATACTACGAAGAATTAGCCTTAGGAATTGACTTTACAGCTCGTGATATTCAGGCTGAGTGCAAGAAAAAAGGTTTGCCGTGGGAAAAAGCTAAGGCTTTTGATGGTGCAGCTCCTGTTTCAAAATTTGTACCTAAATCTCAATTTAAAGATGTCAATGCTTTGAATTTTAGTCTTAATATTAATGGCAAAAGAGTTCAAGTAGGAAATACATCCGATCTAATTTTTTCTATAGATTTCCTTATTAGTTATCTATCGAAATACTTCACTCTTAAAATTGGTGATATGATCTATACAGGAACTCCTGCAGGTGTAGGACCAGTTAAGATTGGTGATCATTTGGAAGGTGAGTTAGAAGGAGAGAAACTTCTGGATTTTCATGTGAGATAGGTTTATTAAAGATATTTACCCTTAATAATGGCTTTAGATTCAATCTAAGGCCATTATTTTTGTAAAGACTTGATTCGATTAGGTTTTCAAGAAAGTATCGGCTTCAATAGGCATATTTGGGCTTTTTATTCACCTATTTGTGCCTTTGCATTTTGAATGAAAAGCTTTCAAGTCAAGCAAACATGTGTATCTTTGTGATGATTTACAACTAAAAAAGGGATATGAATTATCAACATTGGGGCAAGCATCTTCGCCAACGATTCGAAAAGTTTGGCGATAAGACTGCAATGTGCTACAAGAATGAGACTAGTGGGGAATGGGTTGATGTAAGCTGGTGTGAATTTGGCATTCAAACCAGACAAGTATCTAAGGCTCTTTTGAAGTTAGGAATTGGTATTCAAGAAAGTGTTGCCATTTTTGCTCAAAATATGCCAGAATGGATTGTTGCCGACCTTGCTATCATGAGTGTACGCGGTGTAACGGTTCCTATCTATCCAACAAATTCAACAGCAGAAGCTAAATATATTATCAAGGATGCTACAGTTCAAGCCATATTTGTAGGCGAACAAGAGCAGTACGATAGAACTATGGAGCTTATTGATGAATGCTCTACTATTAAAATGGTTATTGTTTTTGATAAGGCTGTAAAAATAAGTGATCATCAGCATTCTATGTACTGGGATGAGTTTATTGAGATGGGAAAAGCTTCTCGTTTGGGTAAAGATTTTGATGATCGATTCGAAACAGCTGATATTGATGATTTAGCGACACTTATATATACTTCGGGAACTACAGGTGAGCCTAAAGGTGTGATGATAGATCACAATAATATAACAGCTGTTCTTCGTTCTCACGATAAGGAGCTTGCTGTAAGTGACGATGAAGTTTCATTAAGTTTCCTCCCACTTAGTCATGTTTACGAGAGAGGGTGGACATTCTTCTGTTTACATAGAGGATACAAAATTTATTTCAATCGTGATCCAAAGCAGATTGGCGCGACTATGAAAGAGGCTAAACCAACCATTATGTGTACGGTTCCTCGTATTTATGAGAAAGTATATTCAGCTATTCAGGATAAGAGCAAGGATGCTTCAGGTATAAAACTTAAAATTCTGAATTGGTCTTTGAAGATAGGTGAGTTAAGAAACAACCAATACAAACGTTTCGAAAAGAAAGTTCCTTTCGGATTGAAATTGAAGTTCAAACTAGCAGATAAACTTGTTTTAAGTAAGTTTCGCGATATTTTCGGAGGTCGAATCAACTTCACACCTTGTGGAGGTGCACCCTTATCAGCAGAAATTTTAGCATTTTTCCATTCTGTAGGTATGAATGTAAAGATGGGATACGGTCTTACAGAAACAATGGCAACTGTTTGTCTATATGGTGATACACACATCGATTTTAATACCACAGGTAAAACCTTGAATGGTGTTGAGATTAAGATTGGTGAGAATGATGAGATCATGGTTAAAGGCCCTGGTGTGATGCGAGGTTATTATAAAAAACCTGAGGAAACAGCTAAGGTGATGAAAGATGGCTGGTTTTGCACGGGTGATGCAGGTCGAATTGATGAGAACGGGAATTTAAAGATCACCGATAGAATTAAAGACTTGATGAAAACGTCGGGAGGTAAATATATTGCTCCTCAGAAGTTGGAAACAACTTTAATAAATGATCATTTTATTGAGCAAGTTGCTGTAATTGGAGATTGTCAGAAATATGTAACGGCATTGGCAGTCCCTGCTTTTGAACCTTTACGTCAGTATGCGAAAAAGCATAATATCTCTTTCGATTCCATTGAAGATCTAATTTCAAATTCTCAAATTGTTGAGTTCTTTGAAAAGCGATTCGAGGATATGCAAAAGGAATTTTCTCGATTCGAGAAGATTAAAAAGTTCACGCTTTTACCTAAGGAATTTACAATGGAAGCAGGAGAAATAACTTCAACACTGAAGCTTAAGAGAAAAGTGATTCAAGAGAAGTACAAACATCTTATTGAAAAAATGTATAAGGATTAGGACTTGAATTAAGATATATGAAGCCGATGGAATATGATTCTATCGGCTTTTTTATTTTCATTCACTAATGTTGTTAAAATCTGTTATTTCCGAAAAGGTTTTGCCCTTGTTCTTTTCTTAAAATCAAAATTCTTTTACCTTTAGGACTCTTAAAATGAGGAGCGCCATTTATGCTTTCAATTTTAAGATCTGAAAATTTCATAAATACTTAAAACACAATAATAATGAGCAAAGAAATTTTAAGCTTAGAGCCTAAAGCAATTTGGGAGAATTTTTATTCACTAACTCAAATTCCACGTCCATCAAAGCATGAAGATGAGATTCAAGCATTCATGATGAAATTCGGTCAAGACTTAGGTCTTGAGACGATTAAAGATGAAGTAGGAAACATCATTATTAAGAAACCTGCTACTCCAGGAATGGAAGATAGAATGGGTGTTATCATGCAAGGTCACCTTGATATGGTTCCTCAGAAGAACTCTGATACTGATCATGATTTTGAAAAAGATCCTATTGAAACTTTCGTAGATGGTGAGTGGTTGACTGCTAATGGTACAACTCTTGGTGCTGATAATGGTATGGGTGTTGCTGCTGCAATGGCTGTTCTACAGGCTACTGATATGGTTCATGGTCCTGTTGAGGCTTTGTTTACTTCTGATGAGGAAACTGGTATGACTGGTGCTTTCGGTCTTCAGGCAGGTGTTCTTGATGGTCATATTCTATTGAATATGGACTCAGAGGACGAAGGTGAATTATATGTTGGATGTGCTGGTGGTATTGATGCTAACGTTACTTTCAAAAATAAATTGACTGATACTCCTAAGGAAACTACTGCTTTCAAATTGAACATGAAAGGTCTTAAAGGTGGTCACTCAGGAATGGAAATTATCTTAGGAAGAGGAAACTCTAATAAATTACTTTTCCGTTTCTTAAAGCATGCTGTTAAGAATTTTGGTTTACGTCTTTCTTCAGTTGATGGTGGTTCTTTACGTAACGCTATCCCACGTGAGTCTTTCGCTGTAGTAGTTGTTCCTAAGAAAAATGTTGAAGCTTGTGCTGCATCATTAAAAGAATTTGAAGCTGCTTTCAAAGCTGAGTTGAGTGGTGTTGAGCCAGATTTAACATTCTTTGCTGAGCCATGTGATATGCCTAAGCAGGTAATGAAAGGTAAACTTCAGAATCGTTTAATCGATGCAATTTACGCATGTCCTAACGGCGTAATGCGTATGAGTGATGCGATGCCAGGTTTAGTTGAAACTTCAAATAACCTTGCTCGTGTTTATAGCGATGATAAGAAAATTATTATTCAGTCTTTAATGCGTTCTTCAGTGGATTCTGCAAAAGTAGATTTAGCTGAGATGCTTACTTCAGTATTTACTTTAGCAGGTGCTAAGATCGTATTAGAAGGTGAATATCCAGGATGGAAGCCAAATATGGATTCTCCAATCTTGAAAACGATGCAAGGTGTTTATAACGACATGTATGGTAAGATTCCTGAGGTTATGGCAATTCACGCTGGTCTTGAGTGTGGTTTATTAGGTGCTAATTACCCACATTGGGATATGATTTCATTCGGACCAACTATTCGTTTCCCTCACTCTCCGGATGAGAAAGTGAAGATCGATACCGTTCAGAAATTCTGGGATTTCACTGTTGAAACTCTTAAGAATATTCCTTCGAAGAACTAAGCTTCGATTGATATAATATAAAAATAGCCCGATGAGAATCGGGCTATTTTTGTATCATGTTATGATGAAATTTACTTCATCATTTCAATCGTTTCTTCTTCAAGGGTCAAATATTCCCCCATCAAATTAGCTGTCATGCATGAGTGAATTGGCAAGATACCTATCAAATCTCCAACTTTAAATTCGTTGAAGAAATCTTCGTTGCATTTAATGATACCATGTTCTTGTGAAAGACTCGAAAGAAACCCACCGCTCATAATTGGACTCCAACCATCAGGCTTAATATTGACCAAAGAGCCGAATAGTTTTGTTCCTTCATCATCCGCTTCTATGTATTCTTTTGAAAAGTGAACACCACCACCATAAATTACAATCTCATTTCTATCGGCATGTTTGGCAATAATTGGGCAAGCCATAGCCACTGCAATTTCATTTTCTTCGCACGATCCTAAAACAAATTGCATCATATCGTAGAATGCAAAGTTTCCAGGGCGAATTTCATCTATTCCAAAGAATTCGTCGCTAATGCTGCAAGCAGGCGTGTCTCCAAGAGAAACTTCTAAGTCAGGGAATTGCGATCTGAAAACATCTTTCAATTCATTTAAATCAAGAACGGTTTGTTTGTGATTCTTATGAATCTCTTCTGCATCAGCTGCGTTGTAATTGTGACCAGAGTGAGCAAGAAAGCCTTTGAATTCAATTCGAGTAGAAGATTTGATGTAATTCAGTAAGTTCTGAATACTTTCTGTATCTGCGGCAGCAATACCAGTTCTATGGTAACCAGTATCAACTTTGATATAGGCATTAACCTTGTTATTAAGTTCTGCTTCTAAATGATGAATACTTTCAGCAGATTCAACAAGAATGTTGAGTGTGATTTTTTTAGCTAATTCATCAATAATATCCATTTCTCGCAGATTTACAGGCATTGCAACTGTAATATCTTTCCAATTGTTGTCTGCAAAATATTGAGCCATTTCTAGCGATGAGACAGCTATTTTATCTACTCCCAGTTCACGAAACCATTCACCTACTCCAGCAGATTGATGTGTTTTGAAGTGTGGACGAAGACTAAGGTTACATCTTTTTGCACGATCTATCATATTCTCGATGTTTTTCGTGCACTTGTTTTTATCAAGTAAAAGAGTTGGCTTTTTTATATGTATTCTAATATCCATGTATTCTATTTCTTGTAGGTTCTAGTTCATTTTATTATGAATGCCTTTCAGCATTTCATTTTTAAGATTGAGGACTTTCTCTGAGACTCCAACCTTATATATATGTGGGCTAATAAAGCGTTTGTGTTCATCAGGTAATTGAGCAAATCGCTTTTTCAAGTAGGCATTTATCTCACTTGGCGATTGTTCTTCAATTAGGATTTCTCCATTGTCCATAACCAGTTGGTTCAGGACTTCAGCTGTACAATCTTGAAGTTCGGTAGTTTTATGTGAGTGAAAAGGATGATAGATTTGATCTGCATTCTCTTCCTCAAACATTAGGATTCCATCGCGAAAGAATTTACCATCCTTATCAAGGTAGCGAACCACTTTCTTTCTTCCAGGAAGGGTCATTTTCTCGACATTATCCGAAACCTTAAGACATGGTTTATTGTTGTTTTCAACCAGTTTGTAAACCCCATCAAGAGCACCCGTATCGTTTCCTGTTACCAATTCGGTTCCCACGCCATAACCGTCTATTCTGGCACCTTGTTCATTCAAACTTTTAATGACATATTCGTTTAGCTGATTGGATGCAAATATTTGCACATAGCTTAAATCAGCTGCATCCAGCATTTCACGACCTTTTTTACTTAAGTATGCAAGGTCACCACTATCTAAACGAATACCAACAAGTTTGTGTCCTTTTGCCTCTAATTCTTTAGCAACAAGAATCGCATTAGGAATACCTGATTTAAGGGTATTATATGTATCGACAAGTAGAACAGTCGTATCAGGATTTATTTCAGCGTACTGACGGAAAGAATCTATCTCTTTATCAAAACTTTGAACCCATGCATGAGCTTGTGTTCCACTAACAGGGATTCCATAATTGAAGGCAGCGTAAGTGTTCGAAGTTGAATTGGCACCACCAATAATGGCTGCTCTACTTGCATGAATACCACCCAAGCCTTGTGCTCTGCGTAATCCAAAATCAGCAAAAACTTTATCGCCAATAACGGAACGAATACGACAAGCTTTAGTCGCAATTAGAGACTGGAAATTAAGGTAGTTCAATAGAATAGTTTCTATCAGAAGACATTCAATCATATTGCCTTCAACGCGTATGATTGGCTCATAAGGGAAAGCAATCTCGCCCTCTTTCATACTATATATCTTGCCTTTAAACTTGAACTTTTTTAAGTAAACTAAGAATTCATCTCTTAATCCAGCTTGTTTAAGAAAAGCAAGGTTTTCATCATTATATGAGAATTTCGTTAAAATTCCCAAGAGATCTTGTAAACCTGCAAAAACGATATACCCTCCTTTATAGGGGTTTGTTCTAAAGAAATAATCGAATGTACTGGTTTCATTTTGCTTGCCACTATAAAAGTAGGCTTGAGCCATAGTCAGTTCATAAAAGTCGGTATACAGACCTGTGTTTTGAGTCAGTGTTTGCATCTTTTTAGTCTAAATAAGTCAGGCATCAAAGATAGCGACAATGTTTGAAGGAAGCTTAGATCTTAGACATAAATGCAAGTGATTGGCAGATGTCAGCAGAGTTGATCTTATTTATACTTGAAATATAGAACTTGCTTATTGTTGGACAACTTACCTTATAGTAGATCGTTAGCTCATGTGATTAGATGTCTGTTTACGATGCTTATCCTAAAACATAAAGCTCAGTTTTGCTTGTCTCAGTATAAATCCTAATTTAGCGGCCTCTAAAAATATTACTTAAACAAAATAAAAACTTAAAAACATGACTATGACTCAAGCTGCTAGTCTCTCTATTCGAGATAGCAAAAGTGCAAGATGGTTCGTTTTATTAACGGTTTCCTTCTTGATGCTTACAGGATATTTCTTTACAGATATCATGTCTCCTTTACAAGGAATGTTGCGTGATCAAATGGGATGGTCTAATTCATCTTATGGAACATTTGCAGGTTCTTATTCTGTATTGAACGTTTTCTGTTTGATGCTTATCTTTGGTGGGATTATCCTTGACAAAGCAGGTATTCGTTTCACAGGTACTTTCTTTGTTGGTATTATGATTGTTGGAGCCTTCTTCAACTATTACGCCATGACTGATACTTTTAATAATGGTGGTTTAGGATATGATTTCCTTAACTCTTTCTTAACTGACTATAAGCCTTCGTTGAAGATGGCTATGATTGGATATTCGTTATTCGGAGTTGGTGTTGAGATTGCTGGTATTACTGTTTCTCGAATCATTGTAAAATGGTTTAAAGGAAAAGAGATGGCACTTGCAATGGGTCTTGAGATGGCTTGTGCTCGTGGTGGTATGTTAATCGCATTCTCTGCTTCTCCTTGGATGACAGGTGCTGATAAAATCATTTCACGTCCATTAGCATTTGGTGTAATTCTTCTAGTTATAGGTTTGTTAGCTTACCTTGTTCATAACATGATGGATAAGAAATTAGATGTTGAGGTGGCTGGAGATACTTCTATTGTGGCTTCAGAAGAAGAAGAGTTTAAAGCTAGTGATGTATTCTTGTTATTCAAGAATCCTGGTTTTCTCTTAATTTCACTTCTTTGTGTATTATTTTATTCTGCAATTTTCCCATTTACAAAATTTGCTCCAGACTTAATGGTTCAAAAATATGGTTTCCCTGTAGAGCTTTCTGGTATGATTGTAGGACTTCTTCCTATTGGAACCATGGTTCTAACGCCAATCTTTGGAGCTTTCATGGATAAAAAAGGAAAATCAGCAAGTATCATGATCTTGGGATCATTATTATTGATTTTCTCTCACGTTATTTTTGCTTTCTTACCAGGTAATACTGCTTTTGCATTTACTGCAATGATTGTTCTTGGATTTGCATTCTCTTTTGTACCTGCTGCTATGTGGCCTTCAGTACCAAAGATTATTCCGGAATCACGTTTAGGTTCTGCTTATGCAATGATCTTTATGATTCAGAATGTTGGTTTAATGTTATTCCCTATGTTATTAGGATACGTATTGGATCAATCGAACGAAGGATTAGCCGAAGGTGCTGCTCTTGATTACACGAAACCAATGATGTTAATGGTTGGTTGTGGTGTTGCTGCTTTAGTAGTAGCTTTCAGATTAAGATCTGTAGATAAGAAAAAAGGATATGGTCTTGACCTTCCTAATATTACAGAGTAATTCTGATATTTTAATATGATATAAAAAAAGCCACCTTCGGGTGGCTTTTTTCGTAAGCTGCTGTATATGACAAAATACAGGTTTGTTTTTTTGGGCATTAATCTTAATTTAGTAAACTCTAAAACCCAAAACTAATTTAAACCCTAAAATTATTGTAATGACAGATGCTATTAAAAAGACTTTACGAGATAGTGCAGGCGCTCGTTGGTTTGTGTTAATTCTCGTATCGGTAACTATGCTTATTGCATATACCTTTATGGAAGTGCTTTCTCCGCTTCAAACTCTTATTCAAAGTACTTACGGATGGAGTGGTACCGATTGGGGACTGGTAACTGGTGCACAAGGGTACTTAAATGTATTTGCATTTATGCTCATATTTGCCGGAATAATACTCGACAAAATGGGTATCAAGTTTACCGCTATAGGATCAGGTATAGTAATGATTTGTGGTGCTATTATTAAGTATTATGCATTTGCTGGTGATTTCGAAATGGGTTCTACTATCATAGGAATCGATTCAAGAGTGTTTATTTCAGCAGCTGGATTTGCATTATTCTGTGTAGGAGCCGAAGGTGCTGGTATTACGGTATCTAGAATAATAGTAAAATGGTTTAAAGGAAGAGAAATGGCACTTGCTATGGGTACAGAGATGGCCTTAGCTCGTTTAGGTTCATTCCTTGCATTATTCGGATCACCACGTATAGCTAAAGCTTTTGATATTCCTACATCTGTTTTGGTAGGTACAATTGCACTTAGTATAGCTTTAATCCTTTTCATTGTTTACAGTGTAATGGATACTAAATTGGATAATCAGATAGAAGATGAAGCTGAAGAAGAAGAGCCTTTCAAAATTTCGGATATTGGCGTGATTATTTCAAATAAAGGCTTCTGGTATATTGCCATCCTTTGTTTATTATTCTATTCTGCAGTTTTCCCATTCTATAAGTTCTCGTCAGGATTAATGGTGAACAAGTTTGGTGTTGACCCTTCTACAGCTGGTGATATTCCTTCAATTTTACCTTTTGGTACTATTCTTTTAACACCATTATTTGGATATATATACGATAAATATGGTAAAGGTGCTTCTATAATGATTCTTGGAGCTGTATTGCTTGTTATCGTTCATACTATTTTCTACATTCCTGCATTAACGGCAACCTGGGTAGCTATTTTTGCAGTTGTTTTACTGGGAATTGCTTTCTCATTGGTTCCTGCAGCTATGTGGCCATCAGTTCCAAAAATTATTCCTGAAAAACAGTTAGGATCAGCTTATGCGCTCATTTTCTATGTTCAGAATATTGGTCTTATGCTTGTTCCTATTCTATTAGGTGTTGTTTTGGATAAAACGAATCCAGGTGTTAATGAGAAAACCGAAAATGCAATTGCTGCCTTCAGAGCAGAAGGTATTCCAGCAGGCGATATATCAGCAAAAATTCAAACTCTTAGAGAAACTGGTGAAATTCCAATGTTTGACTATTCGTCAACTTGGATGGTTTTTGTTGGATTAACTCTTCTTGCTTGTGTATTTGCTTTCTTATTGAAAGCTGAAGACCGCAAAAAAGGTTATGGTCTGGAATTACCAAATATTCAGAATTAATTATAATATTGATGATATAAGAAAAGCCATCCTAGGGGATGGCTTTTTTAGTTTTAGAAGTTTCGTATTTTAATTCCTTGTACCCATCTCGCTTACTGCAAGTGTGCCAGCTACAACTGAGATGATCGCAGCAAAGCTAGAGAGTGAAACACCACAGAAAGGAATAATTAGGCATAGAGAAAATACAAAGCCATTAGCAATCACAATTCCTTTATGCTCTCTCATAAACTGAACACTCTGTCTAAGGTTTAGCTTCTTTCTCTCGAGGGCATAATCCATAAAAGAGAAGCCATAGAAATAAGCTGATATAAAGAATAGCATGATAGCTGCTAACCATCCAATAATTGGAATAAAACTTAGAATAAACATGAGTAGCGTAAGAATGACTTCAATACTGAAATTTCGAACGGCAATAATAACACCTCTAAGCACATCCTTCACAAGTTGTCTCAGGCTAAAAGGGTAGTCAATACCAGTTTTCATCTTTTCAGTACGCTCCGATAGGTATGAAAATACGGGTGACATCAGTATAATAATGATATAACCTCCCAGATAAGCAAAGAGCAAGAAAAACATGATTTTAAAGGTTAGCCATACAAAGGCATCCATCATAGTTTTAAGAAAGCCTGAACCCCAAAAATCACCTTGCTTCAACTCAAATTGATTCTGTAAATATAGTTTTGCAGCATCTGAGTATTCGTTGACCATATCCCAACCAAACCAGAATAGAAGAATGTTAAAGATTAAGGGGAATATGAAAAACCATGCCAGTTTCTTTTTGAAAATGAAACTTAATGCTTCGGAATAAGTACGAAGGCCAAAGCTGAACTCTTTGAAGAAACTCATATTGTTTAATTTGAAATTTTGTGTAGAACGTCTAATAAGTTTTAAAATTAACAACTTGCTTGCATAATCCGAATCTTGAACATGAAAATCATGGTAATTTTATTACTTAGAATCATTTTGAATTGGACTTGAATTGTATCATCTTTGTTTTGCAAAAATACTGATAATGATAAAATTATTTACTCGAACTTTACGCGATAGAAATTTCGTTCTAATACTTGCTGTAATACTAGGTTTAACAATAGGTGACTGGGCTGAATACCTTAAGTCTTATACCTTCTATATATTAGCTATTGTCATGATCTTTTCGACAACAGGCTTAAGCACTAAAGCTTTGTTTCCTTTAAAGAAAATGATTCAACCCCTTTTGCTGGGTTCAGTACTTAATTACCTCGTTTTTGGAACCGTTATTATTAGCCTAGCCTATTTTCTGATGCCAACTCCAGAGCTATTCTTAGGTTTTGTGGTGATTGCTGCAACGCCGCCTGGGCTTGCTGTAATACCTTTTTCTCATATTCTAGAAGGAGATATTAAATATGGGATTGTTGGTGTTCTAGGGGCTTTTATCAGTTCTATTTTCTTGGCACCAGCCATTGTTGGTTTATTGAGTAATGTGGATGGTGGTATCGACTCAAGCATGCTTTTTATGAGTATGATTAAGCTGGTTTTAATTCCTATGATTATTTCACGATTTCTACTTTGGGAGCCTATTAAACCAACAGTTGAAAAGGTGAGAGGAAAGATAGTCGATTGGGGTTTTGCCTTATTGATATTTACCGCAGTTGGTTTAAATAGACAGGTTTTTTTCTCGAACTTCGAAGTACTCTTTCTAGTTGCTTTAGTCTTGTTTCTCAGTATTTTTGGATTAGGCTGGGTTTACGAATTTATTGCTGCTCGCTTAGGTATTAAAAAAGAAGTTGCAATGACACAAAAATTGTTACTTACAATTAAGAGTTCTGGTTTTGCAGTTGTAACCGCTTTAACCTTATTTGGTAAAGAAGCTGCTATTCCTTCTGCTGTAATGGCAATATTTGTTTTATTATATTTACTCTACCTTTCTTTTAGAATGGAATATAGAAAGAAAAGGATAAAGGTTAAAGGACTAAAGTAGGGACGCGATTGATCGCACCTGAATATTATATTCCTAAATCAATAATCAAAAATAACAAGTAGTGAAGCTAACATTTTTAGGCACAGGAACCTCGCAAGGTATTCCCGTTATTGCATGTAAATGTCCCGTTTGTTTATCTACCGATAAAAGAGATAAACGATTGAGGACATCTGCTTTAATAGAAGTTGATGGACAGAATATTGTTATCGATAGTGGCCCTGATTTTCGTTATCAGATGTTGAGAGCTAAAGTTGAGAAGCTGGATGCCATTCTTTTTACCCACGAACACAAAGACCATACAGCCGGATTAGATGATGTGCGTGCCTTTAATTGGGTAAATAAAAAGGCTGTAGATATTTATGCTGAAGAAAGAGTTCAAGCTTCTTTGAAACAAGAGTTTGCCTACGTGTTTGCAGAATTCAGGTATCCTGGTATTCCTCAACTCAATTTATGGACTGTAGAAAACAAGCCTTTTAATATCAATGGAACTCAAATTATTCCCATAAGAGCTAAGCATTTTAAACTCCCCGTTTATGCTTACCGAATAGCCGATTTAGCTTATATAACCGATGCTAATTATATATCTCCTGAAGAAAAGGAGAAGTTTAAGGGATTAAAAATGTTAGTTGTAAATGCTCTTAGGAAAGAGAAACATTTATCTCACTTTACGCTTCCAGAAGCATTGGCTTTGATAGAAGAATTGAAACCAGAAGCTGCCTACTTAACTCATTTTAGCCACCAGTTGGGTTTTCACGAAGACGTATCAAAAGAGTTGCCCGAGAACATTTTTATGGCCTATGACGGTTTGGAAATTGAGGTATAGTACAAGCTTAGTCTGTAAAGGAATAACCCGAAAATATTTTGATGGCCTTTGTTAGCTTTAGATTTGAGATTTAGAACCTTAGTGCAATACATTAAGGAAGCATTCTTGTTCGAATCATGTTGTTGTTGTTGTTGTTGTTGTTGTTGTTGTTGTTGTTGTTGTTGTTGTTGTTGTT
>CAXBPC010000026.1:0-58966 GCA_963977525.1 uncultured Marinifilaceae bacterium
GTAATCCAGCAGGTATAGCTGTTCAGTGTATCGGTGATGTTCCAGCAGCAGATATTACAGTTGTGATAGATGAAGCTGATAATTGCAGTACACCAACAGTAGCTTTTGTATCCGATTCAGACAATGGTGGTTTAGGAACAACAGTTTCACCATATGTAGTAACACGAACTTATTCAGTAACTGATGCCGCAGGCAACAGTATCAATGTTGTTCAGCTGATCACCGCTATTGATGATCAGAATCCAACAGCGAGTAATCCAGCAGGTATAGCTGTTCAGTGTATCGGTGATGTTCCAGCAGCAGATATTACAGTTGTGATAGATGAAGCTGATAATTGCAGTACACCAACAGTAGCTTTTGTATCCGATTCAGACAATGGTGGTTTAGGAACAACAGTTTCACCATATGTAGTAACACGAACTTATTCAGTAACTGATGCCGCAGGCAACAGTATCAATGTTGTTCAGCTGATCACCGCTATTGACGATACAGCGCCAATAATATCAAGTTGCCCTACTAATCTAGTAGAATGCGCAGCAAATGAGGTTACACAAAAAGCGGTAGTTTCAAATATTGAGTTAAATCCGCTTAATTATTCAGATAATTGTGGTGGAGTACTTACAGTACAATATCAAATAAAAGATAAAGACAATACTATATTAGTTGATTTTGGAGATGATGCAGATGGTGATGCTAGTGGATATGATTTTCCAGAGGGATTGAATACTATTACTTACCGTGTGATTGATGTTGCAGGCTTATCTAGTGATTGTAGTTTTACTATAACTGTAAAGCATAAGCCAGGATTATCTAATATTGAATAATGAATTAGAAGAAATAAGAATATTATAATAAACTTACAACTATGAAAAGACTATTTACTCTACTAATCGCTACTGTTTGCTTGACTTTGTCAAGTGCGACAGTTTTTGGGCAAGGAACAAAAGACGCTCCTCAGCCAGGATCAAAATTTACATATGGATTATCTTCTGCTGACGATGGAGATTTTACATGGTGGGTTGCATCTGATGTAGCTGGTCTTACTAAGTTAGTTTATGGAACTGATTATACCATTACTGGATATGGTGCTGCTCACCCAAGTGGAATTGCAAACCTAAAAGGTGTTGAAATTACTTGGGGAAATAATTTGGCTGCATTAGCAACACCTTTATACGTTTTCGTAGAAGCAGATATTGCTGGTTGTACGAATACAAGATATTATACAGTAACACCAGCCAATGATCTTGACTTAGCTCTTCTTAATGTGACGGGAGCTGGTACTCCTGCTACATCAGATGGAACGGATAATGTTTCCGGTAACCATTGTCCAGAGTTTGGTGGATCATTTTCAAGTAATAATGGTGCTTATAATGCAGGGGTAACACAAGTTCAGGTTAGAATAGATAGAAGTTCATCTCTTGCAGCTTGGAGTTTCGATCTTGCAGTTTCAGGTGCTGGAGTAGTAGCAAGTAATTTTGCTTATACAACGGATGGAACGTCTGCAAGCGGAGCAGGTGCTACAATCTCTGCCTCAGATGATGCAAATTATGT
This sequence comes from uncultured Marinifilaceae bacterium, assembly GCA_963977525.1. Lineage (GTDB taxonomy): Bacteria > Bacteroidota > Bacteroidia > Bacteroidales > Marinifilaceae > Ancylomarina. The sequence goes on from CAXBPC010000026.1 coordinate 1,552, forward strand.
ATTAGTTACATTTGATGTTGCCAATATTCCAGGAACAGCCTTAAGTATTACATGTGCCGTTACAGGTGGTGCTGATACAAATGGAGCAACTGATACAGTTAATCCAACGAATGTGACGCATGTTCTTAAAGTAATGCCAGTTATTGGTTCTTTTAATTAGAAAAATCTAAAAAACACATAATATGAAAAAGTTATTATTATCTCTCGCTATTTGTTTCGGCTTAGTCTCCTTTGCAAGTGAATTAAGTGCACAAAGTACTGCAATTGCTCCATATGACGGTGCAACTCATACATATACCTTTGATGGTATAACTGATGGTTTGGATTATGAATTCTATGTAAGTACTAATCCTAATGGAATTGTTCAGGCAGGATTGATTACTGATTATGGAATTTTAGTTGGTGATGCGCCCGTAGATGGTATTTTAGGTGGTGTGGTAAGCGGAGGCGAAGTTTCTGTGGATATCACTTGGGATTTAACTGCTGCAGCAAAATATGGTGCTGCTGGTTCTGTACAGACAGGTGTATATTTATTTGTTCGTGTATTTGATACTTCAGATGCTACAGTATGTGAAAACTTTAAATCTGTAATGATTACGCCTACAACAAATGCATTCAATGTTACTTTGGCAGATGCTGGAACAAGTCCATCATGTCCTGATTTAATTAATGGGTTTAATCCTCTTGAGAGTTCTTATAATTCAGGAAAAACGACTTTAACTTTTGAAATTGATAGATCAGGTTCTACGAATAATTGGACTTTTGATTTTGATATTACTCAAGTTGGTACTGGTGCATTTACATATAGTATCGAGGGTGGTCTTGCAGTAGCAGGAACAACAGGTGGGACCATTAATGTGCCTGTGAATAATTATACTGTAGCTAATGCAACAATCGTAATTGTTGTAGATAATGTAACTAATGAATCTCCTGTATTCACATTAGAAGTGAAAAATGCTGCAGATGATGTTACAAGTGTTATTCCAGTAGCAATGCCTGCCTCAGTTGGACATACTATTAGTACAATGCCAGCAATCGGAAGTTTCACGGGATCATAATAAGTTAATATAGAAACAAGATGAAAAATATTTATAAAATTTTAATAGCACTAGTTGTTCTTTTTGGTTCGACAGAACTCACAAAGGCACAAAGTACATACAGTTTGCCATATCCAGGGTCTACTCACACTTATTCATTCGATGCAGTAGGTGCAGCCAATACAACAACTTGGTGGATATCTAAAACGGCTGATGGATCATCGCCTTTGGCTGCGACAGAATACGAATTTGTATCGACTGCTGCCTATACTGTTGCTGCTGATTTTAATACAGTAGGATTTACTAATCAACTGACTGGTATTGGCATTTCTTCAGTAACAATTAAGTGGAATGGTTCTGCAACAAATAAATATTATCTGTTTTTAGAAGTAAGTGATGCAACTTGTTCTAACTTAAAAGGATATATGATTGATGTGCAGACAGGAGCATTTAATGCTCTTATCGCAGATGTTACAGGATCCGCAACACCTGGTACTGTAAATACTTCTGGAGCTAGTGATATTACTCCTCTTACATGTCCAGACGAGACATCACGAAGTCCTATTGTTAATGAAGGAACATATAGTTTAGGTACTTCAGGTGTGGTATATCGTGTGAACCGTGAGTTTACTAATACGACAAATGGTTGGATAGTTGACTTTGATGCTTTAATAGCTGGAGCAACAATATCTAATGTGAAAGATGCTTCTGGAACTACAATTGCTGATGTTTCAGGTTACACAATAGGTGGTGATCAGGATTATATATTAGTTACAGTAACTGTAAATAATGCGATTTCAACTCCAGATGTTGAATTGAAAATTAGCGCTGCAAATACTAAAGATTTAGTGACAAATGTTACTGATGATGACGGTACAGATAATTCTGCTACTCATACATTTAATGATATTCCTACAATTGGAATAATATCAGGAAGTTAATTAATAGTAATTAATGAAAATTAACACAACATATAAAATACTTATGGTATTTACCATATTCATCCTCTCACTTGCTTCGGCAAGTGGGCAGGGTGCATATACTGTTGTGCTTAATTCTGAATACAAATATGAAATTCCGACAGATGTTGATATTCAAACATATGATTGGAAAGTTTATACAAATAATTTATTGACAATCGAGGCTACGGCTTTGGAATGTACACTTACACCTGTTACAGGAGAGCCAAATTCAATAATGGTTGAATGGCTTCAAGAGGGGGAGTATTACTTGACAATGGATGCTCTGGGAACAAATGGTTGTTCAAATAAGAAAGCATGGAAATACACCGTGGTGTCAACGCCTACAATTGCATTTAAAAATTTAACATCTGATGATTGTGCAGATTTGGACCCACAATTTAGTACAGAAATGGAAGTGATGTTTGATTCTGGAAATGAATTACTAGTATCACAATACCCAATTACAGTAAATTATCGATTAGATGGTGATTTTGCTGATAGAACTGCAATTGTAAATTTTGCAGATAAATTGTTCCAAATTACGGGTATAATTGAAAATGAAATTTCAAATACAACAAATAATATAACAATAATGAGTGCTACTACAAAGTTTGGAGGAGTGCTCAAGAAGGTTGTGGGAGACGAAGTGCATACAAGAACAATTTATGCTCTGCCTGCTAAACCTATTATAACAATAAACAACTAATCGAACTAGATATGAAAAAGCTACAAAAATTATTATTACTTGCTTTCTTTAGCATAGGTATTTATGGAACGACATATGCTCAAGTACCAACCGTTGATGATACGCAGACAGGTGTTGTTGCTGGTGGTAAGTATACATACACTGTTCCCAATCCTGCAGGCCAAACATGGGTTTGGACAGTTATTAATAGTGCTGGAACTATTATTGATGGAACAGGTGGTGAATTTACATTGACTGATGTACAAGATTATCAGAAAGAAATTACTTGGACTGCTAATGGAACTTTCTACGTATTAGTTGAAACGACTACAACATCGACAAGTTGTACGAACCAATACGCAATTCAAGTTGATGTAGCAACTAATGACTATGCTGTCATTTTTGATGCTGGAACTGTAAATGTTTATTGTGCTGACGATGCAAATATTGCATCAGGTATGGAAATTACTCTTGATGTGACATTAGCTGGAGGTGCTCCTGCTGCTACCTATTATGATATGGAGGTGCAATTTAAAATTGACGGTGGAGCGATACAAACAGCAACTATAGGTACAGGTAATAAGTTTAATATTCCAGGAATTGTCATTGCTGATCCAGTAACTCCAGGTTTTGCTAATGTAACTGTTACTATTGTTCAGGTGAAAGACAAAAATGGTGTTATTTTTAACCCACTAGCTATTAATGAAGATTACGTGATTACTATTAATCCTATTCCAGCTAAACCAACAATTAGCTTTTAATACATATTGATATGAAAAAAATACTTTCTTTTATAATTTTAGCGTTTGGCTTTGTCGGATTGGCAAATGCACAACAACAAGTGACTTTGGGTACTACACATCCTTACAATGTAGTTGCTGTAGCTGGTTATACATATACTTGGACTGTTGATGTGGTAGGAACTAATACTGATGTAAGTGCTGTTACAGGTAATTCTATTAGTATAGATTGGAATCAGGCCGCAGGAAACTATAATATCACTGTGTTTGCGACCGAAACAGCTACAACATGTATCTCTGAGACTGAAACTATTTCAGTAGAAGTTTTAGGTGCATCATCTGTTTTATTTGCTGCTGTTGATAACGCAACAACATGTTCTGATTTAGATGGAAATGTTGATGGTGGTGGAGCAAGTGGTGGAAGCAGCTCATTTTCTGTTCAATTCACAGATGGTTTAGCTCCATACGATCTAGTGTATAGACTACTTGATCCTACAGATACTCCTATTGGTGCTGATGTTACTTTGACTGATGTTACTGCTGCGACGACAATTACGGTTGCTAATCAGTTTATAAATGGTGGAATTACTTCTGTCGATTATAAAGTTGTACTTGTAAGTGCGATTACTGATGATGGAGCAGCTGTGTTAGTAGATGCTGATGTTGCTAAGAATACAAGAATTATTACAGTTCTTCCAAAACCAACGATTACAGGTGGTATAATTTTCTAATTTGAAATAAGAATAAATGTTTAGAACCTTACTACATAAAACACTGCTAACAGCAATAGCTATCCTCCTAGGAGGATGGGTTGTTGCGGCGCAGAATAATGTAGTTAAGGGAACAGCATTAAGCTTTAAAGCAGATGCAAATATAGCTATAGATTTTCGTTGGGAAATTTATAGTGTTGATGCGGGAACTACAATTAATCTACTTTCAGATACTAATATAACTGAAGAATATACATTTAGTATTGAAGGTAATTATGAAGTGAGAGCTTATCCTGTTGATAAGGTAAATCGATGCCTTGGAGAACCAATAATTATCCAGGTGGCTGTATTAGGTGATCCTCCAACAATAGTTTTTGATGATTTATCTGATACTTATGCTTGTTCTGCTAGTAATGGTTTTAACCCTAGAGCTGAAATTAGTTGTACAGTTCATTATACAGGACCGCTGCCATGGACATTTAAGTACTCTATTGATAGAGAACCGGCTGAAATGCCTGAAGGAGCAAGTGAGATTTGGAATAGAACCTTTGATTTTGTTGTTACAATTCCAAATACAACTGGAGGAAGATCATCTTCTGAGATAATGATTGTTGAAGCAATGAGTACTTCAGGCCTGAAAGTTGTGGAAGATACAGATGAACATTCAAAGCAGATTGATATCTTACCACTTCCTGACACCAAATTCTTGGATTTTGAGCCAACAGTAATGGCAGGCACTTTGCAATCGTACTCAGCAAATATTTTGAGACATGATGCAAATAGCTATGAAATATTCCCTCCAAATGGAGCAACTGTATTGAATGAAAATACTCGATTATTAGCTGATGAACTTCATTCAGAATTGACATTTGATATTCAGTGGGGAACAGAACTTGGACCTAAGCAGGTTAAGTTAATTGAAAGAAGTGCTTTCAATTGTTATGGGGACACAATTTATGCTGATGTTAATGTAGTAGAGTTTATTGATTTTGTTATTGAATTAGGAGAAGACAAATTTGCATGTATAAATGATGTCGTAATTCTTAATCCAGAACCAACGGCGGCTGTTGCTCAAACTTATAGTTACTTATGGAGTAATGGAGCTGATACTCCAACTATTACAGTTACAGAATCAGGGACATATTCAGTTGTTGTAACTGATGAGTCAGATAATGTTAAGCGTGATGAAATATTAGTTACGTTTAACGCGTTACCTATTGTAGATCTTGGTTCTGACCGTAATATTCCAGACGGCGAAAGTATTACACTTGATGCAGGTGACGCGTCAGGCTCTACATATTTATGGAATACAGGGGCTACAACACAAACTATTGATGTTTCTGATGAAGGTGATTATTGGGTTGAGATAACCGATAGTAATAATTGTTTAAATCGAGATGACATAAAATTAATAGCAGGCTCTGTTTTAATAGTTGATTTAGGTGACTTTATTGAAATATGTGAAGGTGATAGTGCATACCTAAAACCAATTCTTAACGTAGATGCTGATGATGTGACTTATAATTGGATTCCAGGTGGTGAAACAGGACAAGAGATTTACGCAACTAAGAAAGGTAAATACTGTGTTGAGGTAACTGATAATCTTGGTAATAAGGAAACAGCTTGTGTTGATGTTATTATCAACGCTGCACCGATTGTTGACCTTGGTGATGATAGAAAACTTGAAGTTGGAGAAATTGTTGAGCTTGATGCTGGTAATGATGGTGTGTCTTATGTGTGGTCCACTAATGAAATTACTTCTGTGATTGAGGTAAGTTCTACAGGTAACTACTCTGTTGAAGTAACAGGAACTGAAGATTGTGTTGGAAGAGATTCTGTAAATATTTATTCAAAAGGAAGAAGATACCTTCCATCTGGATTTTCACCTAATGGTGATGGAAGAAACGATCAACTGACAGTAAGAGAGTACGATAATGTTAAGTCTGTAACATTTATAATACATAACCGTGGTGGTCAAAAAATCTTTCAATCAAATAGATTAGATATCGGTTGGGATGGAACTTATAAAGGTGAACTACAAAGAATGGATACTTATATGTATTTCTTGAGGGTGACTTTGGATGACAACAAAACGGAAGTACAAAGAGGAGAAGTTACTTTGCTTAGATAAATTGCAACAGTTTGTTTAATTCTATAATTGATTAAATTACACTTTTGATAGAACATATTTTTTATGTTATGAATAGAGAAAAATGTGTAGCTTTGGTTGAAAAATTAGTTGTAATTTAACGCACTATGTTTTTGGGTAATAAGTTTTATTACCCTTTTGTTTTGATAAATTTGTTATCCCTAATTCCTGTGTTAAAGAAGATTGGATATCACGTTTAAAGCTATTCTATAGTTCGAGTATGAATAAATATAAAATACTACTTATTGTATTTATTACCCTTTTAGGATTGAAGAGTGTCTCTGCCCAACAGGTATACTCATCTCAGTTCTACGCGATGCCTATATACCTAAATCCTGCATTAACAGGAAATTCAGATTATAATATTAGAACAGGAGTTAACTATAGGAATCAATGGAATTCTGTTACGACTCCTTTTGTTTCTCAGGCTGCTTATATCGATGGAAAACTTTCATTCCCATACTTAGGTGCGTCATGGTTGGGAATTGGTGGTGTAATTTTCAATGATAAAGCTGGTGTTGGAGGTTTGAAAACGAATCAGATAATGTTGACAACATCATTAAATAAAAGCTTAAATAAAGCGAATACTTTATTTTTTCATGGAGGTTTGGGGATTGAATTAGTTAATAAATCAGTTGATTATAATAAGCTTGTTTTTGATGATCAATGGGATGGGGCAATTTTTAGTAAACCCACGGAAGAGTTGCCTGAAACACAATCCTTATTTTACCTTGATATCTCTTTGGGTGGAGCTCTTACATATTTTAGAGGGAAAACACGATACTTTTTAGGAGTGGCTGTTTCTCATATCAACCAACCTAATGAATCTTTCTATGAGATTACAAACAATCTTAAAAGGAGTTATAACTTTCATGGTGGGCTAGAAACTAAAATTGGTCCGAGATTATATATTAAGCCTGAGTTTCTGTACAAGCGTGAATATCTAAGTACCGAATTTGTATTTGGAGCAAACTTTGCAATGGCTGCCGGGAAAAAAGGCATTGTTTTGCATTACGGTTTATGGTACCGAAATAAGGAGGATATTATCCCGACAGTTGGTTTCCAAAAGAATAGATTTAAGTTTCTTCTTTCTTATGATATTGATGTATCTGCTTTGCAACTCACATCTGCAAGTAAGGGTGGTTTAGAGATATCTTTAACTTATAACTATAATTATTCCAATCCTAGAAGTGTAAAGCGATTAGAACGTAAAAGAAAGGCTAAGAAAATAGGAGATAAAGCAATATCATGCCCTAAGTTTACCAATGAAGATTAATCTCTTAAAATACCATTTTCATAAACTGAGAATTACATTCGATCTTTTTTGATGTATTCTTTCTTCTTTTTTTCGATCACTTTTCCAGCAACGACAATTACAATTTCACCTTTAACCGTTTTCGCACTGAAATGAGCTATTAGTTCTGAGAGTGTTCCTCTTGTATTTTCTTCATATAGTTTAGTAATTTCTCTTGATACAGATGCTTTACGATCTTCACCTAGAAATTCGGCAAATTGAGTCAATGTTTTGACTAATCGGTGAGGTGATTCGTAAAAAATCATTGTTCTCTGTTCTTCTGCTAATTCGTTTAGTTTGTTCTGACGACCTTTCTTTTGAGGTATAAATCCTTCAAAGCAAAATCGTTCATTTGGCAAGCCAGAATTAACAAGTGCAGGAACAAAAGCAGTAGCTCCTGGAAGGCACTCCACTTCAATATCATTCTCAATGCAATGTTTTACTAGAAAAAAACCTGGATCTGAAATTGCTGGAGTTCCAGCATCAGAAATCAAAGCAATGCTTTGTCCTGCTTTAATACGATCTACAATTTGCTGAGAAGCTCTATGTTCGTTAAACTTATGGTGAGAAATTAAAGGCTTACTAATTTCATATCGTTTCAATAAAAAGCCTGAAGTACGTGTGTCTTCAGCTAGAATAACATCTACAGACTTAAGTACGTTAATAGCTCGAATGGTTATATCTTCGAGATTTCCAATTGGAGTTGGGACTATGAAAAGTTTTGACATGAAAAGAGTATTGCTATTTTTAATTATCTGCCAAAGATAAGTAGATTGTAATGATTACTGGTGAAAAGGCATTCGTAATTATTTTATTCTAACTTTCTTTTGATTAAATCAAAGAATTGAATAACGGTAACATCTTCATTGTCCCATTTTTGGGATTTGTTAAAATGGGAAATGATTTCATTATAATCACCTCGGGAATTGATATAGTTTATTGCCAACTTGTACTCTTCAGAATTATTCTCAAAAAGTTCACGGATAAATAAGAATTGATCATTTATACCTATGGCAGACTGAATATCTTTTAGTTTAGACTTTTGAATCTTCTCTTGTAGATTATTAACTCTTGATCCCTGAAGCTTGTCATTAAGAGTTGAAACAGTTTGTTCAACTTTATCAATAGGTTGCTCTTTCGTTTGATGTTCAACGTCTGAATGTATAGGCTCAGAAGTTATTGTCTCCTTTGTATCCAGAACTATATCTTTCTCATTATGATTTGTTGGGTTAAGTTGATTTTTAGAATCTATTGTATCTAGCTTTGGATCAGAAATAATCTCTTGCTTACTTAGATTTAGTTTTAGAATTTCGATGTCTTTATTTAAACTATTTAGTCGAGATTCAAGTAAAGGAAATCCACTGTTCAAATCATCCTCTTCATTTTGAAAATGAATGATTAAGTTCTGTATTTCGCCTATGTTGTTTTTAATCAGTTTAATGATCAGATTATTATTCATCATTTCTTAAAATTATTTAAAGAAGAGTTTTAACCATAAAGATTAAAATCATCTTGAATGATAGAAAAGAAAATAACCTATTTGTATTGCTAACTTGATTAATACGGATTCTTTCAAAATAAGCGATTTGCTAATGTTTGATTATTGTGGAAGTATCTGTAAGAGCTTGTAAATAGGTCGGTTTTATTCTAATTACCAGTTGGTCACTCAAAAGGCGAGTTTGAATTTTCGCCTGATTTTCAGCAGAGTACAACTTCGTGATAATATCCCGCAAATTACTAAATAAATTTAGAGCTTTTCTTATTTTTGTGTGACGAAGTAAAATGACTAAAGAAAATAAATATGTTTCTTGAAAACGATATTAGTAGTGCAGGCAGTCGAGGATGGATTGAAGTAGTGGCAGGTTCAATGTTTTCTGGAAAAACGGAAGAGTTGATCCGACGTTTGAATCGTGCAAAGATAGCGAAGCAAAAAGTAGAGATCTTTAAACCTAAGGTTGATACACGTTATTCTGATGATGAAGTTGTGTCACATAACTCCAATGCAATTAGATCAACGCCGGTTGAAACTGCAGCAAACATTTTACTATTGTCTAGCGATGTTGATGTGGTTGGAATTGATGAAGCTCAGTTTTTCGATGAAGGTCTTGCAGATGTTTGTAATGAACTTGCAAATCAGGGGATACGAATAATTGTTGCTGGCTTAGATATGGATTTCCAAGGCAATCCTTTTGGTCCAATTCCTGGCTTGATGGCCACTGCCGAATATGTAACGAAGGTTCATGCGGTTTGCATGCAATGTGGTAATTTAGCTCAATATTCACATCGCCTTTCCGATACTAATAAACTTGTTCTTTTGGGAGAGAAAGATGCCTACGAGCCTTTGTGTAGAGTATGTTATAACAAGGTTCAAAACAATTAATTACTTATCTTACCATAAATTAATTATTTAAGATCTAATTTTGAATTCATCTCAAACATATCAATTGAATCATATTAGCCAAATTGTTAGTGGGACTTTAATTGGTAAAGGTGATTTTGAAATTGATAGATTATCAATTGATAGTCGCACACTAGTTTTAGCATCAAAGACTTTATTTTTTGCCTTAGTGGGTGAAAGACATAATGGTCATAATTATATCGAAGATCTCTATAAAATGGGTATTCGAGCCTTTGTAGTAAGTGAGACAATTGATTATAGTCTTTTCGACGACTGTAATTTTATTCTTGTCTCAGATACCTTAACAGCCTTGCAAGAGCTTTGTGCTCATCATCGTAAAATGTTTACTTACCCAGTTATTGCTGTAACGGGAAGTAATGGAAAAACGATTGTTAAAGAATGGTTGTATCAAGTTTTAAATCCTTTTTATCGCATTGTAAGAAGCCCTAAATCTTATAACTCACAAGTTGGTGTGCCTATTTCGGTATGGCAGATGTGCCAAGAGGATGAGATTGGGATTTTTGAAGCTGGAATTTCAATGCCAGATGAAATGGAAAACTTGCAAAATATTATTCAACCAACAATTGGGATATTTACGCATTTAGGTTCCGCTCATCGTGAGAACTTTAAAAATTCAAGATCATTACTTCTGGAGAAGTTAAAGCTCTTTAAATCGTGCGATTGCATTGTTTACTGTAGTGATGATGCTACAGTTGATCCGGAAATTGTCTGTCAATACGAAGAGCGAAAAGAGTTGTTAAGTTGGTCTAGAACACAAAGAGCAAGCTTGCAAATTCTATCAGAATTTGCAGATGGTAAGAACACAAAAATAAAGGCACTGTATAAGGGTGAAGAGAAGGAAATTAATCTTCCTTTTTGTGATACTGCTTCAATTGAGAATGCCATGCATTGTTGGTTATGCTTGCTTCATCTTGGTTTATCTGATAAACAAATTTCAGCTGGTTTAAATGAACTGCAGGCTGTGGCCATGCGATTGGAGTTAAAAGAAGGACAGAATAATTGCCTTTTAATAAATGATTTTTATAATTCTGATTTCGGATCTCTTGCAATTGCTTTAGATCTGATGAATCAGCATAGCCAAGGGAGAAAGAAAACAGTCGTGCTTTCAGATATTTTCCAATCTGGTTTCCAATCGGAAGATTTATATACTCAGGTTTCTGAATTAATCAGATTAAATAAAGTCGATAAGTTTATTGGTATAGGAGAGAGAATTTCTTCTCATTTTGAAAGATTTCACTGTGAATCAGTTTTTTATCCAACAACAGAAAGCTTTTTAAAAGCTATTGAGACATGTGGTTTTAAAAATGAGATTGTTTTAATAAGAGGAGCTAGAGATTTTCGTTTTGAAAGAATATCAAGTACACTTCAATATAAGGCACACCGTACCATTCTTGAGGTCAATATGACAGCTATGGTACACAATTTGAATTACTTCAGGTCCTTATTGCAGCCAGAAACTAAGCTAATGGTTATGGTAAAGGCATTCTCATATGGGAGTGGCTCTACTGAAATTGCAAATCTACTTCAATACCATCGTGTGGATTATTTAGCTGTTGCTATAGCTGATGAAGGTGTGGATTTGCGAACTAGTGGTATTATTACACCTATTGTTGTAATGAATCCTGAGTTACATAGTTTTGAAACTATGATTGACTATAACTTAGAACCTGAAATCTATAGCTTAAGTGTTTTGAAAAATTTTGAAACGACTCTTAAGAGATCTGGTCTGAAGAATTATCCAATTCATTTGAAATTGGATACTGGGATGTATCGTATGGGATTTATTGATTCTGATCTGGATGAGTTAATTACATATCTAAAAGATAATCCTCAGTTTCATATACGATCGATCTTTTCACATTTATCAGGTTCTGATGAAGAAGTTCATGATGATTATACAGAATCTCAAATTCATAAATTTGAAGAATGGAGTCATCTGATTCAATCTGCATTCTCATATAGTATAGATCGACATATTCTTAATACATCAGGTATAGAACGCTTTCCTAATGCCCAATTTGAGATGGTACGTTTAGGAATAGGACTTTACGGTGTTAGTGTAACGAAACAGAATATATTGCTGAATGTTAGTAGTCTCAAAACGACTATCTCACAAATTAAATGGGTTGATAAGGACCAAACTGTTGGATATAGTCGTAAAGGTAAAGTTGATAGGAGAAGTCGCATTGGGATTATCCCGATTGGTTATGCTGATGGCTTTAATCGAAAATTGAGTAATGGAGTAGGTGAGGTATTGGTTAATGGAAAGTTAGTTCCAGTAGTTGGAAATGTTTGTATGGATATGTGTATGATCGATTTGACTAATATTGAAGCTGAAGAAGGAGATGTGGTAACAATCTTTGGAGATGCATACTCTTTAAGCAAGATAGCTCATAAGCTAGACACTATTCCTTACGAGATATTAACCACAGTTTCTCGCAGAGTAAAACGCATTTATTTCCAGGAATAACTTGTCTTATACAAGAACTAAGAAAAATAAGCATAAAAAAACCGATGATCTAATCATCGGTTTTTTTTATATCTGTAGAGATACGGTTATTCAGGATGAATAGCTTCTACAGGACAAGCATCAACGCAAGTACCACAGTCAGTACAAAGATCTGCATCGATTACATAACGCTCATCTCCCATAGAGATAGCTTCAACTGGACATTCTCCTTCGCAAGAACCGCAAGAAATACAATCGTCGTTAATTATATAAGCCATTTTGTTTTATTTTTTAGTGTTAATATTTAATGCAAATGTAATATCATATTTCAAACTCAAAAAGAAAATTGAATAGAAATTCATTATTTTAAAAGAGATTAAATAGTGATCAATATTGTTATTCTATATACTAAAGCCACAATGGTCAGTAAATAAAGACTATTGAGTCTTATTCGGGGCAATATTTCAGACTAATTTTCATCTTCGTTATTTAAAAAATCTATCGCTAAATATGCCATTGTTCCCATTGATGTTTCTAAACTTTCATCTTCTGCCTGAAAATTAGAGGTATGCAAACCACCTGATCCTTCTTTTTTTACACCAAATCGATAAAAGCATGAAGGGTACTTTTGAGAATAAAAACCAAAGTCCTCAGTTGTCATTCTAATATCCATATTTTCAACTCTTTCATAATCTAAAAATGAAATTGCAGCCGATTTAGCAGAACGGGTATAATTAATATCGTTGACTAAGAATGGGTAACCATGTTTAATATCTACTTCACATTCTGCTCCCATACCTTTAGCTGTGTACTGAGCAATGTCAGTAATGAGTTGTTTAGCTTTTGCTCGCCAATCTTCGTTCATTGTTCTAAATGTCCCAGAAAGCTTCACTTCTTGAGGAATTATATTTGTAGCACCTTCAGCTATCATTCTTCCAAAAGTAAGAACTGTTGGTATGCGAATATCGGCATGTCGGCTTACAATTTGCTGTAGAGCAACTACAATATGAGAAGCAATTAAAATAGTATCATCGCATTTATGAGGCATAGCTCCATGTCCACCTTTACCTTTTATGGTTAGATAAATTTCGTCTCCTGAAGCCATATACATCCCTTCACGGAAGCCAATATGACCTGACTCCATATCAGGCAAAACATGTTGAGCCATTATCAAATCCGGCTCAGGGCTTAATGCACCTTCTTCCATCATCATTCTAGCACCACCAGGTAGTAATTCTTCACCAGGTTGGAAAATAAGTAAAATAGTTCCTTCCCATTCTTCTTTTAATTTATTGAGGATTTTCGCAGTACCGAGCAAGCTAGCCATGTGCATGTCATGACCACAGGCATGCATAACACCTTCATTTTTTGAACAGATTGAATGAGAATTATTTTCACAGACAGGCAAGGCATCCATATCGGCACGGAGCGCCAAAACTTTTTTATTGGGATTCTTACCTTCGATTTTTCCAACGATACCTGTTTTTACAAATCCACTCTTGTATGATATTCCATAAGAGTCAAGTTGCCTTTGAACAAACTTTGATGTCTCAAATTCCTCAAATGATAATTCAGGATTCTGATGAAGATGGGTTCGAATTGTTTTTATTTCTTCAAGATACTCGTGGCTAAGTTCTTTTATTTTATTTATGATTTGATCCATAAATTATATTCTAATCTGGTTAATACAGTAAGGCGTTTATTTTTCTTAAATCATTTTATTACAACAAATAGCATGAAGAATCCAAATATCTTTTTCAAAGTTTTTGCAGGAAGATTGACTGATACCAATGAACCAAAATGGCCTCCTACAGCGAATGCAAGACACAATATTAGAGCGACTTTGATATCAACATGTCCTTCCTTATAATAATTATAGGCAGCAAGTATTCCAAGGGGAGGTTGCATAAAAGCTAAGCTTGTTCCTTGAGCCTGATGCTCGCTCTATTCAAACAAAAACATAAGAGCTGGTACAATAACAATTCCTCCTCCAACACCTAAGCTACCACCAACAAGACCTGCATTTAGGTCAATAACAATGAGTAGTCATAAATTTGAAACTTGCATGTGTATAGTTTAAAGGTATGGAAAGTAAAAATAGGAATTTCAGCTTAAGTATCAATATCTAAATAAAATGTACATGAATTGAATTGCTTGTTTTAAATATGATAAGTGTTAATGAATAAAATATCTATATTTATTGAGTGAATGAGTTGTTTTTAATAATCATTAACAAGTATTTAACGGTATAATATGGTAGCTTCGTCAGATTTTAATTATTTTTGTGTGAAATATTTTACCTGATTAAATCTGAACTTATTTATTACAACCTTAATTCTGACTTCTTATTTAAAGTGTGTTGGAGTGTTCTTAAAATACAAAAATTATGAAATTTTTTCGTTTTCTACTAATAGGATTAATATTATCAAGCTTTGGGGTAAATGCTCAGAAAACAAAGCCGGTAATGGAGTTCAGCTCAAAAATCCACGATTTTGGAACCCTTAAGGAAGAAAAAGGGAAACAACTCTATTCTTTTGAATTTGTTAATAAAGGTACAAGTCCAATTATTATAAAGAATGTGCGTTCATCTTGTGGTTGTACTTCTCCAGATTGGAGTAAGGCTCCTGTTGCTCCTGGTCAAAAGGGGTTTATTAAAGTAACTTTCGATCCTAAAAATCGTCCAGGGCCATTCAATAAGTCAATTACTATAACAGCAAACACAAATCCTACAATCTCGATTCTTCGAATAAAAGGAGCCGTTACTGCCCGTGTTAAAACTGTTCAAGATTCTTTTCCTCGTTTAATGGCTGGATTACGAATGACAAACAATCATTTGCCATTAACTAAAGTGAAGAATAATGAAATTAAAGAAGCGATGCTAGAGGTATACAATGATACTGATAGTGTAATGACTGTTGGGTTTAGAAGAATTCCTGCACATTTAAATATTAAGCTTGTTCCAGAAACAATTGCTCCTAAAACTAGAGCTAAAATAATTGCTGTATATGATGCATCTAAAAAGCATGATTGGGGTTTTGTTACTGACTATTTGGATTTATTAATCAATGGGAAGTTTGCTCCACGAAATCGTTTAACCATCAGTGCTAATATTACTGAAGATTTTGCTAAACTATCTGATGATGAATTGAAAAATGCTCCTATGTTAGAATTCGAAGAAAAAGTTTTCAATTTTGGTGAATTGACTCAAGGTGAAAAAGCTGAGCATACTTTCATTATGAAGAATACTGGGAAGTCTGATCTTATAATAAGAAAAACAAAAGCTTCATGTGGCTGCACTGCTATATCTCCTGCATCAAAGGTTATAAAAGCAGGAGAATCAACTGAATTAAAAGTGGTTTTTAATTCTAGAGCAAAGCGCGGTCGCCAAAATAAGCGTATTACAGTAATAACAAATGCACCTAAAGCCTCAAGTATTGATCTGCGTGTAATGGGTAATGTTGTTATGCCAAAGGCAAACTAGATATAATGGCGATATTTTAAGTATTGCAAAGTGAAAATAATGAAAGGTTGATCGGATTTATTTTCGACAACCTTTTTTTATAAATATGAACTGATTGTTTCTGTCTATTTATTTATTCATAAGCATGATTTTTTTAATTTTGCATTAAATAATACAATGATGTAGCATTTTCTAATTGTTAGATCACCGACTTAAATAACTATTGTTACTAATCGTTATTGACCAAAAGATACAAGCATGGTAGATAAAAAAGATAAATGTCATATAGAAAATGGTTCCTCGTTTAAGGCTTTAAAGGTTAATGCAGGCATTAGTCGACCACCATCAATCAATCCGAACATTGCAGCACGCTTAAAAAATAGGAAACGAAAAATATATTCTGTTGAAGATTACGTTAAAGGTATCTTAGATGGGAATATGACTATTTTGAGTCAAGCTATTACATTAGTTGAAAGCTCGAAATTCGAACATCAGAAGGTAGCTCAGGAGATTATTGAGCGTTGTTTACCTCACTCTGGAAAATCAACTCGTATTGGGATTACAGGTGTGCCAGGTGCTGGTAAAAGTACTTTTATTGAAGCATTTGGGAAGCACGTAACTAGCATGGGACATAAACTTGCAGTTTTGGCAATTGACCCAAGTAGTGAAAGAACTAAAGGAAGTATTCTAGGAGATAAAACCCGTATGGAGGATCTAGCAGTAGACCCACATGCTTATATTCGTCCTTCGCCTTCGGCTGGTTCTTTGGGTGGAGTTGCACGAAAAACCCGTGAGAGCTTGATTCTTTGTGAAGCTGCAGGTTTTGACACCATTTTAATTGAGACAGTTGGTGTTGGTCAGTCTGAAACTGCCGTGCATTCTATGGTAGATTTCTTTTTACTGATTCAAATCGCGGGTGCAGGAGATGAGCTACAAGGTATCAAACGTGGTATTATGGAAATGGCTGATGCCATTGCTATTAATAAATGTGATGGTAGCAATATTACTAAAGCAAAATTGGCTCGTGTACAGTTTGAGAATGCACTACATCTATTTCCATTATCACCTTCAAAATGGTCACCTAAGGTATTGAGTTGTTCATCTATCGAGCGAACTGGTATTGATGAAATTTGGGATATGATTATGGATTATTGTAAGCATACAAACGAAAATAATTATTTCGGGGTTCGTAGAAGTGAGCAAGCGAAATATTGGATGTATGAAACCATAAATGAACAATTACGTGATAATTTTTATCACAATAATAAAATTAAGGGTATGATCCCTGATTTTGAAAATAAAGTGTTGAATGATGAAATGAGCTCGTTTATTGCTGCTTATAAACTCTTGAATACCTATTATGATGAGGTTAAAAAAGGAGATGAATAGTCGTATAAGCTCGTAGATCTTATTATTTCTAAGCTTTATAGTATGTAAGACACACTTATCGAAATATATTTCTCGACTCAAATTTTATAATTAGCTTTAACAGAATATTAATCAAAAATATCAAATACGTTTATTATGAAGAAATTACTATTCGCAGTAGCTGCAATTTCAGTTCTTTTTGCTGCTTGCGATACTCAAAAAAAATATGTGCTTTCAGGTAAGATTGAAGGTCAATCAGAAGGGAAAATCTATTTGAATATTGAGAAGGGTAGAGAACTTGTAAAAATTGACTCTGCTGATATCGTAGATGGTGTTTTTAAGCTAGAAGGTAGCGTTGCAGTTGCTGATTTGTATTATTTACAAATTGATGATAAAAGAGGTGCGATTCCTGTATTTCTTGAAAATGCACCTATTTCTGTAGAGGCTAATATGGATAACTTAAGAGACGCAAAAATTACAGGTTCTGTTTCACAAGATCTTAATAGCAGTTTTGGTACTAAAATGACTGAATTTAAAGCTATGCAGAAGCCTATTGTTACTGCATATAAAAAAGCAATGTCAGAAAAGGATGAAGCTGGAGCTGAAAAAGCAGTAAAAGAATATGAAACTTTAGAGGCTGAGAAATTAGAGGTTGTGAAATCTTTTGTGAAGGATAACGCAAACTCTGTAGCAGCATCTTATATTGCTTATAGAAATTTATTGAATCAACTTGAGGTCTCTGAGATGGAAGCATTGTATAATGCTTTTGGTGAAGATGTAAAAGCATCAAGTAGCGCTCTAGCTATTAAATCGAAACTTGATATTTTAAAGAATGTTGCAGTTGGCCAGCCAGCTCCTGATTTTACTTTAAATACACCTGAAGGAACTCCTCTTAGCCTTTCTAGTCTTAAAGGTAAGGTTGTAGTAATTGATTTCTGGGCATCATGGTGTGGTCCTTGTCGTAGAGAGAACCCACATATGGTTGAAATCTACAACGAACTAAATCCTAAAGGCGTTGAATTCTTGGGTGTTTCTTTAGATAAGGATAAAGCTAAATGGTTGAAAGCAATAGAAGATGATGGATTAATTTGGAAGCATGTTTCTGATCTTAAATATTGGGATTCTGCAGCTGCGAAATTATATGGTGTAAATGGCATTCCAGCTACTGTTCTTATCGATCAGAATGGAATTATTGTTGCTAAAAAAGTATTTGGCGATGAGCTTAAAGCTGAGATTGAAAAATTACTTAAGTAATTAAAAATATATTGAGGGAAACCTCTTTGAAATAACCTGATTGGTAGAAATACCTTTCAGGTTTTTTTTATGCACTGATACTAGCTATAAATGTAAGTTGCATAAAAAAGGGAATCCAAATAAATGAATCCCCTAGTTATATATCTTAAGTGTAAAACTAACCTAGTTTACTTATTCTATCTAGTTTAACCTTATCAAGTATCTTAATTTTTCTTCCATCAATTGCAATTACACCTTCACTAGCAAATGTAGATAGTGTTCTAATAGCATTTGAGGTAGTCATGTTCGATAAATTAGCGATATCTTCTCTCGAAAGATAGACCATAATTGTCTTTTCATCTTCTTCGAAACCATAAGTATCACGAAGGAATAATAGAGATTCAGCCAAACGTCCTCTAATATGCTTTTGAGTCAATGTAACGGTTCTGTTGTTAGAGAAACCTAGTTCGGTAGCAAAAGCTCGAATGATACTTAAAGAAAGCTCTGGATTGGTTTTGATAAGCTTTAAAACCATATCATAGCTCGCAGTGCATGTTATACAATCTTCAATGGCAACCGCAGATGCAATATTGTTTTCCTCTGCAAAAAGAGCTCTGTATCCAATAAATCCAACAGGTTTAGCCATACGTACAATTTGTTCACGTCCGCCAACACCTTCTTTGAATATCTTAACTTTACCTTCTTTTAAAGAGATGAGACCAAGTGGTTTATCGCCTTCTTTGTAAATGTATTCACCCTTCTTAAAAAAGCTACAACTCATGTTGTTTTGCAAGCTTTCTTTTTCTTCTGGAGTAAGAACATTGAACACTGAACTAGGGTTGTTTATTACCTCTAGGCAGATTTGCTCTCGAATCTTTTTATCACTCTCAATCATGATCGGATCTGGTGTATGAATTTAGAAATCGGATATGTTATAAAACATTTTCAAATGTATGAAAATCAAATAACATGGCAAAAGGAATAAAGAAATTTGTCAGTAATTGAAATGTTATTGTAATAATCAGGCAATCAGGTGTTTTTGTTTCTTTTTAATGCTTTGCAACTAAAGGAATTTTTCTTCCATAGCCAAAAGCCTTTGAAGAAACGCGTAAAACGGGTGCAGTCTGAAATCTTTTATACTCGTTCATGTTTACCAATCTGATGATCTTATCAACCACCTCTTTAACAAAACCTTGTTCGATAATTTCATCTACTGGCATATTTTTCTCAATATATAGATATAAGATTTTATCAAGAATATCGTAATCAGGTAGAGAATCGGAATCTTTTTGATCAGGTCTTAATTCTGCTGATGGAGGCTTAACTATGCTATTCAAAGGAATGACTTCTTCATCCTTATTCATGAAGTAAGCTAGTTTGAATACATCCGTTTTATAAACATCACCAAGAACAGCAATTCCACCATTCATATCACCGTAAAGCGTACCATATCCAACTGCTGATTCACTTTTGTTTGAGGTGTTTAGAACGATGTGACCAAATTTATTTGATAATCCCATTATCAATGTACCTCTAACACGGGCTTGAATATTTTCCTCAGCAACATTAAAAGGTAAGTCACCAAAAATAGGAGCTAAGCTATTCTCAAATGATTTAAAGATATCTTGAATGGGCACAATTTCGTATTGAATACCTAGATTGTTAGCTAAATCTACGGCGTCTTTTACGGAATGATCAGAAGAGAATTCTGAAGGCATAAGTAAGACACGAACGTTTTCTTTGCCTAAAGCTCTTTCAGCTAAAACAACTGTAACCGCAGAATCGATACCACCCGACAGACCTAACGTTGCCTGTTTAAAGCCCATCTTCCCAAAGTAATCTTTAAGCCCTAGAACTAGTGCATCGTGTATCTTTTCGATATAGTCTACCTCTTTCTCATCAGCCTTTTGATTTTCAATTTCATCCAAATCGATGATGCCATAGTCCTCTTCAAAATAGTTTAGACGGCAAGCAACATCGCCTTTTGAGTTGATGACCATTGAGTCTCCATCGAATATTAACTCTGTATTAGCACCAATCTGATTAACGTAGATTATTGGTAAATGGTATTTTTTTGAAACGGATTGAAGAATCTCTGTTCTAATATTTTTTTGGTTGTGAGAAAAAGGAGATGCCGCAATATTGACAACAAAGTCGGGCTTTAACAAACTCAACTTCTCCATAGGAGATGTGGTGTACAATTCTTCCTTTGCAAAGTTGTTGTCAACAGCCTGTCTTTCCCATAAGTCTTCGCAGATGGTAATCGCTATTTTCTTTCCCTTATACTCGACTAAATTATATTCTGTGTTCGGTTCGAAATATCGATACTCATCGAAAATGTCGTAGGTAGGTAAAAGTGTTTTATTGTGAATGCTTTGAACTCTACCATCGCACATGAAAAAAGCAGAGTTGTATAGCTTCTTACCTTTTGAATGAGGATTGATTGAAGGACCACCTATTACTGCAGCGATGTCAACACAATGCGTAGCTACTTGATCAATCGCATTTAATGTCTTTTCGATAAAATCCTTTCTCTCCAATAAATCTTTAGGTGGATAACCGCAAATGGCTAGTTCTGAAAAAACCACTAAATCAGCTTGCTCACTTTTTGCTTTATTGATGGCTTCGATAATTTTGTCGGAATTGACTTCGAAGTTTCCTATATGGTAGTTAAGTTGTGCTAAAACAATCTTCATTTCTATATGATTTACGACAAATAAGTTTTTATCACCTTATGTGAGGTGATTGGCAAAGTTAATGATAAATCATCAATCTTTTAAAGTACAAGGAGCTAATGCTTAAACAAAAATACGCCATATAAATATGATTTTTTAACTTTGAAGGCTTATGTATTTTGGTAATTTTGATGGTGACTTGTTTACGATTGATTCTTTTTTGAATATTTTATAATCAAGACATTGATGAATAAGCTTTAGTTTAAATTTTACAGACAATAATGAGAAAAATAACATTTGGTTTGCTCTTAGTAATGGCGTGTGTTTTTGTGGCGTGTCAGTCAAATAAACTCAAAGTTGATGTTTCAGATATCAATATGGATATTAATATTGAACGGTTCGAGAAGCAACTTTTTGATCTTAATAAAGGAGGTTCACTAGAGGACCTGGAAAAGACATACCCTAGAATTTTGAGATTATATTCTGAAAAGGTAATTGGCTTGGGTAAAGTTGATAACTTGAATTACAGCCAATATTTGAATAAGTTCTTGAACGATTCTATAATGAATGTTGTGGCAAATAGAATTGATTCAATTTTTCCAAATCTTGAAATGCAAGAAGAGGAGTTAGAGGAAGGATTCAAACATTTGAAATATTATTATCCTAAGGCCAAAATTCCTAGAATATTTTCACAGCTCTCAGGCTTTAACCAGTCTATAGTTGTTGATGAAGGTTTAATAGGAGTTAGCTTAGATAAGTATTTGGGTGAGGATTGTGAATTTTATGCACTACTAGGTCGCCCTGTTTATATTCGAAAGAACATGGCACCTAATCGAATTGCTCAAGACATTTTATTGGCTTATGGCTTAACTGAGTTTCCTTTTAAGGCAAAAAAAGAGAATCTAATGGAGCAAATGATTTATCAAGGTAAGATTTTGTACTTCTTACAGGCTCTTTTACCCGAAAAGGGAGAGCATGATATCTTGAAATATAGTATCGACAATTTTCAATGGTGTGTAGATAATGAGAGCCAAGTGTGGGCCTATATGATAGAACAAAAACATTTGTTTAGTGCAAATAGTAGCATGGCGCGTAATTATATAAACGATGCGCCTTTTACAACAGGTATGCCTAAAGAATCGCCAGGACGTATAGGAACTTGGATTGGCTTACAGATTGTGAAATCGTATATGAAGAAACATAGTAAGCTTAGTTTGCCAGAATTGATGCTTAAGGACGATTATGCTACTATTTTGAGAGAGTCGGCTTACCAACCTTAATTATAAAATCAATTTATAGAGCGGTTGTTAATGTAAAGTAGCAAAGCCTAATTTTAGTCTCCCTTTCTAGGGGAGATGTCCGAAGGACAGAGGGGTGTTTTTAATTAATCATAGAAAATAGTTTGGTTTTGAAATGATAGATGAAGAAAAAAAACGAATCCGTCGTGAGATTCGTGGCTTAAAGAATGCTGTATCTCTTGACGATAAGACAATTCGTTCAAAAGCAATATTGGAGAAAGTAGAACAATTACCTGAGTTTGCCTCGGCAAAAACCGTGATGCTCTATTGGGCTATGGCCGATGAGGTTCAAACTTCGGACTTTGTAATTAATTGGGTAGCGAGTAAGTGTGTGATTTTGCCCTGTGTAAATGGGAGTGAGCTTGATTTGAGAGTTTTTAGGGGCGTAGAAGATTTAGTTGAAGGTGAGAATTTTGGTATTCCAGAACCTTCAGGTGACTTATTTACCGATTATGATGAGATCGATTTGATTCTTGTTCCTGGAGTAGCTTTCGATGTGGAAAATAACCGAATGGGACGTGGTAAGGCCTATTACGACAAACTGCTTTCAAGTCTGAATGCTTTTAAGCTAGGTGTGTGTTTCGATTTCCAGCTTTTAAAGTCTGTACCTACCGATGAACACGACATTAAGATGGATAGGATTGTTTCGGAGTAGATTGTCGATTAACGGTCTTGCTAAGTTTCGTGGGCGATTAAAACAGTTGTCATATCAAACCGCTAAAGAAGCAAGCCGAGTGAAGTTGTTTATATTTTTACGCAAACCAATTGTAGTGGCTTGCTGGTGTTTGTTAATTGTACTAAACGCTCAAGCTACTCATCATTCCCCATAAAGTAACAATTCAGGTAACGGTTACGTCAACCCAACGTTCATGTTGGGCAGTTCCTGCCACACGAACGCTTAGTTGTTACACACTGGCATTTTTACATTATTAGATATTTAATTGAATACAATATCCCCTGCAAAATTGCAATCGGAATAAATATATTTAATACGGCATATCCATATGAAAATTTATTAAAATGAGATAATCCAAATATAAATATCCGAATCGTCAATATCGATATCACGAAAATGGTTATTGAATTCTTATAGTTTAGCAAATCAAAATCCTTAAGTAAAATAGCTGGTGCTATCATTATTAGTCCAATAAATAAGTGAACTAAATGAGGGATGAATGAATAAGCAACAACTAATCTAATCTCATTTTTTGATGCTTTCCCTTGTAATAACTTACTTACAAAAAAAATGATCAAAGAAATAACTCTATTAAACACAAACATTCCGATTAACCCACTAAACACAAGCGAGATTGGCAAAGCAATGTAATAATTAACTCCAACCAGTTCAGCTATATCAGTCATATTTGAAAATCCGGCTACAGTTGAAATTAAAAAGAATAATGTATTGATTGTAACTTCATTTTTGGATTCATCGCGACCTTCCAAATATTCAAAAGTCTTTTTAGGTTTGATCCAAATTGATAATAGGGTTTTCATTTCTTGCTAAGAGTTATTCTTGTTTTTATGCTTGTGTGTAACGTTAATGCTAAATTTATGTTGGGGATTAAATCCCCTTTTCTATCACTCTATTCCTAGTTATCTAAAAGTACAAAGCCTAGATTAATAGCTTTGGCCCCAATTAAATTTAACTGGTGTTATGTACTGTTCATCCTCAAATAGCTAAGCTTACTTCTATCATGAGGATATTAAAAAATACTCCCTGACTAAACCATCTAAAAGGGACAGTTTAGCTCTTTATACCTTATAAAGCTCCCTTTTATTAGTTTGATTTTATGTGCTTTTAGATTTATCTAAAACAGCATTTTGCCTTGCGTTCAATCAAACGAAACCAACTGACTCTTAAACTCAAAATATAAGTTGAATGCCTGTTGAGAAACAAAAAAATAACAAATCATGCTGCATATCAGCCTGATAATATTGATATTAACACAAAAATAAGCTAACTTCTGCAAGTCTTATTCTTGCTTCTAATCCTTTAAAAGAAGCCTCTTTCACTCTAGAACCAAGCCAGACTTGCTGAAGCAAAGATCTACGCTTAATTGCCTTCCTTTTATTGGAAAATCCTTCAACTTTTATTTTGATACACACCCTAAAAAAGGGGATTATCTCTTCCTCCATAAAGAGATGAATTGTACATAACGATTGTGTAAGTGTATATACATTTATATTTCTTTTATCAATCTTAAAACATACACTTACATGTTATGATTGGTTGTGTAAATGTATAAAATATATTTAGGTGTCGTCAATAAAATCATCATTGTGTCTAGTCCTAAACTTGTGTTATTATCCAAAACAAAGGGTTTCACCTTTGTGAAACCCTTATCAGTAGTTTTAAACCAATTCTGTATCTGGCTCGTTTGTTTTTCTGCGACGTTTAACCAATTCGTTATTCTTCTCTATTAACTCGGCAATCGTTTTGGCAGTCGCTTCATAAACGGCTGGGTTTACCTTTGCCATGGTATTCATATAACCCACCAGATTATTATTAATCTCAGTGATGCTCGCCTTTTTCAACTGACTTGCCGAAGCCAAATCTTTTTTCACACTCTCGCCCTCGGCTTGCTGCAATGCCAAATTATCAAAATCTTTTTGAGCCGTATCAACAGTTGTAATTGTTTGGGCTACGCCTTGCAATTTTGCTATGGCTAATAGAATATCAGGCTTGGATAAATCGTTGAGTAAGGACTTAATATCTGCCGATTCTTCTGCGTAATCCTCGTTCAGTATACTCAAGCTATAGTGCTCTCGTATGTTGTTTACAATCAAGGCAGCTTCTTTTATCTCAGCAATAGGTATATACATATAGCCCTCTACCAATTTAAATAAGGCTCTAATTGCCATATCGCGCACATCGTCTTTCTCTGCCAACTGAGAATAAGCATTCAAGCGTTTCAATGCCTCAGTCATTGCGGTGTTATTAGCACTTGTTCTTGCAATTATAGGCGTCACGTAAGTGTCTGCACTCCAATCGTTCTTACTAAATGCCTTTAGAATAAGGTCTAGTAATGTACTTGTTTCGCCATTGCGACTAATTGTTGAAATTCTCTTAATCAATGCCATTGTTTGGGGTCTTTTAAGGGTTAGTGTTTATTATTTTAAACTATCTTTTTTTGCTTTGTACTTTATACATTCATCCAAAAATCAATATTTCATGCTTTGTACTTTGTACATTCATTAAAAAAACGATTTTCCATGTTTTGTACTTTATACATTCATCCAAAAATCAAATTTTAAGGCTTTGTACTTTGTACATTCATCCGAAAACCAATTTTTCAAGCTTTGTACTTTGTACATTCATTAAAAAATCATTTTTTCAGGCTTTATCTCTATTGATATTGGGTGAAAAATCGTTTTGGCCTCCTGAAAGTATGAAATATATGTTGATAATAATAAATTTAGATAAAATATTTTTATTCTAATTTATGATGATCTTACGAAATCTCAGTGTTTGTGGTGGTTTAACTAAAAAATAAAAACATTGATAAGCATTGTGTTTGTTTTGCGAGTTGTTATAGTTTCCTACACCTAAATGGACTTCGCCGAGTTCCGCTTCGCTACAGTCCCCTTCAGGGGTTCCGAAAGCTTTCGGAATAGGGGTTAGGAGCTGTAGTAAATATGTTGAGTCCTGTCCCGATTGCTATAGGAATGATTATGGAAAGAAGTTTTATTTTGAATTCGAGGAATTTGGATCTATATAGAACAAGGTAGGTAAAGGCTGAGTCGGACAGAAATGTGTAACTGTCGTCTAATAAGCATGATTGAATAAATATCCAATCAAGTTACCAGCATATTTCTTGACTACCGTCATAGGTAGTTTTTGTTCAACATGCTGTTAAAGTTGCATTTGTCAGTGAAAGAGAAAAAATAGAATTGAGTGTTAAAAAAAAATGAGCCTTAGAACTATTGTCCTAGGGCTCATTTTTTATTATCTGATTGAAATAATTTTTATTTCATAGACCAATTGATTGATTCTGTTTCCAGTTGTGCTTTTATTAAAGCCAAGTTGGTTGTGTTTTGATCAAAAGTTAGAATCTGTCCATTGGGCTTATAAACTTGAATTAGGTTCGCTACTTCGTTTACCTGAACCAATTTCTGTAAATCTTTGTTACCATCCTTAAGATTCCAACTACTACTTTCTGGATCGAAAATTAATTCAGCAGTGTCACCTTTGTTTTCGCCTTTCAGCTGTTCTATGTGGAACTTATTTTTTGTTGCTGTAATACGGTATTTATTGCCATCCTTTTTTACTATTTGTACATCTTTGTCATTTTCTCCCATTGTTATAGGGTTGTCTCCTGTCCAAAATTCAATAGTGTTTAGCACTACTCCGTCGACGAATACAGCTACCCCATAAACAGGAATTATAACAAATGCAAAGAAAACCAGAGCATTAACGAATTTGCTTCCTACAGTTGAATTCCATTCGTGTAGGTTCTTTGTTAATTTAAACGGGCCATAACATCCAGATTGACCAATACTAAGCACGAAAAAGAAACAGGCTATTAAAAAAATATTTAGTTTTTTCATAAGATAACTTTTATAATGTTTGCATTAAAAAATAATTGATTACTTAAGTTACGATGGATTCTTGGAATTATGACTAATTAGCTAGAAAAAATAATAAGATTATTAAGTTCTTGCCATTTTATGAGGGACGCTTTTTTGGAAGGGATTTGTGGTATACTTTTTCACTATGTTTGTAAATATCTAAACCATTTTTTTCTGCACCAGCGGATACACTAATAGTCCACTTGTACCTTTGAATAATTTTAATGCGTCATAAGTAGTTCTTTTTTTGAGAAAAATTGCTAAAAAAAGAGGATACCCGGTTGGATATCCTCTCTAATATATTTGTGTATATCTAGTTTTAAATATGAATCACCTCGTCGTATGCAGCTGCAGCAGCTTCCATTATTGCTTCACTCATTGTTGGGTGTGGGTGAATTGCTTTTAATAACTCGTGACCTGTCGTTTCAAGTTTACGAGCTACTACTAATTCAGCAATCATCTCAGTTACGTTAGCACCTACCATATGAGCACCTAAAAGCTCACCATATTTAGCATCGAAAACCAATTTTACGAAACCTTCGTTTGCACCAGCAGCACTTGCTTTACCCGAAGCAGAGAATGGGAATTTACCCACCTTAATTTCGTGTCCAGCTTCTGTGGCAGCCTTCTCAGTAAGTCCCATTGAAGCAACTTCAGGACTTGTATATGTACAACCAGGAATTGTTGTGTAATCAATAGGCTCAACATTCATCCCTGAAATCTTCTCAACACAACAGATACCTTCAGCTGAAGCGACGTGAGCCAAAGCAGGACCTGCAATGATATCACCAATGGCATAAACGCCTTCAACATTCGTACGGAAATAGTTGTCAACAACTACACGTCCTTTATCAGTAGCAACACCAGCTTCTTCAAGACCAATGTTCTCTGTGTTTGGAGCAATACCTACTGCCGAAAGAACAATCTCACATTCGTGAACTTCAATTTCGCCTTTCTTATTCTTAATATTTACTTTTAAGTCACCATCGCTACCTTCAACAGATTCAACCGATGAGTTAACCATCACTTTAATCTTACTCTTCTTGAAAGAACGTCCCATTTGCTTAGAAACTTCTTCGTCCTCGATAGGAAGAATGTTTGGCATAAACTCGACAAGAGTAACCTGAGTTCCTAGACTATTATAGAAATAAGCAAACTCAGATCCAATAGCACCAGAACCAACAACGATCATCGACTTAGGTAATTTTTCAAGCGTTAAAGCCTTACGGTAACCAATAATGTTTTTACCATCCTGTGGTAAGTTTGGCAACTCGCGAGAGCGAGCACCAGTAGCTAAAATAATGTGCTTAGCTTCGTAGTTAGTCTTGCTACCATCTTCAGCTAAAACTTCAACTTGCTTGTCAGCAGTTAGTTTACCAAAACCGTTGATAACAGTTACTTTATTCTTTTTAAGTAAGTATTTAATACCAGCACTCATTTTGTCTGCAACACCACGGCTACGAGCAACAATCTTCTCAAAATCAGGCTTAATCTCACCTTCAACAGCGATACCATAATCAGCAGAATGCTTCATATAATCGTAAACCTGAGCTGATTTTAATAATGATTTGGTTGGAATACATCCCCAGTTCAAACAAATACCACCTAGTTCAGCACGTTCTACTACGGCAACGTTCATACCCAATTGTGCACCTCTAATGGCAGCAACATAACCACCTGGTCCACTTCCTACTACTATTAAATCGTAAGTCATTTCTATTTTGTTGTTTAGTTTGTGAATATCTATGTTTTTCAGATCTAATTGCTAGTCTACGCTTACATGATGATCTGATAAATTTTCTGCTAATTTATTAATATTAATTCTAAATAAAAGGAATTAAACTTTTTTTCCAAAGTACACACATGCACACTTATAATACTAATTTGGGCAAAACCCTGCGGGTCGGGCTATCCGCACTCGCTCTTTGTCTGAAAAAAAAGGCCAAAGGAGCTCAAACAAATGCTCCTATCCCTTTTGCATTAAACACATCACCACACTCGTAATTCCTAATTCTTTTTCTCCTAAAACTCTGTCAGGAACAACTGCGTTGCACGCTAACAGGTTTTCTTCTCATATTTTAACTTAAGGCACTTTCATATTTCGACAAGCTCAATACACCGTTCATTCGTAACTCGTAATTCCTAATTCGTAATTCATTTACTTCGCTTTAGTTTTAAAAGACTGAGTTGTACCACTTTTGCAATGATAAACAAGATGACGAATGAAAAAATGATAGTTGCTCCAGAAGGAACATTCAATTTATAAGCCATAAAGAGTCCTAACAGGGAACCTAGTATACCAAAACCAATGGCTCCAAGAATCATCTTACCAAAATCTTGTGTAAACATATTGGCAATGGTTTGTGGGATGGTTAAAAATGAGATAACCAGAATAATACCCACAACGCGAATATTTAAAACAATAGCCAAGGCAACCAAAGCAATCATCAAGTAATTGAGAAACTGTACGGGTGCTTTATGTGTTTGAGCATAGCCTTCGTCGAAAGCGACGTAAACAATAGGGCGCATCATAAATGCAAAAACCAATATGGTGATTACGCACAAGGCTGAAAGCAAGTATAGATCCAGGCTCGAAACTGTGAGGATACTACCAAAAAGGTAAGACATCAGGTTAGGCGCATAACCAGGAGTCATATAGATGAATATAATTCCCAATGCCATTCCTAAAGCCCAAAGAATACCGATGACAGAATCCTGACGGACATCTGTTTTCTTAGAAACCCATTCGATTCCAAGGGCTGAAAACACGCCAAATACTGCAGCACCTAGAACCGGATTTAAGCCTAGAAACCAAGCAATGCCTATTCCTCCAAAGGATGCATGTGTAATACCACCACTGATAAAAACGATGCGACGAGCTACAATATAAGTTCCAATAATTCCACAAGATATGCTAGCAAGAATTGCTGCTCCCATGGCGTTTTGGAAAAAACTATAACTTAATAATTCAATGAATTCGTTCATGAAATTTTGATTTCAGATTATCTGATACTCTATTGAAATGAATTAGTGTTTCTTTAAAACGCGATGAGGCACCTCACCATGAGTAATCAAATCGATAGGGCAGTTGTATGTTTTAAGTTGTTCCTCATTAATGATATTGGAATCGTGATAACACAAGCTTCCGTTGACACAGGCAATAGTCTTCACGTGCGAACTGATGGTTCCAACATCGTGAGAAACCACTATAATGGCCATATGTTTGTTGAGCTGATCTAAGACACCATAGAGTTCTGTTTCAAAATGACTATCAACGTAAGTATCTGGTTCATCCAAAATCAAAATCTGAGGATCAGAAATAATGGCTCTACATAGAAAAACACGTTGTAATTGTCCGCCAGAAAGCTCTCCAATATTCTTATTTCTAAGATGAAGAACTCCCATTTGCTCCATAAGAACTTTGGCTTTCTCTTTGTCTTCGCTTCTGTATCTTCCAAATAGCTTTTTATGAGACATCAAACCAGATAAAACAACCTCGCGAACAGGTATTGGGAATTTCTGATCGATGGTATTGATTTGTGGTAAGTAACCAATTAAGTTGTCATCAACATTATTGAATTTAACCGAGCCTTCAATGGGTTTGATTAAGCCTAAGATAACTTTCAAAAGGGTTGTCTTTCCTCCACCATTGGGGCCAATAATACCAAGAAAATCATTCTTACTAACTGTAAGATCGACATTGTTAAGGACAACTTTATTGTCGTAACCAGCATAAACTGATCTCAATTCCAGTAGTTTGGCCATTTTGTTTTTGTTGATTTGAGTAGATACAAAATACGAAGTATTTCGCAGAAAGTATCAAGTATTAAGTGTATTGATGAGGCTATCCAAAAATATAAAGGCCATATATTGAAGCGTCATCCTGAATTTATTTCAGGATCTCATAATCAATGAGTAAAAGATTCTGAAACAAGTTCAGAATGACGAATGCTTTTATTCTAAGTGTAAAGTATCAATACATTACTTTTTCAGGTAACTCATAATACGGTTCATCTCAGTCAACCAATCATCGCTAAGCGGATCAATTTGAATCAGTTCAGCATTAATTTCTTTAGCGATAACTGTTGCATTATCGATATTAAATTGCTTTTGAAGGAAAATGGTTTTGATATTGTGCTCTTTCGCCAAGTCAAGCATTTTCTTCATGTGAGATGGCGATGGTGTTTTTCCATCATGCTCAATTGAAATTTGAGTTAGATCGTAGTCTCTAGCGATATACGAAAGAGCGGGGTGGTATATCATGAAAGCCTTTTTAGGCATTTGAGCAAATATTGCTTCAGCACCTTTGTCCATCACATTGATATCAGACATCAGCTTCATGTAGTTTGTTGTATACTCTTGCTCTTTTTCAGGAGCCAATTGAACTAAGACTTTGAATGTGTTTGCAATTAGCTGTTTTGCTGTTTTTGGTGATGACCAAATATGAGGATCGATTCCACCTTCGTGAAAATGCTCGCCATGAAGAACTTCAGGACCTCTAATAAGCTCAATACCTTCAGACATATCAAGACTCTTAATATGATCGTTTCCTTCGAATAGCTTATTTAACCAAGCCTTTTCGAATGGGATGTGTCCGATTTTTAAATATACCGATGAAGAGGACATATCCTTCATTTGCTTTGGCGTAGGCTCGTAACTAGCTGGGCTTGCTCCAGGAGGAATAAGCACGTTCACTTTGAAATCGTTACCAGCAATACGTTCTATAAAGTACTTTTGTGGAAGAATACTAACCGAAATTAGCTTGTTGTCAATTTTATTTTGTTTTGAATTACATGATTGAAATCCTAGGCTAAAACCTACGAATAGTAGAATAAGAGTGATTTTGTTCATTTGATTTTATCGCTTCAATTTAGAATAGTTTCAAATAACAAATGTAAAGTATTTTGCTTAATTAGCAATTACAATAACAAATTAAAGTAGCTCCTCTTTTAAAAATTTAGCCGTGAATGATTCTGTGCATTCAGCCACTTTTTCGGGAGTTCCAAAACACATGACTTCGCCACCATTTCTTCCGCCTTCTTTACCAATATCAATCACATGATCAGCAACTTTAATGACATCCATATTGTGCTCAATCACAATTACAGTATTGCCCTTATCAACTAAACGATCCAATACCTCAAGTAGAACGCGAATATCTTCGAAATGTAGACCTGTTGTTGGTTCATCGAGAATATAAAGCGTTTGACCTGTATCGCGTTTGGCTAGTTCGGTTGCTAGTTTTACACGTTGTGATTCTCCACCTGAAAGGGTAGTTGAGGGTTGTCCAAGTGTGATGTATCCCAATCCAACTTCCTGCAGAACTTTGAGCCTTTGTAGAATGTTTGGAATTTTCTCGAAGAAAACAACTGCTTGATTAATGGTCATATCAAGAACATCACCAATTGATTTTCCTTTGAAACGAACCTCTAAAGTTTCACGATTGTATCGTTTACCATTACATTCATCGCAATGCACATAAACATCAGGAAGGAAATTCATTTCAATTGCTCGAACACCTGCACCTTGACAAGTTTCGCAACGGCCACCTTTAACATTAAAGGAGAATCGTCCGGCTTTGTAACCTCTAATTAAAGATTCGGGCAGTTTTTCGTAGAGCTTTCGAATGTCACCAAATACGTTTGTATAAGTGGCGGGATTCGATCGAGGCGTTTTGCCTAAAGGTGCCTGGTTCACTTCAACAACTTTATCTACGTTATCGATACCTTTAATCTTGTCGTAAGCTAAAGGATCTTTTACTGATCGGTAGAAATATTGAGAAAGAATAGGCTGAAGAGTCCCGTTTATCAAACTAGACTTACCACTTCCAGAAACACCTGTTACACAGATAAATTTCCCAAGAGGAAAGCTCACGTCAACATTTTTTAGATTGTTGCCTTTACAACCTTTTAGTTCAATAGTTTTGCCATTGCCTTTTCTTCTTTCGGCAGGCACAATAATACTTTTTTGACCATTGATATATTGCGAAGTCAAACTATCTCCATTGAGCATTTTATCAGGTGTACCAGCGAAAACAATTTCACCACCATGCTTACCTGCAAATGGTCCCATGTCTACCACATAATCAGCAGATAGAATCATGTCTTTGTCGTGTTCAACTACTACAACTGAGTTACCTGAATCACGGAGCTGACGTAAGGATTGAATCAATTTTTGATTGTCTCGCTGATGAAGACCTATACTTGGCTCATCGAGTATATAAAGTACGTTTACCAGTTGAGATCCAATTTGAGTTGCAAGTCGAATACGTTGCGATTCTCCACCAGACAAACTGATTGAACTACGATTTAGAGAAAGGTACTCCAAACCTACGTCAAGTAAGAAATCAAGACGATCGCGAATTTCTTTTAAAACCTCTGTTGCAATTTTTAATTGCTTGTCGCTTAAGTGAGATTCTACAGTTGCAAACCATTCACTCAAAAGGCTAAGATCCATTTGAGCAAGTTCGGTAATGTTTTTATTATGAACCTTAAAATACAAGGATTCCTTCTTTAGTCGTTGTCCTTCGCAAGTTGGACACACTGTATTCTTAATAAATTGTTCAGCCCATTTCTTAGCTTTCTTCGATGTGGTGCTACTTTCCTGATTCGATATGTATTTTAAAACGCCATCAAAACTCAAGAAATAGTTTGAAGAACTTCCTAAAGGTGTATTTTCGAGTTTAAAGGTTTCATTAGAGCCATCAAGAATAATACTCAATGCTTCTTCGGGAATACCTTTAATAGGTGTTTTTAAATCAAAATCGTATTTACGAGCAATGGCTTCAATTTGCCAAAATATAAGACTGTTTTTGTATTTCCCTAAGGGTACTATTCCACCAGCATGAATACTGATACTGTCATCTGGAATAATTTTTTCAATATCAATTGCACTAATTCGACCTAGGCCTTTACATTTAGGACAAGCGCCATGTGGCGAATTGAACGAAAAACTGTGAGGAGCTGGTGTGTTATAAGAAAGTCCCGTGCTTGGACACATTAAAAGGCGACTGTAATATTTTACTTCGTCGCTATCCTTATCCATAATCATGGTAATTCCCTTACCATGTTTCATTGCCATTTGGATAGATTCTTTCAATCGCTTATCTCCAACTTCGTCAACCACCAGCTTATCAATTAAGATTTCGATCGTGTGACTCTTGTATCGATCGACTTTGAAACCATGAAGTAATTCAACAATTTCGCCATCAACACGAGCGTATAAAAATCCTTTTTTTCTGATCTGTTCGAACAGATCTTTATAATGTCCTTTACGTCCTTTTACAATTGGAGCAAGAATGTAAATGCGCTTCTCATTAAATTTATCAAATATGAGTTTAATGATCTGCTCATCGGTGTATTTAACCATCTTTTCGCCCGTTTCGTAAGAATAGGCAACACTTGCTCTGGCGTATAAGAGTCGAAGGAAATCGTATAGTTCTGTGATAGTTCCCACGGTTGATCGTGGATTTTTATTGGTCGTCTTTTGCTCAATGGCAATTACCGGACTTAGTCCTGTAATCTTATCCACGTCAGGACGTTCCATGCCTCCTAGGAATTGTCGGGCATAGGCCGAAAAAGTTTCGATATACCGACGCTGACCTTCGGCATAAATGGTGTCGAAAGCCAATGAGGATTTTCCACTACCACTTAATCCGGTAATAACCGAAAGTTGGTTGCGGGGAATACTTACATCAATATCTTTTAGGTTATGAACTCTGGCGCCAAGCACATCAATGCTCTCAGTTTCTAATAGTTCATTATCTGTTATTTGTTCAGCTTTGTCTTTCAATCTACAATCTCCTTATAATTTTAATCCTCACTTCTGCTAGTGTTCAATTTATTGATGAGGCTCAATATGCCAACACCTATTTCTTCTCTACATGAGGTTTTTTGTATTCAGAAAATGCAAAATTAATATATCCTTTGGCAGGAAGCGTAATTTCGTACTCTTTTTTATACTTATTTGTGAGATAGGGCTTTCTTAACCAAGGATTAAAGAATTTAAGAATCTTATAATTGACACCATTCTTTTTAGCAAAGGCAGCAAAATTCTTCACTGCCCCTTTAACTTTTATTTTACGAGTAGGTATGTTTGGGTATAAATCTGAATCGCGGAATCTAAAACCAAAATCATCAGGGTTCTCCATTATGCGTTTGGCTGCTAAAATCCTAAACAGGTATCGACCCGGTTCTTCTCCTAAAAGTAGATCGTAATAAGTTCCTGCATCTTGAAGTTTCATTTGAGAATGGATGTGGGTTCTGCCAGCATTATACGATGCAGCAACTAAAGCCCAAGTCCCGAATTTCTTGTAGGAATCTTTCAAATACTTACAAGCAGCACGAGTCGACTTTTCGATATCATAACGCTCATCAACTTCTTTATTAACCTCAAGTTTGTAATCTTTAGCAGTAGGGGACATAAATTGCCAAAAGCCGACAGCTCCAGCAGGTGAAACAACAGTTGGAATTAAACCACTTTCAATTAGTGCTAGATATTTAAAATCATCAGGTACGCCTTCTTTCTTAAGAATAGGTTCTATGATTGGAAAATAGCGGTTAGCGCGTTTTAGAAATAATAAGGTTTGCGATTGCCAGTAGGTATTCACGAGCATTTCTCTATCGAAAGATTCTTTAACATCCCATCTATCAAGAGGCACTTCTTCATCAGAAAAGAAAAGTTTGTTTGGCATTTTTAATGCATACACATTATACTTATCCATATACTCAGTCCCTAAGTGTTCACTTTCTTTATCTGATAGTTTAGAGTAATTGAACAATTGAGCAACTAAATAACCACATGCCAATAAGGCAAGTGTGAGTGTTATATTTTTTATGGCGTTATTTTTAAACATAGGTCGATGTTTTTAAGGTTGTCGTAAGTTTTTGTTGCTTGTAATAAGGCTAAAAGCTACTGAAATAGCTTTCAAATTTATCAGGAGACACTGAAACACAGACACGCGCAAATTGTGCAGCTTCATCCTTTTTTGTTTTGGTAAAGTAGCTTAATGAAACTGAACCAATTCTCTTTTCAAGTAGCTCTTCTTCCGATTTATTCACAATCACAAATATGCCAATAGCTTCACTATCCTTGTAAAATTCTGATGCGAGTAAACCTTTTTTATCTAGGAATTCAATGTTCTGACGTATTCCTTTAACGGTAATCTCTTTAAAATGTTTTCTACTTTGTTCACCTTTTTCTGAATCCAAAATATTGGCAACTAGAATTTGAGAAAAGGCATTAATTCCATTGGTAGCATACATTAATCTGATACCAAGTTCCGTATTGAAATCTGTATTTGTAGAATGTATAAAGCCTAAGCGCTGACCACTAAGGCCAATTGATTTGCTGAAGCTTTCTACAATAATTACATTTTCTAAATCGAGTAGATTCTGAAAAAAGGTATCTTCCTGATCACAGAAAATTCGTCGGTAAGGACAATCGACAATTACTGTTGTACCATTCTCATTAAGAACTTTAATTATTCTTAATAACTCCTCGTCCTCAATTTTATTTCCAATTGGATTATTCGGATCACATATAATAACAGCAGAATTTTTAATCTCATCGAGTCGACTTAATAAATTCTCAAAATCGCTGTAAGTCCCAGATTGAATCTCGCGAATAGTCATGACCTGAAAATAGGAGCCCCAATAGAATTCTGGCAATAGAATCTGATCGACATTCAAGGTTTGGAATGTTAGATCGAGAGCTGACATACCACCGCCGCTGATACTAATGTTTGATAAGCTACTTTTGTTGTCAAAATAATGTTTGTTGATAGCCTGTCGTAATTCTTGTCTACCCTGAGAAGGCGGATAAACTTGCATAGCATTACTATTAAAGTTAATATCTTCTATGATTGACCCTAACTCAATATGACAGACAGCATTTACACCACGATTAAGTAATAAATATTCTTCCCCTGTTTCAACGCTCTGCTTTCTAATTCTCTCCCCGATACCAACAATGGCTGAATATTTAGCTCCACTTTTTCGTATTTGCATAGGTTTATCTGTTTATATGGATTCTTGTAGAATGCTTATTTAGAATAATTCAAAGATAGAATATCTCTTGCTATGAGAACAACTTATTCTCAGTTTTAACAATTGATTGTGATATGATTTTTATCACAATATTTATTTATCTATTGAGAAGCTGATAAATAAATAACGCCCCAAAACATTGTTTTGCGGCGTTAGCTATATTGTTTTGTAAGTCTATTGACTACAATTTAAAACATATAATCCCATACAGGTAGTTGAACAGGCTTGCTGTCAAGAGCTTTGATAGCTTTTTCGTTTAAATATTTCTTGTTGATTACAACACGGAACATGTACTCTCTAAACCACTCATCAGTGAAAGTTAAGTAGCCATTATTTCCTGATGTAGTTCCCCAAGAATTTTCGAATTCCCATTTTACTGGCTTCTCATTTTCATCAACATCAACTCCAATAAGAGTCATAGCGTGAGATGAACCTGACTGGCGAGTTAAGATTCTAGCTTTCTTATCCATATCGAACTCAACGCCAAAAAGAGATGCGTAGTCGTATGTGTTCATATCCATAACACCATCTTTACGGTTGTGCTGTTTTCCTACATCACAAGATGCATACATTGCCTGGTTGTTCTTAATAGAAGACATTGCGAATGCTTTAATCTCATCGTTAGGTAAATTTAAGTATGTCCAGTTGATACCTTCAGCTACATTTCTGTAATTCTTGATCTCATAAACTTTGTAAAACTCACGAGTTGGATCATTCATGATCATCACCATTTCATCTTTAGCAAATTCAGGTGCTATAAGAGTCATGAATTCTTGAGGTGTGTAGGTTTTAGTTTCGCTTACTTTGCCATCAGCATCTTTGTATCTCCAAGTGAAATCAACTGGAGGCTGACCTAATGCAAGAGACAAAATACGGTATACATCTTTCAATGCTTCTACCTTAGCAGCTTCAACTTTTTCTGCATTCCCTTTTTTAGCTGCAAGCTGACGAATTTTGTAAGCTTCACCTCTTAATTTCTCTTTAACGATACGGTTTAACTGACCTGTGTTATTTGAAATCGTAGTTTCAGGCATAACTTCAGCTGGCACAACACCGTACTTTTTTGCAACATTGAAAAATGAATTCCAAACACCACCATCATCAACAGGGCTACTCAAATAACGAACAACTTCTCTGTCGTCCATGTCTTTATCAGCAGTAGCAATAATGTTCTCTATGAAGAGGTTAGATTTCTCGAATATATCCCAGAAGTAGTTGTAGTTATGTGAAAAATCGAAAGAGTTAAGGTTTAAATCTTTGATTACGTTTGGACGGATTGTATTCATCGAAGTGAACATCCAACAACGTCCTGAACTTTTTTGATTGGTAATCCCTTTTACAGCAACTCTGTATTTGAAAAAATGATCTGTAGATCCAACTTTACTTCGGTTTAGAGCAATATCACGTATGCTTTTACTATTTGTAATTGCATTCTGAATCGCTTTGGTTGAAGCGTCAGCATTAAAGCTGTTACGAATTTCGTTAAGTGTTTTGCTGTCGACAGCACCTTTAGTTTGTGCCATGCTACTAGCTGAAATAGCTAGTGCTAAAACAGAAAGCATTAAAAATTTAAAATTCATGTTTGTGTGTTTTGGTTGTCAATTCTAATAAGCACAAACTTAAGAAATCTAAAGCCATTTGTCGAAAATGTTTTTCTACTAGAGAGCAGGTTTTTAAAGACGATTCTAGAAAATAGAGCTTAAGGTTTTACTTTCTTTTCACGATGTACCAATCTAAGACTTTCGAAAAAATCAACAAGCTTACGAAGTAAATCAGCCCAAAGAGTTAAAAAGAGGAGGGCGGTTCCTAACCAAATAATTGCAAGATTGAACCAGTAGGTATCAATGTAATGATTCCAAACCCTTTTTACTGGTGCATAAAAATGAGCACGCCCAAATCGAGAATCTGGATACATGAAAATTGGATCTTTCTTTTGAATAAGACTCTGATCAACCTCAATCATTTTATTGACTTCAGTTCTGTTTAAAACCAAATCAGCTAAGGCTTGATTGTAATATTCTTGCTTAAAGTCATAAACCCCATCACGACCTAATGAATCTACTAACCTTGAGTATTGGAAATCTTTTTTGTAACCTGATTCGCTGTTTATACCCATGAAATGGAGCTTAATGGCATCTAAGTATTGTCTGGTTTTTTCGAGGATATCTAAATTGAAATCAAGCGGATTAAGTTTTTTAAGATATGAAAAAGGTTCGAATCCTGCTTCATCTGTTAATTGTGTAATCTCATTTTGAAGAAGATCAAAATGGTCTTTCGTTTCTAAAGAGTTCTTTTCGAATTCAATATTTCTTTCGCAATCTATTAAAATAGATTCTATTTTTGGAATTAGGAACGAGCTTGTAAAAGAAGCATCACTAACTCCTTTTTCGAAATCGAAGAAGTGTTTTTCAAATTCATTATCCTTAAACTGAGTGACTGCCATGGCTTCGTAAGCCCATCTAGTTGCCATTAAATCACCTATGACTGGGACATAAACCTTATTGGTTATACCTCCGTGAAGATCATCAAACTTAATCATAGCTCCACCCAAAAGAAGTTGTGGAACCAAAATTAATGGTATGAGTATGTAGATTGTAATGACAGAATTCAAACCTGAAGAAATATTCAAGCCGATCATGTTTGAATAGCATGATGTTGTAAAGAGAATTAACCAAAAAGTCATAGTCATTCCTTGGATTTCGAGAACGTAGTTGCCCAAAAGAACAAAGGTTAAACTTTGTATGGCTGAGAGCATAAACAGGAAAGTGATCTTCGAAAAGAGGTAAGCATTCCTAGATAAGTTTAGGAATTTTTCACGTTGAAGAATCTTCTTATCACGGATGATCTCTTCTGCACTTACACTTAAACCAATAAACATGGAAACAACTACAGACATAAATAGAAATACAGGGTAGTTCTTATTATCACCGAAAACATAGCCGCTTGCCGAAGTGTATTTTGTGAAAAAACCTAAGATGAATGCCAAAAGAGGTGCTTCAAATAGGTTGATAATTAGATATTGTCTGTTTGTAAGTTTAGATAGAAAGTTCCTTATCCAAAAAATAGAGAATTGCTTCACCTTACTCGGGATCTTAAAATCACTCCTTGGTAGACTGCTTTCTGATTTAACAGGTTCAACAGGTGCATCAATATTTTGGCGATATTTTTCATTCCAAATTTTAGGACTTGTTCTTCGATCACGTGTTGGTTTTCCGTTTTCGTCAATTTTCCGAGTTTCGACAATTTGAAGAATTTGTTCTGGATTTACATTTCCACAGGTTATACACTCACTCTCAGCCGCATTAACTTGAGAGTTCTGTGTTTTAAAGTAAACGATTGAATCAATAGGGTTGCCCGTGTAAATTGGGTAACCACCTTTATCCATAATCCAAAGCTTATCGAACATTTTAAAAATCTCCGATGAGGGTTGATGAATGTTGGCAATAACAAGTTTCCCTTTGAGGGTTTGCTGTTTAAGTAAATTCATAATCATCTCCGAATCAGTAGATGATAGACCAGATGTTGGCTCATCGACTAAAAGGATCGAAGGCTCTCGCATAAGCTCTAAACCAATGTTTAGACGCTTACGCTGACCTCCACTAATGAATTTATTTAAAGGATTTCCTACCTTAAGATTTCTCACATCGTACAATGCTAGATCGTGGAGTAGGGTATGAACTGTTTTAAGAATTTGACGTTCGGTAAATTCTTTAAAACAAAGTTTCGCATTATAATATAGGTTCTGTAGAACTGATAATTCTTCAATTAAAAGGTCATCTTGAGGAACAAATCCAATAAGACCTTGTATTGCAGATTTATTTCTATGTATTTCAAAGTCGTTTATAAAAATCTCACCACTGTTTAGAGGCAAATTCCCATTTAGAACATTTAGAAGGGTTGATTTCCCAACACCACTACCTCCCATAATACCAATGAGTTGCCCGCTTTTTTCGGATATGTTGAAATTATGAATACCATTGTGAGAATTCCTAAATCGGAATATGGCGTTCTTAACGGTAAAGACAATGTTCTCCTGGTTATCTTCCTTAAGAAAGATACTTGCTAGGTCAGAATAATATATGGATTTGATATTTGGACCCTTAATTATTGAACCATGTTTCAACCTATAACTTTGTCCTTTTACAATCTTATTCCCTTCAACATATAAGTTAAGTTCTCCAAGGTATCTAAATACGATTAAGTTCGCTGATGGAAAATAAAGGGTGATGAGTTTGCCATACAAATTTTCACAGTAGAGATGCTTGGTTTTATCAGCATTGACCTTTTGGTCTTTCTTCATAAACCAAGAAAGATTCTCAGACCATTCTGTAATCTGATTGTTTATAATCAGAAATTTACTCTTGTCGTAATCATCAAGGAAATCTTCACCAACTATAAATGCGATTGCATTTAGAAATTCATTGCGTTTAATTTTGAAGTTTTCTGCAACAATACTGATGAATTCAAACTCACCCTCACTAACAATCCCATCTTCGTATATAAATTCTAACAAGCGAAGTAAAACAATAAGACGTTCTTCTTGAATTAACTCGGGGCGAATTCGGATACATACATTCGCAGCTTCTGAAAGAGAAATGATATTGGCTGTTTTTTCATGTATGCTCGATTGATATTCCATTTCTCTATGGTAAAACTCATAGTAGTTTTGGAATAAATTCATGTATTCAACTTCATCTTGTTCACTAACGTAACGCTTTAGGAAACTGTCTACGATATCCTTCCCTTTGTTAGAAACGCCTTCTTCTTTGGCGTTTGCTACAATGGCAAAAAGGTGCATTAGCGCATTTAGTATCGATTCTCCCATTTGAAGAGTTGAATTTTAGTGTTAGATATTTAAGCTTTGTAAAGCTTAGATAGACTTCGTTGAACAAATCTAAAAATACAATTTATTTATCAAAAACTTGAGTTGCTTTGAAAAAACAAGACATAAAAAAACTGCAATTCTTTCGAATTGCAGTTTTGTAAGTTTTGAATTGTATTAAACTAGAGGAGAGATTATTTTACAATAGCTTCTCTTAGTTTAACAACACTTGCAGTTATTTCTTCCAATTGAGCCTTAGTCATGCTTCCGTTAACTTTATCATAGCTAGCTTTTAAGCCGTTGAAGTCGGTAATTAAAGACGCAATGTTGGGATCTTGAGCTTCTGGTTGAAGAACTTTTAATAAACGCTCTAAAGAATCTTTCTGATCGAAAATTATTTTTACAATTTCTGCATTTGAGAAAGTATTCTCAGAAATGTGAGTTGCAATATATAAACCCTCAATAAAACTACCGCTTACTACAAAAAGAGAAAGGTTTGCTTTGCCATTCTTGTTTAAGAAAGCATAAGTTTCGTAAAATGAGTTTGTGATAATCTTAATTAATTCTTCTTTCTTATCTAGGTTCTTCTCTACGTCATTTACTAAAGTCTCGTTAAAGGCAGAAGTGATTTCAAGGTTGTCAATGATTTTTTTAGAAGCTTTTAGAAACAACATTGTCTCTTGCTTTCTGTGATAAGTACTAGCATAACTTAAGTCAGCGCTATAAATACCAAGGTTTAAAGCTCGCGCTTTTTCTGTAAAATACTTGTCAGCATTTTCAGTAGAATTTGAAATGCCTAAAATGTAATCAGCTCCAATTCTATTCAACATTGAAGTTAGTTCGAAAGTCGTTGGAAGTGGGTAAACCACATCTTTAACCTCTTTAGCGATTGCTTTTTTAAGTAATGGCTTTTCAGTTTGAGTTTCTTTATTTGTTTTTTTATCTACAGGCTTACACCCTGTGATGTTAATTGCTAATATTAATCCTAAGATTATTAGGCTATAAGGAGTTGCTTTTAGTCGTTTCATTTTGTTACAATTTTATAGGTCAATATGTTTTCAAGTTTTCAGTCTAAATTTAGCAAAAAGGCTGTAAATACGAACTTAAATTGGATTATATTTTTTTACCCTTTTTCTAGCATTTTCAGCCATTAAAGAGTCAAAACATTAGGATTGATTTTATGTTATATTTGAAAAGGTTGCTCAGAGTTAATTCATGTGAATTTTCTGAAGAAACCCTTGCTTGTAGTTATTGCCAATAGGTAATGTGTTGTTGTTCATGTGAACCATATT
Organism: uncultured Marinifilaceae bacterium; assembly: GCA_963977525.1. GTDB lineage: Bacteria > Bacteroidota > Bacteroidia > Bacteroidales > Marinifilaceae > Ancylomarina. The sequence continues at coordinate 44,763 of CAXBPC010000026.1, forward strand.
GCCTTCTATTGATTTAATTTTAGCTAGAGCAACAATATAGGATTTGTGCACACGATAAAATTTCTGAGTTGGTAATAATTTCTCAATACCCTTTAAGGATTGATAAGTAACGATATGCTCAGTGTCGGTATAGATTTTTACGTAATCACCTAAAGCTTCAATGTACTGAATACTGTCTAAACTGACATTGATCGTTTTTTTATTAGCTTTTACGAATATGTATTCCATATCACCTTTAACCTCTTCTTGTTGCTCTAGAAGTTTCAATCTTTCTTCAGCTTTTTGAATAGCTTGAAGGAAACGCTGAAAAGCAAAAGGCTTTTTTAAGTAATCGAGAACATTTAGCTCGTAACTTTCTACTGCATATTCAGTGTAAGCACTGGTTATAATAGTTAATGGCGGATTTTTGTAGGTTTTAAGAAAGTTGATTCCATTTAATCTAGGCATGTTGATATCTAAAAAGATTAGATCAATATCCTCTTTTTTTAGAACTTCCATGGCTTCGAGAGCATCCCCACACTTACCTACTAATTCTAAACCTGAAAGTTCAGCAATGTATTTCTCTAAAACACGTTGTGCTAAAGGTTCATCATCAATTATTAAGCATCTTAGTTTCATATATTTATTTTTTCTTGCTAAGACTTGGTGGTTAGTCTTAAGTTAGTCGGCATCAGCCATCCAAATTAGTCATTTTTTTAAACAATTAAGAAAGTCCTATTGTTAGAGTGATTTTGAAAACCTTTTCTCCCTTGTCAATATCTATTTTATGCTTCTGAGGATAAATGAGTTCTAGGCGTCTGATTACATTTTTGATGCCTATGCCACCACTACCTTTTTTAGAGTTATTCCAATTAGGATCGTAGCTATTTTCAATAATAAGTTCCATCTGATCATTTTCATCAAAATTGAATATGATGTTGATGAAACTATCATAGCTTTTTCCGTAAACCCCATGTTTAAATGCATTTTCAATGAGGGGTTCAAAAAGGAGTGGAGCGATCTTGTGCCCATCGAAATGACCATTCACAATAAAATTGATAGGTGTGTTCTCATCCAATCTAATCTTGTGAAGGTTGATGTAGTTTCTTGAAAAATCTAGTTCCTTATTGATGTCCACAAGTTTTTCATTGCAATCGTATAAAATATAGCGCATTAAATCTGATAGTTGAAGAACGACGTTGGCAGTATCATCAGATTTATCTAGAGCTAAAGAGTAGATATTGTTTAAGGAGTTGAATAAAAAGTGTGGTTTGATTTGTGTTTTCAAAACCTTAAGCTCAGCTTCAAGTTTTTCTTTTTCAATATCTTTTAATTGGTTTGATATTCTTTGGAGAATAAACCACTCTCTTGTTAAGGAAAATATACTGGTAACACCTACGTAAATAAATGAAAAGAAAAAGAAGTTGAACCAGTCGGAAAAAACAAAGGATTTAAACCCATCATCTTCTATTACAAAACTGTTTAGAGGATATATGAGTATAAACTGAATTAGTAGAGCAGATAAACCTACAGTTATAAAGAGCGCCAAAAAGAATAAGAAAAAGGACTTCTTTTTGAATAAAGTTGGAATTAAAACGCGAAGGTTGATATAAACCGCAGAAGCAAAGCAAAGATTAAAAGCTATGGCCAACGAAATTGTCTCGAAAGTGAGAACATTTTTAAAATTACTAGCCAGAAACATAGTTAATAACCAGAATGATACCGAAACAAACCAAAAAATATAATGATAAACGTTTTTACTTCGGGACATTAATATTGGAGTTGTCATATGGAGAATTTCAAATTGATGCATGAAAATAAAAAACAATAAGCAGTATATGAAACAATTGTCTAAATAAGATTGATAATAGCTTTTGAGTAGTCCGTTTTGCTCGATTTTTATTAGTTTCGTTTGAATCTAATTAATCAGCTGATATGTTTAAAAAAGAGCTTCTGTTTTGGAATGTGGATACCCAATTCGATTTTATGAACAAAGAGGGTAAATTGTATGTGCCCGGTTCCGAAGAAATTTTACCCTTATTGGAACGTTTAACTTCATTTGCAAAAGAAGCCGATATTCAAGTTGTTAATACGGCTGATCATCATTTCACAGATGCAAAGGAATTATCGGATACGCCTGATTTTATTTCAACTTTTCCACCTCACTGTATGGCTGATACAAGTGGTGCGGCCTATGTGAATGAAACTTTGCCAGATGAAGGGGCTGTTATTAAATGGGATAAATTGTATTCAGATAAAGAGATTCGAGATTTTTCTTCTTCAAGGAACCTTGTTGTTCTTAAAGATGTTTTTGATGTTTTCGAAGGTAATCCTAATACTCTCAAACTTGTAAAAATCTTAGCTCCAAAGAAGGTTTTCGTATATGGTGTAACGACTAATGTTTGTGTTGATTGTGCTGTTTGTGGTTTGGCCAATCAGGGTATTCAAGTTTTTGTTATCGAAGATGCAATCAAAGAATTACCTAATATTCCTCTTCCTTTTGAAAAATGGAATGCTTTAGGTGTTAATTTGATTAAGTTTTCTGAATTAGAGGATTATATCTAGATGTCAAATAAGTCTGGAATGTTAGGCATTCCAGAGCTCTTGAACTTTCTTAATTTTTTCATCAAGTGGCATAAAGCCATCTAGCCAGTGAATCTCAAATCCGCTACGTTCCATTTTTCTGAACCAAGTCATTTGTCGTTTTGCAAACTGATGAATGGCAATTTCTAATTGAGTGAACATTTCATCGTAAGTCAATTCTCCAATAACGTATTTGGTAAGGAATTTATATTCCAATCCGTAATAAATAAGGTCTTCTGGGCTTACGCCAGATTTAAGTAATCCTTCAACTTCTTCAACCATACCCGATTCAAGGCGTTCCTTTAGCCGCTGTGAGATTCGACTTCTTCTATCTTCTCTGTCGAATCTAATACCAATAAGCAATGGTTTAAGTTCTGGATGCTTCATCTCTATTTCAGGATGAGAACTTATATAGCGTTCAATTTCTATAGCGCGAATAGCACGTTTCTTTGTTTCAAGATCAGAATTGTTGTGAACGTTTTTATACCCTCTAAGTATATCTCCCAGTTCTTCTAAACTTTTATCTAATAAACTGTCGCGAAAATCTTGATCTTTTGGAACAGCAATAAGTTTGTAACCTTTAAGACAAGCTTCGAGATACATGCCTGTTCCACCACAAACAAGTGGTAGGTGATTTCTTTTTTGAATATCTTCGAATGATTCAACAAAATCACGCTGAAACTCATAGACATTGTATTTGTACCCAGCATCAGCAATATCAATTAAATGATGAGGGATCTTTTGACCATCAATTGTATATTCTTCAATATCTTTTCCTGTGCCCAGATCCATCCCACGGTAAATTTGTCTTGAATCGGCACTAATTATTTCTGAATCAAAAGTTTTGGCAAGATTGACAGCTAGGCTTGTTTTTCCTGTAGCTGTTGCTCCTAGTACGACTAATAAATTGTATTCCATAAGGTTCCTTTCTTGTTGAATCGCTACAAAATTACTTTAAGTTTTCTGAATAATTAGAATCATTCTCTAATTTTGATGTAATCAATATGGTTTAGGTTATGGTCTGCGAATATTTTTGAGATAAATATTAACTTTGTCGCGAATCGATGCTAGCTCTTAAAAGAGTTAGATGTACTTTTAGTCTCGAAGGAATGTGAGACGAATAAAATATAGAATTAGCTTAAAATGCAAAATATCAATATAAGAAATAAGCGTGCCAGTTTTGAATATGAGTTCATTGATGAACTTGTTGCAGGAATTCAATTGTTTGGTACAGAAATCAAATCTATTCGTGCTGGGAAAGCTAGTTTGGTTGATTCGTTCTGTTATTTTTCGAATGGAGAATTGTTTGTAAAAGGGATGCACATTGCTGAATACCGTTTTGGTAGTTATTATAACCATGAAGAGAAGCGTGAGCGTAAACTTTTATTAAATAGAAAAGAGCTTGATAAATTAGATAGAAAAACGAAGGAATCAGGTCTTTCTATTGTTCCAATTAGCCTTTTCATCAATCAAAAAGGCTTTGCAAAACTAAAAATTGCCTTGTGTAGAGGTAAAAAGAATTACGATAAAAGGGAAAGTTTAAAAGAAAAAGACCATAAAAGAGATATTGATCGTTTGATGAAGAGCTAGTTAGCTTGTAATGCCTGATTTTATTGAAAAACGAGCTCAGTTAGAGCGTTTTTTTAGTTAATAATTCTATATTTGCAATCCCATTTTCGCCAGGAAGTGGGAATTTTTATCCCCAATAAATTAGAAAAAATAAGTTGATTTAAAAATCGACTTAAAGACTGTATATTAACAAGATATCAACAATGTTGGTAATTTGTTAATAACTTTCGAGTATCCCTATTTGTCTGACTTCGAACTGTTAGTAACTTGAAATTAGTTTAGACGCTTAATGACTTATTAACAATTTTGATCTCCCTACTTATCAACGATCTCTAAACTTATTAACAATCCTAATTTAGAATGGGACTTAGTATACTCAGGATGATTTTTTGATGCTAAATAAAAAGAGATATTTAGGTGTTATTTTTTGAATAGCCTCTTTTAGTGGTAGTTTCATTTTTTAGCATCTCGGTTTAGTTTTTATTTTGAAAAAGTATTGGATGAAAATAGTCAAATTAGATTGTGCGAAATTCAAATTGTGATGAATGTTCGAAAATGAAAAAGCGACTGTGAACATCAGTTCATAGTCGCAATTTAATATTTAGATTTTTCTAATAATCGAAAGTACTTCCACCTAAAAATTCTCTCATAAGAGAGTTTTTGGGAATTTCATTGTCAGGAATAGGTAAGAAGTAGCTAAAGAACTTTAGTAGGCGATTGGCCTCTGAATATTCAATCTGATTAGGCTGAATCTCTTTTAGAATTGGCTCTACATGACTCTTTAGCACACCTAATTCGTATGGTAAGGCCGAATTAAACATGACATCGGCATTCTCTTGAAATGGGAAGATATTTTTCTCTTCGCCACGCCTGACACTTTGCCAACGTTTAATCGTATCAGCAGCCGAATAATTTCTGTAGCTATGATCGCGAACGATTCTTCGAATCAAGCGGTTGTCGGTAGAGTGAACTCGATTGTGCCCATCAATAGAGATTGAAGTGAGAGCTGATATATAGATCTTGAATTTAACTTCATCAGAAATAAGAGAAGTTAACTTTGGGTTTAAAGCATGTATACCTTCTATAACAAGAACATTCTTCCCATTAATTTTTAATTTCTCACCATCGTAATAACGCTCTCCTGTTTCAAATGAAAATTTAGGAAGATCTATCTCCTTACCTTCTAGTAAATCGAGTAGGTTCTCATTGAATAGTTTCACATCAAGAGCTTCTATTGATTCGAAATCATATTCTCCATTTTCATCCAGAGGCGTGTGTTCCCTGTCAATAAAGTAATTGTCCAGCGAAAGGTTAATGGGCTCAATTCCGGCTACTTTGAGCTGAATTGCTAATCTTTTGCTAAAGGTAGTTTTCCCCGATGAGGAAGGTCCAGCGATTAGAATTATTTTTATTTTTTTCCACTTTTTATGAATCCGATCTGCAATTTGAGATATTTTTTTCTCATGCATCGCTTCGTATATCTTGATGAGCTCAGATATTTTGTGCTCTTCCACACTTTTATTTAGATCGCCAATATTTGAGATATTTAGAATTTTGCCCCATCGCTTGTATTCGCTGAAGATTTTCAACATTTGCTCTTGTTGAAGCAAGGGGATAACAACATTAGGATTCTTCTTATCAGGAGCTAAGAGTAGCATCCCATTATAGTAGTGTTTCAGGTCAAACACATCTAAAAGACCAGTACTGGGGAGTATAAAGCCGTAGAAATAATCCACGACAGATTCCAGCCTATAAACTGAAGTATAAAGGTTGCCTCTGGTTCTTAGCAAATTTGTTTTTGCGTGTAAACCTTGAGATTCGAACAATTCGATGGCTTTTTCAGTTTCCATTTCGGTTCTCTCAAAGGGCAAATTCGCTTCAACTAATTTTTGCATTCCAGCTTTAATTTGTAGAATGATTTCCGGAGTTAATCTGATATTTTTATCCGTAAGGCGGCAATATAAACCATTCGAAATGGAGTGCTCCACCTGAAAGCCTGAATTTGGGAAAATCTCTTTAATAGCCTTATAAAGAATAAAGGTAAGGGATCGCATGTACATTCGTCTTCCTGCAGGATGAGTGTAATCGACAAACTTAATATTCTTTGGTTTGTAAATTTCGTAAGTGAGTTCCTTTAATTTATTGTTGACCTCTGCTCCTAAAACCTTCATGTTTAGCTGAGAAGCAATTTCGTTTAAAATTGTTTGGAGGCTGGTGCCAACTGGATAAGATCTTTTTTCATTAAGATCTTCAATATAGATGCATATAAGTTTTCCCATAATTAGATATTTATGCTTGTTTGAGCTCTATCTAAAGATAGTAATTATAGGATTTGAATAACTTTTTATTTGTTAATTAAAATCAAAAAGCTTGGTAGTAATTCTTAAATGTGGAAATATTGGATGATAATTTGCAACTAGAGTTTAGCTTTTCTCCTGTTGAAATAGTTTAGCATCAATAAGCTGAATGCAATTACTAACATGCCGAGGATTGAGATAAGGTCAGGAGATTCGTTTGGAAGAATTAGCCAGCTGATACACGCCCCAAAAATTGGGATGATGAATTTCCATGTGTTCAGGTTTGAAACTTTAACGCCGTCGCGACCTAATAGACCAAACCATATTGTAATTGACATGGCTGAAACAAAGGCTAACCAGCCTAATGCAAAATAATATTCGCTTGGATGAACTGTCCATTGAGGATTCTCAAGTGGAATAGAAACAAGTACAAGTATTAATCCACCCAGAATCATTGAAAAAGAAGCCAGGATTCGAGGAGGAATTTCTCGTGTGTCACGTGCAACAATAACATTTCCCATACTACCTACAATATTGTTGAGAATAAGAATACCAACACCAAGAGGAATTGTTGTAGTAAGAATAAAGTCAGCTCTACCGAGGCTAATGATACAAACACCTAGCATCCCAAGTAGAATGGCAGATATTTTGGTCCAGGTCATCTTGTCATTCTTCATCATTAGGTGGGCCATTACCGCGGCGAATAGTGGCTGAGCTCCAATAAGCATAGCACCTAAAGCTCCTGGTAAGTAATCAATTCCTATATAGAATAAGCCATATAAAATTGTGGTTTGTAAGAGAGCAATTTGAACAATCAATTTCCACGATTTTGAACTTAAGCCTTGCAGCTTAGCTCTAAAATCGGAAATAAACGGAAGAATGAGGAGTCCTGAAATAAAAAATCGAATACCTGCAAAGTTTAGCGGGGTCGTATATTTCAAACCAATTTTTATGGCAGCAAATGGGGTTGCCCAAAGTAGGCAGGCAACTATGGCTAAAAAACTTGTTGAAAGGATACGTTTATTCATTCTTTGACTCCGTTTTATTCTATGAAAAATCCCTTCGTAATAAAGGGATTTATTTTATGTGTATGTCTTGAGATTTGTCGAATGAATCAATTAAGCTCTTAGGAATACGTTATTCTTTTTTTCGTGACCAATAGTTGTAATTGGACCATGACCAGGATGAATAGTAACATCGTCATCTAGAATTAGAAGTTTGGTTTTAATTCCTGTGATTAATTCGTCGAAATTACCGTAAGGTAAATCGGTGCGACCAATACTTTCGCGGAATAAAACATCGCCTGCAATAATAAATTTTTGTGCTTCGTTGTAGAAAACAACATGACCTGGAGAGTGACCAGGAACGTGAAGTACTTTAAGTTCAGAATTTCCAAAGCGAATAATATCTCCTTCATTAATAGCATCGCCCATTGCTGGAGGCTCAACTACATTCTCAAGACCTAAGCGAACACCATAGTTAGGCGCTTCAGCTAATAAGAATTCATCAGCTTTATGTGCCTTGGTTGTTAAACCGAACTCATCTTTCATGAATTGGTTACCAAAAACGTGATCGATATGCAGGTGAGTATTTAATAGATGAACGATTTTAAGTCCTTTTTTCTCAACGATATCTTTTAGCTTATTTTTTTCTTCCTGATAGAAAATACCACAGTCGATAAGTACTGCTTCTCCAGTTTCATCGTGCAGTAAATAAGTATTTTCTTGCCATTGGTTAAAAACCAAAGTTTCTATAGTGATCATATCTGTAAATTTTTCGTTTAAGCTTCAAATTTAAGTCTAATGCTTTAATCGACAAAAGATTTCGTTCATTTTGGTTAAAACATCTCATAATACTTATCTTTATTGCTCTAGAATGAAGACTTTATCTACTCGGGAAATCAAAATATTAAATAGACTTGTTATGAAAACAAATAAGAAAATTGCAGTTTTATTATCTGGTTCTGGTGTATATGATGGATCTGAAATTCACGAAGCAACGCTTTCATTATACGCTATTTCTAAAAATGGGGGAACGTATCAGATTTTTGCTCCTAATATCGATCAACACCATGTTGTGAATCACTTAACTGGCGAGGAAATGAACGAAACAAGGAATGTTTTGGTTGAGTCTGCTCGAATTGCAAGAGGTGATATTAAGGATTTGGTCGAGTTTAATGCAAATGATTTTGATGCAATTCTATTCCCTGGTGGATTTGGTGTTGCCAAAAACCTGTGTTCATTAGCTTTTGATGGTGCCGATTGTAAAGTGAATTCTGGTATTGAAAAAGTGCTGAAAGAAATGCATGCAGCGTCGAAACCTATCGCAGCTCTTTGTATTGCACCTGCATTAATCGCAAAAGTAATTACAGGTTCTGAGGTGACTATTGGTAGTGATGAGGGAACAGCTGGGGCTATTGAGGCAATGGGGTCACATCATAAGCAAGCAGGACATGGTGAAGTCGTGATTGATGTGAAAAACAAGATTGTTACAACACCTTGTTATATGCTCGATGCGACAATTGCACAAATAGGTGAAGGCGCTGAAAATGTAGTTAAGACATTAATGGGAATGTAATTTTCCTAGATTGAGAAAAGGTTAACTCCCCATCTGATAATTTATCAATGGGGAATTGTATTTGAAACGGATAATAATTATTTAAGATGAAGAATAGGAATACTAAAGACGTTGGAGCAAATCATATTTACATTTTTATATTCTCCAACCTATCCTTATTTGTGGCTGTGTTTTTTTCTATGAATTCGGTGCCTCAAGTTGCTGCTATTCTCTATTCCTTAGCTCTCAATTTGCTCCTTATTTGGGCAATTTATTACGCTTCTACTAAGAATAAATTAAAGCATTACTCTCAATATTTTAATGATATAACTATTAGTATGGGGATGCTTTCTGCATTTGTGTCTTCCGTATTCTTTGGGTTGATGATGTTATTCTTAAGCGACGAACAGTCATTCGGAACAATCATCCTCTTTTTCGCGTTTCTGGCTTTTGTCATTCATGTATTAATAATGAAAGCTTACTTTTGGCATAAGGAATTTGAAGGTAAGCTAATCAAATATAGAATGACTATTGAAGCTGAGAAAGAAGCTAATGGTAAAATTTTATCTGAATTTTTGAGCGACAAAGATTTGGATAAGGTCGCTGATTACCTTGATACAATAGGCTTGTATGATTCTAGTGTTGATGCTATCATTGAGAACTTAAGGAACTCAAAAAACTAGGAACCTATTTTCGCTTTTGATTAAGCTTGTCATCTATAAATATAACTTTTAGAGGAGGAGGTAATTCGCCCTTTTTCATGCGTTCAAGAATCTCTTCAACCATCCAATCTTTACCTTCGGGTTCGTATTTTGATTTTAGCGATGTTCCAAACATACTGGCAATAGCTTGCCACAATATGGCTGTTGTTGAGCCCTTCAATTCTTTAAGATGCTTGTAGGACGAATTCCCCGTTTCTCTATCTATTAGTTTCATTAATAGTTTTCCCTGTGAAATTTTTAGTTTCATCATAGGTTTCTTGTAGGCTTTCATCAAACCTTTATATTCTTTTCGAATAAGTTTTCTGCGTTCTCTTTTCGAGCTGACGAACTCCAATTCCTTATTGAGATCACCTATGGTCTGGTTTGCCATCTCGGCATAAGGATAAACTATTCTGATATTTCGAATTGTACGCCAATATCTTCTGGTTGATCTGTAATACTTTCTCCTTTTACGCTTTCGTCCCTTTATCTTAACCTCTTTCAGATCAACATGAAGGTTGCTGTCTAAAATAACAAGACTATCTGTTTTAAGAACTTGCCCAATCCCATCAGAGGGCATACCTAGGAAGCATGCAGCTGATAATATAAATGAGATTAAGATTTTATTTTTCATGTTATAGCTCGAAAAATGTCATTTGTTTTTACGAAAATACGAATTAGATCAATGCCTTGAATTGATTCAGTAAAATAGAAACAAAAATGTTGTTTTTATGGTGCGTTTATAATCTAAATTATGACTTGCTTTTCCTTGCAATTAGTCCACGAGTGGTATGTTTAGAAGCATTTTTGAATTTGAGACTAAAATAATCTATATAACAGTAATTTTTGCTTATCTATTTTGGTCTAAGTGATTAGACATGAGTGAATAGATTACTTTTGTCTGTTAAAAACTTTTGGGATGAAAAATCTTTTGTGCAATCCTTTTCAATACCCTTTATTTTTCTTTCATTTGCAAAATATTAAGAGAATTGTAGAACAACAAACATCAGCCGTTTAACGACTGAAATAAAAACATAATTGGCATGACAAAGTACGTAGAATTAGATGTTCGCTCAGAGATTGGAGAACTAGAAGGTGTTATTCTTCATACTCCAGGATCGGAAGTTGAAAATATGACTCCTGAGAATGCTGAGCGCGCCCTTTATAGTGATATTCTTAATCTTTCAGTAGCACAAAAAGAATACAAGCAGCTAAGTGAATCTTTGAAAGAGATTACACAAACTTATCAGGTAAAAGATTTATTGGCTAATATCCTTAAGGATGATAAGGTAAAAGAGATCGTTATTGATAAGGTTTGTAAAATTGAGCCTGAGCTTGCTGTTAAAGGAAATACGTACTGTATTAAGGATACTTTGTTGGATCAAAATGCTGAAGATTTAGCTTCATTATTGATCGAAGGTGTAATCTTAACACGCGATAATCTAACTAAATTTTTAAGCAAAGAGCGTTATGCAATGCGTCCGCTTCATAACTTCTTCTTTACTCGTGACGCATCTATGTCGCTTGGTAATGAAGTATTGATTGGTAAAATGGCAAATGCTGTTCGTGACCGTGAGTCATTAATCATGCAGGCTATTTTCGATTATACTCCAGGTTTCAAAGCGAAAACTGTGAACCCAATCGAGAATCCAAACATGGATCCTAATTGTATGATTGAGGGTGGTGATGTTTTAATCGCTCGTGACGATATTCTAATCATTGGTAACGGAACTCGTACTACAACTCAAGGTATCGACTTTATCTTAGCTCAACTACTTTCTCAGAAAGAAGAGAAGCCACGTCATATTTTAGTTCAAGAATTGCCATCGCATCCAGAGTCGTTTATTCACCTTGATATGGTATTTACACTACTTGATAAGGATAAGTGTATGGTTTATGAGCCATTGATTATTCGTCCAAATAAATACCAAACTGTTCATATCACAATTCAAGGAGGTAAAGTTGTAAATATTAAGAATGAGAACAACTTGCTACAAGCTCTTAAGAAATTAGGTATGGAACTTAAGCCAATTTACTGTGGTGGAACAAAAGAGCCTTGGAACCAAGAGAGAGAGCAGTGGCATTCAGGTGCTAACTTCTTCGCTGTAGGTCCTGGTAAGGTTGTTGGATATGCTCGTAATATCTACACCATGGAAGAAATGAACAAGAATGGTTTCGAAATTATTCCTGCTGACGATGTAATTAGTCACAAAATTAACTTGGCTGAATACGATAAGTATGTGATTACTCTTGAAGGATCAGAGCTACCTCGCGGTGGTGGTGGTGCTCGTTGTATGACTATGCCTATCCGTCGTAAATCGGTTAACTGGTAAACCAAACGATATATTATAAAGAAGCCTTGCAGATCTATGATTTGCAAGGCTTTTGTTTTCTATTAGTATTGTCTAAAGGAAATAATAATTTGCACTCTCATTGCTGTATTAGTGCTGACTCATTTCCAATATGCTTTGAATCTGTCCTGAAAGACCAGTTTGGTTTGATGGGAATTTCATATCGAAGGCTGCAGTTCCAACAGTAAAGCCAGAAGCTCCAGTGGTTTTAACTACCTCAATTCTATCCTTGCTATCGATACTACCCGCTACAATAACCGGTTTCGTAGATTTTTCACAAACCTCATGAATCAATAACGGAACATCTTTGCCTGTAAATCGGTAAGCTAAAAGGTCTAGGCCATCTACACCGTCAATAGAAGTAATCTGTTGAGCGTGATCTGCTATCTCAGTAATTGTTCCTGTAAGAATACTAGGGTGATCTTCAATTTTACCAACAAAAGGATAATATTTTAAGTCGTGATCTTTTACAATTGGAGCGATTATTTCAGGTCGTGTTCCACCTAATAAAAAGTCAACGTTTAATTGCATGGCTACTTCTGCTGACTGTTTTTCACTCTCAGCATCCAAACTCACCACTTCAAGATAAACCTTAACACCTTCTTTCCTTAAATCCTGGGCAAGCAGTTTTAATTCGTTAATTGGTAAACCAATATCTTTAAAACCAATATGTTTGACACCTCCAGAAACAATTTCCTTCACATATTCTCTCGCATCAGATATGGTCTGATCATCCTTAGTCAGCATAAATATAAAATCAACACTCATCGTTCTCACCTATCCTTTATTTGTTAATATTTGAAAAAACAAAAATAGTATTTTATATAGTTCTACTTCATTTATTTCTCCTCAATAATTAATACCTATGCTAATAGATATATCTGACACGATGTTATGTTTTAATATGACTTTGCCAATCTGCCGTTGAAGGTTTAGTTGGTAAACCAACGAGATATAAAAAAGCCTTGCAGATCTGTAATTTGCAAGGCTTTCTTGCGAAGCATATGGGAGGGTTTCTGTTTGTAATCCCAATAATATATTTCAAAATCTTTGATCCCTTTTTTTATTCAGTAGTGGCGATTATAGATCACCAACTCTAAATACTGATTTCAAATCTGAATAGTTGGGTTTGTATAGTTGTGACACCATACAATGACGCGATAGCATGGGTTAATATATTTTTTGAATTATTTTCATAGCTGATTCATGAGCGTCAATATTGGTAGCAAAACTTTTAGTAAGGAAGTAGAAAATTGCAATTCTATATTCTGGTAATTCAATGAAAATATAGTCATTCCTTTTATGAAAAAAATAAAATTCCTTATTCGAGGTTTTAAAAATGAGTAATGAGTTTATCCTTTTAACCTTAGATTTAACACGTAACTTAGTGAAAGAAATTCTTAGGTTTGTGTATACCTTAGCTGGAGATAACTCTATATCTTGCATTATTCCAATCGGAATTTCACTTAAAAAGCGGATGAAATTACTGTCTTTATGTTTCTTAAATTTACGTCTTAAATCTAAATATTGATATTTATAATCAATAATCTCCAACCAAAGAATAGTCTTCTCCAAAACATCTACTTTTAAGCCGTCTTTAATATCATCTGTTTTCCTGAATTGGTATTCTATGAATTTTTCTAATTCTCCTAGTATGTACGAGTTGCATTCAAAACAGGCGGGAATAGTCGTTTTGCTATATTTTTGATTTAAACCATTTATAGGTGAAATAAATCCTTTCTGTGGATTGTTATTAAACGCCCATTTCGGGATCACATGTTCTTTAGTAATCTTATTTTTCGCTCCACAGAATGCGCAACTGTTTGTATTTGGGTTGTTTATGATGCCATCTACAACCTTTTTGCTGTTAATTCTAACCTTTTTCCTTAATTTCTTTAACCTATCCTCTATCATCGTTTTGTACTATTCTCACGTTTAGGTAGATATTAACTTAGAAATAACAACCATGTTGTTGTTATTCCTCCAATATGGCAGGGTAACAACAATTTTATAATTGAGACTAAAGTATAAAATCTAGATTAGGATTCATACTGTCAAGCCAAACATCCTTTTTTACGTTTGTATATTTACCCATAGCCTGAAAAAGCATTGGGTGGAGGCTTGGGCATTTGCCCAAAGCTTGAAAAAGCATTTGGTGGAGGCTTGGG
>CAXBPC010000027.1:0-55631 GCA_963977525.1 uncultured Marinifilaceae bacterium
CAAATCCTTTAAGAGGTGGCGGTGGAATAGGTAATACTGAGCCAGAGCCTGATCCTTCGCCAAAGGTTTTACCAACCCCAGAATTTAAGCTTGCTAAAACTGGTTGTGTCTATGATAGGTTGATGAAAGAGACTAGCTTTATGAAAGACTTGCTGAAAAAATTTGTTCCTGTAAACAGTAAGCTTGACTTAAAAATTGAAATTGACGGCGTAAAAGTAGAAGACGAGCTCCCTTCTAATGTAGATGGGAGAGCATATGCTAATGGTGCCCGACACAATCCTTATCATAATACCATCTTGATTAGAATTAACAAAGATATATTGACCCAATCTCCATTGAAGATAGCATCAGTTATTGCTCATGAGCTCGTGCATGCTGAAATTTATCGTTGGTTGGACAAAACTAATAATGGGTTAGGTCAATTTAGGGTGAATATGCTTAAAGAAAGCCATCCCGGTTTATTGAAGGAATATAAAGATGCAACCAGTGGAACGGCACAGCACAAATTTATGACAAAAGAGTATGTAGACGACTTAACGCTATTATTAAAATGGTTCGACAGAAATAATCATACTGCGGCAGAGTACAATGCTATGGCTTGGGGGGGCTTACATGAAACAAGTGCTTTTATAAATACGCAAGACAAGGCTGCAATTAAAGCATTACAAACAAAGATTAAAAATGAAGAAGGAGATTGCGATGATATATAAAATAGCTTTGAGTTTAGTTTTATTAGTCCTTAGTAATAGTGCTTTTACTCAGAAATATGACAGTATTGAGGTATCTAATTCTAAGGAGTCAGATAAAATTGGTGTTAATGCAGTAGGGTTTCGCACAGGAAATTTGCTTTGTGTTGAGATTGTGAAGAATCTACCCTTACCTGGATTTGAGGATAAATCGGATTATAGAGAAGCATTACTTATTATAAATGATAATCCCAATTATCCCAAAAGACAGAAAGCTATTTTAAAAATATACTTTCTAGATGGAAAGTTTCTAAAAGGAGATTTTGAAAGAAAGTCCATGAAAAAGATTTTTAATGGTTCCTTTCAAAAAAGAGGAAGGCTTGAGGAAAAAGATATTTCGATAGACAAGTTTCTTGTCGAAAAAAATGAGGTTGAAGGCATTTTTAATATAAAGCTCCCTTTTAGTTTTGGCTGGTTAGATTCTGATACCTTGGTAAAAGTAGCTTTTAAAACAATAATTTTTAATAGCTCCTCAGAACAGCCAGCAAATCCAGGTTTAGTTCAATCTTATTCGATTAAGCCTAATTTAATTGATGGTTTAGCTAAAGTTTACTATAAGTCTTGCACTGTAGAAAAGGATACGCTTAATTCCACACTTAATTTTAACATTGGTTTTTCTGACGGCTTGGCAAGTAGTTTTGTTTATATTAAGCTTCCCAATGAAAGAACAAGAACAGTTAAAATAACCTCCTCCGATTCTAGCGATATAGAGGAGGAGAAATCTTATCACTACCCTTATTATAAATTGGAATTTAATCGTAATCCTTTTATAGAATCTGACATCCCATTAATAGGGAAATATTTAATTGCAACAGATAGTCTTCCTGAAAAATATGGTGATCAAGAGATTAGGTCGAGATATTTTAAATGTAATTTTAATGACACGACTATAGACTAAATCCTATAGAATTTGATAGTGGAAACTTCGGTTTCCACTTCTCTTTTTTTAATTAATATTTATGAGATTATTGAAATTTAGTGTTTTACTGATTGGCTGTTTGTTGTGTTCTGGATCAGTCAATGCCCAAATCAAATGGCTAGATTCACTAAAATATTAAACTAAAGACATTTACTTACCCTAAAATAATAATGTTAATAAAAAATCAAGATTCTTGGGTTACTTTTTCTGTCTTTTAGGTATAAAGGGGAGTAATACTAATTTAACCTAAATATTCTTTATGAACAGATTTATTTATTTTGCTGCAATCGTAATACTTTGCATAAGCTTTAGTGCTTGCGAAAAAGATGATTCAGTAGAATCATCAATTATCTCAGAGGTAGACTCTGAATTTTTTAGACACAGTAAAGCTGGCGGTGATGAATACAAGAGCTTCGTTCTTAACGTTCTATCTCAAGTGGACGACTCTATTGCTTTTACAGGAGATTTTGTGGCTACATATGGCCTACCCAAATGGAATGTAAACATAGAAATTAAGAGAAACGACATGTTTGCAATGGCTGTTCCAGTCACCGATAAAGAAATGACCAGAATTAATGCTATTTATTACTTTGCATTGGGAGAAGAACAATTTGAATATTATTTGTTTCTAAATGATAGAGAAGATGTAGCCTACGAAAGCATGAAACGTTTTATTCAAGTATTTGAGACTAGGCTTGGGCTAGAACTCTCTAATACAGATTTTAGAGTGAAATTAAATGAAAACTCAGTTGGCGAGAATTCAAATACGAAAGCAAGACGAAATGAGAGTGTAAGTTGTTTTGATGAGTATGTTGGAACTAAAGATGATCCGTATAAATATTATACGGGGAGGCATTGTACCACAGGAACTCCTGATATGGAATGGTATAGTAACCGTGAAAATACAATTAATACGGGTAAAATTAATGTCCCAAATCCTTTAAGAGGTGGCGGTGGAATAGGTAATACTGAGCCAGAGCCTGATCCTTCGCCAAAGATTTTACCAACTCAAACATTTACGAACTCCAAGGCTGGCTGTATTTACGACAAATTGAAAAACTTAAGTGGTGGTTTTGCAAAAGCTATTCAAAAATTTGATGGCGAATTTCCTGTTAGCCATTTAAAATTTTCATTAGTCGTCCCCAATAACCCAAATGCAAATGCCTCAACTACTCCACCTTCAAATTATATTATTGAAATAAAATTTAACCCCAATAAGTTGAATCGTCCCAACCTATCAATTGCCAGAACAATGATACATGAAATGGTTCATGCTGAAATGTTTAGAAAGATATTATCAATTATAGATAATGGCGGAGATTTAAATGGAATGACCAGAAGTGAATGGACAAATAAATTATCAAATGGAGATTATCCTGGTATATATGATTATTATTCTAGATTCGGGGCAAATAAGTTTCAACATGAACAAATGGCTTCACATTACAGGGCAACCATGATAAGTATTATGAAGGAGTTTGATAATTCACAATCGGATGCGACTTATGAAGCTCTGGCATGGGCTGGCTTACATATGACATCAGCATGGAATGATTTATCTCCTAGCAAAAAAACAGAAATAAGAAACCTATGGAAATCGTTTGATGAGAAAGGAGGGCAATCATGCGATTAATATTTTTTATACTCATTATTGTCTGTTTAGGTTCTTTAGAGTCTTTGGGGCAGAAAAAAGATGTGTACATCTTTATTGATCGGTCACAAGGCGAAAAAACATTTACAGAAAACTATGTAGAGAAAAAGTCTACTGTAAAAGGAATTATATTTGAAAAAGGAATTGGCGACTTAGGTTATCTGGGGATAGATTACTTCACATATAAACCAAAGAAACATATCAAGAAAAATCTGACGCTAGAAGATTTTCGTATGATTGATTTTAAAACAATTGAACAAATTGAAAAAGATTCTGTGTATAGAAAGCACTATAAAAATGAGTTGAACTTTCATGTAACATGTTTTAATGTTCATGTAGTAGAGGTGAATATAAACAGCTGTTATATTATTTATGAAGTAAATTGGTTTAGATCATTTAACATCGAATAAAAAACACAAAAGCCGCCAGATTCAACATCTAGCGGCTTTTATATGTTATTGTAAGGGCGCAAATATTAATCAATCTCTACCACAACTGGGCAATGATCTGAATGAACGACATCAGCAAGGATTGAAGCGCCTTTTAGCCTCTCTCGCAAGCTTTCGCTCACCATATGATAATCGATGCGCCAACCAAGGTTTTTGCCACGAGAACCTGCTCTATAGCTCCACCACGAATACTTATCTGCCGATTGATCGAATACTCTAAAGCTATCGATAAAACCAGAGGCTATAAACTCAGTAACCCACTCCCTTTCTTCAGGTAAGAAACCCGATACGCCCTTCTTCTTTTCAGGTCTGCTGATATCAATTGGCTTGTGGCAAATATTGTAATCACCAGCAATAATCAGATTAGGAATTTCCTTTTTCAACTCCTGAATATAGCCATGGAAGTAGTTCAACCAATTCATTTTATAATCTTGACGAATACCTCCTGTTGTTCCCGATGGATGATAAGTTGACATCACCGAAAAACCATCAAAATCGACACGAATGGCACGCCCTTCAACATCGAATTCATCATTATCGACACCGATATAAATCTTATTGGGTTTAATCTTGGTTAGGATACCCACGCCTGAGTAACCCTTTTTTACAGCTGAGTTCCAATAGCAATGGTAACCCAACTCTTCAAAAAGGTGAGATTCAATTTGCTCTGGCTGAGCTTTCGTTTCTTGTATGCAAAGAATATCAGGGTTTTCGGCTTTTAGCCAGCCTACCAAATCTTTACTAATAGCGGCACGTATGCCATTTAAGTTATAGGATATAATCTTCATAATCGGATAAGAGTTTTTTAAAAGAGAAGCTCTTGATTGGAGCTCTGTTTTGCTTAATCAGATCTAAAAGTAAGAAAATTCGTGCGAGATAGAAATACAAATTACAAGACGAATTCATTATTAGCATTCTTTACTTTCTTTGTACCATGAAATCAAATCAATACCAAGCTATTCTCGATGCCATAGAAAAAATGGGCATCTCCAAAGCAGATATCACTCGAAAGCATACCTCAGCTTTCGATGAATTTCACGTTCGTGGAAGAGCCGTAAGTGAAGAGCTTTTCTCGAATATTGAGCTAAACAAAGAATCTTTGGTTCTTGATTTGGGTTGTGGTTTGGGTGGTACTTGTAGAATGATAGCCGATAAATACGATTGTATGATTCATGGTATTGACTATTCTGATCAGCATATTGAAACGGCAAATTCACTATCAAACTTAGTTGGTTTGGGTAAACAAACTTGCTTTAAACAGGGCGATGCTACTAAGATTCCCTACCCTACAAAACAATTCGATTTGGTCATAACTCAACATGTACAAATGTGCATAGCCGATAAAGCCAAATTCTATTCCGAGGTCAAGCGAGTACTTAAAAAAGGTGGCCTATTTATCTATTACGATGTGTTTAAAAAGAATGATGATTCGTTGAACTACCCTCTCCCTTGGGTTGATGATGAAATAAATAATCACCTCATAAGTTCTGATCAACTCAAAGAACAATTACATTCTCTAGGTTTCAAGAAAATATCATCTCAAGATCAGACACAAAAAGGGATTGATTTTCTTAACAGCTTTTTAGCTAAAGCTGAAGATAAACCTGCCATTCTCACAGGTCAAAAGATATTAATGGGCGACAATGCTCTTGATAAAATCACAAACCTTTATCAAGCCTTAAAAAGTGGTATTGTTGGTTTGGAAAGTGGGGTATTTGAATTATAAATTTTGAGTTATGAATTAGGAATGTAAAAGAGTTAAATCAGCGGGGATATCTTCTGACCTCTTGACTTTTAAGACTTTTTAAAAAAAAGTGGTGCCTACAATTAAGTAAACACCACTTTCATATTCTATAAATTTAGTTAGATCAGTGAGCTTCGAGCCAGTTCTCTCCTACTCCCATATCTACGGTCAACGGAACGCTAATCTTAACTGCATTTTCCATCTCCTCACGAAAATACTATTTTAATTTTTTGGGACTTTTCAAGTTTTTCTTCTCATCACTTTTTAACCTTCGATCTATCTTGTTGATATCCTCTTCAGGCTTCAAATTTTCAGGCTGAATTCCACGTGAAATTAAGGTTTCTCTTACAGATTTATTATTGGTTACATGTTCTTTTGAAATCTGACTTTCGGTATTCATTTCATTTTCCTTTGCATTGTAAATGGTAATTTCCGTCGCAAAATCTTTAGCTTTTAAAAGGATTGTTGGCATAAAATCAGCTAAAGGTTTATTCTTGATATTCCACTTCTCTTTCATTTGCTGAGTATTTTTACCAAATAAAGCCGTATCTCCTTTACTTCGAATCAATGCAAAGTTTTGACTTCCACCTGTTTGTTCAAAAATAACTTGAGATAATTCTTTTTCAGTGGCTTTCAGTTTAATTCTAGCTTGTACGCGTTCATGCTCAAGCATTTTTTGCTCAATAAGCTCGGCCTTTCTAGTTTGAACAGCAAAATAACGTTGTGCAAATGCTATTTCCTCCTTTCTTGGATCTCCATTTTGTGCAATCAAGTAACAAGCAAATCTTGTGAACATAATGTCAGGGATATTTTTCTCTGCACCCGAACCAATTACGACCATTTTCCCGACGTCAGCAAAATGGTCATCAATTTGTTGTCCAGATAGTTCACAAGCTGTTTTTGACTTTGATATAACACCCTGGAAATTATCCCATTTAGAATATCCTAGAAGGTGTTGCAGGTCTCTTGCCATCCAAAACTCAACACCATCAGAAGTTGTGTGAGCATGTGATTCAAAATTTCCCGTTAGAGTATGTATATGTGATATTTTCATAACATAAATATACCAATTATTATAGAATAAAAAGTGTTGTTTTTCTTCCGCTATACTAATAAAAAATTGCCGAATAAAGAATAAATCTCTATTCGGCATTTATAAATATTTTATGACTAAGATTTAATGCGCTTCGAGCCAGTTCTCTCCCACTCCCATATCAACGGTAAGTGGAACGCTAATCTTGACAGCATTCTCCATCTCTTCACGAAGAATAACTTTCATTTGATCAAGCTCAGATTTTAAACAATCGAAGTTCAATTCATCATGTACCTGAATCAGCATTTTAGACTTCATCCCTTCAACTTTCATACGATTACTAATACCAATCATTGCCAACTTAATAACATCGGCGGCAGAACCCTGTACAGGCGCATTAATGGCATTTCGTTCTGCAATTGAACGCATCATACCGTTACTCGAATTGATATCCTTAAGGTAACGACGACGACCTTTAATCGTTGTTACATATTCATTCTCACGAGCATCATTAATCGATTTATCCATAAATTCTTTGACACCTGGATAAGATTCAAAATATCCAGTAATCAAGGCTTTCCCTTCCTTACGTGATATCTTCAAATTTTCAGCCAATCCGAAAGCAGAGATGCCGTAAATAATACCAAAGTTAGCCGACTTTGCCTGAGAACGCATATCGCTAGTCACTTCCTCAAGTGGTAATTTAAATATTTTAGCGGCTGTTGCCTGATGGAAATCAGCAGCAAGATTAAAGGCATCAATCATTCCCTTATCTTGACTCATATGCGCCATTAAACGTAACTCAACCTGAGAATAGTCAGCCGAAAGAAACACGTGATTTTCATCAGATGGAATAAAAGCTTTTCGAACGTATCTCCCTTGTGGTGTACGAATCGGAATATTCTGAATATTCGGATTGATAGAACTCAAACGACCAGTAGCAGCTTCAGCTTGCTTAAACGAAGTGTGAATTCGATCCGATTTCTGATTGATATAAGTTGGTAATGCCTCCACATAGGTTGAAATCAATTTTTTCAATCCACGAAAAGTCAAAACCTTTTCAATAATCGGATGCTTATCTTTCAGTTTACTTAAAACCTGTTCTGAAGTAGAGAATTGTCCTGACTTGGTTTTCTTAGCCTTAGGATCCAAGGCCATTTTATCAAAAAGAACCTCTCCCAATTGTTTAGGCGAAGCCACATTGAATTCCTGACCAGCCATTTCTATAATCTCCTTCTCAATTGCATCAACTTCAATATTCAATTCACCTGCATAAGTTTTTAGCATAGGCACATCAATTTTCACACCTGTGAATTCCATATCAGCCAATACAGACAACAATGGCATCTCCATATTGTAGAACAAACCTAAAAGATCCGTGTCAGTCAACTCCTTCTCTAAAGCTTCAACCAACTCTAAATTAGCTAATGTCTCTTCACAATATTTATCGTGTTTGATCGGCTCTGGTTCCAACATCAAACTCAACTGAGCTTGTTTTTTCTTCTCTGGCTTTTCCTCTTCCATCAATTTATAATGGATTATACTTTCGGCAATATTCCCCAAATCATGCTTCAACTCAGGTTGAATTAAATAATGCGCAATCATGGTATCGAAAATCGCCCCCTTCAATTCTACCCCACACCAACGTAAAGCCAAAATATCGCATTTAATGTCGTGTCCAATTTTCACGATATTTTCATCCTCGAAAATAAATCGAAATTCTTGAGCCACTTTTTTTGCTTCTTTGGCATCCTGAGGAAATGGAACAAAAAATGAACGGTTATTTTTATAAGCAAAGGCCAATCCTAAGATTTGAGACTGATTTGGATCAATATCACTCAAAACGATTCTAAATGAGAAGGATTTTTGCACACATAAATCAGCTCGTAAATCAGCTCTAACTGCCGCATTATCAAGCACAAAAAACTGAGCATTAAGATCTTTAAGCTCTCTGAGAATAACTTCTTTTTCTTCTATCGTGCTCTTACCCATAGATTTCACACTGTGAGAAGAGACCCTATCAATATTTTCTATCGATTTGCTATTTGCATTCGATAAAACCTTTTCTCTTAAACTGAAGAACTCCAATTCGAGAAAAACACCTCCCAGCACTTCTTCGTTAATATCTATTAATCGAAATTTTTCTTCGATATAATCGATAGGCACATCCAATGCAATTTGGGTTAAGACTTTTGAAAATCGAACTTGCTCTTCCGAATTCACGATATTTTCTTTCTGCTTCCCTTTCAGCTTATCAGTATTCTCATAAAGCCCATCAATGGATTTAAAAGCCGCTAATAATTTTTGTGCCGTTTTCGGACCAATGCCCGGACATCCTGGAATATTATCGGCAGAGTCACCCATCAATCCTAAATAATCAACAATCTGTTCTGGTGCTTCAAGTCCAAATTTGGCCAGAACTTCTGGTACACCTAAAACTTCTGTTTCGTTTCCCGATCGTCCAGGCTTATACATGAAAATATTCTCGCTCACCAATTGGGCGTAATCCTTATCAGGAGTCATCATATAAACAGTGAAGCCCTGCTTCTCTGCTTTCTTAGCCAAAGTTCCAATCACATCATCTGCCTCGAAGCCTTCAACCTCAATTTCAGGAATATTAAAACCTTTAATAATTTGTTTGATATATGGTAAGGAATTTCTTAAATCATCTGGCATGGGTGGTCTTTGAGCCTTATACTCTTTAAACATTTCGTGACGAAAGGTTTTACCCGCTGGATCGAAAACAACAGCTATGTGAGAAGGCTTCTCTTTCTCAAGTACGTTTAAAAGCGTGTTGGTAAAACCCAACATCGCCGACGAATTAATTCCCGTTGACGTATAACGTGGATTCTTGATAAAAGCATAATAAGACCTGTAGATCAAAGCAAAAGCATCAAGTAGAAATAACTTTTTCTTAGGATTAATGTGTGACGAGTACATATTTTGTATGTGTGTTAATGACTATATATTCTCTATTAAGACTAACAAAAGTAAGAGAATTATTTTGAGGCTTTGTGCTGAGTAGAAATATTATTGAATCTGTTTCAACCAATTTTCAATCTCCTCTAAGATCAAATCTTGTTTTAATTCTTTTCGATGAAATTGACTGGCAAACAAAACTAATTTCTTTGAATTTGAAAACTCAAGATCTGCTGCACAAAAGTTTCCAAAACGAAAAGCATCTAAACCTAAAGCGTCCTTTAGAATCTTAAATAGTAAGATAGCTTCCTCTCTATTTTCAATTTTAAACTGATCAAGATTTCCTTGAATCTCTTCTATCTTTATGGATTGAGATTGAAAAAGGAAACGTATCAATTCATTATTAAAAAGATCTTTGCCTAGAAAATTCTTGCTACTTATTTTCTCATATGATTTAAGTCCGAAGTTTAAATTCATTTGATTCTCTTCTCTGCCAATATCAGCAAATAGAGCACAGAATTTTATAATTTGAAGTTGATCTCCTTCTAGTTTCTCAAATTCAGATAATCTATCTACCAACTTAAAGACACGATAAGCATGCTCAATACCATAGTGTCCAGTTGAGAAAAGTGCCAATAAAGGATTTAGTGGTTTTATTTGGTCAAAATTGAAAGAACCAGAATTCATCTTGATAGAATTTTAAAAAATCGGGGTACAAAAAAGTCCGGATAAAACCGGACTTCAATTTATATATTTTCTTTCGAATTAGTTATCCTCGGCAAACCATTCAGCAAAAGAAGTTGCTGTTTCGTGAAGCTTAAGTGAATGTAATTTTACATCTACTGGCAAACGATTAACAATTCGTTCTGCAAAGTCAGCTATCATGTTCTCACAAGTTGGCTGGTAATCAAAAACGAAAAATCGTTCAAACATTTGAGGGATATTCAATTGCTCAAGCATTGGTGTTTTATCACTAAGAACAAGAGCATGATCCAATTTATCTACTATCTCAGTATTCACAATCTTTTTCAGATCTCCGAAATCCATTACCATCCCCAATTTGGGATTATTTTCGTCCGCAATAGGTTCTCCAATTACGGTTACGTATAGAATGTACGAATGTCCGTGAATATTCTTACACAGGCCATCATAGTTCCATAGCGCGTGCGCCATTTCGAATCGAAACTCTTTGGTTAATCTAACTTTTGCCATCTTCTAATTCATAAAAAAACCAGTATTAACCGGTTTTTAAATTTTATCCATGTGTACAATTACTGATACAATCAACAATATTACTTAAGCTACAATGCTTTAAAAAGTAATATGTATTCTTCCCTTCACGTTTCGATTGCAAAACGCCTTTATCTTTAAGAATACCTAGGTGATGCGAAGTTGTTGATTGTTCTATATTCAACAATTCATGTATCTCAGTAACCGTCAATTTCTTTCCATCATCAAGGTAGCCAAGAATTGCAATTCTCATTGGATGAGCAATTGCTTTTAGCATATTGGCTGCCTGTTCTAATTTTTCCGGTTCTAATTCGCTAATCTTCATACACTAAACTTAAACTTGTATTTAATAACTATGCAAATATATAAATATATTCGATTAAGAAAGAAAAGTATCATATCGAAATAGCTAAATTTGTTACTTTGATCTTAATTTAGTGATATTCTGAATAGATTTTAATTAAAAACTTACTGAATGCTACTCTTTTATATCGATAAATAATCTCAGATTTCGTTAAGATTAGATTAATCTTAACTGCCATCTCCATATTTTATATAAAGATTATAACATCTTAAAATTTACATCTTTTTTATTCATAGAAAGCACTAAATTTTTACCTTTGGTTGCTATGACTAAAGCTTCTTCTTTAAAAATTATAAAGGCTCCTATTAAAAAAGAGTTAAAGGAATTTGATCCGTATTTCAAAAATGCCATGCGAACTAAAGTTCGCCTACTCGATATCATAAACCAATATATCATCAAGCGAAAAGGTAAAGAGATGAGACCTATATTGGTATTCCTTGCGGCGAAGCTCTGCGGAGAGACAAATCAATCAACTTATACTGCTGCAACCCTTACCCAATTATTGCATACGGCTACTTTAGTTCACGATGATGTTGTAGATGAAGCTTACGAAAGAAGAGGTTTCTTCTCTATAAATGCCCTTTGGAAATCGAAGGTTGCCGTTCTAGTTGGAGATTTCCTTTTGTCTAAGGGTTTACTAATCGCTCTAGATAATAATGAATTTGATCAGCTTAAAGTTGTTTCTGAATCAGTAAGAGAAATGAGTGAAGGTGAACTTCTACAGATTGAAAAATCTAAAAAGCTTGATATTACAGAAGAAGTTTACTTTGAAATTATCTATAAAAAAACAGCAAGCTTAATTGCTGCTTGCACACAACTGGGTGCTTTATCGGTAAATGCTGATGCTGAAACCCAGGAAAAGATGAAGCAATTTGGTGTCAATTTAGGAATTGCTTTTCAAATTAAGGACGACCTATTTGACTACGATAAGCAAGCTGCTATTGGTAAACCAACGGGGAACGATATAAAAGAAAAGAAGCTTACCCTACCCCTTATCGCTGTTCTTAGGGATTGTTCTCCAAAGGAAAGAAGATGGGTGATTAAAAGCCTTAAAAAACATAATAAGAATAAAGAACGCGTTCAAGAACTTATCAAGTTTGTTAAGGACAAGGGTGGAATTGACTATACTCGAGAAAAGATGCTAGAATACAAGGCTAAAGCTGAAGCCATTATTATGACATTTCCTGAATCTGATATTAGAGATGCAATGTGTGCTTTAGTAGATTATACAATTGATAGAAAAATATAGAGAACAGTTTATTTCTTAGGAACTGTAAATGAGAAGCAACTTCCAGCTCCCTCTTCACTTTCAACCCAGATATTTCCATTATTGGTATCTATAAATTCTTTACAGAGGATAAGGCCTAAGCCAGTCCCCGTTTCCATTGCAGTTCCAACACTAGAATATTGATTATCCAAATCGAAAAGCTTGGTTTGGTTATCTTTGCTTATTCCCTTTCCATCATCTTTAATAGAAACACAATAAAGTTCCGCTTGTTCACGTATTGTTATATCAATATTCCCATTCATATAAGTAAACTTCACAGCATTGGCCAATAAATTTCTAATGATTGTATCAATCATATACTTATCAGCAAAAACATAATGGGTTTTTTCTGCTTTAAAATTTATATTTATCTGCTTTTTATGAATATTGGCTTGTATTAATCTGATATTTGATTCAATTGTACCTACTAAATCAAATTCCTGTGGTTGCCAGTTTATATTGCCCCTTTGAGATCTGGACCACTCTAATAAGTTTTCAAGTAGATCATATCCTTGGCAAGCTGAAGTATGTATGATCTCAGCAAATTCTTTAATTTCTTCCTTCGTAAGATCCTCATTATTCTGAAGATATTCTGAAAGAGTTCTTAAAGAACCAAATGGATTTCTAAGATCATGAGCAATAATAGAAAAGAACTTATCCTTTGTTTTTAAGGCTTCTTCTAAGGCTTTTTCACTCATTGTTCGCTTTGAAACATCACGAGCAACAGCCAACAAAAAAGGTATTTCATCCTCAGTATCAAACTCAGGGATAAGTTGCCATTCAAAATTGATCTCGCGTCCCTTTGCTTCAATTGAAAAATCAATAACATCAGCAATCCCTGATTCAAAAACTTTATCCATCTCATCTTCCCATAACTCGCATAAGTCATCAGGGAAACCCATCTCATGATGTGTTTTTCCAATAAATTCTTCAGGAGGAATACCTAAAACTTGCAAGAATGCAGAGTTTACAAATACATGACGATGATCTCTATCAAAACGCATCACCAAATCTGTAGCATTTTCAACTAAAGAACGGAATCGAATCTCACTTTCCAGAAGTTCCTTTTGAGCTATTTTTCGTTTTTCAATATCTCTACATGCTAAAAAATAGACTGTTTTATTATGATATCGTATTGGAGAAGAACTACATTCAACAGGAATTAATTTTCCTGATTTAGAAATTAAATCGGTTTCAAAAATTGCTCCCTTTTCTCTTTCAAGCTGAACAACTCTTTCATCAAACGTAAGAGAATTCGTTGGGTCATCAATGTCGAAAATAGTAAGATTTGAAAACTCATCCATTGTGTATGAAAGCATCTCACAAAGCTTTTTCGTAAACTTCAAAATTCTCCCCTTACAATCAATAATCAAAAGTGAATCTCCAGTCGACTCAAAAAGTTGTTCATAAAAAAGATCACTTTCTTTTAATGTCAACTCGAAAGGTTCAATACTGCTAATTGGATTTATGACACTGCTACGACAATTTCTTTCCCTACCATTTAATTGTGATGGTTGTATAAAATACCAAACTAGTTTAGTCGTATCAATAGCGGAAGTAGTACATCCCTTACAAGGTTCATTTAAACCACAAAAAATAGAATAACATTTCTGTCCGTGAAATTTCTCTGGGGATTTATTTAGAGGATTATTCCAATGGTCATTAATAGAAAGCACATTATAATCACTATCAATAACTCCAAAAAGGTCAGTGAAATTCTTAGAATCAGAAGTATTGTTTTGATTAAGGGATACAACTTTTGAGATTTCTAACTTTTGCTTAAGCTGAAAAATCTCTTCCTCTAGTAGTCGAATCTTGTCTTCGTCTTTCAAGTGTGTTTCTAATTTCATAAATTATGCAATTTTTTTTCAAATATCTTAAATCATATTCTTTTCAAGCAGCACATCCTTCCCCACAATATGGTCAGATCAATAAAAAGTCATTAGAAAAAATACTTATTAGCAATAGGACTGTTTTCACCATAAGTTATTCAAAATAAAAGATGAATAGATATATTTTAATGCCAAACAGCTATTTAAACCAAAAATAAAACTACATAATAATTCTCAAGAAGCAAGATTTAAGTTCAATAAAATAGATTTAAGCACAAAAAAAGCCGGAATTATCCGGCTTTATTTTCAATTATACTGAGGTAAGATTTTAGAAATATTTGATCTCTTTCTCTTCCCCTGTCTCTAATTTGTGAATTTCGGTTAGCAAACTATTGGCTAAACTTGAAGCGCCAATTCTAGACCATTTATTATTCAACCATTCTTCACCTAGGTTACTCTTCGAAATCGAATAGAATTCGATAGCGTCTTTAGAATTAGAAATACCTCCTGCTGGTTTAAAACCAACCATTCTATTTCTTTTCTGATAGTAATCTGTAATAGCTTGAGTCATTACATATGCGGCCTCAAGGGTTGCATTTACAGCTACTTTACCTGTTGAAGTCTTAATGAAACCAGCTCCAGCTTCCATTGCTATAATAGATGCCTTACGAATATTTTCAGCCGTTTTTAATTCTCCTGTTTCAAGAATAACTTTCAAATGTGCTTTACCACAAGCTTCTTTCTGAATTGTAATTTCATCAAACACAGTTTGATAATGTCCTTCAAGGAAAGCCCCTATTGATATCACAATATCAATATCATCAGCTCCTTTTTCAACAGCCATTTTACATTCCAATGCTTTAACTTCAACGTATGATTGAGAAGATGGGAAAACACCTGCCACAGAAGCAATTCTAACGCCCTCAGCTTTTAAGTTTTCATTTAATGTAGGTACCTGGTATGGATATACGCAAATAGCAGCCACATTTGGCATGTCAAAATCATTCTGGAAGTTATTTACATTGTCAGCAAAACTTTTAGCCTTTGCGTGCGTATCTGTAGAGTTAAGTGTCGTTAAATCTATAAAAGAAAAATTCTTCTTTAGATTTTCAATTGTGTACAAAGATTCAAAATCTCTATCCAAAATTGTCTTGACATTTGCCTTTACTTCTGCATCGCTAATCTTAAGATCGTATGATTTTAAGATTTCTAAAATGTCTCTCTCCATAATGTGTGTAAATAATTAATAACCAGTTGCGAATCGTTATTCGCTGATTTTTCCATCAATATTCATCCTTAAGAAATTTAAGAATATTGTCTTTAAGTGCACAAAACTAAGATATTTTTTACTGATCCCCTATTCTATTACATTAATTTAATTGGACTTAAGTAACTCTACTTTAGCTTATCATTATTCAAATGTCTTGTTTTATCCCTTTGAGTTTTTTTCTCAATATTCTTCTTGAAGGCTTCAGTTAAATCAACTCCAGTTTGATTTGCTAAACAAATTAAGACCCAAAGAACATCAGCCATTTCATCGCCTAATTCCTTTCTTTTTTCATTCTCCTTAAACGACTGATCTCCGTATTTTCTTGAAATTAAACGAGCCACTTCTCCAACTTCTTCTGTTAGAATAGCCATATTAGTCAGCTCACTAAAATAACGAACACCATACTTCTTAATCCAGTTATCAACCTGTTCTTGTGCACTCTTTAAACTGATTTCATCTTTCATATCATCAGAATTAATCCAATTTATAATATTTATTATTCCTTATTTTTACTATCAATAGTAATTGTCACTGGGCCATCATTAACCAATGACACTTGCATTTCAGCACCAAACCTCCCTCTCTGAGGCACTTTACCATTCTCTTTCTCCATAGCCAATAGAAAAGCTTCATATAGCGGTATTGAAATATCAGGTTTAGCAGCATTAAGATACGATGGACGATTCCCCTTTTTAGTTCGCGCATGAAGCGTAAACTGACTTATCGCAAGAATATCACCTTCAACATCAATCAAAGATTTATTCATCACTCCCTCTTCATCATCAAATATTCTTAGGTTACAGATTTTTTTACAAAGCCAATCTATATCATCTTGACTGTCGGTGTTTTCTATCCCAACCAGAATCATAAGCCCCTTATTTATTTTACCGATAATCTGACTTTCAACCTCTACCGAAGCGCGCTTCACTCTCTGTATAACAACTCGCATTTTCTAAATTTTAAATTCTCGTATAGCAAAGTTAAATTTTTACAGATTCATTAATAAGGAATCCACCTAAAGCTACTATTAAAATCAAATCTTAATAAAGACAATCCAATTTTATTGAGCATATTTGTAATAAGCTCTTTCTAGAATCGATTTCGAATAAAAAAACATAAACACCATATGTTCTACTACATCAGCAATAGCAAACAAGCAGCCTACAACCAAGCAACAGAGGAGTATTTTCTGAAAAATTTCGATGAGAATTTCTATATGCTTTATCGTAACAAAGCTGCTGTGATTATTGGTAAGCACCAGAATGCTCTTGCTGAAATAAACTTGGATAAGTGCGAAGAACAAGGTGTAGAAGTTGTTCGTCGACTTTCAGGAGGTGGAACAGTATTTCACGACGAAGGAAATTTAAACTATTGCTTCATTAGCAATGGTACAAAAGGGGAACTAATCAATTTTAGAAAATACTCACAACCTGTTATAGATGTTCTTCAAAGTCTTAATGTAGATGCTAAATTCGAAGGAAAAAGTGATTTGACTATTTCGGGAATGAAATTCTCAGGTAACGCCTCACATATCTATCGAAGCAAGGTAATGCAACATGGCACAATGCTTTTCTCAAGCGATCTGAGCCGCCTAAATAGCCTTTTAAAGGTTAATCCTCTCAAGTTTAAAGACAGAGGTGTTCGTTCGATTAGAAGTCGTGTAACGAATATTAGTGATCACCTCTCCGCTCCTTTAAGTATTCAAGAGCTACAGAATAGAATTATCGATCATGTTCGAGATACATTTCCTGGAGTTAAAGCTTATAATTTGACAGAATCAGATCATCAAGCTATTTTGAAGCTAATGGAAGAAAAGTACTTGAAATGGGAATGGAATTTTGGCTACTCTCCTAAATACAAATTTGAAAGATTGATCAGTTTTGCAAATGGAAACATTCTAGAAATTGAACTTGATATAGAAAAAGGAAGAATTGTTAGAACTGAAATCCACGGTAATTGCACTAAGATGGGAAGTATTTCAAAGCTTGAAGAGAAACTGATTAATATGCCTCATCATAAAGAAACGGTACTCAGTGAACTTCAAAAAATCGATATAAGCGACTATTTCCTCAATATTAGTCTTGATGAGTTTATACAAGCTATTTTTTAGATATTTACCTAATGTCAAAACATTATTAATTACTCGAACTAGTATATCCTAATTGAAATATTTCCAGAGCTTTAAGGCTTTTGACTTACCTATACATTTTTCAAGATCTTCCAAGCTAGTTTTTTTGATATTTTCAACCGATTTAAAGGTGGTAATCAAACTTTGTTTTGTTTTAGGTCCGATTCCAGACACTTCATCAAGCTCTGAAACAATAAAAGCCTTAGATCTCTTCTGTCTGTGAAAAGTAATTGCAAATCGATGTGATTCATTACGTAAATGTTGGACAACCTTCAAACTTTCCGAATTTTTGTCTAGATACAAAGGGTAAGGATCTCCAGGAAAAAAGATTTCCTCCAAGCGTTTAGCAATCCCAATAATCGCAATTTTACCTCGTAAGTCTAATTTTTCAAGAGCATTCAATGCTGCCCCCAACTGCCCTTTACCACCGTCAATCACAATCATCTGAGGTAATGATTTATCTTCTTCTAATAAGCGCTTATAACGCCTGTAAATAATCTCCTCCATCGAAGCAAAATCATTGGCTCCAACAACCGTTTTGATATTAAAATGACGGTAATCTTTTTTGTATGGTTTTCCGTTCCGGAAAACGACACAGGAAGCCACTGGAATAGTTCCTTGAATATTGGAATTATCAAAACACTCAACATGCACTGGCAAGTCTTGAAGACGAAAATCCTTTTTCATGCCTTCCAGTATTCTATCAGCATGCTTCTTGGGTTGAATCTTATCAAGCTGCTTCAACTTCTCCTGTCGGAAATATTTCACATTTCGAAGAGAATAGTCTAGGAGCTTCTTCTTATCTCCTCTTTGGGGAACTGTAAACCCAACATTTTGCATAGATAAATCCACTGGGAAAGGGATAAGAATTTCCTTAGCTGTACTAAAGATTTTTTGTCTTATTTCGATAATCCCCATTAGCAAGAGTTCCTCATCACTCTCGTTTAATTTTTTCTTAATCTCGATGGTGTGAGCCTGAATAATCGCGCCGTTCACAAGTTTAAGAAAATTCACATATGCAGTATCGTCATCGGCTAATATGGAATACACATCTATATTGTCAATAGTCGGGCTAACTATAGTTGACTTACTTCTATACTTCTCTAGTAGGTCTAGCTTCTCCTTGATTAATTGAGCTTCCTCAAACTTAAAATCGGAAGCTAAAATTCGCATTTTATCCTGTAGAAAATCTGTTACATTTTTAATATTTCCTTTCAAAATATGTTTAATTTCGGCAATAGTCTGACGATATTCTTCAAACGATTCTTTCCCAACACAAGGCGCTTTACAATTACCAATATGGTACTCTAAACAAACCTTAAACTTCCCCTGAGAAACAGCCTCCTCTGATAATTTCAGATTACATGTTCGCAACTTATAGAGCGACCTAATTAAATCCATTAGTGTTCTTACCATACGAACACTGGTATAGGGCCCAAAATATTCGGAACCATCCTTCACTAATTGACGAGTTATAAATACGCGAGGATAAGTTTCCTTTTTAATACAAATCCAAGGGTAGGATTTATCATCTTTTAGAAGAATATTGTATCGAGGCTGATGCTTTTTAATTAGATTGTTTTCTAGCAGCAGAGCATCCTCCTCCGTTTCTACTACAAGGTGTTTAATATCCGCGATTTTCTTGACCATCACATTGGTCTTTCCACAATCGTGAACCTTATTAAAGTATGAAGCCACACGTCTTTTTAAACGCTTAGCTTTTCCTACGTATATTATTTTATCGTTCTCATCGAAAAACTGATATACACCAGGCTCCTCAGGCAATGCTGAAACGAGTTCTTTAAGACGAACAATATGCTTATTTTCTACCACAAATAACGAATTCTAATGGATCAAAAGGCAATATAGCCAAGTCTATTCACAATACAAATCAATCAATTTAAATTGCTCAACATCAAAAAGACCTTTATCTGAAAGTTTGAGTTTAGGTATTACTAGTAATGACATAAAAGCCAGTGTCATAAAGGGGGAATGAAAGTCACTCCCAAAACTTTTAGTGAAATCAGACAAATATTTATACTCTGACAATAAATCCTCTCCTTTCTTGTTCGACATTAAACCAGCGACATCAAGTCGTACTGATCGTGTATCTTTTCCTTCGGAAGCCACCATACCACCTTTCAGGTCAATTAGTGTATTCAAGGCATTTAATATATCTGAATCATTAGTTCCAACTGCAATAATGTTATGACTATCGTGAGCTATACTACCAGATATCGCACCTTTATTAAATCCAAAACCTTTAGCAAAACCAACTACAGGCTTATCGTTATTATAACGGCTCATTACAACCATTTTCAATAAATCCTGATTCGTATCAGAAATAAATTTACCATCATCCACTTTAGGTCGGGCACTTCCCCATCCTGTTAATAAATCACCGTCATTTACAGTCATCACATGAACATCACAATCCTTAGCCTCAACCTGAATATCATCGCGTTTTATCTCTTTTCTGCAAAAGTTATTCAATAATATCTCATTGTGACTATCGAAAAACACTTCTCCATCTTTATAAATACATTCGCCTTTCATAAAAGACGACTTGACTTTAAAAGACTTTGGATTATCAATTATAATGAAATCAGCAGAGTCTCTCAGT
Source organism: uncultured Marinifilaceae bacterium (assembly GCA_963977525.1). GTDB lineage: Bacteria > Bacteroidota > Bacteroidia > Bacteroidales > Marinifilaceae > Ancylomarina. Next base: position 20,176 of record CAXBPC010000027.1, read on the forward strand.
TGAAGTAATCCTAAATTTAGGCTATAATGTTTAATTGCATTATATGACGATGCGCGCAATAAATTCATCAAATCACACCCTTTGGCTAAACCCATTCGAATTAGATTATCGATATGACCATTCTCGAATAAATCATCAGGATGTGTATCATCTGTACACAACATCACACGATCAGAGTGCGAATCAATAAGAGAATATAACGCTTCAAAATCTTTGGCTGCACTTCCTTCCCTTATCTGGATCATCATACCTAAATGAATCTTATCTAATGCCTCATCCAGAGTTGAACATTCGTGATCTGCAGAAACTCCAGCGGCTACATATTTTCTTAAATCGTCACCTTTAACCCCAGGAGCATGTCCATCAATTTTTTTACCTAAACGCTTCGTGGCAACTATCTTTTTCATGACTTCGAGATCGCCACGTATTACACCAGGGTAATCCATAACCTCTGCCAAACAAACGACCTCTTCTCTTTTCAGCAAACTCTCAACCTTATTCGATCCTAGTTTAAATCCAGACGTTTCGAATGGCGTGGCTGGCACACAGGAAGGAACTCCAAAACGAATCTCAAGAGGAGTCTTGCCCGCATCATTTATCATGAAGTCAATCCCAATCTCTCCTAATACATTTGCGATTTCATGAGGATCCGTTACAATACCTAATGTCCCTTTCCTTACAACTAAATCTGCAAATCGGCTCGGAATTAAAAGCGAGCTTTCAATATGCACGTGTGAATCAACTAAGCCAGGAAGAATATAACAATCCGGAGCATCATCAAGTTCTTTAATAGAAGAGATCAGCCCATCTTGAACGATTAGCTCTCCCTTAAAAATCCTCCTCGAGACAACATCTACAATATTCCCTGCAACAGTAAAATTCGATTTAGTCATGACTTTAAATTTTCAGATTATAATACAAGATACGTAAGTATCCAGTGAAAAAGAATAGTGTTCAGAATAAGCTTAAAATTCAATCAAAACTCTTTATACCAAAAGCTCGAAAGCACCCTTCTTACTTTAAAGATAAGGCGTTTCCGAGCTCTTTTAAGGCGCTTGGCTTCAAACTACCCATGCGTTCCACGTGGAACATTAACGTCCCATAAGCACTATTAGCACGTTAATATCACTTGGTGAAACCCCCGGTATTCGAGAGGCCTGACCAATGGTTTCAGGTTTAACTTTCTCTAATTTCTGACGGGCCTCAGTCGATAAAGACTGTAATGATGTATAATCAAAACGATCCGTAATTACGATTCTTTCAAGTCGTGTTAACTTGTCAGCCATCAATTTTTCTCTCTCAATATATCCTGAATACTTAATCAAAACTTCTGCTGATTCAATAATCTCATCTCTCCTATTAGGAATAGAATCTACTAATTCTTTTAGTGGCAGAATTGTTTCAAGCAAATCTGAAATATGAACTTGAGGTCTCAAAATAACATCGTAAAGTTTCACACCCTGCTTGAGTGGACTCGTACCCAAATCTTCTAAAACAGCATTTATATATTTTGGTTTTACTCCAAATTCTTTACAGAAATTAATAAGTTTATTCCTGTATTCAGTTTTCTCATTAAGGAGATCCATACGCTCTTGACCAGCTAAACCTAATTCAAAAGCTTTTGGTGTTAATCGAACATCAGCGTCATCTTGTCTCAAGAGGATTCTATATTCAGCTCTAGAGGTGAACATACGGTATGGCTCATCGACACCTTTTGTTACCAAATCATCAATCAATACACCAATATAAGCTTCATCTCGGTTTAAGGTAAAAGCATCTCGGTTCTGAACTTTCAAGCTTGCATTTATACCAGCCATCATTCCCTGTGCTCCCGCTTCTTCATATCCTGTTGTGCCATTAATTTGCCCAGCAAAATATAAGTTTTCAATTAGCTTAGTTTCTAAAGTATGGAACAACTGAGTAGGTGCGAAATAATCGTACTCAATAGCATATCCGGGACGATACATTTTCACGTTTTCAAGACCTGGAACTTTCCTCAAACCATTCAACTGAATATCCCAAGCTAAACTTGACGAAAATCCATTGATATAATATTCATGTGTAGTTTCACCTTCTGGCTCTAGGAATAATAGGTGTTCTTTTTTCTCAGCAAAAGTTGTTAGTTTCGACTCAATACTTGGACAATATCGTGGACCTGTACTTTGAATCGTTCCATCGTACATTGGTGATTCTTCAAAACCTAGTTCAAGTTCTGCATGAACTTCTGGATTCGTATAAGTGATGTAACAAGGACGCTGAATTAACTCCTTATTTACATGATTAGTCAAATATGAAAAACGATGGAAATCATCTTCCCCATCTTGACGTTTCATTACTGAAAAATCGATGCTTCTTCCATCCAAACGAGCAGGAGTTCCTGTCTTCATTCGGCCAACTTCGAAACCAATAGATTTCAATTGCTCACTTATTCCAAGTGAAGCTGGCTCTGATGAACGACCTCCCATTTCTTGCTTACGCCCAACATGCATTAAACCGTTTAAGAAAGTTCCATTTGTTAAAACAACAGATTTTGATTTAATATCAATTCCTAACTTTGTTTTAACACCAACCACTTTCTCATTCTCGAATATTAGACCGACTACAGCATCCTGCCACATATCCAGATTATCGGTGTTCTCTACAACAGTTCTCCATTCTGCGGAAAATATCATACGGTCACACTGAGCTCTTGGACTCCACATAGCAGGCCCTTTAGAACGATTCAACATTCTAAATTGGATTGAAGACTTATCGGTAACAATACCTGTATATCCGCCTAATGCATCAATCTCTCTCACAATCTGTCCTTTTGCAATACCACCAATAGCTGGATTACAAGACATTTGTGCAATCTTATTCATATCCATGGTGACTAAAAGTACCGTGGATCCTAAATTAGCAGCTGCAGTTGAGGCTTCACAACCTGCATGACCAGCACCTACTACTATTACATCATATTCAGCTAACATATACGCTTTCAGTGTTTTACACCTATGTTTTCAATCAAACTTTAGGGTAATATATTATATATCAACTCTTTAAATGCACAATAGCACTGTAAAAAGCTAATAATCAATTTTTTATATCAAAAATTTCACAAACTTAATGAATCTTGGAAAGTAAAGCTAATGATTCATCTTCCTTTTGGGTCATTATTTCCTGATCCTCATCGCATTTATCATCAATCCCAAGCAGGTGAAGTACACCATGAACAATTACTCGGTGCAATTCTTCGAAGAAATCTACCTTATATTCTTCGGCATTATCTCGAACCGTATCAACTGAGATAAATAAATCTCCTGATATGATATCTGCAACTGTGTAATCAAACGTGATGATATCCGTAAAATAATCGTGGTTTAGATGTTCACGATTCATCTCTAACAAATAATTATCAGAACAAAAATAATAATTAATCTCCCCTATTTCACATTCGAAATTCTCTACAACTTGAGAGATCCACAAACTGATTCTTTCCTGATTAATCTCAGGCATTTCAGTTTCACAAGTACTATAACTTATTTGCATTGATTAGATATTGAATATCATTTTAACATGTCTACCCTCTGCACTGTATTCTACAGAATCGGCCAAATGCTTCATCAAAAATAAACCTCTTCCGTTAATTTTCTCAATATTTTCAGGAAGAGTTGGATCAGGGACACATAAAATATCAAATCCGTCCCCTTCATCCTTAATTACGCATGAAATACAGTTTTTATTTACCTGAAAACGGATAGTAACAGTTTTTTTATAATCAAGCTTATTGCCATGAAAAATGGCATTACTTACAGCCTCTAAAACAGCTAAGGAGATTTTATCTTTAGCCTCTGTGTTAATTTTGTAATGTGAAGACAGGTTACTAATTAGATTCTCTACACGTTTCAAATAATCAACGCGAGAAGGAAGTTTTAATAGGTTATCTGATTTTGCCATCGTTCAATCGAATAAGGTAATCCAAATATATTTTATTGTAGTAGTCTATGAGTTTCACATTCGAATCATTTAATAAGTCATCGAATTCGGTATCTAGTTTATTATACTTAAATATCTCTTTAGGGTTACTCAATTTATGATTATACCCCGATTTACTTTCCCTTTTCTTCTCAAATTCCTTTTCACGTGAAGCATTTTCAGCTTCTAAAAGTCGTGTCATAATTTGATTCTGACGTGTAATGGTTTGTCTATTTATAGAGAAATTAGAAGTTTCACGCTCCGTTTGCTCCATCATTCTCATCACCTCTCTTAGAATCTTATCAGTCTGTTCACCATGTCCACCATGCTGAATCATATCATTCATCTTTTTACGGAACATCTCTTGTTCTCGTAAGTACTTGCCTAACTTCTCACCTTGATTCCCGGCTTTACCTTCTCCGTCTTTCATGCCTTGAATCATCTGTTCAAGCATCTTTTTAAGAGACTCTTGCTGTCCTTTCATTCCTGAAAAAGAAGGTTGTTTCCCTTTCTTATCCCCCATCTGACTGCCTGGCATTCCATTAGCCATTTGTTCCATAAGCTGCTTTAATGCTTCTGACAAAAACACAGCCAGCTCATTAATTTCAGTCATTGAATTCTGTTGAGTTACTCTAGCTTGATAAGCTCTACGATTATTTAACTCCTCAAGACTTTTACTCAACAAATCCTCTAAATCGAAAATTCTATTACCAATTAAAGCAGCAACCTGAGGTGTACGACTCGATAATGACAATAAAGAATCTTGCAGCAATTGATATTCTTCTTTCAAAAGCCCCTGCTTGTCGATGATGTTGACGTATAAGGGGTTCTGATAGTTATTTTTTTGCAATTGTAAAATAAGGTTTTCTTGTTGAAAAGAAAAATCAATCAGGTTAATAAGTAATTTATTTAACATATCTGTGTCAACACTCATTTGCATCGACATACTTCCAGCCATTGCATTAGAAAGTTTCTGTGCAATTTGAGATTGTTTCTGAGAACTATTCTGCATACTCTTTTCAGCCTTATTGAGTTTATTTTCTCGTAACTGATCGAGGCTTTCTTGCATGCTTTTCTGAACATCTTCTTTCTCCTTATTGAAATCGCCTAAAGTATAAGGTTTATCTATTTCTGAATTTCTTTTTAAGAGATTATCCAAATCCTTTTCAATACGTTCCCATTTCATTTTCGAAGTCACCTGCTTACGAATTGCAGATTCTTTATCTTTTCTCTTAAACTGGGAAAGCTCTTTTTGTTCCTCGGCTAATTTTTCAATTCGTGATGAAATCTGTTTCACTCCCAATTCAATTTCGTAGCGTTGTAATAATTCTAAATTTCGATCGAGCTGCTTCTGAAAATCACTCATAGACATTTTCAATTGGTTTCCCAATTTATTAATCTTATCTCTATCTAACTCTTCAGCCAATTTATTGAACTCTTCAAAAAGTTTTTTCAACTCGTCGTCCATTATTTTTTCCATCAGCTCTTCAATCTTCTTTTGTTTGTCAAGAAGTAGTGAATCTTGCAATCCAGCCGCTTTCATAAGCTGATTTTTACGGGCATTATCCTTCTTAATATCTTTTAAGAGATTCTCAAGATGGTTTTTCTGAGCCTCAATCTCCTGAAACATCTGATTTTGTTGCCATTGGTCACTAGAATTGTCCAATAAACTTTTCTGCAATTTGTGCACTTCCTGTTGAATAGAACGACTTATTTCCCTTCCTTTCTCAATTTTACTCGTCAGACTATCCTGAATGTGAGAATTCAGTTCAAAAACCTGTTCGGCGTTTGGCAGGTAGTAATTTAGAAAATCAGACTTTGCACTTTTGGGTTTATTGATAGCATCGTTATCAAAAACCTCAAAATAATATTGCAAACGACTTCCGGGTGGAATATTGGCAGAAGAAAAATCGAAGGCAAAATAAAATTCCTGACGATTTAGGTTTTTTTGAATCGGTACTTTTATAAATTTAGAAGCACCCTCTTCGAGTTGATAAGAAAAACGCAATTTTGAAAATCCGTAATCATCTTTTATAACTCCCTTGAAATAATAAACGGAAGCATTAATTGAATCTGACTGAACACTTATCCCAATACTTGGGAATTGATCCGGTAAAACCTCAAGTTGATAACGAGCATATACAGTCCTCGAATACTCTTTATTGGCTAAACTAATTTCATAGGTATCCGATTCAGAAATGACATCACTAAATTGCAATTTAGAATCGGCTTCGAAAATAGATTTCTTCTTATTCACGAAACTGAGACCAAGAGTATCTGCATCGTAAGCCTCTATAAGCCATTCTAATCGTGAACCCAAAGGAATGTTCACATCTCCTATTTGGCTCTCTATACGTGAAGGTAAACCAGTGTATAATGGTGGATTAATCTTAATCTCTAGCCTATCTAAAATAGGTTTAGATTTTAAATACAATTGATAAAGTCTTGATTTCGTTCTACCTGATTGAAATGAAAATTGAATATCGGAATTTAGATTCCTAAACTCATAAGTGTACAATCCAGAATCCTTTGAGACCATCAAATATTTTTGTCCGCCATAGATCAACTCAACAGTCTCAGGGGAATATTTTCCTTCTGTATGAACGCTTAAAAGATAGTCCTCACCTTTCTCTGCAAACAATTCGCTTTCAACTATAAACTCAAAATCAGCAGGAGCTTTAAAATCCTGCTGAAAATGAATCAATCTAGCACTACTAGTTGGATAAAAATCTGGGAATACAAAATAAATAATAGTTGCAAGAAGTAGAATTCCCACCAAGTACTTAAGGTAGATATAGGCATCCTTAAAGGAAATACTCTCACGAAAAGATAATAATTTAAGTGATAATATTCTCTTATTAATACTCGCAATTAGCAAAGTATTCTCTTCAGAGTTTTGAGACGCTTTTTCGTTTAGTTCGTATGTATTCAACAGCCTATCTTCCAAATCTGGATAATGTGCTGAAATTAAAAAAATAGCTTTCCGATATGATATACGTGAACCTTTATTTAAGAGGCCTCTTAATGGAAGAAAAATGAACGAGATTAAAACAATTAACTGCAAGCTAGCTCCTACTAGAACCAAAATTGTTTTAACTCTTCCTGATAAATATAAATGGTATTCAAAAACACTTAAGCCCAAATAAAGTGCAATCAGAAAGATAACTGTAAGAAGAAGTCCTCTTAATATCTGAACCTGATAATACTTCCGGATAAAATTATCCAGTTTTTCAATAAATATATCTTGATTGGACTCCATTTAATTAATAAATAGATGAAAACAATAAGGATTAAAACGGCTTACTTCTTTAAAAGCCAGGTAGAAGGATTCAGCTTAGTTGTTGACTTCCACATCTGAAATTTCAATATCGTTTGGCTTTCTTTTTCGTCGGTATATACAACACCAATTTTTTCCTTAGAAGAAACGACATCTCCTTTTTTCACAGTGACTTTAGCTAGGTTAGAATAAACTGTCATGTACTCACCATGCTTTACGATAACAACCATATTCAAACCGGGCATTGATAAAATATGAGTAACCTCCCCTTTAAAAATTGCACGACAGTCAGACTGTGGCTTAGTCGTAATATCAATTCCGTCGTTATTAACTCTAACATATTTTAATACAGGATGGGCATGCTTACCAAATTTCTGAGAGATAAAGCCAGTTGGTGTTGGCCAAGGAAAGCTTCCTTTATTCTGACTAAAATTAGCACCCAAAGCTTTCTCTTCAGGAGTTAAACCATATACTCCACTCGTATTTTTCTTCTTTTTAGCTAAACGAGCTAAATCCGAAATAATCTTACGAATCTTCCTCTCTAACTTTTTATCGTTATTTCGTTGAGTCTTTAGATTTCTTCGAAGAGTACTCTCTTTCTTTTTTAATTGAGAAAGCACACCCGATTGTTGATTCTTTTGGGATGATAAACTTGCAGAAGCCTTAGAATTCAAGGTCAGAAGCACTTGTTTTTCCTTTTTAGCAAGCTTTAACCTATCAAGTTTAGTATCTAATGCAACCTTAGTTTCAACCAGTTCCTCGCCGCGTTTTCGAGTAAATTCAGAAAACTGCTGAAGGTATTTATACCTCATGTATGCCTGATTAAAATCTTTTGCAGCAAACAAAAACATGAGTTTATCACGAGAATTCTTTTGACGGTGAGCATACAAAATAAGCTTTTCATATTGAGCTTTCAGCTTATCGTACTTCTTTTCTAATGATACGATATCTCTATTCGTCTTACCAATTTTAGAATCAGTAAAATCCAATTCTTTATGGATATTACGAATCATATTCTCTTGTAAGCGAATCTTTCTATTCAATACTGATAAAAGACCTAAGCTAGCTTTCTTCTTTTTCTGAGTATTCTGCAATAGCTTTTGAGTATAGGCTATATCCTTTGCATTTTGCTCTTTTTGCTTTTTAAGCTTGGATATATCTTGTGCATTTACCGAACCACAAAGTACCAAAACACTTATAATGAAAAATAGAAATGACTTCTGACTTTTAAGAAATCTCATAATTTATTCTGGATAGATTCTTTCATATTTACTTGAAACCTTAAAAGGAAACTTTAACTCCTGATCTATTACAAGTTTATTATATTTCAATTTACAAGATAAGGATTGTATTGAATCCTTAACCTTAAATACTAATTCGCTTGGAAATTTTTGTCCTTCCAAATTAACGAAATCACGATATTTCATGCTTATATCTCTCTCCTCACCGAACTCTCTCACTAAAACATCAGTAATTTTCATTAAAGATGGGTCAATCTCGAAACGTTGGTAGTTAAACTTGTGGAGTTTCCAATATTTATCTTTTCTCAGTTTACGTTCAACCTTTGCAGCTTTATCTGAGATAAAAACATACTTGTTGTCGATTACTTTACCCTTAAAATTCCTAATGAATGGGCGTTGCCTTTCATAAAGGTCTTGTAGTTGGAAAATCTCATTTGTAAGAATACTTTGAAGCGTGTAAAAATTGATATCCATATTGAACTTATTCGACAGATAATCAAAATCACTTACCATATATTTCTTCTTCAATCGGTCCAAAATTTTCACCGAATCGGGTGTGATATACATTCGTGCCACTTCAAGAATCCCAGTTGGAGCATTAACTTTCACCATGATAATACTATCCCTTAAAATTTTTATTGATCCCTTAATATTCTGAGATTTCCCATTAGAATCATAGTGAGCAGAGAAACGTTTTACCCAAAGGGTTTTGTACATTAAACTACTATCTTGAATTTGATTATAGAGTTTGTTATCACTCATTCCGTGAGCTCGCTTCTGTCCTAATTGATAGGTAGATTTACAAGAGAACTGCAGAAAAACTAACAGTAAAAATACAATGCTTAGGAGACTGTTTTTTCTTTGAAATACTCTCATTATTTATTCAGGAATTACCCCTGTTTTAATCTTTTCTGATAACTCTTTTGAACCTTCACCAATCTTTTGGGCATTTTGCCATTCTTCCATAGCTGCCTCTTTATCACCTAAACGGAAAAGAATATCTCCATAATGCTCCACAATTACAGCCGACTCCCGGCCTCCAAATTGAAGTGCCTTCTCCATAGCTCTCTTTGCATCTGAAAACGAACCTAGCTTAAATAAAACCCATGCATGCGTATCTAAGTAAGTATGATTCTCTTTCTCAATCTGAACGCATTTAAGACTCATTTCCTTAGCTTTCTCAAGCTTCTGATCAAGAACAGACAAATAATAACTGTAGTTATTTAATACGACTACATTTACTGGATCGAAAAGCAAGACTTCATCGTAAGCTTCAAAAGATTTCTTGGTATTACCTAGTTCATATTGAGCATCACCTAAGTATGTAAGAAATTGAATTCGCATAGGAACATTATCACCCACATAATTAAAACCTATTGTAAGTGATTTAACTGCCTTCTCAAATTCTTTCTTTTGTGCGGCTGCAACGCCATTAAAAATATACAGAAGTGGCTGAGTAGGAAAATACTTGATAGCTTCAGTACTTTCGGCAAGCATGCTATCAAAATCTAGAAGCTCATTATTAATGAACATCAGCTCTTCCCAAACGACATAATTACTCTTCTCTTGCAAAAGAACTTTTCGTAAAAGTTTACGAGCTCCCTCACTATCTTTTTGACGACGCAGATAGTCAGCATAAAGAGCATTCACATGAATATGATCAGGATGAACATTAAGCAATAAGTCCAACATTTTTTTCAGATTTTCATCAGATACTTTATTCACTGGGTCAGCCATAACAACACCCATCAAGTACTGAATCTTTTTATCTGCATTAACCATATCGCTGGCAAAAGCTTTCTCAAGAGATATTTGTGCCTTCTCATTTTGCTTTTCCTTTCGATAATACTCTGCCAAATAAAAGTGTACTAATCCATTTTCTGGAGCAATCTCAACAATCTTTTTATATTGCACCAATGCCTTTTCTTTATCTCCATCCTGGAGATACATATCTGCCAAGAGTCCATAGTTTTCTATCTTAAAAGGGAATTTCTTAACCAGTTTATTTAGCTCTGCATAAGCGTTCTTTCTTTTATTTAAGCGTAAATAAAGAGTATGTTTATTAATGCTAACCTGTTCGGTAACACCAAGCTTCTTTTCTATGGTTTGGTACACCTCAAGAGCTTCTTCGAACTTCTCAACAGAAACAAATAACTCGGCTTGAATATGTAAGAAATCATCTCGTTTAGGAAACTGAATGGCTAATTTTTCATAAACACCACAAGCTTGATCTATCATCCCTTTAGCTTTAAATATACCAGCTAACTGAATTTGATACCACATATTTTTTGGCTGAAGAGCTACTGCTCTACGTGCTAATTCAAGAGCAGAATTGAAGTTCTCTTTACTTATATAAATATTAGCCAACTCGTAACGAACTACGGCGCTTGTTTTATCAAGCTTTAAGCAAGTTGCAAACCACGATATGGCCTTTTCATACTCACCTAAAACCAGAGCTTTTTCGCCTTCATGAAACGCATAATCAAACTCAAGACGCTTTTGTTCAGTCAACTCAATTTTGCTCTTCTTCTTATCCTTCTCCTTCTTTTGACCCCAAGCTACAGAAGAACTCAACATGAGTACTCCAACTAGCATATAAACTATAGATTGTCTTCCCATCATTCTCATTTGTGTTTCAATTCGACCAAGCTCTTATTATACAAATTGATTCTGAAGTCTATAAATACAGACTTCAGAATCTAAACTTGAATCTAATTAATTAGCAGTTGGTATAATCACCAACACTGTATTCTTTTGCCTCACCATTTACTTCAACAAAATTGCCTAACATAGAATTCTTAATATTCCCGCCAGTAATTTTTGTATTTGTTTGTATAATCGCATTAGAAACTAATGAATTCTCAACTCGAGAATTATCTCCTAATGAAACGTGAGGTCCAACAACTGAATTCTTTATAAGCACATTCTCTCCAATATAACAAGGAGGAATAATAACAGCATTCTCATTCACAAAAGAGTTTGCAATAAGCTTATCATCCTTATGGTATTCTAATATACGTTGATTCGTGTTTACGGTTGCATCCTTATTACCACAATCCATCCACTCAATAACTTGACCAGGAACAAAGTTTAGTCCCTTATTTTTCATATTTTCAAGTGCATCAGTTAACTGATATTCACCATTTACTACAACCTTATTATCTAATAAATATTGTAGTTCAGATTTTAGATTAGCTCCATCTTTAAAGTAGTAAATACCTATGATTGCAAGATCTGAAACAAATTCTTGTGGCTTTTCAACAAAGTCAGTAATGCGATTATTATCGTCCATTTTAACGACTCCAAAAGCAGATGGATCTTCAACCTTCTGAACCCAAATTACAGAATCAACCTCATTATCCAAAACAAAATCAGCCTTAAATAATGTATCAGCGAAAGCGACAACAACCTTGCCATCAAGTGAATCTGCAGCACAATGAATTGCGTGAGCTGTTCCCAAAGCCTCAGTTTGATAATAAATACTTGCCTTAGCATTTAAGTCAGATGCAATTTCCTTCAACTGGTTTTCAACTTCATCGCCAAAGTGACCAACGATATACGCAATCTCTTCAATCTCTTCACCAGAAACCTTAGCAATCTCTTCTAACAAGCGTTGTACGATAGGTTTTCCAGCAATAGGAATTAGAGGTTTTGGTACAGTTAAAGTATGAGGGCGCATTCGCTTACCCATTCCTGCCATTGGAACAATAATCTTCATATTCTTATCTAATTTTTTATAATGTCTTGATTGTCAAATTTACAAACCACACAAAACATATAGTTTTGCAAAGGCAATATCAAAGTTACTGAATAAGATTTACACTACTCAGTCTTTAATATTTATTAACGATTTGTTAATTATCTTACTCTTTGCCAGTATGTCCAAAACCACCTGCTGCGCGAACAGTTTCTTCTAATTCCTCAACAGCCTCCCACTCAACAGTTGCATGAGAAGCAACAACCATTTGACAAATTCGGTCCCCATCACTTATCTCAACCATAGAGTTAGAAAGATTAGCCAAAATCACACGGATTTCACCACGGTAATCAGCATCAATTGTTCCAGGTGTATTCAAAACAGTAATACCTTCTTTTAATGCCATACCACTACGAGGGCGAATTTGAGCTTCGAAACCAGCTGGTAACTCAATAAACAAACCAGTAGGAATCAATGTTCTTTCAAGAGGCTCTAACGTAACCTTTTCGCTAATATTAGCTCTCAAATCCATACCTGCTGATAAAACTGTACTGTACTTTGGTAAATCGTGCTTTGATTTATTAATGATCTTAACCTTCATTTTATATCTGTTTAATTTTAAATTCTAGTTTTTTAACTTCATGCTACCTACTATTTTCCAAAGATTCTCCTTTTGGAAAACGACCATTAAAAATAGGATAATTAATGGCGTTTTAGCCAACATTTTTAGCCAATGGTTATCAATCTGAATATAGGTGCTTAGGAAATACAATAGCATAGCCAGACCAAAATATAGGCTGATTCTCTTTAGGTCATAATCTATTGGATAATGTTTACGACCAAGAATGAAACTGGCAATAGTCATTAATACAGAACAAACTAGGATTGCTATTGCAGATCCGTAGTAGCCTATTTTTGGAACCAATATAATATTCAGAGTTAATGTTATTGCAGCACCACCAATTGCCATGTAAGCACCAAATCGTGTTTTATCTGTTAGTTTGTACCATAAGGATAATGAAAAGAAAATGCCTAAAAAGAAATTGGCTAAAAGCACATATGGGACAATGCCTAGACCTTCGTGATATTCTGGCGCTATAAGAATCTTAACAATATCGAGATAGAACATGACTCCCATAAAGATGAGTAATCCAAATATTACAAAATATTTTAGTACATCAGCATAGAGTTTCTTGCTGTTTTCGTCCTTGTTTTGAGAAAAGAAAAAGGGCTCAAAAGCAAAACGAAAAGCCTGAATAAATAAGGTCATGATAACAGCCAATTTAAAATTGGCGCCATAAACACCCGTTTGAGCAAGAGCTTCACTAGCATCTGAAATTAGTTTTGGCATCAGCATTTTATCCACATTCAGATTTACTTGTGCGGCAATGCTTACAACTAGAATAGGTGATGCGTATTTAAGCACCTTTCTAAGCAGAACCCTATCAAACTGCCACTGAATTTTGATTAGATCAGGCAATAACAGAATCAAATTAAAGAGGCTAGCTACAAACATGGCAATAAAAATATAACCAATACCAATTTCTGGATTCCAAATAGATGTAACTCCAAGATCGGGGAACCAAATATTTAGTTTAGGGCAAAGTATCAGAAAAAAGAGGTTTAGCCCAAGGTTGATTCCAATATTCGTAAGTTTAATAAAAGCATATCGTACTGGCCTATTCTGCTGTCGGAGTTGAGCAAAAGGCAGAGATGTTATAGCATCAAGCGCAAGCGTAAGGGCCAATAGTATTATAAAATTAGATCGATCAGCAACATTTAAAAACGAAGATATTGGATCAATAAATAAGAAAATACTTAAGAGGAAAAGTAAACTTGTCGTGGTGACAGAAAAGAAAGTTGTAGAGAATACTTTTTTGCTATAAGCTTCGTCATTGGCAAACCGGAAATAACCTGTCTCCAAACCGTAAGTTAAAATTACCAGAGTCATAGCAACGTATGCCATTAGATTAGTAACAATACCATACTCCTCTTGAACAAATAGGATCGTATACAACGGCACCAAAAGCCAGTTAAGCAATCGTCCCAAAATAGAGCTAACGCCATAAATAGCAGTTTCGCCAGCTAGTTTTTTTAATTGATTCAATATTTCTTTTTTGAAGTTAAAATCATCATCATTTTATAAGGGATATTTTGTCAAATATCAGTAATCATAGAAATTGAGTGTCTTTAGATCTATCCTTATCAGTAGACAAATATAACTAAAATTAGGATTGAAATTAATTCAAAATTAGTGGAGGGAAAATCTTGTTATTTACTCAATAAAATGGATTGAAAAACTGACTCGATAAATTAAAAGCTCAGCTCAACTATTGGCAAGAATAAGATTTAGAGAATGCTCCACGTGGAGCAAAATTTTAAAATGGAAGACAGAAAGATCTCTTATTTAAATTCTATATAAATAACAAGCATTCAAACGTTTTCGAGAACAACCTATAACGTTTGCGCTCTTATCTGCCTGAAAATCACTTTCAAGAACCATATTAAATACTCATCTTTGTGGTGTACGCGTTTAAGGAACGTTTATGTTAGTGTTTGTTGTTTAAGTATTTTGTAAGCATCCCGATTGGTAACCCCAATCGGGATGTTTTTTTTTATATGACTCCTATCTCAAGCAATTCAAAGGGTTTCGTTGCTTCGCCCCAAACAGATTTCATCTTTTAGCTCGAATTAAAAAAACGCCAACAGTGTCGAAGACCTGTTGCGTTTCCAAATATGTGTTTAAAATATTTAAACGCTGTCTGGTGCAAGCACTCAAACAGGTTTCTTACAAGAAGAAAATAAACCTGTATGGTTAAAAGATTCTGAAAAACTTAAGAATACCGATTACGTCAACCCACCGTTCATATTGGGGAGTGCCTGCCACACGAACGCTTAGTTGTTAGCCCCTGTGCATTCTTCTCTTTTAGATTACTTTCCAAATGTATATCGAATCCCCCAAAGACTTCTCAGATTTGCACCATCTTCGGGAAGAATTTCGGCTGTCAGTTCAAAGATTATTGATACACTCTTTAAATCTTGCAAGAGCTTGATTATTACGGCTCATATATTTACTAATTAGGGCTAAACATCAGATGTGAATACTGTAAAATATTTGTGGAATTATTATAAATAGATGCAACAGGTAAGTATGGGTATTTGGAATAAAAAACACCCCTAGCCTAAGCCAGAGATGTTTCCTTTTGTTTAGTTGTATGTAATAATTAAAAAAATGATTCCTATTGGTTGAATTGTTATTCCTATCGGGCTTTATACTATTTCAATCGTGTAAAATGAACGCCTATCGGCTGATTTGACTGATCTATCGGTATAAAAAGCCACCTATCGGGTAATTTGGACAGCCTATCGGCTTAAAAACCCTCCTATCGGAAAACAGGTCAACTATCGTAGGTGTTTCAGCTAGTCTTCAATGTTTTTTGCTTCGTTCCTTTCTCGCCCTTTACGCAAATACTCACTCGAGTATCGCTTTTGTTTTTCTTCGTCGTTCCAAAAGGCGTACTTTCCATAGGCACGAATTTCGTCGACCAATTGTTTAAGGTGTGTATAGGCTCTGTCGCGCATTAGTTTTTCGGGTCTGTTTTTGCTGTTTTTCACGCCATCTACCTCGTTCATCAGGTCTACTAAATCAAGCGAAATTTGCTTGGCACGATCAGTTTTACTTGTATCAAAAAGGATGGCGGTTAAAGGTTCAGGATATTGTTTTGCAAAAGCAGGGTAGTCGCTCAGGTCCTGAATTAAATCCATATTGCCATTACCACCTACAATATTCTTTAGTTTTTTTAGAATATCTGGGTCGTTTCGGTAGGCAAACTGAAAGTCGTGCTTTAATTCGCGTTGCAAGAGTCTGGCTTCATCAATTTTTGCTTCCCACTGCTGCGTGCTGCTTAGTGCCGATTGATAAACTGCTATCCAGGCAGATTGTTTGTCTTGCAAAAATTTGGCACTTGGTATAAGCTGCTGAATTAAGCCTTCTTTTAGCCCTTTAGCCAAAAGAACTTCTTCGTCTTCCGTTGCATATCGATTAAGTGTTCCAGACTCACCAATGGTAATGTCTACAGGAATAATAGGTGAAACAATTTTGTCCTGTTTATATTCGAGAGCTACTTCTTCAATAGTTTTTGCTGCTGTTACTTCAGTCATTTTTATAAGTTTTTAGGGTTGAAATATCAACCGGGTATATAAATTAAAAATCGTTTGGCCTCCTGAAAGTAGGAAATATATGTTAATAAAATAAATTTCAAGGAAAGATTTTCATTTTAATTTATGATAATATGGCGAAAGCTCAGCGTTTATGGGTGGTTTAACTAAAAATAAAATTATGGGTAGGCATTATGTTTGTTTTGTAGTTCGCTATAGTTTCCTACCCCTATCCCGAAAATTTTCGGAATGGGGTAAAAGGTAAATTTAGACGCTGATTAAATATGATTTTGAGTTTGGACATCAATCCTATTTTAATCATTAAAATCTGCGTCTAAATAACATCTTGAAATTAAAATTTAGACGCTGATTAAATATGATATCGTATGATCAAGTTCCCTTTTTCACGCTTCCTTTTTAAGAGAAAAGAACCAGGAGAAGAAATGAATGGTAAGCGATTCACGGCTGACTCTTTCACTCATACCTCAAACTCTCCACCGGATTTCTTGTGGCTGCTCTCCATGATTGAAACGAAACGGTAAGCAGTGCAATAACCATGGCTAAAAGTCCTGCTAAGGCAAATATCCACCAGCTGAGTTCTGTTTTATAGGCAAAGTTTTCGAGCCATTTGTGCATGGCATACCAGGCAATGGGGCAGGCTATGATAAAGGCGATAGCAACCCATTTAAGGAAATCTTTATTGAGCATTCTAATTATTTGGTAAGTTTTTGCTCCATTCACTTTTCTAAGTCCGATTTCCTTGGTTTGTGTTTCCACCATAAAAAATGTAAGGCTTATAAGACCTAAACAAGAGAGTAATATGGAAATTATGGTAGCATAGTTTATAATACGTTGAAACTGTCTTTCTTTTTGGTATAATGCCTCCCAAGATTCATCTAGATATTTAATTTCCAAAGGGAAGTTTGGTGAAATATTCTCCCAAACTTTATTGATCGAATGAATACATTTTTCAGTACTGCCAATGCTGGGGTGATTGATTTTAAAGAAAATATACGTAGCAGTTTCTCCACAACTTCTAAAAGCTATTGGATTAATAGATTTATGCATTGATTCATGATTAAAATCTGCTACTTCGGCAATTATTTTCCCTGTTTTACCATCGTACTTAATTGTTGCATCTTCAGGTTTATTAATGTTAAATTGTTTAAATGCCGTAGTATTAAAAATCCAATCTGCATTTTCTTCAGAAAATCGATTAAATTGCTTTCCTCGTATCAGATCAATTCCAAAAAAATCGAAGAAACTAGAACTTACATAAAGATTCGCAAAACTAATTTCTTGCTCTTGCCCATCGTTAGTCAAGGACAATCCCCAAGTGGACTGACCGGAACCTATTACACTTGATGAGTAAGTAATATCAGCTATTTCCGGTATTCTTTTGATCTCCGAATTGAAAACCTTACTGCTTTTTTGTATTTGAGGATTGGTTGCGGCGTAAAGGATTTGCTCTTTGTTAAAGCCAGGATCCAATTCGCTCATGTAATTGTTTTGTTTGTTGATCAGCAGGATCCCACAGAGCAAAACTATTGTAATGCTAAACTGAAAAATCAGTAAGGCATTTCTCAAATAATTCTGAGATCTGTTATTTGCTGTGTTTTTTAATAAAGCTGTTGTTTTTTTTCTACCTAGTGTAAGTCCTGGGATAATGCCTGTTAGTAGGAAAGTAAAAACAAGTATAGAAATAAATATAATCAGGTTTGAACCTGAATAAATCTCCAGTAGTGTAAATTCAGACTTTGTTATTTCATTCCATCCTAATAAAAGATAATTACAAAGAACAATAACCAATAGGCTTGTAATAAAAAGAACTAAGGCCGATTCAACAGCAAGCAATTCAATTACTTTGCCCTTTTTACCTCCCATTACTTTTAATATTCCAATATTTTTTAGGCGTTTAAATTTTTGAGCAGTTACCAGGTTGATGTAATTAATACATGCCAATAGTAGAATTAAAAATCCGATAATTTGAATAATGGTTAATGTAAGTTGATTACCGTGTTTTAAAATATCAATTACTGGCAATTCACTATATGCTTTTGTAAATGTTTGAATTTCGAATTTGGTATCTGCTATATAACTTTCAGGAATATTTGAAGTTGAGATATTTGCAAGTTTTTCATTTATAATAGTGGCATCAATATTCGATGGGATTTTTACAAAAGCACCATAGTTTTGTGCACCCCATAATGCTTCCAAATCTTTAAACCAAGACATTTTATTATCGGTTTCTAGCGACAATACTGCATCAAACTCCCACGAACAATGATGCAGATCTTTAATAACTGCCCCCACTTGAACAACCACATTTTGCAGATTGGTTGAATTATACAGTAATTCCTTTCCAATTGGATTTTCATTACCAAAAATCTTTTTAGCTACAGAATGAGTTAATACAATTTTATCTGGTGAGTTTAAAGCAATCTCAGGATTACCGTAAACAGATTCAAATTTAAATACTTTAAAAAAACAGGAATCAACCATTAGCAGATTATTTAATTTAAAATCCGAATCATTCCGTTTTACCAAATTTTGAGCAGACCAAGCATGTCTTGCAAATGTAATGGCTTCTATTTCTGGCATTTCAGCTCTGACATGTCGAGCCATTGCACTCGATATATCAACATCTCCATTATTTAGAAGAACATAATTATTTTCAATTTCAGGTATTTCCCGATCCATATTCATCTCTTTGTTCACATACGCAAACACGAGTAAACTAATGGTGATTCCTAATGCTAAGCCACCAATATTAATGGCAGAAACCAATTTGTTTTTTAGTAAATTTTTATAGGATATTTTGATATTGTAGAAGTTCATTGCTGATATTTGGTATTAGACTTAATTGTTATTTTTAGAAATCTTTTTATTCATATCTCAAACTCTCAACAGGATTTCTTGTCGCTGCTCTCCATGACTGAAACGAAACGGTAAGCAGAGCAATTCCCAAAGCAATCAGTCCTGCCAAGGCAAATATCCACCAGCTAAGTTCTGTTTTGTAAGCGAAGTTTTCGAGCCATTTGCTCATAGCGTACCAAGCAATTGGGCAGGCAATCACAAAGGCGATAGCTACCCATTTAACGAAATCTGCATTAAGCATTGCTAATATTTCTTTGGTTTTAGCTCCATTAACTTTACGAATTCCTATTTCTTTTGTTTTCTGCTGAACGTAGTATAAAGACATTGCGAATAATCCCATAACTGAAATAATTACGGTCAGCAAAGTGAAGTACATTACAATTTTTCCAGTCTTGTCTTCTTTTTCATACCAGTTGTGAACCGTTTGATTAAAAAATTCCAATTTCAATGGCGTATCATCAGTAAAATCGTTATGTGCTTTTTTAATATTTTGAATGGTTTCGTAATTGTTTTTCCCATTCATTTTTATCACAAAGCTCCATGCATTCTGATCAGGTTTTAGGATATTAAAATAGGCAGGTCCTAACTTGCTTTTTAAATCCCTGAAGTGGAAATTTTTGACTATCCCGTAAACAGGAATATCCTTATCTTTGAGCTTAAAACTTGTTGGTGTTTCAGAGAGTTCTAAAGCCTTAACCGCAGCTTCGTTTAGTAAGCATATATCTTTTGAAAAAGCAACACCTGTTTTTCTAATAGGAATGTTCAACAATCTAAAGAAGTTTGTATCCACAACAAAATGTTGGAAGCTTAACTCTTTATCTTTATAGGTAAAGCATCTATTGTTTCCTCCGTCAAGCGGCGTTCCACTACTCAAACAGACATCTTCAACACCTACTATTTTCTCCAATATTTCTTTCAGAACACGTTGCTTTTCAGATGGAATTTCACTCTCAAAACAAAGCATATTTTCTTGTTCGAAACCCAATTGGCGATTTCGAAGAAAATTAGTTTGCTTGCTGATGAAAAAAGCACTGGTGATTAAGGTAATAATAATGAGATATTGGAAGCTAACTATGATTCGTGAATAGATACTTTTCTCCTTCATTCTAATTTTGCCTTTCATCACATCAATGGGATCGAATCGGGCAATTTTAAGTGCTGGTATTATTCCTGAAATGATACCAACAAAACTCATAAATAAAAGAGCAATTCCAATGTTGATCCATGTGAATTCAGCAATAAAATCGAGTTTTGTGTCAAGTAAATAATTGAAAACTGGTACGACTTGAAAACATAAGATAATTGCCAGTATTAAAGACATGAAACAAAGAAGAATAGATTCGAACAGACTCTGCAAAAACAGCTCTTTACGCTTTCCTCCAATTAGTTTTTTGATTGCAATTTCCCGGCTTCGAAAGGACGATTGAGCAACCGTAAGGTTCACATAATTAACAATAGAAAGAATCAATATTAGAAATACAATTCCTGATAATATCTGAAGAAAACGTTTACTACCATGTTTCGTATTCCAGGAATAAGATGTACTAAAGTACGAATCTGTAATCGGTTCTATTTCAATAGTATTGACAACCCCTCTCTTAAACATCCAATTAACCTTTTTAAATATTTTTAATATTTCAGGAGCCTTAGCTTGAATATTAGAGTCAATGTTTGGCTTAATTAGAATGTAAAGTCCATATGAATTGCTAGAGTATGATTCCAGAAAATCATTATCTCCATATACTTCTACCAAAGTTGGAAAATTAACGAGAATATCAAATTTCTTAAAATGTGTATTGGTGGGCACATCGTCCATTATGCCTGTAATTTCAAGATTAACCTTATCATTAATTGTAAGAGTAGTCCCCAATTCCGGAAGTTTGCCAAATAGTTTATAGGCAAAAGACTTAGTCAAAACAACCGTATTCTTCCTGATTAACGCCGTTTTCTTATCCCCTTCAATCATACTGAACGTGAAGATATTAAGGAAGGAAGAATCAGCAAACATTGCCATATTTCTCAACTTATGAGTCTCAGGGCCTTTTACAAAAACATTATAAGTTTCAGTTCTGGTAAAATTCTCCAGTTCCGGAATATTTTGCATCAATAAGGGACCAGACGGAGGAGCAAAACCCGATTCTTCACCATGTGTCAAACGGAAAATCCTGTCCTTTTTCAAATGAAATTGATCTGCAGAATACTCATTCTGAATATACAAGCTCAATAGGAGTATGAACATCAGCGACACTGAAAATCCAAAAATAGTAATCAAACTATAGAGCTTGTTCTTTAATAAATGCTTTAAAAAAGATTTTAAATTCGTAAGTATCATAAATATTGTATTTCAGAATTTGATAAATGAGAGAGAATAGATCGAGATGATAATTACTCATACCTCAAACTCTCCACAGGGTTTCCAATTTTACAATTCAATTAAGCATGCTCCTCAACCAATACTTCTTCGGTAACAACCTTACCATCAAATAAATTGATAATTCGATGAGAATAACCAGCATCCTTTATTGAGTGAGTCACCATAATGATGGTTGTACCTTCTCTATTCAATTCGGTAAGTAGTTGCATCACTTCCTGCCCATTTTTAGAATCGAGGTTACCAGTAGGCTCATCAGCCAATATTAGGCCGGGATTTGATACTACAGCTCGAGCAATAGCGACACGCTGTTGTTGTCCTCCTGATAATTGCTGTGGATAATGCTTGGCTCTATGGCTCATATTCATACGATCCAAAACTTTAGTCACCATTTCTTTTCTCTTTTTACTACTAAAGCCTTGATAAACGAGAGGCATTTCTACATTCTCAAAAACATTGAGTTCATCAATCAGATTAAAACTCTGAAATACAAAACCAATATTTCCTTTTCGGAGGTCGGTTCTTTGCCCTTCTTTTAGGCCAGCAACCTGATGATCAGCAAATGCATATTGCCCTTCAGTAGGGTTATCGAGCAAACCAAGAATGTTTAAAAGCGTTGATTTTCCACAACCCGATGGTCCCATGATGGCAACAAACTCACCTTTCTTAATCTTTAAATTAATGTTGTTTAATGCCAAAGTTTCAATTTCACTTGTTTGAAAAACTTTCGATAAATTCTGTATTGTAATCATATTCTTAAATTTTATTTATAATTGAAATATTAAAATATATCTGAACATTACTTGAATTCTATTCTATCATTATCCCCAAAGGTTTCGTAATTATTGATAATCACTTGTTCTCCTGCTTCCAATCCTTCCAGAACCTCGAAATATTTGGAGTTTTGTCGACCAATTTTAATCGCACGCTTTGTAGCGTAATCACCCGATTTATCTAAAACAAATACCCATTGTCCGCCAGTGCTTTGAAAAAATCCACCTCTTGGTAATAAAAGAGCATCAACAGGTTGCCCTAACTCCAATTTAAGATGATATGTCTGCCCTGTACGTAGATTCTCAGGCGAGGCTCCATCAAAGACTAAATCGAGCTTAAAACGTCCTTCTCTCACCTCTGGGTAAACTTTCTTTGCTTTCAGAAAATAGTCTTGATTATTTCGTTGGAAGGAAGCGGAAAGATCACGGCGGACACGATCGATATAATGCTCATCGACATGAGCTTGAACTTTAAAGTTGTTTAGTATATGCAACTGCCCAATACGTTGTCCTCTATTTATTGACTGGCCCATTTCTATATCCAGACTTCCTAACTGTCCATCAGCTGGAGCTTTAATATTCAAATTTTCTAAGCGCTGTCGAACCATATTCAAGTTCAGCTGCATATTGGCCAAACTATTATTCATTTGAATCTTTTGATTCTCTCTAAAAATTGAATCTTGCACCATTCTCTGATACCTCAACTCCCTATCTTGACGCGATAACTCGTAATCTTCTTTCGATCTTAAATAGTCTTCTTTCGACACAAAGCCTTTTTCGAATAACATCAGGTTTTGGTTATACTTTCTTTTTTGTCTGATGATATCTGTATCGATAATAAGTATCTGCTGTTTGTTACTTATCTTCTGCTGCTCCATATTTATGAGCGTATTTCTAAGCTCATTGGACTGATATGCCAATTGCGATTCTGTATTAAGAATCTCGAGCTTTAAATCATTATTCACCAACTTAACAATCACATCGCCCTTATTAACATACTCACCTTCGTCAATAAGCTTTTCAATTACTTTTCCTCCTTCTTCAATATCAAGGTAGATCGTTATTTTAGGTTCAACCATACCAATTATCGACACATAATCCTTAAAGCTACCCGCATTCACTTCTGCAATATTAAGCTTATCCTCCTCGGCACGGAAGGTTGAAGACTGAGCTCCGAAAATCATTTTTATTGATAAGGCCAAAACAACAGCAGAAATACCAATAATGTAGATATGCTTGGCTTTAATGCCTTTTTTCTTTTCTATTTTCCTATCCATCGACATACTAGACACTTTTCTTAAATTAATCAATTGTGAAATATTATTCATTGATATATTTCATTCGATTTATATCTAATCTCATGCCACTTCTCATAAATGCCCTAAGTTTAACTCATTATGTATTAAATGATAAATTGAAGTGTCAAGTTTTTAGACAGACATTGTCTAATATTTTGAAAAGCTTTCTACATTAGATCAAAATTTACTTGATTTCGAAAGGTATTATTAGATACCTCATCTTATTCCAATATGAAAGACGCTAGAATTCTCATCGTAGACGATAACAAAAGTATACTCTCAGCTTTAGATTTATTATTAAGAACTCACTGTAAGAAACTGAAATGTATTTCTACACCCAATAGCTTAATGACAGAACTAAAAACGGATAACTACGATGTTGTTCTTTTGGATATGAACTTTAAGGCGGGTATTAATACGGGAAATGAAGGTATTTATTGGTTAAACCAGATATTGAAATATAATTCAGGTATTAGTGTGGTTATGATTACAGCTTACGGCGACGTGGAATTAGCCGTAAAAGCAGTGCGAGATGGAGCTGCCGATTTTGTTCTGAAACCATGGGAGAATGAGAAAATGTTGGCTACCATTGAAATGGCCTGGAAACTTAGTCGATCTAAAAAAGAAGTTTCCTCATTAAAATTAAAGGAAAGTGAACTGGTTGCTCAACTTAATTCAAAGCAAAATCCCATTATTGGCACTTCATTGGTTTGGCAAAATTTAATGAAACTTGTAAAAAAAGTAGCTGGCACTGATGCAAATATTCTTATCACTGGAGAAAATGGAACTGGAAAAGAACTGGTTGCTAGAGAAATTCATCGATTATCAAACCAATCTCAAAATGTAATGGTTAGTGTAGACATGGGGTCTATCGCTGAAACTCTTTTCGAAAGTGAGTTGTTCGGTCACAAAAAAGGAGCCTTTACAGATGCGCATTCAGATAGAATGGGCAAAATAGAGGCGTCAAATCATGGAACCCTTTTTCTTGATGAAATTGGAAATCTATCTCTGCCAATGCAAGCTAAGCTACTTGCGGTATTACAGAATAGATCATTAACCCGTCTAGGCGAAAATAGACCTGTAGATATAGACATAAGATTGGTCTGTGCTACCAATTGCAAACTGAATAAAATGATTGGTGAAGGAACATTTCGCGAAGATTTATTATATAGAATTAATACTATTCAAATCGAATTGCCTCCACTTAGAGACAGACAAGATGATATTCCTAAACTAGTTTCTCATTTTATTAAATTATATGCAGATAAATACAATAAAAAGGGGCTAAACATATCAACGAAAGCCATTATGAAGCTTCAAAACTATACTTGGCCAGGCAATGTTCGCGAGCTGCAACATGCCATTGAAAAAGCCGTTATTCTTTGCGACAATCATTTAATCGGAACCAATGATTTTGTATTCAAAATGGATGAATTTACAAGAGTTGAAGCCTATGGCGGAACCCTTGAGGATATGGAAAAACAACTTATTGCTGCAGCTATAGAGAAGCAAATGGGAAATCTTAGCGCTGTCTCGAGCCAATTAGGTATTACTCGTCAAACGCTTTATAATAAAATAAAAAAGTATGGGATATAAATATTATAACTCAATACTATTTCTGAGGGTAATAAGCCTTATTACATTGGCAATAGCGATAGGTTATACGTTCTCGAATCAATTTTACTATAGTTCTGGAATATGCATAATTTTAGAAATATATTGGGCATGGTCATTTATTCTGTTTCTGAACAAAACTCACAAGCAAATGAATTACTTTGTTCAGGCCATAAAAAATAAGGATACAACCTTACACTTCCCTAAAAAATCTGGGAATAAAATAATAGATGAACTAAGTTTAAGCTTGAATGAACTAAACGGCATTATCCAAAACGTTCAAATGAAAAGCAAAATAAAAGAAACCTATTTTGCTGAAATCCTTCAGAATATTGCCACTGGTGTTATCGTAATCACAGAAGATGGATTTGTTACCGACGTCAATTCGGCTACCTTAGAACTACTTGGTTTAGAAACTTTCACACATATTAAACAACTTAACCGAGTCGACTCAAAGTTTAGTTTAAACTTATCAAATCTAAAAAATAAACAGAGAAAGGTCCTCAATCTTACTACGAAAAACGAACACATTCAGGTAATGACTCGTTGTTCTCTAATTCGCATAGAAAAAGAAGAAGTTAAACTAATTACTTTGCAGGATATTAGAGGTGAATTGGAGCGTAAAGAAATTGATGCCTGGGTGAAATTAATCCGAGTTCTGAGTCATGAAATTATGAACTCTCTTGCTCCTATTACCTCAATTTCACAATCCTTAAAACAAATTTGGGAAGAAAAACAACTGACACAAGCTGATAATAAACAAGATTCAGATGTAAACAAAACTTTAGATGGCTTGAATGTAATTACACAAACCAATCAGGATTTAATTCAATTTGTTCAATCGTATAGAGTCTTATCTAAAGCGCCTATTCCAAAACTAAACACCATTCATGCCAATAGCTTTTTCGATCGCTTAAACATTCTCTTATCCCCAATTAAAGAAAGCTTTTCAGGACAACTTAAACTTTATACCCCTGATAAAGATTTTAGCTTTATTGCTGATGAACAAATGCTGATTCAAGTTATTATCAATTTGGTTAAAAATGCTTCCGAAGCTCTACTGGAGGAAGAAAATAATGATGATTCTGAATATAGCATAGAAGTGAGTGCCAAACAAAATGGCACTACAACTGAAATAATGGTTTCCGATAATGGTCCAGGGATTCCTGACGAAATTCAAGATGAAATATTCGTGCCTTTTTTCACAACTAAAGAAACTGGATCTGGTATTGGATTAAGCTACTCCAGGCAGATAATTAGAGCTCACGGCGGCAGTCTCTTATTTCATCCTAAGTTAGGAAAAACAGAGTTCATCGTAAGATGGTAACTGAAGCTAAAAATAAAAGTATCCCCGATCTTTAAATATGAGATTGGGGATTCAATTTATATCAAATAGATTATTTAAACTACTTTAAGGACTTTCCAAAGGGTGTTAAGGCAAAACCTGCTAACTTAATATGCTGTGCTGCAAATGGAATTCCAATAATTGTAATTGCAAATAGAATAGCGAACACAAGGTGCGTTAAAGCGATCCAGAATCCTCCAAAAATCAGCCAGAAAATATTCAGAAAAATACTCAAACAACCTCCAGCACTTTCATTAGGAACTACTTTTTGCCCAAAAGGTGCCAACCCGAGAACAGAGAGCTGAATAGCCTTTAGTCCAAAAGGTATTCCAACAATAGTACAGCACATAAGTATTCCTGCAATTATGTACTCCAAGAAAATAAAAATACCGCCAAAAATAATCCAAATAATATTTCCAATAATGCTCATTCGATTCTAATTTATGATTTGTGCGAACAATGTACAATTAAGAATTAATGAATCAAAACACAGCTAGTAAAGGCATAAGTTTAATTCATTATTTTTAATAATCTTAAGTATCAATTACAGATAATTTAAGAATATTAAAAAGCATAGTTTAAGGCCAAATGGAGAACAAAATCTGGTGAGGTATTGATTTTAATATCTTCAGAAAAACCTCCCGTAAGGATCAATTTTTCGTTAAGAATAAAATCAGCTCCTAAAAGGAATTGCATGCCATACTCCCCTAGTTCCTGCGTCATAGAGTTCTTATAGAACTTGGAATGATAATCAAACTGCATTTTAGGAGCTAGCCAAGAAGTTGCTTTTACAGCTAAACCCAATGAAGCAAAAGTTATATTCCTATTTTGCATATCTTCCAATAAAGATCCCGTACCTACTCGTAAGTAACCAAAAGAATAAAAGAAGTAGGCTGGTCTAGGTCCTAGCCCAGTAGTTTGCCCCGAAAACTGAAACGAAAAATCGACGGTCCCACTTCCAAGTAGCTTTCTCTTATTTGCATTATTCAATTTAAGATAAGTACGCAAAGCCATTGAATGCGTTTTGTGCTCAAGAAGTTTCAATCCTAATTCAAAGCTGATATCGCCAATACCGAACGAACTTTCATTAAAATTAAAAAGAAAAATGTCATCCTGAACATATGCGTAAAGTATCTGTCCCCTTGGAGTTTTTGCACGAGCACCACCAGTCATCCCTAAAGCACTATGAAAACCATCGATACTAGAGTCCATAAAGCCTTTGGACTGATTCACAAAAGGTAAATTTAATCCAACCTCCAAGCGTTTTGTAATACCATATCTAGCATTTAGATCTAAACGCGCCATTTCGCCGTCAAAATATACTATTTCATTTTGAGTAAGTGCATTCGTACTATTACTTGAGAGATTGAAAACTGATGAGATTGAAAATTTATTCAGACCCACGATCTTACCACCTTCAACATAGGGTAAGCCAAAAGAATGAATCAAAGGGCTTTGGTTATGAGAAGAAAACGGTTTTATATCAGTCTGGGATAGCCCTATATACGAACCAAAACAAAAAAAGATAATGTATATAAATCTGAGCATATTGTAAGTCAAAATATTCTTGAAACGAGAACAAGATAAAATAATATACTGAATCAGATAAGAATCAAAGCGAAAAAAAATGATCCTTTAAAACAACATCGTGATGAATGAATAATTTTCATGGACTAATAAACAAATAGAACTGATAAATCAACAGACATTGTGAAAAAAATGATATATTTAGCATTGCAAAATCAAAGCATATCCCCTACTATGAACAAAATTACACTACTCAATATTGAGTATTTGCGTCCCAATAGAGGTATAGAAACCTATGAGCTTTCGCTAAAAGAGGTAAAGGAAATCTGCTATGTTTATAATTTTGAAGGCCAATATTATCGATATTTTAGAACTTTAAGATCATTAACAAATTACTTAAAGGATAGAATTGAGCCAAAAGTCAGGTTTCGAGAAAGAGATGAATTAGATGATTATTTATTGTATAAGAATATCGTACCTATAGCAGAGATTAATAAAGCTTTTGCCCTGTAGAAGTGTAACTTCTAGTGCCCATTTGCAAAAACAAGTGCAGCAGATCCAACTACTCCAGCATTTGAATCAATCGAAGATAACTCTAGTTTAATTTTCCCTTTTAATACAGAAAGAAGGTTTTCTTCCATATGATACTGAGTTGGTTTTAAAATCAAATCACCGGCTTTTGCAAGACCTCCTGAAAGAAATATTGCTTCAGGGTTATTCATTGCTGCAACATTAGCAAGTGTTTTTCCTAACAAGCGTCCTGTATATTCGAAAGATTCAATCGCAACTTTATCACCACCATATGCAGCAATAGCTAATTTTTTTGCCGAAATTTTATTAAATGGAATATCACGCAGAACAGATTTTTCATCGTACTTAGCTAAAAACTTACACACAGTTCTTTTAATACCTGTAGCCGATACATAGGTCTCAAGGCAACCTTTTCGTCCACATGAGCAAGAACGCCCCTGATCGCGGATAATAACATGCCCCATTTCTCCTGCATACCCTTCATTACCATTATAGATTTTTCCATCCATTACGATACCACAACCCAAACCTGTTCCAAGGGTAACTAGCATAAAATTCTGCATACCCTTAGCACCACCATAATACATTTCCCCAAGTGCCGCAGCATTAGCATCATTGGTTAATATCACAGGTAATTGTAAATAATCTCCAAGAAGTTTTACCAAAGGCAAGTGTTTATCCCAAGCCAAATTCACGGCATGTTCGATACACCCAGTTAGATAATTAGCATTAGGAGCACCTACTCCAACACCTACTAACTCATATTCACCGTCTAAAGACTTAAAATTCGTTTGGATATGAAGAGTTAACTCAAGAATAAAATTTTCAAAGATTGGATAATTGGGTGTATAAAAAGAAGACTGAAAAAGACAAACACCAGCCTCTGTTACGAAACCATAAACGGTATTCGTACCACCAATATCTATCCCAACTGCTACTTTTTGCATGAGTCTAAGTTTCTGTTTCCACCTAATTTAGAATAAATGCGTGAGAAGAACAAAGATACGAAAGGTTAAAGGGGGAAAAGTCTAAAGGTTAAAGAGTTTAAAAAACCAGATACCACAAACAGGTAATTAAAACAATTCAGCAGTTCAGCCATGTTAGTAATTAACAATTAGTGATGAGTAATTACCAATCGTTAATTGCCAATTATTAATCGGTACTGGTCACTACGTGTTCCTTAAGCAGGGCTTTAAGTGGATTAAATATGCGCTGGAGCAAACGTTGATCTTCCGTAATTATTTCTGCAACACCTTCAATCTTTTGAGCAAAATTTAGTTCTCTTCCATAATTAGTTACAAGACCATTAGAGAGCTCTACATCCAAACTATAATTGCCACCGTCAGGCACCTCAGAAATTGATCGGATACGTCCTTCTAGCATTCCAAATTCCATATATGGGTAATTGTTAAGTTTAATATTTACCCTTTGTCCAAGTTTTACTTTCCCAGATCGAGTCATACCTAATTCAACGCGAGCTATGATTCGAGTAGCATCAGATGGTAGAACAGTAAAAACCTTATCTCCTTGCTTCACATTTTGGTTAGCCGACCAAAAACTATTAAAACTTACCGATCCATCTATAGGGGATTTTAGCAAATAATTCTGCTCCCAAATATCCATCTGAGCAACCAAATTATCATTTGCTTGAGTAATAATATCTTGTAATTCTATTAGCTGTTTTTCCTTATCGAGATCCAAATCGATAATTTCCTGATCTACCTCATTTATTTGTATTTGAGTTGATGATAAAGTAGAGCGTGATCCATGAAAAGTATAGCTTTGTTTCAGATAATCCTTCTCGGATTTCTGACATTCCGATTTAGAAA
This sequence comes from uncultured Marinifilaceae bacterium, assembly GCA_963977525.1. Classification (GTDB taxonomy): domain Bacteria; phylum Bacteroidota; class Bacteroidia; order Bacteroidales; family Marinifilaceae; genus Ancylomarina. Next base: position 50,668 of record CAXBPC010000027.1, read on the forward strand.
TGACACCACGTGTGTAAAGCAAGGAATCTCGATTAAACTCTTTAGAAACGATAGACAATTCCTTTTCTAAAATGGTTTGTTGTTTGTATTGGCGATTGAAATACATTCGATAATTGCTTCTCTTTTGAATTAAAGAAACCTTTTTCTTTTTATGATATTGCAACTCAATAAAACGGTTATAATCAGAACAAGATTTTAAGTACGTATTAAACTGAGACTGAACCTCACCAAGTCGATAGCTTTTATTTAAAGATACAATGCTTATTTTCTTTTCATCAGTAAGTAAAGGAATAGCTTTTTTAAGTTCGTCTCTAAGCAAAAACATATCTTCAAAATTCGCTGGATTCTCAATAATAGCTAGCAATTCTCCACGAATAACTTTCTGCTTATCTTCCACCTTCAATTCAACAATCTTACCATTTGCGCGCGCTACCAACTCAACAGGTGGGTTCTCTGTCGTCAAAACCAGCTTAGATTCAATAATCTCTGGATAAGAAAAAAACCAGGAGCCAATCACTAGGATTAATACCACAAGAAAGACCAAGCCAGATCCTACTCTTACAATCCAAGATGGCATTTTCCCAAGAATCTCTTGAACGGATTCAGAACGCAACTCTATATTTGTATCTTTTTCCATAGCGGTCAATTAGTTTCCAAGTTCAAGTTGATTCTTAACGAGCTCATAATATCTACCTTTCAACTTTGTTAAGTCATTGTGATTACCATGCTCAACTATTTGTCCTTTTTCAAGTACGATAATTTTATCTGCATTACGTACAGTACTTAAACGATGGGCAACAACAACAACCGTACGTCCTTGATTAAACTCATCAAGATTTTCCATGATTGCTTTTTCATTATTAGCATCAAGCGCATTAGTAGCTTCATCGAAGAACAGGAATTCCGGATCTTTATAAACAGCTCGGGCAATCAGTATTCTTTGTTTTTGCCCCTGACTTAACCCATGACCACTAGCACCAATTTTGGTATTGTATCGCAAAGGTAAACCATCAATAAATTCGTGTATACAGGCAACCTGTACGGCATAAAGCAGACGCTTTTTATCTACAATCTCATCACCAACGGCAATATTCTTTGCAATAGTATCAGAAAAGATAAAACCATCTTGCATTACAACGCCACAGTTCTGACGCCACATAGCCGAACTGTAATTCTGAATAGATATGCCGCCTAAGTTGATCTTCCCCTTCGTAGCAGGATAAAAACCTAACATGAGCTTTATAAGAGTTGTTTTTCCAGAACCTGAAGCACCAACAATAGCCGTTGTTTTACCTTTCGCAACATTCAAATCAACTTCATTAAGCACCATTTCAGAATGAGGGCCTTCGTATTGGAAGCTTACATTTTCGATATGTATAGACTTGTTTTCAGGTAATTCAATCAGTTTCTCATCCTTATCAAGCTCTTCATCATCCATCTCATGAATCTCGCCCAATCGTTCAAGCGAAATTTTAGCATCTTGCCATGAGTGAATGAATTGTACCAGATTGTCAATAGGAGAATTCAACTGCCCGAGAATGTATTGAACAGCCAGCATCATACCCAGTGTCATACTCCCATTAACCACAGCTTGTGCTGCTAAAAAGGTGATAACAATATTCTTCGTTTCATTAAAAAACACCGAACCCGATACTTGATATTGATTTAGTGCTAATCCTTTGGTACGTACCTGAAAAAGTTCTGCCTGAATTTGCTCCCACTCCCAACGCTTCTGCTTTTCGCAATTATTCAGCTTTATTTCCTGCATACCTGTAATAAGCTGCACTAAAGAATTCTGATTGCTAGAAAGCTGCGCAAATCTTTTACCATCAAGCTCACGACGTTTTTTCAGGAAGAGATTTATCCAGATGATATAAAGTGAAGATCCCAAAACAAATACGCCGAAGATGGTCATATCATAAATTGCCAAAACAACTCCGAAAATCACCAAGTTCACCATTGAGAACAGAATGTTCAGAGTAGATGAAGTCAAAAAATTCTCGATACGCGTATGGTCTTGTATACGTTGTAAAAGATCACCAATCATCTTAATATCGAAGAAACCAATAGGCAACTTCATCAACTTAATCAGGAAATCAGAAATCAGGGAAATATTAATGCGGGTTGATATATGCAAAAGTATCCAGGATCGAATAAACTCAACGGATATGCGTGAGATGAAAAGCACCATCTGAGCTATCAGAACCAAATAAATGAAACTCAGGTTTTGAGTATTGATACCAATATCGACAACTGATTGGGTAAGGAATGGGAAAATAAGTTGCAACATACTCCCGAAAAGCATGCCTAAAAACAATTGGAATAGAAACTTTTTATAAGGCTTAAGATAACGCAAAAGGAAACCTATGCTCTGTTTCTTTTTATCACTCTCATCCTTAGCCTTATAAAAATCAGGTGTTGGTTCCAAAAGCAAGCACAAGCCTTTTAACTCTCCCTCTACTTTGGTCGAAGCCCAGGCCTTTACAAATTCATCTTTTGTGAATTTAAGCATTCCCGATGCTGGGTCAGCCACATGTACGGTAGTCTTCTTATTCTTGGTTTCAATTTTATGAACCACCACAAAATGCGCTTGGTTCCAATGGCAAATAGCCGGCAAAGTAGCTTGTTCAGACAGCTGTTCAAAAGTAATTCGTACCCCCATACTACGAAAACCAATACTCTCAGCCGCATCAGCTATCCCCATCATCGATACGCCTTCGCGAGTGATATAGGATTTATCTCGTAGCGATTGCAAACTGTAAGTCTTACCATAAAACTTCGATATCATGCGCAGGCAAGTAGGCCCGCAGTCCATTGCATCGAGTTGTCGAAAATGGGGAAATTTCTTTTTCATAGATCAAGACCAGTTGTTTACAATCAAATTAATTGATTATAAAAACCCTGTGTTTAGTAAAGCTTAAAAATATAGCTGAAAATTGAATTTTCAGCTATAATTTAGAAAGTATTTGTGATCAAGGTCAAAATCTAATAGATAAACATTTTATAAGCATACTCATTGGCACGTATAGAGTTATCGACAATTAACCTCAATTTATTAGTAGATCTATTTTTTTTTACTGAAGTTTCTTTTTAAGCTCATTTATTAACTCTGGATTTGGAAGCCCTGTTTTATTAAGAATTGCAAAAGCAAAATTCTCTGCAAGAATCTCTTCTTGATGGATAATATATGGCGTGTTCTTACCAACTTGCTCAAAAAATCCACTTACTTGTTCAATAGTAAAAATGACTGGTTTATCATTTTTATATTCTACGGATTTTATAGCATCCCCTTTTAAACTCAAAAATCCAATATTCAGATAATTAAAGAAACTACCTTCAGTATAATCTTTCTTTGAGTATAAAATCATCATACAGTCTTTGGGTTTTCCATCAACTTTTAAAGAAATATAACTATCAATTTGAGGGGCATCCGGATTAGTAATTCTATATGCTTTCAAATCATTAGGATATTCAACATTATTCATTAAACTAAAACCAATAATGCCGTACATTTCTTCCCTAAATTCAGGATTATTTCTTGTCAGGATATGAAATAATTCATGCGTTATTAGATGTTCCAAAAATTCGTCTGACTGCGAAAGAATATCATCTTTTAGTACTACGTAATTGGCCCGAGTGTATCCTCCAGCACCACTCCCCTCAGCTAAAGTAGACTTAATAAAATAAATCTCATCAGGGAAATCAATCTTAAATCCCTGCTTTTCAACCTGTTTGTCGATCTTCTTAAAAATTGAACGAACCTTATTTTTCTCATCTAATGTCCAATCTCTTACTTGCTTTGTGATATAATCAAATAGATATTCTTTTCTGCTATTCTTTTTATGCATTCTCGAATCAATATCAAACTGACTCCAACTTTTTGTGTAGGCATCTTCTTGCCTTAAAAGTTCTTTTGCTTTCTCAATTGATGCAAATTCTACTTTATCGACTAATGTTTGGGTACTGAATCCATTTACAACAAATCCAATAATCAATAATCCAACTAATGTTAGTTTCTTCATATGTATCAATTTTTCTTTAATAGAGTTAACTAATTATTTTGTTTTCGAATAATTCATTCTCGCAATTCAAGATTTATATGCTCTCCACATAAAATCATAAACAAGTAATTCATAAAGCCTCTGATCTGCTCTAAAGGTTCTATTTATAAGCATATGCACATGGCTTTGTATTATGGATTTACATCTATTTTTCCGGGGCGGCTTTTTTTATATGTTATAAATAAGTTGTTGGTTTGATTCATTACTTGTGCACAACCAATTTAGCAATCTTAACATATAAATGATTGATTATTTAAAATCGAAACGAATATATGATAATTAAAATCTAATTCCAATCGCAACAAATAACACATTCACATAACATAGTAGAAATCTTATCTACGTAAAACAACTACTCACAACATATACACCTAGCAAATACAATGGTTTTCAATGAAAAAATTATGAATAATTAAATGGAATAATTATATACAACAGAAATACTTGATGTTGTATAACACAAAAACAATACTGATAAATAATATCATTTATCATCTCACAAAAAAAGGACTAGAGGATATGATCCTTTAGTCCTTTCTTATGCTTGCTTCGTAGATAATCGCTCAAACCTGTGTAAATAAAGGTACATCGCTTAAAAAAACGTCCCATCGGGCTAATGTGGGCTTCCTTCGGCTTATTTTGTCACCCTTCGCATACTTGGTGCATCCCTTCGGAACATTGGGGCTTTCCTTCGTCCCAAGTAACATCCCTTCGTATACTTGGAGCGTCCCTTCGGGTATTTTAGGCTCCCTTCGCCTAAGTGCCCCGCTCTTCTCGGGGCTTTCAGAGCTTTATACTTCTTGCACTGCCTCTTTATTTCGCTTAGCTCTCAATTCACGGAAATATCGACGATACTGTCTCAGATTTTGTGTAAAGATTATAATTAATAAAATTTATCATCTT
>CAXBPC010000028.1:0-45544 GCA_963977525.1 uncultured Marinifilaceae bacterium
ATGTGGACACATTAAAATTAACTAAAAACGATTACACAAAAATTGAGACACTACCATATCGACTTCCGTAGAGTAAAACTCTTTCTTCATCTTTCCAAAACAAGAATTTACCTGCCTCGCGTATGGTATCAACAGCTTGTTTAAGGTGAGTAAAGGCGCGGTCGCGCATGTCTTTTTCAGTCTGATCATCGGCAGTTCGTGCACCATGAACACGGCCTAATAGCTCGTTACACTGCTCAGATAATTCGCTAGCTCTATCAAGCTTTGTTATATCTAGATTTACGGCCTGGAGCGGTGCTGGGTTATTTTTTCCTAGCATAGCCAAACTACCTAGATCCATAACCAAATCGGCATGACCACTGCCTTCGGCTATTCGGCCAACAAGTACCATCAGCTTTTCGTCCTTACGATAGGCGTAACGGAAAACGTGCAAAAGCTCGTCGCGCAAATCATAGGCTATAGGGCTAAGAGTCTTCCACTCTTCCTCTGCAGTCGAGGTGTCTTTATACACCTGATCCCAAAGGAACTGTGCGTATTTTAAACCACCTGCTCGTACTGGTAAGTCTTCAATTAAACTGATATCGATATCAGTGGTAGCCAGCTTATCAGAATCTTGCTTTGCATTATAATGCGTGTCCATTGCTTCGTTCACCGCAATATCGATAGGCATGTTCGGTTGTTTGACTATCTCTTGAGGCTTAACCTCGTACGTAGGCTTTAATGCTTCGTAGTTTTCTTTATCGCTCATTTTTTTAGGGGTATTGGGGTTAGTAAAAATTGATAATTGAGCTTGAATTTAAACATAGTATTAAATATGAACAGCAAACACCATGTTAAATAAAGTTAAACGATAAAAAATACATTATGAATCACTCCGGAACATTAATGTTAATCAGCCTTACAGTTTATTTCTCCATAAACAGATCTTCTTTCAGCTTGTCAATTCTTGACTCGGAATAATCGCGAATAGAAGCGGTTAATAAATTCATAAAAAAAGCACCATTCGAATTAACGAAAAGTGCTTAGTATATTTTGTGTGGTTGAGATCATCAACCTGGATTCATAAATTAATAAATGCCGCCCACTTTTTTAAGTGCACGAACATCAACAATCTTTATTTTTCTTCCCTTTATCTCAATAAGTCCATCGTTTTTAAACTCTGAAAGCAAACGAATAACCGACTCTGTAGCTGTTCCAACTATATTAGCAAGCTCTTCGCGAGTTAAAGAAATCTGTAAAGTATTGTCTTGAGCAAGTCCAAAGGTCTCCATAAGTTGCATGAGTACCTCTGCAAGTCGTTCTCTTACGGACTTTTGAGCAATATCAGTAATGTAACTATTAGCATCACCCAATTCCTTACATGTCATTTTAATCAGCTCTATAGAGAAGGCTGGGTTCTTTTCAATAAGTTGTGTTAGGGTATGACTAGGAATAAAGCAGACAATAGCATCCTCAATTACTTTAGAAGATGTACATGCTGGCTCTTGACTTAGTGCAGATCGGAAACCGATAATATCCCCTGACTTTGCAAAACGGATAATCTGTTCCTTACCTTCAAGTCCTGTTTTGAAAACTTTTAGAACCCCTGAATACACAAAATAGCATCCTCGTGCTGAGTCTCCTTCAGCATAAATAACGCGACCTCTTTTAAGCCATTCACATTCTTCTTCCAAAAAAAGAAGATTCATATGCTCACTATTCAAATGTTTGAACGTTTTAGAAAAACACTCCGCCAATTGATCGCAATTGGGAAAAACTTGATTCTGATTCATTTTCAAAGCTATTATAAATTAACTTATCAAACCGATAATTTATCCAAACCAATGAATATCTATCTCGGCAAATAAAATCTTTAGGATAAATTTTCAACACAGTCGAAATTGCCCATACTAAGCACAAAGAACAAACTTTGAAGGTCAATTTATAATATAAATTCACGCTTCGAAAGGGCAGATAAATATAGTAATTAAACTTCGAGAAAAACAAGCTCTAAAACTTGACAAAAAAAAATCCCGAAAGCCTGTAAAGCCCTCGGGATCTATATCATATATTTATGTATAGCTTAAAAACCTGCAGCTGTAAATTGCTCAAGGAAACGAATATCATTTTCGAAGAACAAACGAAGGTCTTTAATACCGTATTTCAACATGGCAATACGCTCAATACCCATACCCAATGCAAAACCTGTATATTTCTTACTGTCGATACCATTAAGATCCAAAACATTTGGGTCAACCATACCACAACCTAGAATCTCAAGCCATCCAGTACCTTTACATACATTACAACCATCTCCACCACAAAGTGAACAGGTTACATCAACCTCGGCCGATGGCTCAGTAAATGGGAAATATGAAGGACGTAAACGAATCTCAGTTTTCTCACCAAAGAATTCTTTAGCAAAATAGCTAAGCGTTTGTTTAAGGTCAGCAAAAGAAACATTCTCATCGATATACAAACATTCAACTTGATGGAAAATACAGTGTGCACGAGCAGAAATTGCTTCGTTACGAAATACGCGACCAGGCGTTAAACAACGAATTGGCAATTCCATTTCAGACATATCGTGAGCCTGAACCGATGATGTATGCGTACGCAATAAAATATCTGGATTTTTCTCGATAAAGAAAGTATCCTGCATATCACGTGCTGGATGCTCCTCAGGGAAATTTAATGCTGAGAAATTATGCCAATCATCTTCAATCTCTGGACCTTCAGAAATTGTAAAGCCAAGACGAGCAAAAATTTCAATAATTTCATTCTTAACTAAAGACAATGGGTGACGAGATCCAAGTTTAACTGAATCAGAAGGAAGACTTAAGTCAAGACCCGACTTATCAAAATCAGAATTGGTAAAACTATCTTTTAATTCGTTCACCTTATCGAGAGCAGTCGTTTTCAACTCATTCAAGAGTTGTCCAACAGCTTTTTTTTCTTCATTTGGCACATTCTTAAAATCGCCAAAAAGAGCAGCAATTGTTCCTTTTTTACTCAGATGCTTAATTCTGAATTGCTCTACTTCGTCGAGATTAGTCGCTGTGAAAGCTCTTAACTCTTCTAATAATTCATTTATCTTACCTACCATCATTGTATTGTTTAGTCTACTAAATAGGGCGGCGAAGTTACAAAAGATTGTTGAATATTAACACAGTGCATAGCTAAGTCTAAACATTCCATTCAGAAAAAATAGAAAGCTCATTACACCAATATAATTGCAATGAAAAATGAATATTAATAATTCAATATGCGCACTTTCATCTTCACATCCTGATAAGGTCTATCATACAAATCCGTTTTTAGGTTTGCAATTTTATCCATTACACTAAAACCAGAAATTACTTCACCAAAAACCGTATAATTTTTATCTAAATGTGGAACGCCTCCTATGCTTGTGAACGCCTTTTTTTCTTCATCACTAAATTCCAACTTATCTCTTGAACTTTGAAAATCGAAAGTAATATCAGATTTAATCTTATTAGCAATTGCTCTAAATTCTTTAACCTTTTTCAACTTTTTCAAAGAATCTAAGATCTGACGTTTTTTAGGTGTTAGATATCGCTTGGTGATTTGTTTTTTCAAAGGCTTATTTACAGCATTTTCCATTGCCTTTAACTCTTCTAAAGTATAAATTCTACCATGTGCAATATAGAATTGAGACACATCTGATTCTTTGAAAATATTAACCTTATCTGGCTGCCGAGCTGCAGCTAATGCACCTTTCTTATGAAAATAGTGAGGGCGGAATTCTGATTCTATCGTTCTATTGGAGCTGCCATAACCAATCTGTCTTCCAGCAGAAGCATTTCTAGAATCCTGAGATCCGCCTTGAAGAACAAATCCTTTAATAACTCGGTAGAATAAAGTTCCATCGAAATGTTTGTTTTCTATAAGCTGCAAGAAATTTTTACGATGTTTGGGCGTATCCTTATAGAGCATCAATTTAATATTGCCCAAATTGGTTTCTATCAATATAAGTGCGTTTCCATCCTTATCTTGAGCTTTTAAGTCTCCCATAGTGAGAAAACTAAACATTAGGAATGTGTAAAATAATATCTTCTTAATCTGAATCATATCGAAAAATAGTGTTGTCAGTTCAAAAAAACAAAAAAGCTTCGAATGATCGAAGCTTTTTCTTAGAATTAATAAATGTAAAACGATTATTGAACAATCGTAATTTTCATTTTCATATCCTTTATAGGACGATCATTCCCATCAGTCTTTTCTGCGGCAATTTTATCTATAATATCCAAACCTTCAATCACCTCACCAAAAACAGTATAAGCTCCATCAAGGTGAGGGATTCCTCCAACAGTTGTATAGGCCTCTTTCATTGCACCAGTTAAAACAAGCGTTTGAGCTTTAGAAAGGGAATCAACTTTGTGCTTCATCTCTTCCATTTTATCGTTAAACTTATCGAATTCGCCATCTTTTTGCAGTTTAGATAGTTCATCTTTATAATTAGCTCTTTCCATTTCGAAAATAGCATTAGCTCGTTTCTTATTTATGTCAACAACCAATTTATCTAACTCCTCAGGTTCATAAACTTCTCCCTGAGCAATATAGAATTGAGATCCAGACGATTCCTTCTTCGGATTTACCTTATCACCTTCACGTGCAGCAGCAATAACGCCTTTCTTATGAAATAAGTTTGCATGAAACTCAGCAGGTATATCATAACCTGGTCCACCTTCGCCTAACATGACACCTGGCTTTGCTCCCTTAGAATCCGGATCACCACCTTGAACCATAAAACCATCTATCACACGATGAAAAAGTGTACCATCAAAAAAACCTTTATGCGCCAGTTTGATAAAATTATCACGATGACCTGGCGTTTCGTCGTATAGTTTAATCTTAACTGCACCATACTCAGTATCGATCTGAACAATACGATCATTTTTACCAAGCTTAACCGAAGTTTTACATGAAAATGTTGCAGTCAAAAGAATTAGTAAACTTAAAGTAATGAGTTTATTCATAGCTTTATTTATTGGGTTAATAGATTTTAGGAAATATTAAGCTTCAAGATAAGCGTTCTCTTTAAAGTATTCTACAATTGATGACTTCAAAAGTAATTCTTCTTTATCCTTGGTAAAAGGAGGAATCATTTTATTCTTTTTAAAAATTGGCCACTTATCTTCGCCATACCCTTCAATTGAATAATAGTTCCATTTCATCAACAATCGGCAGGTTGCAAGATTAATTAATGCCATTTTATCTTCTTTCGAATATGATTCTTTAAAGCCTTCTTCTCGCTCTTGAATGCCAATTAACAGCAAAGTGCCATTTAAATCAGCATCAACATTAAAATCTTCAGAAATTTTATATAAAAGTTTATTCCAGTCACTTTCTAAATTATTGTCCATCTAATCAAAATTTTATGAGTCCTAAAAGTATAGATTTTCGGCAGAAACAAAGGGGCTTCAGAGATGTTTTTTTTATTTTTTTCAAATAAGGCTTGCGTATAAAATAATTCCCTCCTATATTTGCATCGCAATTAAGGGAAAGGGCGATTAGCTCAGTTGGTTCAGAGCACTTGGTTTACACCCAAGGGGTCATAGGTTCGAATCCTATATCGCCCACAATTGTAACACAAACATATAGAATTCTCGGGCGATTAGCTCAGTTGGTTCAGAGCACTTGGTTTACACCCAAGGGGTCATAGGTTCGAATCCTATATCGCCCACACCGAGAAATAAAAAAGGAAATTTTCATTCGAAAATTTCCTTTTTTTTGTTTTACAGATTTCAGTAAAATATATTCTAATCATCTGTCTTATTTATAAACCCTAAGAGCCTCATTTTAAATCCAAATAAGAACCTACATTAAGCCAATAGTCGTAATACTTGAATAGAAATTACAATATTTATGTAAATATGAAAAAAAGCTATTAATCATATATTGAAAACTGTGATTTTTACATATATTTACATTCACATAAATTTATTAACATTTCATCAATATTTTATTACGCTTCGTCATATCTCTTTATTTAATAAAATGAGCAATTTTTTAAGAAATGATACATCTTCACTTAAAAAAATTGCTTCTTTATTTAAATACAAACCACTAACAAACAGTGTCTTATAGGAATTGACTAGCTAATTTTTATTTTTTTTTCATTTTATTGGGTTACTTTTTGCAAAAAAAGGGAATAAAGGGGTAGATAACATGGATTACACAACAGAAGCAATTCTAGATGGAATTGGGACGAGCAACAATGATGTATTGAATTACATCTATCGCAAGTTCTTTCCGGATACTTGCAGATTCGTTGAAAATAATAGTGGAACCAGTGAGGACGCACGCGACCTTTTTCAGGAAGCTATTATTGTAATCTTTCGAAAGATGAAGAAAGCACCCATTGTGCTAACTTGTAATTTTCGAACGTATATCTACTCTGTATGCCGACTATTGTGGTTAAAAAAACTAGATAAGCGAAAGGATAATCTTGATATTATCAACTCAGATGCTGTACTCGACCAACAGGTTGAAGATGTAAGTCAATCTTACGAACAAACTGAAAAGTACCGTCTATATCAGAAGCACTTTAAACAACTGCCTGCTGATTGTCAAGAAATCATGAAGCTGTATCTTGAAAAAGTATCTGCAAAGGAAATTGCAAAAAAATTAGGCTTTGCCGGAGAAGATTACGTAAAATCTAGGAAATATAAGTGCAAGCAAACACTTATAATGAATATTAAAAGCGATAATCAATTTACCGAAGTATGATGAACGAAAAAAACTTTGATCGCATAGAAAATTATCTAGATGATCAGCTAAACGAAAACGAAATATTGGATTTTGAAAAGGATCTAATGGATGATCTTGATTTGGAGATGGAATTAAATCTTCACAACGAGATTGATGAAGCTATTATGGAAGAAGACGTCATGGAATTGAGAGCTAAGCTTGAAGCCATTGATGCACCTACAACCCCTCAAGAAAAACGCAAAACAAGATTCCAAGGCAGTTGGAGAATTGCTGCTGCCTCTATGATTCTATTTATTGGTATGGCTAGTGCATTTTATATGCTCGGCAATAAAACATACACCAATGAAGAAGTATTCATGAATTACTACAAGCCGTACAGTATTGTAAGTAATACACGTTCCTCTTCTGGAACAGAAAACACCGACAAGGTAATAGAACAGGCTCTTCAGTCTTATGAATCTAAGAATTATCGTGCTGCATTATCTTTATTCCAAACAATCTTGGATAAAGACAGCACCAATTTAACAAGTAATTTTTATTCAGGCATCTCGAATATTCAAGTACAAGAGTATCCAAAAGCGAATAAGAACTTTATTCGAGTATTAGATCATAAAAACAACTTGTTTATTGAGCAATCTGAGTGGTATTTAGGATTTTGCTACCTAATGACCAACGAAAGAGAAAAAGCTAAAGAAGCTTTTAGTGCTATTGCCAAAGGGAATAGTTTCTATAGAACCAAGGCTAAGGAAATCCTTGGTAAACTGGAATAAATCAATCATACTTCGCTAATATATAAAGGATTGTTCTTATGAGAACAATCCTTTTTTTGATTATTATATTTTGTGATTCAATGTCATCATTCAACTATCAATTAAATATCAAGATCTTTCTTGAGTGGCAGGCAAGAAACAATTTAGCTTAGTAAATTCTTCTAAAAATTAAATAGATGAGCCTTTATGATAGTTCGAATTCATCTAATGTTTGCTCTTTGACTTTCTTAAATAAAGGACCTTTCCATATGAAAAATATACCGCCAAATACAATTGTAAATCCTAATAGCATTAGAATTTTATGGATCATACTAAACCTAAATAATGCCTCTGTATCACCAATAGCAACATAACCAGACCAGAAATAAGGATGCGATTTTAAAGCATCAGCCGATTCAAGATATTCTAACTTAGCTTGCTGTAAGGCAACATCTTTAGGGAAATTTTGTGACAGGTACTTATAGAATGAAGACATTAGAATTGAACCAGACAAGTCTTCAACAGTCCAAAGTGTCATAATTAAACTTGGACATCCAGAATAAAAGAAACCTCGTGCTAAACTCATTACACCTTCCCCCTTAAGAAACTTACCATCTCCCGAATTACAAGCACTTAAAACAACCATTCGCGCTTTAAGATTCATATTATAAATCTCATGCGTATTCAATAAACCATCATTCAAACTATCCTCCGTTTGAGTAAAAACCAATTTTGAATACATCGGGTTGTCATCATCTAAAATGGTGTGCATAGCTAAATGCAGAATATCGTAATTCTCCGCATTTTTCTTAAAATTAGTTTCAGAGGCTAGCTCATCTATGAAGGTTTCGCCATCGAATATCTTTGAAATATTTTCAACTTCAACTTTAGCACCAGGTAAAGGATAAAGCTTATTTTGATGTGCTTGTCTTGTTATAAGAATTGAATCGTTCACATCCTTATAGGATGGAGCAAAAGCTAATAACTTCCTTGCAGAAGATGTTGAAAATCCACTCTCAGGACGTTTATAAGCAATTGTAGCCGAGTTTTGATAGCTTATTGGGTTATGACGAATTAAATAGTCCAGATTACGGTAACTCAGGGTCTCAGGGTCTCCAGCCTCTTTAATTAAAACACCAAATGGTACATATGCCAACTTTCCCTCTGGCACAATTATTAAACGCTTATTCTGAATCACTTCTTCATAAGGCTCTATCATTAGTTGATAAAGCTTATGAGCAGCTGAAATATAGTTCTGATAATATTTCATACTATTATCAGAAAAATCATTTGTTTTTAGACTGTTTCTAATATTGATAATACTTCGCTCCAATTCACCTTTCTTAAGTACCATTTTATTCATTTCGAATAGGTCATGACCTATTACAAAAGAATACAAGGTAGAATCAGACAAGGCATACTCAACAAGAATCTCATCTTCCTTAAGTTTCTTTTGCAACTCATCAACTTTAATACTTGCATTGTCATATTTCAAAGCATAGTAATCTGGATGATCAGTTTCAAAACGCTTAACCATTAACTCATACTCAGTATTTTTTTCGAAAAGCGTATGACGCCATTTAGAAATGGAATCTTGTTGCGGACTAATATTCTTTCTTTCTTGATAAATCTTATCACGATAATCAGCAATATCTTGTTTTAATTGTTGCTCTAAAATTTGAAGATCTTTAGGGATACCACCAAAAGTTTTAGCATCAACATCATTCAAATAACTACGTAAACTAGAAGCTTTAGCACGTTCGGAATAACTAAATGCCTTCTCTCTGTAAATTGGATTCCCAGTTAGTTCAAATAATTTAGCAGCAACTTCTATAGCTTTAGAATAAGTACCATTTTCACTCTCATTTAAAGCTAATTTTGATTCTTCATCTTGAAAAGCTATTCTAATTTGATCAATAATATCAACACATAAATCATAGGTTTCAAGAGAAAGTTTTAGGTAATTAACCTGATTAGTTGTTCCATAGAGTTTAAACAGAGCTGACGCCTTATCATCAATAATATCAAAAGTGGTAAGCTGGCCATCTACTTGTTCAATACTAGGGTTTTCATCAAATCCTTGCCCATTGAAATCGTAAGTACTCGACATAAGAGCCTTTTGGTAGAAATGTAAAGCTTTTTCATAATCTTCCTCTTTAAAATATAAATTACCAATATTCTTCAAACAATGAGCCGTGTCGGGATGCTTTATACCATATTTATCTAAATAGATATCATAAGACTTATTAAGATATTCCAATGTGAGTTTATTGTCACCTCTACTAGAATGAAAAACAGCATAATTCAAATAAAAGTTAGCAAGGTTATAGTTACCCTGCCCATTATTCTTGATAGATTCACTTATGCTTAATTTAAGGTTTTTATCTGCCTCTTTAATATATCCTAACTCTTTATAGCAATTTCCTATATTGTTATACGTTGTTGATAAATCTGATACACCTTTTTGTTTTTTAATTTTTAAACCTTCAAATAAATATTTTATAGCGCCATCAAGATCGCCATTCTGTTTAGTTACAATTCCCAAACTAACAATCGTACTAGCTCGCCATCTATTTGCGGTAGGATCTAAATCTATTATATATAAAGCGGTTTCGTATAGTTTTTGAGCCTTGAAGTTATCTTTTTGTTGCAAGTAAATATTGCCCATATTTAAGTAAACTGGTGCCAATCTTCCAGAGGTTTCTCCATAATTTTCTTTACATATTATTTCTGCAGATTTAAATGAAGCCAAAGCTTTTTTGTATTTCCCTAGTCTTTTTAATAAAACCCCGTAATTAACTTTATAACGATAGTAGAGTTCAAAATTTCTCAGTTCAGCTTCTTTAATACTCTCTTCAGCTTCTTGGAAAAAAATCTCAGCGCCAGTATTATTTCTAGAACGTAATTCAGAAACTGCTTTATTAAATAGAATTAGCAAGTTAGAATCTGCAGAAGTCCTTACATCTGATTGAAAAGAACGGGAAGGCTTTGAAGCCTTTACATGTATAAATGATCCGTTAAGCATCAAAAAACACGAGGTGATCAATAGAAATCGAAATATTTCTTGTTTTTTTTTCACAGTAGAAAAGTAATTTTAAAAGACTGAATATGTGTGCAATAGACCCCCTGAAATTATTCAAATCAAAACGAAATAATACATTTTTAAAAAAAACTTTCACTTTCTGGGTTACTTTTCCCTTAAAAAGGGAATAAAGGGGTGTAAAACGAAAACAATATTCACTTTATAATTTAAATAACCATGGAAAATTTTGAAATTCTCAACTCGACTCAATTATTAGCAGTAAAAGGTGGTTCAAACGAGCTTACAACAAGAGATGTTACTGAAGATGCAATTGTTTAATTTATTTTATTAATTTTCCAAAGCCTACAACTATGACAAATTTTGATATCCTATCTACAGAGCAATTATTAGAAGTAAAAGGTGGTTCAAACGAACTTACAACTAGAGATGTAACTGAAGATGCAATCGTTTAATTCTCTTTTGACAGAAATATAGTGGTTATATTTATCCAACCATAAACCCTCACAATAAAGATTAATTAGTAAAGATTCCTGCATGGAGAAACGTCCGACTTACTGCGAGCTTGAAGAACAGCTGGCGGAAGCATTACAAAGAGCAGAAGGAGCAGAGGAATTAAAAAACTCTTTCCTTGCGAATATTTCACACGAAATACGCACGCCAATGAATGCTATAATAGGAGCTTCGGACATCTTGCGAGACGAATCATTAACTAATGAAGAACGAAATGAATTTGCTTCTATCCTAAATATAAGCAGTCGTTCACTACTCGATTTACTCAATCGAATTATAGATTTATCCCAATTGGATTCAGGCGTTATGCAATTAAATGAATCCGAAATCGATCTAGAAGCTGTCATCATCAGGTTATATACAATCTATGAAGACAAAATTAAAGTTCTAGAAAAAGACATTACAATTGATTATCAAATCGATTGCATAAATCCCAGTATTATAATTGATGGTGAAAAGCTGGAGAAATCAATCAGCTACCTACTAGATAATGCCATTAATTTTACTCAATCAGGAGAAATCCTACTTTCTTGTTCCTTACAAGATGATCAGAAGATTAAAATCTTTGTGAAAGACACAGGTGCTGGTATATGCGAAGAGCAACAACAATCTATCTTTCAACGATTTAATCAAGTTGATAATTCGTATACACGTAAACAATCTGGTGCAGGCATCGGTTTAAGTCTTTGTTCTCGTTATATGAAATTGATGAAAGGTTACTTAAAGCTTGAGTCAGAAATAGGTAAAGGTTCAACTTTTAACCTAACAGTTCCTACAAAATTCAATTTAGAAGAACTTGAAGCTATGGAGGCCAACTCCGAAATCCAAAACAAAAATACCCTTGTAAAATAACCTACAAGGTTAATTATCTCCTTTAAAATATCTTCGAACACAGTTCAATCATTGAGCTGTGAGTCTTTATTTCCCAAACTTTTATATGATGAATTTCTTATCTTTAGTTTTTAAACGAGATTAAAAAAGAAATACATGGCTACTAAGAAAAAACTAGTCGTACTTTCAGGTGCAGGTATTAGCTCTGAAAGTGGTTTAAGAACTTTCCGAGAAATGGGAGGTTTATGGGAAGAATACGATGTTATGGAAGTTGCTAGTCCGCAAGCCTGGGAAAGAGATCCAGAACTCGTCACAAGATTCTATAATGAAAGACGAAAACAACTCCTCAATTGCCAACCCAATGATGGTCATATAATATTACATGAACTTGAAGAACATTTCGATGTTGAGATAATTACTCAAAACGTAGATGATTTACATGAAAGGGCAGGGAGTACAAAAATACTTCATCTACATGGTGAGCTAATAAAAGCAAGAAGTACTGTTGATGAAAACCTTATTTATGAATTAAATGATTGGGAATTAACATCTGATAGTAAATGTGAGAAGGGATCTTGCTTGAGACCACATATTGTATGGTTCGGGGAAGCTGTTCCAGCAATATCAGAAGCTACTGAAATAGTTTCTAAAGCTGATATACTAGTTATTGTTGGGACATCGATGAATGTGTACCCAGCAGCGGGTTTAATTGACTACGCATCATCTAACTGCCCAATCTATATTATAGATCCCAACGAAATCAATATGTCTTCTTATGGTAATCGTACATTCATAAAAGAAAAAGCAAGCATAGGCATGAGGAAACTTTTTGAAATTCTGGTGAGTTAATACACAGGATCAAAACTAAAAAAAGAGAGCTGTTCAATATAATTGAACAGCTCACTTGGATTAATAATTATAAACTACGTATCATCATTGAATTAATCTAAATCCTCATCTTCATTCGAAGTTGCAAAATCTCGAGCAGATTTCAGAAGATTTCCAGCGTATAAAATCAAATTCTTAGTTTCATTTAAAACGCCTAAGAATAGAACTGAATTTCTAGTTCCAACTTTCTCAGCCTTAATTCTCTTAATTTGTTCTTTTCTGAATTTCTTAATCGACTTCAATAGACCTTCTTGCTCTTCAAGAACTGAATCAACATTTCCTGCAAGATAGTTTCTATCATTAATTATAGCATTAATGTGAGTAAAGAACTCAGAAAGCTTGGCTTGAATTATATTTAACTCTTCGATTTGTTCTGGCTCAAAAGCTTTATGATTATTATCGATATACTCGAAAACAGGTTCTACAATAAAACTAGTTGCATGAGCCATTTCACGAAGGTAATCGATGAGTTGAACATAGAATGCGCCAGAATAAACACTGTCTTCATTAAGTAATTTAACCATATCAGGAACCTGATTTTTGATCTTCTTAACTTCAACGTTCAACTTATTCACTTTCTTAGAGCACTCTTTCAAGTTTGCTCTATCTTCATAAGCCAAACCAGTAATCATTTTGCCAAATATGCCAGGAATCTTAGCTGTTAGAGTAGAAACAGCATACGTACATTGTTCAGCTGCATCACCAGTAATAATTAGTGAATCACTATCCTCTTCATTAGCAACTTCATTCTTACGTTTATGAGCAATATGTGAACGAACCACGAAGAAGATAGCTAATACTAACAATCCAAAGATTGCGTATCCACCTAACCAATTAATAAGGTTAGCAAATATAAAGGCAGCGGTAAATGCACTAAATGCGGTGAAGAACCAACCACCAATAACAGTAAGCACACCTGTAATACGATAAACTGCAGAATCACGTCCCCAAGCTCTATCAGCCAATGATGTACCCATAGCAACCATAAACGTAACGTATGTAGTTGAAAGAGGTAATTTGAGAGATGTACCAATTGCAATCAGAATACTCGCGACAGTAAGGTTTACTGAAGCACGAATCATATCGAATGCTGGGATATCTTTTTTATCGATTCCAGTTGCAATAGCAGGCTGCAAGAAACTTCTATCAATACTCCTTTGAATTCTATCTGGCAAAATACTTCTTAAACGATTATTTGCAAAAAGTGAACGGCGAACGATTAATCGTCCAAAAAATGAAGAACCGAAACGTTCATCACCTTCATTCTGATTACTCAAGCTCAATTCAGTTTCGGTAACAGTTCTGGCTTTCTTAGAGAACCAAAGCGTAACAGTCATAACAACACCAGCAATCAAAAGAAGGTACGTTTCTGTATGAACTTTCCCCGTTAGCATATCCATAGTTAAACCATATGGATCTCCAGAGCCACTGGCAACATAAGCTTGGAATGATTTAAAACCGGCTAATGGAACTCCAATAAAGTTAACCAAGTCGTTACCTGCAAAAGCCATAGCCAATGCAAAAGTTCCAACCAGTACAATAACCTTAAGAATATTTAGACGCACTAACCATACTAAGAGTTGCAGGATTACGGTCCACCCAATAAAACAAGTTGCAATAATTGTAAATGTATTCGACTTTATCCAAAGTAGCATTTCTTTAGAGATAAAGGAAGAACCTTTTGCTCCTTTAATAAGGATAAAATAAGTAATAGCTGTAATAGCAAAACCTCCAAAAATTGCTCCAAAATACTTAAAGCGTTTATCGTATTTATATGTGAAGATAATACGAGTTACATATTGAACAAGTGCACCAGCAGAGAAAGCAATGACGACACTGAGGAGGATACCCGTAATAATGGCGAGAGCTTTTGCGGAATTTATATAACTACCTAAATCTATAAGCGTCTGATCATCCGAATTCATGATTTTAACTAACGCAACTGCAACTGCAGCACCAAGTAATTCGAATACAATAGACACCGTTGTAGATGTTGGTAATCCAATCGTATTATAAAAATCTAAAAGAATAATGTCCGTTAACATTACGGCCACAAAAATGATCATGATCTCAGCGAAGTAAAATTGATCAGGGTGAAAAATACCCTTACGAGCGACTTCCATCATACCACTAGAGAAGGTTGCTCCAACTAGAATACCTAAACTGGCAATAATCAGAATTGCCCATCTTGGAGCGGCTTTAGATCCAAATGCAGAATTCAAGAAATTTACGGCATCGTTACTCACCCCAACAATCAAATCGGAGATCGCTAGTGCAAAAAGCACAACAACAAGTATTAAATAAAAATTATCCATGTTTCAATTTGTAAGTTCACTACAAATCTACGAACAGGTATAAAGAGAGGTGTTTCCTAAGTTTTACCTTTGTGTTAACTTAAGGTTAACAAGGAGCTAAGGTTTAGGCATTTCAATCTATTCTAAAATCCAATCAAGAGCAGCTTCTTGGGTACTAAACGATTTAGATGAATAGCCTTTATCTTTCGAGTTAAACAAAATTGGCACAACTAAATCACTAGGGTTGGTGGAGATTAATGCGACTTTCTTGCCACGGTAAAATTCTATATTCCTTTTATAAAAATCTACAATTTCAATAAAACGTTCAGTTTTAAAATCAAAAGTAGATTCTCTAAAATCAAGGATGAATCCTTTTATATCACTAGGAATAACATCATTACTAAAAGCATGTTCCCATGATGAAAAGATATTTTCTATAGAAATAGATCCATAGTAATTCTTATAAAGAATATTTAATTCAGAGTTAAGTTCAAATTTATAAAAATTACTCATGGGAGTTTAGGTTTAACGTTAAGTCATAAAAAAATAGACTTCAATAAACGTATAATAGCTCACAAAGAGTTAGTTCATTGTGAGCTTTTAAATATTTTGCACAAATAATACTTAGTCCAAACTAAACTTCTTTTTCTCTTTCTGATTTATTGAGTTCTACAAGGAAATCGGCTGTAGCTAAATTTAATGCAATTGGTACATTATTTAGTACGGCTGTTCTGATTAAAGTTTGAATATCATGCTCATGTCCATGAGGCGTTTCAGCATCAATCAAAAAGATAACTTCATCAACCTTTCCTTCTAATATCTGAGCAGCTAAGAGAATATCCCCGCCATTAGGTCCATGACCAAAAGGCTCTATCTGAAGATCTAAAACCGAATTTATTAGCTTTGATGTATTAGAAGTTCCAATTAATTTGTGTTTTTTGAGTTCATCCTTATGTCGTTTTACCCAAGCCAACATTTCGCTCTTTTTCTCATTGTGCGCAACTAGTGCAATTCTTTTCATGTCTTATATATTAGTTTTTTTGAATAGTCAAATTCATGTTAGCTTTATATATTAAGTAAGTCACTTGTTCTTACACTTCAACTAAAGCCTAAGTCAAAAATAAATAGAATATGACTAAAAACTGATATTCTAAAGTTAAATAAAGATTATTATACACTTACTGTTTATCGAAATCTCTTATATTTGTTAGTAATTTGATTTGCATTATATTAAATTTACCAGCATATGAATACAAGATATAAGATTCTATTTATTGCATTCCTTAGTTTAGCTATTGGAATGAGCGCCTGTAAGGAAGAAAAGAAAACTCTTAAGAATCCTAAAACAACGAAGAAGATTGTAAAGGCGAAACCTATTAAGAAGAAAATTGAAAAGGTCGTTCCTAAAGCTGTTGTTAAGAAAGCGATCAACAAATATTTCTTAATAGCCGCAAGTTTTAAGAATCAATCAAATGCTAAAAGGATGAAATCAAAGCTTCAGAAAGAAGGCTACGATTCACAAATTATTCTATCCAATCATAACTTTTATCGTGTTTCTTATAAAGGATTCTCTAAAAGAAATGAAGCTTTTAAGGAACTTAAACTAGCACGTTCATCTCAAGGAACAGAAGACGTTTGGTTGCATATAAAGCATTAACTATATTTGATTCTATGAAGTCGTATAAATACAGCTTAATTTCACTTTTATTAATACTATCAGCTTGCAGTAAAAAAGAACTGACAAAGATTGATGGGACTAATGTGGTTGAGCTTACGGCAAATAGAAAAATACCCAAAGCTCCTTCGGCTGAAAGTCAGCGATTATCTAAGAAGTTTTCACTAACTCAAATTCTTGAGAATAGAGCTTTATTTAATTACCATATAGTTGGAGGAAGTAGTAAACGAAAGAATACAGCTCTAACCTTAAGTCAACAACTGTTTAAGAAAGGTTACCCTTGTCGAGTTATTGAGACCAATGGTAAATACAGAGTTGTCATACAATCTTTCGCAAATAAGAAAGTCGCTGTACGAGAATTAAAAAGACTAAAGAAATATAATCACAAACCCGATTTGTGGATTTTAAAAGAATAAAAAAAAGAGCTCATATGAGCTCTTTTTTTATGCGTATTTTGGGACGTTAAGTTCTATTTAAAAAGGAAGGTTCCACATACAACAGCAAAGCCTAGCAAAAAACCTGCGTAGATTTGAGTTGGTTTATGCACTTCCAATTTTAAGCGAGAAAAGGCTATAAGTCCTGCAGCTAAAATCGCCATCATAAACATACCGCGTAAAGAAGTGGAGAAACGAATAGAAAATGTAAAAATTAAGGCACACAAGCCTCCAATACCAGCCATATGCAAGCTAATCTTCCACCAATAAGATATTATCAACAGAAGCGCCAAACTAATAATCCCAGCAAGCTGTAGTCGTGCAAAAACATTTGTTCCAGGTAATTTCATTAATAAGTAGAAGCCTAAACTATACGACATAATGGCCAAGGCTAAAGGAATCACTCTATCCTTCCGTTCTGTCAAACTATAGCTACTAATCAATGAATACGATTTTAGCAGTGGCAAACAACTCAATGGAAGCAATACGGTTGTAATAAACACAATCATATATATCGCCTTAACCAAAGTGAATGGTGTGAAATCGAGAAAAGTATTGGAGTGGAAAATTAAATATATGGCATATAAAGGCATGAGTATTGGATGGGCAAGCCCTGATATAATTCTAGAATAGTTCATGGAATTCAACTGTTTTTTTTAAAGTTCTTTTCTTAGTCGTGCCACAGGAATATTTAACTGTTCGCGATATTTAGCCACCGTTCTTCGAGCAATAACATAAGTTTTTTCTTTTAGTATTGCAGCTAATTTATCATCAGTAAGTGGCTTTTTCTTGTCTTCATTATCTACACACTCTCTTAAAATATTCTTAATCTCACGAGTGGATACTTCTTCTCCTGTATCAGTTTGTAAACCTTCCGAAAAGAAATATTTAAGTGAGAATATACCAAAATGAGTTTGAATGTATTTGGAGTTCGAAACACGCGAGATAGTCGAAATATCCAAGGATGTCAGTTCAGAAATATCTTTCAGAATCATCGGCCTTAATTTCTTCTCGTCACCTTCTAAAAAGTAAGCATGTTGAAAATTAATAATAGCCTGCATGCTCAGCATAAGCGTATTTTGTCGTTGACGAATGGCATCGATAAACCACTTAGCGGAATCTAATTTTTGCTTGACAAACATCACGGCATCCTTTTGCTCCTTTGATTGATTCTCCTTATTACTTGAGTAGTCTTTCAACATATCGGCATAAGATCGGCTAATATGCAAATCAGGAACATTACGTGAATTCAAGCTTAGGTTTAAGTCACCATCCAACTCTTCGAGAATAAAATCGGGAATAATGGTTGGTGAAGGCTTTGACATAGGATTCACAAAAGCGCCACCTGGTTTTGGATTCAATCTTAGAATTTCATCTACAGCACATTTAAAATCATCATCATCTAAATTCAAACGCTTCTGAATTTTCTCATAATGCTTACGCGTAAATTCATCAAAATATTTCTTTAGGATGATATGTGCATTTTTGACATCAGGATTGTGTGAACCCTTACGTTTAATCTGAAGTAATAAACATTCTTGTAAATCGCGAGCACCAATCCCAGCTGGATCGAAATCTTGAATCACATGTAGTAATTCTACTAACTCCTCAAAAGTGGTGTTTATACCTGTAGAGAAAGCCAAATCGTCAACAATACTATCGATGTCGCGACGTAAATAGCCATCCTCATCTATATTACCAATAAGGTATTCGGCCAAAGCAGCTTTTTCGGGTGCAAGTATTCTTAAGCCTAATTGACTAATCAATTGCTCATAAAAAGTTGTTCCTCCTGAAAAAGGAATATCCTCGTGTTTATCGTCCTTAGAATAGTTTTGTGCGGCTAGTTTATAAGAAGGTGTATCATCATCATCCATATAATCTTCAATAGAGAACTCTTCCTGATCCTTATCTTTTGCTTCGTGTTCTTCGTCTTGATAATCATCCTGAGTAGTCTCTTCACTTTCTCCTTCATCGAGAACAGGATTTTCTTCCAGCTCTTTTTTTATTCTTTCCTCTAGCTGTAGGGTAGGGAGCTCAAGAAGCTTAATCACCTGTATTTGTTGAGGTGATAATTTTTGTAATAACTTTTGTTGTAGGCTCTGCTTCAGCATATATGTACTTAACTGTTGTCTAACTATATGATATTTACCAATTGCAATTTGATTATACAAATATCAAACCAAAAAAGATAAATGAATTAAATAAAGGTAAATATACAAGCAGAAAGAGTGAATAAAAAGACTTTTAACAGAAAAGTTTAGTCACAAAAAAAGTCGGTTCCTTTAAGAACCGACTTGACTATATGTTTTGCTTATTTTTTAAAATTCAGCATTCTTTGGTGTACGTGGGAAAGGAATCACGTCGCGGATATTACCCATACCGGTAACAAACAGCATCATACGCTCAAAACCTAATCCAAAACCAGAGTGAGTAGCTGTACCAAAACGACGCGTATCTAAATACCAATCCATTTCTTCAGCTGGAACTCCCATTTCTTTCATGCGAGTTGTTAATTTATTGTAATCTTCTTCACGCTGCGATCCACCAACAATTTCACCAATACCTGGGAAAAGAATATCCATAGCACCTACGGTTTTTCCATCATCATTCTGTTTCATATAGAACGACTTAATTTCCTTAGGATAATCAATTAGGATAACAGGCTTTTTGAATTCCTTCTCAACCAAATATCTTTCGTGCTCCGACTGAAGATCAGCTCCCCAACCATCAATCACATATTTGAATTTCTTCTTCTTATTTGGCTTACAATTTCGTAGAATATCTATCGCCTCAGTATAAGTCAAACGAACAAAATCGTCCTCCAATACAAAACGTAGCTTTTCGATAAGTTCCATTGAACGCTCATCGGCTTTCTTACCTTTTTCTTCTTCTTGCAGACGCTTACTTAAGAATTCTAGATCGCTCATACAGTTATCCAAAGCATACTTAATCATATACTTCAGGAATTCCTCAGCCAGATCCATATTATCTTTCAGATCGTAGAAAGCCATTTCAGGCTCAACCATCCAGAACTCAGCTAAATGACGTGTTGTATTTGAATTCTCGGCACGGAAAGTAGGACCGAAGGTGTAAATTTCACCCAAAGCCATAGCTCCAAGCTCACCCTCTAGCTGACCAGAAACGGTAAGATTAGTCTCTTTTCCGAAGAAATCTTCTTTATAGTTAATTGTTCCATCCTCGTTTAAAGGTGGATTTTTAGGATCAAGAGTCGATACTCTAAACATTTCACCAGCACCCTCGGCATCAGAACCTGTAATAAGTGGTGTGTGCATGTAAAAGAATCCCTTTTTGTTGAAAAAGTCATTAACAGCAAACGCCATAGCATGACGAATACGGAATATGGCACCGAAAGTGTTAGTACGAAAACGCAAGTGAGCCTTCTCTCTTAAGAATTCCAAAGAGTGCTTTTTAGGCTGCAATGGGTATTTCTCTGGGTCGGCAACACCTAAAACATCAATAGATATAGCTTCAAGTTCTACAGCTTGTCCGCTTCCAGCTGATTCGATTAACTTACCATTAACAGAAATAGCTGCTCCTGTAGTAATCTTCTTCAACAAGTCCTCATTAAAATTAAGAACATCAACAACGATCTGAATATTATTAATAGTAGAACCATCATTTAAAGCAACAAAATTAATTTGCTTATTACCACGCTTGGTTCTTACCCATCCTTTAACATTTACTTCACTGCCGTACTCTTTCGAAACCAACAGATCTTTGATCTTAATTCTTTTCTGTTCCATTTTTATTCTGACTTAATGAGATAATATATATCAGTTTTTATAACAAAACTGATAACAAGGCTACAAAAATATAAAAATGCATTCAATTAAGCTTAGTTACACCTAATTAAATGAGAAAAAGCTTGATCAGTAATTATTCAATAGCAAAATATATAAACAGAGAATTAGAGATAATTATCACTAAACAGGCTTAATTCTTAAGTACTTGATTTTATGGAACTAATTGAAGGCTTTATAAAATAGAATAAGCCTAAATCTTGATTATTTAATCAGATTAGTATCTTTAGAATCGTACTACAACACATTAAACCTATGATTCAAAACAAGTTAATTCGTTCCATTGAGGAAAGTATTCAAAATAACTGGGAGCTTACAGCCTTTACCAACTACCAAAAAGATAGCCTTACTTTTAAAGAAGTAGCCGAAAAAATACAGTGGATTCATCTTCTTTATAAAGAGATGGGGCTTAAAAAAGGGGATAAAGTTGCCTTGATAGGTCGCAACCTTAATAACTGGGCCGTTACCTATTTGGCGACCATTACTTATGGTGCTACCATAGTTCCAATTCTGCCAGATTTTAATTCTGGAGATATTCATCATATCATCAACCATTCTGAAGCTTCATTGCTATTTGCAACAGAAAATTCTTTCAATAAAATTGATGATTCTAAGATTAAAAAAATCAAGGGTATCTTATCCTTAAACGACTTCTCATTGCTTTGTACATCGTGCGATAAAATGAGCAAAACCCTTCTTAAAGTAAATGAAAAGTTTGACCCTTTAAGAGTAAATAAAGACAAATTAAACTATGTCGATCCTAAGGAAACTGATATCGCTGTACTTTCATATACATCGGGAACTTCTGGTTTCTCAAAAGGTGTGATGCTAACTTATCGTTGTTTACATTCCAATGTTCAAATTGCTTTCGATCATATCGATTTACGTCCGCAAGATAAAGTTGTTTCTTTCCTACCATTGGCTCATGTATTTGGTTGTATGTTCGAATTTCTAAGCGAATTTTGCATTGGATGTCATGTGGTATTTTTGTCTCGCGTACCAACCCCACAACTTATAACAAAAGCCTTTCAGGAAGTAAAGCCTCGCCTTATATGTTTGGTTCCTCTTATTATGGAAAAAATCTATAAAAAGAGAATATTACCAGCAATGGAAAGTCGTCGTGTTAAGTTGATGTTGAAGGTTCCTATACTTGAGAAGAAGGTTTATAAGAAAATTAAAAATACACTTATTGAGACCTTTGGTGGTGAATTTATAGAAGTTATTATTGGTGGAGCTGCCTTGAGTAAAGAAGTCGAGGATTTTCTTGTTAAGATAGGCTTTCCATTTTCGATTGGTTATGGCATGACCGAGTGTGGTCCACTAATTAGTTATAGTCCCAATGATCGATTCCGTCCATATTCTTGCGGCCAAATCATCGATAGAATGCAAGTTAGAATCGATTCGAAAGATCCCTTAAATATTGTTGGAGAAATTCAAGTAAAAGGTGATAATGTGATGGCTGGTTATTATAAAAACAAGGAAGCCACATCAGATGCTATTACAAAAGATGGTTGGTTAAAAACGGGTGATTTAGGTGTGGTCGATAAAGATGATGTTGTGTATATAAAAGGGCGTAGCAAGAATATGCTTTTGGGTCCATCTGGGCAAAATATCTATCCTGAAGAAATAGAGTCGAGTTTGAACAATTTACCTTTCATACAAGAGTCAATTGTTACCGACGATAAGGATCACAAATTAATTGCTCTAGTTTATCCAGATTATGAAGTTTGCGATGGCGAGGGTTTATCTAAAAATGAAATTGAAGAGGCTTTCGAATCGGATAGAAAAATATTGAATAAGACTCTTCCGGCTTTTATGAATGTGACAAGAATTATTCTTTTTCCTGAAGAATTTGAGAAAACTCCTAAGCGAAATATTAAGCGTTTTTTATATACCGAAATGTATCATTAGAGATTAAATTCAAAACTTTTTTTAAGGCAGCTACAAATATTTGTAGCTGCTTTTTTATATCGAAAAAAGTCAAAAAAAGTTGATGATAAACGAAACCTTTTTATTTAAAACGAGTATAAGTATCAACAAACTTATTAGAATTATATCTTAGAATATGGTTAGTATTAAAGTTTATAGAGAACATTGAGTATCGTTTTTATTTTTTCATGCAATAGATTACATATGATTCTAATAAGCAGGTATTTACAACAGTTTTTAAAGAAATCAACAGTTTTGTTCACATTTAGTTAACATACTGTTGATTTTTTCTTGTTAAATATTCGAAACAAATCTTAGGATATTTAATTTCCCTTCCTGTATGAAAAAAATATCTCAACTAAACAATTTTACTTTTAAGTCCTGATAATGCATATTCCAACAGGTTGCTAACAATCTGTTGATATCAAGTAATTAAATTCTTTTCAAAAATTATACTTATTAACAGATTGTTAGTAATACCCATAATCAACTCTAAAACAACTCCTCCATATTAACATCCTATGTTAATAGCCTGTTATTAGACTCATTTACCTAAATAATCCAATAAAACTCGTTTTCACTTACTAACACTATTAACAGGATATTATAATCATTATATTTTTTAGAGAAATTAAAAGAAAAGATAATAATATAATAAGTGTTGATAAGCGTATAAGAATAGTGGATAAATGTAAAAACAAAAGAATGATGTTTTGAGCTTATTTGAAGTAAAACGGTAGACTTAATTTGAAATCTAAAAAGCAGCTATAATTTGAGTCGAAACTAACATTGATAGATTGAAAGTTTAAAAGCAGAAAATGTATTGATGATTTTAGTATCTTGCAAAGACTATTCTAAACTGAACAAAAATAATGAGCTGGGAAAATAGAAACTTTAAGTTATTATTGGTGGAAGACAATAGGCTGAATCAGGTTGTCGTGAAGTTTAGTTTAAAACGATTTGGTTTCGAAATTGTAACTGCGAATAATGGCTTTGAAGCTGTAGAAGAATTTAAGCGGGGCGATTTCGATTTTATCTTGATGGATGTAATGATGCCAGAGATGGATGGTTTAGAGGCTACCAAAATAATTAGAGATCTTGATAAAGGAAAAGATATTCCAATTATTGCTCTAACTGCTGATGTGATTACAGCCACTGCAAATAAATGCCGAGATTGTGGTATGAATGCCCATATGGTAAAACCTTTTGAGGTTGAGAAACTTTTTGATATCCTGGAAAGTTTAAATATATAAATGAAATTTACTCATACATTTTATCTCATTTGTGATTTTATATCGAACAAATGAGACTATTTTTGTGCTTTGCGATTTATAGTTTTCTAACTATTTTAAACTGCTTTTATAACACCTAAGAAATGGACGATAAGCTCGATATAACAAATCAAGATATTCAGAATAAGGAGGTTGATGTAGATCAACAATTAAGACCCTTGCGTTTTGATGATTTTAGTGGACAGAAAAAGATCGTTGAAAATCTAGATATTTTTGTAACAGCAGCCAAAATGCGCGAAGAAGCTTTGGATCATGTTTTACTTCACGGACCTCCAGGTTTGGGTAAGACTACGCTTTCAAATATTCTAGCAAATGAATTGGGAGTAGGTATAAAAATTACTTCAGGACCTGTTTTAGATAAGCCAGGTGATTTAGCAGGACTCTTAACCAATCTCGATGAGAATGATGTTCTATTCATCGACGAGATACACCGTTTAAGCCCCATAGTCGAAGAATATTTATATTCTGCGATGGAAGACTTCAGAATAGATATTGTGATCGATAAAGGGCCTGCAGCGCGTTCAATTCAATTGGAATTAAACCCATTTACTTTGATTGGTGCTACCACTCGTTCTGGTTTATTAACTTCACCTCTACGTGCTCGTTTTGGTATCAATTCACACTTAGAGTATTATGATATGTCTGTACTCACTCATATCGTAAAGCGATCAGCAAAAATACTACATGTTGAGATTACTCATGAAGCAGCTGGAGAAATTGCATCTCGAAGCAGAGGAACACCTCGAATTGTAAATGCTTTACTTCGTCGAGTTCGTGATTTTGCTCAGGTAAAAGGAAATGGATCTATCGATTTAGAAATTACGAGATATTCGCTTGAAGCTTTAAATATCGATAAGCATGGCTTGGATGAAATGGATAATAGAATTTTAACAACTATTATTGATAAATTTAAAGGAGGACCAGTTGGAATAACAACAATTGCAACTGCAGTTAGTGAGGATGCTGGAACAATTGAGGAAGTTTATGAACCATTTTTAATTAAAGAAGGTTTCATAAAAAGAACACCTCGTGGTCGTGAAGTTACAGCTCTTGCTTATTCTCATTTGGGTAAAAGTAGATTCGAGGATCCTAACACACTTTTTTAGATCAAACCAAATTTTATTTAAACATAATAAAACCTTACTTTAATGGCTAAAATAAGTTCAATTTTATACACCTTAGCAACAATTTTAATAATAGTAGGTGCTTTGTTTATTTTGCAAGATGACACTTACGGAATCCTTATTCTTGGATTCGGATTGGTTTTAAATATCGTTTATAGAGCCATAAATATTGACTTCAAAAAAATAGAATCTTTTGATTGGTTAGAACTTCTTAAATTAGGAAGTATGATTTTTATGGCTACTGCTTGTTTAAGTTTTATTTTGGAATTAGAACAAAAATTCAACTTATTAATTGTTTCAATTGTTCTCGATTTATTGGTGAATATGAAAGAAATATCTTTTAAAAAGAAAGCTTAATTATTAGTCTTAGTTCGGACAAGTAATTCAAAATATATGTAAAGAGTCTAATCGGCAAATCTGATTATGACTCTTTTTTTTGATTCCATATAAAACAAAATATGTATTAACTTAGAATGAATTTTAAATATTACATGATGTATTCTTAACCATTACTTAATATTGCAAATACAATTGCTCATTTATTAATTTGAATATTTGTGCAAGAAACAACTCTTAACATTATCTTTATTTTATATTGATATAAATCTGATTTTAGAACCATTTTATGCAAATTATATCCTCCAAAAAGGTCAATTTTTTAATGACACTTTCTGCTGCCATTATCATTTTGATTGAATTCCTACTTTACACTTATATCGAAGATAAAGCTTTAGTACTTTTTATTAGTTTGGTTGTTTTAAGTGCATTCATGTTTACTATATCTCGCTATTTGATTCGTCGATTTTTATATTCCAAAATTCGAATGCTTTATAAAACCATTCACGATACTCAGTTTATCGATAGAGAATTTGTTGATAAGGTGAAGACGATTAATATACTTAATGAAGCTGAAAAAGAAGTTAGAGAATGGAGTGAAGGACGCGGTTCTTTAGTTATGCAATTAAAACGCCAAGAGGAATATAGAAAAGAATTTATTGGTAATGTATCTCATGAGTTAAAGACTCCAATTTTTAATATTCAAGGCTATATTTTAACTTTGCTTGATGGTGGTTTAGAAGATGAAAATATTAATAGATCTTACCTTGAACGTACAGAGAAAAGTATTAATAGAATGATTGGTATTGTGAAAGATTTGGAATCAATTTCAAAACTTGAATACGGTGAGTTAAAATTAATACCAGAGCGTTTCAATATTATCGAGTTGATAAATGAGGTTGTGGAGATGCAGGAAATGCGAGCACAAAAGCATAAAATAAAAGTGGAGTTTCCTCAATCTAATTCAATTCCTAAATATGTAGAAGCCGATAAAAAAGAGATTTTTCAAGCCATGGTTAATCTTCTTGTCAATTCTATAAAATATGGAAAACAAGGCGGAAAAACTCAAATTGAGGTTATGGATATGGAAGATAAATTATTGATTGAATTTCGAGATAATGGAATTGGAATTGAGAAAGATAATTTGCCTAGAATATTCGAACGTTTTTATAGAGTAGATAAAAGTAGATCGAGAAATATGGGTGGATCTGGTTTAGGATTAGCAATTGTGAAGCATATTATAGATGCTCATGATCAAAGCATAAACGTGAGTAGTACCTATGGCGAGGGTACAAGTTTTACTTTCACACTAAATAAAGCAACAAACACTTAAGCATATAAATCAATAGATATGGAAAATAGTGATTATAAGATTTTACTTGTCGATGATGAACCTGACATTTTAGAATTCTTAAGTTATAATATAAAAAAAGAAGGCTTTCAGGTTGAGACTGCTAGTAATGGAGTTGAAGGTATCGAGGTTGCTAAAAAATTTCTACCCCACCTCATTATTTTAGATGTGATGATGCCAGAAATGGATGGTATTGAGACTTGCGATAAGTTGAGAGAAATGCCAGAATTATCTGATGTATTGATTGCATTTTTAACTGCCAGAAGTGAGGATTATTCTCAAATTGCAGGATTTGATGCTGGAGCAGATGATTATATTAGTAAGCCAATTAAACCAAAGGTTTTAATTTCTCGTCTTAAAGCAATGTTGAAACGGGCTAATAGAGGAATAGATAATGGAGATGATAGAACTAGTTCTATAAAAAAAATTGGTCCTATTGCAATCGATAAGGAGCGCTATCTGGTTATAAAAGGAGAAGAAGAATTATCATTGCCACGAAAAGAATTTGAATTATTGTTACTATTATCATCTCGCCCACAAAGAGTTTTTACTCGTGAGGAAATTTACAATGGTGTTTGGGGAGAAAATATTATTGTTGGTGATAGAACAATTGATGTTCACATTCGAAAATTAAGAGAAAAATTAGGAGATGACCTTATAAAAACGATCAAGGGAGTTGGTTATAAATTTGTAGATTGATGAATAGTCTTTCTTAAGATTTAAATATATAAGCTTAATTAATTTAAAGATTAATTAAGCTTTTTTTATGCTTGAGCTAAACAAGCAATACTGACTTTAATTTGATCGGTTTCCAATAATCTTTGTGCACATGCTTCAAGTGTTGCACCAGTAGTTACAACATCATCTACCAACAAAACATGTTTGTTCTTTAATTGCTCTGTTGATTTTAGTGCAAACACATTTTTCACATTTAACCATCTTTCAATTCTATCCTTCTTCGTTTGCGATACAGAATGAGTATTTCTCACAAGAATATCTACAACTAATTCAGAATTCATTGCCTCTGCCATTCCTTTCGCAATCATTTCAGCTTGATTATAGGTTCTGGCTTTTTTCTTTTTAGGATGAAGTGGGACAGGTATAATGATATCAATATCTCTATACTCATCAGAATTCATTAAAGTATTCCCAAAGTGCTTCCCAAGTTCAATACCAATTTCCGCTTGTCCATTATATTTTAATTTATGAATAAGTTTTTGGTATCGACTACCCTTATTAAAAGTGAAAAATGCAGTTGCATTATTAATATTCACTCTTCCCATAAAAATCTCTGAAATTGGATTCTCTTTTTGAAAATGAAAATTTGT
Organism: uncultured Marinifilaceae bacterium; assembly: GCA_963977525.1. Lineage (GTDB taxonomy): Bacteria > Bacteroidota > Bacteroidia > Bacteroidales > Marinifilaceae > Ancylomarina. The sequence continues at coordinate 28,320 of CAXBPC010000028.1, forward strand.
TTTAGGTAATTGGAAAAGGCAAGAAGTACAAATAACCTTTTCACCTTTGAATAAATAATTCCCACAAGCAGCACAATTTAATGGGAAAAATAAATTGAGAAAATCCCACCAAGTACTTCTTAAATAAAAACTAAATCCGTTCCAATTTTTGTATCGTGTTTTAGGAGGCATAGTGTATAGGTTTCAAATCTTTCTTACAGTCAATAGGCTAATAATCAGCTATAATGTATAAATAATATATTAAATTACAAAATAGAAGTTTAATGATATCTATCTGATCATATAGTCTTTAACTTTTTACCAATCGATTATTATCGTTCAGTTTACTGATAAGTGTTCTGTAAAATGCTTTAAAAGGAGACTAAATATCATTTTCAACAAAATTGCCTATTTCAACTAATCTTGATAGCTTTGTTTGATTTTAAATCTTAATCGTAATCAATAGAATTGGTGGCTAAGTCTGAACTAAATAAGAAAACTGAACAGAGTACAAATATGAGTGCTTGGGAAGAGTTTAAGGACTATTTAAATCGTAATCGTTACGGTTTAATGGGAACTTTGGCTTTTCATATGGTGCTACTTATTTTTTTGCTTTTATTTAAGATGAATTCACCTCTTCGTTTTGTTGAAACTGAAATTTTTCTAGCTATTCCTGATGATATTGTGGAACTAATAGAGCAGGAAAATAAGCGAGTAGAAGAAGAAATAATTGATAAGCAAAAAGAGAAAGTTTCGCATAGTGTTGATGAAATGTTAAAATCGATAGCTGTTAATCAAGATTTAAAAACTGAGAATAGAAAAGAGCGAACTGCCCAGGATCTTGATAAAATGATTGATGATATCAAGAAAGAATTGGATGGTTATGAATCTGATGAATATGGTGCAAATTCAAAAGATTTAGAGACCTTCAAAAGAGACAGTGTTCAATTGGCTAAAGAACGTAAAGAGCAGTTGAAATTAGATTCTCTTAAAAATATGGAATACTCTGGAGAGAGTAGTGTTTTCTATAGCTTGAAAAATCGTCATAAATTAATTTTACCTATTCCTGTTTTTAAGTGTGAAGAATCTGGTCGTGTTCGAGTTGAGATCACTGTAAATCGTAATGGTAAAGTGATAAAAGCTAAGGTAATTCAGAAGGAGTCTGATACAACTGACGAAAATCTACATGAAGCTGCTTTAGATGCTGCATACCGATCTCGATTCAATATAGATAATACTAGCCCAATGAAACAAATTGGTAGCATTACGTTTAATTTTATTAGACAGTAATTTAGATTCACAACATAGTGGTAATTAGTTGTTTGTCAATTGTTATAGTTTGTTTAAAGCAAGATTCAATTTGTTCGTAATAATGAATCATTTATTCAATTAATTGAGAATTTATAATAAATGATTAAATTCGGAATTCATAATTAACATCAAATAGCATACAATATGGCTTTATTCCTTTCATCAAAACTTCGAAAAGCGGCTAATACTTCTTTAATAGAGGATAGAAAAATCCAGCTTTTGAACGATCACGAAGAATTTATAGCTTTTGAACAATCTGAGGAATTACAGAATTATATAGAGCTAGAAAGAGAAATAAACTCGGAAGATTTTAAACAGAATAAAAAGCAAATTGAAGCTAAAAAGTTTAAAGGTAGTAGGCTTGAAATGCAAGAAAAAAAGCTGAAGTATCTTTTAAAATCAAAACGCTATAGAGTTTATTCTTCTGTTCATGAAGGATCTGAACTTTCTGATTTTGAAAAGACGAAAGAGTCAGAAGATCTTGTGAAATATATGGAATTGCAGGCTGAAGTTAATTCTGGAAAATTGACTAAAAAAGAAGATAAAGAAACTTGGTTGTTTTATAAGAAACTAAAAAAATCTTCAGAGATAAGAGCTTATTTTAAGTTTAAGCATTCTAAGAAACATGATATTTATTTTGAGGTATTAGCTTCAAATTTATTAAAAGAGATTGAAGATTTAAAAGCTGAATTGGTTTCTGAAGAATTTACCTCCGAAAAGGATTACTTATTGGATAAAAAGCGATTCGAGAAAACAGAAGCTTTTAATAGATTGATTACTTATAAAGAACTAAGTGAAACTGAGTCATTCAAAAAATATTATCAATTTCAAAAGAAGAATGATTTTCACCTTGTTAAGGAATGGGAATTAACTTTCTCTGAAGATTTTGAGGGCTCAGAACTTGATAAGGAAAAGTGGATGACTCGATATTATTGGGGCGATGTATTGATGAATGAAGATTACGCTCTTCCAACAGATGCTCACATCTTTTCTGAAAAGAATATTAAAGTATCAAATTCTGTAGCTCGACTTGAAACTCGCAAAGAGAAAGCTCAAGGTAAAGTTTGGGATTCTAAAATTGGATTTGTTCAAACTGATTTTGATTACACCTCCGCACTTATTAGCACAGGAAAATCGTTTAGACAGAAATATGGTCTTTTTGAAGCTAAGATTAAAGTGAGTGATATTGAAAATGTAGTGCATTCGTTTTGGATGCTTTCAGATACAAGTTTGCCACATATTGATATTGCTAAAACAAGTCCTTGTGGGAAATTATTTCCAGGTAATATTTCTGGAAGTGAGGATAAACCTAAAGTGAATCATGCTAAAATTAATGGTCTAGATTGGACTAATGATTTCTTTATTTACTCTTTGGAGTGGGCACCAAATAAATTGATATGGAGAATTAATGATGTTGAAGTTTATACTCAAACAGAAAATATTCCACATGATCCAATGTATCTTATTTTAAGTTCTGGTGTTTCAAATCCAAATTCAGATGTGAATGCAGTGATGGAGATAGACTGGGTTAAATGTTATCAAAGAGCCTAATAAAAATCTAATTGATTAGAATATAAAAATACCCAAACTCATTAGAGTTTGGGTATTTTCTATTTGTTTACTTTACTAACTTTATTTTTTTCTCTTTTCTGCTAAACGATAAAGTCTGTGTTCAACTTGAGTTGAGATTCTAAACATTACTGGAGCAATAATCAATGTTAGGAAAGTGGCAACGGTTAAACCGAAGATTACTGTCCAAGACATTGGTCCCCAAAATGCAGTACTATCACTACCGAACGATAGATGTGGATCAAACTCGCTAAATAGAGTTAGGAAATTGAAATTCATTCCAACAGCTAGAGGTAAAAGACCTAATACTGTTGTAATAGCTGTAAGTAATACAGGACGTAAACGCGTTTTACCTGCTTGAGCTATACAATCAATTTCTTGCTGTGGAGTTAAATGCTTTCTACCTTCAAGATCAGTATTTGCTTTTTTCTCTTTTCTAAGCAAATCGATATAATCGACCAGAACAATACCATTATTTACCACAATACCTGCGAGAGATATAATTCCAATACCTGTCATTAAAATAACGAATGGCATTTGGAAAATTCCTAAACCAAGGAAAACACCAATGGTACTAAATAGAACCGTAATCATGATAATAAGAGGCTTAACAGCAGAGTTAAATTGAGTTACAAGGATTAATGTAATCAAAGCTAAAGCGATCATTAGAGCCTCTGCTAGGAATGCAGATGTCTCCTCTTGTTCTTCTTGCTCTCCTGTTAATTTAAAAGTATATGCTTTTGGCATTGTATAGTCTGCCATTAATTCTCTAATACGAGTATTAATATTATTGGCATTAAAACCTTCAACTACGTTTGAATAAATAGTTACAACACGTTTATTTTCGATACGATTTATTCGTTCATAGGTTGACCCATATTTATAAGAGGCAACCGATGAAATAGGAATCTGAATAAACTTATTATTCACAGGACTCATTAAGGAAATCTTTTGATTCATAAGAGCTGGAACATCGTAACGATATTTATCGCTTAAACGTAACATGATATCATATTCATCTTCTCCATCTTTATACTTAGATACTTCTAAACCATAAAGAGAATTACGAAGCGCACTTGCTACTTGACTTGTAGATAATCCGAAACGACGAACTTTATCTCTATCAATATTGATCAACATTTCAGGTTTACCCTGGTCAAGATCTAACTTTAATTCTTCAACACCAGGAATTTTATCTTCATCAAGCATTTCTTTAATATTATTCGAAATACTTAATAATTTTTGGAAATCATCACCTGATATTTCTAAGTTAATCGGGTTTCCAACAGGAGGTCCACTTTCGTCTTTCTCAACAAATATTTTAGCTCCTACAAAACCATTTAGGTTTTTAGAAATCAACTTCATTATTTCCGAAGTGTTGTGCCCTTTTCTGTCTTTATACTCAACAAAAGAAATTGTTGTTAATGATTTATTAGCCGCACGAGATCCTTCGAACATACCACCTTTACCAGATCCAACATTAGTAGCTATAGATCGGATAATATCTTGATAAGGTTCAAGTGTTCTCTTTACAATTTTTTCTACTCTTTCCGAAACTTTGTCTGTTTTATGAATATCGGTTCCCAATGGTAATTCCATAGTCACATATACAGATTTTGGATCATTATCTGGGAAAAAGACAATAGTAGGGTTGTTCATGTACCAAAATGTAATAGAACCAATCATTAATGCAAATGTAGCAAAGAAGAAAATAAGTGGACGGTAGCTTTTTAGAGCAAAACGTAAACTATTCTCATATACATTTTCAAGTGTTATCAACATTTTTAATTGGAACCAACGTGCGAATGGTCTTAATAGCAACAGGTTGAAGATCATGATAAGAGCAATACAAGCTAATATATTTGCAATCAAAAAGTTTGAAGCAATATAAAATGGTATTGAGATTGCTATTATAACCGAAGCAATCGTAATGACACGCTTGTACTTTAGTTTTGCACTGATATTATCAATCTTAACAAAGGTTGCTGTAAATACAGGATTCAAAATTAAAGCTACAAATAGCGATGATGTTAAAACAATAATCAGAGTAATCGGCAGATATTTCATAAACTCACCCATAATTCCACCCCACATCAGTAGAGGGAAGAAGGCTGCAACTGTAGTTGCTGTTGATGAAATAATAGGACCAGCAATCTCACTCACTCCTTTTTTTGTTGCTTGTAGAGGGGAGAGGCCTTCCTCATGGAGTCGATAAACATTCTCGACGACGACAATGGCATTATCAACTAACATACCTAAAGCTAGAATCAGAGAGAAAAGAACCATCTGATTAATTGTATACCCCATTTGATTTAGAATAATCATGGAGATAAACATCGACATAGGAATAGCTAAACCAGAGAATAAGGCATTTCTTAATCCCATAAATAGATACAGAATAAGAATAACCAAAATCATACCCATGATAATAGAATTCTCCAAGTCGCTAATCATACCACGAACATCTTCTGAAGTATCGTTGGTTACAGTAACCGTTAAACCTTCAGGTAAAAATCCTGTATCCTTAAGCTCAGCGATAATTTTATAAATTTGATCGGTAGCAGCTAATAGGTTTTCTCCTGATTTCTTACTTAATGAAAGAGATACAACTGGGTTGTTATTCAAACGAGAAATAGAAGAAAGCTCTTCATATCCATCTTCAACTTCAGCAACATCTTTAAGATAAACAACCTTATTGTTAGTGACTTTTACAATGGTATTCTCAATTTGCTCCATTGAAGTATAATCGGCTGATGTACGAATACTTCTTCGAGTTCTATCTGTAATCAAGGTGCCAGCACTCATTGTGACATTCTCGTCAGCAATTGCTGTTTCTATATCTTCAAAAGCAACACCATTTGCTTCCATTTTATGTAAATCAGCGTTGATTTTAATTTCACGCTCATCTATACCTTTAATATCAGCTTCTGAAACTTCACTCAGAGACTCAAACTTATCTTGTAATTCCTCTGCAAAATGTTTTAGGTCATTTAAACCATAGTCACCAGATAGGTTAACGTTCAAAATTGGGAAGTCAGCCATATCGATATCCTCTACAATAGGATCGTTAGGTAAATCATCAGGCAATTCACTTAAGGCTTTATCAACTTTGTCTTTTGTGTCTTGTAGTGCTTGTTTAACTTCAATATCTGTATTAAACTCGACTATAATCATACTCATATCTTCATAGGAAGCAGAAGATAATTTCTTGACATTTTTTAATGATTTTAATTCTTTCTCGATAGGTCTTGTTACCAAGTTCTCGATATCGACAGGCGAATTACCTGGGTATGGAGTTGTAATAGAAATATTTGGAATAACTACTTCTGGAAATAATTCCCTTGGCATTCCTATATATGAGAATAAGCCATACAGACATAAAAGAGCAGTCAGAATAAAAATGGAATTCTTGTTCTTTAGAGCTGCGAACGTTGGCTTAAACTGCCTTTGTTCTGTTTCGGCAGATTTGTTTTTAGTATTATCGTTCATCTTTATAATATTGTAATCCGATTGAATCGGGATGAAATTCTAAATGTGGTAATTATTTAATATTGATAAGAGTACCGTTTACAACTTGTGAAGCACCCTCAGTAATAATTAAATCGCCCAATTTAAGTCCTGATTCAATCATTGATGAATTATTGTAAGTTTTTGAAACACCTACATATACTTTCTTAGCCAACATTTTCTTACCATTTTTTTCAGCTATATATAGGTAGTTACCTTTAAAATCTTTTTTAATGATGATTGAAGGAACAACTAAAGCTTCATTCTGAACAAAATCACGAATCTTAATAATTGAGATTAGGTTTGGTTTAATGATTTGACCAGGATTTCTCAAATTCACACGTACTTTAAAGCTTCTGTTTGCAGGATCTATAACGTTAGAAGTTCGATAGATTGGAGCTTTGGTTTTGTAATTAATAGCAGGGAAGTCTAATTGAGCATTTCCGCCGGCTTTAATAGATGTTAGATAAGTTTCTGAAACATCACCTTCAACATAAACACGGTTAATATTTACCAACTGTGCAAGTGGTACCGAAGGACTTGCCATTTCACCTTTATTTTGGTGAATTTCATCTATAATTCCATTAAATGGAGCACGAACAATTGCCAAGTCTTTCTGTGCTTCTAGAGCATTTAGGTTGTTTTCAAGAGATTCTTTATTTGTTTTGGCTGTAAGAAACTCAACTTCAGAACCAATTTTTTGATTCCAAAGACGCTTTTGTCTTTCAAATAAAGTATTGCTTAGAACTAACTTTGTTTTAAGCTCGTTAATCATACTCTGTAATTGTTGAGTATTTAATCTTGCAATAACATCACCCTGTTTCACATTCTGTCCTTCTTTAACATCAATAGAAATGATATTTCCTGAAGCCTCCGGCTGAATGGTAATATTCTTATCAGCTTCAACATTTCCTGTAATTTGAATAAAATGCTCAAATTTTGAAACGCTCAGCTTTTCTACATTTACATTTAGAGCAATTTCTTTCTTATCACCTTTATTAACCTCAGACTCAAGTTTCGAAATTTTCTCTTTCAAAACCTTCAGTTCAGTTTTATATTCTTTTAGCTGTTCGATTTTGCCTTTATTTTCGTCGGCATTTTTGGAAGAACATGCAAATAACAAAGGAATAAGACCTGCTATAATAAATTTTTTCATCGTTTTATATTTATAAAATCAGTTCTCAATATTGAAGTATAATGGATTCTGATTTGTTATATGTGTAATATGATTGTTAGATATCGTAATTGGTCAACTAGAGTTTTCCAAGCGCTTTATCGAATGCAACCTTAGAATTTAATAAGTTCAGAGTTGAATTAATATAAGCGGTATGAGAATTCAAATATTGCTCTTCAATATTTGAAAGATCAGTACTACTTGAAACACCTTCGTTAAACTTTACAAGAGTTCTTTCGTAAATACGCTTTGCAATCTCCAAGCCCTTAAGATCATTCTCGTAATTTTCTTTGGCATTCACCAATGAGTTGTGAGAAATACTTAAATCTTTTTGAAGACTCTGCTCGGTATTATATTTCTGATCTTCGATTTTTCTGTAATTTATCTTCTCTTGTTTAATTTTAGAACGACGATTAAAACCTGTGAAAATCGGTACATTCAGTTTCAAACCAATTACTGATAATTTATACCATGGTACACTGCTTTTATAAACATTTGAAACATCAGTACTGGTATTTTTACCATAATTAAAAAAAGCTGAGATATTTGGTAAATAACCTGCTTGCTCATTTCTGATAATTAGTTTTTGAGCTTTAAGCTGAGTATCAACAATTCTATAATCGATATGATTTTCAATATCTAAATCAGCTGAATTAGCTTTAGAGATACGTAAAGGTGTGATAAAAGTTTCCAAATCGTTTTTAAGCTCAATTTCCTGTTCAATTTCATAACCCATTGTGAATTTCAGCATAATAAGAGCATTTGAAATAGCTCTTTTAGAATCTGATAATTGATTTTCTGAACGCTTTAACATTAACATTACCTGATCAACATCAAGTTCCTCACGAAAACCATTTTCGTAATAAGCCTTAGTTTCGAAATGTGTTTTCTTGGTAATAGCTAAATTTTCTTCAATAGTCTTATAATTCTCTCTTGCTATTAATACATTATAATAAGCTTGTGCAACGGCATCTTTAACTTCAATTTCCGATTTATCTTTGATATTTTGTGATAACTGAACAAAAACCTTAGCAGCCCCAAGACCTACAATATAAGAACCATCAAAAATTTTCTGATCGACATCAATCGTAGCAGAAGTGGAATAGGTTTGTCCGAATTTTACTGGAGTATATTCACCAGCATTACCACCAAAAAATTCAGCAGGTAATAGGCTTACTGCAATATCTAAGTTTTTTGAATAGTCAGCGTTTGCGCTTACTTGTGGTAAACCGGTTGAAATTGCTTCCCATACTTTTTTCTTAGCCACTTTTAAGTCGTAATCACTGCCTTTAACCGTAAAGGAATTTTCTAAAGCGTAGCTTTGGGCTTCTTGCAAACTAAATTTTGTTAGATCTTCCGTTTGAGCTTTTAAGCTTAAACCGGAAAATACCAACAAAAATACACTTGCAATTTGTAGGATATTCTTCATTTGTCCTTTCATTATTTTGTGGTGATTTATTATCTGTTTAGTTAATGCTTATTTAGTTTTCGGATATTTTCTTCAGATACTCAATACCTTTTACACTACAAATACCGTGTAAGTGGTATATCGTGAGTTCCCTATTTAATTCTTCACTCATTAATTCTTCTTTACTAAAAACATCATATTCCTCGTTCCACATGTTTAAATAGAAGCGAACTAATAAACTGGAAATAATATCAATATTCAATTCCTGACGATATAAACCTTCGTTAATTCCTTGTTTAATATTGAGTTTCAATTCCTCACCGAAGAGTTTCATTTTACCATTTTTGAATTTATTCCATAGTTCAGGATGGTATTTTTTTAAATCAAATTCCAGGGAGTGGTGAGGCTTTTTTATCATTTCTGAAATAAACTGATAAAATTCCCAATAACGTTCAATGGCATTAAGACCTTCAAATTTTGGGGATACAAATGAAAATTTTGGATGTGCTAATTCCCAGTTTAATGCTTGGCTTATTAGGTCCTGTTTATTTGAATAGTATTGATATAGTGTTTTTTTAGAAATAGCAAGTTTCTTAGCAATGTCATCCATTGAAATGCTGCGAGTCCCACAGTCAAAAAACATTTCGCAGGCATATTCTAATATCTTTTGTTTTAGGTTTTCCATTTTGCAAATATAGCTTATAAATAAACTCAGGAAACTTAACATGTGTTAAAAGTTTCCTCTAGTTCCATTAAACTATTTAATTCAACATGTGAATAGTTATACTATAGCTGTCAGAATAAGTTTATTAGGACATGATAAATGTAGAAACTTTTTTTTTGTCTAAGTTTCCTTTTAGGTAAAGGGAGGTTTATAATCGGTAAACTGCCTGGTTAATTCGATGTCTTTTTATCGATGGCTTAATCGTGAGTAATTAATAATTTGAGGTGTTATTTATGGCGGCGTTGTTTATGCCAAATCTCTTTTCATTCCATTCAGAAATGCCACCCTTTAGGCTATATACCTGATGTGTGTATTTTTCTTTTATTAGCCATCCTGCTCTTTGACTTCGTTTTCCGTATTTGCAATAAATCAAAATAGGATACGAAATTGGTGTCGTGTCTAGTATTGAAAAAAGTTTTTCAGATGTTTCTGCAAATATAGCACCTGGAATATGACCATTCAGTTGATCAATTGTTGTACTGGCATCGATTAACACATGATTGTTATCTTCTAGAATTAGAGATTTGAATTTTTTAGAACTAACCTTTTTAAATTCAATTTTTTGAGCCTGACTAGTGAGGTTTACTAGTAAAATTAAGATACTTATAAATAATAGATGCTTCATGATAAACAAGAATAATAATTGGTTCTATATTATAGTGGAATTTGATTATTCTTCTATAAAGAAGAAATCCGACATTACATCGTTCGATATGAAAACACCTTTATCAGTTAGAATTATGTAACCATTTTCAATTCTAACATCGCCACTTTGAATAAATTTTGCTGCTTTTTCAATGCAATGTTTTTGGTGAGATTCACCAAATTCATCTTTGACTATATTCAAACTTAAGCCCCACATGGTTCTCAAGGATGTTAGAACATAGTCATTGAATCTATCATTGAAACTTAGTTGTTCGTATTCAGAATATTCATCACCTTTTTCAATGGCATTCATGTATTTCATATTATCTGATATATTCCACTCTCGCCTGTTTATATTATATGAATGAGCAGAAGGACCTAGACCTAAATACATTTTTTGCTTCCAGTAGCTGCTGTTGTGTCTAGATTCTAAACCAGATTTGCTGAAGTTTGATATTTCGTAGTGTGTAAAACCATGCTTCTTGGCTTCGGATATGAGGTGCTTATATTGAGCTATACTCACATCTTCATCTACTTCCTTAATAATACCCTTTTTTAGTTTGTGAGTAAAAACAGTATTAGAATCATACATTAAATGGTAAGAAGAGATGTGTTGAATATTTAATTCGAATACCTTTTCCAGATTCTCTTCCCACTTTTCTAAAGTTAATCCAGGTACACCATATATCTGATCGACAGAAATATTATCGAAGCCATACTCTTGTGCTCTTTTTATAGCATCATAAGCTTGTTGGCCTGAATGACGACGATTCATTAAAATTAGATCTTCATCATGAAAAGATTGTATGCCTACTGACAACCGATTTACCGATGATTCTTTAAGAGCTTTAAGGTAATCATGACTTAAGTCGTCAGGATTAGCTTCTAAAGTAATTTCTGCATCTTCATTAATTGTAAAATACAGAGCTACTTCATTAATAAGCGATTGAATTTCTTCAGGAGAATAGACTGATGGTGTTCCTCCACCAAAGTATATACTATCAATATTTTTCCCTTCTAGATAATCTTTTCTGTCCTTAAGTTCCTTTTTCAAGCAATTGAGCATTCTTTCTTTAGCTTGTAAGCTGATGCTTTTATGAAAGGCGCAATAGTGACAAAGCTGTTTACAGAAGGGAATATGGAAATAGATGCCTGACATAAAGACTTACTTAAGAGTTTAGTATAAGATACTCAATTTCAAAAACGGCTGAACATTTATTATATTGTATCAGTTTTTATTTGAAACGATGTGCAACGTTAGCTAAAAAATGTCGTCTTTCAGATAGTTGATACCAACCAAATAGAGATTTTTGTTTCAGCCCGACTACTCGGGATAAAAATATTTAGCATGAATAAGTTAAGAAATATAATGATAGGACTTGTCGCTTCCTTAATGGTTTTTACTATTACAACACCTGTGTTTGCCGATGGTGTTAAAGGCAATGGCGACGTTCAGACCCAAGATCGTGAGGTTAGTAATTTTTCAGGTATTAAAGTTAGTGGTGCTTATACAATTTACTTAAGCCAAGACGATGAGTGTAGCCTTAGAGTTGTAGCTGATGAGAACATTCAGAAGATTATAAAATCAGAAGTTAAAAATGGTGTTTTATACATTAAGAATGAAACCAGTATTCGTAATGCGAAAAAAATGGAGTTATATATTGGCTTTAAATATTTACGTTTCATTAAAGCGAATGGTGCAATTTCATTGAAAAATGAAAATGAATTAAAGCTCGATGAGTTTAAAATTGAAATTAACGGCGCATCTTCAGCCAAATTAGAATTATCAGCTAATAAGATTTCTATAGATAATAGCGGAGCTTCTTCTATTTATTTAAAGGGAAAAGCTAATGAATTAAACATAGATATATCTGGTGCAGGTAGCGTAAATGCAGTTGACTTTAAAGTAAACGAAGCTCGAATTGATATTAGTGGTGTTGGAACAGGTAAAGTTTATGTAGAAGATAAGCTTAGAGTTAGCATATCAGGTATTGGATCAGTGAAATATAAAGGAGATCCGACTGTTACAAGTGACATTTCATTCTTAGGCGTTCTGAAAAAAATATAGATTGTATTTGATCATAAATAACTTCCCCTATGTTTAAAAAAGTTAAACATGGGGGATTTTCATGTTAATTCTATTGAGCTTTGGAATTTCTTAAGCAACTTTATGCCCAACTTTAAGAAACTGTAATTGTATACATGGGTATGAATCTATTTCTACGTAATATTATCTGGGCTATCGTCATCTTTGTTTTATGTTCGGTACCCGGCGATAGCCTTCCTCATACTTCAATGATCGAAATTCCACACTTTGATAAGATGGTCCACTTTGGCTTATTCTTTGTTATGGGAATATTCCTTATTGCTGAGTTGAGATACCAAACAAAACTGACTCGAATCAGCATTGCCTTTATCACTTTTGTGGTAATTGCTTTTTATGGCGGGGCAATTGAGGTTTTACAAGAACATTACTTTACAAATAGAAGTGGAGATCTTTGGGATCTTTGCGCTGACGTAGCTGGAGGTATCACTTCTGTTTTCATGTTCCCATTCCTAAAAAAACAAAAGGACTTACTTTTGAATCGTAAGCCCTTTTGCAATTATTCTTTTCTTAAGAAGATCTTATAAACTGATATATTCATCAGTACTTTCTATTTCAGTAATCAATTTCCCAACTGTTCTGTCGTTAAACAAATCATATAGTTGTTGACGAATACCACCAAATTGACCGTGTACAGGACATGGATCTTGGTTGTTTGTATCTGTTTTACATGGACGCATTCCAATCAAGCAATTCTCAAACATATCTAGTCCATCAACAATCTCAACGATATTCATCAAGCTAATTTCCATAGGATCCTTACCTAAACCAAAACCACCATGAGGTCCTTTTGTAGAACTAAGTAGTTTTTGGCGAGCTAAGCTTTGAAGAATTTTCCCTAAAAATGGAGTAGGAATTTCTAGATCTTCTGATATTTTTTTGATGCCGATTTTTTTACCATCCTGAGCATTTAATGCCAAATAGATAACCGATCGGATTGCGTATTTACAAGTATTCGATAACATTCTTTTCTAGTAATAGTTCGCTAAAAATAATTGAAACATCATTTTAGCAAGTTGTGTATATTGATGATGAAATATCTATATTCTCAAAATACGAGAATAAGATACTCAGCCGAGCAAATATAGGAAAATTAAAAGATTAATAACGCATCTCTAACTCTGTAACTCTCAATTTATCATGATTCTTGAATCCTGACATAATATTGAGGGAATTATCTTGCAGGAATTTTATCAATACGGGTTTGATGACGTCCACCTTCAAAGTCAGTCGAAATAAAAGTCTTTGCTATAGCCTGTGCTTCTTCGTATGAAATAAAGCGAGCTGGCATTCCACAAATATTAGCATTGTTGTGCAAACGAGCTAACTCCGCAATCTCAGCAGTCCAGCAAAGTGCTGCACGTATACCTTGATATTTATTAGCAGTCATTGTAATACCATTACCACTTCCACAAATAGTAAATCCGAAGTTAAACTCTTTTTTTTCTACAGCCTTTGCTAAAGGGTGAGCTGTATCAGGATAGTCCATGCTATCTTCTGAATGACAACCATAGTCTTTTACTTCATGTCCCATTTTGGTGAAAAATTCGACCAATTGGTTTTTGTATTGAAATCCGGCGTGGTCACAAGCAATTGCAATTTTCATACTTTCTCTTTTGTAATTATTCGCTAATATACCTTACGATCACTTACCTTATGAATAAAGAAAAGTTCTCTAGTATTTATTAGCGAACAAGATAGGTTTATTATAAATGTTTGTTGTTTAGCTCACAAAAGTAGTAAAATATGTATCAAGGTAGATGTGTTTTTTTATGCATTTATCTAATGATATCTTTTATTGGTGGATTTGTTTAAATTTCGATACGTTTTGCAGTGAATAATCACTTGTTTTTTCTTGTTGGAATCTTTTTTCGAAATAGAGAAATCATTTAAGTCATCTTTCCTACTTTTGTTTCATGATTGATCAATCAACAGTACAAAGAATTTTTGATACAGCACAAATTGATGAAGTGGTTTCAGATTTTGTGACCCTTCGTAAGCGTGGCGTTAACTTTTTAGGTTTATGTCCTTTTCATAATGAGAAGACGCCATCATTCACCGTTTCGCCAGCTAAAGGTATTTTTAAGTGTTTTGGTTGTGGTAAAGGAGGGAATTCTGTCAATTTCGTTATGGAACATGAACATCTTGACTATGTAGGCGCTTTAAAATATCTGGGTAGTAAATACCATATCGATATTGTAGAAGAAGAATTATCACCAGAACAAGAACAACGTAAAAACGATAGGGAGAGTATGATGATTGTCAACTCTTATGCACAAAAACACTTTTCGGAGAAACTTTTACAGAGCAACGAAGGTATCGCTGTTGGAATGAGTTATATGCGAGAACGTGGTTTTCGTGAGGATATTATAAAAAAATTTCAAATTGGTTTTTGTCTCGACAGCTGGAATGGCTTTTCTGATCAGGCTATTCAATCAGGCTATAAAAAGGAGTTTCTTGTTAAAACAGGCTTAAGTATCGATAAAGAAAGAGGACTTATAGATCGTTTTAAAGGCAGAGTCATTTTTCCAATACATGGTATTGCTGGTAGAACACTTGGTTTTGGTGGACGAATATTAAAGAAAGACCCTAAAGCAGCTAAATACCTCAATTCTCCTGAATCTGAAGTTTATCACAAGAGTCGTATATTATATGGTATCTATCAGGCTAAAAAGAGTATTGTTCAGAATGATAAATGTTATTTAGTTGAAGGTTACACCGATGTTATATCCTTTCATCAAGCAGGAATTGAAAATGTCGTTGCTTCTTCTGGTACAGCTCTTACAGCCGATCAGGTGCGATTGGTAAAGCGATTCTCCAATAATATGACCATTATATATGATGGTGATCCTGCGGGTATTAAAGCCTCTCTTAGGGGAATCGATTTGGTTTTGGAACAAGAGCTTAATGTAAAAGTTCTGTTATTGCCAGAAGGAGAAGATCCTGATTCATTTTCGAGAACCATGAGTTCGACAGAATTGACACAATATATAGAGAAGAACGAAACCGACTTTATTGTCTTCAAAACAAATCTACTTTTGGCTGATGCTAAAAATGATCCCGTTAAAAGAGCTAATCTGATTACTGATATCGTTCGTTCTATTGCAATCATTCCCGATAATATTGTGCGATCGGTATATATAAAGGAATGTTCCAATATTCTTAATGTAGATGAAAGAGTTCTATATACGGAGATCAACAAGATTAAAGGACGCCTACAAGAAGAAGCATGGAAAAATGAACAGCGTTCAAATATTGAGCTGCAAGCGCAAGAAGATTCAATTGTAAACCAATCTATTATTCGCGCTGATAATGATTGTGACCTTGAAGAAAGAGCTCTAGTTCGATTATTACTCAATTTTGGGAAAGAAGAATTGTTTAGCACAAAAAATGAACAAGACGAAGAAGAGGTTATATTAGTCGGTAATTATATTGTAGATGAACTTGAGCGCGATGAGTTAACTTCGGTTAATGGGGCGTATCAGCAAGTTTTTGATGAATATTTAAAGAATAAGCTTGACCCAAATTTTAATACCAAGACATTTTTTAGAGATCACACCGATTCTAAGATCGTTCAGCTCGCCGCTGATATTATGAGTGAACCACATCAGTTAAGTGACATGTGGACTCGTAAAGAAAGTTTTATCGAATCGGAGGAAATGAAACTAAAGGAGATCGTTCCTAAACTAGTGAATGAATATAAAGGCAAAAAAGTGAAGCTTCTGATTGAAGAGGTGGGGAAAGAAATGAAAAAAGTTCAGGAAAGTGGAGATACTGATCGTCTAATGGAATTGATGAAGCAGAAAATGGTTCTCGACCAAATTAAGAATGCTATATCAAAAGAACTAGGGAATAGAACCTTGTTTTAAACGATGACTTATAGATTGGTATATAATGTATCGATCACTATATAAAAGAATATATATATGAAAACTGTATTTATAGAAGATCAACAGGAGATTGATGAAATAATTAGATCATGTGATCTTTGTAATTTAGGAGTTATCGATACTGAGGGTAGACCTTATGTCGTGCCAATGAATTTTGGTTACTTAGATGGCTATATCTATTTACATGGAGCTAATTTTGGTATGTTGATTGATTCATTAAAGAAGAATCCTGACGCCTGCCTTACATTTTGTACCGATACGGTATTAGCATATCAAAATGTGGATGTGGCATGTAGTTATAGAGTAAAGGGTAAAAGTATCATTGCTCGAGGTACTATTGAGTTTATTAATGATTTCGATCAAAAAGTAGATGCTTTAAATTCAATGATGGCCCAATTTACCGATATAAAGTTCACTTATAACTCTCCTGCCGTTAAAAATGTTGAAGTTTATCGAATGAAGATGGATGACTTAACTGCAAAAGAATTTGGGAAACTTAACGATCAAACTTTCCCTTGGATGAAGAAACATGGAAGATAAACAGTACAACTTATATGCTTTTGCTCTCATATTCAATGCATAGAGGTTTATTTTGAGTGTTTTTTTTATTTAAGATAGATTATAGAGCTATAATAATAGATATAAGAGAGTGAATTTTCTCTTTTAAAAGGATAGGCGTGAGTCTATCCTTTTCTTTTGGGATTATTTCTGTAATTCATGTGCTCCAATAGTGCGTATTTGCTCGAATTATTCACTTGAATAATTTTTTTTTGAGATAATGTTTACTGGCTGTCAGTTGCTTAAGATTAAATTGAAATAAACTTTAAAAAAGCGTTAGGAATGTTGGAATAAAAAAGTCTATATTTGCACTCGCTTTAAGAGAGAGGCTAGGGTCTTTGAATCGTTTGTAAGAG
>CAXBPC010000029.1:0-40988 GCA_963977525.1 uncultured Marinifilaceae bacterium
ATTTTGGTTTGGTAGTTCAGTTGGTTAGAATACATGCCTGTCACGCATGGGGTCGCGAGTTCGAGTCTCGTCCAGACCGCCAAAATTAAAACCTTCGATTCATTAGAGTCGAAGGTTTTTTAATTTAATAAACCTCCAAATTAACTTCTCCTAGATCATAAAAATCCAAAGCTTAACTTTCTTTAACTTGTATTCACCCCGCTTAACTAAAGAAACACCTATATTTGGACTGTAGAAACAAAACTATTTTTTTTCATAAATAGAACTGAGCCAACTCCAAAAAGCTCAGTAAGTTTTTCATAGGTTAGATTTAGGTTAGTTAGAAAACTCAGGTGGGGACCTGAGTTTTTTCTTTTTATACCCACTCCCTTCTCTATTTTGAGCCATGAACAATTATTCCTAAATGGATAATTAAATGAATTATTAACCTTCTTTAACTTGTATTCACTCCACTTAACTAAAGAATCGCCTATATTTGTAATGTAGAAACAAAACTATTTTTTTCATAAATAGAACTGAGCCAACTCTAAAAAGCTCAGTAAGTTTTTCATAGGTTAGATTTAGGTTAGTTAGAAAACTCAGGTGGGGACCTGAGTTTTTTCTTATTATACCCACTCCTCTTCGCCTTCAATCTGCTAAAAACAGAATTTCAATTTCTTTTCATATAAAATAATTCAGACACAAAAGTCTTTTATTGATTTATTTTTCCCATTTTTAATAGGAATTAATTAAATACTAAGACTTTAAAGCAGATGAAAGATTTTAAATCAGCAGATCATATACAAGATTTGCAATTCTTTGGAGAATTCGGTGGTGTTAACCCCTCTATTACTGACTCGTCAACTTTTACCTTTTTAAAGGCACAAACAATGGGCGATGTTTTTGATGGAAAAATTGAAGGATGTTACCTCTACTCTCGCCATTGGAACCCAAGTAATCTTTATCTATCGCAGGCTCTATCAGAAATGGAAGGTACTGAAAGTGCTCTAGTCACAGCATCAGGCATGGCAGCAATAAGTTCAACACTTATGCAAATCTGTAGTTCTGGAGACGAAATAGTATCCAGCAGAACGATATATGGAGGAAGTTACGCCTTGATGAAAAACTTCCTTCCGAAGTTTGGCATTAATACAAGCTTTGTTGACACTACAAATCTCCAACAAGTAAAGAAAGCAGTCAGTAAACGAACTAAGTTGATTTATTGCGAAACAATGAGTAATCCGATGTTGGAAATATCCGACATTAGAGAGCTATCAAAAATTGCAAAAGCAAACAACTGCCTTCTTGTTATTGACAATACGTTCTCTCCTTTGATCTTTACGCCTGCAAAAATGGGAGCTGATATCGTTATTCATAGCTTAACCAAATTCATTAATGGTATGAGTGATTGTGTTGCTGGAGCCATTTGCGCAAGTAGCGAATTCATTGACTCACTTTACGATGTAAATTCGGGAGCAGCAATGATTTTGGGACCAGTTCTTGATAGTTATAGATCTGCAAGCATTCTTAAAAATATGAGAACCTTGCATATTCGAATGCAACAACACGCAAGTAACGCTTTAAGCCTATCTCAGAAACTAGAGTCAGATGGATATCGAATTATCTATCCTGGCTTGAAAAGTCATTCTCAGTATCTCCTAACAAAGGAAATAGGCCATTCTAAATATGGTGCAGGTGGACTTTTTGTCGTTGATCTAAAAGAAAAGGAAATAGCCAATCGCTTTATGGAACTTATGCAAGATGCCAATATTGGTTATCTAGCAGTTAGTTTAGGCTCGTATAAAACACTTTTCAGCGCGCCTGGTGGCAGTACCTCATCAGAAATACCAGAAGAAGAAAGAATTCAAATGGGATTAACCGATGGCTTGGTCAGAATATCTATAGGATTAGACGATGATATTGATCGTACTTATGTGAAAATGAGCGAATGTTTGAAAGAAATTTATTCGAAAGCATAAACCCAGTCAATTAAAATTCATAAATTACTAGACCCTAACTAACACATATACACTATGCAAAAGGAAATATTTCAAAAGCTTTGGACGGCGTATACAGATCAGAACCCTTCAGCACAGCTTGTTCACGATTTATTTACAAAAGAAGACGAGATTGTTGTAAACGATCATGTCGCTTTTAGAACATTCGACGATCCACGAATGAATATCAAGGTTCTAGCAAAGAAATTTTTAAAAGCGGGCTACGAATTCGTTGGAGAATATGTATTCGAAGATAAACACTTAAATGCAGTTCATTTGGAACATCCTAGTGAAGAAAATGCACCTAGAGTATTTATATCGGAACTAATTCTTTCTGAATTTTCAGAGGAATTCCAAGGAATCGTTAAGAAAAGAATCAATTCGGTAGGTAACGCTTATTATAATGATCCTGATGTGATTCACAAAGGCAGTGTTTGGGCAAAACCATCTTATGCCGATTATCAATCTCTTCGAAAAGAGTCGGAATATGCGGCTTGGCTATATGTTCATGGCTTTAGAGTAAACCATTTCACGGTTAGTATTAATTCTCTCACAAAGTACAACACCATTGAGAAAGTCAATCAATTTGTAAAAGACAATGGTTTCGAAATGAATACTTCTGGTGGGGAGATTAAAGGAACACCCGAAAATTTACTACAGCAATCCTCTACCCTTTCGGAGATTATCAAGGTAGAGTTCGAAGAAGGTGTTCACGAAATTCCAGCTTGTTTCTATGAATTTGCTATTCGATATGCTCAGGAAGATGGCCAAATCTTCTCTGGTTTTATTGCAGCTAATGCAAATAAGATATTCGAGAGTAGTAACTTTAGAGAAAAATAATCAACCCCGAATCTTTAATTACAGACAGAGCAGAGCTATAAAAAGCTCTGCTTTTTTTATAGAAAATTGATTTTTATTAGCCTTTATAAAAAATCACACACTTATATTTGTAAGGATAACAACCAAAATATAACATCGTGAAGAGATTACAATCCTTATCGGTACTAATTTGCTTTTTTGTAATTGCCTGTACCACTACAAAACAGCCACTTCCTATTGAATCAGGAGTTGCAGAAACATTAGCCGATTATAGGAAAGCAAACATTTCCGATCTTGAATACCAATTGCAATTTGATATTCCTGAAGTGCGTGAAGAAGTTATTCCTGGAAAAAACAAAATCACTTTCAATCTAAAATCGTTAGATCAAGACCTACAAATTGACTTCCGTGAAGATGCTAGCTTAATTAAAGCTGTAATCAGCAACGGGAACGAATCTGCATACCTATTTCAATCAGAACATATCATTATCCCTAAATCTGAATTGAAAGTTGGGCAAAACAGTATCGAGATTGAATTCGTTGCAGGCAACACATCATTAAACAGAAATGACGAATTCCTCTATACGCTTTTCGTACCAGATCGTGCTCGAACAGCTTTCCCCTGTTTCGATCAGCCAAACCTAAAGGCTAAGTTTCAATTGGAATTAAGCGTTCCAAAAACGTGGAAGGCTATGGGTAATGGGAAGATTGAATCGATTAAGGAAGAAGCAAACAAAAACCACTATAGCTTTCTTACAACAAAAGAATTGCCAACCTACCTATTCTCATTTGTAGCTGGTAAATTCGAAACCATCACTCGCGAACGCAATGGGCATAAACACACCATGTATCATCGCAAAACAAATTCTGAAGAATTAAGAAACAATACAGACGAAATATTCCGATTACTGTTTCAATCTCTTGATTGGCTTGAAGACTATACTGACCTGCCTTATCCTTTTGCAAAATACGATATCGTGGTCATCCCATCTTTCCAATACGGAGGAATGGAGCACACCGGCGCAACCCTATACAATGCGTCTAAGATGTTTTTAGATAAGGATGCAACAAAGAACAGCTTATTGGGTAGAGCTAACCTTATAGCTCACGAGACGGCGCATATGTGGTTTGGCGATTTGGTTACTATGAAATGGTTCGATCAAGTTTGGCTAAAAGAGGTATTTGCCAATTTCTTAGCAGATAAAATTACCAATCCGAGCTTTCCTGATATGAACCACAAGTTAAAATTTGAGATGGCTCATTTCCCAAGTTCATATAGCATAGATCGTACAAGTGGCGCTAATCCTATTAATCAAGTTCTTCCGAATTTGAAAGATGCAGGAACAGTTTACGGTAGCATCATTTATCACAAATCGCCTATTATGATGGATATGTTAGAGAAAATCACTGGAGAGGAAGCTCTACAGGAAGGCCTTCAGACTTATTTAAAAACCTTTGCATACAGCAATGCAAGCTGGGAAGATCTTATTGGTATTCTTGACGAGAAGACGCCTGTCAATTTAAGAGAATGGAGTAAAGTATGGGTAGATAAAGCCGGACGTGCACATGTAAGCGTCGATATCATCTCAGAGAATAATGAGATTGCTGAATTAAAACTCACACAAACCGATGCCAATGGTATTGATGGTGCTTGGAATCAAGATCTAAACCTTATTCTTGGTTATGCTGATACAACTATTAGCTTACCCGTTGAGTTTAATAAGGCACAAGTGATAATCCCAGATGCAAAAGCTAAGAAGTTACCCGATTTCATTATCCCTAATGGAAGTGGAAATGCTTATGCATTCTTTAAAATGGATGAGAAGACAAAACAGTTCTTGCTTACGGATATCCACAAAATTAAAGACGACTTACATAGAGGCATTGCTTGGATTAACCTTTATGAGAATCTTCGCGAAGGCGAAATTGATGGTAAAGACTTTGTATTGGCGGCAGAACAGCAAATATCTAAAGAAAAGAACACCTTGATTTTAGCCCGTATGCTTTCGTATATGCGCTCAGCTTATTGGTTGAATATTAGTGCTGAGGACAGAAAAGAATTAGGTTCTCATCTTGAAGAAACACTTTGGATTCAGTTGAACCTAGAAAAAGACATGGGTAATAAGTCGAGCCTATACTCTACATTGAGGAGTATTACCGAGAGCAAAGAGCGATTGGAACTCTTATACAAGGTTTGGAAAGAAGAGATTGCCATTGGTGGATTTAGCTTATCGGAAACAAAGGCTACTGCCCTTGCCTGCAATTTAGCCATTAAAATGCCTGAGAAAGCTAATGAGATTGTTAGCACTCAAATAGAGCGAATTCAAAACCCCGATAAGAAGAAAAATATGCAGTTTGTAGCTCCTGCCCTTTCTCCTGATCAGCAAATCCGTAAAGAATTTTTTGCTAGTTTGCTTAAGGCTGAAAACAGAGAAATTGAACGATGGGTTTTAGATGCATTGCGATACTTGCATCACCCCTTACGCGAAAAGGAAGCGCTTACTTATCTGCCTCAGAATTTAGAATTACTGAAGGAGATACAAATCACTGGCGATATCTTTTTCCCCTACAATTGGCTGAGCTCTAGTTATAGCGGTCACCAATCGAAAGAGGCGGGTGATATCACTCGCAAGTTCTTAGAGGAAAGACCAGACTATCCTGAGAATCTAAAACTGAAGATTCTTCAGACATCAGATTTAGTCTTAAGAAAAAAGTAAGAATTAAAACTCATACTTTATAGATGATGCTATTAGCAGCGGAGTGATCAGAAGTTAAAAATAGCAAATCCCCTTGCCTAGTGTTAATATTTTAGCGAAGTTTGGTTTCATTCAGTAAGAACCCAATATATCACAAACACTAACCAAAATGAAAACACCGATTACCACTCTATTGCTAATTCTTTTTTTGGCTTTCAGCTCTCACGCCAAAAACCAAACTGTAAAAACGGATTCTGTTGAAATTATCAAAGATTTTAAAGGAGCCTTTAAATATCAAAACTATTACTTGAGTGCACAGCCAAGTTTGGAGGCCTTACGTTGGTATAAATCACAAGGTGCTAGCACAATTATAAACCTTCGTACCGAAAAAGAAAATAAGGATTTTACTGCTAATGCCTTTAACGAGGAAAATATGGCTAAAGAATTAGGTTTAGACTACCATTGCTTACCAATAGGTGGCTCTAAAGATTATACGCCAGAGAATTTAGACGCATTCGCTAAATTAATTACAGGAGACGAAAAGCTGTTGATACATTGTCGCAGCGCAGGTAGGGTAACAATTATTTTCATGGCTTACCTAGTTAAATACAAAGGCTATTCGATAAACGAGGCAGCCCATGTAGGTCGAAGCCTTAAGTTCTCTTTACCCTTAGAGAAAATGCTTGAAACAGAAATCAGCCTAGATATGGTAAAATAGTATCCGAAAAATTTCAGTATCGAATCCTCTTTAAAATAAGGGTCCTGTTACAAAAAGAGAAAGGCTGTTCGGAAATAAATGTCTTCGTCATTCTGAACTCGTTTCAGTACCGAGCTTGCGAGATCAACAAAGTTAATCTTTCCGCATTGATTATGAGATCCTGAATTAATCAATTACCCGAAGAAATAAACTTCAACTTAGATAAAAAAGAGACGCCCCCATTTCGGAGTCGTCTCTATATACAGGGTCTGTTCATAAAACAAATAATAAATAGACACCCCTCTGTCCTTCGGACATCACCCCTTACGCGAAAAAGAAGCTCTGGAGTTGCAACAAAAATGTGGACAGTAAGTTAAGTCATGCTGCTCTCTTTTGATTATTTAAAGAACAACCTAGTTCATATACAGTGCATTGCAACATAGGTTACACAGAAGTAGTTTAGAATTTAGGCCTCAAATATAACTATTGAGTAAGAAGTGCCCTTACACATTAATAAAACAAACACTTCAACAGCTTGTATTATAGGATATATATAATACTATATCTACTCTTATTTTCAGAATTCCAATTAAAAACTAAGCCATCCCGAAAGACAGCTTTATTTATTACGGATAAGATAGTGTTCCATCACTTCAAGAAATACTTTTTTAAAAATCTATTAAATCCTTTCGGATTTTTCTGTTCGAATTGAGCAGAATCATTATAATCTTCCCCCGCTATTTGAAGATATATAGTGCCCCAATTAGGTAAACCTCCAAAGTTACGGTCATCAATATAGATATCCGCATTTATTTTTCGACTAATACTTTCATCAAAAACTTCCTCTGGGTAGTTTTTATTTATAGCGTAAAACTCAAGACCATTAACCCTACAAAACTCAACGGCATCTTCCAATTCCTTACCAGATCGATACGTCCATAAAATTAAATCATGACCTTGGTTTTGGATTAGCTTCAAACTTTCAAAGGCAAAAGGTATTTCTTTACCCAAATTAGGATATCGATGTTCTACAATTGTACCGTCAAAATCAACTGCAATTTTCATTTTTATAGCTTGAGTTTATTAGCTTAAAGCTTCAATTTATCAATGTCTTAAATTATTAAAAGTATCTGAGATACAAGTTTAAAACTCATGTTTTTTTGTTTTTCAGTTATTCAAATTTAGCACATCTTGACTATTACTATTTAGAAATGAATCTAAAAAAAAGAAAAAATCAACAATTATTCGTAATCTTTTTCTACAAAAAAACGATTACAAGCCCACTAACACCAATCACCATAAAACGCTTACAAACTGAACTATACAGATCATTTAAATAAAAACACACTCGTCATAATTAATTTAAATTTGATACAATAATTATTAAGAGATAATAAAGAGATACGTATCTTATTGATAAATTAGTTATTTTAAGGGTATGAACGTCTGAACTTATATAGATATTTTATAGATTTGTTCTCTCAAAACTATTTAGAATTAGAACAAAAAAACATAAATCGATCTTTTTAAGACTATGAATTTAGAGGAAAAAAAATCTACCACACCTGAAGGTGATATTGAAAGAGTAAAATGTCTAATCGTTGGATCAGGACCTGCTGGATATACAGCTGCCATATACGCTGCTCGTGCTAACCTTAGCCCAGTAGTTATAGAAGGAATGCAACCTGGTGGGCAGTTAACTACAACGACTGAAATTGATAACTTTCCTGGATACGCTGATGGTGTTACTGGAACTGAGATGATGGCTGACCTTAAAAAGCAAGCTGAGCGTTTCGGAACTGATTGCCGTTGGGGATATGTTTCTTCAGTAGATTTCTCATCATACCCACACAAAGTGGTTGTTGATGGTAACAAAACTATTGAAGCTGAATCTGTTATTTTAGGAACTGGTGCCACTGCTAAGTACTTAGGAATTAAGTCAGAAACTACCTATGCTGGATCAGGTGTTTCTGCTTGTGCTACTTGTGATGGTTTCTTTTACCGTGGTAAAGATGTAGCTGTTGTTGGTGGTGGTGATACTGCTGCTGAAGAAGCAACGTACCTAGCTGGTCTTTGTAATAAAGTATACTTAATTGTTCGTAAGCCATTCTTACGTGCATCTAAAGCTATGCAAGATCGTGTAAACCGTACTGAGAACATTGAAGTTCTTTACGAGCACAATACAAAAGAGATTACAGGTGATGGGGTTGTTGAAGGTGCTATACTAATTAAGCGTTTAGGTCATGAAGATGAGCAAGAAGTTACAATCAATGTTGATGGTTTCTTCTTAGCTATTGGTCATACTCCAAACTCTGATTTCTTTAAGCAATTTATTACAACTGATGAGGGTGGTTATGTTGTTACTGAGCCAGATTCTACTCGAACTAACGTTCCTGGTGTATTTGCTTGTGGTGACCTTAAAGATTCTGTTTACCGTCAAGCTGTTACTTCTGCAGGTTCAGGTTGTATGGCTGCAATGGATGCTGAAAAATTTCTTGCTGAACGCGAGTAATTCTACACTATATCGAATATCAAAATGCCACCCTAATAGGTGGCATTTTTTGTTTCTGGCTAAAGCTCGACAAATAAAAAAGCGCTCCTTTCGAAAAGAGCGCTTCATATATATTTTAGAAGTTTAGTTTACCACAATTTAAATCGATTGGATGCTGCAGGTTTCTTTGCGGCCACCTTAGGAACTTCAGAATCTAGAATTGAGTTAATATAACTCATACACTTACCACATCCTGTATTAGCTCCAGTATATCGACGAATTTCTTCGATAGTTGTAGCATTTTTTTCGTGAATAGCTTTATCTATAGTATCTCTGTCAACCATTTGACAATTACAAACAATATCTCTCATTATATCTTCTATTTTCTATAATTATACAATTTAAAGGCTAGGCTTAATTTTCAATATCTTTCAACTTTAAAGGGCCCGCTGCTAAAACAAAGATATAAAAAAAGACTCGCTATTTGTAACGAGTCTACATAAATATTATTGATCTATTGATTGAGTTTTACAATTGATTTTCAATGAAAATTTTCATATTTCTATACATATCAATCACATTATCACTTTTAGAAAGTGTTTCAAAAATGGCTTTCACATACCCTTTCTCACTTATCATTTTAAAACTTCTCTTGTTGTTCATATCAAAAACCCAAGACATCTGTGACAATTTCAGGTCATTTACATTCTCAACATCGTCACGCTTGGCAATTTTCTCGTCCATAATGGCTTTAGATATTTTCTTAGAGATACCCGGCATATCTTTAAGTTCCATATCTAAATGTCTATTAGGATAGATTTTTTTATGCGTATAATACTCAGATACAATCCTTAATACATCTATTCTATCAGCATCGCGAAGCAATTGAATTAAAGCAAGAAATTGCTCATCTTCAATTTTAGGTAATACACTAATCTCGTGCATTTTTACACAATCCATAATTAGTTGCTTCTCTCTCTCACTTAATACATCTAATATTTCATGCTCTTCAATAACTTCCAGGCCAATTTGAATATGATTAGATTCGTCATTATCTGCATAAGTACCATGCTTTACTAATTGCTCTAAACGACCAATATCATGTAATAAAGCACTAATCTTAAGCAATAATAAGTTTGATTCATCAAGATCTATGCTTGCTCCCAATTCTTTCACGTTCTCGAATACACGAGAGGCATGTTCTTTAATTAGGTCGATGTTGATTTGAATTTCAGAATCTTCGCTTGAAAATTCTGAAACGTAAGCATCATACCAAGTTCTAATCTTATTGTAGGATTCTTGTATCACTGTAAGTCTAATTTGATAATTCCTGCAAAACTACATTTTTTCCTCAAATTGCAAAAGGATTTTGAACATGTGAAAATTCTTTTTAGGTTCTTTTAATCTCATAAAACCTTATACACATAACTATCAATACATTAAAAAAAGCAAAGCTTGAAACAAAATTTAAAAACCTAAGCAATTAAGCTAGCGTAAGCTATACGTAGACGAGTTTTTGTTAGTAATCTATAATCGTATTGATAAAATATTCCCAGCTAGTCTTTAGATCAAGTAAAAACAATATGAAAACTCAAGCTCTAATAATGAAGAAAGCTAAGCCAAATCTTAATTTTAGGTTATTTTTTTATGAACTAAACCGTTAAAAAGTCTTATTTTCGCAGCAAGATTAAAAAGTCTTCATTCGAAAGGAATAAAATTGATTTCCAGAAAAAATGTTTACAGAAAAAGAGTTTGATTTTTTGATTATTGGTAGTGGATTGGCCGGACTTTATGCGGCTAATTATGCAGCTAACTTTGGTCGTGTAGTTCTCGTAACTAAAACGAACCTTAATGTTAGTAATTCCTATTATGCTCAAGGTGGTATTGCTGCCGTTACAAATTCTGACGACTCACCAGAATTACACTTGAAGGATACTTTTGAAGCAGGACGTGGCCTGTGTGACTTCTCTCCCGTTAACATCCTGGTAAACGAAGGTCCTGAAAGAATTAAAGACCTAATAGAAATGGGGATGCTGTTTGACACTTTAGAAGGCGAATTATCTCGTGGTCTTGAAGGTGGTCATCATAGAAGAAGAGTATTACATGCTGGTGGAGATTCTACTGGAAAAGAATTAATACAATTCTTAACTCAAAAAATTCTAGACAACAAAAATATTGAGGTTCTCGAGAACCAGATGGTTTATAAATTACTTTGTGAAAACAAGCAATGTTTTGGTGCTCTTACGTACAATCCTAACGATAATACAAACCTTAAGATAAAAGCTAAAAATACGTTTTTAGCAATGGGAGGAGCTTCAGCAATATATCAGCGCACAACCAACCCTGATACAACTGTTGGTGATGGTATTGCATTAGCATACACTGAAGGTGTTGAAATGGCAGATATGGAATTCATACAATTTCATCCATCAGCTTTCTACTCTGAAGACGGCAATACATTCTTAATTAGCGAGGCTGTTCGTGGAGAAGGTGCTCACCTGATTAATAAAAAGGGGGAACGTTTCATGCTTAATAAACATGAATTGGCTGAGCTTGCCCCTCGCGATATAGTTGCACGCTCAATATTTGAGCAAATGCAAGATAATAATCAAGACTTTGTATACTTGAGCCTTGATCATCTCGATTCAGAAATGATACAACAGAGATTCCCTACTCTATATAAAAAATGTGCTGATTTTGGAATTGATATGTGTACACAGATACCTATCGCTCCTGCTGCTCATTATATGGTAGGTGGTATTAGAACTGGCTTGAATGGTGAAACCAATATATCAAACTTATACAGCTTTGGAGAGCTTGCTTCATCTGGAGTTATGGGAGCAAATCGACTTGCATCCAATTCCCTTTTAGAATGTTTGGTGTTTGGGAAACGTGCGATTATTCATGCAACTAATCAACCTTCAAATATAACTTACCCAGAATTTAGTTCAACAGAATTACATCGTAATTCCAAATTAGAAAAAGAATTCCTAAACCATGTCAATTATATTGCGAATGCAATGAATAACCAGCTAGGTATAGTTCGTTGTCAAACAGAGATTAGTGATTTAATAGATAGCTTAGAATCAATTAAAAAGAATTTTCCTTTCGAGGATAATGAATATTATAGCTCTCGAATGCTAAATTTATTACAAGTTTGCAGCCTTATGGCCAAAGCTGCCCTTCAGCGAGAAGAGAGTCGTGGTGGCCATATCCGAAGTGATTTTGAACAAGAAAACAAAGCCTTTATGGCTCATTCAATACAAACCAAAGACAAAGACTTGCGCTTTGTTTTCATAGAAAACGAACAATAGAAATGGAAGAAACCGGACTAAACCAACAGGAAGTCGATTTCATTATAGATCACGCCTTTCGCGAAGATATCGGGACTGGTGACATTACAAGCAACAATTTAATTCCAGAAAGTACTACAGCAAAAGCTAGTATGACAGCAAAAGCTGATGGTGTAATTGCTGGATTACCAATTGCGAAAAAAGTTTTTGAAAAATTAGATTCTAATTTAATTTGGAAGCCACTTGTTAAAGATGGTGACCAAGTAAAGAAAGGTGATTTAATTGTTGAGATTGAGGCCAGTTTTAGAGCCTTACTAACAGGGGAACGACTAGCTTTAAATTTACTTCAACGCTTATCAGGTATTGCAAGCGAAACTTCGAAATACGTTAAAGAAGTTGAAGGTACTAAAGTGAAAATTCTAGATACACGTAAAACAGTTCCAGGACTACGTACCTTTGATAAATATGCCGTAAAAATGGGTGGTGGAACGAATCATCGTATTGGCTTATTCGACCTAGCTATGATTAAAGACAATCATATTAAAATTGCTGGTAGCATAGAAAAAGCAGTAAGTCAAGTTAGAAAAGCAATTCCTGCTAATATAAAAATTGAAGTAGAAACAACGAATCTTGACGAAGTTGCTCAAGCTGCTGATGCAGGTGCTGATATTATCATGCTTGACAATATGAGCAATGAACTAATGACAGAAGCTGTGAAGCTAATAAATGGCAGATGTCTTGTTGAGGCTTCAGGAAATATGAATATTTCACGCCTTAAAGGTGTTGCCGCAACGGGTATCGACGTAATCTCTGTAGGTGCATTAACTCACTCGGTTATTGCATTGGATATTAGTCAGAATATTTGCCAATTATAAATTGCAATACAAATTGAAAATCACATCAAATAGTAAGATGGAAAAACAAGAAATAATCAAGCAGATTGAAGACTTGAAAGCGAAGAAGAATGCTGTTATTCTTGCACATTATTATACCGATACCGATATTCAGGATTTAGCTGATTACGTTGGTGATTCATTAGGATTAGCACGTCAGGCAGCTGAGACTACGGCAGATATTATTGTATTCTGTGGTGTTCATTTTATGGCTGAAACGGCAGCTATTACATCTCCTCAAAAGAAGGTTTTGATTCCTGCTCAACGTTGTGGTTGTTCATTGGCTGAAAGCATCACTGGAGCTGATATTAGAAAATGGAAAGATGCTAACCCTGGTGGTTTAGTTGTATCCTATGTAAATACAACTGCTGAAGTTAAAGCAGAAACTGACTATTGTTGTACCTCATCAAATGCTATACAAGTTGTAGAGCATTTAGGTAAGGATCAAAAGATATTCTTTACTCCTGATAAAAACCTTGGGGCATACTTGAACAAAAAGACCGGCTATAATATGGAGCTATGGGATGGTGATTGTTGTGTTCATGAATTCATATCTTCAAAAATGGTTTTAGATATGCATCAACAATACCCTGAAGCTGATATTTTAATTCATCCTGAAAGTAGTTGTTCTGGCGATGATGTGATTTTAAATCATCCTAAAACATATTTTTATTCAACTGCTGGCATTATCAAACATGCTAAAGAGTCAGATAAAAAACAGTTTATCATTGCTACTGAAAAAGGAACTTTACACCAACTTCAAAAAGAGAATCCTGATAAAGAATTCATCCTTGTTCACCCGAAAGTAATCTGTGACTCTATGAAAAAGGTTACGATGAAAGGTTTATATGAAGCATTACTTCATGAACAATATCAAGTTCTGATAGATCCTGAAATATCTAAAAAAGCTCAACTTTCTATTAGTAGAATGTTAGAGATTGGATAAATATTCTAAGCCTTGTCAAATTAACGACGAGGCTTTTTTTATGTATACAACACAGCTTAAAAACAAAAATCAACCGACCTATCTCTTTCATAACAAAATGCTTAATCCCTTTTGCCGCCAGTCTATTTATAACTATTCTTATTGATTTCACACCCTATTTTATCTAGAAAATAATATCTTTAATCGGCATAAAAAAAAGCTTCATCATGATGCTTTTTTACGCATGACTTTACCAACTAACCATATCCCAAGACTTATATATGTCTAAACTAACCATCCCCCTACTCCTCATTTTATTGCTCAGTTCAGCCAGTTTTGGTTTTTCAACAGAAGATAAAACAACAGATTCCATATCTGATCATTTACAAGAACAATTTAAGAAATACCGAGATACGAATATTGATTCAAGTATATTCTTTGCTCATAGACTCATAAAGCACTCACAAGAAATTTCCAACGACAGTCTATTAATAAGAACACAACAAGATTTGGGGAATCTCTTCAGAACAAACAAACAATTAGATTCTGCATTATATCATTACAATACTTCTCTTAAAATCGCAAAAAAAATAGATAAACCTTATTTTATTAGCAGAGCTCATATATTAATTGGAATTTGCTATTCAAGACAATCAGAACTTGAAAAAGCCAAACGTCATTATCAAATAGCTACAGGAATAGCTCAACATCCTAATAGCCGTGATCATAAAGCATTCGTGTATAATAAAACATTCGCATTTAATGAACTTGGCAATATTTACAGGGAACAAGGCTATTTAAAAAAAGCACTTCAGGCTTTCTTAAAAGCCAATACTATCGTTGAAGAAAACGATATTAATGACGAAAGGATAAACAGCCTTATTAATATTGCAAATGTTTACAGCGCTGATGAACAATGGGAAAAAGCGCTAACTAAACAAAACGAAATACTGACATTAGCCAAAGAGAATAATGATATTTACTATCAGGCGATAGCTAACAATAATATCGGAACAATTTACGAAGCTCTAAATGAATATAACAAAGCCCTGATTCACTGCCTTAAATCTTTGCAACTTCGCAAATCTGGAGATATAACTTTGGGCCTTTCATCTAATTATCACAACCTGGGCTCTATAAACTATCGACTTGGCGATTATGAACAGGCAATTTACTTCCTAAACACATCATTAGCGATCGCAGAAGAGAACAACTCAAAGTTTGAATGCATCTATAATTATGAATTCCTGTCGAAAGTTTACATTAAGACAAAAGATTTTAAGAAAGCAGCTCGTTTTCTTTCAAAAGCCAGAGCGATGGCTGAGGAACTAAACTTAATCAAAAAGGAGCTTGATTTAGCTAAACTACAGACTGAATACTATTTTGAAATAGGAAAATTAAAACTGGCACAAAAAGCCTTTACTGAATATGATTCTCTAAGAAATAATTTTAGTGAGAATGAAAAATCGGAGAAGATCATTCAAATGCAGACGCTGTATGAAACAGACAAAAAAGAAAAAGAAAACGATCTATTAAAAGCTCAAAATCAATTATCACAGCTTAATCTTGATAAAGAAATTCAAAGAAAAAATCAATACTTTATTAGCTTTGGAATTTCTATTGTTATACTCGTAATTATCATCTTCCTTTTGCGAAGAATGTCTGGAGCTCACAAGACAATTAAGGATTTTAACATTAAACTGGAGGTCTCAAATGAGAAACTAAGACTAATCAATAGCACCAAAGATAAATTCTTTTCGATTATTGCTCACGATTTGCGATCCCCATTAGGAGCTATTCTCAGCTTTTCAAATTTAATAGACGATGAATGCTCTTCATCTAAAGAGATAGAGACAGTTGCAGAATATAACACCTACTTAAACGAATCTGCCAGAAATTTGAACTCTCTTCTTGAAAATCTCTTACAATGGGCAAAATCTCAACTTGGTAGCATTAAACATCAAGCAGTAGATTTCTACCTGTCTGAGATGATTGAGGAAAACATCGAAATTCAGAGGCTTAAAGCGAAAGAAAAATCTATAGAGATAATATCTCATATTGATAAAAACATACATGTTAATGCAGATATAAACATGGTTAATACGATAATTCGCAACCTATTGAGTAATGCGATAAAATTTTCTTATCCTAAATCAGAGATTTCAATCTTTGCTGAAACAAAAGGTAATATGCTTCACTTATCAGTTCAAGACAGAGGAATAGGAATAAGTCATTTGAACCAAGAGATGCTATTTGAAATTGATAGCAACTTATCTACCTTAGGTACTAATAAAGAAACAGGAACAGGATTAGGCTTAATTCTGTGTAAAGAATTCACAAAAACAAATGGCGGTACAATATGGATAACAAGTGAAGAAAATAAAGGTTCTACTTTCACATTTACAATACCATTAATAGAAGCTTAATTCATTTTATCTCGTCGTGTGATCTCGGCAATTAACAAACTTAAATCTTTCACACCTAGAGTGATTGATGGTGCAGATAATGTTGCTCCAGAAATTCCATCGATATCTTTATCCATAGCCATTTCCTGTCCATTGGTTTCACCTATGAATTGTTTTAGCCAAGAGTGAGACATAATTTCCCCACCGTAAGTAGATCGGTATATAAGCACCTTAACTTTCTTAATCACCAATTCTTTATCAAAGATGACCATATAATCAAAATAGTCGTTCTTCCCCTTTGAAGATGCAAAACAAGCATAGCCTAAATTAGATTCAGCTGATTTTAAAAGTAAGACCTTAGTATTTATCACCAATGTATATGATGAAATCTAGGTATCAGAAACATCCATATCTATCAACTCAACAAGCCTTTTTGGGGAAAGATTCACAAAAGTTTTATCAATTTTCTTTTGAATTTATTTAGGAAATTCGAATAAATACTCAAAGCTTTGTCAAATTAACGACGAGATTTTTTTTATGTATACAACACAGCTTAAAAACAATAATCAACCGCCCTATCTCTTTCATAACAAAATGTTTAATCCCTTTTGCCGCCAGTCTATTTATAACTATTCTTATTGATTTTACACCCTATTTTATATAGAAAAGCATATCTTTAGTCGGCATAAAAAAAGCTTCGTCATAATGCTTTTTTACACATGATTTTACCAACTAACCATATCCCAAGACTTATAGATGTCTAAACTAACCACCCCCCTACTCCTCATTTTATTGCTCTGTTCAACCAATTTTTGTTTTTCAACAGAAAATAAAACACAGGATTCCATATCGAATTATCTAAAAACCCAATTCTATAAATACCAAGAAACGGATATTGATTCATGCAACTACTTTGCCCAAAAACTCATAAAACACTATTATGAAAATTTAAACGATAGTCTTGCAATTACCACACAACAAAATTTAGGCTTTGCATACCAATTACATTTCAAATTTGAGACAGCCTTACAGCAGTACGAAGAATCTCTAAAAATTGCAACTACAGCAAACAATCCCTATTTAATAGTCCGATCACATTTATTCATTGGGAACAACTACGAAAGTCGTTCTCAATTATACAAATCTGAAAAGCAGTATAAAATTGCTCTAAACCTATCTAAAAATAACAAGCTTCGAAGATATGAAGCTATTTCTTATATCGAGTTAGGGCATATTTATTCAGACTTAGGAAACTACTCTAAAGCATTAGATGTGTATTTAAAAGCTAATAACATTGTAGAAGCTTTTAAACTGAAAGATCTTAAATTCAGCGCTCTTCTAAACATAACCAACATATATGCCTATAAAAAACAATGGGACATATCTATAATGAAATTAAATGACTTACTAAAATCTACTAATAGTAACCAAGCCCAAACTGCAATAATATACAATAATTTAGGCACAGCCTATGAAGAAAAAAAGGAATATCAAAAATCACTTGACTATTACCTTAAGGCTCTCGAAATTGATAAAAAGTCGCAAACTCAAGGAAGTACAAACGTAGGTCGAGATTATCACAATCTGGGATCAGTTCACTATTCCTTAGCCAATTACAATCTAGCAATAGAATATTTAGAGAAGTCTTTAGATATTGCTAAGAATAGAAAATCAAAAATAGACTATGTTTATAATTATGAGTTTCTAGCAAAAGTTTATACAAAGCTTAAACAATTTGACAAAGCAAATATCTTTCTTTCAGATGCGATTACCCTTGCTAAAGAGATCAAGATGAAAGGTAAAGAACTCGATTTGGCCAAATTTAAAACTGAGTATTATTTTGCAACAGGAGATTTAGGGCTTGCCGAAAAAGCTTTCTTCGAATATGACTCTCTACGAGATCTCTTTATAAAAAATGAAAAATCAGAGAACATTATTCAAATGCAAACTCTTTACGAGACTGAAAAAAAAGAAAAAGAAAACGACTTATTAAAGGCTCAAAATCAATTATCACAGCTTAATCTTGACAAAGAAATTCAAAGAAAAAATCAATACTTTATTAGCTTTGGAATTTCTATTGTTATACTCGTAATTATCATCTTCCTTTTGCGAAGAATGTCTGGAGCTCACAAGACAATTAAGGATTTTAACATTAGACTGGAAGAATCAAATGAGAAACTAAGACTGATCAATAGCACCAAAGATAAATTCTTCTCTATAATTGCTCACGATTTACGATCACCTCTGGGAGCAATACTCAGTTTTTCAAATTTAATAGACGATGAGTGTAGTTCATCAAAAGAAATTGAGACGGTAGCAGAATACAATACATATTTGAATCAGTCGGCAAGAAATTTGAACTCTCTTCTTGAAAATCTCTTACAATGGGCAAAAGCTCAACTAGGTAGTATTAAACATTACGCAGTAGATTTCTACCTGTCTGAGGTGATTGAGGAAAATATCGAAATTCAGAGACTTAAAGCGAAAGAAAAATCTATAGAGATAATATCTCATGTTGATAAAAACATACATGTTAATGCAGATATTAACATGGTTAATACGATAATTCGCAACCTATTGAGTAATGCAATAAAATTTTCTTATCCTAAATCAGAGATTACAATCTCTGCTGAAACAAAAGGTAATATGCTTCACTTATCAGTTCAAGACAGAGGAATAGGAATAAGTCATTTGAACCAAGAGATGCTATTTGAAATTGATAGCAACTTATCTACCTTAGGTACTAATAAAGAAACAGGAACAGGATTAGGCTTAATTCTGTGTAAAGAATTCACAAAAACAAATGGCGGTACAATATGGATAACAAGTGAAGAAAATAAAGGTTCTACTTTCACATTTACAATACCATTAATAGAAGCTTAATTCATTTTATCTCGTCGTGTGATCTCGGCAATTAACAAACTTAAATCTTTCACACCTAGAGTGATTGATGGTGCAGATAATGTTGCTCCAGAAATTCCATCGATATCTTTATCCATAGCCATTTCCTGTCCATTGGTTTCACCTATGAATTGTTTTAGCCAAGAGTGAGACATAATTTCCCCACCGTAAGTAGATCGGTATATAAGCACCTTAACTTTCTTAATCACCAATTCTTTATCAAAGATGACCATATAATCAAAATAGTCGTGCTTGCCCTTTGAAGATGCAAAACAAGCATACCCAAGCTCAGAATCGGCTGATTTTAAACGAGATACTTTAACACCTCTAACAGAAGTATATACTGAAGTTAATTCTGTTGATAAATCCATCTCTTTTAGCTCAACTAACATTTTAGGAAATAGCTTTACTAAGGTTTTATCAATTCTCTTCTGAACTGATTTTGGATAATCACCAGCATGAAGTAAAAGACTGGAAGTCAGTAAACAAATTAAAATAGCAGTTTTTCTCATAAATATAGTTTTAAAACAGAAATTGCGAAGCAAATGAAAAACCACCTACTTCGCAATCAAAGATTACAATATTGTAGTCAACATTTTCTTAGAACCAAACGCCTACTCCAAAGTTTAGGAAATAAGCTTTATCATCATTTCCATTTTTTGAATATTGGTAGTCCGCCTTTACAACAGCACCTTTTGCTAGATGATAGCTTAATCCTACAAATATATCTTCACGATCGTATGCTTTGTTCGCTGTTTCCCCAGCAGCCATTTTTTGCTGTGTATTGTAGTTCTCGTAACGTACAAATGGTACTAAAGCTTGCTCTTTACCGTGAAGTAAATCGTAACCAGCTTCAACATAGTAACCCATCATTTGCTTTCCTAAATCAGCACCATCAGATACTTTATTATACTCATCAACATTGTTCAAGAAAGAGTGAATATACTGACCTTTCAAGCGCAGTGCATCAAGTCTGTAACGTACATCAAGCCCAATCATGCTTATTCCGACACGAGTTGAATCTGCAAAATTTTCAGCAATGCTATCATCTTTATCTAATCCGTCGAAAGCAGATGACTGAGTCTTACCTAAGTAAGCCGAAAGGCCAAGATTTAATCCTTTAACTCCATAGTAATCAACTTTGGCTGACAATGAAGGAGATGTGAAAGTTGATTCAGCACCCTTCTGACGACCTTTACGTACACCATCCGAAGCTCTAAGCTTACTTGATCCGTCATAACCATTGAAACCATTCATGATATACATTTGGTACTTTAAAGGTGCATTAGCTAAACGACCATTGATACCGAAACCAATCTCTCTCCATGTAGTTGGAACAATATACTTATCGACACTTGGACGCTCAACACCATTGTAAGTAGTTGGCTCGTGATACTCATTTACGATACCCATTGGTACCAACATTAAACCTGCACGTAAACTAGTGCTTGGGCTAACACTGTAGTTTATGAATGCCTGCTCAACGTAAACTTCTTTTACGTGTTCGAATTCAAGCTCAGTAATAAATGCCGTTTTGTCGTTGAACTGGTATCCAAAAAACATCACCATACGGTGAACATCCATATTACCGTTATAACGAGTTTGTCCACTAACTTGCTGGTTGTAGTGAACCTCACCGTAACCACCAATACTTAACTTTTCATCTTTAATTCTTTCTAAAATCGTAGTACCAATACTCTTGTATTCATCCTTTACTTCTTGTGCTTTCAATCCGAAAACAAAGGCAACAGCCATAAATAACAATAATCCTTTTTTCATTTTTTTATATAGTTTAGATGTAATCGTTTTTCAATAAAATTCTCAATTGTTTCACGCTGCTAAACTAGATCTATTCTGAATAAATGGAAATACCTAGATGTAGGTATTTTGCTTGAACATCCCGAAATCACAGCTTACACATATTAATAATCCAGATATTTTTATACTTTCGTCATATCAACCAACAAAAGCATGGACATAACACTATATATCAAACAATTTTTCATCGATTTTATTCAGATACTGAATGAAATGTCGCCTTATTTACTTTTGGGTTTCTTTTTTGCAGGGCTATTAAAAGTTGCAATTCCACAAAGATTTATCGACAAGTACATGGGAAAAAAAGATGGACGATCCGTTTTAAACGCTTCACTACTCGGCATTCCAATGCCACTTTGCTCCTGTGGTGTTATTCCAACAGGAATTTCATTCTACAAGAGCGGAGCGAGTAAAGGTTCATCAGTCTCTTTTCTTATATCAACTCCACAAACAGGTGTCGATTCCATTTTGGTCACCTATTCTTTATTAGGACTTCCATTTGCCATTATACGTCCAATTATTGCTTTAGTTACAGGGTACGTTGGCGGCATGCTTGCCAATCGTTACGATAAAAAGGAAAATGGAATTGAAAATAATAGTCAAATTGAAGTACAAAATTGTGGTACAAATTCAGAGCAAAATGATGAATGCGCTGACTCTTGTGAAACAACAAAAAATACTAAGCATTCGAAAATCTATGCAATGTTCAAATATGCTTTTGTTGATTTTCTTCAAGATATTTCAAAATGGTTGGTTATAGGCTTACTTCTGGCAGCTCTAATTTCAGTTGCCCTTCCCGATGATTTCTTCGCCAAATATGTGGGGAATGATATTATTGGTATGCTAGTGATTCTTATTGCATCAGTTCCTCTATATATCTGTGCAACCTCATCGGTTCCTGTAGCTGCAGTGCTTTTAATGAAAGGTGTTTCACCTGGTGCTGCCTTAGTTTTTCTAATGGCAGGCCCTGCAACCAATGCAGCTACCATTACTGTTTTAAACAAGGTTTTGGGAAAGAAAACAACATTTGCTTACCTAATTTCGATCATATTAGGAGCACTTGTTTTTGGCTTACTGATAGATTACACCCTACCAAGAGAATGGTTTACTCTTAAAGGATTACACTCTCATATGGGTGCTCACGAAGGTCACTTTTCATTACCACTTTGGTTACAATGGGGAAGCAGTATTTCGTTGACTTTATTAATTATAAATGGCTACATTCAAAAAGCAATCCTTAAACGTAAAACAACAGATAATTCTACTCTCGTAGATGAAACAAACAACTACTTGATCTCGGTATTAGGCATGAGTTGTAATCATTGTAAAAACTCAGTTGAAAAGCATATAAGTGCTCTTAAAAATATCGATTTAGCAGAAGTTAACTTAGAACAAAAACAACTTCGTATATCAGGAAATAAAATCGAACTCGCGATCATACAAAAAGAACTTGAAAGTTTGGGGTTTGAGTATGGAGGAGAAATCAATAAGTAAAAAAAACACACGTATAGGTACTAGAAAAGACAGCTAAATAGCTGTCTTTTCATTTCTATCCTAAATATGAAAAAAAAAAATCTTACTTTATCCATCCACCACCTAATGCTTTATAAAGTTCAACAACGGAATTTAATTGTTGGAATTTAGTATCTATGGTATTGATCTCTGAAGTAAGAGCATTACTACGAGCAGTCAGCACCTCAATATAAGTTGTGTTTTGGTAGCCATTGTTCAACAATTCTTCCGAATATTCAACAGCTTTTGTTAAGGCTTCCAATTCCAATTTCTGGATTTCATATTTTCTTCCTTCAGACTGATAGCTGTACAAGGCATCCGAAACTTCTTTACCAGCATTTAGTATCGACTTTTGAAAATTGTAACGTGCTTCGGCTTGTTGAGCTTTGGCTACTTCAAACTTGGTTCTGATACTTCGCTTGTTAAAAAGTGGTTGGGTTAAATTCCCAATCACGTTACTAAACAAAGAGGAGGTACTGAACCAATCATCAAAATTAATACTTTCCAATCCTGTGCTTGCGCTGATACTCAAACTAGGGTAGAAGTTACTGCGAGCAACATTGGTTAGCTCAAAAGCATTCATCAGGCCATATTCAGCAACCATTACATCGGGTCGGTTTCTTAACAATTGAGCAGGAAAACCAGTTTGTAATTCAATCAGTACATTCTGATCAGCTAATTTTCCACGAACAATATCTCCGGCATTTTGTCCCAGCAGAAGAGAAAGGGTATTCTCTAACAGCTTTACATTTTCTTCTAAGTTTAAAAGAAGAATTTGAGTGCTGTACAATTGCGCTTCGGTCTGTTTTACTGCAGCTTCAGTTACCTGACCTGCTTCTTTCAGACTTTTCATGGTTTCCAGGCCTTCCATGCGGTTGGTTACTGTTTGTTTTGCAACATCAACCTGCGCATCTAATGCAAGCAGTTGAAAATAAGCTGATGCTAAATTGCCAACTAAAGAACTTTCTACAGCCCTTCGAGCAGCTTCACTTTGCAAATAACCTGCTTGGCTTGCTCTTTTATTGCTTCTGATTTTCCCCCAGATATCAGCTTCCCACGAAATGGTACCTGTTAATTGGTAATTTTCGTAGCCGGAACCATTTCCACCTGAATAAATTCCTGATATGCTATTGTCCGACCATTCGTATTTGCTAGTATTTGCACCCATGCTAAGACTTGGTAGATATCCCATCTTTCCTTGCTTAAAATAAGCTTCGGCAGCATTTACACGTTCAACAGCCATTAATAAATCAAGATTGGAATCTAGTGCTTCAGTCACTAGATTCTTTAATTGACTATCGGTAAATAAACTCTCCCATGGCATACTAGCCAAAGTAGCAGAATCAGATGTCTCAATATTTCTATACTGATCTTGAATTTCTATCTCAGGTTGCTGGTATTCTTTAGCAACAAAACAGGATTGAAGACTGAATGCTGTTAGTACCAGACTAATGATTATATATCTTTTCTTCATCATTTCGTTCAATTTATTCTGCTATTTCCAATTCGTTTTCTTCTGGCTTAGGCGCTCCTGTTATTTTTTCCTGTATCGATTGGAAAATCACAAAGAATGCTGGGATTACAAATACACCAAATACAGTTCCAATTAACATACCTCCAACTGCTCCTGAACCAATAGAACGGTTACCTACAGCACCAGCACCATTTGCAAGCATTAATGGAACCAATCCAAGAATAAAGGCAAACGAAGTCATTAAAATAGGACGTAAACGAGCTTTCGCTCCTTCGGCAGCAGCTTGCGTCAATTCCATTCCTTGACGACGACGTTGTAAAGCAAACTCTACAATCAGAATAGCATTCTTAGCTAACAGACCAATTAACATGATCAGAGCAACTTGGAAATAAATATTATTCTCTAGACCTATAATTTTCACAAAGAAAATCGCTCCAAATATCCCTATAGGAAGAGATAAAATAATAGCAAAAGGCAGAATGTAAGATTCATACTGTGCTGCCAGTAGGAAATAGACGAAAATCAAACTCAAGACAAATACTAAAATGGCCTGATTTCCTGATTTCTGTTCTTCACGTGTCATTCCGGAGAATTCATACCCATAGTTTGATGGTAGCGTTTCCGTAGCAACTTCCTCAATGGCTTTGATGGCATCACCAGTACTGTAACCAGGATTTACGTTACCATTGATCTTTGCAGAGTTAAATAGGTTGAAACGACTCACAACATCAGGACCACTAACCTTTTTCAGGCTAACAAATTGACTTGCTGACACCAATTCTCCTCGTGCATTTCGAACGAACACATTATTCATCGACTCAACCGTCTCTCTATCTTCAGGAGCTGCTTGAATCATAACACGATATTGCTTCCCGAATCGGTTAAAATCGGCCGCATACCAACTACCATAATATCCTTGAAGGGTCGCAAATAAGCCATTTACAGATATACCAGCTTCTTTTACTTTTTCCACATTAACCTCCATCTCGTACTGAGGGAATCCTGTGTTAAAAGAAGTCATCGCAAATTTAATTTCAGGGCGTTGGTTTAAGGCAGAAAGGAATTGTCCACTCTTAGCCATTAAATCATCAAATTCACCATTCGATCTATCCTGCAATTGAAGTTCAAAACCATCTGAATTACCAAACCCACGAACAGTAGGCGGTGTAAAAAACAGAATTCTAGCTTCATTGATTCCTGCTGTCATTCCAAATAATTGTCCAACAATCGCACTTGATTTTTGGTGATCTTCTTTACGTTCCTTCCAATCTTTAAGTTTAATTACAGCAAAAGCTTTTGAACCACCATTAGTATTACTCAACATACTAAACCCAACAATGAACATATTTTCTTTAACAACGTCCATTCCATTAATGATTGCTTCCACTTTACCAGCAACATCACTAGTTCTCTCTATTGTACTTCCTGGAGGTAAAGAAATATCACAGAAGATAATTCCCTGATCCTCATTGGGTATAAACCCAGTTGGTGTTGTTTTAAAGAACCATCCAGCAAGGGCAATAAATACAATAAGAATTACACCTGACAACCATTTTCTACGAATAAGAAAACGAACCGAATTGGTATATCTTTCAGTAATAACATCAAAACCAGTATTAAATGATGTATAAAAACGGCTTGCTATTCCTTTTTTGTGTTCTTCGCTAGGGTCGTGTGGTTTTAATAATAAGGCACACAATGCCGGACTTAAGGTTAAGGCATTAATCGCTGATATGACAATGGCTACCGCAAGTGTAATTGCAAACTGCTTATAAAAAGCACCTGTAGGACCTTCCAAAAATGAAACTGGAATAAATACAGCCGACATTACCAATGTAATCGAGATGATTGCACCTGTAATTTCGCTCATGGCGGATATAGTCGCTTTCTTAGCACTTTTTGCTCCCTTATCTAGTTTTGCATGAACGGCCTCGACGAC
Source organism: uncultured Marinifilaceae bacterium (assembly GCA_963977525.1). Classification (GTDB taxonomy): domain Bacteria; phylum Bacteroidota; class Bacteroidia; order Bacteroidales; family Marinifilaceae; genus Ancylomarina. The sequence continues at coordinate 25,840 of CAXBPC010000029.1, forward strand.
GACAATTGCATCATCAACCACAATACCAATGGCTAACACCAATGCAAACAGAGTTAACATGTTGATAGAAAAGCCAAATAAGTTTAGGAAGAAAAAAGTACCAATAATAGATACAGGTACGGCTATGGCTGGAATTAATGTTGATCTAAAATCTTGTAGAAACAAGAAAACAACAAGGAATACCAGTAAAAATGCTTCAAATAAAGTGATTAACACTTTACTAATTGACGCATCAAGGAAATCATTGGTATTAAATGGAATCACATAATCCACTCCTTTTGGAAAACCTTTTTTCGCTTTTTCAAGTGTGCGTTCTACTTCTTTAATAATCTCCTGTGCATTAGAGCCTGACGTTTGATAGACCCCAATTGCTGCAGATGGGTAACCATTGGTAATATTTTTAGTTGCATAACTAAAAGCTCCCAATTCAATTCGTGCAACATCTTTCAAACGTAGAAAATCTGAATTTCCTTCCGATCGAAGAATAATATTTTCATACTCTTCTTGAGTAGATAGCTTTCCTTTGTAACGGATCACATATTCAAATGACTGAGACGAATTTTCACCAAACTTACCTGGAGATGCCTCAAGGTTTTGCTCATCTAAAGCTGCAACCACATCCTGAGGCATTAAGCCATAGGCCGCCATTTTCTCAGGTTTCAACCAAATTCTCATAGAATAATCACGAGCACCAAACACCTTGGTATCACCAACTCCGTTAATCCTTTTAATCATAGGAATTAGGTTGATGTGTGCATAATTCTCAACAAATGTTGCATCTAAATCCTCATTATCGGAGTATAAAGAAAAGAACATCAATACACTATTCATCACTTTTTTTGTGGTTACGCCAGACTGGATCACCACTTGTGGTAACTTACTTGTTACAGTTGCCACTTTGTTTTGAACATTTACCGCTGCAATATCGGCATTGGTTCCAAGTTCAAAATAGACGCTAATAGTAGCTGTACCATCGTTACTTGCAGTTGATGCCATATAGGTCATATTTTCAACACCATTAACTGCCTCTTCGATAGGAACCACAACACTTTTCAATAAGGTTTCCGCATTTGCTCCAGGATAAGATGCCGAGATTTGTACAGTTGGTGGTGCAATCTCTGGAAACTGTTCTCGTGGTAAAGAAGAGAGCCCTAAAACTCCTAAAATTAGGATGAGTATAGATATTACGGTCGATAATACCGGCCGTTCAATAAATATTTTAAACATGATTATATTTTTGGAATGTTATTGTACTCGTGGATTATTTATTAGATACAGCGGTTTTATTTTCTATGCCTGCTGTTAGTTCTGGAACTTGAGGAGCAATTTGCATTCCTTCACGTAGTTTGATCAAACCATCAACCACAAAAATCTCGCCTTCGTTTAAGCCATTTCTAACAATGAAATCCTTGTTTAAAGATTCACTAACAATAATCTCTTTCGCTTCAACCTTATTTTCAGAGTTTACCAGATAAACAAATTTCTTTCCTTGCAATTCATATGTTGCTTTCTGAGGAACAAGTATCACTTCATTCTGATTCGAAGGGAATTTTACTGTTCCACTAATACCACTTCTCAATAGATTGGATGGATTTGGGAAAATAGCGCGATAACTAATGCTTCCTGTTCGTGGATTAACCATTCCATTAATCGTCTCAATTCTTCCTTTATGATCGTAAGTTGAACCATCTGCAAGTATCAACTCAACATCAGGTAGTTCTTTAATCTTATCAGCAACACTACTTCCATTTAATCCTCTATTAAATTGAAGCAATTGTTTCTCGTTTAAATTAAAATAGGCGTACACATTATTAATGCTTGAAACTGTGGTAAGAGGTTTTGGCTCTGATCGACCTACTAAACTACCAACTTTATAAGGCAAGCTACCTACAATACCATCAACAGGACTCTTGATAATTGTATAAGCTAGGTTCTCTTTAGCATTCTGATATTGAGCTTTAGCAGCAATTAATTGAGCATTTGCAGCATTCAAATTACTTTCCGCAGTTTTTAATTGAACCGAACTTATAATATTCTTTTCAACCAATGGTTTTACTTTATCGACTTCAACCTGAGCTGAAACAACTTGAGCTTTTGCAACTTCAATATTAGCGTTTGCAACATTAACTTGCTGGTTCAAAGTTTCCGCACTTAATTTAAATAGCAGTTGTCCCTTTTTAACTTCTGTTCCTTCGTCGATATATATCTTATCGATAAAACCATCGACTTTTGCACGAATTTCAATATTTTGTTCTCCTTCAATATTAGCAGCATATTCATTATATACGCTAACATTATTTTTCACTGCTGATTGAACAGGAAAAGCCATAGGCCCTTTTGCCATATGCTTTTGTGACGTATCCTTACAAGCACTTAAGCCTAATAAGATTATTGCTATACTTGCTAAGATGTAGTTCCTTTTCATGTGATAATTATTTGAATTTTAATGCTTAAGAAATCTGCACTTATTCTTTCTGGTCGGATAAAATAAGTGCAGATTTCATTTTTTAGATAGTGGTAATATTATATTTGTTCGGTTCTTTTAGTTCTGATATTGTCGAACTTAATTTGTTTGAGAATTCATGTACTGACGTACAATTTTCAGACTAATCCATTAAGTTAATGATTGTGAATATTATATCTATTCGGGATAACTACTATCAAACCTCTGAAAGACAGAGCATTTGGTTCGAATATCATTTCGCAATTGCTCTATAATAGAAATGGTATTTGTAAGGTAATCTAAGTATGGTGTTTCGTGTGAAAGTTCAAACTCATCATCTGTATTATTCAGAATTTCATTGGCTTCCTTTTTAAAATTTACAACTTCAGTTGCCAGCTGGTGCTCTGTCTTATACATTTTTAGATCATCTTCAATTCTTGATAAAAATCCAACTGGATTCAAGGTGAAATACTTTTTACGATCTCCAGGCTTCGTGAAAAAATCGATAGTATCAGATTCTTGCAAACTTTTTAAATTTGTAGATATCGTACTTTTACTAGCTCCCAGAAAATTAACCAACTCATCGAAGGTCGATCCATTTTCCTTATTAATTAGAAGAGTCGCAAATATTCGAGCAGAAATAGGCGTGAACTTTTCCTGCTTCTCCATAAAAAGACCATATTTTTCTACTAATATTTTTTTCTGTTCCTCTAATTCTTTCAGATTCTTCATAGCTTCTAAAACTTAACGATACAAATGTACGATTAGTTCGGACTCTTCCGAACTAAAAAATGTTAAAATTCGCTTAACAAACTTAAACAACTAGATAACAGATCATTTAAAACATTTTCTTATAGGTATCTAAATACAATTGCTCCACCTGCTCTCTGGCCCAAGGCGTTTTTCTTAGGAACTTCAAACTCGATTTCATCGTAGGATTTGACTGAAAACATCGTATATCTATTCTGTGCCCTAATTCTTTCCAACCATAAACTGCATGTAAATATTCCAATATATCAACCAACTTAACACCATGCAAAAGATTCTTTGGCTGTTCTTCTCTAATCTTACTATTATCTTCCATCAAACTATATTATTGATTCAAATCAATCGGCTTTTAAACTTCACCACAAATATAATGAAAGAAATATGCAATCCTTCTTTCAATAGCAACACTCTCCTATTATACATTTTGAATTATTAACGAAATAATTCATTAATTCAAATTCACCTTATAAGAGTACACGATTGATTTACTCATAAATACAAATAAGGATTTTATCATCCTTATATCCTCATACTATCCACACAGCAAAATAGCAATATAAGACACTACTAATCCGCACATTACAACACCACTACAAATCCCTTAAACCTTGAACAAATGAACCCAGAGTAGTTTTTATTAGGCGATAAAATAGGGAGAGCCATTTTTTTTTATTTATATTTAGACTGCTTAATTCAAAATTACGAATCAATTAACCACACTTATCTGAATAAAAACAGATATTTATTTGATCATAATTTAATACAAAACCCTAACTATGACCAAGAAAATTACAAGAGTACTTGTAGCAAACAGAGGTGAAATAGCCTTAAGAGTTATGAGATCATGTAGGGAAATAGGCATTCAATCAATTGCTGTATATTCTGACGCTGACCGAACAGCCATGCATGTTAGATATGCCAATTACGCCTATCCAATTGGACCTGCTCCATCAAATGAAAGTTACCTTAATATCGACAAGATTATTGAGGTTGCTAAAATATCAAAAGCCGATGCCATTCATCCTGGTTATGGTTTCCTCAGCGAGAATGCTGAATTTTCAAAAAGATGTCAAGATGAAGGAATCATTTTTATAGGCCCTACTCCTGAAATTATCTCGACAATGGGCGATAAGATTACAGCCCGAACAACCATGATCAATTCTGGTGTTCCTGTTGTTCCTGGAACCAAAGAAAACCTTAAGGATGACGAAATGGCTCTTAGAGTTATTAAAGAAGTCGGACTTCCGGTTATGATTAAAGCCTCGGCTGGAGGTGGTGGAAAAGGAATGAGAATGGTAGACAAAGAAGAAAACATTCTAAGCTCCCTTCGTGCTGCCAAATCAGAAGCCATGTCATCATTTGGTGACGATGCTGTTTATGTGGAAAAGTACATTTCATCTCCGCATCACATAGAATTCCAGATTTTAGGTGATCAACATGGTAATGTTATCCATCTCTGCGAAAGAGAATGTTCTGTACAACGTCGACATCAAAAGGTCGTTGAAGAAACACCTTCTCCACTGATGACACCAGAACTTCGTGCAAAAATGGGACAGTCTGCAGTTGAAGCAGCCAAAGCAGTTAACTATCACGGTGCAGGAACAATAGAGTTCCTTGTTGATGATGATCTCAACTACTATTTCTTAGAAATGAATACTCGCCTTCAGGTTGAGCACCCTATCACCGAAAGGGTAACAGGTTACGATCTTGTTAAAGCTCAAATTGAGATTGCAGAAGGTAAACCTTTAGAGATAAAACAAGAAGATGTTTTCCAATTTGGACACGCCATTGAATGTAGAATTTATGCCGAAGACACCGACAACAACTTTATGCCAAGTCCTGGCGTGATTACTCACATTACTGAACCCATGGGTTTAGGTGTTAGAACTGACGGTTATGTATACAAGGGTTATGAGATTCCAATCCATTACGACCCTATGATATCCAAGCTTATTGTTTGGGCAAGAACACGTGCCGAAGCCATAGAGAGAATGCGTAGAGCCTTGTTTGAATATAAAATTACAGGCGTAAAAACCTCAATTCATTTTCTAGAACGCATAATGGATTGCCCTGATTTTAAAGAAGGTAATTACAACACCCACTTTATTCAAGACAACGAAGACTTCTTAATGGCTCCCGATTCGGCTAAAGGCAGATTTGAAGACCTAGCTATTATTGCCGCTTTTCTAGACTATAATCACAAGCTTACTAATGCACCTGGTAGTGATGCTATCACGGCGGGTACAAAATGGAAAGAATTCGGACGACGATCTGCCATGCATAGAGCCAATAAAAACTAATCCACTTAAAATATAGATTATGTCACTAGAAATAAAACTAGGCGATAGAACTGCCAAGGTCGAATTGCTAGCAGAATCAGGCAATCAAGTAAAAATAATGGTGGATGATAACGAATACGACTTGGATTGTTACCAAGTTGAGAAAGGTGTTTATTCCATTCTATTCAAGGGTCGCTCATACAATGTTGAACTTATCGACACTGATTCTCCAAAGAAATACTCAGTCAATACATTTTACCACTCATACGATGCTGAAATAATTGATGCTGAAACTAAATACTTACAGGCACGAACAGGAGGTGATTCGGAAGATGAACAAAGTACTATTATCTCACCAATGCCAGGCAAAGTTGTTAAAATACAGGTTGCCTTAGGCGATGAAGTTAAGAAAGGAGATACCGTCATCATCATTTCAGCAATGAAAATGGAAAGTGAATATAAAGCAGGGAAAGATGGTAGCATTTCAGAGATTTTTGTAAAAGAAGAAGATACAATTAAAGCCAATCAGGCTTTAATTCATATCGAATAATTTACAAAATAGAGTGATGGGGTTTCCCTAATAGTTATTCTAATTTCTATCAATAAAAAAAGAAACATGCTTACTATAGAAGACAAAATAAAAAAATTTGAAGAGCTAAGTAAAAAAGCCGAATTGGGTGGTGGCGAAGAACGAATTGCAAAACATCATGCCGGAGGCAAGAAAACGGCTCGTGAAAGAATTAAGGATCTGATGGATCCTGATACCTTCACCGAAATCGACAAGATGGTCACTCATCGATCTACAGATTTTGGGATGGAAAAGACTAAATTCCTTGGCGACGGCGTCGTTTCAGGTTATGGTAAAATTGATGGTCGTTTGTGCTATGTATTTGCTCAAGATTTCACTGTATTTGGAGGTTCATTAAGTCGTTCGAATGCTGATAAGATTGTAAAAGTCACCAAGCTAGCCATGAAAATGGGAGCACCAATTATTGGGCTTAACGACTCTGGAGGAGCACGTATTCAAGAAGGTGTTCAATCCCTTGCAGGTTATGCCGATATATTCTATCAGAATGTTCGTGGCTCGGGTGTTATTCCACAAATTTCGGCCATTATGGGACCATGTGCTGGTGGAGCAGTTTACTCTCCTGCCCTCACCGACTTTATCATGATGGTGAAAGATACCTCGTATATGTTTGTTACTGGCCCTGATGTAATTAAAACGGTAACTCACGAAGAAGTTACCAAAGAAGAATTGGGTGGAGCAATTACGCACAACTCGAAATCTGGTGTGGCTCATCTTATGGCTGACGACGACGAGCAAGCTATGATGATGCTGCGTGAGTTGATGACCTTTCTTCCATCCAACAATATGGAAGATCCACCGGTAAAACCATGTACCGACAATATTCATCGAGAGGATGAGAAGTTGCAGAATATGGTGCCTGTTGATCCTAACAAGCCTTACAATATCAAAGACATTATCGAAACAATTGTTGATGATAAGAACTTCTTTGAATTGATGCCACTTTACGCTCAAAATATCACAATTGGTTTTGCTCGCTTTGGTGGACAACCAGTTGGTATCGTCGCTAATAATCCTGCATTCTTAGCTGGTGTATTAGATATTAATTCATCAACTAAAGCTGCTCGTTTTGTTCGCTTTTGCGATGCCTTTAACATTCCACTTGTTACTTTAGTTGATGTACCTGGTTTTCTTCCTGGAACGGAGCAAGAGTATGGTGGTATCATAAAGCATGGTGCAAAACTATTATATGCCTTTGCTGAAGCTACTGTTCCTAAAATTACATTGATTACTCGTAAGGCCTATGGTGGTGCATACGACGTAATGGCATCAAAACATATTGGTGCCGATATCAATTACTCTTTCCCTACGGGTGAAATTGCAGTAATGGGGGCCGAAGGTGCAGTAAATATTGTGAGTAAGAACTTAAGCGATGAAGAAAGAACTGCGGCAATTGAAGATTACCGCGATAAGTTTGCAAACCCTTACAAGGCTGCTGAGATGGGTTATATTGATGAAGTGATACAACCTAAACAATCGCGTTATAAGATAATTCAAGCTTTGGAAATGTGTCGTAATAAGAGCGAACACAATCCGCCAAAGAAACACGGAAATATTCCTCTTTAACCAGATTTAACAACATTAAAAAAGGCTACTAAACACATTGTTCAGTAGCCTTTTTCTTATTTATAGGATGTAGTACAATTTCCAGCAATTACAAAATTTACAGAAAACACATACTCTATACTTTCTGCTAATTATGAAAATTCTGTAATTCTGTGAATCATCTTGTTGCAAAATCTCAGAATACACATACCAATAGCTTCCACGCCAAGAGCGCTAAGATTTACGCAAAAAAACGCAAAGGCATAGGCTTTATACCTACAGCTTTGCGTGAAATGAAAATCTCATTCTGATAATTATGAAGATTCTGTAATTCTGCGAATCATCTTATTTCAAAATCTCTTTATGAAGCGTCACTTCAAATTCTTCAACATGAAGAGGTTTCCCTTCGTTAAAAAACTGCGTGATATAAGGTGTTGCACAATGTGCATTGAATGTCTTCTCATCAAACCACTTCTCAATAAATGTAAGTCGATTCTCATCATCAATACACTGATTCAATTCATAACGAATACAGCCACCCTCTTGAAGCGTCACGGGAATTAAAGCATGAAGATTCTTAATTAGTTCATTCACTTTACCAGGAACGGCCATAAATTTGGCAATACAAACCAACTGGCTTTCGTTTTTTCTAATGTCCATATCTTAAGTTTTATAATATTCTTACGCTTGTTTCTTTTGCTGACGACGAGCCATTACAACTAAAATATAACCAATGATTACGGGACCATAGGCAGCAAATAAAAATTTACCCAAAACTAACACCTTAAAATAAACAGCAAAAGTTAAGCCTCCACCAATCAACATTAAGGCATATCCAATTAGGCGTAAATCTTTAGGCTTCATTTTACCAGAAGTCTGAGCATGCGCCAAGGCTTTCGCATCAATCTCTATGATGATTTTCTTAATTTCATGATCACTAAGATCTTTAGTTTTCAGCTCTTTTCTTATTTCAGAGAAATCCATACCCGATTTCTTCTTCTCAAAGTAATAATCAACCAACTCATTTATTTGACTCATGGCATTTATATTTTAGTCTAGTTTCTTCTATTTTAATTGTGATCCTAAAAGTAAGCTTTTATTTCAAAATTGAAAAAAGAAGCCAACGAAAGCATTCTGACAAATGTTAATCAAACTTAAAATCACGGTTTCTCTTAAACTTGACAAACTTGACAAGTATCAATTCTGTTTATTTTACTTAATTTCAATATCGCAAAAAAATAAAAACATAGGTTGTAAACTAGGAATATCATTCATGCAAAGCAACTAATACACTACAAACAAGCAAATAGAAGATTACAAACAAGATAGATGTGCAAATCACATAAAAACGACATAATAAAATTAAACATATATGTAAATGAGTTGAAAACACCTGTTATCCTATCGGGCGAAGAACAAACAAGGTCGGAATAGGGTGTAAAAAAACAGCGCATAGCTCGCCCAAAGTTTTTGTTCTTCGCCGCTTTTGGGGAGCCTTCGCCCAAGTTCGAGGAGCCTTCGCCCGAGTTCGAGGAACCCTCGCCCAAGTTCGACGGATGCTCGCCCGATTTGGAAATTGCTCGCCCATTTTCACAGAAGCTAAAGCGAGACATTTAGGTGTTCGCCGTAAAAAAATGAATACGATCTCTCGAAAAATATGCTTGATATAATAAGCCTCTGCTTTTCTCACTCTCTCACTACCAGATTTATGATCTGGATTACTAAGCATCCATTTTAATAAGACCCAAATACCCAATAAATGCCTATTAACGATAGATTATTTAAAATGCCCGAAGCCAAACTTCTCGAACATTCAGAAGTCGTAGCTAGAATGTACACTACTGATGTAGTAAGTTTTACAGCATTCGATTCTACTTTTACACCTGAATACGCAGCAGCAATTAAGAATGCGATTAATGCCGTTACGGTACTTAAATCGGATCAAGTTATAATAGATGAAATGGCTGAGTGCACACAAGATGTTCTCAACGCCATGGCAACGTGCAATACCGATTATAAAACGGTAGCCTATTTCGTTCGTAAAGCTTTTAAGAACAATAAGGCCGTTCAAAATCAATTTGGTTTTAACGATATAGAAAAAGTACGCCAATCGCAGCCTAGAATGATTCTTTTTATGGAAGAACATGCTGGAACAGCTACCGATCACAAGGCTGAGCTTGTAGCCGAAGGTTGCAACGAAGTGCTTATCGATAAGCTTTTGGTAGATGCTCAGAACTTGAAAGAAGCCAATATTAAACAAGAAAAGTTCAAAAAAGAACGTGGTGTTATTACTCAAGAGCGAGTTAAGCTTTTAAATGGAGTGTACCTATTGGTAAAGCCAATTAACGATATTGCACAAATTATTTATAGCGACAATGCTGCACAATTAGCAAAATACAGCTTACCAAAACCTAAGTCGTCGCAAAATTCAAGCGACGATTTAATTGAATCTTAGTTATTAAAAAAACACCTCTCTCAGTATGGATGCGCTGAGAGAGGTGTTTTTAATTTATGCTGAAAGTTATTCCTAAGGGATGGCCTTTAAAGCTCATATTTCATCAAAACATAAGCATAGCTGATTCTCAGCATATTTAAACGTAGAAAAATAATAGCTCCATTATTAGTATTAATTCCCTGTATTGGTTTACTCACCCTAGTGAAATGGGTACTTTCATTAAATAGACTTGCTTGCTATTTGAAAGATCGATTAAGTAGGATAAGTGATCGGAATAGAAACGACATAAGATCTAGATAAGCTAGGTAAGATCGGGGTGTGATCTAGATAAGAACGGGATAAATACCCCTTTAAATTGCTTCATATGGTTCTGGTTTGAACTTCAATCATAAAGGCTTACATCTACCTCTAGGGCTGTTAAAAATTATGGTCAATTTATTTGGGCTAGCAAGAGAACTGAAAATTAACATTCTGATAATCATAAATATGAAATTATATTTATTTTGTTTATATTTAGGATTATCAAAATAATAGATATGAATCTAATCCTAACTTAAATCAACAGATATGAAATACTTATTTATTTTAATATTAACAATGCTTTTTATTAGCTGCGACAAATCATCAGAAAAGCTAGAATTAGAAAAAGGGGTTGATGGTGAAAATGGATTTTATTTTAATCTTGCTGTAAATTTTACAGTATCAAATCAAAAAGGTGAAGACATGCTCAATTCTTCAACCCCTGGTTATTACAAATTTGAAGATATGACGATCTATTATTTAGTAGAAGGTAAGAAAACATTAGCCAGTACTTATAATGCACATCCCACGGCTATAGGACTCAATACTAGTGGAAGATCCATAATATTATCTAATCCACATATGTTAACAGTGCATACATACCCTAATCCAAATGAAGGCGTAATTAGTGATATTGATGGACAAAAAACTGGTAGAGCGACCACACTTATTGAATATAATGAGTATGCTACAGATACATTAATAACAGAGTGGCTTAGCGGTTTTGGCCATTTTTCAGTTAGAAAAGCCTGGTACAATGGACAACAAAAAGAAGTTGTGAAAACTGCCAACTTTGAAATTGTAAGATAACGACCTCTATTAAACTTTTTAAAAACTGAACACCGCTGCCGCACGATTTTATCGTGTGGTTTATAAATCAATGAGGCAGATATACAAATAGCGCAGTAGCAATAATGGGCGTGTATTTGAATTTAATATTTGTTGATAGGCACAAAATAAGACTATGTTGAAATGAGTCGTAATTATAAATTTCATAATCCGGAAGGTGTTTATTTTATAAGCTTTGCTGTTGTAGAATGGTTAGATGTATTTACCAAAAGCGAATACAAAGATATCCTTATCGACAGCTTACATTACTGTCAAAGGTCTAAGGGCATGGAGATATTTGCATGGTGTATAATGACTAATCATGTTCATTTAATTTTTAGAAGTGAAAATAAACAAAAGCCAGAATTGCTTTTAGGCGACTTTAAGCGATTTACCAGTAAGGCTATTGTTGCGGCAATAAAAAATAATTCTAGCGAAAGTAGAAAAGAGTGGTTATTGGAACAATTTTTAAAAGCAGGGGCTAAGTCATCGAATGTAAAGCAGTATCAATTTTGGCAGCACGATAATAAACCAATCGAGTTGTGGAGTAATAAAGTATTCGATGAAAAAATAAATTACATACATAACAACCCAGTGGAGGCAGGTTTGGTTTCCTATCCTGAAGACTATGTATATAGCAGTGCAAGAGATTATAGAGGCGATAAAGGAATATTGGAAGACCTAATTGTGGTGATGTAAAACCACACGATAAAATCGTGCGGCAGCGGGGAGTAGCGCGAACCGTTTGCGTCGTAAAAACAAAGATTCAATTACAAGAAAAACTAGCTTTTGGTATTTATACTCCAAAGAATTACATAGTTTCTTAACTCAATATTCAGCTTATATGGATAACAACTCACTGTACATACATAAACAATAAACTTTTAAAATATAGAGAAAAGAGTATTCGGTTAACAGACAACATAGTGTAAACCATGTGACTTGTACAACTGTAAACTATCTCCCTGTACATACATTAAAAAAATAAACCAATTTATAATAAATCTATCATGAAATTAATTATCAAATTGTTCGGTATACTCATGCTACTTGCTGGTATATCATTGCTTTTCAAGCCTGAAATCATTATCGATTGGATGGAAAGTAATGTGGAAAACACCGCACTATACATATCTGCAATAGTCGTGAGGTTAGCTTTTGGTATTTTATTTATAGTTGTTGCCAAAGCGTCAAAATACCCTAGGGTCATTAAATTTTCGGGTTACCTGTTCATCGCAGCTGCCATCATATTTATGATTATGGGCCAAGACAATTTTCAAGACTTTATTATCGAATTTATTCCTGATATCAAACCCTATGCTCCTGTAAGTGGTGTACTTGCTATTATATTTGGAGGTTTCCTCATTTATGCATTTTCAAAGAAGAAAGAAATAGAGCAGAAATAAATTTAAACGCCTCCCCGTCTACCGCAAATCTTTGACTTGTGGTCATAACTAAAACATCTAAGCCCACTACAGTAAGTAGCTATTCCCACTCATTAAGCTATCTGTCTTGTTTATCCTACCTAGACGTCTAATAAGAATCTAGGTAGCCCTCTAAATCATATCTTTCATTAGGGTGTAATTCACTGCAAAGCCTGTTTTGTCAGGTCAAATTGAAATTTTATTACCAACAGTTATTCCCCATTTCAAAGCTATCTGTCATGTTTATCCTACTAGACATCTAATAGGGGTTAAATTTTGCTCATAAGTAGAATCATTTGTCTTACACTTTTTACATTCCTAATATATTGCTTAAAGGGCTCGAAGGATAGTCTCCTTTTCCACACTTACATGAACAGGTGCGTATGGATTGTTTTGTTGTAGAATAAATCAGGTATAAGGGCGTACTCTAAAAAGAATGCAATTGAGAAAACAAGCACAGATGAAGAGAGTTTTCATAAGCTCTCTTTTTATATTTCAAGATTGGTATTCGCCAGATTAAGATTTTCAATCTAAATGTTATTGTTTAAAATGGGACGGTTAAAATGAATTATGTTTATTTTTTATTATATTCGGTTCTAAGATACTTAAAATCACTACCTATGATTAGCAAAAAGAAGTTTCTTTTGATAGTATTACTATCGCTGTTTGTTCTCATTATCGGTACTTGGATATCAATTGAAGTTACCAACAGACAAGGTAAAAAAGAAATAGTCAAATTTATTTCAACTGTAAATCGTACGACACTACAAGGTGTTCACTCATGGGCCGAAAGGCATTATGCAGAGGCCAGACAAGAGGCATATGAACAATCATTTTTGATAAATGAATTAGTTACTCAAACGAGTAATTCCAAGGATTTGATAGATTCGCCAATACAGAAACAGTTATATTCTGATTTTTCCACACTGTTCCTTTTCGAGGATTACAAGGGCTATGATATTATTAGTAAGGATAATATATTCTTATCCACATCTGAAATTGATAGAATTGGAAAACGAAATGTGAGATATAACCAGAAGGATGTTTTAGGAAGAATTTGGAATGGAAAGACAGTTATTAGTAATCCCTTCTATGTAAATAACAATCGTGGTGGTAAGACCTTAGTGATGTTTGTGGGTACTCCAGTAAAAAATGATTCAAATATTGTTACTGCTATTGTATTGTTTACTATTAATCCTTTAAAGAATTTTACAAAAATATTTGAGCAGGGCAGGATTGGTGATAGTGGCGAAAATTATGCAATTGATAAAACGGGCAAGTTTGTAAGTAAAATCAGATTTTCTGATCAGTTAATAAAATCAGGTTTGATAAAGTCAGATAAAAGTGAAATTCTTAATCCATCTATTCAATCGGTTAGTCCAATGTTTTTTAGTGGTAAAAAAAGGACCTTCTCATCTGATTTTTTGCGCTTATCTGATTCTAACTTACATTATCATGATGTATTATCGAGTGCAAATTTGAAAGGATATATTGATTATAAAGGAGTAAATGTAGTTGGAGTCTGGACTTGGGATAAGGAGTTAGATCTGTGGTTTGTTACCGAAATTAGTGTAAAAGAGGCTTATTTGGTTTTTAATAAGATTCAAACTGCTATTCTAATCCTGCTTTTTATTTGGATTATTGTATTTATTCTAGTGAGCGTAATTATTTACAATTGGTATAAATCACTGGTAAAAAAAGAGAAAACCTACGAAGACTTATTCAATAATTCACCTTTAGGAATATACCAAACAACTCCTAATGATGAAATTAAAATGGTAAATCAAACTTTATTGGATATGATGGGATATGATTCGCTAAGTGATTTGCAGACTCTTAATCTGGAGAAAGAGGGATACAGTGAAGAATCCTCTTTGAATCATAATGAATTTAAGGAAATTATAGAGAGAGATGGGTTTGTAAAAGGAATAGAGGGGAGTTGGAAGACACGGGAGGGCGAAATTCTTTACGTCAGAGAAAATGCAAGAATTGTACGTGATAAAAATGGTAAAACATTGTGTTACGAAGGTATAGTAGAAGACATTTCGGAAAAGAAAAAGGCAGAAATTGAATTGAAATCTCAGAAGGAATTCTTAAAAACGGTAATTGATATCAACCCCAATTTGGTTTTTGTTAAGGATTGGCATGGGCGTTTTACTTTGGTCAATAAAAAAATGGCTGAACTATTTGGCCAGTCTATCGAAGAGATGATAGGAAAAACGGAACTGGACATTAATCCCAATAAAAAAGAAGCCGAGAACTTTTTGAAGGATGACAGAGAAGTGATGACGACTCTTCAGTCTAAAATCATATCAGAAGAGCTTTTTATTAGCGAACGCACTGGTGAAAAACATTGGTTTCATACAACAAAAGTTCCCCTCATACTTTCAAATGGTGAATCCAGACAGGTTCTTGGAGTTGTAACAGACATTACTAAACAAAAGCAGACAGAAGAAACCATCCGTCAGGTAGTGTCTCAATTTTTGTGTAATCGTTTTTAGTTAATTTTAATGTGTCCACA
>CAXBPC010000030.1:0-40166 GCA_963977525.1 uncultured Marinifilaceae bacterium
GGTGGTGTGAGAGGTTCTCCGCTAGGCTAATGGCCTAGCGGCAGCCTACTCGATTGGTAGCTGTTAATATTTCAAATTCTTTTTCAAAAAAGCAACTACAAAATGGGCTACTTTTTGGTGTATAAACTTTCTATCAATGGTTTCATGATCCTTGAAATACAATGGTAAGTTATTTTGCAAATCTTGTTTAGCTGCATTCAAAAACACATAATGCCCAACTTTTCCTTCCAATTCAATGAATTCTGAGCTTGGTATTAGATTGTGATAATGTTTTGCATTGGTTAAAATAGGTGTTCTTTCATCATTTTGTGCTCCTATAATCAGAAGTGGACTGTTAAAATTTTCAAATTGGAGTGAATATTTAAACCCTTGTCCGATTGCAGGAGCCATAGCTATAAAAACAGATATTCTTTCATCTTTGAGATGTTTGTTTTTAGAATTTCCTTTTTTAATGACCTCTTTTGTAATTAAAGGAGAAAGGTTTCCTAGTTCAGGAACGTTCAATTCCTTTTGACCTTGTTCTGTATTTGAGAATTCTTTTAATAAATTATAATCAATACCACCACCACCTAAAGCTATACTTGTATATCCTCCCAATGAAAATCCAACAACTCCTATTTTATTAATGTCGATATTATTTGAGAATGTAGAATCTGTAATTAATGATGAGATTACATAACTAACATCCAATGGTCTATCCCATACTTTTACAAAATTCAAAGGAATTTTATTATCGAAAGTATTTCCCCAATGATCAACTGCGGCCACTATAAAACCATTTTTAGCTAACTCATGAGCCAACCACATCAAGCTAATTCTATTTCCACCTGTTCCATGCGAAAGCATTATTAAAGGAAATTTTTGTATAGTATTACTGGCGTTTCTAATTGTTGGTTTATGAAAATAAGGGCTCTCAGTTTTATGATATTTTTTGGAAAGACTATCCTTTGTTGGATACCAAATCTCAGTTTTTAATGGACGATTTCTTATCGAATCCTTTAATTCTAATGTTTGCTGTCCTACATTATATAATCTTTCTTTTTGACCGTAAGCTCTGTCGGCCAAAAACATTGTAAAAATAATAAATAGCAAAAATAAATTTCTCATAAAATATGTTTTAGTTGAATTAACCACACGGTTAATATAAGAAGCAAAAATACTTTTATGGAAAAGAGTAAACATTGATAAATGTCAAAAAAGGATATTACTTTGATTTTTGCCTGCTTAATGTTTCTTGAGACATACCCAAATAACTTGCAAGAATTTTATTTGACATTCTTTGTATTAGTTTAGGGTGATGTTTAAGACAGTTTTTATATCTATGCTTAGCATCCAGGGTTATAAATTCCTCAATCCTTTTAATACTGTTTATATGTATATTTTCGAGATTAATTCTATAAAAGCTTTCCCACTCCTGAAATAGGTCTATTAATTTATAAAAGTTGCTAAATGAAATTGAAAGAAGCTCTGAAATTTCAATGGATTGAAGATAAGTTGTTGATGGTTCTTGATTAATAAAACTTGGCATAATGGTTACAAACTCATTTTCAAAAGCAACATACCTTGTCCATTCTTGCCCATTACTTCCAATACAATAAATTCTTAACCCGCCTTTTTTTATAAAATAAAGGTGACTACAAATTTTATTTTTACTTATTATTATTTCATTTTTTTTTGAATTCTTTTCTTCGAAATGGGTTAAAATATAATCCAACTTTTCTCCAGATAAATTCAAGTTTTGAATTAAGTATTGTTTAAATGATTTATGCATGGTAGTTTTTAAACAATTTTGATGTTAATTAGATTGTAGGAAAGCATTTTTATTAATTGCTACCAACGGTATGCGGGTATGGCGCTATGCCGCATCACCATAGGTTCGTTTAATAGTTGTACTATTGTTAATATTATTCTTCCGTATTTAGTGGAACCGTACCGCGGCTTGCGCTATGACCTGCTGTTTTGTACTGTTCATCTTTATATCACCTAAAAAAGGTGCACAATACATACCATATAGGTCAGTATTGTGCACTTATTAGGTAGGTAATCTGTTTTCTTTTAGTTTTATTTGGTTATCAAACTTACCAAATTATTAGCAAAAGTAATTTTTAATGCGTCTAAACTTATCCACAGCTTAGGAACAATATATTTCGCATCTCTGTTTACCAATCATTTTCGTTTCACTGCCGTGGGGAGTTCAAAATTAGGAAGCTTGGCATCAAGTCCGTTTCGTTGACTTTTGGCCTCTTTTGGTTTGGGAGAGCTCCAAATCAACGGCTTTTCACCTCTTTTGAGTTGGGAGAGCTCCAAATCAACAGCTTTTTTCCCTCTTTGGGTTGGGAGAGCTCCAAATCAACAGCAAAAGGCCCTTTTTTTTGAGAAAGGGCTCCGCGTCAACGCCGTTTGGTGTTCTGGAAGAGAAAAGGGCTCTACGTCGTTGATTTCTCTACTAACAAAAATAGCGAATGACTGTAGCCTTCGTTGCATTGGTTTTAACAAAAAAGTATCTAAGATAGATAAATATGTTTCGTACGCAAGCTGTCAAGTTTGCCAAGTTGTGGGAAGTGTTAAAAGATGTTACGAAGTCGAATAATATATACTGTTTATCCAATAATTTATTAGCTTCAATTGATAAATAATATTAATTATTAATGAAATAGGTGAATTATGACATTACAAATTTTAAGCCGTGCCGATAGCAACCAGGTCGGAAGTGCTGCTACTAATTCCTCAGAAGCATTGTCGAAAGTGGATTTCTCTGCCGATCTTTACTTTACAAATGTTATAAACAGATTATCCAACGAGGCAACTGTCTTGATTGATGTTGTTGGTTTTATAAGAAAGAGCGATTATACCAAAATATTAGCTGATAAAGATGATATTTTCGACTTGGTTTACCGTTGTGTAAAACAGTTTGTGTTGGCTTGTACTATGGTGTTAGACCAAGATTTGGCTAAAAAGGCTGAGAAGATTTGGTCGATATTCGAGGCTCACGATATTTATTTGAATAAATTGGGGTACGAACAGCAATTATTTTTAACCGATTCTCTTATAAAGGACTTGGCAAAAGCCGAGAATGTGGCTATTATTAGTCAGTTGGTTGGTGTTTCAGATCAGCTTGCTGTATTGGAGGTGCACCATCACGAGTTAACCGATTTGTTTCAGCAAAGCAAGGAGGCTGAGGCAGCTAAATCGAGTTTTATAGCGCCGTCGGTACAAAGAGAAGTAGTACGCGATATTATGAATAAGGAGCTGTTGCCATATATGGAGGTGATGAGCAAGGCAAAACCTGAACTATTTGCAGAACCGTTTGGTTTAATCTCTGAGTTTGTAACAAGCATAAACTCTAAAGTAAGAGCTCGCACAACTCGAAACGAGAATCAAAACAATGAAGAAGTTTTAGAAGAGAATTAGAAATTTCTTTACCATTTGCAAATCGATGAGGTTTCCAGTTTACAAGACTGGGAACCTCATTTTTTTTGTGAAAGAATTCTACTTTCTCCTCCTGGTCCCAGAGCGAAGTCGAAGGGTAGGAGGAGTACCAAGGTCCAAGATTAGTCATCCCCTGACATTCGCAGCTTGTTAAAAGTCAGAGCATGACGGTTAAATGTGAGGTGTTCAGATTAATTTAAACCCCTAAATCCCCTAAAGGGGACCAAGACACTTTTTTTTTAAGCCCCTTTAGGGGTTTGGGGTTCTTGAAAGTTCATTCATCAAATATATAATCAGACTCACCTCTCTTTTTTGTAAATTGACCTGATAATTGGATATAATGAAAGACACTAACCGACATGTTGTATATCCGAAGTGTAAATGTGAAGAGGGACAAGAGGCAGACTGGGAACACTCGAATGAAACATGTATTGGTATTCGCCCAATTATTAGAAAAAGCATTGGCATTGTTTTAATTATTTTAGCTACTATTTGCTTTTACGATTCTATCTCTATCATCATTTATATTGAAGATGAGTCATTTTTCTGGGGCACGCTAATAGCGGCCTTTGTCTTCACGTTCTTAGCCTACTATATTTTGCGGATATGTCCTAATTAAGGAAGTGACGGTTCGGTGTAGAAATTGTGATTTAAAATCCATCATCAATTTTAGGGGGGAGTGATATATTTGTATTTTATCTCCTTTATATTCAAAAAAAAAGATGAATGTTAACGCTCTTTAACTTCTCTTTAATCCTCTTAACTAAAGAAAGAGCTATGTTTGTGGTGTAGAAACAAAAACTATTTTTTTTTCATAAATAGTTACTGAGTTACTCCAAAAAACTCAGTAAGTTTTTCATAGGTTAGATTTAGGTTAGTAAGAAAACTCAGGTGGGGACCTGAGTTTTTTCTATTTAAGCCAATTCAAGATTAATTGCCTCTCACTAATATTTCCTTCTTATATCTTAATTATATCAATCTGTACAATTTTGGCTTTTGCTTATTCCACTTGTGAATGGGTGTTTTTATTAAAAAGAATTGCCTTGCTATCCAAAAGATCGATTAAGTAGGATAAGTTATTGGTGTAGAATCGAGCTAACTCATTTTAATCATATACTAAGTAGACGCTTTTCAATTCCACCTCCAAATATGTTATTATTCTCTGAAAAAAAGATGCTTATATGTTTGTTCCATTGGTGTTTATGAGGTGGATACCAAAAAATGTCGTAAATTGGGTAGTACCGAGGTGTATATATAGCACATATATGTCCTTTACTTAAATTTAACACTTTAAATTATGAGAAAAGTACAAATTAGTTTAATCGGGACAATGTTTGTCTTGCTGATGCTTCATGGGAGCCTTTATGGCCAGGATTTGCAAGTATCATTATTTGATGATGTAAAAAAATCAATGCAAGTGGCAAAAGATGCTCAGTCAGATTTATTATCCCCACGTGCCTTTGGAGAGGCAATGAATGAGTACAGTGCAGCCAGAAAAGAATACGATGAAAAAGGCGATATTTCTGATATCATGGAGAAAATTAGGACAGCCAATATCAAGTTTCAGAAAGCAACTGAAAATACAAAAGTGAGTGCTGTTATGTTTTCAAGTTCTTTATCAGCCCGAGGGGATGCTATAGATGCAGAAGCAGAGCAGTATGTGAAGGAAATATGGAATAAAGCAGAAGAGGCAATGAAAGATGCTTCGGGAAAATTAGAAAGAGGGGATGCGAATAAGGCAGAAAAGATGGCGATGGAAGCTACAAAATTATACAGAAAATCAGAATTGGAATCCATCAAAGCCAATTACCTGTCCAATGCAAGAAAACTCTTGCAAAAAGCCGATGATAATAAGGTTTACAGAGTGGCCCCGAAAACCATAGCCGAAGCAAAGAATCTGGTTCGTAAAGCGGAGAAGGAATTGTTAGAAAACAGATACGACACAGATGGTGCTAGGCATTTGGCACAACAAGCTGAATATAAAGCAATGCTTGCTATGTATATTGCCAAGGAGGAAAAGATACTTAGTAATAAGGATTTTGAAACTGAAGATTATCTCCTTATGAGCTTTGAACCTTTAACAAAAATAGGTGAGAGTTTAAACATCAACGTAAAATTTGATAAAGGGGTCGGTGATCCGGTCTCAGAAATCTTAAACAGAATTACTGATGATAAGTTGCTCATTACAAATTTGGAATCTGATCTCCAAAGTCAACAAATGACAAATGAAAATCTTGAGGCCTTGCTCGACGAACAACAAAAAATTCTAGAGAACACAAAGGGAACCTTAACTGAAGAAGCATTGAAAGCGCAGAGTCGTATCGATAGGATGGAGGACATAAACGCAAAATTTGAAAGAGTACAGCAAATATTCGACCAAGAACAGGCACAGGTCTTTCGTCAGAAAGATGATGTAATCATACGAATGATAGGAGTTAATTTTGATGTTGGTAAGTCTCAAATTAAGCAAGAAAACTATGCGCTTCTAACTAAGTTACAAAAAGCTATGAAGCAGTTTAGTAATGCCTCAATTGCGATAGAAGGGCATACCGATTCTCAAGGGAGCGATGACCTTAATCTTAAACTATCACAAGAGCGTGCTGACGCTGTGTTAAGTTATCTTACTGCAAATACTTCGATTGATAGCGCAAGGTTTAGCACAATAGGTTTTGGGGAAAGCAGACCTGTGGCTAATAATGAAACCTCTGCTGGTAGGAAGTTGAATCGCCGAATTGATATTGTGATCAAACCAAATTTCCAGTAAATCTTATTAGGTTCGGTGATCCCTAATTTAGATCGTGTAATATAGAATAAGGTTGCAACAAGATATATAGCATATCATTTGTTGCAACCTTATTTTTTTTGAAAAGAAGTATGCTGATAGGTGTTTAAGCAAAGTTGCTTAACGTACACTTATTATGAAACCAAGAGGTTTATGAAACGATGAATTATTGAAGCAATGCAAGGAGGCTGAGGCAGCTAAATCGAGTTTTATAGCGCCGTCGGTACAAAGAGAAGTAGTACGCGATATTATGAATAAGGAGCTGTTGCCATATATGGAGGTGATGAGCAAGGCAAAACCTGAACTATTTGCAGAACCGTTTGGTTTAATCTCTGAGTTTGTAACAAGCATAAACTCTAAAGTAAGAGCTCGCACAACTCGAAACGAGAATCAAAACAATGAAGAAGTTTTAGAAGAGAATTAGAATTCTCTTTACTATTTGTAGATAGATGAGGTTTCCAGTTTACAAGGCTGGGAGTCTCATCTTTTTTTTGTGAATGGAAAGGAGGGGAAAGTTTTTCATTGTCATTCATCAAATATCTGAGTCAGTACGCCCTGTTATTTTGTAAATTGGTGTGATAATTGGATATAATGAAAGACACTAACCGACATGTTGTATATCCGAAGTGTAAATGTGAAGAGGGACAAGAGGCAGACTGGGAACACTCGAATGAAACATGTATTGGTATTCGCCCAATTATTAGAAAAAGCATTGGCATTATTTTAGTGATTTTAGCCATTACTTGCTTTTACGATGCCATCTCTACAATCATTTATATTGAGGATGAATCATTTTTCTGGAGTACGTTTATAGCGGCTTTTGTTTTCACGTTCTTAGCTTATTATATTGTGAGGGTATGTCCTATAAAGGAAGTGACAGTTCGCTGCAGAAACTGTGATTTTGAGAGCACCATCAATTTTAAGGGGAAGTAAATTATTATTTTCGCTCAAGCCGCTGGGCTCTTCCTTTTTTCTTAAATAAAAAAGTAAGCAAAAAATCAAGTCAGCCTGATCCTGATTTGATCTATATTTAAACCACAGTAGCACGCCTCACGGTTGGCTGACAAGGCCCGCTTAAACCATTTTCAAAAATAAAGTGTTTTTTACTTGGCCTTGGCAACGGAAGTTGGGCCCCATAGGTGAAGAAGGCGTAAAAAACAGAATGCTGTTTGAGTGAGGAACGAACGAGTTTAGTCTGTTTAGCCTTTAAGCCGTGATGGGTCACTGAGTGCCGGAGCCATTGATTTTTGTTACTTTTCATTAAGGAAAAGTAAAATGAAAAGGGCATAAAAAAAAAGCTCCAATCTTACGATTGAAGCTTTCTCTGTACCCGGAGCGGGACTTGAACCCGCACGGCCGTGAAGCCACTGGATTTTAAGTCCAGCGTGTCTACCAATTCCACCATCCGGGCATCCTTAACGGATTGAGCGAGAAACGAGACTCGAACTCGCGACCCCGACCTTGGCAAGGTCGTGCTCTACCAACTGAGCTATTCTCGCATTGTGCTTTTTGCTCCCTTCTGGTGAATCAACAAGGCTCGGCAGCCATTGTTTTTTCGTTTTGACGTTGCAAATATATGCGCTTTTTTTGATTCTGCAAAAGAAAAAATGAAAATAGCTCCTTTTTTTTCACTTTCGCTGAATGCTAATAAAACCGCAGTGTTTGTGACTTCCTGAAAGTCAGAGAATCACTATTGAAATGACTGGATGAAAAAATATGAATTTATTTTAAAAAACATTTTCTCAAGCCAGTCAAATGCTCTTAGGATTACAATCCAGATATCTTTTTTATCTCGTTTAGTTTGTTCAAAGCTTCTATTGGAGTCAGGTTATTCAAATCCATTCCTTTTATTTCGTCACGAATTTGTTGCAGAACGGGATCATCCATCTGGAAAAAACTCATTTGAAAACCTTCGCGCTGTTGTGCAATCTCGCCCACAGGCTTAGCAAGGGCTTCTCCATTCTTATTTCCCTCTAGTTGTAATAGAATATCATCGGCACGTTTAACGACCGATTTAGGCATACCAGCCATTCTGGCTACATGTATACCAAAACTATGATTTGAGCCTCCTGGAACCAATTTACGTAGGAAAATCACCTTATTATTGACCTCCTTAACCGAGACATTGAAATTTTTCACTCTGTTGAAAGAATGTTCCATTTCGTTTAGCTCATGATAATGGGTTGCAAACAGGGTTTTGCCTTTAAACTTAGGATGCTCATGAATGTATTCTACAATTGACCAAGCAATGGAAATACCATCGTAAGTACTCGTTCCACGTCCAAGCTCGTCTAAAAGAATCAGAGAGCGAGAAGAGAGGTTGTTCAAAATACTTGCCGCTTCGTTCATTTCAACCATAAAGGTCGATTCTCCCAGTGAGATATTATCGGAAGCACCTACACGTGTAAATATTTTGTCGACATAACCTATATTAGCCTCCTCAGCAGGAACAAAACTACCTATTTGAGCCATCAGCACAATAAGAGCTGTTTGTCGCAGTAGGGCAGACTTACCTGCCATATTTGGACCCGTAATAATGATAACCTGCTGCTTGTCGTTGTCTAAGTACACATCGTTAGCAATATAGCTTTCGCCGATAGGCAATTGCTTTTCGATTACAGGATGACGTCCTTGTTTGATATCGATCACTTGTGTATCGTTAATCACTGGACAATTGTAATGGTTCTCTTTGGCCAGTTTGGCAAAAGAAAGCAGGCAATCGAGTTGAGCAATCATGGCTGCATTCAGCTGAATTGTGCTGATGTAATCCGTGATGCTAATCACCAAGTCGTTGTATAGTCGAGTTTCAAGTGCTAGAATCTTTTCTTCAGCACCTAAAATTTTCTCTTCGTAATCTTTTAGTTCCTGAGTGATATAACGCTCAGCACTCACAAGGGTTTGCTTGCGAATCCACTCTTCAGGTACTTTGTCTTTGTGGGTATTTCGAATTTCGATATAGTAACCAAATACATTATTGAAACCGATTTTAAGCGAAGGAATACCTGTGCTCTCCTTTTCGCGAACTTGCATTTGTAAAAGGTAATCTTTACCCGAGAATGCAATTTTTCTTAGCTCATCTAAATCGGCAGAGATCCCGTCGGCCATTACGCCACCTTTGCTTACCATAGCTGGAGGATCAGCTTTAATCTCATTCTCAATTTTCTCTCGAATACTCTGACAAGGATTTAATTGCTCACCAATTTTCACCAAATTCTCGTTACCCGATTGCAAGCAAGTAGCCTGAATAGGTTCAATGGCGAGAAGTGCATTTTTTAGTTGGACTACCTCGCGAGGTGAAATTCTTCCTACAGCAACCTTAGAGATAATACGCTCCAAGTCACCAATTTGTTTTATCTCATCTTCAACACTCCAAGAGTTTTCTTCATTGGTATGAAAATATTTCACAACATCCAATCGGTTGTTTATGCGAGCAGGATCTTTAAGCGGTAGGGCTATCCATCGTTTAAGCAAACGTGATCCCATAGGCGAAAGGGTTTTGTCCATCACCTGAGATAGGGTTTGAGCCCCATCGTTTAAGGCGCCAAAAAGTTCTAGGTTACGCAGCGTAAACTTATCAAGCCAAACGTAGCGATCTTCTTCAATTCGCGCAATTTGTGTTACGTGACCAGCTTTCGAGTGTTTAGTAAAATCCAAATATTGTAGGATAGCACCAGAGGCGATAATCCCTTCACGTAGGTTATGAACTCCAAATCCTTTTAGGGAATTGGTTTCGAAATGTCGTAATAATTTATCTTGAGCAGCTGATTCGGTAAATACCCAATCGTCCATCGTAAAGGTGTAGAATTTTCCTCCGAATAATTCGTGGAAGATTTTCTCTTTACCTTTCTGATAAAGCACTTCTTTTGGTTGGAAGTTACCCATCAGTTTATCGATATACTCAAAACTCCCCTCGGCTGTTAGAAATTCACCTGTAGACACATCTAAAAAGGCAATTCCTGCCGATTTCTTTTCCAGATGAACACAGGCTAAAAAGTTATTCTCCTTATGTTCGAGTACATTGTCGTTATAAGATACACCAGGTGTGACCAATTCCACAATGCCACGTTTAACAAGGTTCTTGGTCTTTTTAGGATCTTCCAGTTGCTCGCAAATAGCTACACGCATACCTGCTCTAACCAATTTTGGTAGATACGTATCGATAGCATGATGAGGGAATCCGGCCAGTTCCACATAGCTTGCAGAACCGTTAGCTCTTTTGGTTAAGGTAATTCCACATATCTCCGAAGTGCGAACGGCATCATCCGAAAATGTCTCATAAAAGTCACCCACACGAAACAATAAGATGGCATCGGGATGCTTATCTTTTATATCGTAATACTGTTTCATTAAAGGGGTCTCAACTGCTTTTCTTTGCTTTGCCAAGGGATGATATTTTTAAATGGCCTGCTTCGCTGTGAATAGTATCACTGCCGTGCTGACTAATGAATTGCTTTAATTAACTGTATGCTTGCGAGCTCTTATCCTATCGGTATAAGTTGATAGATGAGCTTGTTTAGGCAAGCTATTTTTCGTCCTGAAAAATGAATCAGGGAAGGTAAAATAATTTTAGAACAAATATAAGCTTTGGGCAAGACATATTAAAAGGGCTTAGGTGTTTTTTAGATTCATATTTAAAATAATACTTCATAGTCTTTTTATATTGATCTTTTCTTACAATATTTAATGAGCAAAATCTTAACTCAAACTCAATTTTATATACTATGAAGTGCATTTTGATAGTTGGCGCAGGCCTTTCTTCCACAAGCCTGATAGAATATCTTTTAAAACATTCAGCAGAAAATCTTTGGCAGGTTCGCTTGGCGGATATGTCCTTGGAGCTTGCAGAGAGTAAGATTAAGAATCATGCACATGGGCAAGCCATTAAATTTGATGTGTTTGATAAGGACGAACGAGATAAGGAAGTTGGAAAGGCAGATTTGGTGATCTCTATGTTACCAGCAACTATGCACCCCTTGTTGGCGCTTGAGTGTGTGAAGCAAAGCAAACATTTTCTAAGCCCATCCTATGTTTCTCCTGAGATGCAAATTTTGGATAAGAAAGCAAAGTCGAAAGGTGTTCTTTTGATGAATGAGTTGGGTGTAGATCCCGGTATCGATCATATGTCAGCCATGAAAATTATCGATGAGATAAAAGCAAAAGGTGGAGAATTATTGAGTTTTAAATCATACTGTGGAGGTTTATTATCACCGTCATGTTCGACTAATATTTGGCAATATAAATTCACATGGAATCCACGAAATGTGGTAACTGCTGGTCAAGGTGTGGCTACATATAAAGCTAACGGCCAGTATAAGTATTTACCATATCAACAACTATTCGCTCATCCGCTTGAAACATCGATGCCAAAATATGGTGACTTTGAAGTGTACCCAAATAGAGATTCGCTTTCGTATAGAAGTTTATATGATATCGAAAATATTCCAAGCATTTTACGTGGAACTATGCGCCGACCAGGATTCTGCAAGGCATGGAATGCTTTTGTTCGTCTGGGTTGTACCGATGAATCTTATGTGATGAGAGATTCTGAAAACTTAACTTATCGAGAATATATCGAGAGCTTTTTGCCTTACGACGAAAGGTCGGTAGAAGAACGATTTGCAGATTGCATAAACGTTGGTGTTGATGATCCTATTATGGAGAAATTCATATGGTTAAATTTGTTCTCGGATAAGAAAGTTGGCTTAAAAGAAGGAACACCTGCTTTAATTCTTCAGAAGATATTAGAGGAGAAATGGACTCTTGATCCTGATGATAAGGACCTTTTGGTTATGCAGCACCAGTTTGTTTACGAGCTGGATGGTCAGCAAAAGAAAATTACCTCTTCGATGAGTTATGAAGGAAAAGATCAGAAGCATACAGCTATGGCTCATACGGTTGGTTTGCCTATGGCTATTGTTGCCAAACTCATTTTACAATCGAAGATTAATCTGGCTGGTGTACAGATTCCAATCGCCTCACAAGTTTATAAACCTGTTTTAAAGGAGTTAAAATCATTGGGTGTTTTTTTCACCGAACATGAAGAAGATTGTGAGCAATCTTAAGTTCATTTTCTTAAGTTTGTAGATCAATCAGCTATAAATACTTCATGAGAAAGATAATTTTATTTTCCCTATTAGGACTTTTAGTTCTTGCATCTTCATGTAGAAGTTTGCCTGCCTTACAATCGACATGGAATAGTTCTTCATCTCTGCAAAATACGCTGGAAGATAAAGAGTCTAATATATTCTTTCCTGAAGATGAATTGACCTTGAAGCTGTCTAATGATGAAGATTATTTGGATATCGTTGTTGCAACTAACTCGCCATTGACTTTAAATAAAATCTATAATCTAGGTTTGAGTATTTGGTTGGATCCACAAGGGAAGAATAAGCAGGTTTTTGGAGTGAATTTTCCATTACCTATTGAAAAGCCATTTTCACCAACTGCCTTTAGAAATTATATCACTCGGTTCGAAACAAATGAACTACAGGAAGAATTTTTCGATCGTTTTCAAAAATATGAATATGAAGATGTACGCTTGAACGAGAATATTAGTGTTTCGACTTTAGATCAGGATGAGGTTTGCCAAGTTAGGTTGAGTTCTAATAATCAAATTCTTTTCTCATGTCATATAAGAGTCTCTTTGGAGAAACTTATGGGAGTCGATTTTATAATTGGGAATAAAGAAAAAATCGGGATTAGTATTTTTAGTACAGCACTCGCTACCGAGGCTTATCGTTCGTCACTTTCAAGCAAAGAAGTAATTAATAAGAGTTTGAGAACCTTAATGGCTGGCGATGATCCCAATCGTCAAGATTTGGTTGAGCAATGGACTAATTTTAGCTTAGCTGATGAGAAATAGTGCATAGCTGCAGTAGATTAGAAACACCGCTTTACATTTTCAAATAGAAATCCTTACACAGTTCGATGTGCTCTGGACTGTAAACATGTCGCTGTCCATTTTCCACGCAAAGTTGAGTCTCAAACGTATCTGAATTAGCAAGTGTTAATTCAATGAGTAAGCGCTTGGCTGGCTTATCAGGATTAGGTAAGACTTCTACTCTTTTGCTTAAGGAAAAACCTGAAATACGTGCCACTCGAATAAAATAATCACCTTCTGCCACTGGCAAAATAACAGAGAATTTACCTTCTGGATTCAATAAGTTTTTAGCTCCTCCAATTAGGTCTTCAAAAGGCAAGCCATCCGTATGTCGTGCTTGAGTTCGAGATTCACCTTTTGCCTTTAAAGAATTGGTAAAATAGGGTGGATTACTGACGATAAGGTCGTATTTCTTAGTTTTTTGACTTGCAAAATCTTGGAAAGAAGTATGGAAAGCTTTCATTCTGTCAGACCAAGGACAATCACTGAAGTTATTAACAGCTTGTTGATAAGAAGAACTCTCTATTTCTACGGCGTCAATGTTAGATGTATTTCCTGTGCGTTGTGCCAACATAATGGCTATTAGACCTGTTCCTGTACCAATATCTAAGAATGAATTAGCACTATCGATATTTACCCAAGCACCTAGCAATACCCCATCAGTTCCAACTTTCATAGCTGAACCTTCTTGATTGATTTTGAATTGTTTGAATTGAAAATAGGTATTTGCCATGACTGAATACGTGTACTAATGTGAAGATTTATTTCTAGACTAAAATTTCTCGAAGATGCCCAATCCGAAAAGGGCAAAGTCGTATTTGACGGGATCATTGGGATCAAGTTGGCGTAATGAATTTGTAATTTCATTTACGGCTGGCCAATCATCTTGCTTGCGATTGAGAAGACCTAGTTTTCTTCCCACACGCCCTGTATGAACATCCAATGGCAGATATAAGTCGGCAGGCGAGATGCTTTTCCAAATGCCAAAGTCCACCGATCGTTTATCATCACGAACCATCCATCGTAAAAACATATTCATACGTTTGGCTGATGATTTTTTTAGAACATTAGATATGTGTTTCTCGGTTCTTTGAGGATGATCAATTGAAAAGAAAGTTTCTCTAAAGTTCGCGATAGCATCTTTTGCATCACCACCTATTAGAACCGGTTTAGAGAAAACGGATTCTAGTCCGCCATGATTCTTATAAATATTTTGCAAGGCTTGAATAAAGAAGATGGCATCTTCGCCATTGAAGGTTCTGTGTTTGAATTCAGCGAAAATATCAAGGTCAGAGTTTTCGGCATTCATGATAAAGTCATGAGGTGCTTCATCCATCCATTGCATGAGTTTCTTTGCATTATTGATAATAGTTGGGCGTTGCCCCCAAGCAATTGTCGAAGCAAGAAAGGCTGCAATTTCAATATCTTCTTTTTTTGAAAAAGCTTTTGGTATTTGAATAGGATCGGTCTCGATGAAAGTTTCACGATTATAGAGATCGTACTTCTCGTCGAGAAAAGATTTGAGTTCTGAACTGGAAAGTTTCACTGTATTTAAGATTAGTTAGTCTCAATCATACCATCAGTCATCACAATCTTTCTATCGGCCATATGCTCCATTTCTAAATCGTGAGTTACGATTACAAAGGTCTGGTTAAGTTTCTTTCTAAGATCAACGATTATCTCGTGTAATTCTTGACGATTTACGGAATCTAAGTTACCTGATGGTTCATCGGCAAAGACAACCATGGGATCGTTGATAAGAGCTCTTGCTATGGCAACACGTTGCTTTTCGCCACCTGACAGTTCTGATGGTTTATGATCTAAACGGTGGTTTAAGCCTAACATGCTTAATAGTTCTTTAGCTTTTGTTGTTGCTTCAGCTTTTGATTTTTTAGCAATAAAAGCAGGAATACAAACATTTTCTAAAGCTGTAAATTCTGGCAATAAGTGATGAAACTGGAATACGAAGCCTATGTTTTTGTTTCTAAATGCGGCAAGTTCTTTTTCATTCAAGCTTGAAACATCGATACCATCAAAAAATATTTGCCCTGAGTCTGGACGGTCTAATGTCCCTAGAATTTGAAGTAGAGTCGTTTTTCCAGCCCCACTTGCACCTACAACAAGAACAATTTCTCCTTTTTCTACATTAAAGTCTAAACCTTTTAGGACATGAACCTGTCCAAAACTTTTCTTTAATTGTTTTGCTGTAATCATAGAAATGGGATATTTAAAGCTCTAGTTTCTGTTATTTGCTAAAAATAAAGAAAACGTAGGCAGAATAAATTAAAATTAAAATAAAGCCCTTCCAACGGTGTAGCTTTGCTTTCTTTAATGGTAACATTAACAAAAATAAGAGAAAAGATATAGCAAGCATCCAAATCAAGTCGAAATTAAGAGCTTCATTACTAACAAAAATATTCTTAACGATTGAAGTGACTCCCAAGACACCGAAGATATTGAAGATGTTTGAGCCGATAATATTCCCGACTGAGATATCCATTTCCTTTTTTAATGCTGCAATGGCTGAGGTTGCTAATTCGGGAACAGAAGTTCCAAACGCTACAAGAGTTAGCCCGATAACACGTTCACTAACGCCATATCCTATTGCAATATTCTTTGCTGCACCAACCAATAAATCTGCACCAAAGTAAAGTCCAATTGAGGCTAAAACAATTAAACCCACTGCTGCTGGAATGGAATGGTTCGGTTTTTTGAATTCTTCGTTATTGTTGTTTCGAGATTTCAAAACGATGAAAACCATGAACCCAATAAGTAAGACTAGAAAGCTAATGCCCTCCCAAGTCTCAATAAGGTTATTTTGGGCAAAAGCAAAGAATAGGAGAGAAGCCCCCATCATAACAGGCCAATCGAACTTAATAGAATTGCTTTTGACAGGTAGAGGCAATAGAATGGCTGTGAATCCTAGAACTAAAGCAATATTAGACACATTTGACCCTACCACATTACCAATAGCAATATCAGGACTACCTGAAAGTGCAGCACCTAAACTCACAAATAACTCTGGAGCCGATGTTCCAAAAGAAATAACAGTTACCCCTACAACAAGTGTAGATATTTTGAAGTGAGAAGATAGAGCAACACCTCCTTTTACCAGTAAATCACCACTCGATAAAAGAATGACAAAACCAATGATGAGATATAGATAATCCATGTGTGAATGAATGATTAATAGGGGATATTCGTGTATAAAAAGAGGCAGTAGAATTAAATGTCTCTGCCTTTTCCTCTATCTAATATGAGGCGCAAGCCTTCGAAGTGAAATTAGATTTATAGTTTCTTAGACAAATCGTCTTTAAAGTCTTTAACCTTATTGACAATATCAGTCTCATCTTTAATTTCTTTCTTGATATCATCAGTTGCTTTCTTGAATTCCTTCATTCCTTTACCTAAACCTTGAGCTAGTTCTGGAATTTTCTTTGCACCAAAAAGCATAACAACAACTAATATAACGATGATGATTTCTGCTCCGCTTATAAATAATAACATGATGTTTCAATTTAATATTTGTCCAAAGATACCAAAAGTGATTGATTCTTGTATAGCCATTAACTAATTAAGAATGGGAGAGTCTGATAATTTCTGATTTGTAAGAATCGCTTGTATAAAAAATGCCCCAAGGAAAACCTTGGGGCATGAAATATATCAAGAGTGATATGTCTTAGTGCTTTTTAGCAATCGCTTTCTGTACACGTAATTTTGTGTCGTAAGCAATAGGTGTTGCAATAAATAGTGAAGAGTATGTACCAACTACAACTCCGACAATTAATGCAAATGTAAAGCCTTGGATTGATGTTCCACCGAAGAAGAAGATCGCTAACAAAACAACTAAAGTAGAAAGAGAAGTACTAAATGTACGACGCAATGTACTATTCAATGCTTTGTTGATATTCTCTTCTGGATCGCGCTTAGGATGTAATCCTAAGTACTCACGAATACGGTCAAATACAACCACAGTATCATTAATAGAATAACCTACTACAGTTAGAATCGCTGCAATAAAGGCTTGATCAATCTCTAATGAGAATGGTAACATTCCTTTGAATATTGAGAAGATACCCAATACAATAATTGTATCGTGGGTAAGAGCAGCAACTGCACCTAAACCATATTGCCAGTTAGAGAAACGAATCATGATATAAAGGAAGATCACGATCAATGCAAATAAGATAGACCAAACTGCTGACTGACGAATATCATCGGCAATAGTAGGACCTACTTTTTGTGACATCTTACGGTTGTTCTCAAGGAATGATTCAAGAGTCGTTCCTGCTGGAAGATACTTTTTCAATCCTTCGAATAATTTTGCTTCAACTTCATCATCGATTTCAGTTCCGTCTTCGTCGATCTTGTACTTAGTTGAGATCTTAACTTGGCTATTACCACCAAATGTTTTTACTACAGGAGTATGTCCATAAACAACATCAAGAGATTTAGCAATGTCGCCAACAACTACAGGCTGATCAAAAGCTACAACGTAAGTTCTACCTCCAGTAAAGTCGATACCTTGGTTTAACCCACGAGTAGATAAAGATGTAATTGAAGCTAGAATAGCTACAGCAGAAATAATATAGAATACTTTTCTTTTCTGAATAAAAGTAATTGCAGTATTACGCAACCAGCCATCAGTAAGTTTTGTAGTGAATGTAATATTTTTCTTACGCTCTAGACGTCCTTCAAAGAATAAACGAGTAATGAAAATCGCAGCGAATAATGACGAAATAATACCGATTACAAGAGTTGTAGCGAAACCTTTAATTGGACCTTCACCAAAAATGTAAAGAATGATACCAGTTAAAAGAGTTGTTAAGTTACCATCGATAATCGCAGAATAAGCGTTCTTATAACCATCAGAGATAGCTAAACTTAAACCTTTACCTGCTTTCATCTCTTCCTGAATACGCTCGAAGATAAGTACGTTCGCATCGACAGACATACCAATCGTTAAGACAATACCGGCAATGCCAGGTAATGTTAACACTGCACCTAACGAAGCTAGAACTCCGAAGATGAAGAATAAGTTGGTAATCAAAGCAACGTTTGCTGTAAGACCAGCGCCTTTGCTATAGAAGAAGAACATGTAAAGTAAAATCAATGAGAAAGCAATGATGAATGACCACATTCCTCTTTGAACTGATTCTTGTCCCAATGATGGTCCAACAACTTCGTCGGCAATAATATGAGCAGGAGCAGGAAGCTTACCTGACTTAAGAATATTTGCAAGGTCTTTCGCTTCAGCAATAGTAAAACCACCACTAATAGAAGAAGAACCACCTTTAATTTCTGATTGTACTGTTGGAGCAGAATAAACATATCCGTCAAGAACAATAGCAATTGATCTCTGAAGATTGTCTTTAGTTAAACGTGCCCAAACTTTAGCACCTTCACCGTTCATACTCATCGACACTTCAGCGCTTGCTGTTTGCTGATCGATTTCTTCACGAGCAGAAACAACGACATCACCATCAAGAGGAGCTTTGCCATCACGACTTGTTACTTTAATTGCATAAAGTTCAAAAACATTTCCTCCATCATCAATAGATTTAACGCCCCAAAAAAACTTCAAGTTACGAGGAAGTACAGATTTGACAGATGGCATCGCGAAAATGTTATTTACACGAGCTGTATCCTTAATGTGTGAGTAACCCACAACAGCTAAAGAGGATCCGTTATTACCTTGGTTAGGATTAAGAACCGAGAATAATGGATATTTTTTAGCTAGATCTTTAGCATTGCTTAATGAATCTTGAGACTCACCTTCAATTTTATCTAAAAGAGCAACATCTTCTTCAGCCTTAGCTTCTTCTTTAACTTCAGGAGCAGCTTCGATTACTTCGCCAGCAGCATTAATTTCAGCTAACTTAGTGTTAACTGCGTTTAAATGTTCACCTATTTCGCTAAAAGTAAAAGTTTCCCAAAATTCAAGACTTGCAGTTCCTTGTAACAGTTTACGTACACGAGCTGCATCTTTAATACCTGGAAGTTCGATGATGATACGACCTGATACATCAGCTTTCTGAATGTTAGGTTGTGCCACACCAAAACGGTCGATACGAGAACGTAGGATATTGAACGTATTGTCAATAGCTGCTTCTGTTTCTATTTTTAGAACTTTAAGAACTTCATCGTTAGTTGCATTAAAAGCGATTTTGTCTTTTAACTCAAGAGTTCCGAAAATATCTTGTGAAGATAATTGAGCACTAGGATCGATTTCGCTAAATGCTTTTCCGAAAAGCGTTACGAAGTCACTCTGAGAGTCAGCTTGCATCTGCTTAGCTTGTGCAATTGCAGCAACGAAAGTCTCGTTCTTGCTATTGTTAGCCATTGCTTTGATGATATCTACAACAGAAACTTCCATTGTAACGTTCATCCCACCCTTAAGGTCAAGCCCTAAGTTCATCTCAAGCTCTTTACACTCTTTGTAAGTATAGCCCTTAAGTCCTAAGAAACTATACACTTTTTCTCCTCGAATTGAATCCAAGTAAGTTTGTTCTTTCTTGATATCGCCTGCTCCAAACAGACGAGCATCTTTTTCAACTGTCTTAGTTACATAAGTAAAAGTCAATTGATACAAACTCACTAGGGCAAATACAATAGCGAGAAGTCTAATCGCTCCTTTATTTCGCATGTGTTTAGGTTTAATAAATTCTTATTATGTGATGTTTTTATTTTTCAGCTCAAATTAACGCACAAATATATTATTTTTTTTTGAATTTTTGGGAACTATATTTTTGTGCTCATCATCATTGCTTTAGACTGTTTTTATTGATTTTTGTTTAAAATGAGGAGACTTTTTTGATAATCAATTATAGCATGATGATTAAGTAAGAAATCACTACCCAATAATCCGCAAATTTGACGTTGGCAATGTTTCTCGTACATTTTGTTGATGTGATTCAAATCGATAAGAACAACATTCAGTGTCTCCGATGTGAAATCACCAAAACTTAAACTTGTAATTTCTACAAGGTCCGAATCGATATCTTCACCACCTAAACCACAGGACTGTAAATCATCATTATCCTCGTTTTTGTGTTGGTAGTTGTGTACAAAATTTCTATCGAACACAGTTTTGGAAGCACCAGTATCTATCACCATATCACCAGTTTGCTCTCCATTTAGAGTGCATTTTACGATGAGGTGAAAACTTTGAGTTTCAAGCTCAATGATCTCAATAGGAATACCAACTGGTTGATCATTCATTTAAATACAATCTTTGATTTTATAAATTTGAAAACCAAAGATAGGGAATGAGAGGGAAGAATATGTCTATTTTGCTTTTTATTAAAGCTGAAATGCTACTTTGAAATTTATATGAATAAAGCTTGATGATTCAGTTGAGTTTCTTAATTCATCATTTGGTATCTATTGTACATACCTATACCATGTCGAGGTCTGTGAGGAGACTTACTAGAGTTTCTTATTTTGTAGGTAAAGCTAAGCATGTAGAATTTATTCAGCTTTTTGGAGTAGCGATCTGTTGTATATAGATCACTCACGCGGTGATTACTTTCGCTAGTTTGATTCAATATATCGTAGGCAATTAATGAAATTTCATCTCTTTTGTTTTTGAAAACTTTACTGGTTAGTCCTATTTTTAACAACCAGTTGTTTTCAATATCATCGGTACTGATATTGTTTTTGCTGACGAAATTTGTATTGGTTTTAAGGATAAAACTTTTTACAAAATTCCAATACATACTCAGGCTATTTGTTTGTGAAAACAGGCTTCAAAAGAAAAGGCTTGACACGAATGTCAAGCCTTAAAATCTTATTTGTTTGAATAACGATTAGAGGATATCCATTCCATCCAAAACATTCATCACCGACTTAACTGCGGCAGCAGAACCTTTTAATAATTCCATTTCAGCATCGTTCAATTTAACTTCGATTACTTTTTCGATACCGTTTTTACCAAGAACAACAGGTACGCCTAAATAGATGCCTTCCATGCCATATTCTCCGTTTAGAAGTGTACAAACAGGGAATATTCTTTTCTGGTCGCGAACAATAGCCTCAACCATTTGAGCAGCTGCAGCACCTGGAGCATACCAAGCAGAAGTTCCCATAAGGTTTACTAACTCACCACCACCTTTTTTAGTTCTTTCGATAATGGCTTCCAATTTATCAGCGTCGATTAACTCAGTTACAGGAATACCAGCAACAGTAGTATAACGAGGAAGTGGAACCATAGTGTCACCATGACCACCCATTAATAGAGCTTGAATATCTTTTGGTGAAACTTGCAATTCGTCGGCAATAAATGCACGGTAACGAGCTGTGTCAAGCACACCAGCCATACCAAATACTTTAGTCGATGGTTTTTTTGCTGATAAATAAGCTGCGTAACACATCACATCTAAAGGATTAGATACGATAATGATGATCGCGTCAGGAGAGTGCTTCACAACGTTTTCTGTAACCGATTTTACGATTCCAGCATTGATAGAAATTAAGTCATCACGACTCATACCTGGCTTACGAGGAAGTCCTGATGTAATAACAACAACCTCAGAACCAGCCGTAGCAGAATAATCGTTAGTTACACCTGATACTTTAGTATTGTAATAATTGATAGGAGCAGTTTGCCACATATCAAGAGCTTTACCTTCGGCAACGCCTTCCTTGATATCCAATAAAACGACTTCGTTTGCCAATTCTTTTTGAGCGATGCAATTTGCACAAGTTGCGCCAACATTACCTGCGCCTACAACAGTTATTTTCATATTCGTAAATTTTTATTCTTGTCGTTATAATCTTAGGTTTTATTTAACCATAAAAAGCGTAAGTCGGAAATGGGAAATAATTAAGCTAGAACGACAGTATATATATAACTAATAATTTGATATTCTTTATTGAAGAAATAATTCTTTATTTGCAACAAATATATTCAGATTGGCATAAATAAAAAGCCATATTTACCTGCTCTTCAACAGTAAAACCTTAATATATGAAAATAGTTTAGGTTTTAAGAATTTAAAGATGCTTTTGTCTGATATTCGAAAACGTTTGCGTTGAGAATTTCATGAGAAATATCATGAATTGCATTATTTAGAGAGAATTACAGGCATGTGTTTTTTTGTGAAAAAATTATCAACTTAAAAATCGAGTATTAAGGAAATTATTATAGATTTTAATATTGGAATAGAGCGCTTGCTTATCATATGATTGAGATTATAATAGTTTATCAATGGTTTTATTCTATTACACTCATTATTCATTTTTTAGCTCAATAATTCTAAGATTTTTCATGTGATTAATTGACTTAGTCAATTTTGTATCGACTTTATTTAAAATCTATGACTTATGAAGGGTTTTTAACTTAGAATTTCTTAATTTCGTGCCAAATTTTTGCAAACAATTATTATCTAAATATGAGTTGCTAAGATTGAAAGACAGTTGATTGAAATTTAGCTGTTTATGAATCTAAAAACTCAGTAAATCAATAAATAATGGAAATCCCAACAAAGTACAATCCTGCAGAATCGGAGGACAAGTGGTATAAGTATTGGATGGATAAAGGATTCTTCCACTCTGTACCAGACGAGAGAGAGGCGTATACAATCGTAATTCCGCCACCAAACGTCACCGGTGTGTTACATATGGGGCATATGCTGAACAATACAATTCAAGATGTATTGGTCCGTAGAGCTAGATTGCAGGGGAAAAATGCTTGTTGGGTACCTGGAACCGATCACGCATCTATTGCGACAGAAGCAAAAGTTGTGAATAAATTGAAGCAGGAAGGCATTTCAAAAGCTGATATCACTCGCGAAGAGTTTATGGCGCATGCATGGGAATGGAAAGAAAAGCATGGTGGCATCATTTTGGAGCAGCTTAAGAAATTAGGAGCTTCTTGTGATTGGGATCGTACTGCTTTTACTATGGACGAAGGTCTTTACGAATCAGTAATCGATACTTTTATTGATTTATATAAGAAAGATAAAATTTATCGTGGTATTCGTATGGTAAATTGGGATCCATCTGCACAAACAGCTGTTTCTGATGAAGAGGTCATCCACAAAGAACTACAATCTAAACTTTACTATTTAAGATATCAGGTTGAAGGTAGCGATGAGTATATTACTATTGCAACCACTCGTCCTGAAACTATTCTAGGTGATACAGCGGTTTGTATCAATCCAAACGACGAACGTTTTGCTCATTTAAGGGGTAAGCGTTGTATCGTTCCATTAGTGAATCGTTCTATTCCTATTATAGAGGATGAGTACGTAGATATGGAATTCGGTACGGGTGCATTAAAAATTACACCGGCTCACGATATTCATGACTATGAGATTGGTGATCGTCATAACTTAGAATCTATTGATATTTTCAACGATAATGGTACCATGAGTGAAGCAGCACAGCTTTATGTTGGGAAAGATCGTTTTGAAGTTCGTGATTTGATTCTTCCAGATCTGGAGGAAGCTGGTAACATGGTTAAGGTTGAAGACTATGTGAATAAAGTAGGTTTCTCTGAGCGTACCGATGCGGTTATCGAGCCTAAGTTGAGTATGCAATGGTTCCTTAATATGAAGGAATTGGCTGAGCCAGCTTTGAAGCACGTAATGAATGATGATATTCAATTGCACCCTGCTAAGTTCAAGAACACTTACCGTCATTGGATGGAGAATGTTAAGGACTGGTGTATTTCTCGTCAGTTATGGTGGGGACAACGTATCCCAGTTTATTACTTACCAGAAGGTGGTCATGTAGTTGCCAAAACAATTGAAGAAGCTCTTGTTGCAGCTACTGCTAAAACAGGAAAAACAT
This sequence comes from uncultured Marinifilaceae bacterium, assembly GCA_963977525.1. Classification (GTDB taxonomy): domain Bacteria; phylum Bacteroidota; class Bacteroidia; order Bacteroidales; family Marinifilaceae; genus Ancylomarina. Next base: position 23,886 of record CAXBPC010000030.1, read on the forward strand.
ATAAGGCAGAAGATTTACGTCAGGATGAGGATGTATTGGATACATGGTTCTCTTCATGGTTGTGGCCTCTTTCAGTTTTCGACGGTGTTCGTAATCCGGAGAACGAGGAGATCAATTACTATTACCCTACTAATGATTTGGTTTCAGGACCAGATATTCTATTTTTCTGGATTGCTCGTATGGTTATTGCAGGATATGAATACAAAGATGCAAAACCATTTAAAAATGTTTATTTGACAGGTATTGTTCGTGACGAACAAGGCCGTAAAATGTCTAAGTCATTAGGTAATTCACCTGATCCATTAGATCTAATTGCGAAGTACGGTGCTGATGGTGTTCGTGTAGGTATGCTATTGTGTTCTCCTGCTGGAGGAGACTTGCTTTTCAACGAAAACTTGCCTGAGCAGGGACGTAATTTTACAACTAAGATTTGGAACGCATTCCGTTTGGTAAAAGGTTGGGAAGTTGCCGATATCGAGCAACCAGAATATGCTCGTATAGCTACTGAGGTTTTCCATGCGCGTTTGAACAATACCATGGAGCAGCTTGATGAGCAGTTCAAACAATATCGTATCAGCGAAGCTTTAATGACTGTTTATACTTTATTCCGCGATGAATTTTCATCATGGTATTTAGAAATGGTGAAGCCTGCTTATCAGCAGCCAATCGATCGTAAAACTTTCGATTCAACTGTAGCTCTTTTCGAGAAATTGATGCAGTTGTTGCACCCATTCATGCCTTTCTTAACTGAGGAAATCTGGCAATTATTTGCCGATCGTTCTGAAGAGGAGAGTATCATGGTTTCAGTTATGCCTAAACCAGAATCGTATGATGCTAACTTATTAGCAAAATTTGAGCAGGTGAAAGAAGTAATTGTAGCTGTTCGTAATATCCGTAAGCAGAAAAATATTGCCTTTAAGGAAGTTTTAGAAATGAATTACAAAGCAAAAGGAGATAATTACGATGCTTCTTTCGATTGTGTAGTGGCTAAAATGTGTAACCTTAAAGAGATTACGACTGCGAATGGTGAAATGACTGGAGCTATGTCATTTATCGTAAATGCTATTGAATATTTTATTCCTCTTGGCGATCTTGTTAATGTAGAAGAAGAGCTTAAGAAGATGGAAGAAGAGTTGAAATATACTAAAGGCTTCTTAATGTCAGTTCAGAAGAAAATGAGCAACGAGCGTTTTGTAAATAACGCACCTGCAAAAGTAATCGAGATTGAGAAGAAGAAAATGGCTGATGCTGAAGCTAAAATTAAAGTTTTAGAAGATCGTATTGCTAGTATGAAGTAAGAAGAGATTAACTCTTAATATATAGATGCCGTTCCAATTATTTGGAGCGGCATTTTTGTTTATTAGTTCTATGCTTTGAGTGTTGAATCATTTCTTATGGCACACCTGACATTCTTCTCTTGTTAATAAGATTATTTTCTAAGTATGATATGAAAGTTTAATGTACATTAAACTAAATTATCATGTACATCAAATATATTTTTGATGTACATTAAAAATAATTATCTTGTAGATGTAAAATGAAAATTCTCATGAGGGAATAATCAACTTGTAGTTAGGAACAATTCAAATCATCGGTATATGGCAGTCTATTATAAACCAGTAAAGATTAAAACACCATTGAGTAAGGATGGTAAAAAAGAAAAGTTTTACCCTAGGGTAGCAAACCGAGAGAAGGAAGACTTAAGAGGTATAGCTGAACGTATTTCGGACATGTCTACCTTTAGTCGATCGGATGTTGTTGGAGTTTTAGAGGCTTTTACACAATTAATTCCTCAGTTGTTGAAAGATAATACAAGTGTTGAATTGGGAGATTTGGGTACATTCTCCCTTCATATTTCAGCCGAAGGGGTCGATTCGGAAGAACAGGTAACACGGCATTGTATTAAGAAAAGTACAATTGCTTTTCGTCCCAGTAAGCGATTAAAGCAAGATATTGCAAAAGCTGATTATCGAAAAATTCCGAAAAAATGAAAAAGAATATGCCAGATAGAAAAGTTCGATTCTAGGATTTTTTATAAAAATAATTTGAGATCATTCTTTTTCATCGGGAACATGTTTGTATAGAACAATTCGATTTGTGACAAGCTTTTCGTAATCTTCTGATTCGCCAGATTTGAATACCCTAATCTCTTTCCCTTCACAATCCCAAAGCGTAACTCCAAAAGCTAATCTGACTCTTGGGTCGGTAATCATTACGTAAAAAACGGTTTCTTTCTTGTATGACGCTTGATAAATTGTTTTCCCCACATCGCTATCCTTTAAAGATTCTTTTAACTCTTTGAGCCAAGCTAAATCTTCAAGTGGGTTTTGTGCTTCACACTTTAATGTATCATTATTACTGGCATCGCATGATGAAAATCCAAGAAACAGGATTAGAACAGAAGCAATTATTTTCATGGTTTTGTATTTTTCTAGAATTTGAATGTTATGAAGATAGTCATAAATGTTTACTTGAATGATGATTTATTATCTTCGAGCGGACTATTAATTTAAAACAATAAACGAGATGACTATTATAAGAACAGACTCAACACCGAGAATGAGCCGTATTGTAGAACACAACAATACAATATATCTATGTGGACAAACCGCTAAAGATGCAAATACTGATATCAAGGAACAGACGACCACAACTCTTGAGAAAGTAGAAGAGTTGCTCGAAAAAGCAGGATCAGATAAAAAGCACATCTTATCTGTAACAATTTATGTTCGCGACATGAAAGATTTTGCTGCAATGAATGAGGTTTGGGATGCATGGGTAGAAGATGGACATCAACCAGCGCGAGCATGTGTAGAGGCTCGCATGGCACGACCAGAATTGTTGATTGAATTGTCTGTAATTGCTGCTAAGAAATAAGCTAGAATATAAAATCTAGTTGTAAGTCCAAGTTCTGATTTGATTCAGAACTTGGACTTTCTTATTTTAAAATTTCCTTGTGTTAGATTATTAGAGAATTTATTCTTTATTTTGTATCAGACAAAAAGGTCTTTTACTATTCAAGAGGTTCTGGATCGTATTTCTAATAATTATATGATGGAAAAAATTAAGCATATTCCTGAGAATGGAAAGAAGAGAGTTGTAATTATAGGTGGTGGATTTGCTGGGCTAAAATTGGCTCGACAATTAGCTAATACAGCTTATCAGGTTGTCTTGATTGATAAAAATAATTTTCATCAATTTCAGCCTTTGTTTTATCAGGTTGCAACCTCTGGTTTGGAGCCAAGTTCTATTGCCTTTCCTTTGAGAAAGATTTTCCAGAAGAGGAGTAATGTCCATTTCCGTATGGCAGACCTTTTGGAGGTGAACCCAAATGTTCAAGAGATTTATACGAATTTGGGTGAATTAAAGTACGATCATTTGGTATTAGCAACAGGAGTTGATACCAATTACTTTGGGAACAAAAATATAGAGCAATTTGCTATCCCGATGAAATCAGTTTCTGAGGCGATTTTTCTTAGAAATTCTATTCTTCGAAATTATGAGAAAGCTCTAAATGAGTCAGATCCTGAAAAGGCAGCCAATTATATGAATATAGTTATGGTTGGTGGCGGACCTACTGGAGTGGAGTTGGCTGGAGCTTTGGCTGAAATGAAATCTGATATCTTACCAAAGGATTATCCTGAGTTGGATTTCTCACTAATGAATGTTTACCTTTTCGAAGCCTCAGATCGTTTACTAAATGGGATGTCTGATGTTGCATCTAAGAAAGCAGAAGCCTATTTGAAGAAGTTGGGTGTAATTGTGAAAACAGAAGCGCGTGTTTCTGACTACGATGGGTTAACCATTAAGCTTGATAGTGGAGAAGAATTTCATTCATACACTTTAGTTTGGGCTGCTGGTGTCATTGCAAATCCGATCAAAGGAATTTCTGAAACTGCTGCAACAAGAGGAGGTCGAATTCGAGTTGATTTATGCAATAAAGTGGCAGGCTTGAATCAAGTTTATGCAATTGGTGATTTATCTTTTCAGCAAGAAGGGGATTTTCAAAATGGACACCCTCAAGTCGCTCAAGTTGGTTTACAACAAGCTGGTAATCTTGCTAATAATTTAAAGAATCATCTGCTGAATAAAAGCATGAAGCCTTTCCATTATAAGGATAGGGGGTCGCTCGCTACAATTGGTAAGAATCTCGCTGTCGCTGATTTACCAGGAGTGAAAATGCAAGGTTTTTTTGCTTGGATTCTATGGCTGTTTGTTCATCTAATGGCTATTGTTGGTGTTAAAAATCGCTTTTTCATCTTAATCAATTGGGTTTGGAATTATTTCACCTCCGATCAATCCTTACGGGTTTTGATTAGACCTAAAAAAAGAAGTTTTACTGATCGAGCTTCAGAAAAGCATCAGAAAATAAATCTGAATTAATTAACTTTTAAAATTGCAATAAAACACCGGCATAGGCATTTATTCTTGGGGCGGGTTCATAATATCGTTGACCAAAAGCATTAATGCGTATATTATCGTTGTATTTTTTATTTAAAAGATTTATGATCCCTCCAAAGGGTTTGATGGAAAGCTCTTTAAGTTGATGAGAATATCCGAAGTTAAGATTTAAAAGTACATAAGACGGAATTTTAGTTGTATTAGCATCATTTGCAAATAATGAACCAATATAATTCGCTTGAAAATTGGCATAAAAACCTTTAATAGATTGATATTGTAAAGATAAAGTAGTTATGTTTCTGGGAATTCCAGGCAGATCATTTTCTTTGTAGTCATTATTTTCGATTATGTAGGCTTCGTATTTTAAATGTGATAAAGTATATGTTGTCTGGATCCTCCAGTTTTTGTTAGGATTATAAGTCATCTCAAATTCCCAGCCTTTACGATTTGTCTTTCCAGCATTTCGATAAAAACTTCGCCCTGGAAAGTCTTCTATCTCATAAGGAACCAAGTCGTTTTTTGTTTTAGTAAAAAAATAGTTGAGCTGATAACTTATTCGATTTAATACTTTCCCTTTTAAGCCGATCTCATAATTAATGGCTGTTTGTGCTTTAAGTTTTGTATTAAAACCTTGTTCTCCATTCGGGTTTGCAGATAATTCTGAAAGGGAAGGTGTTTCAAAACTTGTCGAGATGCCAGTAAAAATATTTTGCTTGTTGATAAAATTGTAAGCAAATCTTATACTTGGGTTTAACTCGTGATAAGTTAAAATGTCAGATTGATCTCCATCACCGGTCATTCTATCTTTGGCTTCTAATCTGTTATAATCGTAGCGCAAACCTCCTGTTAAATACCATTTCTTATAGGAAAAATGATCCAGTATATATAGCCCAATATTTCCAAAATTTTCTTGCTGATTTAAAGTCATATCACCTCGAAAACTATCTATATTTTTAAATCGTTTTCTATTATCAGTTTGGAAAGCTATGTCATAGCCTAGTTTGAGTTTGTTTTTTGAATTTGAGTGTGTTAAACTACTACCATGTCCACCATAGTTTCTGAGTAGATCAACAAAACCTCCATATTCAAAAGGTAGTTTGCCTAAAAAATCACGAAAGCTAAAAAAAGCATAAGTATTAAGACTTAATTTATCATTGAATTTCCCTTTTAAAATCAGTCCTGTTTTTAATTGACTTATACTTTCTTCGGTTTTGAACTGAAGGTTTTTACTTCTTGCTTGTTGACGATTAGTCATTACCTCTTCAGAATTTAAGCCTCCAGGATCTTGAGCTGTAGGACTATTCAAATAATTGAGAATGATATTTAGTTTGTAACGAGAGTTTATTTTGTGTGATATATTTGTGTTAAAAGAGAATTGTTTATACCTGCTATGATCTCGATAAGCATTGGATGAATTATAAGCTCCATGAATGAAAAATTTTGTACGCTTTGTTCCAAATCCTGTACTCAATGAATGGTTTTGCATACCAAAGGATCCAACTGAAGTCCTCAATTCACTATAAGGATGGTCGAAATTCTTTTTCGTTTCAATAGCAATGACACCACCTGAAGCATTACCATATAGAGATGAGGCTGCTCCCTTAATTACTTCAATTTGTTGAATGATACCAAGGTTAAGGTTATCTAATTGCCCCTGTCCATCTGGAGTAGTTTCGGGAATGCCATCAACAATAAGTTTAATTCCTCTAATGCCAAATGCCGATCTAGAACCAAAGCCTCGTATCGATATTCTTAAATCTTGAGCATTATTGTTGGCATTTTGAGAATATAGTCCAGGGATTTGATTGATGAATTCCTGTAAGGAAAGTAGAGGTTTGAATTGGTCTGCTTGTTTTACCTGGAAAACGGAATAAGCGTAAGGCAGATGATCTAGCTGGGTTTCAATTCGGGCTGCCTTAACATATACCGTTTTTAATGTATGTCTGGTTATTGAGTCTTGTTCTATAGTTTCTTGTGAGTTGGCTAGCATAGGGAATAAAACAAGAAAGAATAAGGTGGATTTTATTTGATTCATTGCTTTTAGAATCTTAGTTTTTAAGAGTCATGTAGTAAATTATTTTTTTAGTTGTTTGACCTCTTCTTTAGTCACAATTTCGTTTAATTTATTCCCCCAGGAATTAAGAATATAATTCATGACATCGGCAACTTCCTCATCCGAAAGCCCCATTGTAGCCATTGATGAATTGTATTTTTTCCCATTTACAATAATTTCACCTAGCTGGCCAAACTTGATAGCTTTTATACTTGCTTTTCTTTTGGTTAAAAGGTAATCTGAATTCGCAAGAGGAGGAATTAATTTGGTGCCTTTACCATTTGTTTGATGACACATGATGCAAAAATCTTTGTACACTATAGCTCCTCTTTCTTTACTTTTTCTGGATTCTGTATTTCTACCCATAATAAAACTAGAGGCTACTAAGATGCTTAGTGTTATGATCTTGGTTATCATTTATTCTTCTTTGAGATTAATTTTGATAATACCTTTTGATTCTACAGCTACATAGATATGCCCATCTGGACCTATGCGAACATCTCTAACTCTTCCTATATCCTGGAGTAATTTTTCACGGCTAATAACTTGATTGTTTTCAATCTCTAGTCGCTCTAGATAATGAAAAGCTAAGGAGCCTACTAAGAGGCTTCCTTTCCAATCTCTATAGATATCCGAAGTAATAAAACACATGCCACTTGGTGCTATAGAAGGAGTCCAATAATAAATAGGTTGCTCCATTCCTTCCTTATGTGTTAAATCAGTTATTATTGTACCATCATAGTTAATGCCATAACTAATAATTGGCCATCCATAGTTTTTCCCTTTTTCAATTATATTTATTTCATCTCCGCCCTTAGGGCCATGTTCGTGCATCCATATTTTTCCTGTTTGAAGATGTATTGCTAAGCCCTGTCCATTACGATGTCCATAGCTATAAATGGCAGTTCGTGCATTAGCTTGGCCTACAAAAGGATTGTCTTCAGGAATTCTTCCATCATCATGAAGTCGATAAACTTTTCCACCATCTCTATTAATATCTTGAGGATTTTGATCCCTGTTACCTCTATCCCCAATGGTAAAGTATAAAAAACCTTCATTATCAAATGTGATTCGACTTCCAAAATGGTATCCTGCCGTACTATTAGGCGAAGCTTTATACAACAATTGATTATCAGTTAGAATGTTTTTTTCTGGATTTAACCTAGCACGCATAATAGCAGTATTGCTGCCTTCTCCATCACCTTGAGTGGAAACAAATGAGAAGTAAACCCAATTGTTTTCTTCATAATTTGGATGTAATACTATGTCCATTAAACCACCTTGACCACGCATCAATATATCGGGAAGTCCTTCAATTTCTTTTTTTTGACCTTCTTTAAAATGGTATAGAATACCTGATTTTTCAGTTATTAAAAGACTTCTGTCCGGTAGAAATGTAAAGCCCCACGGGATTGTTAAACCATCCACAATAAGTACATAACTAATCGATATTGGACTAGTCTCCACTGGGGCTTCATTTTGTTTTTTATGGCATTGAGTCAAAAGACTAACCGCTAGAAAAAGTAGAATTACTGTTGAAATTTTCATCGGTGTAAGGTTTTACTTTGTAAACTATAAGGGTAGTACTATGATGTTGCAAGTGAAATTTCTTAGCTCTATTAATATACGTTTAATAATGAGTTTATTAATAAATAAATTTATTGGATTTTGATGAAATGTGGGATTTGCATGATAAAAGCTTGAGTCAAAATTTGAAATTTTAAAGTCTAAGGGAATGAGAGAAATGTTTTCTATGTAGGCTAATAGCCAGAGTTATAGATGGACATGAATGCTTAATTAGGTATTGTTCAATTTTTATGGCACAAGCTTTGCTATGTAGAGCAATATAAGAGTGATATATCAGTTTAAGATTTGTCCCTACCAAAGGATAACTATTTTTTGAAACTTAAATACGATTGCCATGAGAAGATCGATAATAAAGAAGTTGGTTGCCAGTATAGTATTGGTAGCAGCAATTATATTTTCCGGACTACCTACTTTTGCTCAACATAGATCTCATAAGGATGAGACGAATAGGAATGAGAAAAGAAAATATACGAAGCGAACAAAAGGGCATAAGCAAAATAAAAAGAGAGATTATCATACTAAAAGTCATAAAAAACATAGACAGCATGATAAGTATTCGAAAGTAAGAACTAGGCATTACGGTGGAGATCGTTACCATAATGAACGCATAGTGAAGAATCGTAATAAGCATCGTTATAATAGATATGCATATCGCGGACATAATAATCACAAACTTGGCGTACGTCGTTACTTTAAGCGTGATGGGCACAGATATTATTCACATTCAAGATATGGAAATGTAGTTGTGCAATTTTCAACAAGACCAACTATTATTAATCATCGTGACGGTGATTTCTATTACTCGAGGGGGCGTTATTACCAACATTATTCAGAAGTAGGATACGTTAGAGTTGATGCTCCAGAATCGATTTATTTCGAGGATATCCCTGATTCGTTTGAACGCGTTTCATATCGAGGAGACGTTTATTTTAGACTTGGTGATTTGAGTTTTGTGAAAGATAGAAGTGGATTTCGATTAGCAGGATCAATTGAGCTATAATAAATAATTAGATTGATAAAATGAAAAGGGGCGCCATTGGCGCCTCTTTCTTTTATACTAAACCTTGTGCGAGCATGGCTTCGGCAACTTTTACGAAACCTCCAATGTTGGCTCCATCAACGTAGTTGATAAAACCATCTTTAGTTTCTCCATATTTTACACAGGTTGAATGAATGTCTTGCATAATTCTTTTTAAGTGACCATCAACTTCTTCGCGCGTCCAGCTCATGCACAAGGAATTCTGCGACATTTCGAGTCCTGAGACGGAAACACCACCAGCATTAGCAGCCTTACCTGGTCCATAAAGAATCTTGTTTTTAAGATAAACTTCAACAGCATCTGGCGTAGAAGGCATGTTAGCTCCTTCAGAGATACATATACAACCATTTTTAAGAAGTAGTTCTGCCTCTTCTTTATTGATTTCGTTTTGAGTTGCACTTGGAAGTGCGACATCACATTTTATTCCCCAAGGTCTTTCATTCGGATAATATTCTGCTCCAAACTTTTTGGCGTACTCTTCAATTCGACCTCTTTTAATATTTTTCAATCGCATGACGAACTTTAATTTCTCAGCATTAATGCCATCTGCATCATAAATAAAGCCAGATGAATCGGAAAGAGTGACCACCTTACCTCCAAGTTCAGTTACTTTTTCGGTGGTGAATTGAGCCACATTTCCAGATCCAGAAATGGTTACCGTTTTGCCTTTAAAGCTATTGTTTCTAGTTTTTAGCATTTCGTCAGCGAAGTATACATTACCATATCCTGTAGCTTCAGGTCTAATTAAACTTCCTCCCCATTCTCGTCCTTTACCCGTAAGTACACCTGTAAACTCATTTCTTAGTCTTTTGTATTGGCCGAATAGGAAACCAATTTCACGTCCACCTACACCAATGTCACCAGCAGGAACATCTGTGTTAGGCCCAATATGCCTTGAAAGCTCTGTCATAAAACTTTGGCAAAACCTCATAACTTCACCATCGGTTTTTTGTTTTGGATCGAAATCAGATCCACCTTTCCCACCGCCCATTGGCAGAGTTGTAAGGCTGTTTTTGAATACTTGCTCGAAAGCTAAAAATTTCAATATGCCAAGATTGACTGTAGGGTGAAATCGAAGACCTCCTTTATAGGGCCCGATAGCTGAATTCATTTCAACTCGGTAACCTCTGTTAACTTGAACGTCTCCTTTGTCATCTAGCCATGGCACTCTAAAAATTATAATGCGCTCTGCTTCTGACATGCGCTCAAGAATTTTCGAATTTTTATACTTGGGATTGTCTTCGATAAAATCGAGTAGAGATTCGGTGACTTCATGAACCGCTTGATGAAATTCTACTTCACCTGGGTTACGGCTAATTAAGTTGTTCATGAATTCCTTTCCGAAGCTTGAATTGTCAATACTTGTCATATCAAAAATGTATTAGGTTGGAAAATCGATCTTATTATTTTATTAGAAATATTGAATTCCGATGAATGAGCAAAGTCTTGTAGATTAGACTCCTTATTAAAGATAAAAAAGAAATACTTGATAGTCAAGATTTTATATGACCTGATTTTTAGTTAGATTTAAGAGTGTGCAAAAATTGGGCTTATGACATCACAATCTGATAAAAGAAATGTTTCTCGAATAGCTAAAGAGAATGTTGAGCGATTAAAGGAATTGGCTGCTATTAATAAGACGACTGCGATTATTAAAGAAGCAAAATCGATTCCTGATACTTTGCAGCATATTAGCTTTATTCTGAAAGAAGCTATGCAATATCCTCCCTACACTTCTGCGCGAATTACTTTTGATGGGAAATATTATTTAAGCCCTAGTTTTAAGGAATCGGATTGGATTTTGAGTCAAAGCTTTGATTGTATCGATAAACGAACAGGTTTATTAGAAATATTTTATACTAAAGAATTTCCAGATCTATACGAAGGTCCTTTTCTTAAGGAAGAGCGAAATTTAATCGATAATATATCGACTATGATTTCGGGTTATATCAATACTGAAGCAGCAAAATATTTGATAACAAAAACGGAAGAAGAGCATTCTGATGAAGAATATATCGGAGGTCCTTTTGTACGTGTTGAGAATAGAAATCTTCTGAATGATTATCTGAATAGGAATAATGCCGATCGTGATGTTTACCACGACTTGATGCCTTTTAAGGTTAAAGAAATATTATTGGTAGCTAATCTTTACGATGCTTATAATATAGAAAGAGAAGGACGCTTTACAGAGCAGATATACGATGAGTATCACCAGCTGAACTTGTCGTCTATGCCTCGAGTAACAGGAGTTTCATCCTACGATGAGGCTATGAAGCAATTACGATCGAAGCATTTCGATATGATTATTGTGATGGTTGGTGTTGATAAGAAAACACCAATTGAACTTAGTGAGAGGGTGAAAAAAGATTTTCCTTATTTATCTATCTTTTTATTATTGAATAATGATGCTGATATTGGTTTTTATGAGGATCAGCGAGAAAATCTCCATTGCATAGACAAGATGTTTGTTTGGAATGGTGAATCTCAGGTGTTTGTAGCCATGATTAAGAGTTTGGAAGATAGAGTAAATGCGGAGAATGATACTGATGTTGGTTTAGTTAGGGTTATTTTGCTTGTTGAGGATTCTGCGAAGTATTATTCTCGATATCTTCCAATGCTATATCAAAGTGTGATGGCTCAAACTCAGCGTATTATTGATGATGTGACAACGGACCCTCAATATAAAATTTTGAGAATGCGAGCTCGTCCTAAAATTCTTTTGGCTTCGAATTACGAAGAAGCTTTAACGATATACAATCGTTATAAGGATTACCTTCTTTGTCTTATTTCCGATGTGAAGTATAAGATGGACGATGTAATGGATGACAAGGCTGGTGTTAAGCTGGTTGAACAGATTAGAAGTGAATTGCCTAATCTTCCTGCAATATTGCAATCTTCGGAAGTTAGTAATTCGGCTTACGCTGAAGGTTTAAAGTGTAGTTTTATTGAGAAGAATTCCGATAACTTAAGACAAGATATTCGTGCTTTTATTGAAGAGTATCTTGGTTTTGGCGATTTTGTTTATAAAAATATTCATGGCGATGCTATTGTGACAGCAAAGTCGCTTAGAGAGTTTGAAGAGCATTTATATAAGATACCAGCAGAGTCTATCGTTTTTCATGCGAATCGGAATAATTTTTCCTTGTGGTTAATGGCCAGAGGTGAGGTGAAGATTGCTAAGATGATTGCACGCTACAAAACGACCGATTTTAAATCTGCTGAAGACATTCGAGCCTATCTGATAAGTATGATTCATGAGTTTCGTAATGAGAAGCGTAAGGGGAAAATTGTTGCTTTTAAATCTCAACCAGGCTTTAGTGCAGAGAATATTGTGTCTTTATCTTCCGGATCTTTGGGAGGAAAAGGTAGGGGACTTGCCTTTATAAATTCGATGCTTTATAATTTAAATTTGAGCAGTTACGTTCCTGGAATTAACGTGAAGGCTCCGATGACTGCTGTTATCGGAGTTGATGAGTATATGAGTTTTATGGAGCGAAATAACTTGCTTGATAGAATTAAGATAGCTTCGGACTATGCAGAGATTCAGCAGTTATTCCTAGAAGGAAATTTAAGGTCGAGATTAAAGAATCGAGTCAAGCATATATTATCCAATTTTGATAAGCCATTGGCGATTCGTTCTTCTGGTTTGTTTGAGGATTCTTTACAACAGCCAGTTGCTGGGATATTTCAAACCTACTTGTTGCCTAACAGTAATTCAGATTTGAATATTAGGTTGAATCAAGCTTTGGATGCAATTAAATTAGTTTATGCATCTGTTTTCTCAAATGAATCTCAAACCAGTATTCATGGGAATAATTATTCGGTTGATGAGGAGAGAATGGGGATTGTGATTCAGGAAGTTGTCGGCAATGTGTATGGCGATTATTTTTATCCGCATATAAGTGGTGTTGCGCAGTCTTATAATTATTATCCTTATGGGCATATGAAGCCCGAAGATGGGTTTGCCGTTTTAGGAGTAGGATTAGGCAAGTATGTGGTTGATGGGGAAAAGGCTTATCGATTTTCACCAGCATTTCCATCGAGCGAGAATAATACGGCTAAAGATCAATTTAAGAATTCTCAAATTGAATTTTATGCAATTAACCTCAAAAAAGAAGAGGTTGACTTGCTTGAAGGTGATACTGCAGGTTTGATTCGTTTAGATATTGATGAGGCTGAAGATCATGGCACATTAACGCATTGTGCTTCTGTTTATGATGCTGATAATGATATTGTCAGTCCAGGTCTTGATAAATATGGACCAAGAATAGTCAATTTTGCCAACATCTTAAAATTCGACTATATCCCATTGGCTAAAACAATTAGAATGGTTCTAGAGATTGTTGAAGAGGCTATGGGATCTGCCGTTGAAATAGAATTCTCTGTCGATTTAAATAAAGATGAAGAAGGAAAATCATCATTCTATATTTTACAAATTAAACCCTTGGTGGCTGGAGCAGATGATTATAATATCGATTTAGATACAGTCAATCCAGCAGAGAGCTTGATGTTTTCTGATAAAGGAATGGGGAATGGTTTAGTTGATGATATTACCGATGTTGTATTTATTGATCCTGATTTGTTTGAGAAGGATATGACTCAAGAGATTGCAAATAAGGTTGCAGAGATAAATCAAAAAATGGATAGCGAAGATAGGAACTATATTCTTATAGGGCCCGGACGTTGGGGAACTCGTGATAGATGGATTGGGATACCAGTGAAATGGAAAGATATATCTAGATCTAAACTTATTGTGGAAACGAGTTATAAGGATTATCCATTAGAAGCTTCCTCTGGCTCACATTTCTTCCATAATGTGACTTCAATGAATATTGGGTATTGTTCAGTTTACCATCATTCAGCAGAATCGCATATCGATTATAAAATACTAAAGCAGCAGGAATTGGTAGAATCTGATGGCGCAATTAAGCACGTAAGGTTTAAAGAGCCAATTACTGTGAAAATGGATGGAAAGAAACGCCTAGTTGTTGTAACAAGATAATATCTACAAATAGGAAAGCTTCAAAACGAGAAATTCTCAGATTTGAAGCTTTTTATTTCTTTCGAATCATCATTAAACCATGACGGATAGGAAGCATTAAGTTTTCAACTCGATTATCATCTTGAACATGTTTGTTGAAATCAAGAATCCCTTGGGTTTGTTTATCGTTTGGATCGATATATTCAATCACTTTTCCATCCCAAAGAACGTCATCTGCTAGAATAAAGCCTCCAGTCTTTAATAATGGCATAATAGCATTGTAGTATTCTATGTATTGGCGTTTGTCTGCATCAATAAATACTAGATCGAACTCTTCTTTGAGTTTTGGAATAATATCTAAGGCTTCGCCAATATGAAATTTAATACGCTCTTCGCAGCCCGATTGTTTAAAGAATTTTCTAGTAAATCCTTCTAGTTCATCGTTACAATCGATAGTGTGAATTTCACAATCAGAAGAGGTTCCCATTGCCATTGATATGGCTGAATATCCTGTATAAGTGCCAATTTCTAATACTCGTTTAGGGTTTTGCATTTGGCAGATCATCTTCAGAAATTTTCCCTGCAAATGACCCGAAAGCATTCTAGGGCGTAACATCTTTACATGAGTCTCTCTATTTAAATCTCTTAGGACTTGATCTTCGTTTTCCGAGTGTCCAAGTATATAGTCCTCTAATGCTTTGTTTACTTCTATCATTATTTGTACATCAAAGTGGTCAAATTGTCTTTGTTTAAAATTTCATTTGAAACTTCAAGGAGTTCTTCAGCGGTTATGCTTTCTATCTTATCGTATATATCTTGTTGCGAATCAATTTTGTCGTACAGTAAGTAGCTTTTCCCTACGCTCAACATTAAATTTTCATTATTTTCACAAGAGATAGCTATTTGTCCAAGAATTTGATTCTTCGCACGTTTCAATTGCATTGCTCCAAGTTTTTTTGAGCAAAGAAGATCCATTTCTTTATAAATAAGGGATAAACATTTATCAAGGTAGCCCTTATCTGTTCCAAAATAGATACTCACAACACCAGTATCTACGTATGGAGAATATCCGGCTTCTATATTGTATGCTAGTCCATGTCTTTCTCTTAAGGTAAGATTCAAACGGGAGTTCATACCTGGTCCGCCAAGTAAATTGGTTAAGAGTGATAATGGAATTCGTTTGTCGTCGTTTAAATCGTAGGCCACATTACCAAGTATACAGTGGCGTTGATGTGTGTTTTTCTCTAAAATAAGAGTTCTAGGCTTATATATTTGAGGTTTTACTCTTTTGTTAATGCGTAAATTTTGTGGGATTTCAGCAAAAAAAGCTTCAACCATCTTTACCAATTTCTTAAAAGTGATATTTCCTACCGATGAAATAACCATTTGGTCAGTATGGAAGTTGTTCTTTATGAAATTTTGGATGTTCTCTTTTGTAAATTTCTTAATGTTTTCCGGTGTTCCTAGGATGTTTCTGCCGATAGGATCATTTTTGAAAATTAGATCTTCGAAATCATCAAAAATTAGTTCTGAAGGACTGTCTTTATACGAGTTGATTTCATCGAGAACAATCTCCTTTTCTTTTTCTAATTCTTTTTCTGGAAAAATCGAATTAAAACTAATGTCGCTGATTAATTCCAAGGCACGTTTGTAATCCTTATCTAAGAAAGTTGCGTAAATGCATGTCTCTTCTTTGGTCGTGTAAGCATTGAGTTCGCCACCTACATCTTCCATCCTATTTAAGATGTGATAGGCTTTACGTTTGCTTGTACCTTTGAATATTACATGCTCAATAAAGTGTGCAATGCCCCATTCATCCTCACTTTCATCACGGGATCCAGTATTTAGAATAATTCCACAGTGCGCTACTTTTTGATCCACCTGACGATGGATTAAACGGATACCGTTTGATAATGTGTGAGTTTCGAAAAGCATAAATTGTTTTATTAGGATGCAAAGGTAACAAGAACTTTAAATATCGATTTAAATAGCTGTTGATTTTCCTACTTTTTATTTGGAGGCGATAATTTTTTGCTTACTTTTGTGTCGCTCAAGTAAAGCGGTGCCATAGCTCAGTTGGTAGAGCAATGGACTGAAAATCCATGTGTCCCCGGTTCGATTCCAGGTGGCACCACATATAAAACTTGACAAACAAATTATAATAAGGTGCCATAGCTCAGTTGGTAGAGCAATGGACTGAAAATCCATGTGTCCCCGGTT
>CAXBPC010000031.1:0-34445 GCA_963977525.1 uncultured Marinifilaceae bacterium
GAACTTTTATTAAATTTACCATTCAAGGCACACACACCGTGTATAATTAATTGCTTTGGCAAGTGCTTATCTGGAAAATTCCTTTGTAATTTCCTCGGGTTCGTATTTGTTTACTAAATTAGTTGCTTAACCACGCAACTAACCATACACATCAACGTTAAAACACAAATGAAAAACACACTAGCAATCGTAGCATTCTTCATGCTATTTAGCTTTACATCATTTGCACAAGATGATAAGGCTTACGAAAACAAATTATCTGAAATGTTTGAGGTTTCAGGATCGGAAGCGACTTTTAGTGCAGCTATAAAACAAATGATGAGTATGCAAAGGCAGCAAAATCCAAATGTAAGTGCTGATATATGGAACGAATTGGAAGCCGATTTCTTAAAAACATCGATGGACGACTTGGTTACAATGTTGATTCCAGTATATCAAAAGCATATGACTCTATCTGATCTACAAGGTTTGATTAAATTTTACGAATCTCCTGTTGGAAAGAAATTTGCAGAAAAAACACCTATGATTACCACTGAATCAATGCAAGTTGGTCAACAATGGGGTATGAAAATAGGACAAGCTTTAGTTGAAAAATTGAAAGCTAAAGCAAATTAAGTAATAAGGCATTCTTTAGATACGAAACCGTCAGTTAAAACTGACGGTTTTTTTATTTTAAAGCATTACCAAAAAAGCTATAACTTTACCACCATGCAAGCAAAAGAAAAGCAAAACCTCGTATTTATTGCTCAGAGCTTAGATGGATACATCGCTGATAAAGATGGTGGTTTAGATTGGCTATTCTCAACCCCTAACCCTGAACAAATAGATATGGGCTACTCTGAGTTTATCAATCGTGTTGATGCCGTTGTGATGGGACGCACCACCTTTGAAACGGTAAGCAATTTCGATTGCGACTGGCCTTACACTGTACCCGTATTTGTTTTAAGCAACAGGTTGGAATCTTTAGATTCAGAATATAAAGGCAAAGTAGAGATTATAAAGGGTTCTATTTCCGAAGTGCTTGATCAGATTCACAAGAAAGGCTATCATTCACTTTATATTGACGGTGGGCAAGTTATCCAGTCTTTCCTAAAAGAGGATTTAATCGATGAGATGATTCTTACAACTATTCCTATTCTATTGGGTGGTGGCTATTCTTTGTTTGGCGATTTAGATAAGGCAATGGCTTTTGATCTAGTTAAGTCGGAGATTTTTCTTGATGCAATTGTGCAGAGTAGCTACAAGAAGAAGAAATAAAGATACTTCCACAAATTTCACAGATTAACACAAATTACAATTTATCTCTTTGCAGACATTGCGTATAAAAACTTAGCCCACTTTGCGTGAAATACCAAGATTCCCTAACTTCGCATCATCGATTGAAAAAGATAATTATGGACAAGACCGTTAAGACTAACGCATTAAGAATTCTAGACAAAAACAGAATTAGCTACGAGGCTAAAATCTCCATTGATATGGAAATTGATCACGACGCTTCTCTTATTCACAAAACATTAGTAGCTCGTGGCGTAAGTAACGAACTCTACGTCTTTATTATTCCACTATCAAACGAATTGGACTTGAAGAAAGCTGCCACGGCTGCTCAAGAGAAAAAGATCTTGATGCTTCCCGAAAAGGAATTACTGCAAAACACGGGCTATCTAAAAGGTGGCTGTTGGCCTATCGGCATGAAAAAGCAATACAAAACCTTTCTCGAACTCAGCTCAACAGATATGGAGCAACTTATTGTAAGTGGTGGGAAGGTGAAGTTTAGAGTCAAGCTGAAACCCGAAGATTTAATGCAGGTTGTTGGAGCTAAGGCTGCAAAGCTGATAAAATAAGCTAAAGACTAAAAAGGGCCCCATAAATCAAAAGAAAAAGCCAATACAGACCTATGAATATGCCGAAGTAGACGGAGGTTTGAGCAATAAGTTAGACAGCTTATGTCCAAAAAAATCACCTCATAGGTATAAGGTGATTCTCTTAATTTGCAGTTTTTTTTCAACCTACTGATTTTCATTCCACTTTTGCCCAAGTTGCGAAAGATTAGCTTTCATTAAATCATCTGGCGACATGGCAATTCTAAATTCGCAGAGGGCTTCAAAGTTTAGAAACCATGGCTCTGCAATAGATGGGATAGCAGATGCATCAGGAACCTCTACTATCATAACTGCTCCACGATTACCGTCTAGTTCAGTGAAGTAAATACTTTCTGGCTTAATCTCTTCAACTATGCGACCAATGATGTCGCCAGCTTTACCATTTCGAACCATTGAATTGAAGGGTTCTACTGGATAAGTGACATAAACTAACATTTTCATAACTATCAATTTAATGAATAATTACATTAAATTACAAAATTAAACAGTCCTCGTCAACCATTAAGCTTTTAATGTTGAGAACAAAAAGGAGCTTGTTGGTTCTCGATCAACAAATCTCAAATTAGGTACAACAAGTCCGAATTATTTTTAGATTTGCAGCTCTAAACTTGCAAACTGAATCTCATGAAAGATTTCAATAACAGATTATTAATGTGCATGAAACAGGCTTTACCATCAGGCGTAAAAACCTCGACATGGCTGATTAAGCTAACCCTACCCGTTTCGTTCGCAGTTCTTTTATTGGATTATTTCGGTTTACTGGTTATGATGGCCGAATACACCAGCCCTGTCTTTAAAGTGATAGGTTTACCAGGGGTTGCTGCTTTGGTTTTAATCACAAGTATCTTTACAAACATCTATTCTGTAGTTGCTGTGCTCACAACTTTAGCCCTCCCCGTTCGCGACGGTACTATTTTAGCTGTAATGTGTCTTATATCTCATGGTTTCCTCATCGAAACGGCTATCCTTAAGAAAACAGGGTCATCGGCAACACGAATGCTTTTGCTTCGACTAGTTTCTAGCTTCATTATTGGGGGAATCCTCAACTTCATTCTTCCAGGCACTCCTTCAGATGGATCTTATTTATATCAAAATCAGAGTGGCGATTTAACTCAGGCCATTATCGCATGGTTACCACAAATTGGATCCACTCTACTAAAAATTGTGATTCTGGTTAACGGACTCCTTATAGTACAAAGGTGTTTAGAAGAGTTCGGCGTTTTAAAATACCTAACCAAACCCTTATCTCCACTCATGAGATTAATGGGCTTACCCAAAGAATCATCATTCCTATGGATGGTAGGCAATACCATTGGCTTGGCTTATGGTTCGGCCGTAATGCTTCAGAAAGTTGACGAAGGACAGCTCAACAAAAAAGAATGTGATCTTCTAAATCATCATCTATCCATATCACATTCGCAGCTGGAAGATCCACTTTTGTTTTTAAGCCTTGGTTACTCCATCCCTGTTCTTATTATTCCTAGAGTTTTATTTGCAATAGTCGTTGTTTGGCTAAGGCGAATCGAAAATTCTTTAAAAAAGAAATAGATTCTGATCAGGTTTTAATGCAAAATCATATTTACTTAACAGTATTGAATTCGCCATTTAAACAAAAACAATAAAAAAGAGGGGTTGATTTGTTTTCACCCCACTTTTCACACTAAAACCTTTCACTTTTATCGGGTGAGATAACAATAAATGACGTTTTGCATAGGGGTCGATCAAAAATAGGGCAATCCGTGCAAATTATAACTTATAATTTAAGACCACTCTATCCCCAATAGGGATCTATCAAATTATAAATACATCCTTTTTCAATCCACCTCCTATCCCTGAGGGGGGCATCTTCCAAAATCTACATTTTTAGGAATAAGAGACTAGAAAACAAGCTGCTGCACAACAGAAAAACCGACTTCCCTCAAGTAGTCATAAAGCCGACACAAGCCCACTAAAATCAATCAATACAGAGTTTTATTTGATGATTTTCGATTTCCTCGGTTCTGCTTGGAAAGCAAGGTACATCTCATCTATTTTAGCAACCGAGATAAAGACAAAAAATGCAAGCATGCAATCGTTATAATTTATATCTATTATAATGAGTCATTTTTTTAAAGCATCTGCAAAAGTTAATACTGGAAACACAAACATTAAATAAATAATCGCATCATGACAAATGCTTCAGTTGCATTGAACCCAAACAAGTTGGTTCAATATTTACAGAAAACGCCAAATGAATTCACTAAAGAGGATTTGATTCGTTACATCGAAGAGAATGGCATTCAGATGATCAACTTTCGTTACGTTGCTAACGATGGTAAATTAAAAACATTAAACTTTATTATAACTGATCGCAATCACCTAGATAGTATCTTGAGTACTGGTGAGCGTGTTGATGGATCAAGTCTTTTCCCATTTATCGAGGCAGGTTCTAGTGACTTATACGTGATTCCACGTTTCAAAACTGCTTTTTTAAATCCTTTTTCAGAGGTTCCAACATTAGATATTCTTTGTTCTTTCTACACAGCTTTAGGCGAGCCTTTAGAAAGTGCACCAGAACACATTCTTAAGAAAGCTCATAACTGTTTCAAAGAAAAAACAGGCATGACTTTTAAAGCTATGGGTGAGCTTGAGTACTATGTTAAAAGTGCAAAAGCAGACCTTTATCCTGGCGAAGACCAGAAAGGTTATCATGATTGTCAACCCTTTACTCAGTGGGAAAATATGCGTCGCGAGGCAATGGTTCTTATTGCTCAATGTGGTGGTAAAATTAAATATGCTCACACAGAAGTAGGTAATTTTATCGTTCGTGAAGATGGTTACGAGCAGCACGAAATTGAATTCATTCCAGTTGAAGCAGAAGATGCAGTTGACCAATTATTAATTGGAAAGTGGATCGTTCGTATGTTGGCAGCTCGCGAAGGTGCATTAGTAAGCTGGGCTCCAAAAATTACAATAGGTAAAGCGGGATCAGGTCTTCATATTCATATGATGCTTGAAAAAGATGGCAAGAACCTATGTGTTGAGAATGGTAAGTTGAGTGATACAGCTAAGAAAGGTATTGCTGGAATTATGGATCTTGCTGGCCCTTTAACTGCTTTTGGTAATACAATTCCTACTTCATACTTACGTTTAGTTCCTCATCAAGAGGCTCCTACTTACGTATGTTGGGGTGACCGGAATCGTTCTGTTTTGGTACGTGTACCTCTAGGATGGTTAGGTTCGAAAGATATGATTAAAGAGGTAAACCCTCAACAGCAAGCTGATACTCGTGACTTCTCAAGCAAGCAAACTTTCGAGTTCCGTGTGCCTGATGGATCTGCAGATATCTACATGTTAGTTGCTGGTTTGATCGTAGCTGTACAGCATGGTTTAGAAGATGAAAAATCTCTTGAAAGAGCTGAAGCTTTATATGCTGATATGGACATCTTTAGTTCAAACTTCTCAGAAAGACTTGAGAAACTAGAGCAATTACCAACTTGTTGTTTCGAGAGTGCTGATAGCTTATTAGCTAAGCGTGAGGTGTTCGAAAAGAATAACATCTTCCCTGTAGGTAGTATTAATGCTGTTGCTACTAATCTTAAGGCTTATCAAGATAATGGTCTTAACGATCGTATTCTAGGTAATCACCAAGAGATTATGGATATTGTAGAAAAGTATATTCACTGCATGTAATCCTCTGGATTTAAAATTTATTTTAAAGAAGACCGACCAAAAATAAGTACCGACTAACAATCAAAGGGGATTTCAGCAATTAGCTGAGATCCCTTTCTTTTTGCATTAATTCATCTCATCAATAATCACGCACAATTACTTATTTTAACTATTGTCCACGAATTACTCAAATTAACACAAATTATTTAGTGTATTTATCCTTTGCAGAGCTTACTTTAATTTGAGGGAACCTGTAAAATTTGTGGCTTTCAATTCTATATAAGTTAATACGACATCTTTGAAAGAAGTTTAAAGCTCATCAATAATCACGCACAATTACTTATTTTAACTATTGTCCACGAATTACTCAAATTAACACAAATTATTTAGTGTATTTATCCTTTGCAGAGCTTACTTTAATTTGAGGGAACCTGTAAAATTTGTGGCTTTCAATTCTATATAAGTTAATACGACATCTTTGAAAGAAGTTTAAAGCTCATCAATAATCACGCACAATTACTTACCTTCGCATAAAACCGAAAAACACATGGATAAAAATATAAGCGATAGCTGGGAAAAACATCTCAGCCCTGAATTTGACAAGGGATATTTCAAGCAGTTAGAACAATTTGTTGATGGTGAGTACGAAGAGAATGAAATTTATCCTCCTCAGGAGTTAATATTCAAAGCTTTTAATACATGTCCATTCGAAGATATAAAGGTTGTTATACTAGGTCAGGATCCATATCACGGTCCTAATCAAGCTAATGGTTTAGCTTTTTCAGTGAATGATAAGATGAGATTCCCTCCTAGCTTACGAAACATTTACAAAGAGCTAAACAAAGACTTAAACATTCCTATTTCAAGCAAAGGAAACCTTGAAGATTGGGCAAAACAGGGTGTTCTCCTGATTAATGCAACCCTAACGGTTAAAGCCAACGAGGCAGGTTCTCATCAGCATAAAGGATGGGAAGAATTTACTGATGCAGCCATAAAAGCCTTATCTGAAAAAAGAGAAAAGCTTGTATTTATCTTGTGGGGCTCATATGCTCACAAAAAGGGACTTCAAATAGATAGAAGAAAGCATTTCATTCTTAAATCGGCTCACCCTTCTCCATTATCAGCTCACCGAGGTTTTTTTAAAAGTAAGCCTTTTAGCCAGACAAACACTTATTTAAAAGAACAAGGCCTTGAGCCTATTGACTGGGAGTTAAAGTCGGACGAAGCTCAGAAAACATTAGGTTTATAAATGAATTAGGGGCTATCGAATTATCGATAGCCCCTAATTTTTATTCTTTATTTAAATACTATTCGACCTCAATACTCAGTCGATGTATTATAGCCTTCTTTCCATCTCCTTTTAACAAAAAAGTTGTTCTAAAATTACCATTATTAGTAAGCAAGGTTCCAATAAAATAAGGCGAATCAGCTTTACCACCAATATGCTTTTTCTTTAGACCCTTAGGTTTATATTTCGCAAAAAACTTAGCCATTATCTGCTTAGCTTGCGATCTGCTATAAATTGCTTCCTTATCTTGAATCTTTAACTCGATTCTATCACTGAAGAAAGTTGCCAAACTAATGCTATTCCCTTGTTCGAATGCAGCAACCAAACCTTTAGGCAATTCCTGCTTTTGTTGAGCAAAAGCTGTAATGCTCAAAACCTGTATGGCAATAATTAGTATGTATTTTATAAATCTCATAAAATGTTGTTTATCGTAAATTCAAACTCATTAGAACAAATACCATGCTGAATTTAAAACGCAAGGTAATAAGAATGTACTAAGAATTTATCTTTTAGCTTTATTATCATGATAAAGCACCTCTTAATATTTCATTTCAAATCTTCAGAACCTATCTTTGCCCTATTGAAAACTTCATCATTTATCATAGACAGACAAAAGAGTAAATAGTTTAATCTTAACTCTGAGATTTGTTTAATAAAGCAATAAATCAAACATGAAAACCACCTTACTTGTTATTGGAAAAACAGACAAAGACTTTGTGATAAAGGGTATCGAGGAATATCAAAAGAGATTGATTCATTACATGCCTTATGAAATGAAAATCATTCCCGACATCAAAAACACAAAGAATCTTTCTGAGCAGCAACAAAAGCACAAGGAAGGTGAATTGATTTTATCGCATGTTAAAAGTGGTGATCTATTGATTCTATTAGATGAAGGTGGTAAAGAGTACTCTTCAGTAGCGTTCTCAAAGTTTATTGAGCAAAAAATGCTAAGTGGCATTAAGAACCTCATCTTTGTTATTGGCGGTCCTTACGGGTTCTCTCCTGATGTATACAAGGAAGCCCAAGGGAAAGTTTCACTTTCGAAGATGACCTTTTCACATCAGATGATTCGTATGATCTTTACGGAACAGCTTTATAGAGCCATGACCATACTACGCAATGAGCCCTATCATCATGTTTGATGATCTCACTAAATTATGCTAATTTAAGAGCTGTGTAAATTTCAATCTCAATCAGCTAAATTATTGATGTTTCAAAAGAGTTGGCATCAAACTTGTTCAAACGATCTGGATTGAATTCATCGACTTTCACTTATATCCTCGATCTTGAAAAAAAATAAACTCATCATCTCTCTTCTTGTTGTCTTTCTACTTTCAATTATTATTGGAATAAAGATTGATTATCAAACAAATGATGACAAAAAATCTCACATAAAACTTGATGATTTTCAAGAGGTATTTCTTGAAAAGGAAGCTCTTCTAGACGAATACCTAGCTGTTCTTTCCGAAACCCTATCGAAAGAAAAAGAGTTTATTCCTGAGAATGACGACTTGAGTAATGAAGAAACTAAGTTAAAAAACAAAGAGCTATCACTATTTGCTCTCGAAAATGACAGTTTAATTTATTGGAGTGATAATTCGATAAACCTCACCCCTTCTATCATCAACGAAAAATTTGAATCTCAGGTTGAATTTATCGATAATTCATGGTTTTATATCAAGAAAACTAAAGTTGGAAAAAAGCAGCTATTAGGCCTAATACTGATTCAAAAAGAATATACTTACGAAAACAAATATTTAAAAAAGCATTTTGCTAAAGCATTCGATTTATCCGATTCTTATATCATGCATTTCCATGAAAATGATGAGAACGCGATAAAAAACATAAAAGGAAAATCACTTTTCAGTTTAGAAAAAGAAAAAGATAATTTTCTATCTCAACCCGACTTTAACAATGCAGCATACTTCTATTTCTTAAGCTTATTGTGTGGTGTTTTATTAGCCATACAAGTTATTCGTATGCGTCGAAAATTATGGTTTCGCAGCATAGGAATTCTTACTTTTGGCTTCTTACTGGTTTGGTTTCGTTACATTATGCTAAGCAAAGGCATTCCGAATGTTTTCTCAAGCATGGAGCTATTTTCTCCTGTCCTTTTTGCCTCTTCGTTCTATTTTCCATCATTAGGTGATTTTGCCATAAATAGCTTCTTTATTTTTAGCTTTATTTATGCATACACGAAGTATTTCCCATATCAGGTTTTACTTCGTAATAGAGCTCTAAGCTTCAATTACATTTTCCTAATCATCAACCTGATATTCTTTACTCTATTGTATGCAACGATAAGCATGCTATTTAAGAACTTGGTTTTAGATTCCAGCTTGTCATTCCAAATGTATGAGATCAAAGCCAATTGGATTTATTCCATGTTTGGATTAGTCATACTAATACAACTTTTTTATGGGCTAATCCTATTAGGAAAATTAACCAATAGAAGCATAAAGGATAAAATATCAACCCCATTAAGATTACTAGCAATTCTACTTTTCTTTGGAGCATATACGCTCTTGAAAAAAATGATGGGAATACAAATAGATTGGTTAGGTCTAGGCTTTGAGCTTTCACTCATATTTGCAATTATTCTTATAGACAAGTTTGTAAAGGCAAGCTACTTTCATACGTTCTTTATCACTTTATTACTTTGTGTTTCAATCTTTATAAGCAATAGAATAAACACCTTTGCAGGGCAAAAAGAAAAACAAGCTCGTGTTCTTGAAACTCTGAATTTATCGTCAGAAAACAGTCCTATTTCAGAGTCATTACTTATTGAACTTGAGAAACAAATAACGTCTAGCCCACAGCTAAAACAGCTTTGTAAAAATCCTGTCCGCAACGAAAATAGAATCATAAACTACCTAGAAAGCAATTTCTTAATTGGATACTGGGAACAATTTCATATTCAAATCACAGTTTGTGGTGAGAAAGACGAGCTAAATGTTGAGCCAGATGATCAGATTCGAAATTGTTACGAGTTCTTTGAGGAGATGATTCTCAAAAACGGAGAACTTATTATTGGTAGCAACTTTTATAATTTAAACGAATACGACGGCATGGTTTCTTACTTAGGGAAACTCGAAATCGAAGCTCGAAAAGGGAAAAGCCATCGAGTTTTCATACGTCTCGATTCTAAATCAAGATCTCAAGGCCTGGGCTATCCTGACCTTCTTCTTGATGAGAAAGTACGAGTGCAAGCTACTGGTAAAGATTACTCTTTTGGAAAATATCGAAATGGTAAGTTAATTGCCTCATCAGGCGAATTTAATTATTACTTAAACGATGCTGGCTTTGGCAAATCTGATGGGACCTATGCTTGGAAACAGCTGGATCATTATTCTCACCTCATCTATCGTTTTGGAGAAAACTCACTTGTCCTAAGCTCTCCAGAAATCACTTGGCTTAAAAGGTTTATTTCTATTCCTTACATCTTTATACTATTCTACATTTTCACCATTATCATTGGTATTATTGAGCGCTTTCCTTGGCGATTAAAGCTAAAATATAGCTTCAAATATCGTATTCAGTATTCCATTACTGCTGTATTAATGCTCTTCTTCCTTCTTCTTGGAGGCGGTAGTATCTATTACAACATTGAACAGTTCAATCAGAAACACAATAAAGAGTTAAGCGAAAAACTACAAATTATAAAACAGGAGATCATCCCTGAACTTCAGCTCAATCCAAGCAACAATGTAATCACCGAAAGGCTACAACAAATTTCAAATTTGATTTTTGCTGACATACATCTATACAGCATAAAAGGTGAACTTATAGCTTCATCACGTCATGAGATTTTTGATAAGAAAGTGCAAGGGAAGCAAATGAACTTCTCAGCTTTCTATCAACTATTCCATAAAGAGAGAACGCATTTTATCCATAAGGAGCAGATTGGGAGCATGGAATACCTCTCTGCTTACGAAAGCCTAGTCGATTCAGATAATCAGCGTTTAGCTTTCATTAATCTACCTTATTTTATAAAGAGTCAGGATTTAAAATCAGAGCTTTTCAATTTAATTCTAACAGGAATTAATCTACACTTGTTCATGATTTTGATTGCCATTTTCGTTTCGGTTATCATTTCTAATAAGATCACACAGCCTTTAAGATTAATCGAGAGCAAATTGCAGAGCACTCGTCTAGGAAAACACAGTACAGCCATTGAATACACTAAAAATGATGAAATTGGAAGCTTAGTTAAGGTCTACAATAAAATGTTAGTTGATTTGGAACAATCGGCAGAACTCTTAGCTCAATCGGAACGAGAAACAGCTTGGAGAGAAATGGCACGCCAGGTAGCTCATGAAATTAAAAATCCGCTAACACCTATGAAATTGAGTATTCAATTTCTATTGCGTCGCTACGAAGATCAATCGCCAGATTGGGGAAAACACCTAAAACAATTCAGTGAAACTTTAATTCATCAAATTGATACACTTTCGTCCATTGCAACGGCATTTTCGAATTTTGCAAAAATGCCAGAATCCAAATCTGAAGATTTGAACTTAGTTGATATTTTAAAGCATGCCTTATCTCTATATCAAAACGACAAGCATGAAATCGATCTTAATTTAAATGGAATTGATGAAGCAATGGCCAGCCTTGACAGAGAGCAATTCGTTCGAATCTATGTCAATCTTCTAAACAATGCTATTGAGTCTATTCCAAGCGATGAAGAAGGAACAATAAAAATAGAGCTGAAAGAAGAAAATGAATATTGGATGACTTCAGTTACGGATAATGGAAAAGGTGTAGATCCTAAAATAAAAGGAAGGCTTTTCTATCCAAATTTCACAACGAAATCTAGCGGAATGGGATTAGGACTTGCCATCGTGAAAAACAGTGTAGTGCAGGCGGGCGGCGAAATATGGGTTGAATCTGAGCTTGATAAAGGAAGTTGCTTTTACGTCAAAATACCTAAGCTGAAACAGAGCTAGTCGTAGGTCATTTATTTACCTACAACTACTTGACCTCATCCATAGCAATTAAGTTATTCAGAATGGCATAAACAGTCAAT
Organism: uncultured Marinifilaceae bacterium; assembly: GCA_963977525.1. Taxonomy (GTDB): domain Bacteria; phylum Bacteroidota; class Bacteroidia; order Bacteroidales; family Marinifilaceae; genus Ancylomarina. The sequence goes on from CAXBPC010000031.1 coordinate 11,852, forward strand.
CCTGATACAGATTTGATGCCTAACTTATGCGTAATATTTTTTCTATGCGTAACTACGGTATGAATACTAATGAATAACTGATCAGCAATTTCTTTATTAGTCAAACCAAGGGCAATGTGCTTTAATATATTTTTTTCGCGTGCACTAATTGGCTCGTCTGACTTTCTATTTTTATTCTTCTTAATCAATTCATCTTTCAGAACTTCTAAGCAAGAAAGAATTTTAGCTTGTCCATCGTTGTAATGAAGGTATGCATCTGCAGAATACTTAGATTCGACATCATCATCATTCGATATAATTACAAGTTTACAGGGATCTAGCTTAGCACTCTCTTCCTTTAAAGACTCAATATTAGATTCGAATAAATCTGGATTTAAAATCAAGATATTAGGTTTTAATGAACTCAGACTTTCAAATAGACCTTCAGCTCTATCCATTTTTTGAACAACTTGATTATCGCCAAGCTTTTTCAGAACAGCATCCAGACCTTGTTGAATGAGATATGAAGCTTCGGCAACTACAATTGTAATATTATTCATAGCTTCAGTTTAGTTCAATTCGGTAATAATTTTCTCCATAGCAATCATCTTTGGAAGCAAAACTTTATCCTCAATTCGAGAATGATAGCTTAGGTCTTGTTCCAACATAAAGAGCAACTGAATGATCTTATGATACAAACTGGTATTTAATGGAGGTGTCAGATATTTAATCATGATGGTTTTCAAGTCCATCAGTTTTTCTTCTATATCATCATGCGCATCTTGATATTCTAAGATGGAAAATGAATCATATATCTTTTTGTTTTTCTCTGAAATAACACCTGTTTTACAAATCTCTTCAACGGCTAAAACATAGGGAAAAACAACTTCTTCCTCGTGCATGATATGCTCAGTCAGTTCGTTTTTATAGCCTTCATAAAAATTTCTAATCAGCAAGATATATTTCTCATCTTCAGTCTCGGTATGCTGCAAAGCCTCAATCAAATCTTCTATCTCCGAAAGCTTCTCATTCAAATAACTTGAGTGAGTCATTTTAAGATAAGTAACGATGTCTTTTGAAGGTATTGATTGCAATTCTTCTCTTGGAAAATAATCTTTATCGTGATAAGTATTTACGAGCTGCAAAAAGAAATTAAGATCTACTTTAGTCTCTTCGCAAATTTCTTTCACTGTTTTATCGCCAAATCCTAAGTTGATTCCGAACCGATAAATCACAGGAATTAACATGTAATTCATTTGAATGACATCCGCCATTTTCATATCCTTGGTAATGCGCATATGATCTATTTTATTGATTGATGAATTAAATTACACAATATTCTGCAGATAACAAGATGAGAGCTCAAAAACAGACAACATAGTCTGAAATAGAACTCTCATGTATAAAATAGAAAAACTGAAATCGAATGAAGTAATAACACTAAAAAAGAAATATTATGGCAAAAGATTTCTTGATTTTCATCCAATCTCAGCTTCCTTGGCTTTGTTTTGTTATTACAAAAATAGTTTCATAAAAACTGAGCCGCAATACCAATATGTTGGTATTTATGAAAACTCGTGTATAAATCCGCTGGTGGTTCTATTCACTTCACAGCATCGAGCCTACTCTCATACAAAAGTTGAAAAATTGTTTTTTGGATGAATGCACAAACTGCAAAGCATGAAAAATTGCTTTTTGGATGAATGCACAAACCGCAAAACCAGAAAAACTGCTTTTTTAATGAATGCACAAACTGCAAGACCTGAAAAATTGCTTTTTGGATGAATGCACAAACTGCAAAGCATGAAAAACTACTTTTTTAATGAATGTACAAAGTGCAAAGCAAAAAATGATTTTTTGAAATAACAAAATTTGCAGATCCAACATAGATTTTGAAAAAATGATAATTAATAATTTGCCAAACTATATGAATACGATGCAAAGGCTAAACTCTGCTATTTATGAGGCTACTGCATATGAGCATGGGGTATCTACAAAAAAAAACGTGCATTCTACCTTATTGGTAAAATGCACGTTCTATATTTTAAACTACAGAATAAAACCTGTAACTATATTATTTCTTTCTCATCAAAATCTGAATTGGTACCCCTGAGAATTCCCAATTATCACGAATCTGATTCTCAAGATAACGTCTATATGAATCCTGAATATACTGAGGTAGATTACAGTAAAATACAAAAGTTGGTGCGTAAGTAGGTAACTGAGAAACAAATTTAATTTGAATAAATTTACCTTTTACAGCAGCTGGTCTAAAGCGCTCTATAGCCTTAAGCATTATCTTATTCAACTCCGAAGTTTTGATCTTGCGAACACGATTTTCGTATACCTGAATAGCAGACTCCAAAACCTTAATCAAACGTACTTTTTCAACAGCCGAAGTGAAAATAATAGGCACATCATTAAAAGGAGCCATTTTATTACGAATTTCCGCTTCGAATTCCTTCATGGTATTTGTATTTTTCTCAAGCAAATCCCACTTATTAACCATGACAACACAACCCTTACGGTTTTTAATCATGATCTCTAAAATAGCCAAGTCTTGAGCCTCAAGACCACGAACAGCGTCTAAAATCAAAACACAAACGTCAGCACTCTCAATACTACGGATTGAACGCATTACTGAGTAAAACTCTAAATCTTCGTTCACCTTTGGTTTCTTACGAACACCAGCCGTATCTACCATTATGAAATCGTGACCAAAACCTTGGAAACGTGTATGAATAGAATCACGAGTAGTACCCGCAATATCAGTTACAATATTTCTTTCAACACCTAATAGTGCATTTACAGTTGACGATTTCCCAACATTAGGGCGACCAACAAAAGCAATACGAGGCAATTCTAAATCCTCTTCTACAGGCTTCTCTTCAAAGTCGCCAACCAAAGCATCAAGCATATCTCCCGTTCCCGAGCCATTTACCGATGAAACTGGATAAACCATATCGCCTATTCCGAAAGAATAGAATTCATTGGCAGCATACATCAATTCAGCATTATCTGACTTATTCGCAACCACATAAACCTTCTTCTTACTACGACGAAGAATCTTCGCTACCGCCTCATCAAAATCGGTTATTCCATGCTTTACGTCAACTACAAATAAGATAGCATCAGATTCTTCAATCGCTAACATCACCTGCTTACGAATCTCATCTTCGAAAATATCATCCGAATTAACTGAAAATCCGCCTGTGTCGATTAATGAAAACTCTGTTCCATTCCAATCACCCTTACCGTAGTTTCTATCACGAGTTACACCCGCTGTTTCGTTCACAATCGCCTTACGACTTCCTGTTAAACGATTAAAAAGTGTAGATTTCCCAACATTTGGACGACCTACAATTGCAACTATATTGCCCATTTCTTAATTATTTTTTCAATCTCACTTTCAAACGAAAGTCAAGAATCTATATTCAAATTTATTTGAGCGAATACGTCGTCTCTCATAGACAGTTCCATCACTCATCCCATTTGGGATACTCATATTTATTTCTGGTAACCAAAGTTCTTCAACTGAGAATCTTTACTTCTCCAGTCTTTTGCAACTTTTACATAGAGTTGTAAAAAGACTTTTTTACCGAAGAAAGCTTCAATATCCATACGAGCTTCAGTTCCTACTTTTTTCAAAGCACCACCTTTATGCCCAATAATAATACCTTTTTGCGACGTTCTTTCCACATGTATAACAGCCATAATTCTTAAGATTTTTGGCTCATCTTTATATTCTTCAACCTCAATCTCAACACTATAAGGAACTTCCTTATCGTAATTCATTAAAACCTTCTCTCTAATAATTTCAGTAACAAAGAATTTAGAAGGTAAGTCGGTCACCTCATCTTTTGCAAAATAGGGTTCTCCTTCAGGAAGTAATTCAAGAATACGGTTGAATAAGTTCTCAACATTGAAATTCTCCTTTGCAGACATAGGAAAAATCTCTGCTTGAGGGATTTTTTCTTTCCAAAGATCAAAAAGTTTAGTCAATTTAACTTGATCAGTTAAATCAATCTTATTAATAATTAACAAAACAGGAACAGTAGAATTTTGAACCTTTTTCAAGAATTCCTCATTCTTGTCAATGGTTTCAATCACATCGGTTACATAGATAATGATATCAGCATCAACCAAAGCCGATGTCGAAAACTTCATCATCGATTCCTGAAGCTTGTAGTTTGGCTTCAATACACCGGGTGTATCTGAATATACAATCTGGAAATCATCTCCATTTACAATCCCTTTGATTCTATGGCGAGTAGTTTGCGATTTCGAAGTAATAATTGAAATTCGCTCCCCTACCAAATTATTCATTAGGGTTGATTTACCTACATTGGGATTACCAATGATATTTACAAAACCTGACTTATGAGGTGTTTTTTCTGACATATCGTGATTGTGAGGTTTCCAAACTTCGAAAATTGAGATCATTACTTTTCATAAACAGCAATAAACCAAAATCTTATCAGCAAAATCTCGAAACATTTTGAATTTGCAAATATAGGGCTTTTTCTTTGAAGGTAAGAACATGTCTTTGATTTAATTGTGATTGAGTTTATTGCATTCATCAAATAAAACTGCTCATAGTTATCACCATAGACTACACATAGAAAAAGCACCCTCGAATTTAATCGAGAGTGCTAACTAATATTTCAATGAATTCCTTTCTAATTTCCAGTAAGCTGTGTTGAAAAATCGAAAATTTCAGCATCTGTTACTTCTCCAATTACGACCTCTACATTCTCCTTCATAACTTCAACAAGTCCACTTTCAATACTTGGAATAGCAACAACTTTATAAGTAATAGACTCTAATGCACGGATTAAGAATTCGCCTTCTTCATTTGGATAGGTAGAAATACTATCAGTTCCAACAATAGCATATATCACACAATCTATATTGATAGGGTTTATCATCCCTTTAATAGCTCCTGTTTGTGCTTCCATTTCAGCTCTAATTACAGGCTTCAAATTATATTTACCCGAATTACCAGCTTTAACGATAGATTTAGCTGCATCAAAATCTAAAACCAACTTGTAAGTAACACCAGCCTCAAGCATTGCGTTCAGTTTTATTTTAAGACCACTCTGAGAAGCGGAAGGTGTATCCAGATGTACTTCAGCACCATCAATTCCTAATTTATTATTATCTCCTAGAATTAATCGAATTTCATTCAATTCCCCTTCAGGTAACTCAATATCACCTAATAGAGCTTCGTTTCCATTTGTTAATTCCAAAATATCATAAACTTTCTTTTCAACACCATCAAGCGATTCCCAAATATCAGTTTTCACTTTAACATCAACGACATCAATTAAAACTGATTCATAATCTGCTGGAGCATCAATCAAAAGCACCTTCACTCTTGCCATTTTACTATCATTACTCTCATCACTATCACAGGCTGAAAAAATTGACGCTGCTAAAAAGCAAAAGCCAACCATTCTAAACAACTTCTTCATATCATCGGATTTTAAAATGTATATATCGCAAGTATACGACATTACCTATTGTTTCACAAATAAAACTCAAGACCTAACCACCTGAAGACTACACATAATGACTCACAATCTAATCAATAAAAATCGATTCATTTTTCTTAATAATTTCAAAATTATTTCTCAGAATTGTAATAATCAGATCATTATTATACTCTACTTAACTTTAGAAAGAAACTTATTATTTGTGTATCGTCGTTGATGTGTTTAACTAAGGTTCAATTAAGCTCCACGCTTATTTATTTCTATTATTTTTTTACACATTGCACAATAAAATTGAGATCAAAAAAAGCACTCTCGAACTTAATCGAGAGTGCTTTAAATATCTGAATGTCTTTTACAGACTACTTCTTCATCATTTCAGCATAATGCTTGTAGAACAATGGAATTGTATTGATTCCATTATAGAATTGCTCCAATGGGAAGTTCTCGTTTGGAGAGTGAATCGCATCAGCCTCAAGACCGAATCCCATTAATACCGATTTTGTACCTAAAATTTCTTCGAAAGTAGAGATAATTGGAATAGATCCTCCTGAACGAACAGGAACTGGACGCTTACCATAAACTTCAGTATACGCTTTATCAGCAGCTTTATATGCAGGAATATCGATAGGACATACATAACCTTGACCACCGTGAAGAGGTGTAACCACAACTTTAACGCAGTCAGGAGCGATTGCTTCAAAGTGCTCTTTGAAAAGAACAGAGATCTTTTCCCAATCTTGGTTAGGAACCAAACGCGTTGAAATTTTAGCATTCGCTTTTGAAGGCAATACAGTCTTAGCACCTTCGCCAATATAACCACCCCAAATACCACAAATATCGAATGATGGACGAATTCCTGTGTGCTCAGAAGGCGAGTAACCTTTTTCACCAGCTAATTCTTTCACATCAATTGCTTTCTTATATTCTTCAACATCAAAAGGAGCTTTAGCCATCATAGCACGCTCTTCTTTTGTTACTTCAATAACATCATCGTAGAAACCAGGAATAGTAATATGCCCATTATCATCAACCATCTGAGTAATCATTTTAGCCAGTACGTTGATTGGGTTAGCAACAGCTCCACCAAACAATCCTGAATGAAGATCGCGGTTAGGACCAGTTACTTCAACTTCCCAATACATCAGACCACGAAGACCTGTTGTAATAGAGGGCATGTCTGGAGCAATCATTCCTGTATCAGAAACTAGGATGATATCAGACTTCAACATTTCTTTATGCTCTTCACAAAACTTAGGAAGATTAGGAGAACCTACTTCTTCTTCACCTTCAATCATGAACTTTACGTTACAAGTCAAGCAATCATTCTTAACCATGTACTCGAAAGCCTTAGCATGCATAAAAGCTTGCCCTTTATCATCGTCAGCACCACGTGCCCAAATCTTTCCATCCTTAATAACTGGCTCAAAAGGATCAGTATCCCAAAGCTCAACAGGATCAACTGGCATTACATCCATATGTCCGTATACCAAAACAGTTGGTAAAGCTGGGTCGATAATCTTCTCACCATAAGTTACTGGGTTACCTTCAGTTTCTAGAACTACTGCTTTGTCAACACCAGCATCTAACATCAACTGCTTCCAGTATTCAGCAGCTTTGTACATTTCTGGTTTGTTAGCTTCAATTGAGCTAATCGAAGGAATGCGAATCAATCCGAATAATTCATCAAGAAATCTATCCTTATTCTCCTCGATATACCCTTTAATATTGTCCATGTTGTATGTGTTTAAATTGAGTTTAAATTTTAGAGTGGTAAATATACAAATCCCATTTTCAATTAACAATCAGGATGTAAGTTTTAATAACAGTTCGATCTCAATTAATTTTTAGAGATAAAACTGCATTAATAATTACAAAATAAAATAGCCGCAAATTGGTTTTCATCCAATTCACGGCTATTCAATATTATTAAAATCAAATGACGATTTATCGTCTAATCTGATATATCTCTTCTAAATTCTCAGCAGCATACTCTAATTCCTTATACCAGTCTTCACCATATTTACGAATCAATGGCTCTTTTAGGAATTTATAAACTGGTGTTCCCATTTTGTAACCTAAATCACGAGCTGGTGAACAAATATTCCACTTGTTATAATTTACAGCATCGAATTCTTCATACTTCTGAATACGTATAGGGTATAAGGAGCATGAAATTGGTTTACGATACTTGATTTTTCCATCGAGAAAAGCTTTTTCGATACCACATAAAGCCAACCCATTTTCAAAAACTGTATATGCACATTCTTTATCATTGATAATTGGTGTAACTAAATCACCGTCAGAATCAATAACCGAAGTGCCTTGTTTTTCAATTTCAGCAATACCCTTCTCATTCAAGTATTCTTTAATATCAGGATAAATTTCTTCAAGAATTGCTTTTTCATCATCATCTAATGGTGCACCTGAATCTCCTTCAATACAACAAGCTCCTTTGCATTTAGCGAAATCGCAAATAAACTTTTTCTCAATCACATCGAGACTTACTATGGCATTTCCTATCTGTAACACGTTACTCACTTTTTTTATGGTTTGGGATCTTTAAATCAAGAATCCGTAATATCGGCAAAGATAATACGGATTCTCAGATTCTTATAAAATCGAATGGAGTATTTCAACTACTCCAATATATTACTTCTTTATCAATGACTTACCTGTCATATCAGTTGGTTTTTCAAGTCCCATAATATCGATAATGGTTGGAGCAACATCAGCTAAAATACCATCTTCAAGATCTTTTGGGTTTTCTGTAACCCAAATACAAGGAACTGGATTAAGAGAGTGAGCTGTGTTTGGCGATCCATCTGCATTTACTGCAAAGTCTGCATTACCATGATCAGCAATAATAATAACATCATAACCATTTGCTTTAGCTGCCTCAACAACTTGCTTAGCACATGTATCAACCGCTTGAATTGCTTTTGAAATTGCTTCGTAAACACCTGTATGTCCAACCATATCGCCATTAGCGAAATTCAAACAAACAAAGTCAGCTGATTGTGCGTTTAATTCTGCTGTAATCTTATCTGCAACCTCTGGAGCAGACATTTCTGGCTGTAGATCGTAAGTTGCCACCTTTGGTGAAGAAACCATCAAACGTGTCTCACCTTCAAATTCAGCCTCACGACCACCTGAAAAGAAGAAAGTAACGTGAGCATATTTCTCTGTTTCTGCAATACGAATTTGTTTTTTACCTGCCTTAGATACAACCTCACCCAAAGTGTTTTGAACGTTATCCTTATCGTAAATAACATTCACTCCTTTAAAGTTAGCATTGTAACATGTCATAGTATACCACTCCACATTCATCTTATGCATACTAAACTCCTGCTTATCCTCTTGAGAAAAAACAGTCGTCATCTGGCGTAAACGGTCGGTACGGTAATTGAAACAAATCACTACATCACCTTCTTCAATTTTAGTCAAAGGAGCACCTTCAGTATCAACAGCAACAACTGGTTTGATAAACTCATCGCTAACACCTTCGGCGTATGATTCTTCAACAGCTTGAATCATATCAGTTGCCGATTTACCTTCAGCTTTTGTATATAAATCGTAAGCCAGCTTAATACGTTCCCAGTTATTATCCCGATCCATACCGTAATAACGTCCTACCAAAGAAGCTAATTTTGCTGATCCTTCAATCTTAGAAACAAAGTCTTTAACAAATGCTAATCCTGATTTTGGATCAGTATCACGACCATCAGTCAAACCATGAACAAAAACATCATCTAATCCAGAGGCTTTAGCTGCCTTGCAAATTGCTACAGCATGTGCGCTTAGAGAGTGTACTCCACCGTCACCAATTAAACCAATTAGATGAAGTTTTGTCTTATTTTTCTTAGCAGTAGCAAAAGCTTTTACCAACTGCTCATTATCTTTAATGGTATCGTTTTTAACAGCAAGATTAATTTTCACTAGATCTTGGTAGACAACACGTCCTGCACCAATGTTTAGATGACCTACTTCTGAATTACCCATTTGTCCTACAGGCAAACCAACAAAATTACCCGCAGCTTGTAATTGGGAGTTTGGATATTTTGCTAACAAACTATCAATATATGGTGTTTCAACTGTTGAAATAACATCTGAATTCGATTTATCTCCTATTCCCCATCCATCAAGGATCATCAATAAAGCTTTCTTATTATCAGCCATTTGTCGTATTTTGATTATTCTGTATTTGTAAATTCGTCTTGCAAAAATACCTTAATAATCCCAATAATGAAAGAACTTACTACCCTGAAAGTCTTTATTTTAGACCGAAAACGTTTGCTTAAATAAAATAAATACATACTTCGAGGTATGAATTAAGAAATCATATTCGAATTCTCAAATCACTCATCCAATTTCCATTTTATTTCATCTTCTATTTGAATAAATAATTATCAAGAACTTATGGCAATATTTTTGTTAACAATAGTGTTAACTTTATAGACCAAATAAGCTACTAACTCAAAATTTACTCAATGATCAAACTCAATAAATCTTGGTTTTACATCTTAATATTTCTTTTTGCTTTTACAGCCTGTAGTAAGGACGATGATGATGAAAAAGAAGAAACAACTGCCGTTGAGGTTCTTGATGAAATAATGGAAGAATGGTATTTATGGAACGATGAACGACCAAATTTAAATTCCAAAAATTATAGCGATTTAAATACATACTTTGAAGATCAGCTTGTAGCACAAGACAAATGGAGTTTCATTGCTGACCTTAAAGCACTTTTAGCATTCTTTGAAGATGGGACTTATACGGGGTATGGTTTCGATTTACAATTTGAAGAAGGAGACAATACCCCTCGGGTTAGCCTCGTATACAACCAATCTGATCTTAATGATGCAGGTATTACCCGATCATGGAAGCTCCTGGAAGTCAATAATCAATCAACAAATACAATGACCGAATATCAGGGTAGAGAGTTACTTTCTAATAACACTGTCACATTACTTTTTGAGAGTAACTCTGGAGTACAAAAAACGCTTAACCTGGTAAAAAAAGAAATGAATCAGAATACGGTTATTAAGAAAGCTGTAATTCCGACTGAGAATAAAAAAGTTGCCTACTTAGTTTTTGATAGCTTCCTTGATAGTTCTGAGGCGGAATTAAATGATGCCTTCGATCTTTTTAGAACTGAAGGTGCTGAAGAACTTGTACTTGATATGCGTTATAATGGTGGCGGTAGTACCGAAATTGCGAACCAGCTTGCAGGTCTTATAACAGGTAACAATCATGCTGAACAGGTATTCTCCAAGTATATATTCAATGAATCTCAAAGTTCAGCAAATTTCTCCGAAGAATTCATCTCACAAAGTTCGGCACTTAACTTTGAACGAGTATTTGTGATTACAACATCAGCAACAGCTTCTGCAAGCGAGTTGGTCATCAATTCTCTTAAGCCATATATGGGAGCTGAGAATATCATCCTTATAGGTAGTACAACGCATGGAAAGCCAGTTGGAATGAATGTTTTTCAAGTAGAAGAATACAACCTAGCAGTTCTCCCAATCACATTTCATATTACCGATAAAGACGGTGAAGGTTATTATTTTGAAGGCATCCCTGTTAATCATGAAATTGAGGATGACCTAAGCCACGATTGGGGTGATGTTGATGAAACCAATTTGAAAGCAGCTTTGGATTACATTAATAGCAATTCTTTCCCTGCGGTAACTTCAAGAGCTAAAGTAGGACGTAAAAAAGTCTTCGTACGTAAAGGTTTAGATGAACTGATTAGTGCATTCTAATTTTTTAAGTCAAAAAAAACACAAAGAGGTAGCCATCTAAGCTGCCTCTTTTATTTTGTTGTACAACAAGTTCCATAGGAGTTTAAAAGCACTATCTTTGAGCCCTAATAATATCAGTAAGAATATAATAAGATTTACTTTCGATGGAAACTAAGAAGTTAACGCAATTCAGTCCGGGAGCCGGCTGTGGATGTAAAATATCGCCAAAAGATTTAGAAGTTATTTTAAAATCTAGTGCACCTCATATAAAAGATCCTTTTTTATTAGTTGGTAACGATACTAAGGATGACGCTGCTGTTTTCGATTTAGGAAATGGCACAGCTGTTATCAGTACGACCGATTTCTTCACCCCTATTGTTGATGATCCATACGATTTTGGTCGAATTGCAGCAACAAATGCCATTAGCGATGTTTATGCTATGGGTGGTAAGCCAATTATGGCACTTGCCATTTTAGCTTGGCCTTTAGATAAGTTACCAACCGAACTGGCACAACAAGTGATTGAAGGTGCTCGTGACGTTTGTGCTGACGCTGGTATTCAATTGGCAGGTGGTCATTCTATCGATATTTCTGATCCTGTTTTTGGTTTATCCGTGAACGGAATTGTATCAACTGATAGAATTAAGCAAAACAATACAGCTACACCTAACTGCAGCCTTTTCCTTACAAAGCCACTCGGAATTGGCGTATTTACTACTGCTGAAAAGAAGCAATTAATTGCTCACGAAAATAATCAAACTGTTGTTGATTTAATGTGTGCCTTAAACAAAGTCGGTCAGGTATTCGGAGAACTAGAATACGTAAAATCTATGACTGATGTGACTGGTTTTGGTTTATTGGGTCACCTTAGTGAAATTTGCGAAGGTTCAAATGTGAATGCTACAATTAACTATCAAGACATTCCAAAGATGGATGGTGTTGAGGCATTAATTGAACAAGGCTCTACTCCAGGAGGAACTCGTAGAAATTGGGCTTCATACGGTCATTTAGTAGGTGAGATTACTGAATTGCAGAAATCGCTTTTGTGCGATCCTCAAACTAGCGGTGGACTTCTTGTTGCTGTTGAAAATGAGCATATAGCTGCATTTAAAGAAGTTGCAAAAGCTGAAGGATTCGAATTGGAATCAATTGGTGAGCTTTCTGCTCGTACAAATGATACAGAAGCTTACATCAATATTAAATAAGTACATATCAAATGAATAACTCAAATACTTTAGTTCAGATTGATAAAAATGGAATGGGAACTGGCGACCAAGAATTAGGTCTTATTCTTATTTCAAATTATTTAAAACTAAGCTTAAGCAACGATCAGTTACCAAAAATTATTACGTTCTATAATTCAGGAGTGAAATTAACTTGTACTGATTCTCCAGTTATTAAAACTTTGCAAGAAATGGAGAAGGCTGGTGTAAAAATGATCATCTGCAAAACTTGTATAAACTTTTACAAACTTGAAGATAAAGTTGAAGTAGGTATTCAAGGAACAATGCAAGATATTATAACACTTCAAGCTGATGCATCTAAGGTGATTAATCTTTAAGATTCAATCGTTCGTGAGACATGAGATCTGAGATTATTTGGATCAGTTATAAAAGTTGGATCTAAGTGGACTAAACATATTATTAGGCTAATATAGAAATTTAAGTATTATTTTTTTCGCTAGAGCCGCTGGGCTTTTACTTTTCTCCTTAAATGAGAAAAGTAAACAAAAGAATCAAGTCAGCCTGATCCTTGTTTACTATTTGTTGAAACACCTGTAGCACGCCTCACGGCAGGCTGACAAAGTACGCTCAAAAAACTTTATGAAAATTTATTTTTTTGTTGTCGTATTTTTGATTGGCCTCGGCAACGCAAGTGGGGTACCCATAGATGAAAAAGGCGTTAAAAATAGAATGCTGTTTGAGTGAGGCACGAACGAGTTCAGTCTGTTTAGCCTTTGAATCGTTATGGGTCACTGAGTGCCGGAGCCTTGAATTTTTGGTACTTTTTTTTCAAGCAAAAAGTACAAGAAACTGAGTGTAGATGCGAGTTAAGTAAGTCTAAACCGCCTTATTCTACATTGCAGCATTTATAGCTAACATCAAGGCTGTTAACACTTAAGCTAGATCAATCTTTACTTAAACCCAGAAATTGTAACAGGTCCTATTATTTACGAAATGATCGTAAGATCTGATACACCACATAAATAAATACCCTCACCCGACATTGTCGAGTGAGGGTATTTTTATAGTAAAAATGAAACTTGAAATGATCTCACATCTTAAATCTCAGTTCTAATAGTGAGTTAAGATATTAATCTCTTTTTGAGTTAAGAATCTAAACTTTCCGCGAGGTAAGTTTTTCTTTGTCAATCCTGCAAAGTAAACACGGTCAAGTTTTTGAACCTCGTAACCAAGATGTTCGAAAATACGACGAACAATTCTATTCTTACCTGAGTGAATCTCGATACCAACCTGTGATTTATCCTTAGCATCTACATAACTAATCTCGTCTGCCTGAATAACGCCATCTTCGAGCTCGATACCTTCAGCAATTCTAGTTAATTCATCTTTAGTGATCACACGATCTAAATGAACGTGGTAAATCTTCTTTCTCTCGTAGCTAGGATGCGTCAACTTCTTAGTTAAATTACCATCATTGGTAAATAACAGAACACCAGTAGTTGCTCTATCCAGTCTTCCAACAGGATAAATACGTTCACTACAAGCATCTCCAATCAAATCCATTACAGTTTTTCTTCCTGTAGGATCATCAAGAGTTGTCACAAAATCTTTAGGCTTATTCATCAAAAGATAAACTTTTGCTTCAGCCATCAAACGAGCACCATCCAAACGAACATCATCATCTTTGCTCACCTTAGTTCCCACCTCGGTAATTGTGATGCCATTCACCATAATCTGGCTATCTGCTATCAGTTTGTCAGCTTCACGACGAGAACATACACCTGAATTAGCTATGTACTTATTCAAACGCAACATACCATCAGCAGGACCATTCAAACGGTTATATTCCAATTGCTTTTTCTTAGAATAACGACTCTTAATCTGTACCGCTTCTTCTCCTTCTACTACATCAAGCTTATCTTCTACTCCATCAAGTTGATCTTCAATCGCTTTTTCTTCACGCTCAGCATTGTCCCGATGCTGGAATCTCTTTCTATCCTTATAGCTTCTTTCTGTACCCTTATGAGAAAATTCTTCTTTCGGTTGGCGAGCTACAGATTTCCCTACTCTCAAACCAGAAGGTCTTTTTTCGTCGCGAGGATTAGGCTTATTTTTACCTCTATATGCTTTTTTGTTCTTCTTACGTGTCACTTCAGAACTGTCAGAAATTGGTGCTCTGTTTACACGCGATTCACTAGAACCATCTTCATTTCTTTTTGAACGAGTATCCTTATCTCTTCCCTGATAAGTGCGGTCACTTTTAGCAGATCTATCAGTTTTTTTATGCGAAAACTCAGAATCAGATCTCTCCCCTTTTTCCGATGATCTTGGCCCTTTTTTGAATTTTGATTCACTAGAACGACCTTCTTCATTTCTTGATGAACGGAACGATTGCTTTCCTCTTTGCTTGTTTCCGTATTTCTTATCTTCCATTATTTTAACAACTTTTCGTTATTCCTCAGCCTGCAAAGTTATTAATTATCAGCAAATATCAACTCAATATCAGTGAAAAAGGGAAAAGTCGAGATCTAAATGAAAAAAAATGAGGCTCATAATTAAACTCAATAATGGGAACAAGGGGTTCTTTCTTGAGTTCAGGGAAATAGGGCCTCTCTTTTAAATCTTTTTCGTTCAACGAAAGCTTTAGTAAGACCGGGAAGTTCCGAGCTTGCCGAGGAAATCACCCGGCCGCACTTAAGCATGAGGCAAATAAGAAAGATATTTAAAAAGTAGCCTTGATCTTTTTTGCTTCGTTTTTTGGATCAAGCCAAAAAATGAAGTCGGGTTTATTCGCAAAGCTCATGAGCTCGCAAGCTAGTATGGGCGAAGCGCCAATTTATCTAGAACACTATTGATCTTAAACTATCAAACTCACCACTAGAATAAAATAAGTGATATAATCTATCCACAATCTTATGTTTTCAATCCAATAGTTTATTATTTTTACATGATTTTCAAAAAGGATTAAGAGAAGATATATTACAAATTCACTTCTCAAGAAAAATTGTAATTCAAAACACACGAAATATGGCATTAATTAAATCAATATCAGGAATTAGAGGTACCATTGGCGGACAAGTTGGCGATGGGCTAAGCCCTCTAGACATTGTGAAATTTACAGCAGCATACGGAACTTGGGCAATCAGACGCCACGCAGGTAAACGCGTAAAAGTTGTTGTTGGTCGCGATGCTCGTATTTCGGGTGAAATGGTAGATAGAATTGTGGTTGGTACACTAATGGGATTAGGTATTGATGTAGTTGAAATTGGATTGGCTACCACACCAACAACTGAAATTGCTGTTACAAGCGAACAGGCTCATGGTGGAATAATCCTAACAGCAAGCCATAACCCAAAACAATGGAATGCCCTTAAATTATTAAACGAAAAAGGCGAATTCCTTAACGACGAAGATGGAAAACTAGTCTTATCAATTGCTGATAATGAAGATTTCCTTTTTGCTGATGTTGACGAATTGGGACAAGTTACTCACGTTGATGATTACAACGAAAAACATATAAAAGAAGTATTAGACCTAAAATTGGTTGATGTTGATGCTATCCGAAAAGCTAACTTTTCTGTAGCTATCGATGCTGTTAATTCAGTTGGTGGTATTGTACTTCCTCAGCTTTTAAAAGCTTTAGGTGTTGAAAATGTAATCGAACTTTACTGCGAGCCTAATGGTCATTTCCCACATAACCCAGAACCACTACCTGAGCATTTAACTGCTATTGCAGATGTAATGAAATCAGGCAAAGCCGATGTAGGTTTTGTTGTAGACCCTGATGTAGACCGCTTAGCTATGGTTTGTGAAGATGGCAGCATGTTTGGTGAAGAGTATACTTTGGTCGCTGTTGCTGATTATGTATTGGCACACACTCCAGGTAACACAGTGTCTAATATGTCATCGACTCGTGCTTTAGCTGATGTAACAAATGCTCATAATGGACAATACACAGCTTCAGCAGTAGGCGAAGTAAATGTTGTTACTGAGATGAAAGCTAGTAATGCCATAATTGGTGGCGAAGGTAATGGCGGTATCATTTACCCAGAATCACATTACGGACGCGATGCTCTAGTTGGAATCGCATTATTTCTGACTCACTTAGCTAAGCAAGGCAAGAAAGTATCTGAGCTTCGAGCTGAATACCCAAGCTACTTTATCTCGAAGAATAAAATTCAGTTGACTCCCGAAATTGATGTCGATGCAATTTTAGTTGCAATGAAAGAGAAGTATAAGAACGAAAAAGTAAACGATATTGATGGTGTGAAAATCGACTTCGCAGAAGAATGGGTTCACCTTCGTAAATCGAATACCGAACCTATCATTCGTATCTATTCTGAAAGTAAAGACGAAGCAAAAGCAGAAGCCTTAGCTGCAAAAATCATCTCTGAAATTAAAGAAGTGATTGCTTAAGCACACAATCTATATAGAATAAGAAAGCCGTTACAATATGAATTGTAACGGCTTTTTTTTATACAGCATCTCAATTTTTATATACAGAGCTTATTTCAAGTAAATATCTTAAATAGTTTACATGAATTATTTAATGTAGTAATTATATATACATAAATGATTGGGGTGGTTTTTTATTAAAATCTTCTTTTAGGCAAAGTTCTTTTTTGTATTTTTTGGTCTTTTTAATTTTTATAGCATATCCATTCTCCTTGTTTGAGAAATATTCAAAAAAGAATTTTCTACTTACACCTGCAAATTCTTTAGTCTTTTCCCATAAGCTCTCTAATTGATCATTAATAATTAATTCTATTTCAAATTCACCTATTACTTTTTGAACAGGCGATGATGCGTATACTATTACTGTACTAACTGAAGGGTCCTTAAAAACGGTACGTCTAAATTCATATTTTTTAGAGCCATCAAAAATTTTATCTGCGTACTCAGGTTTTATTGACAATAATACTTTCATTAGTTTTTGTTTCTTTTAATAAGGTTAAAAACTGTTCCTTCGAGATTTTTTTTAAGCCTCTTAATTCATTCTGATTCCCGTTAATTATATCTAATTCTAATAATTTCTTCCTATTGAGGCGAGAACCCAATGGAAATGTATGAACGTACAGGAATTTTATAATAAAAGGTCGATACTTACTGTAATTCCAAAATTCTCTAAGGTAATTATTCGTAAAAATACTCCTTTTTCGACATTTTAAGATGAATTCAGCCTCGTCTTTTATGCCATCTATTTTTTCGTCTACAATACCTATAGTTGTTATTAAACTTGTGTGATATGCAGATTGGCCTTGTGTCTTGGTACGATAAAAAACAATTAGATCTCCTTTCTTAATATTTCTCTCGATGGAGCGACAAATATATGATTTACTAATCGCATTACGATGTGGCTCATTTTCAATAAAATCAACAGGTGATTCATTATTGAGATATGAGTCTGGTAGTAACTCTGTGTGATATTTAGGATAAATTGGAACTAAAAATACATTCGAATCAGTAGAAATGAAAGGGTAAGTTGATTTAGGCTTATCAGCGTTGAAACTTGGTATAAGATCTTTTGTTAATACAATTTCATTACCTTTCTTTCCATATCTGATGAACCCCCACTCTTCCAATAAATTAATTAATCTTATTTGCTCATCAGTATTCTCAAATATAGTTACATATATCTCTTCAACTTTATATTGTATCGCATTATCAATTATAATTTTAAGGAAACGTTCACCCAACCTTACACCATTACTTACAACTTTGAACGTTCCGATTTTCAATCTCTTTTTTGCAGTGAAGCTAGGAATTATATCATTGTAATTTTCATCCGTCCCCTCTACTTTTAGATATAAAAAAGATAACACTTTATCCATATTGTGTGTTACATATGCTGTTTCTTCAGATTTTTTGTTAAACCAGTTATCAAAACCAATATAATCTTCTCTAAACGAATCAAAGAATGGATCATTAATATTAATTTCTCCAAAGTATTTCTTAGTAACACTTAAGACATTATAGTTTACTAATTCTGGATTTTCTGAAACAACTTTCTCCAAAAATGAATCTATGTTGAATACTTTCTCTGAAACACCTAATATTTCGGCCTTTCGATGAATTTTTTTATCCTCAGTAATTAAAATGTCAACACGATGGCAATAAACTTCATTTAAAAGCAATGTGTCATTTATATCATTACCATTTTTGTCAGTATCGTTGGATACATCTTTCACATTAGAATTTAATGGAGCAACTGTTTTTAATACATAGTAGCTCTCAATTTTAATATTAAATGTATCGACAATCTCTTTATTCTTATTTCTAGAAATCTCTTCAATAGTTATTGGATGAACACATTTTGTATATTTCCCTTTATCTAACCATTTAAATAGTATGCCTATATCTCTATTCGTTATTCTATTATTCTCCCTGTGAATAATGATATTTGTATCTAATAATGCTTTCATAACAAGGTTTTAGCTTATGTTTCGTTTTAACTTTAAAAAGATCAAGTTTTTTCTAACAATTAAAAAAGGCCAAATAAAATAAATCATTAAACCTATCCCTAAGGAGACAGCGATGATTAATTCTAAAGGTAGATTTGAGATTGTAATGTCTGAATATAAAACAACGGCATTTTCTTTCCTATAGGTAGGTAGAAACAAAAGTATACCGCAAATTAAATTTATTAATATCGCTAGAGCAAATTGTCCAGATCCTATTCTTTCCTTGAAAAAAATTGAAAAGAATGAATAACATGGAGATTTACTAACCTTATCTTGTTTTTTGTTAAAAACAACAATTAATTCATCCTTCTCAACTCGCTTGTCTTTTAGATAATGGTTAAAGGAAGCGTATTCAAGTGTTCTTACATTTTTTAAAGATGATAAATCCAAGAATGTTAATTCAAAATTATTAGGAACAACATTTATACAAAAACATGATTTAACAGTGCATAAGTTGTTGTTTTTCATGGTTGATTTTAATGATATCGGCAAATTTCGTTTTTCATTAATCTTAATATCATATATGATTGTTGATTTACTTATGCCAGTTTTTCTAGTTGAAATTGATGATAGGGGTGGTTCAACAAAGAATCTAAAATAGATGTTTGCTTTATTTTGGCCTTCCTTATAACTAGAAAGATCGATCTTAATTTTTAATATCTTTTTCGAAATTTCAGGTGAAAGTTCAAGAGGTAATATGCACAGAGGATCTCGTTCAGCAAATTCATGAATTACTCCTGATAAATTATCCCCACCATCAAGAGAGTTCGTGTTGTTTACAGAATCATTAAAAATAAATTTACTATTTGATGAATCTTTAAGACTATCATATAAATCCGTGACGTTACAGGTTGATGTTAACCATGGTAAATATAACTGAAGATTAATTTCATTTTTGTCAATATTTGCGACATTTAGTTCTCCACCAAATTCAATAAGGGCACTACTATTTTTAAATTCCCACGAACAAATATGAAATTTTAGGAATTCTATTGGTGCTTTATCTTCAGTTAATATAAAATAGGAATTATCCATCTTTAATCTTTGCTTAAATAATTGATTTTGGGTATTATCCTGATTTTGGATATGATCCATCAAATCTACCAAATATTAAGCATAAGTAATTTTTAATTCGTCTAAACTAATCCATCATTTAGTAACAATATAAACCTCAATGTTTATAGTATATCTGAAGCTTTAGCGTTGAAGAACCACCCCATCTATTTTCCTCTTTCCCCAAAGCTCAAAAGAAAAACCAATAAGAAAACATCCAAGTCGTCGTCGCGAGAGCATCATTTGTCTTGGAATTTTGACAGGCTACAAATCGTCAGCAAAAGGCCTTCTTCGGTCGTAAAAGGCAACAAATCGTCGCCATATGGGCACTTACGATTCGAAAAGGCTCCGTTTCGTCAGCAAATGACCTCTTTTTGAAAAAAACAGCTCCGTTTCAACGGAAAATGGGCTAAAATTCGCTGGGAAGGCTTCATTTCAACGCCAAATCGTGTTTTATGAGTCAGGAAGGCTTCGCGTCGTCGAATTCTGTATTTTAAAATCAGTTGGAGTTTTAGACTCTTCGTTGCGTCGATTCCGACAAGAAAAAAAGATTTAAAGTAACAAAATATGTTTATTAAATAAGCTGTCAAGTTTGTCAAGTTCAAGCAAGTGTTAAAAAATAAAATAAACTATAATTTCGCATACTGTTTAATCATTATTTTATTAGTTTCATGTGTCAATAGTTCGGCAGACATGGGTCTCAAATACAATACTGATAGACAAACTGTTTATAATCAATGGTATCCGAAAGTATCTCAAATTTAAAACAGACTTGTAATCAGGACACAACAAAAGCTTAGCGAACTATTTATGTATCTAATCATAAATTAAATAAACAAATTATGCCATTAGTTATTTTAAGTCGTGCCGATACGAATGAAATCGGAAGTTTAGCTCTAAATACGCTAAGCGAATTGGGAAAAACGGATAGAAGTTCCGATTTGTATTACACAGGTATAGTCGGGAATCTTACAAAAGATGCAAACATTCTGCAAGATGTAGTTGGTCTAATTAGAAAGAAGGATTTTACCGAGCAACTAATTGCGGCAGATGATGAGTTCGATAGAATATTTAACTGTGCCAAGCTGTTTATACAGGCTAGCACTATGGTATTAGATAATGCCGTGGCGCAAAAGGCTGAGAAAATTTGGTTACAGTTCGATGCTCATAATATCAACTTGAATCGTTTAAGTTATGAACAACAAATATTCTTAACCAATTCCTTATTGGAAGAACTAGCCAAACCAGACAACAAGGCTATTATTGATGAGTTGGCAGGTGTATCGCCCCAGATCGATTTGTTAGGTGTACACAATCTTAAGCTATCGAATTTGTTTCAGCAGAGTAAGGAGATTGAAGCTGCCAAAGCGAATTTAGTAGCACCATCAACACAAAGAAATGTGGTGCGCGACATTATGAATAAGGAGTTGTTGCCATACCTTGAGGTTATGAGCAAGGCAAATCCTGATTTGTATGCAGAATCGTTTGCTCTCATAACAGAACTTGTAAATAGCATAAATTCGAAAGTAAGAACTCGCATAAGCCGAAACGAGAATCAAAATCAGGAAGAAGTTTTAGAAGAGAATAATTAGTTTTTCTTCCATTTACATATCGATGAGCCTCCCAGTTCGTAAAAACTGGTGGCTCATTTGTTTTGTATACTGAAGAATCGAAAAAAAGACAGATCTATAAGATGCAAAAAGAAAACCATGTAATCGATTAGCTTAGCCTAGACTAATAACTGAGAACATTCCGCCACAAAGTGGCAACTTACTTAAGCCCAATGGCAACGCCTTGGGTAATGAAAACACAGAATACAATTTGCGCCCTGAAAGGGCAACTAAAAACCTTAACGATGTCACAATCACTGTCAAAACTTTTTGTTCATATTATCTTCCACATTAAAAAATCACGGACAAAAATTCGTAAGGAGGACCAAGAGGAATTGTATGCCTACATGGGTGCAATTATTCGAGATAAGGATTCAATTCCGATTTTAATAAACGGAGTAGAAGATCATATCCATATTTTATGCGTGATGTCAAAAAATATAGCCCTATCAAAATTAGTTGAAGAAATAAAACGCCACAGCAGCCGATGGATAAAAACAAAAGGCACTTACTATGGTAACTTTGCTTGGCAAGGTGGTTATGGCGGTTTTTCTGTAAGCTCTTCATTAAATGATATTACAAAACGCTATATCGCAAATCAGGAAGAACATCATAAAAAAATGAGCTTCGAGGAAGAATATATCATGTTTCTAAAAACATATAGCATTGACTATAATGAAGAATATTTATGGCAAGGTTAATATTAAGCTGCCCTTTCAGGGCGTATGAACTAATCGACATCCCATCCCGAGGCTTCGCCATCGGGCTGAATTAACTTAGGCTTTCAGCCCGCAAAAGGGATAGGAGCATTTGTTTGAGCTCCTTTGTTTTTTTTACAAAGTGCGAGTGTGGATAGTCCGACCCGCAGGGTTTTGCCCAAATAATTATTGTTGAAAAAAATGTGAGTTTGCACTGCAGCTAGGCTATTAACTGAGAACATTCCGCCACAAAGTGGCAACTTAATTAAGCCCAATGGCAAGGCCTTGGGTAATGAAAACACAGAATACAATTTTCGCCCTGAAAGGGCAGCTTAAAAGATACGCTACGAGAAAGGATATTTATAGCATG
>CAXBPC010000032.1:0-32697 GCA_963977525.1 uncultured Marinifilaceae bacterium
GCGGCTGACAATAAAACATCTCAGGCTCACCAATAATATTTAAATCAAGATCAGTACGAATACCGGCAAACTGCGAAGGTTTATCGAATTTTGGTGATATTCCCCATGTCTCGTAGTCGTGCCAGAGAATGGTTGGCTGGTTCATAGTGTCACTCTGTGTAACTTTACGTTCTTTGTTGTTCATATAAATCAACTGTTTAACTCTGTTTTATGTGTTGTTGTGTAACATTGAATATCATCGTGTTTTCTACCGTTATAAATAAAAACGTACCCATTTGTGTACCCACGGGAAATTTCTTGTGTGTACCCATGATAAAAATTATAAGGTAGTAAAAAATGGCACTAAGTGATTCAAAATTAAAATCTTTATTAAATAAAAAACAATCCAAACGTTTCGATATAGCTGACCGTGACAGTTTAAGTGTGCGTGTTTCGGAGTTCGGAACCATTACTTTTCAATATCGTTACCGTTACCATGATAAACCATCTCGCATTGCATTGGGACGTTATCCTGATATTTCATTGAAACAAGCGCGTGAGAAGATACCAGAGTTACGACAATTATTAAACGATGGTTTCAACCCTGCGGTTCAAACAAAACGCTCTAAAGTAACTCGAAACTCAACGTTAGATGAATGTATTGATTTGTTTATGGAAAAGCACGTAACAACTTTGAGAGAAGTCTCACAGGGTAATTATCAGTCGACACTTGTCCTTCATGGTAAGAATGCTTTTAAATTTCCAGTAGAGGAAGTAACCATTCAAGAATGGTTTGAGTTGTTTGACAGGATTACTGAAAATCATTCGGCTATAACTGCTAGAGCATTGCTGGTTAAAATTAAAACTTGTCTGAGGTTTTGCGTCACAAGGGGAACTATTGAAAACTCTTGCATCTTCAATATCGCACCTAAATCAGTAGGTAGAAAAAGTGACCCCAAAGACCGTGTTCCGGACTTGGATGAAATTAAAGATATCTGGGGAGGAATTAATAAATCTAGATGCAATCCAACGACACGAAATGCTCTTAAACTTGTAATATTAACAGGAGCTAGGATTAGTGAAGTTCGCTTAATGGAAGAACGTGATTTAAATTTGAAAAAAGGTGTGTGGGTTGTTCCTAAAGAGAAAAGTAAAACCAATTGCAAAATCACACGACCTCTAGCGGCAGAAGCGTTGAAGATTATTAAATGGCAAATAGATAACTTTGGCGATGTGGCTGATTATATATTCCCTAGTGGCTCATATAAGAAAGAGATTTCAACACAGACTATGAATAAGTTATGTCGTCTTGTAAGAACACGTTTAAAAATGGAGTCATGGACTGCACATGACTTTAGAAGGTCATTATCAACATTGTTATCAAGAAAAAATATTAAACTTGAAGTTACTGAAACCATGTTAGGGCATTCACTAGGTGGTATTATTCGCAACTATAATTACCATGATTGGGTTCCTGAACAGCGAGAAGCATATAAGCTTTGGGAAAAACTCATCCTAGAATAATTAAGTAGACAATAAAAAGCCGCTAATAGCATTTGTTAGCGGCTTTTTACTTAAGTTGAAGTGTTTGATGTTTCCCATAACTCTAAGTCTTCTAGTCGCCAAAATGGCCTTGCTAATGGTGGGCTAACAGGCAAAGGAAAGCTATCTATTTTCCTCCAACGCCAAAGTGTTTGTCTGCCTATGCTGTAGCGATTTAATATGTCGTTTGTTGTTAGTATTGTTTTCATCCGAAGGTACCTGATTTTTATAAGATGAAAGTATTTATAAAGACATTATTTTACACAAGTAGTATGAGTTTTCGTTAATTACCCGAGAGAAATTGTAATATAATTTACTCAACCATAGCTATATTAACGTACTGTTTTAGAATGGTTTATAAAGTTTGTTATTGCTAGTAATTAGGGATTGGGTTACTATTTTAAAGCTCTTTAGCGTTTGGACTTTTTTTGTTGTCTAAATCACAATATTAGTCTAGTCGGGCGTTTTGCCAGACTCAAACTTATTGAACGATTTTATGGTGCGAAACCTTTTTATAGATCAGCTTCGCACCTCGTTCCTCGCTACAAATCTGATCTATAAAAAGGTTTCGCTTCCTTTAGTAAAGAGTTTATAAACCTCAAATTTATTTGGGGTTTATTTGTTTTTAGACACGAGAATATTGATGAACTTATTAGATTTACTAAATAAAGAATTGAATAAAAATAACTTTTCAATATCTATATCTGATATTTTGATTTTTTCTAGAAATGCCCCTAAAAAATATAAAGTTTATTCGATTCCTAAGAGGAATGCGGGTACAAGAATCATTGCTCACCCATCTAAAGAATTGAAAATTTATCAACGTCTTTTAGTTGATTTGTTTCAAGAATCGTTACCTACACATAATACTGCATTCGCTTACAGGAAAGGTCTTAGCATTAAGGAAAATGCCGATTGCCATAAAAAGAACAAGTATTTGTTAAAGATGGATTTCGAAAACTTTTTTAATAGTATTAACCCGTTAATTTTAAAAAATGAATTAGTAAAAAATAAAATACCGTTTACTTCACAAGACTTTAAATTATTAGAACAGTTATGCTTTTGGTGCCCAAGCAAAAAAATTGGTGGGAAACTAATTTTGAGCGTTGGTGCCCCTACATCTCCTAGTATTTCAAATTTTATAATGTATCAGTTTGATGAGTTGGTATCTGATTGGTGCAAGAAAAGAAAAATTACTTATACTAGATACGCTGATGATATTAGCTTTTCTACTAACTTAAAGAACTCGTTATTTGAAGTACCTAAATTAATCGAATCAACTTTAAAAACTAACTTTGCTAAAAGAATAACAATAAAAGCATCTAAGACTGTATTTTCATCTAAAGCACATAATAGACACATAACGGGCGTGACTATTACCAATGAAGGTGAACTTTCTATTGGTAGAGATAGGAAACGTTATATATCTTCTTTAATTCACAAGTTCAAACTTGATCTGTTAGTCCAAGATGAAATAGAACACTTGAAAGGCCTTTTAGGTTTTGCTTTCCATGTTGAACCAGTTTTTCGAGATAGAATGATTAAAAAATACTCAGAGAAAACGATGTGCGAAATCAATCAGTTTAGGAGTAATAGCTAAAATGGAAAAGAAAAAATCTAAAACCATTAAGAACTTAGAGATTAAAGCAGGGAAAAATAATATTAGTGCTAAATTTCAATTGGCTCAATACTGGAAAGATGGTCACTTTGTAGAGAGTGAAGATAAAGGTATTGCAAATGGCTATTTTGCAGAAGTATTAGAAGCATCTAAAAGCTTTGATTTTAGGTTTAATAATATAAAACTTTTTAACTTTAGACGCTTTGAACAATTATCTTTAGATATGTCAGATTCTAATTTGACAGTGATTATCGGAAATAATGGTAGTGGTAAAACATCCTTACTAGAAGCTATAGCTAAGTCATTATCTTGGTTTGTTAATAATTTTTTAAGAGAAGATACAACAGGACAGAAAGTAGTTCTTAAAGATATTTGTGAAACAAATAAAGCTTCATTTGCCACCATTAAGTCGACTATTCAATTTTCAAAGAATAACAAATGTGATGTGGAGCTTTCAAGACCTAAACTTTCAAATGAAGATGGTCTTCAAGGGGATTATTCTTCTATTAAGTTACTCGCTGATATGTATAGGTACTTGAATAATGAAATAAAAGATTTTAATTTACCAATGATTGCTTATTACCCAGTAGAACGTACACAAAACCAAAGTCAGATACAGTTAAGTAAAATAGAAAAAATTTCGAGTGAAAGTTGGAGTTCTGTTGATGGTTATGATTCCTCATTAAGTTCTCATCAAAACTTTAATCGCTTCCTAGGTTGGTATAAAAGATTAAGTCTAATTAATTTATCTTCTAGTAGTGAATACAATGAACAGATAAGCAAATTAAAGTCTAATAATACCTTTATTACTACTCTACGCTTAAGAATTGACAATGAAAGCAGTTCCAAGGAATCATTTGCTGAAGTTATAACTCAACTACTAAAAGAAAATACATTAATTGAATCCAAGTTAGCTGGCATGCAAAATCCAGCAAATAAATTAATTGATCATATTAATAATTCAATAATTTCTTTTATGCCAGAGGTTACTGAACTTGCTTATGAAATCGAACCAGAAGATGGTTTTTTTGTTAAAAAATCAGGGGTTAAATTAGATGCTAAACAGCTTTCTCAAGGAGAGCGAACACTGATTGCTCTGGTTGGTGATATTGCTAGAAGGTTAATATTATTAAACCCGTCTTTATCAAACCCTTTGCATGGGTCAGGTATTATTTTAATTGATGAGATTGAGTTACATATACACCCGCTTTGGCAACAAAATATAATTATTAATTTGACAAAGATATTTCCAAATATTCAATTTATTATTACCACTCATAGTCCTCAAGTTCTATCTACAGTTGATGTAAAGTCTATTCGTAAATTAGATCAGAATGAAAAAGGAGATTCATTCATTTCAACACCGAAATATCAAACAAAGGGTGTCACAAGTGCTGATGTTTTGGCTCAAATAATGGAAACTGATTCTGTACCTGATGTTGAAGAAGCAAGAGCATTAAGTGAATTTCTTTCTTATATAGAGCAGGGGCAATACGACAAGGCAGAAGCAATTAAATTATTTGAATTTTTAAAATTGCATTTTGGTGAAACACACCCAGAGATTCAATATTGTAAAAATCAAATTAGACTGCAAAAAATGAAATTGAAAGCTAGTGAAATGATGAAAAGCAAGAAGGAAGAATGAAAAAATTAATTCGTTCTGCCAAACCTCTTTGCTTAAATAATTATCAGCATGGCGTCCATAACTGGGCGGCTGTCACCCCAGTAGATAAACAAGATGTTTGGAAACAGTTTGATGTAATGCAGTATGGTTTCTGTGCCTATTGTGAGTGCTTTTTAACGGGTAAGCATATTGAGCATTTCAAAGACAAAGATTCATCTCCTAGAGAAACCTTTGAATGGAGAAACTTGTTTGGTTCATGTGATGAGAGCAATCGTTGTGGACATTATAAAGATAGTAGGAAGGCTAAACCTTATAACATTTCAGATATCCTTAAACCCGACACGGATAATGTGAATGATTATTTAATATATTTGACCAATGGGAATGTGGTTGCAAGGTCAGGTTTGACTCAAGTTCAAAAATTTAGAGCTACGGAAACCATTAGAGTTTTTAACTTGAACGGTGATACTTCTATAGTTAATCGAAGAAAAACATCGTTCAGGAATATAAAAGTCAACGTGGATACTCTATATGAAATGATCAGCGAATTTGACGATGTGGAGTGGTTGGCGCTATTGAAAACTGAAATTGATGATTTGAAAAACTGTAAAGTAGAGTTTCAGACCGCTATGGAACATGCATGGCGTTATAATAAGCAATTTGTGTAAGATTACTTAAATGGATTTATCATGCAGAACACGGAAAGAGAGTTAAAGCTTTTAAGCTTTTTTAGAGAAAAAGAAGCTAATAAAGAAAACTTTAAAACGAACGAAGCCTCGAGCTATTCTGGGTATCCAAGAACTACTATTAATAAATATATAAGCGAAAAATTAAGAGGTAAATATATTTATAAAGGAGATAAAAGGACTTGGTATAGTAAAGGTATATCATCGTTGTCTGATGATGATTTCTTAAGAATTATGTCACAAAGCACTAAGTCTGAAAAACTTACAGAAGAAGAGAAAATGTTCAAAAGCCTGACTCATAGAAGCTTAGATGCATTTACTCTGGCGTTAGAATCATATAATAGACCAAGCTTATCAAATAGGGTCGAGGCGTTTTCAATATTGATGGTTAATGCGTGGGAACTATTACTAAAAGCAGAAATATTAAAAACACATAAAATTAATGACTTGTACTACGATAATGGAAACAGTCTTTCCATAACTGATGCAGTAAATAAAGTGTATAGCTTTGAAACGGATAAAAAAGAAAATTTAAAGGTTTTGATTGAACTGAGAGATCACGCAACTCACCTTTTGATACCAGAATTGCAACCAAAGTTATCAGAAGTTTTTCAGGCAAATGTTATAAATTACACCGATAAGTATAAAGAATTGTTAGGAAACTCTCCTCTGGCAGGTCAAAGTGTAGGTATGCTGAGCTTAATCATAGATGGAATTAAACCTGAAGTAGCTGTAATAAAAGAAACTTACGGGCTCCATACGGCAAATGAAGTTAAGAAGTTTTTGGATAAAATTGAAACGTTAGAATCAAAACATATATCAAGTGATTTTTCTGTAACCGTAAAGTATGAACTTGTTTTAACGAAAAATAAAAGTAAGTCAGACATCATATTATCCCCTGGGCCTACAGGCGAAATGACAAAAATCATTACGAAGGCTAAAGCTCTCAACAAATCACATCCATATTTTCGAGATTGTGCAATTAAAGAAATTAATAGGCGAATGGGTAGTATTTTATTAAACCAATATAGCTTTCAGGCAATCATCATGAAAAACAATGTAAGAAATAAACCTGAACTACATGATTTTACTGACAGAAGAAGGTTTTCTCAAAAATTTATAGATTGGGCTGTAAGCAATCTTCGAAATGAAAAATGGCTGAAAAGCTGCGTTGATTTTAGAAAAAATAATGACTCAATTAGTAGAGATAAAACAGCTTGAACTCAGAGTTGATTATTTATTTTATATGAAATTTAATCTGACACGTTTGGTTGCCAGAGTTATAATAGTTGCCTCAGAGCAAGCTAAGGGCGGTCAAATTAATTTGCATTTGCTCTATGTATGGTTAAGAGTAGGTCTTTTAAATGCCAAAGATAATTGAAGGTAAGACGCTCTATCAATTAACTTCTGATGAACTTGATTCATTGCTGTCCCAAGCAAACAAAACAAAAAAAATATCGCTTCTTGGTCAGATTGCCTTTGAAGAGAAAGTCATTACTTTTAGTTGTGAATTCCACAGTGATTACTTATTTAAGAATTCACGCGATAAGGTATTAATTATTGATCCCTATGGGGATTATATCGAAGTATCACCATTTTCATTTAAGAATCAATCTAAGCCACCTAAGAAATCATTCAAACGTAGCCTTGAAGAAAAGGTTAAGGAACGTGGGTGGTCTTTTGCTGGTAATTACCAATTCGTAAATCTATCGACTAAGGTCAACTTGGTTTGCAACAATGGTCATCTCTGCCTAATATCGCCATCTAAGTTCCGTGGTGGTCAGGGGTGTGCTCTTTGTGCCGGAAATTTGCAGTATACGACTGAAACATTTATTGAACGTGCTAAAGAGGTTCACTGTGAACGATATGATTATTCATCAACTGTTTATCCAAGTAATAATAAGGAGAAATTAGTAATAACTTGTCGTAAGCATGGCGAATTCAAGCAAACGGCATCAGACCATATCAATCAAAAGTCTGGTTGCCAAAAATGCAAAGCAGATATCACGTCTATGGTTCATTCAAAATCCCATATTGAATTCATTGCTGACGCTACAACCGTCCATGGTGACACTTACCTTTATGATAATACTGAATACATAAAATCTAATGTATATGTGGTAATAACTTGTAGAAAGCACGGCGAATTTAAACAAGTTCCAAACTCACATTTATCTGGTTCCGGTTGTCCTATTTGCGCCAATATCATACAAAGTGAGAATCAACAAAAAACAACTGAGCAGTTCATTATTGATGCTGTTGCTGCCCACGACGGTAAGTATGACTATTCACTTGTGAAATATTTTTCTACTAATGACACTGTTCAGATAATTTGCCATTCTCATGGTGAATTTGAACAGAAGGCATCTGGTCATATATCAGGTAGCGGGTGCCCTATGTGTGGTAAAGAAAACCGTGCTGATTTCCATCGTATGAGCACAGATGAATTCATAGTCAAAGCGACTACTCTTCATGGTGAACGATATGATTATTCCTTGGTTGATTACAAATCGAGCAAAGAATACGTTTTAATTATTTGTCATAGACATGGGACATTTGAACAAAGGGCTGGTACACACCTGACTGGTGCTGGCTGTAAGTTATGTGGCTTTGAAGCAACTAAAAAACAACAAACTAAGACTACCGTACAGTTTATTAATGATGCCAATACTGTTCATGGTAGCTTGTACGATTATTCGTACGTTAAATACTCTGGCTCGAATAAGCCAGTATCAATTGTTTGTAAGAAACATGGTGAATTTGAACAACTTCCTTCTGTTCACCTAAATGGATCCGGGTGTCGTATGTGTGGTATTGAACGTTCACAAGCGGCAAAGACTTTTTCACATGAAGACTTCCTTAAAAAGGCATGGGAGCAGCACAAAGGTAAGTATTGCTATAGTAAAACTGTTTACAATAGGTCGCAAGATTACGTGACAATTATATGTCCTAAGCACGGTGACTTCGAACAAGTGGCTAATTCACACATGATTGGTAGGGGTTGCAGGAAGTGTGGATCAGAAGCTATTGCTGATTTTCAGCGTCTTAGTACCGAAGAGTTTATTGTAAAAGCAAAAGAAGTACACGCAGGTAAGTACGACTATTCGTTAGTTGACTATAAGTCAGCAAAAGAAAAAGTGAAGATTATTTGTTCGGCACATGGTGTATTTGAACAAATTCCTACGGGGCATTTTTACGGTGGTTGCAACAGATGTGCGAATGAAAAAAATGGAGTGAAGCAACGTCGTTCCCATGAAGAATTCATCAATATTGCCAATGAGGTGCATGGTAGTTTATATGATTACAGCGAAACCCAATACACTACTGTTTTAGGTAAAGTAAAAATTATTTGCTCTGAGCATGGCCCTTTTTATCAAAACCCTCGGATTCACCTTAAAGGTTCTATGTGCCCTAAATGCAGTTATGGTAAAGGAGTAGGTACCTACGATGACTATTACTTCAAACGCAATCCAGAAGAGAAGGACAAGCCATGTAAGTTATACTATGTGAAGTTCACTAAAGGTAATGAAGTTAGATATAAGATTGGCTTAGATTCCAACAATAAACGATGGGGTAATTCATATCGCGGTTGGACTGTAGAGGTACTGACTTCTGAATTATCAACTAAACATAAATGTTGGAAACGAGAAGAAAATATTTTACTTGAATTTCAAGAGCATAGATACCGTGTGAAAGATGAAGATTTTGTTGGTAATGGCTCTACTGAAATGTTTTTATTCGATATATTAGGGGCAGAATCTAGTGGAAGCTAATTTCGAACCTAAAAGACTTATTTTTCCGCTGATCGACTAGCAGTGTATTTCGATTCATTTTGTTAAACAATCAGCTTTAGCGAGAGACACTGAGCACAGAAAAGGACTGTCCGATTGAGACTAATTCATATTATTCAAATGGAAAATAACCACCTTCCCAATCACAGCCATCAGCACAAAAATAGGGTTCGTTTAACTTTGCTGGAGCAATGAAATACTTACTTTTTTCTTCATCTGTAAGGCTAGTGCAAACTCTACTAACTGCATTTAAGGCTAAAGGTTCATCAGAAAAGACACCAATAAAGTCCCAACCATCGTTTAGTACATTGGTGATTTTTCCTACAATCCAGAGTTTATTATTCATTAGCTTAGACCTGTATTAAATTTATGAGTTCGAAGAATGATTCTCATCAAGTATTTGATAAACTTTAGTACGTGAAATGCCAAAAAATCTAGCGACTTCAATTTTTGGTGTCCCTGATTCAACCATGTTTCTAATTTCTATTTTTATGGACTCGCTGATAGTTGGTTTTCTTCCCATCTTAACACCACGTTTTATTGCAGCTTCACGACCTTCATTTGTTCGTTCCAATATTCGTTCACGCTCGGCTTCAGCGACAGCAGAAAGAATGGTTATGGTCATACGTCCCATTGTTCCCTTCGTGGATATGCCATCATCAATAAAAGTGACGTGGATATCTTTTTCAGTAAACTCTTCAATCAAAGCAATCATATCTCTGGTATTACGACCTAAGCGATCTAACTTACAACAAAGAATTTCGTCAAATTCACGTACATAAGCTCTCATTTTTGTAAGCTCTATTCTGTTTGATGATTTACCACTAACAATATCGCTAAAGATTTTTTCACAGCCATGTTGCTTCAGTTTTTCGACCTGAAGTTCAAATGATTGACCTGACGTACTGACTCTTGCATAACCAACTTTTGCCAAAATACTCACCAAGTGTAAATTAAATCGTGTAAATTAAGTTGTTGTAAAGATATAGTTTACATATTTGCGTGAATTAACGTAATGTAGATTGTCTTATGAATTAATGTACATATTCATAACAATCATTTCTAAGTGCTGCGCTCATCGAATTTCTTCGAACATATCTCACTAGAATTTGTATATAAAAAGGTTGATAGATTCGACCAATAATTTGTATGCATTTTTAAAAATCAAATATCTCGTATTGACTCTTTTTACAATAAAGAGTTTGAGGTAACCCTATTAGTATTAAAAAAGGAAACACCTATGTTTTATGAAAAACTCAATAAATTTTCAATATCAACCCTAATGATAATAACCACTCATGATGATGGTTATTATAATTTCCCATGTAATGATTATTTTGCAAAAACGTATTTTTATGCAAAGAAGTCAATAGATTTAAATATGCCGGATAGCGATTTCCTTCTAGCAAGGTGTATAAAAATGGCATCCGATATATATATGATTGAAAGTGAATATCGTTATGATGAAATAAAGAAAATCATGCAGGAGCACAAAAAAGAAGTTAAGGATTACATTGATTCAGATATATGGAATGAAACTGATGAGTTGGTTGAAAAGCAAGCTTATTATAGTAAAAAAGCTCATCAAAGTGTGTATGGAATACCCGATGATGATTTGAATATAGATGAAATTGTTGCTGACAAAAATGTAATTGACGAAATGCTTGTTTCTATAATGGATGAATTTCCTGAACGAGATTTAACTGAAGCATTCCCTGTCGTTAATTATGTTCATGAGCCATTCAGTGATATCAAAATTCAATTTGATGAGTTTGGAAAATCATCAAGAATAGAGTTTAACTATCTAGGAAGTAGAGTCGCATATCGAATAAAAGCTGAACCTGAATGGGGGCATGGAGCTTATGGGTATAGCGATGAATATTCTTATAACCTTTTCGATGGAGGTTATATAGATAGAGACCGAGACATCAGTGATAGAGGTGAAAGTATGATTGCGACTGTACTGAGATATTTCTTAATCACAGGAAAAAAATTATCGGATAAAAGTAGAAACCAAGAAAATAGAGTCAAACTTGATGAGCAGATTAAAAATGGTGAAGTGCAGCATCTAAAAATGTTTTCCATCCATGATGAATATAAGCAACTGTGTGAATAATTAGAATTTAGAATATCAGCTAAACTAATTAAAAATTCGTAGTTTAAGCCTTTGCAAATGTTGCGTACCCGTTCTGGGACTTTAACTCATTTGCCAATATAACTGATAACGATAATTTTATCGTTACTTCAAAAAATCTCTCATCAATATTTATAAGCACCAGCTTTCATTAAGCAGATTGATTAGTGCTGCCTTATTGAAAGTAAAATTTGGTGAGGAATAAAAAATAATCGCATAGGAGAAAAACATGCAAAATAATTTCGAAAATTTAGAAAAAAACAAACCAGAATTATATCAATTTAATGAGCTTAACAAACTAGATGAATCAACCTTGGATCTCGAACAATATAATGTTTGGGAATATGTTGGTGATTATGAAAGAGAGGTTTGCCGATTGATGTGGGAGATGTGCCGTGACAAATATGATAAGGCAATGATGGTGTCATATTGGCATGGTGGAATAGGTGATGATTCAAAAGAGTCTAGATACCAAGATATTTTCATTAATAAATGCGAGGAAGTAGTATCTAGTTACATAAACAATGCTCCTACTTGGATTGATATCATCATAAAATAGCACCCATGAATCAAACCATTTACAAATGTTGCGTACTCACCCTGAGACTTTAACTCATTTGCAAATAAACCAAATATAAACCTAACCAAATTTACACCTAATTGACTGCATACCTTCTGTGCAGCGATAGCAATCACGCGTCCTAAATAAATTCAGGACAACTTTAAATCAATCTTGACAACACCTTCAGTGAGATCTGGCGTGACCAGATCTGCGATAAAGCTTGTCATCCAACAAATAAGTAATTATATGAAATTTAAATTAACTATTGTAAAAAATATAAAAAATCCTCATGGGTCACCTTTCAGCTATCCTGAGTATGAATCACTAAAACAACTTTCTGAACACCTGCAACAACAAGCTTCGAAATCTATTCTATATAACTCAAACTTGCACGGAACTGACGAAAGAAATTTCAAGAGTAGACAAAATGCTTTTATTGGTGGATATGCGCACGGAACAAGTGGTGATGACATTAGTAATCGAAGTCTTTTCATTCTTGACTGTGATGGTAAATACAAAAATGCGTTGTTGGCAAGTCAAATGGCTGAACTTTTATATGTGAATAATATTGAAGCTATCATTTATCCCACGGCAAGCCACAAAGATAGTAACCCATCGTTCAGGGTTATAATTGATATTGGGAAGCTACTCAAGAGAAAAGATGAGCATCAGTATCAGAAAATATACTTTTGGCTTCAAGAAAAAATAAAACAAAGGTTTGGTATTGAAGCGGTATTGAGTTTTGATAAACGTTCATACTTATGGTCGCAGTGGATGTTTGCACCTAATGTATATTTTTTTGTTAAACCTGAAGTGATTTACATTCATGGTGAAGCACTTGCCGATGATGAACAGCGTTGGGATGAGATAAGTGGGACTCCATTCAGTAACCACATTAAAGCTCACAAAATTGCAAAAAACAAATCATCATCAACGCCCATCAATGATAAGGCTGTTGTAATGCATTTAAATAGTGTTTCGTATCAATACCCAGAATTGAAGTTATACCAAAGAACCACCAATAGCACCCAGTGGTTTCGTGATAAGAATGATAATAATGCTGGCTTGTATTGTACAAATAACATGAACGTTATTAATGACCGAGGGAAGTTGTCGAATATTCGCTATAGCCCTAATGATTTTGCTGAAGCAATCGTTTATGGAAAGCAATGTAGTAAAAAAACATTCAGCCAAATAATGCAGTGGGAGAGGGATACATCATCAAATAATGCATTGTTTGCTGAGAATACTGGGTCAGGGAAATCAGAACACGAGATTTCATTACTGGGTTTAATGGATGGTCAAAAGCGCATCATAGCATTACCTACTTGTGCTTTAAGGGAGGAGCTTGCTAATAGAGCCGAACCATATAAGGAAAATTTTCATGTCATATATGGAAGCAAGGATATCATCATGAAACATGCACCTGCTGACCGTTATGATGATGTAAAAACTTTCTTTGAAAAAGAATACTCAGGGCGTAAAGTCGCTCGGGTTGGTTTTAATAAGTTACTTCAAAAGCTTGAGTTTGATGACCAAACGAATAACAAAATCATAGATGAATATAACTTAAATGCTAAACGAATGATGAGCGATAAAAGTCTTATTATGACTCATGCAAAATTACATACAGCCGTATCTTATGCTAAGTCTGATATTTTCGAAAATTGTATCGTCTACTGCGATGAGTACCCGAATGGTTGCATCGTGGAAGATGACCCAGAATATAAGCACTTAGATGTTGAAAGAATAAGGGCTTTAAAACAGATGTTTTTAAGTGCTGAACGAATGACTGAGATTGAACTTGTCGCTAATGATATGGAGCCAACTATTGTGGGTGGTGGCATCAAGAAGCAACTAGATGAAAACCTTGTTGTATTGGTTGTTGACTCGACTTCAAGTGATAAAGATAACAACAGGCGGATGGAATGGTATTCTAAGGTTGAGCCAATCTTTAGTGGTAATATTATTGCTAATAAAACGCCATCACCTTGGAATTTAAAAAACTGCAAGGGTTCAGATGAGCTAAAAGGTAAGTTGACTTGTACTATTGCGTCATTCCCCAATATGGGTAGTGAAATGGATTTATTAAAGCATCGCTTAGATATTGATGATGAGGATGAGATAAAAAGAATTTGGGCTACTTCTATTATTGGTCAAGCAATAGGTCGCACAGCAGGGCATCGTAAAACGGATGGCGTACCACATTTATTAATTTGGCCTAAAGCTTTACCGTTTGATTTAGATATTGTTTCTAAGCACGTATACCGAGAAAGTACGTGGGTAGGAAATAAAAACACTAAAAATTCACCGTTATACAGCGAAATCAACCAAGTTTTTGGTGTTCGAGATATCCCTGCTGAAATCGTTCAGTTGTTTGATAATGCTAGTGATGGGTATATCGTTGTTAAAGATGCCGCTTCCGAACTAGGGGTAAGCTCTAAAAAAATCACTAAATCTATTCAGAGCTTACCTGATTTTGAAAAGAGAAAGAAAAAAATTAAAGTTGATGGTAAAAATAAAACCACACTTGTCTTAATGAGGTGTGCTGCGTAATTGGTTGTTGGTATTTCCCTTAATCAACAGGGGAGATACCACTAATCGGCTCAGGTATGATTGCACAATACACGTTGGCATTATCAACCCCCACAAAACTGCCAGAAGTGGTTTCTCCACTTCTAATCTCCATTTGATAGCAATTGACCGTAGTGCCAACTTCGTTGGTGATATAGGTTACGCTGCAGATACCATGATAATTATCACCATCATTAGCTATGTGTTTCTCTATTAGCTCAAGCAATTCAACTATAGTGTCTTGTGTTGGTAAATCACCATCGTTAAAATCAGATTGTTGCATAATGGCGTCTGTTAAACTGAATGATATGTAATCACTACCAATTTTCCATGGGATTTTAGCTATGGTCATTGCTTTACAAGTAAGGATAACGCTAGGTTGCTGCATAAATTCATCTAATTTATCCACACGAAAAGCGCTTGTTTGGAAAATTGTGTTTTTCATTGGGAATTCCTTAATGTTTTTTCTTTATTTATAAAGAGAAAATATCAGTAATTAATCAATAGAGATTGCTGGAACTATGATGATGTGATGTAGGAGAAATAAGGTTAGTTAACGGTAATGAAAGTAGGTAATCATCACAGCTTTTGATGTCTGGTATGATGATATTGACAGTAATGATGATTCTTAGTTACTCCTAATAAGCACGTAACTATTATGACTTTGTCTGGTTGCCATAACTTGTTTATCTTACATTCTATTAGTACAGAGCATTTTCGGCAACCTCTTCGAGATTGCCTCAATGGACGATTGCCAAACCAATCACCTGACAAGCAGGTTCTTGCTTTAGCTTCTGTCATTTTATTAGTTAGAGTCATTGAAGGAATAAATCCCACACCCCCACTGCTTAAGTTAGTTACGTCAATTTTTATCATACATCATCAATACCTTTAGCTAGTCTAGGACATTAAGTGTCTCACCATTCCTTATAATGATTCTATCAATGCGACTTGATTATGAGTAACTCATATTTCACATGTCGTTTTTTCGATATTCAAATCAATCAGGAGAGTGGCATGAATAAAGTTATTCAAACAATTTACACAGTTAAAGCGTTGGAAAGTCTAGGGGCAATGGAGAGACGTAGCAATAAAATACCACAAGCAGAGTTACAACTTGCGCCAATGTTACATTGGGTTGTTAATTTTTTCGCTTGTTATGGTTGTATGGTAATGGGAATAATTTTGTTTGCATTCTCGCCTTTGGAAAGTGTTAAGTCTGGAGCAATTATTAGTCTTTTGATTTTTTTGTGTTTCAGTATTAAAGAGTGGTATGAAATGTGGGAAGACAGGGCCGAAGAGATGCGCGAACTTGATATCGCAGAGGTATACAGTTGGAAAGAGTTATCAGCAGCCGAAATGCATAAACTTGCTTTGAGCATCAGAAACAGACCTTCACATGTTTTGCTAAGTTATATCCTCTACTTTGTTCCGCATACCTTATTTTCAGCACATTTTTATTCAATGTTCTGAACGTTTACAAATAGCAGTATTCAAAAAGCTAATTTACTAAAAGAAGGTGAGCACTATGGAAATTTCAAATGATGTAGCTAGAGCAGAAATGCTGAATTTTTTTAAGGTTAGAGCCGAAGATAAGAAAATTAACAGTACCGAAGATTATGAGAAACATTTATACAAAGTCATTGTTCAGCACTTGAATGTCTTTAGTGGGGAGGGCTTGTTAGAACAAGAGGCAATTAAGGGCAAGCTTGATGAATTTGAATACCTTACATGGATGGCAGCAGTTGAGTGCTACGAAATCAAACATGACTTACCTAGAAGGTTAAGCCAATTGAGATTTGACTTAGCTCTTAAAGTTAATAAAAAACATAAAGATGTAAATTTGATTGATTTGAATAAAGATATCATTGTCTTGAAGTCTCGTTTACCTGCTGAATATAAGACACTTAGCTCTTACAGTGAATATGAATTCCATTTATATAAATTTATTAATGAAACTTTTTCAGGTAACAAACAAACTGATTACGATATATGTTATTGGGGCGACTTAGTAAGGCTATATGAGTTAGAAAATAGATTGCCGTTAATTTGTCGTGAGTTAATTAGTTTGGAGAGATATAGAGGAATTAGAAGCCTGAGACAATAGGTGTCTTAGTTGTGCGTATAATGGTTTGAAAATTAGTTTATAACAACGAATAGGGCACTTATGAATACAGTCAATAATCAATTACCTGAAGACTACATGTTACATCGAATTAAACCTGAGTATCAAAACAAAGCTAATGTTCTACTGGCTACTACTGGTGTTCTTAA
Organism: uncultured Marinifilaceae bacterium; assembly: GCA_963977525.1. Lineage (GTDB taxonomy): Bacteria > Bacteroidota > Bacteroidia > Bacteroidales > Marinifilaceae > Ancylomarina. The sequence continues at coordinate 16,785 of CAXBPC010000032.1, forward strand.
TAGTTTGTATGGTAAGTATACCTTAGCAATCATTAGCTGCACCATGAAGCCAGTAGCACTATCTTCAATGAATCATCAGCATTGCCTTTATAAAGCATCAGTGATTAATCAAGATGATGTTGTCGTTGATACATTTAATTGTGAGGGTTCTCCAAATCAGTGCTTTGAATTCCTTGCTCATCGTTTTGAACAATTGCTAACAGAGCACGAAGATCAAATTTATTTAAAGCAGCATGCTGAATTAACTCTAGATGACATTTCGGGCGCTGAAACCTTTAAATCCCCTCAAACACTAATTGATAAGCAACCATCATTATCAATGGTACAACAAGAAGTTGATGAATGGATTAGTACCTTGGGTGTTCGATATTTTAGTGAGTTAACTAACTTATCAAACCTAATTGAAGAAGTGGGAGAAGTAGCTCGTTTAATAGGTCGAGAGTATGGGGAACAGAGCTTTAAGAAAGGTGAGAGACCTGAATGTATAAAAACCGCCATTGCTGACGAGTTATCTGATGTGCTGTTTATTGTCGTGTGTTTAGCAAATCAACTTGGTATTAACTTAGATGAAGCCTTTGCTAAAAATATGGATAAAAAGACCAATCGTGATACTACTCGACATAAAAACAACAGTAAGTTGAAGTAAGGTGACATTTATATGAAAAGTGATGTGACTCATTATACAGGGAATGCAAAGGTCATTTACATGCTAAGCCTTTGGCTTACTCTTGATATGTGGAAAGACAAGGCTCTATTTGCTGAAATCAAAGAAGTAATTCAAAAACTGACCGAACAGTCTTCATCTCAACTATCTGAGCGAGAATTGTGTCTCACTCAAGAACTTACTAATGGCCTTTTAGAAGCAACTTTAGCCTCATTTGATAAAGCAGACGACATCCAAAAAGATGAGCTTGGTTTTGTGCTCAACGATATAACCAAATTCGTATCATTCTTGGAAGTGAGTACTGAGACTCACTAAATTCATGCTTTAGGTTGAGGTGAGACATAAGATGTCTTAGTTGATGTTTACAATGAGCATATAAATCATTATTGTTGAGGTTGCGATGGAATATATTACGGTGTTTTTTGGTTCGTTATTAACGGTTTACATGCTTGGCATAAACTCTCAGTTAGTTCGTGATAAAAACTGTGTTGGGGCATTTTCTTTAGCATGGTTCATTTCTTTGTCTAACATGCTTTACATCAAGGTGTTTGTGATGAGTGATGAATTTATGCTGACTTATCTGTGCTCGGCATTAGGTAGTGGTATAGGGATTGTTTTATCAATTATTACTTATTCAAGAGTACATAAGTTATTAAGTAAAAATACTAATGAAAATCAGGCTGTCAGTGCTTTGCTTATAAAAGGAAATGAAAATGTCTAGAAAATACGCTTGTTATCATGATGCGATTAAAAAGATCATTAAAGTAGGGCAGTCTAATAAAGTTTCATTATCTCAGGTTATTAAACATCCCGATTTTGGATTAAGAACTGAGCACATAGCCCAGCCTGAGTTTAATAAATTCATTAGACGAGAAATTCGGCACCTGATTAAAGTGTTAGGTAAAGACGAAGATTCAGACGTAAACAAACTAGACGAATTGAAGTCAGGAGTAGGAATAGAGCACTATTATTATTGGTCTTCTGAAGAAAATAAAAATGAGGCTATAACGGGTGAAAGCATATCAAATGAACGGCTTTTAGCTAGGGCAATAGTTTTTAGTTTTATAGATGAAAAGTTTAGAGACTTTTTTCCGCCTGACATTATGAGTAATTTAAAAAATGATTTACATGAAGCTGTAACTGAACATGACATAGACGGTGGTGTTGCTGGGAAGATGCAATTCATTCCATCTGGAATAGATGTTTGGCCTTCTTATGATATTACTGAAAGAAATCCGAAAGATTGGCAATTAGCGTATGAAGCTCTAAAAGATGAGTTTGTTATACAGGTTGACTACGATTCATCGCTTGAGTCTGCGACAAAACTTATTCATTTATCACCACAACGTGTTCAATATGCGAATCATAAAGTTGTACTTCTCTGTTATGTCCATGAAACAGGGAAGGTTAAACCATTTGAAGTTTCCCGATTATTAAATGTTAGTAAGGCAAAAAATTATAAATTCAAAGAGGTTAACTTTAACGATATTGAAAAAGAACATGATTTCGAAGCATTAGTTAATGTCGGCGTTAAGAATTATTTCGATAGTGTGGTGTTTGGTAAGGAACTAAAGTCAACTCTATCAATTAATGGTGCATGGTTAGTAAAAGCAAAGATAAAGGTTCCAGAGCATTTCTCTAAATCTAAAAATGGAAAGCCTGACCCATTTGCAATAGCTAACTTCTTAAGTGGCTTTGCTGACTCAATGGAGGTCATTAAACCTGACTTCTTGAGAGAAGAAATGAAGCGTAGGGCAGATAACTTATCGAAGTTGTACTCAGATGAATTTGATAGTGTGCCTGTTATCAGTAGAAGCCATCATGTACAAACAGGAAACATAGAGAAGCTTAAAGAAATAGACGAGAGGTTTTAACTGCACCACTAAGACAAGGCGTGTCTTAGTGGTCATTATAATGATGCTTGAACTGTTAACTACAAATGGATGTACAAATGACTAAACCTCGTTACTTAACTAAATCTCGTTTTAAAATGGCAACTGAATGCCCAACCAAGCTTTTCTACACAGGTAAAAAAGAATACCCAAATACCATGCTTGATGACCCGTTCTTAGCAGCCCTTGCTGATGGTGGTCACCAAGTAGGTGAATTAGCTAAGCAGTATTATCCTAATGGGTTTGATATTACTACGCTTGATTATGATGAAGCTGAAAAGCAAACATTAGAACTTTTGGCACTTGATGATGTGGTGATATTTGAACCAGCTATTCGTTTTAATAACTTGTTTATTCGTGTTGATGTATTAGTTAAAAAGGGCAATCACTTTGAATTAATCGAAGTGAAAGCAAAATCTTATTCAACAAAAGACAATGGCGACTTTCATAATAAAAAAGGTGACAAGCTTGATTCAAAATGGAAGCCGTACATTTTTGATGTTGCCTTTCAAAAACATGTTTTAAAAAATGCCTTTCCAAAATCGACTGTCAGTAGCTACTTAATGCTAGTAGATAAAACGGCAACTTGTGCAACCGATGGTCTTAATCAAAAATTTGTTTTAGCTAAAGATGAGCAAAATCGGAAAGGGGTGTCAGTATCATCAAGTCTTACCAAAGAAGACTTATCAAATAAACTTTTAGTTAAAGTAAATGTTGATAAAGCAGTGCAACTTGCATACGACACCGAATTAACCACAGGAATGCCAGCCTATTCATTCAAAGAGAACATTACAGCACTTGCTAAGTTTTACCAAGAAGACCAGAAAATAGCACCTGTTATCAAAAAGAAGTGTAAAACGTGTGAGTTTCAATGCTCAACGGCTGATGAGCAGAATGGAAAATTAAGTGGCTTTAAGTCTTGTTGGAAAGAACAGCTACATTGGTCTGATAGCGATTTTAACGACAAAACTGTACTTGATATTTGGAACTATAGAGGGGCAGATAAGTGTATAGAACTTGGGGTTATTAAGCTTGTTGATGTTGAGCCAGAACATATTGGCGATGTAGAAAATAAAAACACTATACTAACACCTAAAGAGCGCCAATGGCTGCAAGTTGAGAAAGAACAGAACAAAGACACTAGTATCTATTTTGATACCGACAGTATGCGTAACCTGATGGCTAGTTGGACTTATCCGTTACACTTTATTGATTTTGAAACGAGTGCTGTAGCTATTCCATTTTATAAGGGTATGCGCCCCTATGAAGGTATTGCTTTTCAATTTTCGCATCATATAGCTCATGAAGATGGACGAGTTGAACATGCAGGTGAATTTTTAAATACCGCAAAAGGGGAGTTCCCTAACTTCGATTTTGTTCGTGCTTTAAAAGCACAGCTTGAAAATGATCAGGGCACTATATTCATGTACTCACCACATGAGAACTCATACTTGAACATGATTTATAGACAGTTGAATAATTCAAATGAGACAGACAGAAACGAACTTTGTGAGTTTATAAAAACCATCACGCGTTCAACCAATAGCAGTAAAGAAAACTGGCGTGGTGAACGTTGCATGGTAGATATGCTTGACCTTGTTAAAAAGTATTATTACGACCCAGCAACGAATGGCTCAAACTCGATTAAATATGTATTACCTGCCATTTTAAATAGTTCTCAGTATTTGCAAAATAAGTACAGTAAGCCCATTTATGGTAGTGAAGGTGGCACTGATTCTATTAACAGTATGAACTTTAAAGAAAAAGTTTGGATTGAGTTTGATGAACAAGGTAAAGTAAAAGACCCATACAAGCATTTACCAAAAATGTTTTCTGATATAACCGACCATGATGTTGAATTGCTATCAGAAGGTACTGAGTTAAATAATGGTGGTTTGGCGCTAACCGCCTATGCAAGGTTACAGTTTACTCACATGAGTGACTATGAACGTGAAGAGTTGAAAAAAGCGCTGTTGTGCTATTGCGAGACAGATACGTGGGCAATGGTGCTGTTGTATCTTGGATGGAAGGAAATGATTAATGAATAATATGACTTATGAAAAATATAAAGACAGCCAAGTTGTAAAAGGGTTTATAAACCATTTCAATGTAAATTCGGTTATAAAAGGAAAATCACATTGGTGCCCTCGCTATATGGGTAGAAAAGAATTTCAATTTGAAATAAAAGAATTTTCAGAAAGCATCGACAAGTATTCTTGGCCTTCAAGTTTTCTAGCTCCGGAAGATTCTTATGGTTATTTCGAAAATGGTAAGGAAGTGAAATGTGAATCATGGTTAGAAACTAAAAAATGTCTTCAATCATTGTCGAAAGGGTTAAAAAAATCTCTAAATTTAAAAGATGACGGTCGTGTTTTACAATGGTGTGGCGCTATTCTTTCTTGGGGGATGGGATCAGCAGGAGATGCTACTTTAAAGAAATTAATAGATCTCTATAATAAAGATCAGTTAGCAAATTACATTAACGGCATTAGATGTTTACATGGTAATGAGTCTGTCAATCTTGTCGATGTCACACAGTTATTTAAAAATTCAACAGTCTCTGCTTTTGAAAAGGATTGGATGTCATCAGGTTTATCCAAAATTATAGCTTTAGCCTCTGAAAATATTATTATTCTAGATTCACGTGTAGGAGCGATTCTGTGTGAATATATTAATGATTATTTGAACAAAAATAAAAAAAATATAATACCAATTGAATTAAAATTTAGCTGGGGCAAGGGGAGAGATAGTGAAAGTGGGATAAGTGTTAGAAGAAGACCGTTGCCATTAGAAAACGATAAGAATCATCCTGAATTCAAGCGTAACTCTTCTTGGTATGAACAACAAATAAAAGCTTCATGGTTAATTAGAGCCATTTTAGAGGAAAATAGTGAACTTTTTAAATATGAAGGGGGAATTATTGAACGAATTCATGCTTTTGAAGCTTCTTTATTTATGCTGGGGTATAACCTTAATGATACATCTGAAAGTCAGTATAAAGATAAGTTAGATGAAAAACCTTTAGACATAATTAATGATTTGAAAGTAACTTCAGAAGATATTGATATCGAATTTTGGATAAAAGACTGTAATAATAAATTTATTGAATTCAAAAATAACAAAAGAAAAGTGGCGAGTTATTTTTATTCAAATAACCCTGAAATATCACTTGCCGCTTTTAGAACAATAATGATGAGAAGTTGTGAATTTACAGAAAAAGGTGCCAATACATATTTTTACAACTGTAGGAGGGAAGCTTTAGAGGCTTCAATTTAGTACTTTGTTTCGTTACTGTTGAACTCAGATTCATCAATCACTTATTTAAACGGCTTTAATCAAATACCAGCTTCATGCTGGTATTTTTAATTTTAGTCTGATGATAAAACAGCAATACTAGATAGTTTTCTAAATGCATTGGCTTGTTATTAGTGTCTCTGCTATTCAAGTGAGGAAGGTACTAATGAAAAATCAAAGAAAAGAAATACTAATTGACAATAAACTCATTGTTTTCATGAACTACCAAAAACTTGCTGATGAATACTTGCCAGTAGATAAAATAGCACCATTAAAATATAAAATGACCCTGATTTTTCATGACTTCCTAAAATTCAAAGTGTGGAAGTATGAGCTACATAAGGATTTAGATAGTAGCTGCATGGCACTTGGTGAGCGGGTTTGTTTAAATTTGGCTTTTTTAGTTGCTATACAGAAGTTTGGTACGGCTAAATTGTCACTACCTGAAGGAAATATTTTAGATTATCTTGATGCTGAGTTAAGGCGAGGTGTATCTGAATCACTATTTTACAAAGAGCTAATTCTAGCAACTATTGCGAATAATCAATAGTTGCTAGAGGGGAAGGTAATCACTTTATAATAATGAAGTCAATTGCTCGCCCATGCCAATCCAGCGACCTGTTATTGCACAGGTCGTTTTATCACTTGCAGCATCATACCAACCAAGCAATTTACCTCTATTGTCTCTAATCTGTTTTCGACCACCATTTACTGTTTCAATCCAACCAATTAAGTTGCCTTTATTATCACGTAATTGAATTCTATTCATTACTACACACCTCGTTTTTAAAACACTAGTGTAGTTGGCAACTAAGACACAAAAGGTCTTGGTTAATAAGTAAGTTAAATTCAAATCTTTAGATTGAGTAAACAGTACGGGGAAGGGATAGTGCTAATTAGCTTTTATCGCTGTATATTATGAAGGAAATGGTAGTGAAAATTCGATGTGACTCCACAAGTGAGCCCATGAGCGATATTGTTGTTCTATCCCTTTAAATTCAAGGGGTGTTCATAATCGTGCCAGAGAATAGTTGCTTGTTCTTGAGAGTGTTGAGATGAAGAGTTCTGGTTCATTTTATCCATGTAAAACAACTTGTAGTTTTAATATCGCTATAGATTTCAAGCTATTGCTAAGCTAAAAAGGCTAAGCCACGTTATGGCTCTGACTTTAGCACAGGCAAGGGATAAAATCCTACAAAAAGGGCGGTAGTTAAAAGTGGAATTATATTTGCGGATTAACAGGGAGTAAGTTGACCTAAAAACTTAAAGTATATAACTTCTCATTAAAAAGCATTTATGATTGATTTTTTGTAGGGAGACTTATTTTCGCAATACTTGATCTTTAATCCTCTATTTTATTTGGTTTAACGGCCATTAACTAACTCTCCTTGATGTAGCGTTTAAATGTACTAAACTTGATTTAGAGAATGGAATCTAAATTACTTTACCTTCTAGCTTTATCTCCGAAGAAATTCAATTTAACAAACTCAACACGACTAATTCCAGCTCACTTAAATGAATGGGATTTGTGAACTATTGTTGAAATTAGTCACATTAAAATTTTTACAATCGGGTGACATGGAAATGGCAAGTCGAATACTTACCAACATCATCATTATTGCTTATATGTATCTAAACTCCGGCTGTTCAATTAATGGTTTTGGCCTACCAGGAAGTGTGGTTGAGCAACACACTTATACCGACTTTTCACATGTTATTTATACCCAAGCAACGGGTATTCATTTAAATACTCGTTCCGCCTTTGAATTTTATATTGGTGACATGGAACGAGAAATGATTTATCCAATAGTGAGCAATGAAGCGTTATTTTGCAGCCGTAAATTCATTGATAATGACCATGCTAAGGAGTCAACAACCTTAAAATATTCAGAAGTTCCAATTAAAATTAGCGTGCTATCTAGGGGGGCAAGACTGAGTTTATCTCTACGATACTTAGCTTTAAGTATTGGTTATTTAAACCGTAAAGTATTGAGCGTTGAGGCAGATAGCTCTTTTTCTATGTTTTATAGCAATGGCGACCATCAAGTTTTACGAGTATGTGCTGTCATCGAACCAAAAAACCAAGGAGAACATCATGATTAAAATATTATTGAGTTTAGCACTTGTTTTAACTATAGGCGGGTGCAGCTCAACTCACCTTGTTTATGTGCAGGAAACGTCAATGGGTTTAAACGTTGCGTTAAGTGCTGACGGCATGCAAAAAATGTCACTTGGGTATGATCGTGATATCCACGCGGTAATTCCTAAAAAAAGTGATGAAGCAGATGCTATGGCACTGTTTTCAGTCAACAAAGTTGATATTAGCGGTTTAGATAATATGGAAGTATCAGAATTTGTTGCCACGGGAGATCCGGCAATAAAGCTAGCAAATGATCAAGAATCGATCAGCAAAATTCGCAATAAAATTTATGGAAAATAACCGAGGGATAACTCATGTTAATAAAACAAGGTATTTTACTTTTAGTCATTTTGTGGTTAACAGCCTGTAGTAATGCGGTTAGCTATCATCATACCGAACGCAATAGCATCGCTTTAGAAGTTAACGCCGTGGATCCCCAACAACCAGTACAAGGCATTATAGGGATTAAAACTCGCACCATCGTAGTTGCGCCTGGCATAGCTGACCCCTCAAATCCAAAAGATAATGGTGAGTCTGCTAGTGTTATCAGCGACTTTAAATTAAAACGCGAAGAAAGCGAGAAATTTTTTGGCTTCGGCACAACCCTTATACAAAGTGCATTTATTACCGGAGAAGCAGCGAAAAAAGCCCCCCTAAGCGCCGCTAAAGCCTTAAGTGGTGTGGGTGTTGACGGTGTTGCTGATTCTGCAATTTTTAAACGTAATATTATGGCTAATATATATCGTTTTTTAGAGCAGAATAAAACCCAAGATGACAACGCTAAAAAGTATTTAGATCAAATGGATAAATTGCTGACATTATTGCCTAAAAATTATGTTAATAACACATACTACACCTTGTCTGGTAATGTTTTAGAAAAAAGAAATCCTGCAAGTTATCAAGTTAAGCCACAAGCATTTTTGGAAGTACTTAACTATGAGCAAGTCCTAGTGTCAGCATCGATTGCGAGCCTTGAAGATATGCAAACTGACAGAACAATTAAGTATAAAAAAAGCGCTGGCGTAGCCGCTGTTGATATTACTGCAGCCGATTTAGCTACGCTTCAAGCAGAGTTAGATCGCCTAAAAGAAGAAAAACAGACCTACGCGCAATTGGTTGGTAGCCATAGTGTTATTGATATGGCAGCAGCTTACATGACCAGCTTTTTATAATAAGGAATTTTTTATGCATATTGTAGCTATAACTCAATGGGGAAAGATAAGCGTTGGTCAAACAAGCGATTATCAAGTATTCGCTTTTCCCGATTTAGATACTATTAACCGCCCCATAGCTGAAACTAAAGACTTAGCACTCGCATTGCAAGAAGTGGCAGGAAGTTTATATGACTATCAAAAAGAGGTTATTTCTACCAAACGCAATCAAAGCAACGATGCGTGGTTAGCGCTTTGTAAAAAAGTTGAATAGTGGTCTGTAAGACTCTGCTTTTGCAGAGTTTTTATTTTGTCATGAATAAAAGTATTGAGTGTTAATTAGGAGGATAAGATGACAACAGAAAGTGCAATTATTTATGCAATTACGTCATATAAAATATGTAGTTTATTAGTTGGTTTAGTGTTTGGATATATGGGCTATAAGTTATTTTGTGCAGGTATATTTACCACTTCCGGGGACTTACAAATACAAGCAGGTAATAATAATATAAATTTAAAAAAAGCCGCACCAGGAACTTTCTTTACAGTTTTTGGTGCAATAATCATTTCATTAACGATATATCAAGGGCTAGGATTTAAAAAAAGCAGTCAGCCTATAGCTCCAGTTTTACCTAACTTAGAGGAAATGGAAAATGAAAACTAATAATTTTATTTTCATTATTTTCATTATTTTCATATTCACTACTATTAATGCCCATGCTCAAACACCCAAAGAGCTATATTTAGTGGCAATGTCAAAATATAGCGCTGGAGAACATTTAAAAGCAGCTTCAATGTTGACTAAGTACCTTACTTTAGTGAACATTGGTGATAAAAATAGAAGCCAGATAGAAGCAGTTATTAAGTGGTGTAAAGTCTACAGTACTCCCATAAGCACCTTTGAAGCTAAAGGTATTATAAAAAATAATAATAGAGGGCTTGGGATCCCTTTATTACCGGCAATCCCCCTTGATTCAAAACCAAAATTACCTGAAATATATTAATCACACTTGGTCCAATTCTTAATTTAGTACTCATGTTAAGCGGTTTTAAAATACATGTTGAATATTAATGAATTAAATGGCTGATATATTTAGGCTTTGAGGCTCTTGATTACTATTTATAACAAGGCGCGATACTGTAAATAAATCTAACCTTATTATAAAAAAATAGCTTTAGTAATTCGAATGGTTTTATAACATTTACGGGTTTCTCAGATGAAAGTGATGTCCCAGATAAATAATCTACATCATAATAAACCAAGGTGTTTAAACAAAATGATAAAAACACAGGACGTAGGTAACAACTTTCATTATTGCAAAGTATATAGACTCTAAAAGTACAAATAGGTGATTAAAAACAAGGCGCTCTAAATGTGTTGTTTTATTAAGCATATACAGAACAAATAGCATAAATTAAAGGCGTTGACGTACCTAATTTTGATATATAGTTATATTTAAATAAATGACAAAAAAAACACTAATTAAAGTAACGAACCTTGCAGCTTTTGGTGGTAATTAATGCTGACTTTATTACCAATAATGCTTTTTATTTATTACGATTAAAAGTATGAGTTTATATTAATAGTATTGGCCAAATTATTTTTCACAAGGAAGCCCTGTATTACCGCTATACCATTTTGTATTTGCACAATTTTGAAAAATATTTTGCCTCGGCACAAGAGTTAATTTGACCACAATGCTGGTGACCATCACAGGGAAGTTATGATTGCTGAGTAGCGATTACTTGCGCTGGTAATAAGCCGCTTGTTGACTCAGGGTACTGCTCAGTACTGCGGTGTTGGCTCTTCACCTCGAAGCGTTGTACACATAACGAGTGCCGCAAATAGAAAAACATTTTTATGTATTTGACGCGGAATGGATTTTATAAACACTGTGTTTTGTTCGTTTTAACATGTTAGCAGTAATACCTTCAATACATCAGTTAACTACGTTTTTTTTACCTTTACTTTGCTTTACTACTGCGGCGCTGGCCAATAGTTTCACCAAATATATCAAAGTGCGCTTGCTCCATCACAGCAGCAACTTCGTTATGCGATATAACACTCAGTGCCTTACATGCATGAATAAAACCCTCAGTTCAACACTTTTTTTTATCATCTTTTTTGTGATGGCTAGCAAGCTCAAAAACCTGCACTAATTGTTGATAACAGCTCTGTAAGTATTATTGTTTAGAATCGTCATTTCATAAAATGGCTTATACATTAACATTACTAATCTGATAAATGTTAAGCAAGTTAATTACTTACCACTAAATACACGTTGACAATTAATTACATTTCAATCAACCTTTGTGTTACATAATGTATTGTTGATATTGACATCTAGCGTGATATTAATATCTAAAAGTTATTATTTTGAGTAAATGGATGTAGTGCAATTAGGATGATGCAGTGACACCTCAGTATTATAATGAAAATGCAGAAGAGCTTGCCAAACAATACCTGTCAAAGTCATTTGATGAGGTTCACCAAAGTTGGTCACAGTTTTTACCTGTTGTTATAGCAAACCCTAATGCCCGTATTCTTGATTTAGGCGCCGGTGCTGGCCGAGATGCTAAGTATATTGCCGAACTCGCCGAACAAACGCATAAAACCGAAAATAATATTCAAGTTTATGCTGTTGAACCCGCAACACAACTTGCCGATTTAGGCGCTAAAGTCACCAAAGACTTAAAAGTAAAATGGCTCAACGATTCTTTACCATCTTTAAGCGTTATCAATAAACAAGAAGTTAGTTTTGACTTAATCTTGTTAAGTGCCGTTTGGATGCACATTCCCCAAAGTGCTCGCGCTCGTTCAATTCGTAAACTTGCCAATCTATTAAAACCCGGCGGTAAATTAGTTATTTCACTTCGCCATGGCCAAACTGAAGACGATTTTAAACAGCGTAAAATGCATATCGTGTGCGCTGATGAATTAAAACGTTTAGCGACTGATGTCGGCCTATTTACCAAGTTAGAAACACAAAAAGAAACCGATAAACTCGGTAGAAGCCACGTTTCTTGGCAAACTGTTGTACTACAAATGCCAGACGATGGCACTGGCGCATTTCCGTTCATTCGCCATGTCGCAATTAATGATGGTAAATCAGCCACGCATAAACTGGCTTTATTAAGAGTATTACTAAGAATTGCCGATGGACACCCAGGTGCTGTTTTGCGAAGAGAGTCATCACCCTTTGGCGATCGCGTTATTTTACCTGCGGGTTTAGTCGCGCTTTATTGGTGTCATCAATACAAAGACTTAATCGATACGCATCAGTTATTTCAATCACCTAATCAAAATCCAAACATGGGTTTTATGAAACCTAATGGTTGGCACAAGTTAACGCATCGTAGTGCCTCAGATTACCGTATTGGTAACTTATTCACCGGTGAAGATGCCATAGCACTTCATAAAACCATTTCAGCGGCAGTCAGTAATATTAAAACCATGCCTTGTCGTTATATTACCTTTCCTAATCAAGAGGCTAATAGCGGTGCTAAGGTATTTGAAGTTGCCAGTAAAACCGTTAAAGCCAAAGACAGTCTATTTCTTGATTTACAAACCCTTGAACAATGGGGCGAGTTCTCATTACCTGAATCTACATGGCTAGCGTTTAATCGTTACGCCTGTTGGATTGAACCTGTTTTGGTAAGTGAATGGGTTAAAACCATGGCGAGTTATTCAGGCAACAGCCAATATTCATCGCCTGAAAAGCAGTTTCATTTATACCAAGCACTGAATTGGTTAGAGCCTAAACGAACAACAACCGAAGTTCGAAGTCGCTTTGAACAGCTTAAGCAGCAGTTACCGAAAAGTGAGCAAATTCAGTGTGTGTGGTCAGCAAAGTCGTTACAACAAAAATACGATATTGATCACAGCATGCCATTTGCCCGTTGGCCAAATAACGATTTATGGAACTTACTGCCAACCGATAGCCAAATTAACAATCAAAAAAGTGATCGCTTGCCGACAGAGCATAAATTAAAAGCCTCGAAAGATAGAATTCAGCACTGGTGGCGAGCTGCTTGGCTGAACGACAACCACAGTTCGGCTGAAACAAATGAAGTTAATGAAATACCCGTAGGCTATGAAATAAGCACCCAATCATTTATGCCTTCAATAAAGATAGAACAAGCAGCAATAATATCAGCCCAAAGTAAGCGATTTTTTGCTGAAGCAAATATCGCCTTACCGGGTTTAAATTCAGATAACACCTCAATAGATGACTTGTTTGAAGCGCTGGTAATGCAACGAGGCCGATTGAAAGAAATGCAGCAGTTGAGAGAGTGGTTATAGAGATTGAAAACCTTGGCACATTTATAAATTGTTAAGACAGGATAAGTAATCTACATGACAAGAAAAAATCGAACTTTAACCATTAATATGGACCCAATAAACTATTACGAATTTGAAGGTCTAGCTATGGACTTTAACTCTCAAAAGTTAACTGGAGTTAGAGAAAATAAGCATTATCCATTAATTGGTAAGGCGCGACTTGAGTTTACTCGAGAGCGAGATAATAAAGGGCATAAAATGCTACACACAAGTAGTAGCCCTAATGATGATACTTGGTTTAGCACCAATCATCAGTTACTGGCTTATGACCATCTTATTGCAATAGATACTAATACGAACAACCTAAATGGTTCAACTGTATCTATCACTGCTGCTTACCATATTATTCCGGAAAAGCTTGAACAAGGTTTAGCTCACTGTAAAGGTGCGGTCATTACACTTTTAGAGTTATGGAATGTTGCAGAAAAGCCGGAAAATCTTGGTTGGTATCAGATTCTCAATGCCATTGAAGCAGAACCTAACGGTTTTATTGGTAAAATTGGCCTTATTGTGGATTCTGACTTAGGCGAGCATCAAGCTTTTAACAGTCGATTAAAACCAATATTTGGGGATTACTATCTACCGAAAAATGTGACTATTATTTATGGTAGCGATAAAGGCGGAGCAGAACATTTATCGACCAAGATGATTAAGTACTGCCATGATTTAGCATCTGATCTATATAAAAAGCAAAATCTTATATTGATTACAGAAGGACTTCAACAGGGTACAGGAAAACTGTTTTCCCATTTCAGGCAATGGAGTCTAGAGGAAATGAATTTACGGCCTTTTTGTAATAAAGTTTGTTAACCCTGCTTAAATTATATGTACTTGCTGGTATTTAATGTTTCTGTGCAATTAAACATAATTTACAGGACACTAATAACTTAGCCCCTTAACCAACCGCTAACTTAGCTGTCTCATGCCACAAATATGCTGGCATGGGATGTTTAAGTTTCCATGTGATATTCATCGGCTGACTGCCTTCATATTTTACAAAATCAACCAGGCCAAAGTTGACAAAACCTATGGTTTTTCCGTTTTCGTCTTCGGCTTGTTCACGGACAAATAAAATAAAGGTTTTGTTGTTTTCTTTTTGTTTGATATAGCCTATGCCTCGCTTAGATTGTGGCTTAGTATTATTTTGAGTTTGCCAGTGAAACAACGTTGGACTCATTGCATAGTCATGATACATGGTTGTTGCAGAGAACTGCTTTTCATTCTTATTCAAAGTAACAAACAGTAGTGCTGTATTAGAAGCTGGGATATCTAAAACACCTTCTCGGCTTGATGATTTTTTAGCAAAGTCACTCTCACCAAAAGCGACAAGAATATGCTCTTTTGGATGGCGGACATGCATTTTTATCGGTGATGAATCTATCATTTGTTTATCAACTTTTGGCATAGCAAACTCACTTACTTCTAGTTGTTCAATCAGTATTTCGATTACTTCGCTGAGTTCTTTTTGCAGATTTTGATCTCTAAGCGCTGTGATACTTTCTTCAAGGCTATTAAATCCTGCTTGTTTACCTGCTTTGTCCCAAAAGTCGTAATGACACATCAGGGTAAATAAATGCTCAGAGTTTGTTGCTACGTCTATAAAGTCACTTAATGGCAACGCAAAGTTATTATCACAAAGGGCTTTAATAAAGCGTAAATAAGATATTGAAGTGCAGATCATTAATCGGTTATTGATTGCACGATAGTAAGCCGCATAAAGTGCCTGTTTACTTTCATCTATGGCTTTATTTTTACTTATCTCCAGAAGGGCTTTCCAGCCACCAAACTTACCTACTTTAACTTTATAGATATCTTCTAAGGTAATATTAGGATTGATATAGAGAAAGTTTTTTAATGTTAAAGGTAAATGAGTAACATGTGGGAAATTGATAATTAAATTAATTAATCGGGTTTTATTAAGTGTTGCTTGGCTGATGTTTTTTAAGATCATCGTTTGAGTTTTTTCTTGTAACTCAATACGACAACCCAAAGGTAAATGAGGAAAACCTTGTTTAACTTCTTTTGCTATTGCCTGATTGGTTTTACCGATTAATGCTCTAAACTTATGTGAAAAATCATATTCTGGTCGCGAATTGCCGACAAAATCTAATATTGTGCAGCATTCTTTATTATCGGTTAAGCGCAAACCACGACCTAACTGTTGTAAGAATATTGTCAAACTCTCAGTCGGGCGTAAAAACAGTAAAGTATCTAACTCTGGAATATCGACACCTTCATTAAAAATATCGACCACAAACAGTACGTTTATTTGTTTAGATTTAAGTCGTTGCTGCATGACTTCACGATCTTTACTGTTATCGCTAGTTAGCACGCCACAAGCTATATTTTTCAAAGTGAATTTTTTAGCCATAAAGTTTGCGTGTTCTTTACTGACACAAAATGCCAGCGCGCGCATTTCAGAAATATCAG
>CAXBPC010000033.1:0-31910 GCA_963977525.1 uncultured Marinifilaceae bacterium
GTCAACCCAACGTTCATGTTGGGCAGTTCCTGCCACACGAACGCTTAGTTGTTACCTGCTGGCTTTTTTTATTTCGTTAATTGTCAATTCTAATTCCAAAGTTTCTTTTGTCTCATTCTTAATATGTGTTAATTCAATTAGAACAGTGTCGTTCCTAGAATTGTCAATGCTTACGATCTCAGTTGAGTACAGATCTTTAATCCTAAAAAGCGATTGTTTAGGCAATTCATCATATTCAGAGACTGCAAAATATATATTTTGAGTAACCTCTCCATTATTTAACTTCGCGCTACCTGATTCATTATCGTAACTAAACAAACGAATCATTAGATTTTCAGTTTTGAATTCTCGGAGAAGTTCGATTCTATTAAAAATATTAACTAACTCGTCATTGTTTATTGTATCAATCTGTATCCTATCTTGTGCAAAACAAGATATGCTAATTAAGAATCCAAGTATTACTAAAATCCGTTTCATCATTAATATTTTCTTTCAAGTTCAGCCCAATTCGTTCTCAATCTATGGCGTAGTATTTCATAATTCTTCATATCAACCATATTGGAAATTATGAACTTTTTCCCATTGACTCTGATTAATAAGTTTTGTTGAGAAATTCTTACCGTTTGAATCATTTCCCATAGTTCAATATCTTTATAGTGTATAATTCGTCGTCCAGAAATCAGATTCTTAATCATAAAATATTCTTGTTTTACTTCAATTCTATTAATCCATTTTGTATAGAATATGAATAAATAGAACCAAACTGGCAGACCTAATCCTAAGTATAATAGCTCAGTATTACCTTGTCTGTATCCCAAGTTCATTATGAACAACGTGAAAATAATCATACTGACTTGAAATCCTAGTATTAAAGTTAATCTTATCATAGTTTGATTTCTATTCTCAAAGGTGCACTGTGTTTTTTTTAAAGCTTGCAGGTAACGAGTGTGTATGTGTACATACATTTATATTTTCTTTATCGAGCCTAAAAGTTACATTTAGCCACCCATATTGGTGTGCTAAACGCACTTTTTCATGTTGAATTATCAAAAATCAACAAGAGCGAACTAAAATTACTAAAACAAGTAATTAAACAATATTTT
The DNA here is from genome assembly GCA_963977525.1 of uncultured Marinifilaceae bacterium. Taxonomy (GTDB): domain Bacteria; phylum Bacteroidota; class Bacteroidia; order Bacteroidales; family Marinifilaceae; genus Ancylomarina. The sequence goes on from CAXBPC010000033.1 coordinate 1,104, forward strand.
CATTGCAGCAAACCTTCTATTATAAACAATATAGAATACATCTAGATAAATAATCAAGCTCTACTTTTACAGGGCTGAATAAGGAGAATGACTAGAAACATTGGTTTTTCAGCTTCGCTAAATAGGTCGTAAAAGCGCGAGAAGACATTTTCAGGCAAAAAATGATGATGCTGATTTGCAGGAAGAAATATCAGGCTCGAAAAGCTTGCCGCAATTTTGCGAGAGCGATTTCGAGATCAAAAAATAATATTGCTAAAAAACGCGGGACTTTTTTCCAAAAAAATATGAATCCGCAAATTAGCATGGGCATGCTTTAACCAAAAAAAACTAACCACAATTCAATTTACTATTCGCTTTCAAGTAAAAAGCCACAATCTCCTCTTCATGGCATATACTACAAAAAAAAATACTCATCAATATTATTTTGTTCATAAACAGGAAATCAATTTCTCAAATGACATTTTAAATAAAAACTAGTGATTCCACAATGGCAAACATATTAATATGACTTTACTTAAAATCGTACAATTACCAACAACAACGATTAACACTTACACAACACATGCACTTAAAGTGTATGTATACAAAAACCTAAACAAAGCAATACAACAATACAACAATACAAACTAACACCTTACTAACAAATATAATATCGCAACACAAATACAGAGTTTACAGTATCTACATTACATTTTTATATTTATTTACCATAATTTTTTATTTAAAAATACGATATGTCAATTTTTATTTCTAATTTCATGTTCAATTAATCCAAAAATAAACCCAGAACACTGTAAACATGATTCAAGAAATTTCATCTTATTGTTCTCCAAGCGAGATAAACGATTCTGTGAGCGATAGTCTTTCTATTTTGAAAAGAAACGATTTTACCGCTCACACTTATTTTAACAATTCTATTCAGGAAGTGGATAGTGAAAATAACAATCTTTCTCTAACTATAGGTACAGTTCGCTCTTCGAAATTTGCTGCAATTTTAGAGGAAAATGATAATACTCGCGACCGTATACTTATGGGCTTAACTCAAGTAACCAAGGCATGTATTTTAAGAGAAGACAAACTTACATCGGCAAGTGCAATCGAGGTATACCGCGCGATTAAAGCACATGGTTTAGGCCTAAAGCGCCAAGGTTACCAAAGCGAAAGTGCTGGTATAGATTCGTTGGCAGCAGAACTAGGTTCTGACAAAATGAAAAGTACAATAGATACCCTACCAGAAAGCAAAGCCTTTTTGCAGGAACTAATCGCTGCCAATGGGAAATTCAAAAACGATTTTGATGCAAATATGGCACACAAGGCTGAAATAGAGAAGCTAGATGCGCCATCGGTTCAGAAAAAATTGGTTCGTCACTTGTTTAATACCAAAGTGGTTCGTTTCGTTAATATGATGTCGGACGTTGATCCAGCAACCTTTGCTCCTATTGCAAAACAACTAGCACCCTACACCGAGAAAATTAACTTGACAGCTAAATCGCGTAGAAGCAGAAAAGAACAGGAAACTGCTATTGTGCCTGAGGCTAATTAATTACCGATTTACTTACAACTACCAAGCACGGATTTCACTATTTGAGATCTGTGCTTTTTTTATGCTGTTTATAATCAGACGCTGATTAAGTATGATTTTATTTAATTGCTTGCTCTAAAAATTCCATATCCTTAATGGACTTCGTCAGTTTTGTTTCAACTCCTTACCCCTAATCCCCTAAAGGGGACTAAAAAAACATAACCTATAAGCCCCTTTAGGGGTTTGGGGTAAAAGGAAAACAACAATACCGATTGGACATCAATCCTATTTTAATCATTTAAATCTGCGTCTAATCCTCATCTTGAAATTTAATAGAGCATGGCAAAGAAAAAGGGCAACCCTTACGGATTGCCCTTTACCTTCAATTGGATTGTATTTGTTGTTGTTTTTGTTTCTCTATAGAGCTATAACAGTTTCAACGTTATCAATTCCTTTTTGAATGGCTTCAATGTTCAAAGGAATCAATTTATGGTGACGCTCTGGTAATGATTTCTCAAGACCTTTTTGAACGTTCTCAAGTTTTACGATTGGCTTCACTTTAAGGAAACCTCCCATAATTACCATGTTGAAAGTTTTAGGGTTACCCATTTCAGTAGCTAATGCCGCACCAGGAATTCTATAGATATTAATATCTGTTCTTTCTGGGTGACGTACAATACCGTTTGGATCATATAATAAAGTTCCACCTGGCTTAATATCCGCTTCAAACTTATCCATTGATTGCTGGTTAAGAATGATAGCTGTATCGAATTTCTTCAATATAGGTGAACTAATACGATCGTCGCTAAGAATTACAGTTACGTTAGCTGTACCTCCACGCATTTCAGGTCCGTATGATGGCATCCATGATACTTCCTGATCCTGCATAATACCTGAGTAAGCAAGAATTTTACCCATTGAAAGTACACCTTGACCACCAAATCCTGCAATTATAATTTCTTCAGTCATTTTTTTACAGTTTTAATCGATTAAAGGATAGATCTTTGATTGTTCTAAATAATCTACCATAAAGCTTAATCTAGCTCTATCCTTAATGTAATTTACTCGTCTTTTAATGTACCAAGTGGGTAATAAGGGAACATATTTTCCTTCATCCACTCGTTAGACTGTACAGGAGTTTGTTTCCATCCTGAACTACAAGTACCAACAATCTCGATAAACGAAAGACCTTTATCTTCTCTTGTATTTTCAAAAGCTTTTTTAATTACTTTCTTCAATTTACGAACTGCACCTGCAGTTTCTGCAGACTGACGAGTCACAAAACGAGTTCCTGGTAATAAAGATATCATTTCAGAAATCTTCATTGGGAAACCTGTAGTCTTACAATCACGTCCGTAAGGAGATGTTGCTGTAACTGCTCCTTCAAGAGTTGTTGGAGCCATTTGTCCACCAGTCATACCGTAAATACCATTGTTCACAAAGAATACAACGATGTTTTCGCCACGGTTACAAGCGTGCATAATCTCGGCACAACCGATAGATGCTAAATCACCATCACCTTGGTAAGTAAATACATATTTCTCAGGCATTAAACGAATAGTTGCTGTAGCCAATGCAGGAGCACGACCGTGAGCAGCTTGTTGCCAATCGATATCTAAATAATTGTATGCTAATACTGAACATCCTACTGGAGAAACACCAATTGTTTCTTCTTGGATACCCATATCCTCAATAACTTCAGCAATTACCTTATGGATTACACCGTGAGTACAACCTGGGCAATAATGCATTTCGTTATCTAAAAGAACTGGAGTCTTACTGTAGACCAAGTTCTCTTCGCTAATTATATTTTTAAGCTCTGTTGTTGCTGTCATAACTTATTCTCCTAAAAAATTTTGTTCTAATGCTTCAACTACTTCATCAGGAGTAGGAATGATTCCACCGTAACGACCGTAATGCTCAACTGGCACTTTACCGCTAACTGCCAAACGAACATCTTCGACCATTTGACCAGCACTCATTTCTACTGATAAGATTCCTTTTACTTGACCAAGCATTGCTTGAATAGCTTTAGTTGGGTAAGGGAAAAGAGTTATAGGACGTAGCAAACCGACTTTAATGCCTTTTGCACGTGCAATTTCGATAGCTTTCTGACAAATACGAGCACTTGAACCGTAAGCTACGAATAGGTAATCTGCATCATCACAATCGATCTTCTCAAAACGAACTTCGTTCTCCTCCATTGCGCGATATTTCGCTTGCAATTTATGGTTGAAGATTTCTTGCTTAGCTGAATCAAGATCAAGAGATGTAGAAATTCTACGAGATATTCCCTTTTTCTTTCCAGTGGTTGCCCATGATCCAGAAATTTTCTCAATTTCTTCAGCAGTCCAACGTGGTTTGAATTCTGATAATTCAACCTTCTCCATCATCTGGCCAATTACACCATCAGAAAGAATCATTGCTGGATTTAAATATTTAAACGAAAGCTCAAAGCTTAAGTCTACAAAGTCGTTCATTTCTTGAACTGAGGCTGGAGCTAAAACAATCAGCTTGTAGTCACCATGTCCACCACCTTTTACAGCTTGAAAATAGTCAGACTGAGCTGGCTGAATAGTACCTAAACCTGGTCCACCACGAACGATGTTTACGATCAAAGCAGGAAGTTCAGCACCTGCAAGGTAAGTAAGACCTTCAGCTTTCAAACTAATCCCAGGACTAGATGAAGATGTCATTACTTTTTTACCGCAAGATGCACCACCGTACACCATATTAATTGCAGCAACTTCGCTTTCTGCCTGTACTACAACCATTCCGGTTTCTAGTTCAGGTCGGCGAATCATAAGGGTCTCCATAATTTCGGACTGAGGTGTAATTGGGTAACCAAAATACCCATCACATCCACAACGAATAGCTGCTTCAGCGATCACTTCATTTCCCTTCATTAATCGAATATCTCCCATTATAAAATATTTTTAAGATTTTCAGATTTAAAATAGAACTAGCTTGCTTTCATTCTGTAAACAGTAATAACTGTATCAGGACAAACTAAACCACAACTTGAACAACCGATGCATGCATCAGGATTGGCCATATGGGCATAATGGTAACCTTTGCCATTAACGTCACGTGCAAGTTCGATAACCTTAGTAGGGCAGCTTACAACGCATAAGCCACAACCCTTACATTTTTCGGTATCAACAACAATAGCACCTTTGAATTTTGCCATAGCGTTTATATATTTTAAAGAATTAAATTTTATTTGCTTGATAAAGGTAACAAATCAATAGTTATTTTCGCAATCCTCCTTACAATTCGTCACAAATACGATAAATTTACAATCAGTCTAAATAAATTATGCCCTATAAGTGACTAAATCGTTACTTATAGGGCATATATCTTTATAAATCGTAATTGCTCTATTCCGTATCGAAATACACCTTCAGAGAAAATCGAAATTCGATTAAGCTAATACTTGATGATGTTTATGGAATTCTTTCAAACGAGACTCTAAATCATCGAATTGACTTCTTGCAATTTGAGAAACACAAGCTCTAAGTCCTTCTTTCAAACTTCCTGTTTCGTTCAAGCAAATAGCCGAAATACCATAATATAATAGTTTCTTATTCAAATCTGGCCCTGCTAGACCTGGGTATGAAATCGTGAAGTAAAATCCGTCAGCTAATGGCAAATCAACATCAGTATCGTATACCAAATCGAAACCATTATCAGTAAACATCTTCTTCATAATTTTAGCACGCTCGCCATACTCTCTTACATCTTCAACAAAATTGAATTTGCCTTCGTTAGCAGCTTTTAGCATACCATGTAAGCCATACTGAGCTGAATGAGATACACCTGAAGAAAGTGTATAGATAATTCTAAACACAACAGTGAAACCAAATCCGTCAGTTCCGAAACGCTTCTTCAAACCATCATATCTTCTCTTATATAGGCTATCTGACAAACAAAGCAATCCGATTCTCTGTCCAGCATACGAGAATGCCTTAGAACTAGAAATCATTAATGCATAATTGTCAGTATACTTAGCTACTGTAGGTTGGTATGGCCCAACACCTGGCTGACTTAAGTCTGCTCTAAAGTCCATCGCGAAATAAGCAAGGTCTTCCAATACAATTGCATCGTACTTTGTTGCCATCTCACCAATAGTCTTCAACTCACCTTCATTCATACAAATCCAAGCTGGGTTATTAGGATTTGAATAAAGAATACCAGCAATATTTCCTTTCGACATGATTTCTTCAAGCTTATCTTGAAGCTTATCACCACGGTAATCGTAAATGTCGAATGTTTCGTATTTCATTCCCAAAACATCCATCTGTGTTTTCTGCACTGGAAAACCTGGATCTACAAATAGAATGGTATCCTTCCCTTCGGTAGCTGAACAAACAGCCATAAAAGCAGCATAACCACCTTGCATAGAACCAACAGTTGGAATAACACCTTCTGCGTCCAAATCGATATCCATAAAGTTCTTAATAAACTTAGAACCTTCTTCTTTCAAAACCTTTACACCCTCAAGCATTGGGTATGCTGATGCAACACCATTATCAAGAGCTGCTTTTTCAGCTTCGATACCATATTTAGAGGCAGCTAAACCCGGAACCCCCATCTCCATACGAATGAATTTTGCTCCACTCTCTTCTTCAATCATATTCACCACACGAACAACGTCGCGAATGGTAGCATCTTCCATTTTATCTATTTCACATAGAGCAAGTTTGCTGTCTACTATTTGAGAATTTATGGGGGTTTTCATACTTATATAATTAAGTGTTGTTGTTTAAATTAAATTTATTGCAATTTTACAAATTTTCCTTTCAAATTAAAACAAATCAGGCATATATAATTATAATCTAACTTAAGTAATCGTTATAAAATTATCAAATTGGTAGTTGTAAAACAAAAAAAGCTCACTTTCTAAAAAGTGAGCTTTAATCAACAAGAATACAACTTGTTTTATTTCATTTCTGGAAGGATAATTTTCAACCAACTATCCACTCTTTCCTCTGTTAAATCATCTTCAAAATCTTCATCTATTGGCAAACCAACAAATTTACCATCAACAAATGCACGAGATTCATTATACTCGTAACCTTCATCGCTAACACCACCAACAACGGTAGCTCCTGTTTCTTTCACAACTTCGAACAACTCTCCCATTGCATCAACAAAGAAATCAGCATATGCAATATGATCTCCAAGACCAAAAATTGCTACTTTCTTTCCTTTAAGATCTGCACCATTTAATTTTGGAAGAAATTGATCCCAATCGTTCCCCTCATTCTCCGAAGACCACGTGTGCTTTCCAAGTGTAGAAATACCCAAAATGATATTATCATACTTATCGAAGGCATTTGCATCCACTTCTTTAACTTTTACTAAATCTACATTTTCGATTTTGCTAGCAACAAGCTTTGCTACTTTTTCAACATTACCTTCTGTAGGGCCATAAAACAATCCAATTTTTGTCATATTTTCAGTATAAAGAGATGAGACGTCAGACAAAACATAGTGATTAGAAAATTAAGATCAGCCATGCTTTTTTATAAAAATAGAGGATTAGAAATCTATAATTTCCAATCCTCTACAAAGTTATAATTATTTAGCACTTTTCAAACTTGCAGTAGCAAGCAATACCCCTAATACAATTCCTAATGCAGCTGCAAAAAGAACCTGATAATCGGGAGGCAATAAGAAAGTGAAAGTATGTGCTGGAATCCAGAAAAATGGGATTGTTTTTTTGAAAACAAAATTCCATTGTACGCCCCAATCTAATTTCTGAAAGATATTTGAAAACTGAATTGGCTTTAAAAGACCGCCAATAGTTCCACCATTATCTATAATATGAATATCCGTGATTTTATGGAAGGTCATCATTACTGGTGCATAAATTAAATTCATACATGCTGATATAGCAAAAGCAACCAATAGTTTCTCTGAGCTGAAAGCTCCCTTCATAATTTCAGTAGCTCCATCAAGACCTAAATAACCAAGGAAAATTGGAGTTCCTGTAGCAAAAATCACAAAAGCTAACTTAATGGTCAGGCCTAAAAATCCCCAAACAATAGCTCTCGGTAAAATACCAAAACCCTTTTGGTTGTATACGCCAGTTTTCATTCTCAAACCAATTACCTCACCCAAAGTTGCAAGAAGTGCAAATTTGATGAAACTGGTAATCATACCGTGAGCTTTATTGTAACCCACATAAAAATCGAACACGTCATCCGACAGGAAAAATGGCATAAAGCACGCCACCACACAAAGGATAAATATTAAATCTTGTTTTTTCATTTTTTATAATTTAGAATCTCGATATCGAAAGATCAGATTTGAAAAAATAAATACCCGAGACATAGCCTCGGGTATTATCCAGCTTATTTTACTGGTTTTGCTGGCTGTTCTGTATGAATATCGAAGCCTTTTAGCATTCCGTTATAAATATTGCTCCAGTTTAAAGCAGTAGCTATTAAAAGAACGACAATAAAACTGATCATCAGTTTTTCATTCAGGCTTAAATCTTTTAACTTTCTCATAGTATAATGAGTGATTTAGTTAGTGAGTAAATAATCAATTTGAAAGCGTCAAAGGTATCCTCAAATAAATGAACTTACAAACCTGCTAACTCACGATATTACATGTCTTTTTCAATTCTAATACGAGCATCAACAGCAACAACTGCATCTTTTGATCCAAGAAGTGGATTCAAGTCCATTTCGAAAATCTCTGGAGCAACAGTCATTAAAGCAGCAACACGAGAAACAGCATCAGCAAACTTCTCTTCGTTTACCGGCTCTTGTCCACGCATACCTTTAATGATACCGTATGATTGTAATCCACGAATCATTTCGTGAGCTTCGTCAATTGAAATTGGAGCTAAAGCTGCTTTCACATCTTTAAATACTTCGATAAAGATTCCACCTAGTCCACATAGAACCATGTGTCCAAATTTTTCTTCGCGCTTAGCACCAATAAACACTTCAGTTCCACTAATCTGAGAACACATCATTACTGCATAAGTCTCAGGAATCTTGATCAAACGCTCGAATTCAGCAACAACAGTTTCTTCATTCATCACATTTAAGACAACACCACCAACGTCTGACTTATGAACTGGTCCAACAACTTTCATTACCATTGGGTAACCAATTTCATCAGCCATTGCTTTTGCAGCATCAACTGTATCAATTACACCTTCTTTCGAACGGTCGATTCCAGCAGCATCTAGTAAAGCGTGAATTTTCTCAGGAGCTAAGTAACCATTATCAGCCTCATCGATAATTGTGCGGATAGCCTTTTTATCAACTTCAGGAATAACAATATTCTCTGGCGCTGGCTTAGGTGTATTATAAACCTTTGCTAATGCATCACCAAATACAACCTCATCAGGGAAATTGATTCTTCCTTTAGCTAAGAAATGAGCAATCTCGTCTTTAACGTTTATTATTGATGGAAGAATTGGATAAATAGGCTTTTTACACGCCTTCATCTTCTCGTCCAACAAATCGTAAACATCGTATACTGGGAATAATCCAGGGCTACCAAAAATAACAGCCATCGCATCGATATTATCGAAATCATTCTCACAAGCATCAATAATATCACCCAATTGCTGAGCAGTACCTGTTGCCAAGAAATCGATTGGATTTGCTACTGAAGAACCTCCGTAAAGTTTCTCAAGCAAAGCGTCAGCCTTAGGACCTTCGATATGTGGTACATCTAAACCATTATTCGAAAGTGAATCTGTAAGCATTACTGCTGGTCCACCTGCGTGAGTTATAACAGCAATATTTTTACCTTTCAATTCAGGGTGCATAAAGATAGAAGCTACAGTAGCTAGCTCATCCCTACCAGAACAACGAACAATACCTGCTTTTTTGAAAAGTGCGTTTACTGCAACATCAGGGCTAGCAAGAGCACCAGTATGAGAAGATGCAGCACGAGAACCGGCCTCAGAACTACCTGATTTAATTGCTGCAATCTTACATCCTTTACGGATCAAAGAAGAAGCGTGCTTCAATAACATCTCTGGCTTATCGATGTTCTCGATATATAATAATTTAACTGGACTCGAAGTTGCTGGATCGTAACTCTCATCCATATATTTGATAATCTCCTCAACACCCATTTGTGCAGAGTTACCTACTGAATATACGCTTGAGAAAGATAGTCCTTTAGGTACACCTGATTCCATAATGAAAACAGCAGTAGCACCTGAACCAGAAATAAAATCACATCCCTTAGGATCAAGAGAAGGAATTGGCGTAGTGAAAATACCATTGTAGTTAGGATTTAAAACACCAACACAGTTTGGTCCGATTAAAGCACCACCTACTGAATTCACAGTCTCAACAATTTGTCTTTCTAACTCAGCACCTTCTTCGTTCTCCTCGCTAAATCCAGCTGAAAGAATAATAAAAGCACGTGTGTTTTTTTCTTTTGCCAACATCTCAATTGTTTGTGGGCAATATTTAGCAGCAATCGCTAGAATAGCGCAATCTACCTCAGGTAAATCTTGAGCATTTTTATATGACTTAACGCCTTGAACCTCGTCTAACTTTGGGTTAGAAACATATAGATTTCCTTTAAAATCACCATCGATAAGGTTTTTCAAAACTTTACCACCTGGCTTTTGTACATCGTCAGAACCTCCAACAACTACAATACTTTTAGGATTTAATAACTGTTCGTTTATCATTGTATATTTTTTAATATTTCTTTATTCCTAGCTGATTTTTAAAGAAGCAACTGCTCATAGTAGACCCTTTCCATAGAAATTGGGTGAACGATAAAACAAGTATTTTAAAATTAAGTTCAAATACTGATTCTTCAAATTTCGCACAAATATAGTAAGAATCAGTACTCTAAAAAGTCGTTTTAGTAATAATCTATAAGCACAGCCATGTTTATTGGAGAAAAATCAACTATTTAGAATCTATCTAAAACAATCGTTTGCGCTTCATATTAAATTTCCTGAATATCACATGGTAAATTAGATGAATATGATTGATTTCTTTCATCTTAGAATTATCAATTAAAATTAATTAAGCTAAACTAATTAAAGAGTTTAGAGTTTGAAACTCCAAATACTAATTACGTTAGACGACTACTTAGGAATTAATCACTATTTTTGCACCACAAACATTTGAAAAACGTGGACTCTAACAAGACACGTTTTGATAGACTAAGTCGACAAACATGAATATCAGTTTCAATACATTATTGCAAAAAGATAGTTTTACAAAGGACGAAATTGTTCGACTTTTAAAAGCTAGTGGAGAGCAGGAAAAAGCATTATTTAAGAGATCACACGATGTGAAGCTTAAGCATATTGGAAACAAAGTATATTTTCGTGGCTTAGTTGAGTTCTCTAATATCTGCAAAAAAGACTGTTTGTATTGCGGTATTCGTGCATCCAATAAGATGGTTAATCGTTACGATATTGCAGATGACCAAATATTAAAAGCTGCTAAATTTGCTCACGAGCACAATTATGGCTCTATGGTACTACAAGGTGGTGAACGTTCTGATCCTGCCTTTATTGATAGAATCTGTAACCTCTTAAAAGAAATTAAGAAGCTTAGTAATAATGAACTTGGTATAACTATCTCGATTGGGGAACAAACTAAAGAGACTTACCAAAAATGGTTCGATGCTGGCGCCCACCGTTACTTACTACGTGTAGAATCGAGTAATCCTAAGCTATACAGCAAAATTCATCCTGATAACGAAGAGCACTCGCACGCTACTCGTTTGAAATGTCTTAAATATTTACAGGATATTGGCTATCAAACAGGAACTGGCGTTATGATTGGTCTTCCATTTCAAACCCATGAAGATTTAGCTAATGATATCCTTTTTATGAAGGAATTTGATATTGACATGGTAGGTATGGGACCTTTCATAGAACATGATCAAACACCACTTTATGAGTACAAAGATGGCCTAATGCCCCTGAACGATAGATTTAGACTTACGCTAAGAATGATTGCTGTTCTTCGTATCATGATGAAAGATATTAATATTGCTTCGGCAACTGCGCTTCAAGCTATTGATCCTCTTGGTAGAGAAAAGGCCTTAAAAATTGGAGCCAATATCATTATGCCTAATATCACACCTACTCAGGAAAGAGCAAACTATCTATTGTATCAGAACAAACCTTGTATTGACGAAGGAGCTGATGATTGCACAAACTGCATGGAAGCTCGTATTAATATGGCTGATGGAGAAATTGGATACGGTCAATGGGGTGATTCTTTACATTACAAATCAAGACACTAATCGACATACATATTATAAAAAAGCGATCTCAGAATAACATCTGAGATCGCTTTTTTATTTCTGACTTTTCACTCATAAAAGAATCAAGCTTAAATCATTTTAAAAGTGTTGAATAACAAACATTAATTCCGAGTTAAAGTTCAATTCTAAATATCTACTCTATCAATTATTTCGCTTTCTTCAGAACAAATTTATAATTTTTAAATCCTTAAAAAAAATTGTACCTTTTACTGCTTTTAAAAATCTCTTATATCAATTTAACATGAAACAATAAGTATAGTTGTTTTCCCGTTGTATACTAGAGGAATTTCATTTTATAATTAACCACAAGCTACATCTGACTTTCTGATATTTAAGTCATAAGACAAGCATCACAATATGAACAACCAATTCATTAAAATATTATTAAGTCTAGCAATAATTCTTCTCACAGTCTCTGGCTTTGCTCAACATTATAGCTTCACCAATTATTCTTTGGAAGAGGGACTACCACAATCTGAAGTTTCATCACTCATCCAAGACAAAAAAGGCAATCTATGGTTGGGAACTAATGGTGGTGGCCTTTCTCGCTTTAATGGTCAAGAATTCTACTCATATAATAGTAACCATGGCCTTGCTGACAATAATATCCAAACATTATTTCAAGATAAAAAAGAGAACATTTGGATTGGGACCAGCGTTGGAATATCAATGTTTAATGGAATAGATTTCGTTAATTACAATGTGAACGACAGCCTTCCACTAGCTATATACACCTCAATTCAAGAAAGTAGCGATGGTAAGATATGGGCAATAGGATTTAAAGATAAAATACGAACACTTGTTTATCTTGAAAATGGCCGTTTTTACAACGCAAGTAAATTATATCCTGAGCTTAGCACCAACAATAGAGTTATATCAGTACTAAGCGATCCATCTGGTAAAATCCTAATATCTACAAGAAATGCCTTATATGAAATTAATAATGGTGAGTTGTCAAAATCTCATCTAAACAATGAACTTCAGTTTAAAAATCACATTATTATCCCATCTTTTTTTGATTCTGAGCAAGAATGTTGGTATCGAAACTACAAGATAGGTTACGGATTTAGTATTTTTAAAACTAAAAATAATGTATTAACTAAACTTGATCTTCCCAATTCTATCAACCCAGATAACATTACAAACATTAGTATCGATTCAAAAAATCAACTTTGGATTTGTATTAGGGATGTTGGACTAGCAGTCGTTTCCAAAGACAAAACAACAATTATTGATCAAAAAAGAGGCTTAATTTCTCCTTATATTAATAATGTTCTAGAAGACACTGAAGGAAACATTTGGCTTACGTCCAGTGGGAATGGTCTTATTAAATATGGTTCTAATAAATTTCTTTCTCTAAATTTCTCGAATACCATTGGTGGCAATATTGTATTAGCCACAACGCAGGATTCAGATGGTTATTACTGGTTCAGTATTTCGGGCAAAGGAGTTGTTCGATTCAAAAACGGGATGGTTGAAATACTCAACTCAGAAAATCACCCATCCTTAAAAAGAGCAACCGATTTTCATGAACTTGAAAATGGGAACATGCTAATAGCTTCTGAAGAAGGCTTATTGGAATTTAATAAAGGAAAAATTAAAAATGTTTCAATAAAATATGGATTCCATCCAAAGGTGATGATTACTGATATTTGCCCTACTCATGATGGACTTTGGTTTGCTCAAATTAACCGTGGCCTTGTATTCATTACTAACAATGGTGAAAGACGCACTATTAATAAAGAGAGTCATGATTTAACTACCGAAAACATCTCTAGACTATTTATTGATTCTAAGAATAGACTTTGGCTATCACACATGCAAGGCGTCTCGGTACTCGACGGAGACAACATTATCACCTACGACAAAAATGACGGACTTAGTCATGACTGGATTTTACAAACATGTGAGGATAAATTAGGCCGAATATGGGCTGCGACTTTTAGTGGAGGACTTTCTTATTGGGACGACCAAAGATGGACCAATATTGGCATTCAAGATGGTTTAAGTTCTAATATTACTTACTCAGTGCTTACAGATCAGGAAGGAAATATTTGGGCAGGTACACAAAGTGGTGTTGATCGTATTTCAATCGATTTGTCTGGTAATATTGACAAGATTAGAAACTACAACAAATATGATGGCTTTACTGGCATTGAGAACAACGGTGGCAGTAACTATATTGACAAAGAACAGAACCTTTGGTTTGGAACTGTAAACGGTGCAATGGTGTTTAATCCTTCTAATGATGAAATCAATATAACACCTCCTATCATTCAGTTGACTGACATTCATTTATTCTTTAAAAAGGTTAATTGGAGAAGTAAAAAGCTTATAAACAAATCTAGTAGTGTTAGCCCTTGGTTCTTCATTCCTCAAGATTTGAATCTTACTCATGATTTACACCACCTCACTTTTAACTTTGAGGCCTTAAGTTATAAATCACCTGAAAAGGTACAATACAAATGGATTCTCGAGGGGCTGGATAAAGAATGGTCACCAGTGACCAATAGATCTGAAGCCATATATTCTAGAATCCCTCATGGAACTTATACTTTTAAAATTAAAGCATCTAATAGTGATGGAATTTGGACGCCTACACCATACGAATACACATTTACAATACTGCCCCCTTGGTGGTTAACCTGGTGGTTTTTATCTCTACTTGTTATTTTCTTGGCCATTATTATCTTCTTAACTATTAAAATTAGATTGATCAATATCCGAAACAAACAAAAGGTTCTAGAGATAATGGTCTTTGATAAAACTAAAGAGATCAGATCTCAAAAAAATGAAATTGAAAAGAAGAGTGACGCTCTTGAAGAACAAAAAGAAGAAATTCTTCAACAATCACAGTTTCTTCAAAAATCATATATGAATCTGATTCACTTAAATGATATTGGAAAAATAATAACAGCCAACCTATCTTTTGAGCGGATTATTGACTCAGCATATCAATCAATTAAAGAACTGATGGATGCTTCAATATTTGGGATTGGAGTGTATGATAAAAACAAAAAAGATCTTTATTTTCCTAGGTTTAAAGAAGATGGAAATAACATTAATGATATTAGATTGAACTTAAATGATCCTAATAGACTTGCTGTATACTGTTATAATAACGCAACAGAAATCGTAATAAATGATATTGACAAGGATGCTTCAAAATACATCGAGGAAGTCGTTCCTTTAAAAAATACTCGTCTAGCAAAATCAGTTATTTATCTACCTCTAAAGGTAAAGGGTGAAATTATCGGGGTGATTACAGTTCAAAGTTTCATGAAGAATGCTTTTAAGGACTACCACCTAAGTCTATTACAAAATATAGCTGTATACACTAGCATTGCAATTGAAAATGCACAAATTTTTCAGAAAATAGAATTACAAGCCAAGTGGCTTCAGAAGGCAAATAATAACATTAACCTCCAGAAAGAAGAGATTCTCAATAAAAATTCTGAGCTAACAGAATTAAATAACGAAAAGAATCACCTGATAGGAATTATTGCTCACGATTTGAAGAATCCATTAACTTCAACCCTTACTATTGCTGAATACCTAAAATCACAGATAAAAAAGAGTAATCACCCTGAAGATATTGAGAACATAGACTATATGCTCAATGCTCTAAATCGTATGAATATGATGATTACTCGAATTCTTGATGTAAAAATGATAGAATCAAAAAGCACTAATTTACGAATTGAAAAAATCAACCTTTCAAAATTACTTGATATCATCAATCAGAACTTCAAAGAAAAACTGGAACGAAAGCATATTAAACTAAATTTTGACCCTGCAGAAACCTATGTAAATGCAGATCCCGAGTACATGACTCAAGTTTATGAAAACTTAATATCGAACGCTATTAAATTTTCACCTTCCAATAAGGAAATATGGGTGAAAGTTTGGGAAGATGGCGATAAGGTTAAGACTATGGTAAAAGATGAAGGCCCTGGAATATCAACTGAAGATCAAAAAATGATGTTTGGTAAATTTCAAATTCTCAGTGCCAAACCAACAGCTGGAGAACGCTCCACAGGGCTCGGGCTTTCCATTGTAAAGAAATACGTTGAAGCTATGGAAGGTAAAGTCTGGTGCGAAAGTGAACTTGGTCAGGGTAGCAATTTTATTATCGAAATGGATAAAGCAATTAGCTAAGTAGATATTTTTAAGCATAGAAAAGCCCGAATAAAATCGGGCTTTTTTTGGTAGTATATTGTCTCGTCCTGATATAGCGTTACACAAAAGTAACACTATGAAAACAACAGATGAGAGCAAGTACGTAAAGCGTACTCAAAAAGATTATTCAATGTCCTTCAAATTACAAGTTGTTCAGGAGATTGAACGAGGAGAGATAGGTCTAAGAGAGTCCTGTCGTAAATATGGAATCCAATCTCATTCAACAGTCAGAAGCTGGTTGGATAAATTTGGTAACTTTGATTGGGTAAACCAAAGTCCAATTCGTATGCCTAAATCAAAAGACCACCAAATTCTGGAATTAGAGCAGAAAGTTAAAGTTTTGGAGAAACAAAAAGCTTTTCTTGAAGCTCAAGCAGATCGTTCAGATCGCAAAGCGGTTCTGTTTGATATGATGATTGATATTGCAGAAAAAGAGTTTAATATTCCTATCCGAAAAAAGTGCTCACCCGAACAATCGATCGCAGCCGCAAAGAAAGAAAAGAAACAGTAGTTTCTGCCTGCAGTTTGTTCGGGGTAAGTCGACAGGTTTATTATAGAAGCCACAGCTCCCTAATTCTAAATCAGCAAAGAGCATCTGAAACCATTAAGGTGGTGCTTGAGATTCGTAGGCAGCTGCCTCGTCTTGGAACTCGTAAGCTTTATTATTTATTACAAGAGAGATTAAATCATCTTGGAGTAGGACGCGATAAGTTATTCTCTATTTTGAAAGCCAATCATATGCTGATAAAGGCAAAGAGAAGCTATCACAAAACAACTGATTCACATCATCGTTTTCACAAACACAAAAATTTAATTGAAAACATAACACCATCAAGACCAGAGCAGCTGTGGGTGTCCGATATCACCTATATAGGCTCTCGTAACAATCATAGATATTTAGCTTTAGTTACAGATGCTTATTCAAAGAAAATAGTAGGTTATGACTTATCTACAAGTCTAAGTGCTAAAGGAGTAATTAGGGCACTTAAAATGGGTATAAGTCAACGTGTTTATAGATCAGAAGATGTTACTTAAAAAGCAGGTCAAATGTAGTATGACTGAAACTTACGACCCATATGCGAATGCAATAGCCGAAAGAGTGAATGGAATCTTAAAACAAGAATTTTTACTAGAAGAGTATCAGGTGAAACTACCTGCAATGAAAGAATTAATAAAAGACAGTGTGAGAAAATATAATTATTTAAGACCTCACTGGTCTTGTTATATGATGACTCCAGTACAGATGCATAAACAAAGAACGATTAAAATCAAAAGCTATAAAAAATAAAATCCTGTCAAACTTAAGTTTGACAGGATCTAAGAATACTTTATTTTAGTCTAATAATCTGTAACGCTTATTTAGGACTAGACATATTTTAATAGAGTTCTAGAAGTATAGATCTCTTTCACCTTGTTTTACTTTGTCTAAGCGCTCTAACAATGGAGCAACCTTCAAGCTATCTTTCTTATTTAGTTCCTCAATTTTTACGTCAATTAACTTATACCCTTTTTCTTTTTGCTCAAGCGTTGCATAATCTTCTAGGTATTCCGCCAAAGTTAGGATAGCATTCTGCGTACAAAAACGCTTTATAAAGCCAGGAACAGAGAATTCCATGAAATGCTCCCCAGTTCTTCCTTTACGATAGCAAGCTGTACAAAATGAAGGTAAATACTGCTTATCAAGCAACTCATCAATCACTTCACCAAGGTTTCTAGTATCTCCAATTTCAAATTGTTCATGATCTAGCTTTTGTTCTTTATGATTCTCTTCAGAATAACCTCCAAGTTGAATATTAGTTCCTGCATCAATCTGAGATACTCCCAGTTTAATCACCTCTGTTCTAAGCTCTTTAGTTTCACGAGCAGTAAGAATCAAGCCTGTATAAGGAACTGCTAATCGAAGAATTGCAACTAAACGGATAAAGTCTTCATCACTAACTTCAAACTTAGGATCTATACTTGAATCAGATGCAGCCTTTATTCTTGGGAATGAAATTGTATGTGGACCAACATTATAACATGCCTCAAAATGATTGACATGGCGTAGCAGCCCTAGAACCTCATATTTCCAATCGTATAATCCAAATAGAGCACCAATCCCCACATCATCAATTAATGCTTCCTGAGCGCGATCTAAACCAGTTAATCGCCAATCAAAATTACTTTTCTGTCCACTTAAATGATATTTAGCGTATGCTTCTCTATGGTAGGTCTCTTGAAAAATCTGATATGTTCCTATTGCTGAAGCTTTAACCTTTTTGAAACCTTCAACATCTAAAGGAGCCGCATTAATATTAACACGACGTATTTCTCCTGGACCTGATTTTACAGAATAAACTGTGCGTACAGAATCAGCAATAAAATCAGCATCATACATTGGATGCTCACCATACACAAGGATTAATCGTTTCTGACCATTATCCTCTAATGACTTCACTTCAGCTCTTAATTGTATCTCATTTAAAGTTGTTCGTTTTTGCTTTTTATTGGAAGCACGAAAACCACAATAGGTACAATTATTAACACATTTATTTCCTACATATAAAGGAGCAAAAATTACAATTCGATCACCATAAACATTCTCCTTAAGAGTGCGAGCTCCCTCCTTTATCTCTTCAATTAATTCAGGATCTTCCGTTTTCAAGAGCAAAGCAGTCTCCTGCATACTTAAACGGTTTTTAGCCAATGATTTTTTAATAACAGCTCTTACATTTTCTTTTGTAGATTCTGCTGTATCTAAAATTTCCCAAATTTCAGATTCATCAATAAAAGGTTTCATCCTTTCATCTTTAATTCTATACTCTTGAGGTTTATAAATCATCTTCATCTTATAATCTTTTAACCAGTAAACTTATTTTATAATGCAAACAAGACTTAACTGAATTATTAAATGTTGTATTGTCTTTGTATCAAAAAAAAACTATTGAATTGTTTTAAATCTTCACAAAATTAATCAATATTATTCTTAATTGACTCTAAATTGGAGTAAGAGATCTATAATTTTTTTATTATTCAAAATTGTAAACTTTACTACAAAAAACACCCGAAAACAGAAGCTTTCGGGTGTAAATATTTAAGATCATGATTTCTAATTATACTTTCTCTTCACAAACCAACTTTCAAAAAGGTTAATATCAACTGTGATTCGAGTAAAATCCTCTCGTACCAAGCTATTGGTAGTTGTACCTGCTGTACCGAATTCAACTGCTATATTAATCATTCCAGCATCCTTAGCCATTGGGATACCAAAACCTAAACTAAGCCCCATTGTACTAATTTTTTCATCATCAATGGTTATGTATCCTGTATCATAAAATCCACCCAAACGATAAGTCATCTTCTTAAAAAACTTCCTAGCATACCCATCATCAGCCTTATATTCCATACCAAGACTAAATTTATTACGATCTCTTAAATCATTTTCCTTATCAAAAACTTTAGTATCACTCCATTTTTCGTGAAGATAATCACCACCAATCCACAATTGCTTATTCTTATTTAAACCAAAACCAATACCGTAGTTCTCAGGAACATCAAAAGTTCCTCTATTAGTATTCTCATACGGAGAATTACCAACACCGCTACTACTATAATTTGTTACTCTAACTATTTGCTTTGCTGCAACACCTAGTTTAGGTTGATATTTAGCTCCTAAAGTAAGATCGTATTTCCCTAGATCCATTTGATATTGAGCTCCAAAATCTAAATAAATTCCTTTCGAAATAAGTTTTGAGTTGTTACTATAGATATAAGAAGAAGCACTCTCAAGAATAATGATTTCATCTCTTCCATTATTTCCAAATAAATACGTCGCGTTTAATCCTAAAGAAAGATCTTTAGTAACTTTAACACCATTGGACCATGTTAATTGATTTAATCCTCCAGTTCCCTTTAAAGAACGATTCAAGTAATCCTCTGATCCTATAACTTTCTCTCTTTCCGTAATTTCATAACCTAAATTAGAATATGGCGAAACAGAAAAAGCAGTAGAATATCGTGGAGAAACTTTAAATCCGAAAGCAAGCCTCGTTAAATTATAATCATTGAAACTATCACTCTTATCTCTTTGATTTAGATTGGTAAACTTCACTCCCATACCAACATTAAATATAAACTTCAAACTATCGACATGAGCTAAGGCTGCAGGGTTTTGAAAATTCAAAACTCGCCCTCCTCTATAAGCAAGGCTCGTACCTCCCATTGAAATACTATTCCCATTACTATTCATACTTAGCTCACCTAATCCATAATAAGAGTAAGGAGAACTTGTACTATTTTGAGCAATAGCTGAACTTGTTATAAACACTAAGCTTATGCCCAAAAGTGCAATAATTCTTTTAGCTGAATAAAAAGGTTTAACAATCATTCTTATGTTACACATATATATTAGTAATTAAATTATTCAAGTATTAATTATTTTGCACCACGTAAGTTACTTCTAACTTTATTCTTGTATCCGAATTTCTATCATTATCAATTACCAAACGTTCCATAGAGTTACCTATTGTCTTAAAAGGTAATGTGATCAATAAAGCATTATCATACTCCTGACCGTTTAAAAGAATATTATTTACATAGCTAGTAATATCAAATGAATAATATGATTCATCTACATACCTAGGATTATAAACATATCTTGAAGTTAGTTGTCTATTAGTACTAGGATTTAGAACCCCACTTACAAAAAAATTCTTTTGATTGGTAGAGTAAAGCTCAAAACTAGATGAAGGCAAAGGGTATAAATCATCGTCATAACTATCGTTTTTTGGACTAAAAACTAATTCAGCTTTTAGAATACCACCAGTAAGCCCCATTCTATCTAAAAGTTCAATATGAGGAATTCTTAATTTCGTCATTAAACCAGTAGCTCCGTGAACAAAGCATAAATCATCAGTCTCTTCCGAATTTAAATCATCTCTAAGATTCTCAAGGTCATTTATTTTCTCAATATAAGGATGTTCATCCGATATAAAATCAGAGCTATGATTTGTGAAATTTAAGCTTTTAGCTGTTACTGGAAGATCATAATAACGAAGTATTCCAGCCTGTTCATATTCCTTATCATGATAATATACCCTCATTTTCATTCCATAACTACCTTTTGAATCTTGCCCAGTTTGAAAAGAGAAAATAGCTGAATTATTATCACCAGCTTTTAAAACAATACCCTTAAAGTAATTTAACCACTTCACTTTATCTTCAAGAATTTCATTCAAACTATCATTTGAACTATTAACCTTATCAATAATATCTTGCCCTAAGGCATCATTCATTCTAATTCTTATCCCCCCATTTTCAGATTCAGGGTCTTTATCTTTTATATCTTCTATTATACTATTAAGAGACAAACGAGGAATGAAAGTTGTACTTCCAAGCGTTTCAGTTTCATGCATTAGTTCATCGTGAGCTTTATAAGAAAATTTATTCTCTGGCAGTTTAAATTCTTCCGTAACCCTATGTACAGATATTGTTTGCTCTGCTAGTGTATCACCAACAAAACGAAGTTTGTTAGGTTCATGATACATAATAAACACCAACGAATCGAACTCAAGAAAAACCTTCTCGCCATTAGACGTTCTCAGTTTAAACTGTTCATCTAAGCTAATTTCGCCATAAAAATCAGATTTTACATTGCCAAAATAAGGGTCTTTATACTTCCCTAATAAAACATTACTAAAGCCTGAAGTTGTTACAGAATCTAACTTAACCATAGAACTTTCAATCGTGAACGTATCAATCATAAATACATCAGTTGATTGATCAATAAGATTCCCACCAATTTCATGCTCTTCAAAACTATTAGAATTACAAGCTGTGAATAAGGCAAGCATGGAAATAAATACTGTGAATTTTATATTTTTCATTCTAAATAGAAGCTTATTGCTGATCATATAAATAAAGGATAAACATGATAGAACATCATGTAATGATTTATTAGAAATATTGGATAACGCACAAATGTAAATAAAATATCGAGATTTTCTAATCGAGATTTTCAATTGTTAATTTTTCGAAAGCCACACCTATTTTTATGTAGAGAAAAAGCAATCTTATTGTTTTTTATTTATATTTGTCGTCATAAGAAAAATTAGAATCAAATTCTTACAAGGCTTTTAAAGTAAAATCGTATTAATTATTGATAAAATCATAACACATGAAACAAGGATTATTATTGGCATTTTTTGCATTATCTCTTCTTATCACAAGCTGTGGTAGTGATAATGATAAGGATGGTAACTGGAAAAAAGGCGCAGACTATAGTGGATCAGGTCGTGGTGGAGCTGTAAGCTTTACTATTGGAGATGATGTATATGTAGGTTTAGGATATTCAGAAGGAGATTATTTTGCAAGTTTCTACAAATACAACAATGCTGATGCGAACTGGTCTCAAGCTACGGGTTTTACAGGGACTGAAGAGGAACTAAGACGTGATGCTGTTGCTTTTTCAGTTAATGGTAAAGGATATATTGGATTAGGGGTTAATGAAGACAATGACAGACTAAGTGATTTTTGGGAATTTGACCCTCAAACTAAAGAATGGTCTAAAATGGAGGGTGACAAAATGTTTCCAGGTACAGCTAGACAAGGAGCTGTAGCTTTTGCATTTGACAAAAATGATGATGGAATTAATGATGTCGCTTATGTTGGAACAGGTTATGGGTTTCTAGATGGTGACGACCGAAACAATTTAAAAGACTTTTATAAATTCGAAAACGGTGTATGGTCAGATAACTCAACATATGGTGGTAGTAAAACGACTGAAGCAACGACATTCGTAATTGGTAAAAAAGCATACTTAGTTTCTGGAGACAACAATCTAGACAACGTTTGGGAGTTTAATTCTGAAACTGAGGCATGGACACAAATGAAAGATATTGACAAAGATAACAATGCTGAAAATGTTCAAAGAACAAAAGCGGTAGCATTTGTCATTGACGGTTTAGCTTATATCACTACTGGTATTGGTCAAGATTCTAGAGAAGTTTGGGAATACAAGCCTAGCAAAGATGATTGGGTAGAAAGAAATGATCTAGAAAATGAAATTTTCACTCGTGTTGATGCTATTGGAATTAGCATTGGTGGCAAAGGCTTCATTGTAACAGGTTTAAGTGGAACAATTGGACTAAGTGACATGTGGGAATTTGAGCCAGGTGTAAGAGAAGATGATGATGATAATGATTAATCTATCATTTTAAGATATTGAAAAGCGTTGCAAGTAATTGCAGCGCTTTTTTTGTTTATTATCAGATTAATAATTCCATCTAAAATCTGGTTTTTTGTATATATTTAACACTTAATTGTAAAAAAGTGTTAATCGAATTTCATTTTAAATGTGGCAAAATCTTATAAATTGGCTTGAATCGCATAGCTTAGCATGTCAATTCTATAAGAACTATCATGTCAAATGTCCTGGCTGCGGATTCCAGTCAGCCTTTATTTCCTTATTAAAAGGGAATCTATTAGAAAGTATTCAAATCTATCCTGCAATTCTACCTCTATGCCTACTCGTGATAAGCTTAGGGCTGCATTTAAAATTTAAATCGAAGTGGACATATAACTCCAATCGCATTTTAGCAAGCCTTTCAGTCGTCGCAATCTTGATCAATTATATAATCAAATTATTCTAAGATAGTGAACGAATCAATAATTGTAGCTTTAGAGAATACCAATATTCTTTAATATATTTGCAGATATATTATAGCTCCTACCCTAGTTTTTCATCACGTAAATATAAAAATGAACACATCAGAACGTATAGAAGCATTTGTCACTCTTGGACGATTTCTTGATCAATTTCAGAACACTGAGAATGATCAAAACAATCATGCTCTTAATGAGCAATTCTATGGTGACTTCTCCTATTTAATTGAGAATGCACACCTTGATAATGCATGGTTTACGCCTGCACATGTAAGAAAATCTATTCAAGGTATCTGTTCATTCTTGACTCTAGAAAAACTTAATGAATGGTGCAGTCAATACGAAATTTCAAATTGGGATACAAACAAGCGTGTTGCAGTTATCATGGCAGGAAACATTCCAATGGTAGGATTCCACGATATGCTTTGTGTTATCATTTCAGGGCATCAATTTATTGGAAAACTATCTACCAAGGATAATCGTTTACTCAATTTCATTTCTCGAATATTAATAGAGATTAATACAGAATTCAAGGATCTCATTTCATTCAAAAGTGAGCGACTAAATGGCAAGCAAGATTTTGATGCAATTATAGCTACTGGCAGTAATAATTCAGCTCGATATTTTGAATCTTATTTCGCTAAATACCCACACATAATTCGTCGTAATAGAAATTCGGTGGCCCTGATTACTGGTAACGAAACTAAAGAAGAACTTAAAACCCTAGGTTTAGATGTCTTTTTATATTTCGGATTAGGGTGCAGAAATGTATCTAAACTATATGTTCCAGAAGACTTCGACGTCACTAAAATATTAGATGCATGGCAAGATTATGAATCAACTATGGATCACAATAAATACGCAAACAATCACGATTATCAGCGTTCTCTGTTTTTAATGAATGCCATTAAGCATTACGACAATGGCTTTCTATTGATGAAAGAAGATCTCTCAATCTCATCTTCTATTGCCGTTTTACATTACGAGCGCTATAGAGATACAGAGCAAGTAAATAAGCATCTCAAAGAAAACAGCAAAAACATACAATGTATTGTAGGTCAAGTTGGAGAAAATACCATTCCATTTGGCGAAGCCCAGATGCCGCAGCTAAATGATTATGCCGACAATGTTGATACCATGGCTTTTTTATGCCAGTTAAATTCATAAAATCTATATCTTTTCTACCTTTACAAAAAAATCACAAGCATGAATATATTCAAGTTAAAAATTACATCACCAGAGAAAGACGATTTCCTAATGGAAGTTGAGATGGATAGCGAAGGCACTTATCTAGAACTGCACAATACCATTCAACAAGCATTAGCGTATGATAACACGCAAATGGCTTCTTTTTTCCAGATTGATACCTTGGGTGAAAGAGGAAAAGAAATTGCTCTTTTTGAAATGAGTAGCGAAGATGACGACAATGTTAATATTGTTGCAATGGATGTTTCTATGATGAGAGAATTCATTAACAAAGAGCAAGCTCAGCTTATTTATGTATTCGACTTCTTTTCTGATCGTTATTTCAATATTGAATTAACTGCTGTAGAAAGAAGACGTGTCGCTGTTAAAGCTCCAAACGTTTGTGCTTTCGTCGGTGAAACACCAGAGCAGATTGTTATGAATTTTGAAGGAATGGAAGATTTAGATCTTGATGGCATGGATTTAAAATCAGCTACAAAGAAAGATAAGGATTATGATTTCATGGATGAATTTGAAGATGATTCTGATGAAGGTCCTAAATTCGAAAGTCTTGACGATTACGAAGATATTCTATAATATTACTCGTATCCAAATATAAAATTAAAGCTCCACTTCGGAGCTTTAATTATAATACGCTAACAACACATGGCTAAAACTCTGATTGTTTTACTTGGCCCTACAGGAGTAGGAAAAACCGATTTAAGCATACGCATAGCACGTCACTATAATACGGAAATCACATCTTCAGATAGTAGACAAGTGTATCGTGAAATGCGCATTGGCACCGCTGTGCCTGAAGAGGAACAACTTAAAACCGTCAAACATCACTTTATTCATTCTCACTCAATTCACGACTATTTTAGCTCTTGGGAGTGTGAACAGAAAACATTGGCTCTTCTTAAAGACCAGTTTAAGGATAAAGATCAGATGCTAATGGTTGGTGGTTCCATGATGTATATCGATGCTGTTTGCAATGGCATAGATCTAATTCCTACTATTTCTCCTGAAATAAGAAAAGAGGTATGCGATAGGTACGAAGAAAAAGGACTCGAAGCACTGCAAGCAGAATTGAAAGAACTCGATCCTATTTTTTACGAACAAGTCGATTTACAAAATGCGAAGCGTGTGATTCATGCCGTAGAAGTTTGTTTGATGTCTGGGAAACCTTATTCCTCACTTAGAACAAATAAAACTAAGGAGCGTGATTTCAAGATCATAAAAATTGGATTGAACAGAGATAGAGCTGAACTTTACGATAGAATAAACCAGCGTGTTGATATAATGGTTAAAGAAGGACAAATAGAAGAAGCTAAAGCTCTTTTTGAATTCCGTGATCTTAACTCGATGAACACAGTTGGCTATAAAGAGCTATTCGAGCATTTTAAAGGCCATATCAGCCTAGATAAGTCCATTGAGCTTATCAAGCGAAATTCACGTCATTACGCCAAGCGACAATTGTCGTGGTTTCGTAGAGACGAAAAGATACAATGGTTCCATCCCGATCAGGAAGATGAAATTATCGCTTATTTGGATTCCCAAATAAAAAAAGAGGCCTAAAAGCCTCTTTTTTTTTATTTCAACCCATCAGGCCTCAGCACAAAAAGCTCTGTAAGCCCCGCGATGGTTAGGGCACATAGCCGATGGGAGCCTAATTAGGCCGATGGGAAGCCTAAACTACCCGATGGGAGGCTCATTTTAGCGATGGGAAGCATAAAACAAGCGATGGGCACAGTTTTATCCCGATGGGAGGCTCATTTTAGCGATGGAGGCATAAAATCCCCCGATGGGAAGCAAATATAAGCGATGGACTTTTATTCATAGAGCTTTTGAAAACAACTTAATCAGCTGGTCGGTATTCGAAAAGGTCTCCCGGTTGACAATCCAGTTCTCGGCAAATAGCTTCGAGGGTTGTAAAACGAACCGCCTTAGCCTTTCCCGATTTAAGAATGGACAGATTGGCCATAGTAATACCAATACGTTCCGCCAGTTCTTTCGAGCTCATCTTACGCTTGGCAAGCATCACATCTAAATTTGTTATAATAGGCATAAATTGATTGGTATTAAATGGTGAGTTCAGATTCTTCTTGCATTACAATACCAGAACGATACACTTCAGCAAAAGCAAAGATAATAAGGACAATTATCAAATTTCCTAACTCTGACCATTCTGGGCGTAAATTAAGTTGTATTCCTTGAACAACAAGATTGTTCAATAATAACAAGGAAAATAAAATACCATTTATTAAACCATATAACCAAAATCCCAAAAGCCAGAAACCTATAGTTCTAATATTCTTATAACTCTCAAGACTAAAATTCTCACCCGATTTAAAACTATTGGTTAAATTATCAAATAACTCATGTGCATTTTTAAATAAGAATAAAGTACACGTCATAACAAATGTTGTATCCACAAAACCAAATAGTCGGTAACTAAACTCATCTGATTGAATTTCTGTCAAACGCATAAAAACTTCAGATTCTCCATTAAAAAACCCGCCTCCAAATAAATTGTACGATACATCTGCTGAAAATTTCGCCTCACTTATAAAATAAAAATGCTTCAAATAAGCCATCGGAAAATCAGCAAATATCAAGCCCATAAAATTCATCAAAGTACCCACTAGAAGATTTACAACAGCAAACCAATAAAGCACTTTGAAGAGTTTTCTTAAAAAATTAATAATTCTATAATTGTTTTTCATTTACAGTTAGTTTGTTATTATTAGGCTCATCAAACCTAAACAATAAAAACATGTAAAACAATACTTATTTATTGTTATTCGATAATTATTTTCCGACTAACAACACAATAACATACTTTAAGGATATAAAAAAAGCCACAAACAAGTAGTAAATACTACCCATCTATGGCTATTAAATATGTTTATTATAAATCTATTTCTGGTTGAAGTAGAATATCTCTTTTAAGGGTAAGGAATAACGTTTGGCAGTTTCAAGTGGGAAGTTATTGGCATAGGTATCAGCAGTAACTTTAAAACCAACCGAACTTAATCGTTCAGCATAATCGAGTCCATACAAACGAACATGATCTTTCTGCAAGAAATGTTTCTCTCTTTCTAAAGGGTCAGTGATTGTTGGATCTTCGTAAGTCTTTTCAGCATCGGTATTTTGGGGTACTTGCAATATGGCAAAACCACCTGGTTTAAGAATACGATACATCTCAGACATAGCCTTTGCATCATCTTCGACATGCTCTAACACATGGTTACAAATGACTACATCATAGGTTTTATCTGCAAAAGGAATAGCTTGAATATCAAAATGCACATCTGCAATAGGTGATTCCAAATCACCAGTTGTATAATCTAAGTTTTCTAAAGCTCTAAAACGCTTGAAGAAACATTGCTCAGGTGCTATATGTAATACCTTTAAATTCTTGATAAAGAAGTCTGTCTTCTCTTGCAAGTACAAATACATCAACCTATGGCGTTCCAATGACAGGCAACGAGGACAAAGCGCATTTTTCCTACTTGTAGCTTTTGAATATCCATATGGCAAAAACTTACGAAACGTATTGTTACAAACAGGACATTCAACTTTGTCTCCCGTATAGAAAACAGCAACAATCCTGTTGATAAGCAAGCTAAATCGAATCAGAATAGGTCGTGGAATGTATTTTAGAAGGGTGCGAATTAACTTCTGAAGCATCTATATTTCTTTATCAATTTGATATAAGTTACGATCTGATGAACTACGGCTAACCAATTCGGCAACAAAGCCTGTTAGAAGCATTTGCGTACCAATTACCATAGTTGTTAGTGCAATATAAAAATACGGGCTATCGGTAACTAAAGCAGCTTTTATTCCCTGACTCAAGCTCACTATTTTCTGAACACCAATCCAAGCCGATGACAAAAAACCAACTGCAAACATCAAGCTTCCCATAAGACCGAAAAAGTGCATTGGCTTTTTACCAAAACGAGTCATAAATGAGATTGAAATCAGATCGAGAAAGCCATTCACAAATCGGCTCAATCCAAATTTTGTCACCCCATATTTACGTTCCTGATGCTGGACAATTTTTTCACCAATACGTGTAAAACCAGCTTCCTTTGCAAGAATAGGAATATAGCGATGCATTTCACCATAAACCTCTATACTTTTAACAACTTTGCAATTATAAGCTTTCAAGCCACAATTAAAATCGTGCAAACGAATACCTGAAACAGCACGTGCAGTTCTATTGAAAAACTTACTGGGAATTGTTTTGGTTATAGGATCGTAACGTTTTTGTTTCCATCCCGAAACAATATCGTAATTCTCCTCTTTCACCATTCTAAACAATTCAGGAATCTCATCGGGTGAATCTTGAAGATCAGCATCCATAGTAATAACCACATCGCCTTTAGCGGCTTCAAAACCACAAAATAAAGCTGCAGATTTCCCATAATTACGGCGAAACTTTATACCTCGAACCCCAGCATATAAATCCTGAAGTTGATTGATAACTTCCCAAGAAGTATCCTTACTCCCATCATCTATAAGGATGGCTTCGTAAGAAAAACTATGTTCTTTCATAACACGATCAATCCAAGCCAACAATTCTGGCAAAGACTCATCTTCATTATATAGAGGTACTACTACTGAAATATCCATAGCTTAATCTTGATTTTTGTTATTTAAGTTATTCCTCATTGTTCCATAATTTCGACTAAAGAAAAAAGCCATAATCAATGAAAAGAAGAAACCGGCACCTAATTTACTAAACCATTGTGCAAAGGCAAAAGCACCAGGTGTAATCTTTTCATATAATGACATAAATAACTCAACCTGTTCGTCGCTATACTTAGCTTCGATAAGGCTTTTTTCGGTAATAGCTACAAACTCCTGCAATATAGAAGCATCGAAATATTTAGTAAGAATGTAAATATAGATGGCATAAAAAGCTCCTGCAACTCCTATCATAAGCACACCAGCACCTAAAGCTCTACCATAACTGATAATGCCATTAAGAACATCATTTCTATATATTCTTAAGCCAAAATAAATCCCAGTCATTATCAAGAAATAATTAATTTGTGTGATTTGTGGGTTTACAGACACCGGAACTCCTCTAAAATAAAACATGAGAGAAGTTAGAATTAAAACACCACCAACTAGAGCTCCAAACTTAAAGCTGTGGCGAAATAAAGGATTTGATATTGCTTGCATATGAATTCTTGTAATCTTTCTAATTGATACTATTTGGAACCTTTATCTTAACAATTTAGGGTTCTCCATTTTTAATATGGAAAACAAAGATATCCATTTTGATAGATATTGACAGAAAGTTTGAGATAAATAAACATTCTTTCACATTGTGAAGGGTAAATAAACAAAGGGATCTAAAAAAACATTCTATTTTAAATAAAATTATTCCATTGAAAATAAAACGCTTGTGAGTAAAGCATGAATAAATAGCAAAGAAGTTTCCCAAAAGGTTTGGAGCGTAACAAGTTTTTTCTACTTTTGTCACCGGATAAGCAACTATGCGATCAGCTCCTACTGAACTCCCCCAGGGTCGGAAGGCAGCAAGGGTAAGTGGTTGTAGCGATGCGACGTAGCTTGCTTATCCACTTGCCAGTGTAGCTCAGTTGGTCAGAGCAGCTGATTTGTAATCAGCAGGTCATCGGTTCGACTCCGGTCACCGGCTCCAATTATAGAAAAGAAAAGAAAGTTGAAAAGCTTTCTTTTCTTCTTTTATATGAACGCCGTTGTAGCTCAGGGGTAGAGCGTTTCCTTGGTAAGGAAGAGGTCATGAGTTCAATTCTCATCAATGGCTCGAACATATAAAAAAAATGCCAGTGTAGCTCAGTTGGTCAGAGCAGCTGATTTGTAATCAGCAGGTCGTCGGTTCGAATCCGGCCACCGGCTCCAGTTTTAAGCTAAGATTGAAAGCTCTAATTCAATCAAACAATTTGCCAGTGTAGCTCAGTTGGTCAGAGCAGCTGATTTGTAATCAGCAGGTCATC
>CAXBPC010000034.1:0-31746 GCA_963977525.1 uncultured Marinifilaceae bacterium
ATCAAAAGAGAGCAGCATGACTTAACTTACTGTCCACATTTTTGTTGCAACTCCATCTAAGCAAATGAAAGACTATCCCTCCTCCCTCACTTAAACCAATTAAACAACTTATAACCAGACACGAGACAAAAGGGCTGAGAATTGCTGTGAACGACAAAGGGCGAAGCGAAAAAAGTATGACAGGGTTGCTTTAGCAACTTTAGGTAACAAATGCCTATTGGCTGTGAAACCTCTAAAGATAAAAAGTAAAAAGGATGAGGTTTAAAAACAGTGGAACTGACAATAGGATTTTGGAAACCCCTAGCGAACTTTTTGCCGCAGCCCAAGAAGTGAACGCCATATTTCCAATTGTTAGAATTCATATCGTTCTTCAAATTTCCTTTAGATTTCAGTTATACATTTATATGGGATTAATTAATTAATTAATTAATTAATAATATAAACAATGAAATTACTGACTGAATAGATGGCAATCAAAGATGTAAATATTGATTTATCTAATTTATTTGTTGTGAATAAGAATCTATATATCACCCCTAAATCTTACCATGTGACATAAATATGATTAATTAATATCGGCATATACAAGAGAGCTGAATCAAAAAAATAACTATCTTGACATAATAAACACCCTCACTACAAATACTATGACTAAAGAAGACCTAACGATTATTGCTCCAATTTTCAATGAGGAAGATAATATGAAACGGCTGGAGACAGAATTAACAAACTACCTTAAGATTGCTTTAATTCCTACCAAAGTCTTATTTGTAAATGATGGCTCTACAGATAAGGGACAAGAGCTAATTGAAAGAATGTGTCATGAAAACAAGAGCTTTTCATTTTTATCATTCTCAAAAAACAAAGGTCTTAGTGCTGCAATCAAAGCAGGCATCGATTATTGTGAGACAAAATATGTGGGTTATATTGACTCTGATCTACAAACAAGCCCAGAAGATTTCAACTTATTATTGGAACATAGAAATGAATATGCTCTTGTTACAGGAATGAGGCAGAATAGAAAAGATAGCTTCGTAAAAAAACTAAGTTCTAAAATAGCAAATGGTTTCCGACGCTTTATGACCAAAGATGGTATGGAGGATACGGGTTGTCCTCTAAAAATAATAGAAACAAATGCAGCAAAACAAATTCCATTCTTTAAAGGGATGCATCGATTTTTACCTGCACTAATTCTATTGCAAAATAAAGAAGTTAAGCAGATCCCGGTTAGGCATTTCCCACGAATTGCAGGTGAGGCTAAATACCATCTTTTTAATAGATTGAGTGGCCCATTTTTAGATTGTTTTGCTTATCGGTGGATGAAGAGTAGATATATTGATTATGAAATCTCAAAACGTGGATAATGGATAACATACTTATTTACGGAATAGGTTTTTTAGCTCAAGGCTTATTTGCAGCTCGTCTAATTGTTCAGTGGATCAAATCGGAAAATGCAAAGAAATCTCTTTCACCAACTATATTTTGGCAACTAAGCATAGTTGCCTCTTGGTTGTTATTCTTATATGGTTTATTAAGAAATGACTTCGCAATTATCTTGGGGCAGGTTATTACTTACTTTATTTACATTCGAAATTTACAATTAAAAGGGAACTGGAAAAAACTCCCTCTTTTGAGTCGAGTTTTTTGTCTACTAAGTCCAATCATTGCTTTTACTTATATGGCAATCAATTTCGAAAGCAAAATTCATCTTCTGTTCTACAATCAAGACATTCCATTTTGGCTTTTATTATGGGGAAGCTTTGGTCAGTTAATTTTCACATTTCGTTTTGTTTACCAATGGATTTATTCTGAAAGAGAGGGAGAATCGATACTTCCTTTAGGCTTTTGGGTGATTAGTTTGACAGGGGCTATTATGATTTTATCGTATGCAGTTTATCGAAAAGATCCCGTACTGCTCATGGGGCAAGGTCTTGGCACAATCATCTACATCCGAAATATTATTCTAATTAAAAAAAGTGATTCATTATCGAACAGCAAATAATCCTAAACTAGATTTTATGGAGCACAACAAATTCCTACATTTTATAATCCTAAGTTTAGTTTGCCTATTTGCCTTTTTTATTAATGGTGATTCACTATTTGTAAATATCATGGAGGCACGTAATTTTATTACTTCCCGTGATATGATCGAACATGGCAACTGGCTGATCCCAACAATGAATGGAGAACTTCGTCTGGCAAAGCCACCTTTCCCAACATGGATTACAGCACTATTTGGTTCAATGTTTGGGATTGACAATATTAGGATGCTCCGATTTCCAGCAGGAATAATGAGTAGTTTATTGGTTTTATTCGGGTACTTACTTTCTTATGAATTACACAAAAACCGCAAGTTAGCTTTCCTAGTTGGTTTTGTTCTGGCGACATCTTTCTATATATTTTTTATGGGAAGAACTGGCACCTGGGATATTTACTGCCACAGTTTTATGCTAGGTGCAATTTGGCTTCTAGTAAAAGGCTGGAAAGGAAAAGGTAAACAATGGGGCATTATTTTATGTGCTGGCGTGATGCTAGGTTTATCATTCTTAAGTAAAGGTCCAGTTGCATTTTACAGTGTACTACTCCCATTTTTAATCACATATATTTTTCTATTTGGTCGTAAATCTATTATTAACAAATGGCAACCACTACTTGTAGGTCTATTCATTTTTTTAATAATCAGTTTTTGGTGGCCAGCCTATATTTATTTTATGCATCCTGAGGAATTGGCTGCTGTTACTAAACTTGAAGCTGGTTCTTGGATGAATAGACATGTAAGACCATTCTGGTATTATTGGAATTTCCCAATACAATCTGGAATCTGGACTCTGTTTATCACGACCTGTTTAATTTTCCCTTATGGGCTTAAACGCTTTGATGAACAAAAAGGCTATCGATTAGCTCTTTTTTGGACACTAGGTTCTGTTATATTGCTTTCACTATTGCCCGAAAAGAAAGACCGATACTTGTTACCAGCATTACTAAGTTCATCATTTTTAGTTTCATACTATCTTAATTATTTGTCAATCGTGTTTAAAGAAAACAAAGATGACAAATGGGACAAGCTCTTATTTAATATGAATGTCTTGTTGATAGCTTCTGTAACTTTTGCTATCCCCTTCGCCTTATTCCATTTTTTCTATCAACCCGGACATCTTTCAACAGGTCAATTCTTTTTGATTAGCTTTTTGGTTGAAGCCACATGTTTCTTGTTGATTTGGGCATGGAGAAAGAAAAATATTCTAAGGGCATTAATTGGTATTGCCTTATTGACCGCCACTTTTCAAAGTTTAATATTCCCTCATGTTGGGAAGATTTTTGGTAGTAATCCTGATTTTAGAAACATCCGAAAAGTACGTGAAATGACTTCGATTAATACACTGAATTATTATAGTATTGGTGAAGGTGGGTTTCGTATTGAACTGGTATGGGAAGTTGGGAAAGACGTGACTCCCTGGAATTTTGAACAAAGGCCTGAGATACCCGAGAACAATGCTATTGCAGTATTCTCAAGTCAGTTACCAACAGAAATTCTAAGTAAAGAAATATTAGAAAAAATAGATATTGAAGTTTTAGATTTCTATGACTATAACCGATCTCGAAATGGAAAACCAAGATTTAAAAAGTATGTCTCAATAATAATGCCTAAGAAATGAAATTTCATTTTTTATAATTAATCAAAATCTGATCTTAAAAAATCTCGAAGATATGAAGTCAATTATGGTTACAGGGTGTGCAGGATTTATTGGATCTCACGTGAGTGAGAAACTCTTAAGTGAAGGGTACAAAGTGGTAGGTATAGATAACTTTGATCCCTTCTATCCTAGAAAGGTGAAAGAAAAAAACATGATGAATTTCCTGCATCATCCTCATTTCACATTTTATGAAATTGACTTGCGAGATGCTTCTGCATTGAATCAAATTGAGAAAAACGTTGAAATCATAATTCATTTAGCAGGAAAGGCAGGAGTTCGCCCTTCTATTGAGGATCCTCAAAGTTATATAGAGAACAATATTATTGCTAGCAATAATATTCTAGAATATATGCGAAGTAAGCATATCAAGAAAATGGCATTTGCATCATCATCATCGATATATGGTAATGCTAAAAAGGTTCCTTTCCAAGAGAAAGATAAATTCGACAACCCAATTTCTCCCTATGCCTTTTCAAAAAAGAGTTGTGAACTACAAAATTTCACCTATCACCATCTATATGATTTAGACATCATCAATTTGAGATTTTTCACTGTTTATGGACCAAGACAACGACCTGATTTGGCCATTCACAAATTTTTGAGTTTAATAAGAAAAGGAGAAGTTATCCCTGTGTATGGCGATGGCACTTCAGCTCGAGATTATACTTATATAGATGATACAGTATCTGGCATTCTAAAAGCGATGAAGTATCTAGAGTTTCATAAATCTGTTTACGAGACAGTTAATCTAGGGAACAGTTTTCCCATATTACTTGGAGATCTTATTGCCACAATTGGGCAAATAGCTAAAGCTGAAGTTTTGATTAAAAGAATGCCTAATCAAGCAGGAGATGTCAGTCAGACTTACGCAGATATCAGTTATGCAAAGAAATTACTTGGCTATCAACCTAAAATTAAATTTAGAGAAGGTATCGAAAAGTTTGTTTCATGGTATGACAATCAGTAGAGAAGAGAAAAAACTGGAAAACAAAATGGCTGTAATATTTCTATTACAGCCATTTAGATTTCAGCTTCTATTATTCCGAATATTTATATCCTCCATTTTTAAACAAATAACTTGCAGCTTGGTAGTAAGTTATTGATTCCTGCAAATCTTGTTGTATTAAAGGTGATTCAATCTGTCCATCAGGAGTTATACGATAAGATTCAACTAATTTTGTTGGCTTCTGTACTGTCAAGTTTTCATTCTTTAGTAAGCCAATTTTCTGGTAAGTTCCAATTAAAGCTCTATTGGGATTCTCATTAATTATATCTTTCCCAAAGAATTTAGAGGTGTAATTCATATTCAATAGGCCCAAAACTGTTGGTGCAAAATCGATTTGAGATGCTAAGGAACTTACATCTTTAGCAGGGAAGATTTTAGGTGCATATATAATTAAAGGAATATGATACTTATTAATTGGTAATGATGTTTTTCCAGCGCTAGAAGCACAGTGATCAGCAACAATTATAAAAATTGTATTATCAAACCATTCATAAGTCTTAGCCTTTTTTAAAAACTGACCAATAGCATAGTCCGTATATTTTACAGCTCCTTTTCTACCTGTATGAGATGGAATATCAATTTTCCCACTAGGATAAGTGTATGGACGATGGTTAGAAGTTGTCATGATAAAATTTGAAAAAGCTTTACCTTGCTTATACATTTCTTGAGATGTGTACAAAGCTTTGTCCAGCAAATCCTCATCACAAACTCCCCATGCGTTTTCAAAACTTATTTCTTCATCTTTGAAATCGGCGCGATCGATAATTTGATAACCATTGTTTCCGAAAAAATAATTCATATTATCAAAATACCCATGTCCCGCATAAATAAAATGATTTTCATAACCTTTCGATTTTAAAACTGCACCAAGAGAAAACATATTTTCATTATGTGGTCGTTTTACAATTGAATAACCAGGAGTTGGTGGAAGTGATAAGACAAGAGCTTCCATACCACGAACAGTTCTTGTTCCAGTGGCATAAAAATTTGAAAATAACAATGAGTTGTCAATAAGAGTATCCAAGTTCGGCGTTATGTTTTCTGTTTGACCGAATTTAGTTAGAAAAGAAGCACTTAAGCTCTCAACAGTAATAATCATGATGTTATGGTGCTTTTCAATCTGACCGTTATTTGATATTTTACGTGAAATATCATAAGGATTTTCATTACTAAATTTACTATCCTCAGTGCTCAACAAATTTCTTATATTCTCAAAAACTTCTTCATCATTTAAAGTTTTATAGAAAGTATTATAATCTAATTCATTATTTAAAAAAGCCGAAAAGATCTGATAAATACCATCATGAGCCAATTCATTCGCGTAGGAATTACTCTTAATCTCAGCAGTGGAATCCGTAATGAAAAAATAAGAAAAAAGAGGAATTGCTAGTAATACTATTACAAGCTTGCTTCTTAAAACAAAATTAGATGTTGATTGCAGACAAATATCAAAATATCGTCTTACAGCAAGACCTATAAAAGCAGAGAAAAACAACATTCCTGTTATAACAAGTGGCATTGGATATGACTCTTTGATATTACCGATTACCTCATGTGTGTATACCAAATAATCAACGGCAATAAAATTATAACGCACATTGAATTCGTTCCAAAAAAACCATTCACCAATTGCAGAGAATACGAGGATTCCTATGGAAATTATAAAAAAGGCATAGGCAATCCATTTATGAATTGAGTGATTAAAAACCTTATCGGGAATAACTAATAAGTAGATAGCAAAAGGAATGATAAAATATGAAATGGCTACTAAATCGTAGAAAATGCCATACATATATATACCAAAAAACGAAAAGAAAGTCAGTTCTAATTCCTCAAAACTATAAATTAATAATACTGTCCTTATTAAAAATGAAATGCATAAAAAGACAAATGCAAATAGAATGATACCACCAAACCTATTATTAAAGATTTTCTTCATTATTTTAGTTTCCCTATTTAGTTGTTACTATAGATTCATAAACAAATCTAAAACTATGAATGAAATCTGAAGAGAATCTGAAGTAACAGGAAGAAACCAATATTAGAATAAGTAATGGTCTGATTAATACTATGTTTAAATTTCAATTTTATTTAAACACAACTGTAAGTTTGTGTGTATCCGCGCTAAATGTGTAATTTATTTTCCAATCGTGTACTTCACAGATCTTCTTAACAATGGAAAGCCCAAGCCCTGTTGAATCATTAGTTTGAGAACGTTTCGTAAAACGATTAAAAAGCATTTCAGGTTCCACACCAGGATCATTTCCCGAATTTTGAATTGTGAATGAGCTTGAAGTTAGCTCAACACGTATTGGTTGAATATTGGTACTGTGTTTTATAGCATTGCTTACTAAATTCGAATAAAGGATATCAATCAGAACCTTATTACCTAACAAGGCAACATCAGAATTAATTTTTGAAGTCAATACTTTGTTATTAAACTCAGCAAAGTCCGAATAAAACAGCAATTGATCGCTTACCGCCTGAGAACAATTAATTTTTTCATTTAATAAAAACTGATCGTTATCAATTTTAGCTAACAATAGTAAATTTTGATTTAATTTAGAAAGTTTAGTGATGGCTTTACTTATGGATGCAATGATATTCGCTTGATTGCTGCTTACGTCGTTTCCCTGAATCAATATTTCTATTTTAGACTGAATAACAGCTAATGGTGTTTGCATTTCATGTGATGCATTTTCCGTAAATTCTTTCAACGAATTATAATCTTTTTTTATTTGGTCAGTTAAAGAATAGATTACTTCATTAAGTTCTCTGAATTCCTGAATATCTGATTTTTTCAGAGAAATAGACATCTCCTTCTTAATTGAATATTTTTTTAAAACATTTAGATTAATGTTGAATGCTGACCATATTTTTTTTGAAATAAATAGATTTAAAAAGTTAAGACCAATCATCATCAATAGAAAAACTTGTAATATAGACAGTCCTATAGCTACCATATAATCAGAGGATTCAATAATAGAATGTCTGACAGATATTTTATAGTTTGTTGCATTTATGTTTTTAACCAGTATTAGTTCTCTATATGGCTCTAACTCATTCTGAATAGAATCAAAAATCATTACATTTCGAGATGTTCGATAATCAGTAGGGATAGTATCATTTTTTGATATTTCCAGTATCGGTTTTATGTTGGAAACTTCTTTTCCTGAATCTAATTGTTGTATAACCTGTTCAGAAAAGGTCGTCAACATCTCATCCACCTCATCTTCAACAATATAATTCAAAATAAAAAATAGAATAATACTTGTGACTATAAACACCACAATCGAAAAGTAAAGATAGTATAGGTTTGTTTTTTTTAATAGTTTCATCGATCAGTATATTTATATCCTATTCCATAAATCGTTTGAAGATAATCTTGACCAGACTTGTCTTTTATTTTCTTCCTTAAATTACGGATATGGGTATACAAAAAGTCAAAATTGTTCGCCATTTCCATATGATCCCCCCATAAATGTTCGGCAATAGCTTGCTTGGTAAGAACTCTATTTTTATTTATCAAGAGGTAGAGTAATAAGTCGTACTCTTTCCTAGTTAAGGTTATTTTAGACCCCTTAACTTTTACTTCTTGTGACCTTAAATCTATTTCAATTTCGTTGAATATTACAAACTTATTCCCCTTATATATCTTTCGACGAATGATGGCATTTATTCTAGAGTTCAATTCAGCCAAATGAAAAGGTTTTGTAATATAATCATCGGCTCCTAGATCTAAACCGTTTAGTTTGTCATCTAAGGAATTTTTAGCTGAAATAATTAAAACTCCAGCTTCTAATCCTTCCTTTTTAATTAGTTTTAGGACATCTAACCCATTCCCATCGGGGAGTGTTATATCCAAAAGAATAACATCATAACAGAAACCTGAGATCTTGTTTATTGCACTTCTAAAGTCAGAGGCAACTTCACAGTGCATATCCTCATTTTCCAAATACGTTTTAATGGATTCCAACAAATCCAACTCATCTTCAACAATTAGTATCTTCATCTTAAATTACGATCTTTTAGTAATCACAATATCAAAAGTATAGAAACAACTTTAGGTTAGCATTTTAAAATACAACTTAATTTATGATCTTACTAAACAAAAGAATAAGAGTCGATATTGTATTGGTGTAAGTTAAAAAATTACACACAAATAAATTCACTAGATATTCTGTGATTAGACAAGAAATTCTATTTCATAATAATTTCCCCATTTTCAGAAAAAACTAATTCCTGCTCTTTTCTTCCTTTTTCAATTATAAGTTCGTAATTATTACCACCAGGTGTAATTGAAACTTCAGCTACTTTAACTTCATAATCATTAAATTTCGATTGTAAGATACTATGAATGATATTAGGTACTTCATCCATATCAACTTCATATTCTGTCTCCATCCACTCCCCCTCTGATGAAAAGTTTGCAGAATATTTAATTCCTTCTATCTCAAACTCGGCTTCCCATTCAGTTGCATTTTCTTTATCCCATTTAAGATTATCTGTTGCAGGAAACTTATGTGCAAAAGAACTTAATACGATTTCTGAAGGTTGCTTTTTAGAACAAGAAGTTAGGCTTACAAACATGATTACTAATCCCAATACATAAATTACGTTTTTCATCTTTTTGACTTTGTTTATTAAAATGTAATTGAACAATTTAATCCAAATTGCTTAGTGTTATAAAAAGGTGCTATTAATACTGTTTGCTTTTTATTCTTTTTTCTAACAAGTATTTTTTCGTGAATTAGATAAGATAATTTGGTACTTAATATTCCAATACCAGCACCAGCCATGATATCTGTCACCCAATGTTTACTGTTAACAACTCTAACAATACCAACAGCACTTGCAATGGTATACCCAGCAATTCCATACCAGATCGTAACATGTTTATATTCCTGCCAAAGAAATTCGGCATTTGCAAAAGCCATAGCTGTATGTCCTGAAGGGAACGATGTAGAGCCTGTGCGATCTGGTCGTTCTACTTTTGTCGAATATTTTAATGCAGTAACAACTCCACCCATAATAAACAAAGAGGTGCCTTGTATTAATAATTGATTAGGAAAATTATGTCTTCCCTTTATTCCTAACAGATTATTGGCATAAACAATTCCAGCTGGTGCATATTGCAAATAATCATCAATGGTGACATGTCTGTCAACATGTTCAGTCACTTCTTCCTGAACTTCTGAATTAAAAATCTTTAGACCATCACTTTCGAAACCAATGAGCCCCACTGCTAATAATCCTAAGGGGATAATCGTATTCTTCACATTTAGTTTATACTCGTATTCATATTCGTTT
Organism: uncultured Marinifilaceae bacterium; assembly: GCA_963977525.1. Taxonomy (GTDB): domain Bacteria; phylum Bacteroidota; class Bacteroidia; order Bacteroidales; family Marinifilaceae; genus Ancylomarina. The sequence goes on from CAXBPC010000034.1 coordinate 10,012, forward strand.
GTTAAACTGTCTCTTTTATTGTTACTAGCTAGAATGCTAAGAGGGATAAATAGTATTAAAAAAAGTATAAACTTCATAAAGTAAAATTTGACGCTTGTTATTGATATCTCTAAAAGAGTATAAAAGACTACACCTTATACCCACTATAATTAATGCTGTAATGGAAAATTCATAACGTAATTAAAAAAGTCAATCCTAATTGTTTCCTATCAAAATGTGGAAATACAACTACAGATTCATTCTTTTCACCAATTATCAGTGAAACTCTTTCATATAAATAATAGGCTATTTTCGTACTCAAAATACCAACAGCTGCACCAGCTAATACATCTGTTGTCCAATGTTTATTGTTTCGAACTCGAAAGATCCCTACAGATGTCGCAACCAAATATCCTGAAATACCATACCAAGGAGATAAGTGTTTATATTCTTGCCTCAGAAACTCAGCATTTGCAAAAGCCAATGCTGCATGGGCAGATGGAAAAGATGTATAAGAGCCACCATCAGGTCTTTTCACATGAGTTACTCTTTTTAATGCTGAAACACTATGACTCATTATTAACAAAGAAGTAGCATGAATTAAAACTTGGTCCTTAAATTTATGTTTTCCTTTTATACCTAATAAATTATTTACATAAACAGCAGCACCAGGAGCATGTCTTAAAAAATCATCTATCGTTGCGTGTTGATCTATATTTCTAGTTGCTTCGTTCCGAATTTTCTTATTAACAAATTGAATTCCATCACTCTCAATTCCAACAAATCCCAATGCTAATAAGCCTAAAGGAATTGCGGTATTTTTTAAGGTTAAATTGTACTCATACTCGTTTTTTACAACCAAACTGTCTGTTAATAAAATGTTAGCCCAAAGAGAAGAAGGGAAACATATCAATAAAAGAAAAATGAGTTTCATAAGCTTTAGATATTAAGTCCAAACCATAAAATATTCGTTTACTCACAACTAACCATATTTGTAATGATTTTAGAAATATAAATCTTAATTCTAAAGGAAATTTGAAGTAGATTAAATGAAACTCGTTTTAGGTCTGGAAAAAGTCTCATGAAGAAGCGTTATTTTGAAATTCGTTTATTCATACTATCACTATAAATAATAAGTTTTTGTAAAAGCAAAAACATTATCTTAAATTTAATAGAGCTAAAGCTTAAACTTTCAGCATTTTAAAATTTTCAAGAGAGGATATATTCATGGCCTCCAAACTTAATTTATCTCAAAAATATTTCTTATAGACATTTGCCTGATTAAGGTTGATTATCGCATTTCTATTCTTTAAAGTTTTTTAAAAACCAATTGAATCTTCAATGGCCAGATTAATCTCACATATTCCGATTACAGCAAGAATTCCTATTTTGATTTGTCTGTTATATCTATTTATAGCATCAGTTGGTACCAACGGTTCTATTTATATTTTAGATGAAGCTAAGAATGCTGAATGTGCACGAGAAATGCTTGAAAGTGGTAATTATATCGTTCCTACATTTAACTATGAATTACGTACGGACAAACCACCTTTACACTACTTTTTCATGATGCTTTCCTACCAGATATTTGGGGTATCTCCTTGGTCTGCTCGCCTTTTTTCTTTAACATTTGGATGTTTAACATTGATATCAACTTACTTTTTCACAAAAAAGTGGTTGGGAATTAAAAGTGCCTGGCTCACTTCTTTAGTACTTCTGTCTTCTTTACATTATGGCGTTTTTTTCCATATGTCAGTACCCGATCCATATCTTGTTTTATTTTTTACGAATTCACTCTTTTTATTTTTTGAATATCTTCAAAATAAAAAAAGGATCTACTTGATAGGCATGTACTTCTGTCTTGCTTTTGGCTTCTTAACAAAAGGGCCAATTACTATACTGTTACCAGGACTGATTATGCTAGTATACTTACTAACTAGTAGAAACCTAAATATTAAAACGATAACCAAATTTAAACCTCTATTGGGTCTACTTATTGTTTTATTAATTGGATTGCCCTGGTATTTTTTAGTAGACCGTGAGACCAATGGAGAATGGAGTCGAGGATTTTTCATGGAGCACAATATTGAGCGATTCTCAACTACAAAAGAAGGGCATGGAGGTACATTTCTAATCGCTCCTCTTTTTGTATTCTTTGGTCTATTTCCCTTTTCAGTATTTCTACCAAGAGCGATTTACTTTATCAAAAGGAATAAAGAACAAAAAGTATTACTATTCGCTCTTATAGTTGGAGTAATTACAACAGTTTTTTTCTCGATTTCATCTACTCGGATGCCTAACTACACGGCCCCCGTCTATCCATTCCTAGCTATTCTATTGGGAGCTTTCCTCTCGACTATAAAAAAGCACAAAATAATGCCTGAGCTCATTGTTCTATTTATGCTTTCTATACTAATAGTTATAGCTGGATATTATGCATTGCACCTAGAGAATTACCTTACCCACTTCAAAACACTATTATTATTTCTTCTTACTGGAGCAATAGGTAGTTTAATCGCATTATTTCTATATAAAAGGAAACGTTGGAATACTTTAATCCCAATAATTGGCTATTCTTTTATCATCGTGTCGTTTAGTATTTCCTATATCGTATTCTATCAAATACAAAAAGAAAACCCTGTGACTATGTCACTTCCAATAATTGATAAAAATGAGCCCATCGCATATTATAAAAAGTTTAATCCATCATATCCCTTTTACCTAGAGAAAAAAATCACCCCTCTTGAAAACATCCAGAACATAAGAGATTTTTTAGAAAATAACCCTAATGCCTGTGTCATATCTACAAAAAAAAGCTTACGTGAGGTTGATTACTCTCAATTCGCAATAAAAGTATTTGAAAAGAAAGACGTTTTTGAAAACAGAATCACAGTTATCCTAAAAAATAAACGCAAACAAATAAAACGATGAAAAAGCTAAGTTTAGTTATTTGTGTTTACAATGAAGAACAAAATATTGCACCCTTGCATCAACAGATTGTCGATGCATTATCAGACTATGAATATGAAACTATTTTTGTAGATGATGGATCAACAGATAAAACACGAAAGAATATTCTTCAAATTAAGGATGATCGTTTAATTTTAGTTCAGCTTCGAAAAAACTATGGACAAAGTTCTGCTTTGGCAGCAGGTATCTCAATCGCTACAGGAGAATATATTGTCACCTTGGATGGTGATTTGCAAAATGATCCTTCGGACATACCAATGATGTTGAACCTTGCTGAGTCAGAAGATTGGGATCTTGTTGCTGGAATTCGTGACAAACGAAAAGATGGTTTATTCTTACGATTAATTCCTAGCAAAATTGCAAACTACTTTATTCGATTACTTACAAGAGTAAATATTAAAGACTACGGCTGTACTCTAAAAATATATAAAAATGAAACCGCCAAAGAATTAGGATTATATGGTGAGTTACACAGATTCATACCAATACTTGCCAGCTCGAATGGAGCTAGTATTACTCAAGTCTCGGTAAAGCATCATGCCAGAATATATGGGAAAACAAAGTATAATATCTTAAGAACTTTCAAGGTTATTAGTGATTTAATTCTAATGGTTTTTCTCACACGTTACATGCAAAAACCTATGCATATTTTTGGTGGCATTGGTATTATGATCTTTTCAGTTGGAGCTATCATTAATATTTATCTCTCGATTCTAAAATTAATGGGACAAGATATATGGGGTAAACCAATGTTAATACTTGGTTTATTATTAGTTGTTGGTGGAATTCAATTAATTACAATTGGTATTATTTCTGAAATTCAGATGCGAACTTACTATGAATCACAACAAAAAACACCATTCAAAATAAAGAAGATTATTTCTAATAAAACTAAGTGATGTCTAACAAAAATTATACGATTCAATTATACCTTTCATTCGTTTTATCCAACAAATAAATCATCATAACTTTTGATGAAAATCTATGAGCACTTATAGAACCCCAATACAAAAGTTTGTATATTAGACTGATAACCTGAAGAAACACAATAAATATTTAGCTTTTCATTGTGATATTCACACATTCTTAATTTATGATTAGACGTTTACGATTGAATGTTTCCTCATTATTAAAATTTCTAGAGGGAAAAATATTATTTTTATTTGAAGCGATATATTCCAAACTTACGATCCTGCTTGCCTTTCACCTTTTCATTGTCATGCTAAGGATTTTATATGTAGAATATGGTCCATTGGAAATTGATTCCGAAGAGGCTCAATATTGGATATGGTCTCGTCACCTTCAGCTTTCCTACTACTCCAAACCACCTTTAATTGCTTATCTCAATTGGTTTTCTACCTCACTTTTGGGTGATACTCTTTTAGGCATTCGAATCAACGCTATTCTCATTGGATTCGGCATTGCAATGACTTGTTATTATCTTGCTTTGGAACTCTTCCATAATCGCAAAACGGCTACTATCGCATCACTTCTAAGTTATGCTTTGCCTTTTATTTGGCTTCCCTCATCTTTCTTTACAACCGATAGTCCTCTTCTACTATTTTGGCTTCTTTCTCTCCTTTTCTTTTGGAAAGCTGTAAAAACTGATTCAATGAAGAATTGGATTTATTTTGGTATTAGCTTTGGGCTGGGGATCATTTCCAAGTATGCGATACTATTCTTGCTACCTTGTTTGCTTTTATTTTTATGGCTTAGACATTCTCAAATTTTTCGAAACCGAAAGTTCTATGTTGGATTGGGTATAGGCTTTCTGTTTTTTTTACCTGTTGTTGTTTGGAATCTTAAAAATGACTTTGTAAGCTTCCGTCATCTTCAACATCTTACCGGAACGACGGAAGAAACCGTTCCAATCGAAAGGATAGGTTTAAATCTGCTGGAATATATTTTCGGACAAATAGCCATTCTATCTCCATTCTTCATCGTTTTTTATTTCAAGATCTTAAAATCGTGGATTCGCAAGCAACTTTCGGATGAAATATTGTTTCTTATCCTTCCGGGTATTATTGTATTCTTTGTTTTTTTGCCAATTGCATTTACCAGAAAATCAGGTATCAATGTAAACTGGCCCATGTTTGCCTACGCGTCAATTCCTGTTGCTTTGGCTCATTGGGCTGTAATAAAAAAGAAAATCGGTAGATTAGCGGTGGGTGCTGGTGTAAGCCTTATGTTTCTTTTATTGATCTCCAATTTATCCGTTCTTGATAAAGTAGGGATTGAGAAACTTATCCCCGTTGAATTTGATCCTACCAAAAAGCTAACCGGTTGGCAAAGTCTTGCTCAACATGTTGATTCTTTAAAAGGGAGGCTTCCTTCCACAAATCATTTTGTCTTTTCCAATAGCTATCACATCAGTTCGGAATTGCAGTTTTATCTTGAAGAACAACCAACAACCTATTTCTTAAATTATAAGAACCGTATGAATCAATTTAGTCTTTGGCCAGGACTGGAACAGTTTGAAAACAAAAATTATTATGGAATTTTCATCAGCACGGCTCCAATAAAAGAAGAATTAAAAGAAAGTTTTGAAGAACTAAGATCCTTCAGCACCCGAAAGATTCTCTATCGAGGAATGGAAACGTATAATTTCAAAATTTATGTTTTAAAGGATTTTAAGGGAATTAAGGAAAAAAACAGTCATTATTGAACTTTCAGTATTTAAATTCTTTAATGAACATCTTCCTAGCTATATCATTCGCATAAACTAAGAAGGTATTACGTACTGGCGAATGTCTCCTGAAGTTCTTGTCAAGGGAATATATGGGAAAACAAAGTATAATATCTAAAGAACTTCTAAGGTTATTAGTGATTTAATTCTAATGATTTTTCTCACACGTTACATGCAAAAACCTATGCATATTTTTGGTGGCATTGGTATTATGATCTTTTCAGTTGGAGCTATCATTAATATTTATCTCTCGATTCTAAAATTAATGGGACAAGATATATGGGGTAAACCAATGTTAATACTTGGTTTATTATTAGTTGTTGGTGGAATTCAATTAATTACAATTGGTATTATTTCTGAAATTCAGATGCGAACTTACTATGAATCACAACAAAAAACACCATTCAAAATAAAGAAGATTATTTCTAATAAAACTAAGTGATGTCTAACAAAAATTATACGATTCAATTATACCTTTCATTCGTTTTATCCAACAAATAACTCATCAGAGTTTTTTGATTTAAAACTGTGTGGATATGTTGCAAATAAGTAATGTTAGTAGAGGGTTCATAAAGTCTTTTGGATATTCTATTGTATTCCTTTATGAAGGTTTTTGGATAAGCTTGCTCATAGACAATCTTATGCAGACTATTACAAAAGCCCTCTTTTCTATTCCTTCGGCTCTTAGAGAGGATGTTTTGATATAAAGCGATATCATTTCCTTATTATACAAATCTTTATTAATCGCCCACTAGAAATGAAAGTAACCCACTTATAATAAATAGTGTTTTTACTAAGCCCTAATATTAAACTAAATTTAGATGCAGCAATACGATACTTATTTCTCAATTCAATAATTTCATTTAAAGAAGCTGTACCTTTAGCTATGAGATAAACACTTTTTAATGCCTTTAAATTGCGGTTCATTTGTTTGAGAATAATCCATCAATTATTTTGAGTTCATCATTCATATTTATTCTATTTTATTAAAGTCGATAAAACTAATGAAATATGAGGTATTACAAACACTTTTATTATCTTTGAATGACTCGCAAATGAGGATATTTTGATAAAAAGCAAAGCAATCAAGTAGTTGCAGAATTAGGTGTAGTGAAAAATTGTCTACAAGGCTAAAGCATTGTATTACAGCATACGGGAACGGGATGGTTCATGATCCTCTCTCTCCGCTTAGAAGCATTAAAGTTGCAAAACTTTGATGCTTTTTTTATGCCCAACTTTTATGGATGAGTTCCATTATGTATTAATGTGCGAGAAACGAATGATTAATCACTCTCTTTTCGCTCTAAAGCATCAAGATTGAAGAGTCCTTGTGCTACATTTTATAAAGAGAATATTATTTCAATTTTAAACAAAAAGAGAGGTAAAACATTCTTGCTTTACCTCTCCTGTTATTTCTATTCTATAATTTTACTTCCAATGTGTGTCTCTCCACTCCTTTTGTTCTTCAGCAGTCAGGAAGGTCCAAGCCACAATACGGCTGGTTTTATTACCCTGTCCCATAGGAATAATTTCCACTTTCTCGGCCTCAGTATCCTTTAAGATTTTGTTCACCAACTTCAAATTCGATTGCTTTGAAATTAGACAAGAAAACCAGAAACAACTCTTTCCAAACTTTTTACTTTCCGAAATCATGGTTTTTACAAAACGACCTTCGCCACCTTCGCACCACAATTCATTGCTATGTCCACCAAAGTTCAACTTCACAGCATCAACTTTCTTATCACTTAGGTTATTCACCTTACGTTTTGCAGCAACAAGTGCATCTTCAGCTGAAGCATGAAATGGTGGGTTACAAACCGTCATATCAACACGTTCTTCACGAGTAAATACGCCGTAAAAATAATCTTTAGAACTTGGCTGCAGACGGCATTCAACAGCTCCTTTTAAGCCCGGATTCAGTTCTATAATTTTGTTTGCCGAAGCAAGAGCCACAGGATCAATATCCGTACCTATGAAAGACCAGCCATATTCTGTTCGTCCTATAATTGGATAGATGCAATTCGCTCCAACACCTATATCTAAACACGTAATCTTTTCTCCCTCGGGCATGGCACCAAAATTACTGCTACAAATTAGATCTGCAATATGATGAATGTAATCGGCTCTACCTGGAATTGGTGGGCATAAATAGTTCTCTGGAATATCCCAATCGCTTAAACCATAATAATGCATCAACAAAGCTTTGTTTAGCATCTTTACTGCCTTAGGATCTGCAAAGTTGATAGATTGATCATCGTACTTGTTCATTATCACAAAGAATTCTAATTCTGGACAAGACTCAATTAATTCTTTGAAATTGTAGCGTTCACGATTCTTATTTCGAGGATGTAATCTTGATTTTATCTTTGCGTGTTCTTTTTTATCTGGAAGCATAGCTTTTCTATCTGTAATATGAAAGTTCAGTATTCAATCGCCTACAATTATATGATAGCGATTTGCAAAAATACGACTATTTAAGGACAATGATTCAAAGCGAGCTAGCGATTTTTAAGGTTTAGATGATTAAATACTATTTACTCCATTCACTCCTTAAAAGAGCATATACCACATCGTCATACCACTCACCATCTATTAAAATGCTCTGCTTGAAATGCGCTTCTTTTCGAAATCCTATTCTTTCAACCATCTTAATAGAAGCCAAATTTAAAGGATCGATAGAACATGTTATGCGTCGCTTATTCAGATCACTAAAAAGATAATTAATCATCGCATTTAAAGCTTCGTTAGCAAGTCCTTTGCCATGATGGTTTTTAGCCAAGGTGCAGCCAATCTCAACTTGGTAATTATCAGCATCAAAAAAATGGATACCCACATCACCTATCAATTCGCCATTCTCTTTTCTGATGATTGCAAATTGATACCAAGTATCATACTCATCAATCTTCTCTGAAACCTTAGAAATAAAATTTTGAGCATCATCAATCGTTTTTGGAATCCATCCTTGGTATTGATTGGTTTCGGCATCAGAGCGGTAGTTATATAGGGCCTCAGCATCACCTGAGTTTATTCTCCGCATTTGCAGCCTTTCAGTATTTATTTCTAATTTATTCTTCATAAGTCTCTGTTCTTTCAAATTATCAAAATATAAGTTCATTTTAACACCCATATTCACCAAACTTAGTTCTACTAGTTAAATATGAGAGGTCTAAAAATAGTGAACATTCTACATTTCGTTCACTATTTGATAAATAAATTAATCGACTAGAATAAATTATAAAAACCAGACAATTCCAAATTATACTATTCTAACAAGCCATTACCAAGGTGACATTATGGCAATTACACCCAGATACTTGCCTAATTATTTTGTATATTTATAAGAAGCTATACATCAGAATCTTGTTAAATCATTTCAATCTCAACAAAATTGGTAGAATGAAAAGAAAGGAAACAAAGCGTTTTACAAGAAGAAATTTGATTAAATACACCGGACTTCTTGGTCTGGGCTCAATACTTGGTGGCAAATTAATATCATGTTCTTCTTCAACTGAACCCAACGGGAAACAAGTTAAAGTTATGACTCCGGATGGAAAACTTATGGAGGTCAATGAAGACCATATGTCCATACCGCATCCACAACATGCAGATGTGGAAGAATCGAGAATAGGCATTCCCGGAAGGAAATTTGTAATGGTGGTCGATTTAGCCAAATGTAAGAATGCCAGAGCCTGCATCAGAGCCTGCGAACACCACCATAACTTAACTCCAGATCGACCTTTTATAAAGGTGCTTGAAATCCAGGACAATCCCAGATCTGCTCCCTACTGGATGCCGAAAAAATGTTTTCAATGCGACAACCCTCCCTGTGTTAAAGTATGCCCAGTGGGTGCCACTTTCAAACGCTCTGACAATATTGTTCTTATAGATAACGAAAGGTGTATTGGTTGCCGATTTTGTATGGCTGCATGTCCCTATTCTGCACGGGTATTTAATTGGGGCAAGCCCAAACAAAGTCAGGACGTGATGAATATGACCTATTCTCCTGAAACAAGTACACCAAGTAAAATTGGAACGGTAGAAAAATGTGATTTCTGTCCAGATATGATACGAAGTAAAAAACTCCCTCACTGCATTACAGCTTGCCCTAATGGTGTTCTGTATTTTGGTGATGCCAATGAAGATACCGTTACAAACGGAGAAGAAACCGTTCGCTTAAGTAAACTACTTCGTGATAAAGCTGGTTACAGATATATGGAGGAGTTGGGAACTGAACCCAATGTCTACTATTTACCTCCTGTTGACCGTTTATTCCCTTTTAAAGATACAAAATCCTAATATGACTGATAATACTAACGCACTGCAAAACGGAAAAAACCGCAATGATCAGGTGATTGAAAAGCTATTGAGCACGGTTGGAAAATCCAATACGCCTTTCAAAATATGGATTATTGCCCTTTTAGTCATTATTTCTATAGGTTGCTTCGCCTATTACCGGCAACTCAAATTGGGTCTCATTGTCACGTCCATGAGAGACTATACATCCTGGGGAATTTACATCTCAAATTTTGTCTTTTTTGTTGCCGTCAGTCTAATTGGTTCATTGGTTAGCTCCATTTTAAAGCTGGCAAAAGTGAAATGGTCCTACCCGCTGACAAGAATCTCTGAAATAATCGCAGTTGCGTCTATTATCTGTGCTGCCATTATTATTATTGTTGATATGGGACGCCCCGATCGTTTCTTAAATGTCATTTTCTATGGCAGAATACAATCCCCCATTATATGGGACGTGTTGGTTATCATGACTTATCTGATTATTAGTATCCTCCTCTTATATCTACCGATGCTTCCAGATATCGCCCTTTGTCGTGATCGTTTAAAGCATGTTTCAAGCTGGAGAAAAAAAATGTATAAAATTCTGGCTCTTAACTGGCAAAATAAAGCTGGACAATTGAGACGTTTAAAAAAGACCTCAACCATACTCGAAATTATGGTGATTCCGGTGGCATTTGCCATCCATACCATTACATCCTGGTTATTTGCAACCACATGGCGTCCCGGATGGGATAGCACAAATTTAGGCCCCTATTTTGTTTCCGGCGCCTTTATGTTGGGTGCTGCGGTCATTATTATAGCCATGTTTTTTGTTCGTCGTTCATTCAAACTTCAGGACTTTATAAGTAATGATCACTTTGATAAGATGGGTAAAATTCTTGTCATGTTATCTCTGGTCTATTTATATTTTAATATCAATGAATATTTAGGGCCGGCCTTTAAAATGGTTGGTGTTGAAGGGGAACATATCACTGAATTGTTTAGTGGCGATTACGCCACAATGTACTGGCTGGTTCAAATTGCGGGACTCATGCTACCTATTTTGGTTATGCTGTTTAAACGTGGTCGACAGCCATTTATCGTTATGATTGTTTCTTTCTTCGTTCTTATGGGAGCATGGTTCAAAAGATTTTTAATTGTTATTCCATCGCTACAACATCCCTACCTACCCATTCAGGATGTGGATGAGTCCTATTTGCATTATTATCCAACTTGGGAAGAGTGGGCTATTACTTTGGCTTCATTTGCAGGTGTCCTTCTCATCATTACTGTTCTGCTTAAGCTATTCCCCATTATTCCCATTCAAGAGTACATCAATCATGAAAATATCAGCGAAGAACAATCTACATAAATATGAAAAATTCTAAACCCATAGTATCAATTTACGACTCTCTTAGGAAACTTATTTTACTGTTTTTTCTACTGAGTAGTTTTGCTGCTTCTTCACAAAAAAAATCTGCTGAAATACATTTCAGGTTTATTGATGATGAGTCAGACAAACGTGTCGCCATTCAGGTATTTCAACACGATGGAACAGAACTCAAAACTGTGGAAGAATTGGATGTGTTGCTTTATGTCGAACGTTTGTTTACGAATTTACCCATAGGCGATCTGTTTAATACCACTGACGAAAAGGGTTTGGTTGAAATTCGCTTTCCTTCTGACCTTCCAGGTGACTCAATCGGTAATCTTAATCTTATTATAAAAATTGAAGATGCTGAAACCATAAGAGATACCTCCATATACACAAAGGTAAAATGGGGCATTCCCGTTCTGTACAATAGATCTGAAGAAAAAAGATCGCTTTGGGCTGCACGGGCAAATGCTCCAATCAGCTTAATCATCTTAGTCAACTCTTTACTACTAGTCGCCTGGGGGATTATTAGCTACATCTGCTATGAAATGTATCTAATTAAAAAGGAATAATCATTTAAAAACAAACCTTATGAATACAAGAATTTTTGTCATCGTATTAATTAGCTTATTCACTTTGTTTTTAATGGCTTTTATTAAACCCATTTCAACAAGTGAAAGTTGGGAAGTCCCAGCAAAATACAAGAAAATGAAAAACACCTATGCTGGAGTTGAAGACCCAGATAGAGTTGGTAAAAGTCTTTATGTGGTTCATTGTAAATCATGTCATGGAAAGACAGGAATTGGCGATGGAACAAAAAGTAAATCATTAGATACCCCAATGCCTGATTTCACGAAGAAAGATATTCTATCTCAGACCGATGGAGAACTCTATTACAAAACTATTTTTGGAAGAAATGAAATGCCTTCTTATGAAAAGAAAATAAGGGACGAGGAAGACCGATGGTTATTGATTAATTACATCAGAAAATTCAAAAAATAAACTCATAATTTAAAATTCCTGCAATAAACCCTTAATGTCTTATTGCAGGAATTCCTATATTAAGTCAAGTGGTTGTTTTTTTTACATTTCTCCTTCCCACTCCATATAAAACTGCTCTAGATAAATATTCATAAATTCATGACGCTGTTCGGCCATTCTCTTTCCCGATTCGGTATTTATCCTATCCTTTAAAAGAAGGAGTTTTTCATAGAAATGATTCAAAGTAGGCGCATCAGAATTTTTGTATTCTTCCTTCGTCATATTCAAGTTAGGCTTGATTTCGGGATTATAGATTTCCCTATTTTTATGTCCACCGTAATTAAAGGTTCTTGCAATACCGATCGCTCCTAATGCATCCAGTCTATCAGCATCCTGTATCACATCAAGCTCAGCAGACTTAAATTTCTGCTCTAGATTACCTCCTTTAAAAGAGATATTGGTAATGATATTCTCAACGTGAGTTATCGTCTCCTCATCCACTTTAATTGATTGCAAAAATTCTCTAGCTAAACGTGGCCCCACAGTTTCATCTCCCTCATGGAATTTCGAATCAGCAATATCGTGAAGTAAAGCACCCAACTCAACAACAAATAAGTCCACCTCTTCAGATTGAGCTATTTGCTTGGCCGATTTCCAAACTCGATAAATATGCCACCAATCGTGACCACCCTCAGCATCAGCCAAAACTGTCTTAACGAAGTCAACCGTTCTATTTATAATATCTTCTCTATTCATTCTATTCTTATTTTAAATCCAAATATAGAAATATTGTATCAGTATTAGTACGATTTTTTTAAAGTGTATTACAGATTATTTTATTCAACTTTGCAGCGATTCAACTATCAAAGATGTCAGAAAATCAATTAGCAAAAAATAAGTCAAGCCAACCCAAGGAACAGCTCAATCTTAAAGCCCAAATTGAAGTTTTAAAGGATGAGTTAAAATTGGTTGAAAATGAAACTGAGCAATTTGAAGCTAAGCTGCGTTCTATTCTAATTGACTTGATTATTGAAGAACAAGAGCTGAGTGACCTGTATAGAAGAATGCAGAAGGTAAAAAAGGAGAAACGTTTAGAACAAAAAAAGCGTGGCAAAAATTACAAAGAACCCAAAGGGTTAAAGCTGATTTCGGAAGAAAATAAGCCTGCATCAAACTCGAAGGAGGATAAGAAAGAATTAAAACGCCTTTACAGAGATGCCATGCTTCAAGTCCATCCCGATAAATTTTCGATGAACGAAGATAAACTTGATTTAGCTACTGAAATTACCAGTAAGCTGATTGAAATTTATCGTTCGGGTAATTTGAAAGAACTCCAGCTTTTTCATGCACACATTTTCTCTGGAAATCCACTTCAACAAGAACTCAATACTTCTCCTAATGCTGTAAGTTCCTTATCGGAAGATTCGTATTTGAAACACCAAAAAGAAGAGTTGGAGCAAAAATTAGCTGTGGCTAAAAGCAGACCGACTTATATCGTTTTGAAAGATTACCAAAACCCCATGCACTTTGCTGAAGAGCTGAAAGACTATTATGAGGATCGTTTATTCAAACTTAGAAAGAGAACACGAAAAGAACGAGTCTAGAAATTCCAAAGCTAATTACCTCCAAGCTAGTCACAAAAAAAGGTGAAGCCTTTGGGCAACACCTTCTACTTTATATATTAATCTCAGATTCGTTCTGAAGCATATTACTACTGGGCCCCATGACTCTTTGCAGTATCTATCCAAAGTTCAGCAAGATCTTTTGGATTTGCACCCAAACCACGAGCAAGATGCAAGGCAATTCCCATTACTAAAACAGAAGCCTCATGTAATTCTTGCATTGTTTGTGAAGCTCCAAATTGTTCTTGTATTTTTAATTGAAGCAATTCATTATGTCTTTCGACAAATGCAATAGAATCATCATCAGAAATTTCTGGGATCATCAAACAATCAATCCACTCAGGCCCTATCCTTTCGGCTAATGCTTCTGGAAGCTCATTACCCATTTTTCTCCAAAGTGGCAATGTTTCCATATCTCCCGATTCAGCCAAGCCAGTATCAAGTAGTAATTCGAATGCGATATCAGCTATATTTTGCATCAGGTCTAAATAGCCATCTTGAGCCTTTTCAAACTCATCTGTCATCTGACCTTTAAGATAGTCGCCTACACTTAAGTGAGGCAATTCGACAACATCGGAACATGGGGCCAAACAAGGAAATTCATCTCCTTGGAACATATAGTGAACTTCTTCGCTTTGTAACTGACGACCTAGTGGGTATAAGCGGCAAGCTAGTGGACGCCCCAAATGGACACTGCAGCCGAAATTATCGACATATTGAGAGCAAGCTTGTTTCTGATCCCAGCCTACTTTGCCGTTAAACTTTAAACGAATGCCTCCAAACTCGCAATAAAGATCACGGAATTCTCTTGGCGTATTTTTTTTCTCCTTAGCAAGATTGATCAACTCCCACGGATTAAGAAAAATATGTTTCCCACGGCAGCAATTCCCTATTCGTGAGCAAGTGAGAGGCAATTTATCTTGAAGGCTAAGTTTATGTGTTTGCATTATTATTGCTTGATTTTTGATATGACACTTGTTATATAAGCGGCTTGTATATGGTCAACGCATAACGATTTTGACTGTTTCACTTACAATAAGGACATGGAAGTAGTACTAATTTTTTTTCAAAATCCACAATTCCACTTTTTCCTTATTACGCCATTTCTGATCTCGTTGTGTTTTAGTTGAGGCTGCCTTTACTGTCTTATATATAAACAACTCCTCCTTAAAGCGTTTGCCTTCTGCTAGTTCTTTTTTGATTGGATGATCTTCACCCGCTCCGGTAATTTCACCCAAATTGGAGAACAATAAAGCAATTCGACCACCAGGTTTAAGGTGCTTAATAGCTTCGGCAAAGAAACGTGGAAATAATTCCTCATCGTAATAGATTGCCTGATCTATCCCTTCTAGATTATGAGAGGCTGGCAACCAAGGTGGGTTAAAAACAATCAATTCACTTTCTTCATTAGAATCAGCAAATAAGTCTCCATGCATCAATGCCACTTTCGAATCGAGTCTCGATCTTTTAAGTTCCTCGTGAATACCTACAATTGCATTGGGATTTGAATCAGTACCAATCACTTTTTTAAAACCGTGTTTCAACATTTGCAAGGACAGTACACCACTTCCAATTCCAATATCAATAGCCGATTTTTTTTCACCTTCGTATCGTTTCAACCAATTATCGAAAAGAATAAGGTGCTCGAATCGAGTTGGAAAATAGGTTCCGAAGAAAGGACGAATTTTGCGGCCTAAAACAGGAATAAAAAGCCCTTTCTCGTGCCATTGCCATGAGCTATTTAAACCTTGCACTTGTGGGAAAGGCAATAAAAACTCAGGCATATCAGGATACAGACTTTTAAGCCATCCAATTTCTGGAGATTTTCTGACCGTTAATTTATTGTTACTAACCAACAAAACTAAGCGATGTGATAGCTCACGGTATTTAGCTCTAAAATCTCGCTGATCTTGAAAGGTTTGATCTTTGTATTGTTCTTTTAAATAAGCCTTCAACGCATTTAACACGCTCAAGCCACTACTGAAATAATCAACAATCAAAACATAGTCACCTTCAACCAAAGCATCAACTGCATCCATAGGATCCATACGCTTTTTATATGCCAATACATCAACATCCAGAATCGGTTCTGGACGGTTTATTTGAATGACCTTACCAGATACGTTCAATTCAAAGTTTGATTGTTTTTTCAACATTATTTCTTGAGTCATTTATATTTATAGTAGGATGATTCAAAAAGACAATTGCTACAACTTATAGCTAAATCTCTTTCTATATTTTTCACAAAACTAATCTATTTATTTGAGCTTTCCTGCAAGGAATCCTGTTGACCAGGCAGCTTGAAGGTTGTAGCCACCTGTTATGGCATCAATATCCAATACTTCACCGGCAAAATAAAGATTCTTACATGTTTTTGACTGCATATTTGCCATATCTATACTCTTAAGGCTTATACCTCCACAGGTAACAAACTCATCTCTAAAAGTGATCTTACCCTTTACTGAATACTCATCGTTACTCAATAAATTGAGCAATTTATTCATGCCTTTCTTACCCAGTTCTCCCCACCTTTTATTTGATGATAAATTTCCTTTTTCCAACAGGAACATCCAAAGTCTATCAGGTAGAGCATAGGGTCTATAATTAGCTAATATTTTATTTGAATGTTCCTTTTCAATAGCTTTTAGCGATTCAAGAATTGCATCGTTACTGGTTTCATTCACCCAATTAACAAGTATTTTAAAATGATAATCCTTATCACTTAAAATTCTAGCTCCAAACGCTGATAACTTTAATATCGCAGGGCCGCTCATTCCCCAATGCGTAATTAGTAATGGGCCTTCTGATTTCAATTTTATACCTGGCAAACTAACTATAGCATTTTCTACAACTATGCCCATAAGCTTTGTAACAGCCTCGTTGGGCATATTAAAGGTAAACAAGGATGGAACTGGGTTTTCAATCTTATGATTTAGTGATTCCAACCATTCCAAACCACTACGTTTAGGAGAACCTCCTGTTGTTACAATTAGCTTATCAAAGGTTCCCGAAACAACATCATTTTTATCAAAGTCGAGTTCAAATTGTTCTCCTTTAGGATTAATGGACTTAACCGCTAATCCTACTTGAATTTCGACATCAAGTCGTTTACATTCCTTTAAGAAACAATCAATAATACTCTGAGAATCTTGAGAAACAGGGAAAATACAGTTGTCATCTTGAGTAACCAGAGGAATTCCCCTTGATTCAAACCACTCAACACAATCCTTATTATTAAAAAGATTAAATGCTTTTTTCAAACTTCGCCCGCCTCTTGGATAAGCTTGATACAAATCCTGCGGATCACAGGCATTAGTTAGATTACATCTTCCACCACCTGATACTTTAACTTTAGATAAAAGCTGTCTTGTTTTTTCGATAATCACAACCTTAGCCTCAGGATAATTTTCCTTTACAGCAATGGCTGAAAAGAAGCCTGCTGCTCCTCCACCAATTATTCCAATTCGCATGTGTTTTATATATTTATTCAGATGCCAATTCTTATATATTAAACTGACGCTGGATGGTTCATTAAATGCTCCCCAATTCGTATTGACAGGAAACTTGATGGCAAAATTACACAGAAAAAACGGATCACTTTCTCAAAAGCCATAAATAGGGAAAATCTACGCGGTAATAACTTATACATTTATGGCTGAGTCCGCAACAACTTCTTCAATAATAGCCATAATCCCCTCGTTTTCAACGATAGTTAAACCTAGGCGTTCAGAAGAAATGCCCTCTTCTAATTTATAATCATATTTAGGCTTCCCCTCGTCAAGGCGAGAGCTAAAACACTTGAAACAGGTTCCTTCCAGTTTTTCAAGTTCATGACCGACCTCAACAATATGCGTCGATATAAAAAACAGGGAACTTTTTATTTTCACAAAACCACTGGTCACCAATAAAGTGGCATCGTAGGCATCCTTCACATTGGTTCCCCTAAACAGTTCATCAAATATGACAAAGACTTTCTTTTTGTCTCTTATCTGCAAAGCTATTTCCTTCACCCGTTTCACCTCACTATAATAGTGGCTGTGTCCTTTTTCAATATCATCAGAAATATTGATGGTGGAATACAAACCCATAAATACGGAACAGCTCATTGATTTGGCCGGTACAGGGAATCCAACATGTGCCAAATACAAGCACAAACCGATCGACTTTAGAAAGGTAGACTTCCCAGCCATATTGGCACCTGAAACAAAACACAAGTTTTGATGACTATCCGTTTCTATATCATTGGCAACAGGCGCTTCCAAAAAAGGATGATAGAAACCTTTTATATTCAGACAGGGTGTATCTGATTCGCTGAATTCAGGGAATGCCAAATTTTTATCCTTTGCCGTTTCAGTAAGCGACATATAGGCATCAAGCTGATAAGTAAGCCTTAAGAGCTCCATCACCCGCCCCTTTTCATTACTTCTTATCAAATTATCGAGGCGACTCAATTCGAGGGATGTGAAGTTCTCATGTTTCGGATTGAGAATCTTCTTAATACGAGGCAAGGCTCCAAATTCACCAACAGCCTGAACCAAATTTGTAAAAAGAACAGGAACAGCAGCATGATTAAGACCATTAACCAGAACAGAAAGTTCTTGAATATATCCCTTCAGGTATTCTAGTCCTCTTGTAATGATATAGTACTCGTTGCTAGGTTTTATCTTATTCTTAAGCCAAGAGAGTGAAGAATCAATTAAATTGCTCCGAAGTATATCAGTATTCTGATTCAAGTAATGCTCTATAAAATCTAAGGCATCCTTATCAAAATCGAATTTAACTTGATGATCACTGATAAATCGAATCGTTTCAATTCGCTGATTTATTTCATTCAAATCACAGGACGGACTTTCCATCAGCTTTTCTAATTCCAGATACCCCCCTTTTGTTTTTGTTAAATTATAATAATCAAAAATAGAAAGGTCACCTTTAAGTTTTGAGAATAAATTTAAATCTTGCTTGGTTTGTTTATCCGTTCCGAAGTTCATTTCAATATTTTTTTCAAGAATTATGTCGTGCTTTGTTCTGAATGTTTCACGCACCAAGACGTATCTAAAGTAGATAAAATACTTGATCTAATAAACTTAAAAAATGTTATAAAATGCAATAAACTCTATAAGCTAAATTCCTTTTTTATACTGTACGCATGTCGTCGAAACGATGGATTCTCGTAATCTTTCTTCTGATTCAAATTCACCATCTAAAACAGATTTAAACAAGTGAATCAATTTCGATTTATTAAGCTTTGCATCTTTTCCTGATTTAATATCACTTAAATCGATAGAATAGCTTGAAAACTTGTTGGGTAAATCTTTAATAATAGCCGTATTCAGAAAATTGTGTTCGTTATAAACATGGTGATAATTCCCCTTACTCTTCTCAATAAAAAAAGTATCCTCTTTCAAATTCGTGATAGACGATATTTTATCGCAATTCTGAATACAGGTGGCATCAAGTCTATTTTTCTCGCAACCCGTTACCTGATGAAACAAGCATTGTCTGCTAGTCATCAACACAAGCGGATGGTATATACTATAGTGAAGCTCAAATTTATCAGGACACTTAATCTGTTTAAGCTGATTTTTATTTAGCTCATTAGATAAAAAAGCCCCCTTACAATTCAATTGCTCTTTCAAACACAAAAGGCTATACGAATTGGTAAGATTAAGCTGTGGTCCCGCTATCCAATCGATTCCTCTTTGGCAGGCTTCATAAGCAATCCCCGTATTATTACTAATAATTTTATTAGGTTTTAATTCACTTAAAAATTCAACAGCCGTATTGTAATCCTCACCAATAATCACAGAAGGAAACCAAGGAATCAATTTTTTATTCTCTCTAAAAAGATCAAGGTATTCAGCTAGTTTATTCTGAAAGCTATTAGGTAATTGAAAATAGATATCCCCAGTATGCTCATCACAAAGCGAGAGATCATCTTTTGATGAAATCAAGATAGAAAGTTTGGCTTGTTCAGTATGAGCCTCCGATTTTTTCAGACTAGGAAGTGTAATCGGGTCAATGCTTTCTTTGGAACCATTCAAGATGAATAGCAAACGCTTTTTCAGTGAAGTCAGTTCCTTATAAGGGATAAATAAATCAGCTCCTAAATGATCCATATCGAGTTCATCAATATAGTAAGCCGTTTCGTTTATAGCCTTAAAGCGCTTCAAGAGCATTTCCTTATTCAAAACCTCACTACCCTTTCTCAGAAGTGGCACCTCCGACAACAAATCAAAAGAACCTTCAGACGTATTTGCAGATAATTTTAATGGCTGGTCACTTTCTCCCGACAAACAAATACGCAAGTATGCCTTGCTTGCATCTAATTCTTTTATGTTCTTTTTAATAAAGCTCTTGAGATCATCTTTTTCCTGATACAAAGCCAAGTGAGCCACCTCTAATTCTTGTGCCGAGGCATCCTTTTTCTTTTCTGAGAGATGTTTAATGGTATTATCTCTAGGGTTATCGATAAACATAGCTTTATTGATATCCCCTTTTAAGAATGTATTGGAGAAATCCCGATTAAAGACCTTATACAAGGCACTATTATCAGTTCCGCCTTTTTGATGCCTATATAAGGACTGAATATTCTTTTTCCAGCTATCGACAACTGCATAAACGTAATCGGCTTTCTTAATTCGGCCTTCAATCTTTAAGGAATAAACGCCAGCTTCATACAATTCTTTGATATCAAAGTATGCCGAATTATCTTTCAGGTTAAGTGGATAATCTTTCCCCTCTGCAGTTCGCACATACTTATCTCTACAAGGCTGACTGCAACGACCTCGATTCCCCGAATTACCTCCAATTACCGAGCTAATATAACAAAGTCCTGAAAAAGAAATGCAATTAGAACCATGCACAAATACCTCGGTCAAGATCTGATTTTGATGCCCAATAGAACTCAGTTCCTTTATCTCATGAATATTTAATTCTCTAGATAAATTAACACGGGATACATTAAACTTCGATAGGAATTTAATATGACCTAGGTTATGCGTGGTCATCTGCGTTGATGCATGAACATCGAAGCTCTTGTAATATTTATTCAGAAGATAAAGCATGCCCAAGTCCTGAACAATAACGCCATCGATGCTCGTATTTGCTAATTTATTCAGGAGGTTAATAAGAGCCGGAATTTCATTTTCTAAAATAATGATATTAAGGGTGATGAAAATCTCACAATCGTGCTGATGTGCCAATCTTAAAATCCCATGTAAATCGTCGAAGCTGATGTTAGCAGCTCGGTTTCGGGCATTGAACTTATCCAAGCCACAATATATTGCATTCGCTCCAGCAAGTATCGCTGCTTTTATGGCTTCAACATCTCCCCCTGGTGCTAGTAATTCTAATTTTCTATCCACAATCCTATAATAATCTATTTAATAATGTCGTTTCAGCCTCCTGCTTCAACACTATTTTCATCAATTTATATTGTGATCAAAAGTACTGCTTTTAATTCGTTTAGAAATGCTTGAGTCATACGATATATATAATGATGCATAGTCCGTTTCTCAAAAACGACTGTCATTGCGAGGACGAGGAACGAGGATGCGGCAATCTCATGATTAACGAACTGTGAGATTGTATTAAGGTGAGTTCTTTTTGTTGAGAGATTACTTCAGTCGCTAGGGCTCCTTCGTAATGACTGGTATTTATAACATAGCGATGGGATTTCTCCCATCGCTATTTTAAACACACCCCTTCGGGGCTTTACATCCATCTAAACTAATCATAAATCACGGAAATAACACTTTAAATGTTTGCCTTCCACACGATGAAATGCTCCCATCGCTATTAAAACACGCCACTTCGGGGCTGTACATCCATCACACTCATCGAGCCCCGAA
>CAXBPC010000035.1:0-31480 GCA_963977525.1 uncultured Marinifilaceae bacterium
AATTTAATAAATATTTCCGATAATATTACTTGGAATTTAACACAGTATCTATCGGTTCTCCAAGCCAAAACATCGCTGCGTCTAAAGAGCTAAATATTTTCATAATTTGAGGCAATCGCATTTTGAACATGTTTAAGAAAGTGAAGAATACGACATGTCGAGGACTACTTGTAATAACAGCTAACTTTCGATTCCCAGATATGCCCTTATGAGATCTTGCAAATTTGATATATTCTTTCACATCATTTCTCATACCTTCAATAGTAGTGGCTCTAATATCTATGAGTAAATCATAGTTAGGCGAGTAGTTTATATCACTAGCTTCTTTTAGCTTGAAAGCTTTAACATTTTCCAATGTTCCCGAACCTTCATGATATTCAACAACAAGCTTTTTGTCAAGAAAAACTTTATAATTACTAATTAGTTTCATCTTCCTTTTTATTTGATTGTTAGCGCTATACAAATTAGTGAAAAAATTCTACAATAGAACTATTTATCAATGTATTATATTTTTAGGATAAGTTGAATAGAAGGTTTTGCTAAAATTAAAGCCCAAATCAAATAAATGATTTGGGCTTTAAGTAATTATAAAAATAGGAATAGCTTATTCCCAGTTTAAGATCTTTTTGAATAAATAGTTTTCAGCATCAGGTAGGTATGCTTTAGCTGCCTCTAAATCTTCCTCACATAAGTAATGAAGGTTGTTGTTCATCACAGTTACAACTTTTTCGCTGTTAACATCAACCAATCGAGGTTTTACTTTCCCGTTTTCATCCTCAACATCCTTAAGAAACAGAGGAGATGCATCCCCTTTAGGATCGACAGTTACCATACATTTAGATTGTCCAGCCTTAAATAGCTTGTATACACCATTTCCTAACATGGTACATAAATCTAAATCGTAGGCAACAGGTGGACAACAACGTAATCCGAAGCCTAGTTCTACTGGACGGGTTCCAATATTCAAGTCGTATGATTTCATCTTACGTTGAATAAACATATTGAATACGTGTGATTTACTTACATTAAATAACTCAGGATGCCCATGAGCATCATAAGTGAAATTGATACCTGTGCTTTCAATTTCTTCTGTATCCATAAAGTGAAATACACCTTCACTGATAATCGCAGCACCGTAATTTAAACCTAAAATACGACGTTTGATAATTGATGAAATAACCAAGTTAGCAATCTTCTCTGCCGAGATATCTGTTTTATTAAACATCTCAGGGATGATGATCATTGGGAAGTGAGCTGAAGCTCCAATACCGAATGCTAAATGACCCGCTTCACGACCCATTGCTGATAATACAAACCAATTTTGTGACGTACGAGCATCTTCATAAACCGTTGTTGCTATGCGTACACCTTCATTTTTAGCTGAATGAAATCCAAAAGTAGGAGAGCCTATAGGTAACGGAAGATCATTATCAATTGTTTTAGGTACGTGAATATTTGAAATTGAAACCTGATTATCTTCTAAATATTTAGAAATACGATTGGCAGTAGATGCTGTATCGTCTCCTCCAATTGTAACTAAAAGCTTCACATTGTTCTTAATAAAGAAATTTGTGTTGAAATCAGTATTCTTTGGCTTGAAACGACTCATTTTAAGAGAAGACCCACCCTTACTGAAAATACCATCAAGAAATGGGAAATCTAAATCTTGAGTTTCAGGATTTTCAGAAAAAAGACCTTTGTATCCTTCGTGCATACCGATTACGCGGTAACCATTCTTAAGAAATACTTTTCCTACGCTACTTATTACTGTGTTAATTCCTGGAGCTGGTCCACCGCCACACAATATTACTACTGAATCTTTCATGGTTTTTAGTTGTATTTTAAGTCTAGTCTTTTGTTTAAGTTCAAAGACTCGGTTTCATTGCTTTTTTACTGATTAAGTGGCAAAGATAAACCTATCACATTTAATACAAAATAATATTTGCTCATATCAAGCTAAAGCTTTAATTTTCTTTAATATAAAAATCGATGTGGTTAATCTATAAGAAAATAGATAGTTTATATATATAGATGGTTGGATGTGTGCTGATTTTTATATAGTTTTGAAGCGTTAAAGAATCCAAAATCATAGAATATATGCGAACCTCAACCTATCGATTGATTATCTTTTCAGTATTTTTTATTCCTTTTATTGCTGTTGCTCAAATGAATGATGTCAACATTAGCCTTAAGGAGGCTTTATTAATAGCTGAAAAAAACAATAAGGAGATTAAGAAATCCCAAACTCGTGTTGAAATTGCTAAGGCAAATTATCAACAATCCCATTCTTTATTCTTACCAGGAGTCAATCTATCTCATACGGCTGTAAGAACAAACGATCCATTAGCTAGTTTTGGTTTTAAACTGAAGCAAGAAGTTGTAACTGCCGCTGACTTTAATCCTGTTTTGTTGAATGACCCAGGTTCTATGGAGAATTTCCAAACTCAGATAAAAGTAGAACAACCTCTTTTGAATTTTGATGGTATTTACGAGCGTAAGGCTGCAAAGCTAGGTTATGATGCAGTAAGCCTTCAATCGGATAGGACTGCTGAATATATCAAGTTTGAGGTGAAAAAAGCCTACAAGCAATTGCAGCTAGCTCAGGAAGCGGTGAATGTTTTCGAAAAGGTTAAAACTGGTAGCGATGCAAACCTTAAACAAAGCTTAGATTTTTTCGATGAAGATCTAATTAAGGAAGCTGATGTTTTAGCTGCTAAGGTTCGCGCTTTAGAAGTGGAGAACCATTTGAACCAATCCAAAAATCAACGACAAGGTGCTTCTGATTATCTAGCGTTCTTAATAGGTTTAGAATCAAATGACGTATTATCAACTACTGATCCTTTTCAAGAACCACTTATGAATTCTAATCTTAAAGATGAAAAGAACAATGAAGATCGATCTGATATTTTGGCATATAAAAAAGGTGTATCGGCAAAAGAGCAGATGTTGAAATCAGCTCGTAATAAATTCCTACCTCGTATTAATGCCTTTGGTGCTTATGAATGGAACGATAAAGAATTCCTAGGAACGAAAGCTAACAATTATATGATTGGTGCTTCATTATCGTGGGATCTGTTTAAAGGATATAAGAATATAGCTAAAGTTAAAAAAGCCAAGGCGGAACTACAACTTCAAAAACTTGATTTTGATGATTACCTAGAACAGAATAATCTGAAAATAAAAGATGCTAAGCGTTCATTGATTTTGAGTATTCAAAAAATTGAAACGGGACGATTGGCAAAAGATCAATCTGAAGAAGCATTAAGAATTCGCACAAACCGGTTTAATCAAGGTTTAGAGAAGATGACAGATTTAATTCAGTCAGAAACTCTATTTGCTAGCAAAAACTTAGAATACTTGAATGCTATAAACACATACTATACAGCTAAATTTTATCTGGAATTTCTTCTTGAAAAAGAGCTGAAATAAAATCAAAAATAGGTAACCACCATTCAATAGATACACTATGAACACAAAATATTATTTAAGCATTTTTGTTGCAATTGGATTATTAGTTTCATGTAGCAGTGAACCTGTTAAGAAGAAAACAAAAGGTTTCGACCTGACAGTTGAAGTTGCACAGGCAAAAAATATAAAGCAAGCCGAATTGTTGAGTTTTACAGGAAAACTTGAAGCTGCAACTTATTCGAAACTAAGTACTCGAATTATGGGACAAGTTGAGAATATACATGTGAATCTAGGAGAGACTGTTCGTAAAGGCCAGCTTTTATTACAGATTAGTAATAAGGATATCTTGGCAAAGAAAAAGCAAGCTGAAGCTAATGTTATGGTTTCTGAAACCTTATTGGCTGATGCTGATAAGAATTTAGAACGATACCAAGTTTTATTCGATAAGAAGTCCGCATCAATGAAAGAACTAGAAGGGATGCAAATTAAGAAGAAAGTCGCTGAGTCGAAACTTGAATCTGCTAAAGGTATGTTGGTTGAAGTTGAAGAAACTTTAAAATATGCAAATGTAAGCGCACCATACAGTGGTCGCGTTACTAAGCAGTTTGTTAAAGTTGGTGATTTAACATCTCCGGGAATGCCTTTACTTTCAATCGAGAAGAAAGGGAACTATGAAGTGGTTGCTCGTGTTCCTGAATCAGAAATATCACAAATTAAGCTTCACGATTATGTAGAAGTTGAATTGACAGCTCAGAATAAGCGTCGCATTCAAGCTAGAGTATCAGAAATTAATCCTTCTGCAATTGATTCAGGAAATCAGTTCGAAGTTAAGCTACAACTTGATGCGATTAAAGATTCAAGCGTGAAACTTTATACAGGCATGTTTGCAAAGGTCTATATTCAAATGGGAGAGACGAACAAAATTGTTATTCCTAAGTCAGTTTTAATAGAGAAAGGTCAACTAATTGGTATTTACACGCTAAGTCAGAGCAATACGGCTTTGTTACGTTGGATTCGTGTAGGTAAATCTTATGGCAATTCAATTGAAGTGCTTTCAGGTTTAAGCTCAGGAGAGAAGTATATTTTATCGTACAAAGGTAAAATTTGGGATGGTGCCAAGCTAAAGGTGAACAACGTAAAGTAAACATGCAGTATTCAAGACTAATCTTCTATATCATATGAAACGAGCCATGAGCAAAGCTTCCCACACACAGGGAAATGACTATTTGGCGACTTCCATATGGCAAGAATATGAAACTATAAACATATGAAAACAGGATTTGCTGGCGGAATAGCCAAACTCTTTATAAATTCGAAACTAACTCCTCTATTAATGGTCGCTTTTTTGATCATTGGAGCTTATAGTTCGTACCTAACACCTCGAGAAGAGGAGCCTCAAATTGAAGTACCTATTGCTGATATCTTTTTAGCTTACCCAGGTGCAAGTCCAACTGAGGTTGAATCAAGAATTGTGAAGCCACTAGAGAAAGTGGTTGCTAATATACCAGGCGTAGAATATGTGTATTCAACATCTATGTCGGAACAAGCGATGTTAATTGTACAATTTTATGTGGGAGAGGATATAGAACGTTCTCTTGTTAAAATGTACAACGAGATCATGAAACATATGGATGAGATGCCTAAAGGAATTTCATTTCCATTGATTAAAACACGTGCCATTGATGATGTTCCAGTCTTGGGATTAACCCTTTGGAGCGAAAAATATGACGACTTCCAACTGCGACGAATTGCTCAGGAATTGAATAATGAAGTTGAAAAAGTAAGCGAAGTTTCATCCACAGCAATTAGAGGTGGACGTTCGCGACAACTTCAGGTTATTTTGAACCG
The DNA here is from genome assembly GCA_963977525.1 of uncultured Marinifilaceae bacterium. Lineage (GTDB taxonomy): Bacteria > Bacteroidota > Bacteroidia > Bacteroidales > Marinifilaceae > Ancylomarina. Next base: position 5,257 of record CAXBPC010000035.1, read on the forward strand.
TGAGTTAATGGCTAACTACCATGTCGACGCTTTAAGTGTTGCACAAAATATTCAAGCTGCTAACCAACAAATGGGTTCTGGTTCTTTTAATAAGAACGATAATCAGTTCTTGGTTAAGACGGGTAGTTTTATCGAAAATGCCGAAGAACTTTCCAACCTTGTTGTTGGAATAAATGAGGGGAGTCCTGTGTATTTGAAACAGGTTGCAGAGGTCGTTGACGGGCCAGAAATTCCTTCTCAGTATGTAAGTTTTGGGTATGGTGAAGTGAACGACTTGCATGCAGCTTTTAAAAGCGAGTACCAGGCTGTAACGCTTTCAATAGCGAAACGTAGAGGTGCCGATGCAATGAAGATCTCAGATCAGATTCTAAATAAATTAGAATTGTTGAAGAAAGATTTGATTCCTTCTGATGTTCATGTTGAAGTGACACGAAATTATGGCGCAACTGCATCCGATAAGGTAGCAGAGCTTTTATTACACCTTTTAGGTGCTATTATAGCCGTAACCTTTGTAGTAATGTTAGCTATGGGTTGGCGTGGTGGATTGGTTGTATTTCTTTCGGTACCTATCACCTTTGCATTAACCATGTTTAGCTACTATTATCTAGACTATACTTTGAATAGAATTACACTATTTGCATTGGTCTTTGTAACGGGAATTGTGGTCGATGACTCCATAATTATTGCCGAGAATATGCACCGTCATTTCAAAATGAAGAAGAAGTCCTTTATGGAAGCCGCTCTTGTCTCTATTGACGAGGTAGGTAATCCAACCATTTTGGCAACTTTCACAGTAATTGCTGCAGTTCTACCTATGGTCTTTGTGTCAGGTTTGATGGGTCCATATATGAGTCCTATGCCTATTGGTGCATCCATTGCCATGATATTTTCCTTATTGGTTGCTTTAACCATTACACCTTATTTAGCTTATCGATTGTTGAAAGGTGGAGAAGATGAAGAAGAAGATATTGAGAGTAAGTTCAAACTCGAGGATGGTTTTATATACAAGATTTATAACAAGACCATGCGCCCCATGTTGGAGTCTCCAAAATTGCGATGGTCATTTATTATATCGGTAATCATTCTTTTATTGGCCTCAACCACCTTGGTTTATTTTAAAAAAGTAGCCGTTAAAATGTTGCCTTTTGATAATAAAAATGAGTTCCAAGTAATTATTGATATGCCAGAGGGAACAACCCTTGAACGCACAGCGATGGTGACTAAAGAGCTTGCTGCCTATGTTGCTCAGCAAAATAATGTGATGGATTACCAATGCTATGTTGGAACAGCAGCACCAATGAACTTTAACGGTTTGGTTCGTCATTACGACTTACGTAAAGGCACTAATATGGCCGATATTCAGGTGAACCTGACTCATAAGAAGGATAGAGATGAACAGTCGCACGATATTGCAAAAGCGATGCGTACTGGCTTACAGGCTATAGGAAATAAGTTTCATGCCAATGTTAAGGTTGTAGAAGTACCTCCAGGACCACCTGTAATGTCAACACTGGTTGCTGAGATATATGGACCGAATGATCAAGAGCAAATTGCTATTGCGTCTCAATTAAAAACGCTTTTTAACAAAACACCCGATGTGGTTGATGTTGATTGGTTGATTGAAGATGATCAGAAAGAATATCAGTTTGATGTGAATAAGGAGAAAGCAATGTTAGCTGGTGTTAGTACGCAGCAGGTTGTTCAAACTATAGCCATGACTTTAAATGGTCAAGATGTTTCTCAATTCTATCAAGAAAATGAGCACAATCAAATAGGTATCAATCTTCGTTTAAAAGAGGAGGAAAGATCTAGTTTGAATGATCTGAAAAAGGTGAATATCTTGACTCAAACTGGAGAGATGTTAGCCATCGGCGATATTGTTGAGATTAATGAAATTACTAAAGAGAAAAGCATTTATCGCAAGAATCAGAAACGCGTGGTTTATGTAACGGCTGATGTAGCTGGTAAACTCGAAAGTCCTGTGTATGGGATTATGGGAATCTCTGAGAATCTTGGTGAGATTAAAGTGCCACAAGGCTTTTCTTTAACTGAAGAATACACGCATCAACCATTAATGGAGGATGATTACAGCCTGAAGTGGGATGGTGAGTGGCAAATTACCTACGAGGTATTCCGCGATTTAGGAACAGCCTTTGCAGTTGTTCTACTTGTTATCTATATGCTGATTATTGGATGGTTCCAGAACTTTAAAGTGCCATTTGTGATGATGGTATCCATTCCTTTATCTCTGATTGGTATTTTGGTTGGACACTGGTTAATGGGTGCCTTCTTTACAGCAACATCTATGATTGGATTGATTGCCCTCGCAGGTATTATGGTTCGAAACGCCATACTGCTCATCGACTTTATAAATATGCGCTTGGCAGAAGGTAGTCCGCTTAAAGAAGCCATAATTGAGGCAGGAGCGGTGAGAACAACACCAATCCTTTTAACAGCAGGAACTGTTGTGATTGGAGCCGTAGTTATCCTATTCGATCCTATCTTCCAAGGTTTAGCTATTTCACTAATGGGTGGAACAATTGCATCAACATTCTTAACACTCTTAATTGTTCCTTTGATCTATTATATCACAGAGAAAAAGAACTATAAATAAATTTTTTCAACTAATTTGCGGCCCCAAACCAGGTAATGGTTTGGGGCTTCTCATTTATAAAAAAATAGTAACTCAAAATATATTAATGAATATCAAAAAGAAATCTGATACAGAATTCATCATCATCATGGCATCTTTAATGTCGTTAGCATCCTTGTCTATCGATGCTTTATTGCCAGGCTTAAATGATATTGCCAATACTATTGGTATTTCCGATACGAAAAACAATCAGTTGTTAATCACCATGATTTTTCTGGGAACTGGCTTTGGTCAGCTCATATCTGGTCCATTATCCGATAGTTTAGGTCGAAAGGCAGTTATTTATTTAGGTTACTCTGTTTTTGCCTTAGCCAGCTTGATTTGTATATATGCCACAAGTATGGAGATGATGATTCTGGGAAGAATTCTACAAGGTGTTGGCTTGTCTGCACCAAAAACCATTAGTATGGCAATGGTTAGAGACCGATTTGTTGGAGACAATATGGCACGAATTATGTCTTTTGTGACGGCTATCTTCATTTTAGCGCCTATTATTGCACCTTCCTTTGGAAAGTTGATGTTAGATAGTTTTGGATGGCAATCCATCTTTACCAGTCAGGTGATATTTGGCCTTTTCGTGGTTATCTGGTTATGGCAACGACAGCCTGAAACCTTGGTTGAAGAGAAAAGAAAGAAAATGAAAATGTCTCTCTTTAGCGAGGGCTTAAAGGAATTTGTAAAACACAAACAAACTGTGGTTTTCACCTTCGTTTCAGGTTTTACTACAGCGGCATTTATGGTGTATTTGAGTTCCAGTCAACATATCTTTCAAATACAATACGGTTTGGTTGAAGAGTTTCCTTATATTTTCGCAGGAATAGCAATAGTTGTTGGTTTGTCAACCTTTTTAAATGGAACATTTGTTATCCGATTCGGTATGCTAAAATTGGCTTCAGTATTTAACCTTGCATTAACGCTTATTTCCCTAAGCTATGTGTTTTTATATTATGGAGAGCCAAATCCTAGTCTTTCAATTCTGCTAGTATTCTTTGTCATGATGATTTTCTGTGTCGGATTTATGTTTGGGAATATTAATGCCTTAGCCATGCAGCCTATTGGACACATTGCTGGTATAGGCGCAGCAATATTCGGTTTTGTAGCAACAATTATTGCTGTGCCGCTTGCAACTTTCATCGGTAGATATATTGAACTTACCGCTATAGCTCTTTTTGTTGGTTTTGCTATCTGTGGAGCTTTATCTTTGATTTTGATTCAATACTTCAAGTGGTCGAATAAAAGAAAGGCAATAGAGCAGGAAAGCAAACTCCAAGTTCAGCCTTTAATTGTCATGGATAAGAGCACGAAATAGTTTTAAAATATAAAAAAAAAGAGTCCCCAAACGTATAGCACGTTTGGGGATTTTTGATGTTGTAAATATGTAGAGACGCAATGCATTGCGTCTCTACGATACATTTCCTATTTATGAACCTCCTTAATAAATGCCTCCACCTCAGGAATACCACCCTGATACAGAAGATAACCATTATACGGCTCTCTTTCGGTTATTTCATCGTTGATAGGCGTTAGCATCAGCTTATGAACCTCTTCTAGGTCATCAGTCTGACCCATTGCCCAACCCAGTTTAATGTAAGCAACTTCAGGTAGCATATTGCCACCAGGAACAATACCTCTAGCCATCATCTCACGACCAGTTTCGTAAACAAACATTTGAACATAGCCCCAAATGGTTTGAAGCGTCATAAACATATACACCCCTTTTGCCTTTGCTCTGGCAATGGAAGGATACAGTTCTTTATTCACATGACCTAAGCCAGTTCCAATAAAAACAATCCCCTTATAACCAAGATCAACTAAAGCATCCAAAACGTCTGGTTTCATGCCAGGATAATAATATAGCATGGTGACTTTATCACTGAAATAAGGCTTTATAGTAACGTTACGATCCTTTCTTCTGTGCTTATATTCTTTTTTAATGTAATCAACCTTATGACGGTTGACCATAGCCAACGGCGTATCACCAATGGTTCTAAATGTAGATCGATAAGAGGAGTGCATCTTCCGCACACGAGTTCCCTTATGCAGTAAACCATATTCATCAGATGTAGGCCCAAACATACAAACCATCACTTCAGCAATATCACAATTGCCAGCTGCAAACATAGCGTGCATTAGGTTTAAAGCAGCATCAGAACTTGGTCGGTCCGACGAACGTTGCGATCCCACAATAACGATAGGTACAGGTGAATTTTGTACCATAAAGGTTAAGGCAGCACCCGTGTGGTGCATTGTATCGGTACCATGACCAATAACAATACCATCAACGCCGTTCTCAATTTCTTTACCAATAGCTTTTGCCAATTGCATATATTGAGGAGGCCCCATATTCTCACTAAATACAGCAAAAACCTTTTCGGTTGTCAAATTACAGATGTCAGCCAATTCGGGCACAGCACCATACAATTCGCCTGGCGAGAAAGCAGGTATTACCGCTCCAGTTCTATAATCCAGACGCGAGGCAATTGTACCTCCCGTACCAAATAGTTTCACAGCAGGCAAACCCTCGGTAAAAGGAAACTCCTTCTCAGGAATCTTATAGTTGGCCTTTTTGTAACCAGTTTCCTTCATCTCGGTAATGGTGATGATATCAACCCCAATATTATAACCAGTAATAATTTTTAAAACAATATGCTGATCATCGTCATTCTCTGATCTAGGTAAGATGGTTCCTTCAAAATCGCCACGTGTTGTGGTAATCTTTGCCGTTCCCCAAACTCTCACATTATATTTTTTGAGTACTTCTAGCGCTCCGCCTTTATATCCTTGAAAAATATCTTCCATACGAGTCGATTATTTAATAGCTTTTTCAATTTGAGTTTTCAATTCGCTTAATGCCATATTCCCTGTAGCTTGCTTATGAAGCTGGCCCATAATCCAATCGGTAACTTTCGTTTTATCGGTTATAGAGTTGCTTTCTTTGAACTTTTCATTCAAATAATTGACAGGCGCTAATAATTCCTCTAGACTTCTTTTCTTAAAATTAATGCTAGTCAGAATCGATGAGAAATCCATATTTGGATGCTCAATAAGCACAGGAAGCATCAGCTTCGAAATCGCATAATGAAGTTTATTCTTTTGTATGTATTCAAACATTTTAACAATGCGGTTGTACTTGAATTCTTCATGCTTTTTGAATTTGCCTTCAACATACTTTAGCGTATGTCCAAAGAAAGTTCCAACAAATTTAGCAGGCACCTTTAGTTTTTCGATTTTCTCGATAACGGGAACCAAATTGTTTCTCAGGATATAATGATCCGTATCAGTTGGGATGCCCCAATTACGGAGTTGTTCATAGCGCTTGGATATATCAACAGGTAGGTTCTGGTCTAAGCTCTCAATATAATCGTTTGGCAATGGGATAGGAGCCGAATCGGTATCAGGATACATTCTGTCTGCACCCGGTAGAACTCTTTCGAAGATGGTCGTTCCATCCTTAAAGGATTTACGAGTTTCTTCAGGAATCGTATCGAACGCCATTATGCATCTTTCCTCTATGGTTTCAAGGGCCGTAGGAATATCATCTTTCGGTCCCCAGAATATGATTTGTGCATCGGTATCACCCGCATTCATAAGCTCTTTAATCGTATCGATATCTGCCTTTAAACTCGATCCGTCAATTTCTTCCGAATGAATCATATTAGGCTTTTCGATACAAGCCACAACCTTTAATCTATCCGCAATTTCGTTGGCGAAACATTGGCTTGGCTGTGTAAAGTGTGAAAGCACGCCTTGGAAACCTTCTAAGTTGACAGCATAAACCTCCATCTCAGAAAAATCAATTGATTCCATTAGCTTATTTTTAAGCTTCAATGACGTTGGATCAATCTTCTCACTCTTGATTTTCCAATTCTCCTTATTTTTAACCTGACCTTTCAGCAGCTTCTGCACATTAAGCAAAGCCCACTGACGGAAAGCTTCATTATGCGAAAGCTCAGGAATCCATTTATTATGCGCTACACCTTTTATTTCTACACGCGTACCGCCTTTACAGCTCACATTAACATCTTCGCGACCAGCACCCATTCCTGTACGTACTTTCCCCGTACTTCTATTAAGGAAACGAATGTATTCCGCAGCTTCTCTCAATTCATCAGGCGTAAAACATTCAGGATAAGTTACCGTCTCAATCAAAGGCATGCCCAAACGATCCGTCTTATAAAGTCTGTTGTGGCCAATATCCGAAATCTCTCTACACGAATCTTCTTCTATACTCAACTGAATCAGGCGAACTTTCTTGTTTTTCAACTGAATATGACCTTCAACACCAAGAATAGCTGTTCTTTGGAAACCTGCAGGAATACTGCCATCCAAATATTGCTTACGCGTGATATGCACTTCACCTACAATATTAAGGTTGGAGAGCAACGAGATTTCAAGCGCATACTCCAAAGCCTCCTTATTGATTATAAAGGGTGGGGTGTCGTCAATTTCGTAGGTACAAGCCGAATTGTTGTTCAAACGATAGGTGATTTCTTTTCTGGTTCTAAATTCCATCAAAGCTGTTCCATCATACTCGCCAAGCTCCGAAAGCGTAGGACGCATATGGCGGATAATCTCAGCATCATAATCGTTATGATCGTGCAAGAGTCCTGCAGGACAATGACAGAAAAGTTTCTTTTCAGTTTTTAGCTGCTGATGAACCTCCAAACCAGACATGAATCCGATTCGTTTATAGTCCTTATCAGTAGCTTCTTTTCTGGTGACATACCCTATTGTTTTTCGGGTGTTCTGATGGTTTTTTACTGGATTAAATTTCTGCATAGTGGGGTTTAATTTTGGAATGCAAAAGGTAAATAAAATAATTAAGCTTACCACGCGTCAACTGTAGAATTGACTAGGTCTTAATAGCTTATAGACCGATGCGGTGAGGGGTAGTTCTGATGGAAAGGAAGCATGGCTTCTTGTTCGAGTAAATATGACTCTTTAAGACTTACTGATGAGCCTGTAATTTTGGATTAATTTGGCATAGATCACACAGGATTGAATCAATAGTAGAATGCTTAAAAAATTATTATATCTTGTAAACCTACCAGTTCATCGAACAATTTCCTCTGACTGGGTGCAATTCCACCGAAATTAGCAGAATGAAAAAGATCAAGATAAAAGAAGAACTTCAGATAGAAATAAATCAATTGGAATCCAAAATATTTGAATTAGAACGATCGAAGCAAGCAAGCAGTATCTTGCTTGAAAAATCTCCATTACTAGAGAATCAATATTACCGTGAAAAAACACAGGAAATAGGAAAAATAGGCACATGGGAACATGATTTATTAACGAATGAATTGATCTGGACAGATCAGAATTATCGAAATTTCGGAATTCCAATGGGTACTTCTCTCACGTATGAAATATTTTTGAATTACATACATCCGGAAGATAGGGAATATGTGAACAATCAATGGACAGAGGCTCTGGCCGGGAAACCATACGATATAGAGCATCGTGTTATTATAGATGGAAATGTACGATGGCTTATGGAGAAAGCTGATGTCGTATTTGGTGCTAATGGAAAGCCGATTTCTGCCATAGGTTTCACACAAGATATCACCAAGAATAAAAAAACCGAAAACGATCTGCGTCTTAGCGAGGAGAAATTTCGCAGCTATGTAGAACAGGCTTCCGATGGAATTTACCTTTTGCAATTGAAAGAACCCATATCGGTTGATATGCCCGTTGAAGAACAAATCAAGAATCTTTATGAAGGCTATGTAGTTGAAGCAAACGATTCCCTGGCAAAAATGTATGGTTTCGACAAAGCAAACGACCTAATTGGAATGACCATGGCTGAATTACATGGGGGCACAGATAATCCAGTGAATTTAGAATTCCTTAGATCTTGGATTGAAGCAAATTACCACATTACTGATGCGGAGTCTAAAGAAGTTGACAAAGATGGAAATGAGCTTTGGTTTGCGAATAATACAATAGGATATGTTGAAGACGGTTATTTGATACATACATGGGGTACACAAATCAATACTACGGAAAAAAAACAAGCAGAAGAAAAATTAAAAGAAAGTGAAGCGAAATTTAAATCTTTAATGCAACAATCACCTTTCGTTGTTGAACTTTATGACCTTAATGGTCTGCAAATATCGGTCAATAAAGCTTATGAGGAATTATGGAATTTCCCTGCCGAAACAACTCTCAATAAATTTAATGTTCTTGAAAGTAAAGAAGTTGAAGCTAGCGGGTTGCTGGCATATGTAAAACGTGCTTATGCTGGTGAATCTGTTGTTGTACCAGAATTTATTTTTGATCCTAAAGGTAATACGGAAGCAAGAGGAGTAGGAAGAGTACGTTGGTTAAGTACTAGAATTTATCCTTTAAAGGAGCTTTCTGGCAAAATTAAAAATATTGTTATTGTTCATCAGGATGTTACCGATCGTAAACTGGCAGAAAAAGAATTAAAAGAAAGCGAAGAAAGATTCCGCCACGCTATTACCTATGCTCCATATCCGATTATGATTCATGCCTATGGAGAAGTACTACAATTATCTGAAGAGTGGATTAAGCAGTCAGGATATACTATTGATGACATACCAACTATAAAACAATGGTCATTAAAAGCATATGGTAAAGATGCTGTTCCGAGCCAGGAGTTTATTGATAATTTATACAAAATTGATAAAACACAATACGATGGTGAATGGCAAGTGAAGATCAAAGATGGCAGTTATCGTCTTTGGGATTTCAGAACCAGTCCAATAGGAAAACTATCCAATGGTAAAAATATGGTAATAAGTATGGCTTCTGATATCACCGAGCGAAAGCTAGCGGAAGAAAAAATACGTGCTGCTGAAGAAAATCTACAAAACACATTCGATATATCACCAAGTATTATTTCTAAAGCAAATTTAGAAACCGGTTATTTTATTGAAGCAAATCAGGCGGTAACAAGAATACTTGGTTATTCAGTTGAAGAATTCACATCAATACCATTTATGGAATTAGTTCATCCCAATAATAGACAACAAACAGTATCTGAAGTGTCTAATCAGCTGGGCGGTAATATAATGACTTTCTTTGAGAATCGAATTTTATGTAAGGATGGTTCATATAAGTGGATGGCTTGGCATGGTAGCAAAGCAGATGAAAATGGGATAGCAACCGCTATTGGTTCTAGTATTAATGAGAAAAAAAACACTGAAATAAAGCTCAAAATAGCATTAGATAAAGCATTGGAAAGCGATAGGCTTAAGAGTGCATTTCTCGCTAATATGAGCCACGAAATACGCACCCCATTGAATGGGATTCGTGGATTTATTGATCTGCTTAACAACCCCGACTTAAGCCAGTCTGAAATAAATACATATTCAGATATTATTAACAAAAGCAGTGATAGGCTACTAAATACAATAAACGATATTATAGATATTTCGAGGATTGAGGCTGGAGAGGTACTCATTTCAAATACTGAGATTTCTATACAGAGTATTATGAATGAAATTTATAATTTCCATTCTTCTGAAGCAGAACTGAAAGGATTGTCGTTCGCTTTAAAGCCTTCACTCTCACTTGATCAAGCTAATATAATTACCGACGGCGATAAACTCCATGGGATATTAACGAACCTTGTTAAAAATGCCATTAAATACACTGAAAAAGGCTCAATTACTTTTGGCTATTCCTTAAAAAATAATTGTATCGAGTTTTTTGTAGAAGATACAGGAGTAGGTATTCCAAAAGATCGAGAACAAGCAATTTTTAATCGTTTTGAACAGGTAGATTGTGGGAACAGAAGAGTCTTTGACGGTTCAGGCTTAGGACTTGCAATATCAAAAGCTTATGCTGAAATGCTTGGCGGAAAAATTTGGATGAAATCAGAGCTGGGAAAAGGAAGTGTCTTTTATTTTACCTTACCGTACAAGAGCGAAACGATAAAAGAAAATAGCGCAAAAAATAAAATTTTGCCTAGCCTAGAATTAAACCCAATCAGCAGCTTGAAAATATTAATTGTAGAAGACGATAAAGTATCAAAAGAGCTTATTTCGATTGCTGTCCAGAAATTTGAAAATGAAATTATTTTCGCTAGAACAGGAGCCGAAGCGGTGTCAGCTTGCCTCATAAACTCCGACATCGATTTGGTACTGATGGATATTCAGTTACCCGAAATGGATGGCTATGAAGCCACCAGAGAAATACGCAAGTTTAACAAAGACATCATTATAATTGCACAAACGGCTTTTGCACTTAATGGCGACGAGCAAAAAGCACTTGAAGCTGGGTGTAACGCTTATATCTCAAAACCCTTCAGTGAAAAATTGCTATGGGAGATAATTAACAAGCATATTGGCAAATTGAGCATTTAGCATATCCAATTCAGAAAATAACGGTAGAGGCGTCCAATTTGGGCGTCTTTTGTTATAATGCATTGCATCTCTACAAATACAAACAATTTACACTTGTAGATAAAAAAAACACTAAGACCTGTATGACAAAAAGAGCGACACTTTTAATTCTATTTCTTTCTACGATTTTTAGTTTTTCAAATGCACAGTCCATTGAGACCTTACGACTGAAAATTAATAAAGTATTGCAGGATAAATCAGCTACCGTAGGTGTAGCCATAAAAGGTCGTAAGCCTGAAGACACACTTTCTATAAATGGAAATAAGCATTTGCCTATGCAATCTGTGTTTAAATTCCATTTGGCTTTAGCAGTACTCCATCAGGTTGACCAAGATAAGATCAGTTTGGACGATAAAATTGCCATTGATAAAAAAACACTCGACAAGTATAGTCGCCTATGGAGCCCGCTTCGTAAGAAATACCCCAATGGAGCAGAAGTAAGCCTAGCCGAGATACTTAAATACACGGTTGCTTTAAGTGATAATTTAGGATGCGATTTGCTTTTCGATTTATTAGGTGGGACAGAGGTGGTACAAGCCTATTTACACAAGCTTGGTATTAAGGATATTGCTATTGTCCATCCCGAAATTGTTATGCAAGCTGAGTGGGATAGTCAATATGAAAACTGGACCACTGCAAATGCAGCAAATCAGGCTTTAGACTTGTTCTTCGTGAATGATAATAGCCTATTGAGTACCGAAAGTTATAACTTCCTTCTAGAGATATTGAAAGGCACCAGAACAGGAAAGAAAAGCATTAAAGGGCTTTTACCAAAAGATGCAGTAGTTGCACATAAAACGGGGCATTCAGGAAAAAATGAAAAAGGCTTAACCGGAGCATTAAACGATATTGGAATCATTTTCTTGCCAGATGGTTCGTATTTCTATTTAAGTATTTTGGTAACTGATTCTATGGAAGACAGTGAAACCAACCAGAAGATAATCGCTGAAATAGCAAAGTTATCTTGGGATTACTTCAACAAAAAGCCATAAGCCTCCACCAAGTAGAGGAGCCAATCAAAACGCCCCAAACGTATTCACGTTTGGGGTCTTTTGTTTTTGTCTGCTATTGTATGAATCGATTTCTGTAGTGATGCGATTAATCGCGTCTAACGGATAATAAATCTGTAGAAACGCAATGCATTGCGTCTCCACCCATGCAGCCATCTCAATTATGAAGAGTGCTTCTATTTTATGTAGAATGTTGTTTTACTTGATGCATAAATACTGTTTAATCAAATTTATCCTTAATTTTAGTCACCCTAAAAAAGGCTACTTACCCTACCACACAAGTCGGATAAGGATGTTTAAACCAATAAGATAAATGAAATAACAACCCTTGTGTTGTTATAAACTAGCAGTATGGCATTATACCAAAAATCAGTACTTACGAAATATCTTAAGCAACAGGACAGCGAACTTGTTGCAAAAGCATTTAAAAAATTCACCAAATACTTTCACGACCCTAAAATTCAGCAGAATATAAGGGAGCGAAAAGAGGAGCAATTTCAAGAGGGGTTTCTTATCGAGTTATTCGTAAATGTATTAGGCTATACTTTAGCTCCGAATAAGAACTTCAATCTAACTACCGAATTCAAAAACGAAAAGAACAGTAAAAAAGCTGATGGCGCCATACTTAAAGACGACCAAGCATTAGCCGTAATAGAGCTTAAAGGAACTAACACTAAAGATTTAGAGAAAGTTCGCCAACAAGCGTTCGATTACAAAGCTAATCAAACAGGCTGTGTGTATGTCATTACTTCCAACTTCGAAAAAATTCGTTTTTATATCAATAATGCAGTCGATTTCGAGGAGTTCGATTTGTTTAATCTAAATCAAAAACGATTCGAACTCTTGTATTTGTGCTTAGCCAAAGACAATGTATTAAGCAATGTTCCTCTAAGAATAAAAGAAGCTTCCATTCAGGAAGAAGAAGCCATTACCAAAAAGTTTTATGCCGATTATTCACAGTTTAAACGTGAATTGTTTCGCGATTTGGTAAAGCTCAATATGAAAAATGATGTTTTTCGTGCTGAGTTAAACAACCAAGATAGCGATACAGCAAGCAAGAATATTAAACGGACTTTATTCAAAAAATCTCAGAAACTGATTGACCGTTTCTTGTTCATCTTTTTTGCAGAAGACAGAGGTTTATTGCCTCCAAATTCTACTTTAATGATTTTGGAGCAATGGAATAAGTTAAAAGACTTAGATGCAGATGTTCCTTTGTATAATCGCTTCAAAAAATATTTCAATTACTTAGATCAAGGAAGAAAAGGAACAGACAAGGCTGCTGAGATATTCGCTTATAACGGTGGTTTATTTAAAGCTGATGCCGTTTTAGATAGCTTGCATATTAGCGACGAACTATTGCATAAACACAGCAAGGCCTTATCGAATTACGATTTCGAAAGCCAGGTAGATGTTAACATACTTGGTCATATTTTCGAAAACTCCCTGAACGAGATAGAAAGTGTAAACGCCGAAATTGAAGGGGCAGAGTTCGATAAACAGAAAACCAAACGTAAGAAAGATGGTGTTTTTTACACACCAAAATACATAACCAAATACATAGTAGATAATACTGTAGGTAAGCTTTGTGCTGAGAAAAAAGCAGAACTTAAAATTGTAGATGAAGAATTTCATCCCAAACGCCAAAAGGAAACCAAAAAGAAGCTTCTGGCTGTTTTGGATACCTACCGAGCGTGGCTGTTGCAACTAAGCATACTCGACCCTGCTTGTGGTTCGGGGGCTTTCTTAAACCAAGCTTTAGACTTCTTAATAAAAGAACACCAACATTTAGATGAGCTACAAACCAGTTTATTAGGCGGTGGCTTGGTGTTTCCAAATATTGAAACCACAGTATTAGAAAACAATATTTTTGGGGTTGACCTAAACGAGGAATCCGTTGAAATTGCCAAACTCTCTTTATGGTTACGTACCGCACAACCCAGACGAAAGCTGAACAACTTAAGCAGTAATATTAAGTGTGGAAACTCATTAATAGACAGTAAAGCAGTTGCAGGTGATAAGGCCTTTAATTGGCAAAACGAATTCCCAAATATTTTTCAGAAGAAAGAGAAAAAGGCCTGGCACGTGACCACAGCCACACATAACTCGCGATACTCGCAACGCATGTTCGATAATCATGTGGTACTTGGCGATGCCGAATGGTTCGACGAAAAAGATGAGATAATTATAACGCAAACCGTAAAAGATATAGCCCTAGAAGATAAGTTGAACATACTGGAATATAATATCTGTGGCGACCACATGCATATTCTGCTGGTATGCGAAGAAGACGAACTGGCTAAAATAGTAGGCAAACTAAAATCGGTATCGGCAAAAATGCGTAATCGCAGCCGTGGCTATACCGTGGCAGGTGTAGCGGCGGCAACGACTACGGTAGCTACGAATACGACTACGACTACGACAACGACTACGGCAGTAACAAGGGGGCATGCCCCCTTGTCGGATATCGCGGAATCGGATACTCTCTCTCCGGATATCGCGGAATCGGAGAGCAAAACGACTCGCGGAGAAACGCAGCACCAAGTATGGACGCAAAAATTCGGGAAAACGGAAATAAAAGACGAGGAATACCTAAAAAATGCAAAAGCATATATTCGCAATAACCGTGAAAAGCACGAACTGCCTAAAATAAAAGAGATAGAAAAACTCAAAAAAGAATTTCTCTCTTCACAGGATCATGCATTCCGCAGCGAGCATAAAGGTGGTTTTGATGTGGTAATTGGGAATCCGCCTTATGTTTCCAAGTCCTTTAATGAAATAGAGAAACAGTATTACCACAAGAACTATTCAACCGCGCAATATCAACTTGATTTATATATATCTTTCATGGAGTTGGGCACAATGCTGCTGAAAAAAAATGGTATAATAAGTTATATCGTTCCAAATTCATGGCTTAAGAATTTGATGTTTGACAAGTGCCGATTATTTGTTTTAGAAAATCTGTCCTTTAATAAAATAATTCCCAATCTGGATAATATATTTACTGATGCATCAGTTGATACATTAATTTTTATTGCATTCAAATCTCAGATAAAGAATAATGCTATAGATATAGGTTGTTTCAATAATTTAGAATACATAGAAAAACATGCTGTAGATCAAAGTAGGTTTTTGGCTAATGATAAGTTCATATTTGATGTTGAAATTGCTAAAGAAGCAGAACCAATCTTTACAAAGATCAATAACAACTCTACAAAGTTGTGCGATATTAGTTCTGTTACAAGAGGAATAAACCCCTATGACAAATACAGAGGGCAGGATCCTGAAATAATAAAGAACAAGTTGTATCATTCTGATCATGCAAAAGATGAAACATTTGTTCCTGAAATTCGTGGTAAACACGTGAACAGATACTCCTTAGAATGGGATGATATCTCATATGTATCATATGGGGAATGGTTGGCAGCTCCAAGAGAACCTAAGTTTTTTGAAGGGGATCGTATTATTTGTCGACAAGTGCTAGGGACAAATTTGAATTGTACATTGGTTAATATTCCATTTATAATTGATCAAAGCGTATTCATTGCAAAGTTTGATGAAGAGCAATCAGAAGTGGTTAATCCCAAATTTGTTTTAGCTCAACTCACTTCGAAGTTGGTAGCATACTATTTCCGCTACAAAGCAAATGAGTTTGATGCACTCTTCCCAAAGATCAAGATAGGTGAATACAAAAATTTACCAGTCAATCTAAATAGTCCAAGCAAAACTGAATTAATTGATCTAACTGAAAAGATGATTGAGATGAATATTTCTTTCAACTTCATGAATAAAAATTTCCTTAAATACCTAAAATATCAATATTCAATAGAACAAGTACCTAGAAAACTCCAAAACTGGCACGACTTAGATTTTTCCGACTTCATAAAAGAACTAAATAAAGCCATTAAGGCCAACAAGGGGACATGTCCCCTTGGCAGAACCACTGACAAACCTCTTGACAAAAAAGAGGAATTTGAATGGATGGAAGTTTTTGAAACTAAAAAGGCAGAAGCCCAAAGCTTAAAAGCTGAGATAGATAAAACGGATAAAGAAATAGACCAAATGGTTTATAAACTTTACGATTTAACAGAAGAGGAAATACAAATAGTTGAAAACAATTAAATCCCAGCTGGTGCGCGATTACATCGCGTTCCCACTAGTTATGAATTAAAACCACACGGTGCAACCGTGCGGTAGCGATAGAATCCAAATAAATCCCCCCAAACGTATTCATGTTTGGGGGGATTTTGTTTAATACTTGTTAAACAATTATAAATCGAATAAATAATTTTGTAAAATAGATGATTGTTCAAATTGTTTTCTCTAAATTCAACATAGTTTTGAAATTATGTAGCAGTAATCTACACAACTACACAGGCTAGAAAATGAAGTATAAGACGGGGAAATAGGAGTGTAGCTTGGAAAAATACAATTGTAGGTCAGGAAAATAGAGATGTGGGCATGGATAATGCAAGAATGAGTCTGGAAAATGGAGAAGTAAGCTTGGGAAATGCATGAATGGGTCTGGAAAATGCATGAACGAGTCCGGAAAATGAGAAAGTATGTTGGGAAAACACAATTGTAAGTCAGAAAAATAAAAAACTAAGTAAGAATAAATAAAATGTAATTTCTAATTAACCCAAAATTCAAAAATTATGGCATCTCGTACAAAATTAACCGATTCAGCAACCCTAGAACATTATCGCATCGCATTAGACAATGCCGAAAAGCAACCAGTAATAATGGCAGCATTAACCGATTTAGGTTACGATTCAACTGTTATTGGCGAAGGCAAACTGCTTTGGGCAGCAACTCGCCAAGCTTTCGACGCTAACAAAATCGAAGACGATGAAACCTCCGAAGCCTATGCAAGCTTTTCTACTCTAAAAAGCAATCTCGAAGACATCTTCAATACCCATCGCAAAAAAGCCAAAGTCATCTTTCGAAACGATATGGTGACAGCTCAGAAATTAGCGATTTTGGGTTCTATGCCACAAGCCTACATTAAATGGTTAGAGGTGCTTAAGAAATTTTATAGCCTTGCATCAAGCGATACCATTATTCAAGCCAAATTAGCTCGTTTAAAAGTCACAATCGAAGAAATAAGCGCAGCCAATACCTTAATAACCGATCTCGAAGCAGCACGCTCGCTTTACCTTAGAGAAAAGGGGGAGTCGCAAGATGCAACCAAAGCTAAAGACGCTGCATTCTATAAAATTGACGATTGGATGAGCGAGTTCTTTGCCGTAGCTAAAATCGGCTTGGAAGATAACCCACAACTCCTAGAGGCATTAGGTAAAATCGTACGAAACTAAAGACAATTAGATATGCTGGTGCGCGATTAGCTTCGCTGATCTCCACTTCGTTTCGGTACAATCGCGTTCTTCATAGTCTAATAACAAGGATAGAAACAAAAAAAACGCCTCAAACTAAAAGAAGTTTGGGGCGTTTTGGTTTTACCTGCTATTGTATGAATCGATTTATGTAGAGACGCGATTAATCGCGTCTGGTAGGATGATAAAATTGTAGAAACGCAATGTATTGCACTTCAAATTCTATTTGAATTTGCTAGCAAGTTTGCTTAGCAGAATCACAGCTATCAATCCACCGCAAAAAGACACCAGAGCATTAATTACAAACAGATTCATATTAACTGTGCCTGTTTGCATGATGGCTTGCGGGCTAAATCCTAGGCGACCAATGGACTTAATGAAAAACACAGAGCCGAAAACTCCGGCAATGGTATTTCCAATTAGCCCAAAGGAATACTTCTTGAAAAAGAGACTGCTGCTATTTGCACCAATTATCCCAATGATAATACTTATTAATGAAATCAATGTATCGGTCATAATTAGCTGTGCTTAATGTCCGTAATCCATATGATCAACTTTTCCTTTCATTATTCTTTTCTGAATAATCATATAAACAAACAGAAGAATAAAGCCTATAATTCCCCATCCCATAGCAACTGATAAGCCGTAATGAGATGCTGCAGTGTTGTATATGGTTAACGATTCGTTTACATCATTGGTAGAAGGCAATATCACAGGAAACATGGATGCCAATGAAGAGCTTATGCCACCAAGAATAAGAAGTGATGAGCAAACGAAAGCGTAAATATCCTTCTGATATTTCTTAATGAAAAAGATACCAACCAATCCACTAAGATAGATCATAGGGAAAATGAATAGAAGTGGGTTTTCTGTAAAGTTAGAAAATGGTTGAGGCTTAATAATGTGCCATATTGATATGGAGAAGATAGTAAGCGCTACAAGTGCAATGTTCAGCTTAATTATAACCGATTTTAGCTTTTCATTAATCGATGAATTTGTTTTTAAAATAACCCAGTTGGCACCATGAATAGTTAAGGTTACAACCGCAATTAATCCAATAACAATGGTGAACCAATCAATCACTCCTGGGTGAATACCCTGTGGACTAAAACTGCTATCCCAGAGTGGTAAAAAAAAGTAATGTCCTTCGTAAGCAGAGACACCATTTTCTACACCGCCCAAATTTACACCCCTTATCACATTACCTAATGCGACTCCAAAAAATAGAGTTAAGAGTAAGCTGGAAACACCAAAGGCTTTATCCCAGATATCTTTCCACATCTGAAAGTTAAATTGACTTCTCAATTCCAATCCTATTGCCCTAAAAATAATAAACCAAAGCACTAACATTAATGGCAGATAAAAGCCACTAAAAACAGATGCGTAAAAGGTAGGGAAGGCCATAAAGAGCATTCCTCCGGCCACCACAAGCCATACTTCATTCGAATCCCAAAAGAGACCGGCCGCTTTGGCAATGACTACTTTATCTTTCTCCTCTTTGGCAAAGAATAAATGAATGATTCCTGTACCAAAATCGTAACCGTCTAATATGAAGAAAACAGCAAAGACAATTGCTATTATTATATACCAAAATAGTTCCATAATTAATCTGTTTGAGTTTTTGGTCCTTGGTGAATTGTTTTTCCAACTAAAATCAGGAATAGCATGCCTAGTAGCATATATAAACCAACAAAGCCTAATAAAGTAAACAATGTATTACCTGATGAAACGGTTGGTGATACGCCATCAACGGTTTTCAATAGGCCATATACCAAATAGGGTTGTCGTCCCAATTCGGCAGTATACCAGCCAGTCATGTTGGCTATATATGGAAATGGAATTGCAAACATGATAGCCCAAAGCAAAAACTTCATTTTATAGAGCTTTTTTCTCCACAAAAAGAACAGCGCTAAGCCCATTAAACCAATAAAAATAGTTCCTAATCCCACCATTATGTGATAGGAGTAGTATAGTGCAGGAATATTATCGGGTAATTCTTCTTCTTCGAATTGATCCATTCCTGGAATTTGCTTGTTCCAATCCTGATAAGTTAAAAAGCTTAAGATGTTTGGAACGGCAATTTTGTTATCAATTTTCTTCTCAACCATATTCGGCTGACCGATAAGTATAATTTCAGCACCAGCTTCTTCTGTTTCAAATATCCCTTCCATAGCAGCAAAAGATGCAGGTTGGAATTTCGCAACATTTTTAGCATTCCAATCTCCCGTTGGGAAAGCCAATAACATGCTTGAAACAAAGCCAAAGATTACGCCAGTCTTTACAAACAACTTGCCGTATTCCACATTCTTATTACGCAAAATATAGAAAGCACCAATACCTGCTACCACAAAAGATGATGTTACAACAGATGCAAATTGATTGTGCAAGAAGGCTGGTAGTAACCATGGATTACTGAATAGGGCAGAGAAATTATTCAAAACGAATTTTCCATTCTCCAAAATCTCATACCCAACTGGATGTTGCATCCATGCATTGGTTGCTAAAATAAAATAGCCACTTGCCCACGAACCTAGAAAGACCAGAAAGCCAGTTAGAAGGTGTAATTTTTGCCCCATTAGTTTTTCACCAAAAATGAAAAGCGCTAAGAAGGAAGATTCGAGGAAGAATGAAAACATGCCTTCCATGGCCAAGGTCTGACCAATAATACCTCCTGTAAGCTCTGAAAATTTAGCCCAGTTGGTGCCAAATTGAAATTCCATTGGAATTCCAGTTACAACGCCCATGGTGAAATTAATGGCAAATATCTTCATGAAGAATTTTGCCGCATTATTAAACTTTTCAAGTTTAGTTCTTAGAAATTCCCACTTAAAATAAACGATCATTAAAGATAGTCCCATCGTTAATTGTGGAAATATATAGTGAAATGTGATAGTAAATGCGAATTGCAACCTATCATAAAATATCATGTCTTCCATACTCTTATTTTTAAACGTTAAAAATAAGTGTTTTTATTTGTTTTCATACCAAAGAGAAATGAATTTTTTTTGATTTGTGAATAATATCTCTTTTGTTGGCCTAGCTGAGGTTTTCTTGAAGGAGATATGTGAGAAATAGGGTGAAATGCAAATATTTGAATAATGCTTGCTTAGTTGAATGCTTGTGTAGTTTGTATGATGCATAATATATAGAATGACTGGATGGTGTTTTTGGGCAGCTTTTGTTTTACAGGCTTATTTAGGAATCGTGAAATAAAAACAAGCACCTTCACCATAAGTAGAAACAACACCAATCTCACCTTTGTTAATTTCGACAAACTCCTTGCAAAGCAATAAACCTAGACCAGTACCTTTCTCACCAGAGCTTCCTACAGTCTTGTATTTCTTATCGATTCGGAACAACTTATCCATATTCTCTTCCGATATGCCTTCACCTTGGTCTTGAATCTCTATCTTATAACTAGAGGCTTCAACCTTAAGAGAAATTGTAATCCTAGAATCAAGCTTTGTGAACTTTATGGCGTTATTAAGCAAGTTTCTAATCACGGTACTAATCATTTCTTTATCGGCGTAAGCCATGGCCTTATCTGGTAAATGGTAATCAATTTGAATTGTATATGCTGTTGTTGCGCCAGTATGGATTGGGCCAGCAATAGAAAAAGGAATAAAACGATTGATCTTGTTCTAAACATAGATACTTGTTTATTGATTTCGCCCTTTAAATTACTGAAAAATATGCTTTTAATGAATTTGAATTGTAAATCTATTGTTAAAGAATGTGAAAGTTATAAGTAAAAAAAAGCCTTGACATAAATGCCAAGGCTTGCGCTATTAATATTACAATGCAACTTACAGGTATAAATCTTTTGCAAAACTACCTTCTGATTGCGTACCTAACAATAATTCTTCAATCGTTGCAGCAATATCTGCAAATGTTGTTCGTGTTCCCAAGTTGATATTTGTTTTAATATTCTTACCATAAACTAATATGGGTATGTATTCACGGGTATGGTCAGTTCCTTTATAAGTAGGATCACATCCGTGATCAGCTGTAAGAATAAGAATTTCATCCTCTTTCAATAGGCTTTGAATCTCTGGTAACTGCTGATCAAACTCTTCTAACGCAGCTTTATAACCTTCAGGATTTCTTCTGTGACCATAAGTCATATCGAAATCAACAAGATTAGTAAAGATCAAACCTTTAGTATCTTCTTTAAGAGCTTTAAGTGTTTTAGCAACACCATCGTTATTGTCCTTATTGGTTCCTCGAGAATCAGAAAATCCTTGCCCAGCAAAAATATCGCTGGTTTTACCTATGCCTATCACATCAAGCTTATTTTCCAATAAACGGTCTAGTAAAGTCGCACGAGGTGGCAATACGGAATAGTCATGACGATTTATTGTACGCGCAAAGTTTCCTTCGCCACTTCCCAAGTAGGGGCGTGCAATAACACGAGCTACTGGAGCTAGTTCAGTACAAATTTCCAAAGCAATTTCACAAGCCTTATAAAGTTCTTCCAAAGGAATCACTTCTTCGTGAGCAGCTAATTGAAACACAGGGTCAGCAGATGTATAAAGAATCCAATTACCAGTTTTCATTTGTTCCTCACCATATTCGTCGAGAATAGCAGTACCTGAAGCAGGCTTGTTAGCCATAACCTTACGACCTGTTCTTTCCTCAAAAACACGAATGACTTCATCAGAAAAACCATTACTATAAGTTGGAAAAGGCTTATCGATGGCTACACCAGCAATTTCCCAGTGGCCAGTAGTCGTATCTTTTCCTTTAGATGCTTCGGCAGCTTTACCGTATGCACCCAAAGTGTTTTTAGTGGGTTCAACGCCTTTAATATCGGTTAAGTTTCCTAAACCTAATTTCTGCATATTCGGAAGTGAAATGCCATCGCAATGCTTAGCAATATTTCCAAATGTGTTAGAGCCTACATCTCCAAAATCAGCGGCATCAGGCAAAGCCCCAACACCAGCACTGTCAAGAACTACAATCGTAGCACGTTCAATTCTAGGAATCATATCTTTAATTTTATATGTATTTAAGATAGCCTTGTGAGTAGGGTAATCATATCAAGTTTTCAGCAAAGGCCGAATAAACAATTGTATATGGTCTCGTAGTTATCTGTTTCGATTATAATATGTGTTCAAATATTCAATCGGAAGTGATTTTCTTTGGTTGTTCTGTAGTGCGACAAAGTTAAAACAAAAAAACGTAATTCAAATCTTATTTGTATTCATTTCACATAGGAAGCGAGTTGATTTAGATTCGATTCAAGTTTAAGAAATTGTTAAGACTATTGAATGCTAAATGGAAATATTGTAAATTTCGAATTCTGATTTTAAATGAGCTTAAAATATACGATGCTATGCCTTATAATTTCGATAAAATAATTGACAGAAAGCAAACTAATTGCGTAAAACACGATGCTGTTTCTAATTATTTTGGAGCAGAAAATTTATTGCCTCTTTGGGTTGCCGATATGGATTTTGAAACGCCAGATTTCATACAAAAGGCTATGCAGAAAAGGTTGGACCATCCAGTAAATGGTTACACTTACTTTAGTGATAAATTTTATTCGTCTTTTATCAATTGGATGAAGAGCAGGCACCAGTTTTCTGTTGAAAAGTCATGGCTGAAAGTTACACCTGGGGTTTTAACAGGTCTTTCTTTGGCTATAATGGGTTTTACCAAGCCAGGTGAGAAGATTATTATTCAGCCTCCGGTTTATCAGCCTTTTTTCCAACTGGTTGAATCTGCCAATAGAGTCTTGGTTGAGAATGATCTTATCTTTGAGAATGGAAGCTACCGAATGGATCTTGAAGGCTTAGAGGCTTGTATCGGTGATGAGACTAAGATGATTATCATTTCTAATCCACATAATCCAATTGGACGCGTGTGGACTAAAGAGGAATTAACTCAGTTGGTTGAGATTTGTGAAAAACACAATATTATCATTCTTGCTGATGAAATTCATTCTGATATTGTTTTCAAGCCGAATACGTACACACCAATTGCAGGCATAAGTGAATATGCCAAAAATAATAGCTTAACATTTGTTGCACCAAGTAAGACTTTTAATATTGCAGGTTTGGCAACTTCACTCGTTATTATTCCTAACGAGAAGAAACACAAGGAATTTAGTGCTCTTGCTTCACGCTTTCATGTTTTCGGAGCAAGTGTGTTTGGTAGTGTCGCTTGTGAAGCTGCATATACACATGGAGAAGAATGGTTAGATCAGTTGTTGGTTTATTTGAAATCTAATGTGGAGATGGTAAAAACCTATTTTTCTGAACATCTTCCTTCTGTTCGGGTTATAGAGCCTGAGGGAACTTATCTATTGTGGTTGGATTTTTCTGGATTAAAGCTAGCTGATGATAAATTACATCGTATACTTATCGAGAAAGCTGAAGTTGCACTTAATAAAGGCGTATCCTTTGGTGTAAAAGGAGAAAATTTCATGAGATTAAACATTGGATCACCTCAAGCCATAATTCTTGAAGGCTTAGAAAGAATAGTTTCAGCCTTGAAAAGATATGAACGTATTTAATCGAGTTTTGAAATGTAAATGAATAAGCTGTAATAGGGTGGGGGTTTTATTTATATGTGAAACTGAACATATAATTGAGGCCTTATTACATCTTCTTGATCGTATTCAATGAAATATAAATCTGCTTTTTACTGATGAATACGAAAAAAGAAGAAAAGTTGAATAATTTCCGTATCTTGCAGCACCTTTAGGATTTTGCTATGATAGCATTGTTATTATGAGATTAATCTTATCAGGTATATTATAGTAATAAGAACCAAAGAATTAAATGGCTAGATCAAAAGAAACATTCGGTAAAAAAGAGTTAGAAAAAAAGAAGCTCAAAAAAAGAAAAGAAAAAGACGCACGCAAAGAAGAAAGAAAAGCTAGCAGTGGTGGTCAATCTTTCGAAGATATGTTGGTTTACGTTGATGAGAATGGTCAACTTACGTCTACTCCTCCAGATCCAACTAAGAAAGTTGAAATTGATGCAGATAGCATTGTATTAGGTGCAAGAAATAGTAACGCTGGTTATGTAGAAGATCCTCTTCGTAAAGGAACTGTTACTTTTTTCAATACGAGTAAAGGGTATGGTTTCATTAAGGATTCTGAAACTAATGAGAGTATTTTTGTTCATATCAACGGTTTAGTTGATCAAGTGAACGAGAATGACAAAGTAAACTTTGAAACAGAGCGTGGTCCTAAAGGAATGAATGCTGTTAATGTAACTTTGATTAAGAAATAACACAGATACAGTTTAATCTGTTCTTCAATATTAGGATACTTATCTTATAGATTTGTATCCTTTTTTTTTGTCCCTATTTAAGTATCTAACTAGCTCTCATCCTTGCTTTGTATAGCTAAACCTAGCGTTTGTATTTAACCAGACTAGTGTAGTATGTTTTTTTGGGTTTGTCCGCTAGCACGAGGAGTGCTGTGAATTTAATAATTCATAGGAAATGCGGATCAGATGGACTTGTTCTGAAAGTTTATGGGATTGCTTACAATACTATTTAAGAAAATATAGGGCATAAAAAAAACCACCTTAAAAAGATGGTTTTTTTTATGTCTCGTAGTAACTGAATTAGTCAATTACTCTTACGTTTACGGCGTTCATACCTTTACGGCCTTTTTCCATATCGTACTCAACTTTGTCGTCTTCACGAATTTCGTCAATAAGACCTGTAGAATGTACAAAAATGTCTTCGCTTGAATCTCCTGGCTTAATGAAACCGAAACCTTTAGTTTCGTTAAAGAATTTTACTGTTCCTTGCATTGTAATGTTTTTTAAAGTAATAAATAATGTGTAAAGCGCTCCTTTCAATAATTCCAAGTAAAGATTCAGCTAATTTTTGTCCTCAAAAGAACGACTGGTAACGAATATTAATGATATTATCTTCTCGTTAGTGTTTTACAACGTAACAAATGTATAATAATAATTTCATAATCCAAAATAAACTTCACTAGATTTCAGGATACTCATCTTTTAGATTTGGATGTTTTTTTTGTTCTAATTTAAGTATTTAATCAGCTCTCATCCTTGCTTTGTATAGCTAGACTAAGCGATTGTATTTAATCAGACAGTACTGTAGTATGTTTTTTGGATTTATCCTGAAAGCTTTGGAGATTGCTTACATTACTATTTAGAAAATATAGGGCATAAAAAAACCACCTTAAAAAGGTGGTTTTTTATATGTATCGTAGTAATTGAATTAGTCAATTAATTTTACGTTTACAGCATTCATACCTTTACGGCCTTTTTCCATATCGTACTCTACGTTGTCATCTTCACGAATTTCGTCAATAAGACCTGTAGAATGTACAAAAATGTCTTCACTTGAATCTGCTGGCTGAATGAAACCAAAACCTTTAGTTTCATTAAAAAATTTTACTTTTCCTTGCATTGTAATGTTTTTTAAAATAATAAATAATGTGTAAAACGCTCCTTTCAATAATTACAAGTAAAGATCCAGCTAATTTTTGTCCTCAAGAGAACGACTAGTAACGAATATTAATTATACTATCTTCTTGTTAGTGTCTTACAACGCGACAAATGTATAATAATAAATTCATAATTCAAAATAAATCTCACTAGATTTTAGGAGACTCATCTTTTAGATGTGTATCTTTTTTTTGTTCTTATTAGAATAGACTTTCTGTTTTAATTTAATTAGCTAAATCTTGATAGAGAATGTAAACTGAATCAGGCTAATCGTGTGACGTTTTTCAATAGAATTTGTCCGACTACTGAAGTTGTGTGTAGAGTTTAACTTATGAAGAGGATTCAAGATGCATGTGGACTTGGCCCGATAGATACTGTGTTAAATTCCAAGTAATATTATCGGAAATATTTATTAAAT
>CAXBPC010000036.1:0-31376 GCA_963977525.1 uncultured Marinifilaceae bacterium
AAGAGAGCAGCATGACTTAACTTACTGTCCACATTTTTGTTGCAACTCCAGAGCTCATACCTTTTCTTGTAGGAACAATAGTGCTGGAGGCGTAGATAAATCATGAATACCTTATTATGAAATAGTAATATGAATAAAAGTAAGGTAAGTATAGGATGAATTAGGAGAAACAATAATGGCTGCTAATCGAGGATTAGCAGCCATTGTTTTCTTAAGCTTGTTCTAGCTAAAGATTTATTTCTTGGTGTTCGGTTCGTTTTTGTAATCCCATTCTAATTCTGTTTTTAACAGTTCGAAAACATTAAAAACGTGTGGGCATATTCTATAGTTTATAATCGCACTATAAGTCTTTTCTATAAAATTGTCTTCGCCCAAGTATGGAAATAAACGACATTCTTCTGGTCGGTTTAAATAGTCGGTACACACCTTGTTTTTATGGTGCATACATTGAATACTCTCTGCATACATAAAGGATTCAATGTTTTCTTCTGCAACAAATGGTTTAAGTTCCTTATGCGATGCTATAGGTCTTAGGTTTTGACAACAATTACCACAATCTCGACAGTCAATTTCATTCTCAACCTCTTTGTAAAGTCTATGAACAATCTCATCGATTTTTACTGAGTCCTGCTTCTTAAGATAAGTCTGAAATGCCATGTTTTCAGCCGATCTTTCTTTAGATAATTGCTCTATATATTTAAGGTCTATTTCTAATTTTTTCATAATTGTCGTTTGAGCAAGCTTGGTGTGCAATCTGTGTTTCTAACATCATTATTGATGTTATTTCAAATTCTCATTAAAAAAAGGTGCTCATTATCCTCATAAACCAGGATAGTAACACCTTTAGTATAAGCCCTCCTGATAATTGTGAAGTTACTTATATTTTCGATGCGCAAATGTAGTTATAGAATTGGAAGAAATGCTTAATGCTAATTTATAATTGCCTTAAAATGTCGTTTGTTTTATTAAAGGGGCTATGTATTCGTGCTTTTAGAAAAATAAGAATGAGTGTTCATACATAAAGGTCTTCGTCATCCTGAATTCATTTCAGGATCTCATAAGCTATGCATAAAGATTCTGAAACAAGTTCAGAATGACGTTCAATATTGGATTTTCATATTTAGACTCTTTAGAAAAAAAAATAATGACCACTAATTCCCCAATTAGCAGCCACTATTACTTACGTGTTAATTAATCACTTACCAAGGTTTTTCGAAGCTCGGCTTATCAAATTCTTTATTGTAGTCCTTAAATAGGCTATCGCTTATCAATGCAAATTGCTGTCTTATTTATACGACCGTTGAACATTATAAATGTGTTGAAGAATATCCTAATATGTGTTCTAAAATATCCAAATTGAGATGAAGAAGAAAACATAAATACAGAGCTTTGGTAGGAAATTTGTCACAAGTAAGATCTGTAGGAAATGGATGTTTTTAAGCCCGTATATACCGAACAAAACGATTGTCAGGATTGTTATAAATGCATACGTGAATGCCAGTTAAAAGCCATAAAGGTGACTAATAATGCAGCTCAAATTTTACATGAGGATTGTATTTATTGTGGTAATTGCACGCTGGTTTGTCCCGTAAATGCGAAGAAGGTTCGTAACGATTTAACTCGTGTAAAATCGCTACTAAAACGAAACCAGAATGTGATTGTTTCTTTGGCGCCCTCTTATATGTCTGAATTTCCAAGTCTAAAAGATGAGCAGATTGTTGCTGCCATCAAGGAATTAGGCTTTGCCAATGTTTCTGAAACAGCCTTGGGAGCCGAGTTGGTTTCGCAAAAGGTAAGTGAGTTTTTAGATGAGAAACAATCTGGGATTTATATATCGTCGGCTTGTCCTTCCGTTGTTGAGATGATTTGTAAGCACTTTCCACAATACAAAGATAATATCACACCATTCTTGTCGCCACTTTTAACGCATTGTAAAATGTTGAAACAAGAGTATGGTGAGGATTGCAAAATCGTTTTTATAGGTCCCTGCATTGCAAAGAAATCTGAAAGTGATGCCTTTGGCGATTTGCTTGAAGCTTCTTTATCCTTTAAGGATTTGGCTGAGTGGTTTGATGAAGAAGGTTTGGAGGCTGACTTATTCTACGAGTCGGATACGGAGCCAAGTTTTGTACCTCGCCGTGCAGGAAAGGGAAGTTTATACCCGATTGATGGTGGTATGATTGCCGGAATTAAGGAGAATGCATCAACTACCGATGCTGTTTTTATGACCTTCTCTGGCATAAGCAGCATATACGATGTGTTGAAAGATTTGACCTATTACAGAAAGCCAGGTTTGATATTTCTCGAACTATTGGCTTGCGAAGGCGGTTGTGTAAATGGCCCTGGAACAAGGAAATCTTACTCACGTGCACTTAAGCGTTTAGAAGTTATCAATAGAAGTGAGAACGATGTACAGAAGCCAGTTCTCAATTTTTCTATCGATAGAGATTTTGATTCTATAGATGTGGCTATTAAGCCTGAACATCCCGAAAATAAAATAAAGGAAGCCTTAAACATGATTGGAAAGTATTCCGATAAGGATGAAATCAATTGTGGTGGTTGCGGTTATCATTCTTGTCGCGAGTTCGCCAAGGCTTATCTCGACGATAAATCGGAACCGAATATGTGCGCCTCATATATGCGAAAAATTGCTCACGATAAGTCTACAGCTCTATTGGGTAAGATTCCTTCTGGCGTTTTGATTGTAAATGAGGAATTGAAAGTGGTGGAAGCCAACCAGAGTTTTGCTCGAATTATGGGAGAGGAAATGGAGCAACTTTTTGATACGATACCAGGCTTAAAAGATGCGGATTTAAAAAAGATAGCACCTTTCTATAAACTGTTTTCATCGATATTGACTACTGGTGAAGATAGTTTGGAGCGCGATTTCCGTTTGGGGAATAAGATGTTGCATTTAAGTCTGTTTACCATTCAGCGCAATAAGATTGTTGGAGCTATTTTAAGAGATATGTCGCAACCCTTTATTCAGCAAGAAGAAGTGATTAACCGCGCAAAAGCAGTGAACCAAAAGAACCTAGAAACGGTTCAGAAGATCGCTTACCTCTTGGGCGAAAACGCTTCGGAAACAGAGGACATGTTGAACTCTATTGTTGAGTTCTATACACTAGCTGAAGAAAAGAATTGATGTAATTATGAGTTATGAATTACGATAAGGTGAAAGTGTACCTGATTGAATTTGAATTAGACACAGATTTTAATGATTAAAATATGTTTGTCTTTTTTGACCCCCAACCCCCTGAAGGGGGCTACTGTATTGTTATAAAGTCCCCTTCAGGGGATTTAGGGGTTAGTTCAAGAAGATCATAAATATCATCCTTAATCAGCGTCAAAATATATTTAAATCAAGAATTTTAAATAAAAGCATGCAATCCGATTATTATATAGAAGTTGAGTGTCTTCAGAAGAATCCTGGCAAACAGGTGATTTGTGGGGACGTGTTTATGTCGGAGAAAATAAAGGAGGAGGGAAGAACACTTCTTGTTCTTTCTGATGGTTTGGGTTCTGGTGTTAAGGCCAATGTGCTTGGAACATTAACTGCATCTATGGTTCTCAACTACATGCGTGTGAATAAGGATATCCGTAAGGCTGCCGAGGTCATCATGCAAACCCTACCGATTTGTAGCAAACGAAAAGCTAGCTACTCCACTTTTACCATTGTTGATATTGAGTGTGATGGTGAAACGAGAATTATCCGCTACGATAGTCCTGAGTGTTTGGTGCTACGTGGCTTAGACTATTTTCACCCAAAATGTGAAGAGTTAAGTATAGAGGGAGCTAATAACTTGGGGAAGTCTCTGTATTCTTATCGCTTTAAGGCGGAGAAAGAAGATCGTATTGTGTTTTGTTCCGATGGCGTAACCAATTCGGGTATGGGAACAAAGCGCTTTCCTTTCGGATGGGGAACCGATAATTTGAATGAGTTTGTAAGAGGATTGATTAGACGTCAGCCTCATTTATCTGCAAAGCAATTGGGGGGAGTTGTGGTAGATAGAGCAGCGGCAAACTATGGCGACATAATTCAGGATGATACCTCATGTGCCGTGGTTTATTTTCGCGAACCAAGAGATCTTCTGTTATGCACAGGACCTCCATACAGCAAATCGAAGGATGCTCAGTTGGCTCGTCAGGTTAGCGAGTTTAAAGGGAAGAAGATTGCTTGTGGTGGAACAACGGCTGGTATCTTATCAAGAGAATTCGCCGAAGAGTTGAAGATTGATATGACCATTACTGATCCAGAATTGCCACCTATTTCATTTTTAAAGGGAGTCGATCTGCTAACAGAGGGAATTTTGACTTTGGGGAAAGTTCAACGTTTACTTAAGGATTACAATCAGAATATGGTATTAAGACAGGGGCCTGCCGATCAGATTGTGAGACTTCTTTTGGAAAGCGATCATATTGAAATTATCAATGGTACGAAGATTAATGTGGCACATCAAGATCCAAACTTACCTGTTGAACTTGAAATCCGTAGAACTGTAGTAAAGAACATTGCTGCGCTTTTGGAGGAAAAGTTTTTGAAAGATGTAGATCTTAGCTATATTTAAAAGATCAAATTTTAATTACGAATTAGTAATTACGAGTTGAAAATATTTCGCTCATTGAGCGGAGTCGAAATGGAGAAATGTTTGAAATTGCTAAAGGTTAGAAACTGACCAGTGGTTGACAAAAAAAACAAAACAAATAAACAAAAAGCATGAGTGATAAAACGGATGTTACCATTTGTCTAGGTAGTTCTTGCTTCTCAAGGGGCAATGGCAAAACCTTACAAGCTGTTAAAGAATTCTTCGATAAAAATAATTTAAGCGATTCAGTTTTTTTTCATGGTGAACTTTGTACAGGAAACTGTTCAAACGGACCAATTCTAAAGATAGAAGAGGAATTGTATCAAGAAGTTGATTCGGAAGGTGCTATAGATATTCTAAAAAAGGTTTTTGAAAAAGCTTAAGAATAGAAATCTAGTCAAGCCCACTATCCCTTACCCTAAAACCGCAGCCCCATGCAACTGATTACTGTAAATAAGGACAAATGTAACCTGAGTTATACCTGTATACGAGTTTGTCCTGCCAAAGCCATAAAAATTAAAGACAACCATGCTCACATTATTGCCAATCGCTGTATTGGTTGTGGTAACTGTGTAACCATGTGTGCTCAAGATGCGATTGAATATCGTAAAGAGGAAGACTACGTTAAGGAGCTTCTTCAGCGTGACGAAAAGGTTGTAGCTATTTGCGATCCAAGTATCTCTGGCGAGTTCGATGATATCAACGATTATCGAAGCTTTGTAGGTATGATTCGAGAATTGGGTTTTAATTATGTGGTAGAAGCTGCTTTTGGAGCAGATTTGGTTGCCTATAAATACAAAGAGCTTTTAAATAATTTCCACGGAAAATACTACCTATCAACTAAGTGTCCAGCATTGGTAAATCATGTTGAGCGTTACTATCCTGATTTGGTAGAGAATCTTGCACCTATTGTGAATCCGATTATAGCGATGGCTAAAGTTGTGCGAGAGAAATATGGTAAAGACGTTAAGATTGTTTCACTTTCACCTTGTGTGCCTAGTAAAGATGATGTGAAATTCTTTAATAAGAGTGATGGCGAAGTTCAAGCTGTTCTAAGTTTTGTTGAATTGAGAAAACTCTTTAAGGAAAAAGGGGTGACTGCAAAGAAGGTTGAATTCTCTGAATTTGATCCTCCATTCGCTCGTATCGGCGGACTATTCCCAGTGAGTCATGGCTTATTTCAGGCAGCTGAAATAGATAATAGCATGTTGCGAGGAAATATTATTAGTACCGAAGGTCGCAATAACTTCTTAAGCTCTTTGGACGAATTTCATAGAAGTACTGAGTTAAACCAACACCTCGATCTCTTTTATTGTCAAGGATGCATCATGGGAGCTGGAACATCTAAGAATGGGCGTAAATTTTCTCGCCGTTCTCAAGTATTGAAATACGTTCGTAAACGTCTAAATACCTTTGATAAGGAACAGTGGCAGAAAGAGATTGATGCCTATTCACATATTGATTTATCACGTAAATTTGCTATTAAGGATCAGCGTTTGCCAGTTCCAACAGAAGAAGAAGTGCAGGCGGTTCTTAACGATATGGGGAAAGGCAAAATTGAAGATCAACTCGGTTGTGGATCTTGTGGCTATGAATCATGTAAGAAATTTGCAGAAGCTACCGTACAAGGCATTGCCAAGTTTGAGCAATGTTCATCGGTAACGATCAAAAATATGAATGCCTACATTAAGAAACTAGGCGAAACCAACGAAAAACTTAATTCGACTAAGGTTGCACTTAAGGAGTCGGAGGCTCAAGCCAAGGTAGAGCATCGTTTGGCTGTAGAGGCAAGTGAAACAACTTCGGCAATGCTTCAGAAGCTACCTACTGGTGTAGTTATCGTCGATGAGAATCTTAAAATAATCGAGTCAAACAATAGCTTCGTCAACTTACTAGGTGAAGAAACCAAGTTATTGAACGAAATTATTCCAGGTTTGGTTGATGCCGATTTAACTAAGGTGATTCCTTTCCATCGCTTATTTTCTACTGTATTGATGAATGGTGAAGACATCTTGAAAAAAGATGTGCATTACGGAAGTCGTTTGTTTAATGTATCTGTCTTTACGATTAAAAAGAATAAGGTTGTAGGTGGTATTATTCGTGACCTATATGCTCCAGAAGTTAGAACAGAAGAGGTGATTGGGCGGGCTCGTGATGTTATCAAGGAAAATCTTCAAACCGTTCAGCAAATTGCTTTTCTTTTGGGAGAGTCAGCCTCTAAAACAGAGAAGATTCTGAATTCGATTATTAAATCACATACCAAGGAGGAGTAGATTTTCAGAGACTTCTTTGATTAATTGATTAGCTAACCAATAAGTTCACATAAATATTCATCGCTTTCCTATGGATGAAAAGTTTCACTTAGATATTGATTGCCCACAACTGTTTCATCATGGTGATATGATTTGTGGAGATGTGTTTTTGTCTCGACGAATTAAGGAAGAGAACCGTACAATTGTCATTCTTAGTGACGGTATGGGATCAGGTGTGAAAGCGAATGTTTTGGCAACTTTAACGGCTTCAATGGCATTGAATTTTACCATTGAGCACAAAGATTTTAAAACCATTGCTGAGATTATCATGAATACGCTTCCTATATGTTCTGTGAGAAAAGTGAGCTATTCAACTTTTACAATTGTCGATATTGAATATGATGGTACAACACGAATCATGGAATTCGATAATCCAGATTGTATCGTCATGAGAGGTTCGACTTTCTTTGATCCAGGATGGGAAAATATTGAATTAGATAGTGAAGAAAACAAAGGTAAGGTTCTAAGAGCTTGCGAATTTAAAGCTCGAAAAGAAGATCGTATCTTATTTTGGTCTGATGGAATTATGCAATCGGGAATGGGATCTCAAGCCTATCCGTTTGGTTGGGAATTGGATAATGTAATAGAATTTGTCACTCAGAATATAAAATCATCGCCCTATATATCATCCAATGCATTGGGAAAAAAGATTGTAAAGCGTGCCTCGAGAAACGATCAAGATGAACCTAAGGATGATACAAGCGCTGGCGTAATCTATTTTAGAGAACCTCGTAAATTATTACTGTGTACAGGACCTCCATTCGAAATGGATAAGGATTCTGAGTTGGCAATGAAAATCTATCACTTTAAAGGGAAAAAGATTATTTGTGGTGGATCGACGGCTGAAATTGTATCGCGCGAATTAGGTTTAAAGTTTGCTCCTGGCATGAATATAACCGATCCAGAATTGCCACCTATTGCATATATGGAGGGTATTAATTTGGTTACAGAAGGGATTCTAACCATTGGTAAGGTTGCGCGTATTCTTGAGGATTACGATAATAACTATAATCTGGGTGAAGGTCCTGCTGATCAAATTGTGCACTACTTACTGCAAAGTGATCAGATCTCAATCATAAATGGAACACGTATCAATTTTGCCCACCAAGATCCTAATTTACCTGTTGAGTTAGAGATTCGTCGTACGGTTGTGAAGCGCGTTGTTCGCCTACTCGAAGAAAAATTCCTGAAAGATGTGAATTTGAGTTTTATTTAGTTGTTGGGTGTTATTTGGCACATTCGCCGTATAAACATGATTTAGGGTGTGTAATTAATGTAGAAAAATGATTAAAAGTAATTTTTGATTTTTACTTTTGCACCAAGCAAGATTTTAAATAAGACATCAAAGAACTACAAAGAGTAGCGTGGACGGGTGTCAGGGCTGTATAGCCTTCTGGGTTCGATACCCAGCCGAAGAGGAATATTAACTCATTTCTCTTCGGCTGGGGTTCAGCCATAAAAGTATTATTTATGACAGACCAAGAAATAGAACAGTATTTTCAATATCACAACGAGAATATCAAACTTCTTAAAATTGGATTTGACAACATAAGGCATCAAATTAAAGTATTATATAAGTCAACTGAGAACTGTAATTATGTATTTTCTTTACCAGAAACAGACATAAAAAAAATAAAGAGTCGTAAAATCGAAAAAGCATTATCTAGAATACTTTCTGGGATTCAAGTTTCTTGGGCAGAGGAGTGTATTAAAAGATTACTTTATGAGAAAGATCTCTTTAGTGATGACCAAAGAGAGTATTTAATAAAACGACCAGCACTAGACCAAAAATGGTACGCAACATTGAAAGTTGTTTTTTGCATAGCCTACGATTTAGTTCCTGCTGGTGATAAAACTTGTGCCAGTGTTAGAATTGAACATGAAAGAATAAATTTAGGAGATGAACTTGTAAATCAATATTTGGAGTTGAGAAACATAATCACAGACCATTTGGCACCTAATTTTTCAATTCGGAACAAGGTTCAGCATGGAGAATGGCAATATGCTTTTAAACCAAAATATTCAGCAGAGTATAGTCAGGAAATAACTGATGTGTTGAACAGAGAAAATATTGTCACCACTACAGCAAGATATACATTAGTGAATGCAATTTATCAGATGATAGTTGACTTAGGTCGTTTTAAAAGTGATAGTTTTGCGTTAGATTCAATTCAGACTCCATTTGAATACTTTTATTCTAGATACATAAAAAAAATCAACTTTGAAGTTGTTAAAATAGCTAATCCTGAAATCAACCCTTTTATAAATGAAATAGTAGCAAGAGAGGAAAGAGGTAAAATGTATCGTAATGAATAGGAAACAACAAACACTCTCTCTATACCATGGGGCTACATGGAAAATCGATATAGACAAAGCCTGAGAAATCTATTTTTTTATCAATGTAAAAAGTACAAAGCCTGAAAAATTGATTTTTTGCTCAATGTACAAAGTACAAAGCCTGAAAAATTGGTTTTTTGCTCCATGTACAAAGTACAAAGCCTAAAAAAGTGTTTTTTTGCTCAATGTACAAAGTACAAAGCTTGAAAAATTGATTTTTTGATCGATGTACAAAGTACAAAGCAAAAAATGATATTTTGAAAAATCAATTAATACTAACTATTAGTTAAGTTCGATAAGTGTAATCTCTGGTGGCATGCCAATTCTACCAGGAAAACCGATATAACCAAAGCCACGATTGACGTATAGGAACTGCTTTCCTTTGTTGTATAATCCACCCCAGCGAGGGTATTTGTATTGCACAGGACTCCACTTAATACCGGCACGTTCAATTCCAAATTGCATACCGTGAGTGTGGCCTGCAAACGTAAGGTCAATATCTGTATCTAGTACTTTCTCGTCCCAATGCGATGGATCATGACTCATAAGCAATTTAAAAGCTAAATCTTCATTACCGCTGATGGCTGCATCTAAATCGCCATGTTGAGGGAAAGGAGGTTTTCCCCAGTTTTCAATACCAATTAAGGCAATCTCATCATCATTAATTTTAAGACGTTCTGTTTCATTCAAGAGCAGCTTAAATCCCGCATCTTTATGAAAATCTTTAATGCCTTTTAGATTCTCCGCTTTAGTTTCGGCTGATGGCCAGTGTGAATAGTCACCATAGTCGTGATTACCCAATATGGAGAATTTCCCCATAGGAGCCTGCATCTTGCTTAGTACTGGAGCCCAGCCCTCTGTCTCTTCGGCAAAATTATTTACCAAGTCACCAGTGAATAGAATGATATCAGGTTTTTGCTCATTTATAAGTTCTACTGCCTTTTCAATTTTTTCGTAATTCTTATTAAAGCTACCTAGGTGCATGTCTGAAATCTGCACGATTCTTAACCCTTGGAATGCCTTTGGTAGATTAGGAAAGCTGAGACTTTCCTTCATAATACGAAAATCGAATTTCCCTTTAGTTACGCCATATAGAATTGAGGCGAAAGGAATGGCAGCAAGCATTAAGCCCATTTGATATAAAAACTCGGAACGCTCCATTTTACTTTTCGATTTTGATTCATACTTATTTCCCTTCTTCACGTTAGTAAACAGGCCTATGAGCCAGCTTACTGCTTTCTGCACATCTTTAAGTAATACGAAAAGAATCAGAACAAACTTAGGTATATAAAACAGTGCAAAAGCAGCAGTTAAATAACCAACATACACATATGAGTCAGCTTTCTGTACATGTTCAATTGTAAAAAAGAATAATACAAATGCCGCAAACATGACTATAGATATCGACCAATAGAGAACCTTTATAGCTTTTCTAATCAATAGATTTTCAATTCTATTGATGAGTGGTTTTAGGCCTCGGTAGGTGTATAGGTCCACAATTAACATGAAGATTAAAAGTGGAATAATTAAAAAGGCACTAGCTCTCATAGTCGAATCTGAATTAAATAATCGACTCAAAGATAAGTTTTTTTCTTACTTATTTATTTGATCATCATTGCATTCAGTTTGTTTCCTTGATACGCTTAGCTTTTGTGAGTTTAAGTTTCCTGATCTGATTTGAAATATAAGAACGACAATTTTATGTTTTTGGAAGTTTAATTTCCTGTACAAATTATGACTGATGTCAGAATCTGTAAAACTATTATATGTTATATAATGATGTCGTATATCTATAGTATTTGGTTATTAAGAATGATTATTGCAGTATTCGTGGGGATAATATATATATTCGTCAAATATTAGGATTTAGGGTATCTTATAATTAAATTGGACATCAGTTTTAGCAAACCTATGATTAATCCCCAGTCAATAAATGGCGAATCGTAAACTAATTATGAAAAAGCAGAAGTCTGTGTACTTTTCTTATTGTTGTGTTTTATTACTGATAATATTGTTTCCTTTCCAGTCTAACTGTCAGAAGTTGAAGGAGATTAAACGAAAGCGTATCTGTTTAATACATTCATACAACAGTAACTTCCCGACCTAC
The DNA here is from genome assembly GCA_963977525.1 of uncultured Marinifilaceae bacterium. Classification (GTDB taxonomy): domain Bacteria; phylum Bacteroidota; class Bacteroidia; order Bacteroidales; family Marinifilaceae; genus Ancylomarina. The sequence continues at coordinate 11,343 of CAXBPC010000036.1, forward strand.
TATCACACATCACGCGCTGTAAAAGAATTCATAGATACGACCCTTTATCAGGTCGATTCTGAGTTTATGAATAGTAAAGAGTTTGTTGATGATACTTATCTTGATCAATTCCATAATTTCCTAACTTATAAATTCTCGAAAAGAAAGCCTTATGATTTGTTTATGGTTGCAGACGATTTTGCTTTGCAATATGTGCTTAATTATGAATATGATTTATTTAAGGGTAAACCAATTGTGTTTTGGGGAATAAATAATTTTGAATTTGCTTTTGAGCAAAATTTCAAATCTAATTGTACAGGCGTTGTTGAGGATGTTTCGATTAAAGAAACACTTGATTTAGCAAAGACATTAAATCCAAAGCTTGAGGAGATTTACATTATTAGTGATAATACAGTAACAGGGAAAAGTGATTTAAATCGAATTAGAAATCTTAAGGATTTATCAACGCCAATAAATGATCATACCCTTAACTTGTCTACCCTAAGTTATTCAGAGTTTCAGGATAGTTTGAAACAATTAAAAGGTGAAAAAGCGATTCTTCTTTTATCTCTTTATAGAGACAAAGATTTTAAATACAAACCATTTTACGAAGGACTAAGTTTTCTAAAAAAGAATTCTAATTTGCCTATTTATCATCTATGGAAACATGGTATAGGTAATGGTGTTGTTGGAGGGAATATGGTTTATCATTACAGACAAGCTCAAGAGGCACTTCGTATAGCAGATCGGATTCTAAAGGGAGAGCCTGTTAGTGAAATTCCTGTTTTGGAAGACAGTCCTAATCATTGTTATCTAGATTATAATGAATTGGAAAAATTCGACCTTGTGCCTACTATCTTTCCTGATGATTGGACAATTATTAATAAGCCAAATTTATCGATGCATGTAAGTGAAAGATCCATGTATCTATTCGTAGTTCTGAGCTTGGTGGTAATTGGTTTGTTATTTTTCTTCATATTCTATTCAAAAAGAGAGCATCAATTAAAAAGAGAATTGATTAAAGCTCAAAAGAATGCGAATAAAGTTGATGAGTTAAAGAATGCTTTCCTGAGTAATATATCACATGAGATTCGTACACCTATGAATGGCATTTTAGGCTTTTCTGAATTTTTAACTCTACCTAATGTAAGTGATGAAGATAGAAGCAAATATTTTGAAGTTATTACTGAAAATACTAATCAGTTGTTGAATGTTGTTAATGAAATTGTAGATATCTCTAAAGTGCAGTCAGGACATTCTGATATTCGCATGGAAACTGTTGATATTGATGGCTTATTGGTTGAAGTGGAAGCCGAGTATAAGGAGCTTGCAGAGGAAAAGAAATTAACGCTGATGTTTTTTAATAGTAGAGTTGTTGATTCCGTTTATGCTGATAGACAATACCTTTTAAAGATATTCAGAAAGCTTATGGATAATGCCATAAAGTTTACGCATGATGGGCGTGTTGAAATTGGCTATTATAGAAAAGGTAATTTTGTTGAATTCTATATTAAAGATACAGGTATAGGGATATCAAAGGATTTATTTAGTATCATTTTTGATAATTTCAGACAAGGTCAAGAATCAGATATACGCCAGTATGGAGGACTTGGACTTGGGCTGTCAATTACTAAAGCTTTTGTGAAATCGATGGGAGGGGATGTTTGGGTAGAATCGAAAGAAAATGAGGGCTCTTGTTTTTACTTTACACTTCCCTATAGAGAACAACTAAATGCTTCACTTATAAATGCCGATGTGTATTTTAGTAATTAATGGAAGGTTAAAAAGTCCCAATGCAGATTCAAATGTATTGGGGCTTTTTTATTAGTCACAAAGTTCAATAAGATTTTTCTCAATAACTTCTGAATTTAACTCTTTACCTATAAACACCAACTTACTTTCTCTAATTTCATTTTCTTCCCATGCTCGCCCAACTGTGGCTTGAATTTGAGTGTGTACGGATTGTAGAAGAATTCTATTATCCATACCTGCTATATTAAGAATGCCTTTAACTCGATAAATCGTGTCGGAGTTGAATTGTAAAAAGGCATCTAGCCAGCCTCCCAATTTCATTTGATTGAATGCTAGCTTACTTTTAAAGCAGAAGTTTTCTATGTTATGATCGTGCTTTTTGTTCTTGTTTTCGATTCCATCTACTGAGAAAAGAAACTGATAAATGTGCTTAGGATTGTAGGCATACACATCGAGTAATTCGACATCAAGCTTCGATTGAATTGCTTGGTGAATATTTGAAGTAGGATTTATTTCTCTAATTTTTGAATGAAGTTGCGCTATTGCTTTATCATTCGAAAGATCAATTTTATTGAGAATAAGCGTATCCGATATGGCGATTTGCTTATTTAAGACCTCTTCCTTTTTAAGATCTTTCTCAGCATTGGCTGCATCAATCAAACAAATAACAGAATCGAGTTCGAACTTAGCTTTAATTCCAGGGTCTGTAATAAAGGAAGCAAGAATGTTACCTGGATCAGCAATGCCTGTTGTTTCAATCAAAAGGTGATTGAAAGAATGGTTATTTTTGATTAAGTTCTCAAGAACTAAGAAAAGCTCTGTGTTTAGGTTACAGCAAATACAACCATCGCTCAATTCAAACAAATCTTCGTTTTCGAAATTAGCAACTAGCTCCGAATCGATATTCTCTTCACCAAACTCATTTTCGATGATGACGAACTTCTTGTCTTTGTGGTTTTTTATCAGCTGATTTAAGAGGCTGGTTTTTCCTGCCCCTAAAAAGCCAGTGATGACTGTTACAGGTATTTTACTCATTCTTTAATACTAGTTGGATTCTATATGATGTATTTCGTGCTTGTGAATTAGTACCACGAATTAAAATTTCTCCCAATGAACAATTTGATCTAAAGAGTTTCTCTTTTTTACAGGACGTTTATCATGATTTGGATAACCTAAGGATAAGATCGCAACTGGTTCAATATGATCTGGTAGATCGAAGAAGTCACGGCATTTTTGAACATGGAAATTGCAAATCCAACAGGTCCCTAATCCTAATTCAGTAGCTTGAAGAGTCATGTGATCAGCAGTGATAGCTGCATCGATATCGGCATGATCTTTTTCATCTTCAGCGCGTTTCCACGATTTATTGTGATCTGAGCAAATTACGATATATACAGGAGCTTCGTTAAACCAGTCGCGATGGTAAATAGCAGAAAACTTAGCGTGATTTTCTTTCTCACGAACCACTATAAAATGCCAAGGTTGGAAATTTACAGCTGATGGAGCATATTGACCAGCTTCAAGGATTTGCAACAACTTCTCATCTTCAACTTCTTTATCTAAATAAGATCGAACAGAATATCGGTCCTTAATGGTATCTAATAAGCTCATACTTGTAATTTTGATTCTGTGTAAAAATACAAATTTTTCAGGTGCATTAAAGTTTCTATTTATAACTTTGCAGCCTTAATTAATAATTGCTTTATGCTTAAGGAACTCAAACGAAATAAAATGTACGCTTACTTAATGTTGTTGGTGGTTGCTGCTACGGCAGGACATCAGGCATGGCGTACTTTATTTAATAACTTGGCTGTTGATGAGATTGGAATAAATGGTTTTCAGCTTGGCGTTATTCAGTCTGTACGAGAAGTTCCGGGCTTTTTAGCTCTACTTGTTATTTACGTCTTGTTCTTTGTTCGAGAGCATCGCTTGTCAGCCATCTCTGTTTTGTTAGTTGGTGTAGGTGTTGCTCTAACGGGTTTCTTTCCATCATTTTATGGTCTGATTTTCACAACCCTAATCATGTCTGTTGGTTTTCATTATTTCGAAACCACCAACAAGTCGCTAACACTTCAATACTTTAATTACGAACAAGCGCCTTATGTCTTTGCTAAGCAAAAGAGTTGGGCAGCTGTTGCTAATGTTGCAATGGGGGCTTTCATCTTGCTGCTTGCCGATCATTTGTCATTGCAGACGAATTTTATTGTCGCTGGTGTTCTGATTATCTTATTGGCAATTTGGGCTTTGTTTTGGAAGCCTGAGGATAAAAATATCCCTGCTCAGAATAAGGGTATGGTTCTACGTAAGCGTTATTGGTTATTTTACGTTTTGAATTTCTTAAGTGGTGCTAGGCGACAAATCTTTGTTGTGTTTGCTGTGTTTATGTTGGTCCAGAAATATCATTTTAGCATACAGAATATAGCTGTGCTTTTCATTATCAATAACGTTATCACCTATTTTATATCGCCCTATATAGCGAAAGGAATTAACCGTTATGGTGAGCGAAGAATGCTAAGCTTGGAGTACATTTTTTTAATTTTTGTATTCCTTGGTTATGCCTTTATCGAAAACGGATTGGTGGTTGCCATCCTATACATTATCGATCATATTTTCTTCGGATTCTCTATGGGAATCAATACTTACTTTCATAAAACCGGAGATAAAGAAGATATAGCACCTTCAATGGCAGTAGGTTTTACCATTAACCACATTTCGGCAGTTGTTATACCTGTGTGCGGTGGTTTGTTGTGGATGTGGCATTGGCAAATACCTTTTATAGCAGGAGCTATACTGTGTGTGGTTTCACTGGTATTTGTACAGAAAATTAAGATTAAATAGAAGTTAGAATCAAAATATCACTTTACTATGACAACAGAGAATATATATAAAAGCCTTGTAGAATTATACAATAAGGGCATCACAGAGAAAGATCCAAAAATCATTAGAGAATTTTTGAATGACAATACACATATTGCATTAAAGGATGATCCTCGATTTTATTTAGAAATTCTACAGCACCGTGCAGCTGCTTTTGCCTTATTTGGTGAATTAAGCGAAGCTGGTCAAGAGTATGCTAAAGGTTATTCTTTATGCTCAACTTCTGGTAAGTGGGTTTATGGTCTTAATTGGGCTTTGCAGTATATGGCTGAGTTTTCTCTCAATAGAGGTAAAGCTAAATTAAAGGAAGTTCTTTCGGAGGCTTTACCTGTATTAGAGCAAGCTGAGAAAGATCTTGTTTTCGATCAATATCGTGAGTTCTACCAATTGAGCTTATCGAATGTAAAGGCATTTATCTTGATGAGTTTAGGTGAAAAAGAAAAAGCACTTGCTGTTTATAAGGATGCTAAATTCACTCCGGTACCAATTTCTGCCTATAACGATAAGGAATCATTACAATTATTGTTTGCTCATTATACTAAAGGGCTAGCAGTAGCAATCGAATACAAAGATATTACGCTTCTAAAGAATTTACTTAAGGTGATTTCTTTGGATGATGCCTTGCTGCAGAATGAGCAAAGCTTTTTTAAGTTATTCTACGAAACATTGGTAAGTACCTTTGATATGCGAGCTGAGTTTATCACAGAGTTTAATGCCATGTTTAAGATTAAGGATAGCCTAAAGACGGTAGCTCCAAGTTTCTCGAGATTCTTGACTTTGATTGGCGAGCAAGATTTCGATAAGCTAGATGTTTTCTTTAAGGACTTTAAGTAACCTACTCTTATGAAGAATTGTTTTTGTGGAAAGTCATTAGTTTATAAGGACTGTTGTGGTGTTTTACATTCGGGTAAACGAGTGGCACAAACAGCCGAAGATTTGATGCGAAGTCGTTATTCAGCCTTTGTATTGGCTGATGTTGATTATATCATGAGAACCTACGCAGCAGAAACTCGTCCTAGTAGTGAGCGCGATGAAATAAAACAATGGGCAGCCTCTGTCATGTGGCTTGGTTTGCAAGTTATTTCTACTCAAAAAGGTAAGGCAGGCGATAAGGAAGGACGAGTTAAATTCAAAGCTCTTTATAGCGAGGCCGGTAAGATTCACGAAATGGTAGAAGATTCCTTTTTTCGATTTGAAAATGGGAAGTGGTATTATGTAGATGGAAGATGAATAATCTCCTGTGTTGATTAGTATCATTGACTTTTTTTAAGAAAGGTGAGTACATAATATCCCAAACTCATAAAATAAATTATCTTTGCAGCGGCAAACCGTTCTATCGCTGTTTCGCAAGAAAGAGAGGAAAGTCCGGGCAAGGCAGAGTACCATGCTTCTTAACTGGAAGATAGGCGAAAGCTTATAGTCGTGGAACAGAAAATAACCGCCTTAGTTTTTCGGAATTAGGGTAAGGGTGAAAAGGTGAGGTAAGAGCTCACCAGTGCTTATGGTGACATAGGTAGCTGTGTGCATCATGGCTTGCAAGATCAAGTATACCGACAGCTGTAGATCTTACTCGATCGATGTCGGGGGGTAGATTGCTCGAGACATAGGGTGACCTATGTTCTAGATAAATGATAGGAGTTCCTTTCGAGGAAAACAGGACCCGGCTTATAGGTTTGCCACCTTTTTAAAATCCTTGATTCTTAATTTAGAATCAAAAAAGGATACAAGCGAGTAAATGAATAGAAAACGATCTTTATATTTAGGATCGTTTTTTTTTGTACAAAAATACTGATTAAGAACATATGTTCATTATATTTGTATCGCAATAGAATTTAAATTTATGGCACGACCAAGGAATAATTCAAAAATTCAGATTCCACCAAGGGTGAAAGGTTTTAATCCTCAGGGATATTATGCCAAACCTTCAAAGGTGATCAATTTGAATGTCGAAGAGTTTGAGGTAATACGATTGCTTGATTATGAGAATTTGTCTCAGCTTGAAGCATCGAAGATTATGGAAATTTCTCGACCGAGTTTGACTAGGATATACGATCGTGCACGTAAAAAAATAGCTCAGGCTCTTATTGAGGCACACCCAATCCGTATTGAAGGGGGCAAAATTGTTTACGATGAGCACTGGTATCAGTGTGGTAAATGCAAGTCGCACTTTAGTAATACCGATGGGGAAGAAGTAACAAATTGCGCTTTGTGTTTAAGTCCTGATATATTAAAAGTGGAGGAAGAAAAATGATAGCAGCAATTCCAGTAATGAGTGACAAGAAGGAAGCTCAGCTTTCTTTGAAATTTGCAAGGAGTCCATTTTTCGCTCTAGTAGATCGTGAGTTTAATACCTATCGATTTATTGAAAACCCTTTTTCTGAAGATGAGAAAGGCGTAGGACCTAAGATTTTATCCTTGTTGTGTGAGGAAAATACCGTTGGTTCTTTAGTTGCTTTTGAGCTAGGATTAAAATTGCAGCAGCATGCCAAATCAAAAGGCTTGCAGTTTATTATTCTAAACGAAAACAACAACAAGCTCGTTGATATTCTTAAGTTGATGGGGCTTGAATAAAAATTAATGAACAAATGAAGATAGCTATTCCAACTAAGGATAATCAAGTAGATTCGCATTTTGGACATTGCGAGTTTTTCTCGATTGCAGAACTAACAGCAGACAACAAAATTAGTAATATTGAAATAATGGCATCTCCAACGGGCTGCGGTTGTAAATCGAATATTGCCACACAGCTTGCTGAAATGGGAGTTAAAGTAATGCTTGCAGGAAATATGGGGCAGGGTGCTGTCAATAAAATTTCTGAGGCTGGAATTCAAGTTTACCGTGGTTGCTCTGGTGACGTGCGAGAACTTGTTGAAGCATATCTAGAACAACGTATTAAAGATTCAGGAACAACCTGTGCAGGTCATGGAGATTCAGACGGCCATGTCTGCCAACACTAAATAAGTGTGTAGAAGTAAGTGAAGAGGAAGAAATTTGATATGAGTTTCTTCCTTTTTTTATGCCTTTTAGTTTCCAATTAGAAGAACTTCATTTTTTGGACAAGTAATTCGATAAGCAGAAATGCAAATGTGAGAATTAAGAATAACTTCCAAAAAGACTTGCCTTCTTTTTGTTCTGCCACCATAGTTTTTAGATCTGTTGTATTTAAATCAAATACGCTATAGTTTAGCTTATGAGTCTCTAAAAGATCATGAATCTCTCCCGAAGAATAGAAATCTAGATTGGATTCTTGTCGATCGTAATTAAAAGAGATGCCAGATAGGATCTGTTGTGATTGACTGATGAAATAGTTCCCAGCTTCTTTAATTTGTCCATGAGTATTCAATAATAAGCCTTTGTCAAAATGTGTGATTTGCTCAGGAATTAGATCGATACCTAAAGCTTTGTTTTCGATATGGAATACGGCTTTCTCACGATTTTGACTTAAGCCATTTGCAAGCGCATATTCCTCCGAATTAAGATTGTAATAGAGTGGAGAGTGGCTCTTATTATTCAAAGCAATATTGATTAAGCTTGGTACAAAAAGAGGATGTTTAATCGCATTGGTCCATTTAGGATCGAACTTAAATGTTGAAATGTAGAGTTTACCTTCACCTATACTAGTCTGTGAGAATAGGTTTTCTCCCGACTTGCTTTTCCAAAGCGGGATGCTGATTTGATTCTTAGATTCACTCAGTTTAAAATGGCGAAAGATGAGTGGCAAACGAGCATCATCTTTTAATTTATCGAATACTTCCTTGTAAATTTCCGCATTGAGTTCTATGCTCGCGACTCTTTTAGTAAGACTATCGATTTGCATAAATTGATTAGAACCGAGTTCGTTCAATAGCTCATTATTTGAATCATTGTTTTCCTCATTGGGAATGATCAGAACTCGTCCACCTTTGTTGATATAATGCGATATCTTTTGTCTGAAGCCACTTTGCATATCAGCAAGTTGATTCAAGATGATCAGTCTCGTTTTGCTCAGATCTTCTTGGTGGAATTGTGATTTACTTGGATTCTTTAGCTTAAAGGATTGCTCATCGGCGAAGAGGTGATTGATGTATTGGTTTTTTGTTTCTTGATTGACGCATATAAGCTCAACGCTTTTCTGAATCTGAAAGGAAAAGAATAAGTTGTTGTCGTACGTGATAGGGTAGTCGCTGATTTCAATTCGCCCAGAATAGATACCGCACTTATGGTTTTTAAAGCGGAGGCTTACCTCTTTACTTTCTCTTGCCTCGATATCGAAATTTGAAACCGTTTTTAAACTGTCGTTAATGTAAAGTTTGATTGGAATTTTACGAAAGCTTTTGTTTGATGAATTGTGAACCTTGATTTTTAATTCTTCGGTTTGGTTCATCTTATGAGCAGAGCTAGCAAACCAGCATGAATCTACGTATAAGTTATTCCTACTTTGGATAGGTAGGGGCATCATACTAATATTTAGACTGCTGTCGCTTGGCATTTTCTCAAAATCAGCCTGGTATTTCTGGAAATCAGAAAAGAGATAAACCTTGTTGTTTTCTGATGATTCTACTTGTGACGATTCTTGTAAGATTTGAGAAAACGATTTACTTGCCGATGTTGGTTGTATCTCCTGAATTCTCGAAATAGCACTTTCCTTGTTTAAGAAGGGTAGCCTTCCTCTTTTAGTATTATCAAGGATTTTAAGCTCAGTGTTATCCGAAAGGGAATTAACAAGCTCTATAGCCTTTGCTTTGGCTATTTCAATAGCGATCCCTTTTTCAGTTTCAGCATTCATGCTAAAAGAATTATCTACATAAATGTGAGCGATATTCTTCTGCTTGATATTTATAGATGAAGCATTGTTAACGGGAATGTAAGGTTGAGCAAATGCAATGATTAAACAGGCAAGAGCTAACAAACGAGTAAGAAGTAATAGCCAGCTTTTAATCTTAGACCTGTTCTTATTCTCAGCGGTGATATCCTTTAAGTATTTCAGATTAGAGAAATAAATAGGCTTGAATCGCTTAAAATTGAATAGATGAATAATAATAGGAATAATCAAGCTAATGAGTCCCCAAAGTATAGTTGTATTTTGAAATTGTAAAGGCATATTAGCGGGTAAATATTAGATTCGTTTAGAATTTTGCACTCAACTTTAGGTTCAATTTACGAGCCGTTAGGTAGTTGGGTATGGCATATTGATTTCCTTGAATATCGTTGATCCAAAGATAGGAAACCGTATTGTTAAAATCGAATAGATTGAATATTTCCAGACCAATCCACATCGATTTGAATTGCTTAAGTAGACCTTTATTCTTGACTCTTTTGGCGTATAGAAGCTCTTTAGAGAAACCAAGATCGGCTCGTTTGTAATGTGGCATATTAAAGCTTTGCCCTTGTTTGCCTTGCTTTGGAACCCATACCGGTAAACCACCTGCATAGATTAAGGTTAGGTGCATTTTATAGGACGAATTCCCAGGAATGTAATCTTGTAGGTACATCGATATATTAAACCGTTGATCGCTTGGACGAGCAATATAACCCTTACTATCACCTAGAATATCTTCACTTGTCTTCATTAGAGATAAGCTAAGCCACGATTCGTTATCAGGAACATATTCCCAATTTAGACGAAACTCAAGTCCTGCAGCATAAGCTTTAGCCTTCTGATCGCCATAGTATCGCAAACGAACATTTTCAATATCGTAAGGAATTACCGATTTCATATCTTTATAATAAAGCTCGGTTGACAAACGAAAATCGCGTTCGCTAACTTTAAACATGTATTCGTGTGCAAGCGTATAATGCCAAGCTTTTTGAATGTTTGGTTTATCACTAATTTGTCCATCAATATTTAGGCTTTCTCTATACGATGACATTTGTTGGTAGTTGCCAATGGCTAATCGGAATTTCATTTTTCGTTCCCCGTTTGGAATATAGTTCAAGGAGAATCGTGGCGAAAGGAAGTAGTCTTTAGTGTATGACCAATAATGGTAACGAAAACCAGCAGTTAATTGAAAATCTCCTAGCTGATTGTTAAAGGTATAGTTCCCTTGTGAGTATGCAGTAAGATGTGTTCCTTCCATGCGATTAAGCGCCTGACGCGAATAAGCAAGGCCTGATTCAGAGTTTGAAACCGAGTAGCCGGCAGAATCTCGATATTGCCACTCGTTTATTCTATCGTCAAATTTTTCGTGTAAAGCTTTAATGCCCCATTGCATATGTAAATTGCCAAATTCATGATCTGCCTTTAGCTTAATACTATTAACCTTTCGCTCAAGCTCGTTGTTGGCATGATCGAGAGAGGTTCCAATTCCCAAATGTTCTAGTGATTCATTCTTATCACCACCTTGACTCACGAACAAATCCTGAAGATAGTATTGTGCCTGAATATCGAATCGTTCTTTTTCAGTGGTGGCATATCTGTTCGCAATAAGTTGGAATAAAGTCTTGCTATTCGGGCGATATTTCAGTGTAAGCGCTTCCATATTGGAGCTATACTCATCCTTTTCCTGACCATCAAAATACATCTTCAATTGTAGAGCATCACTTACGGTTCCAAAATTGGTCTCTCTATCCTTAGGTTTAAAGGCGTATTTGTTTTTGCTAATGTTGGCCCATAGGTGAAGACTCCATTTCTTATTAAACGAATAGTTCACTAAAGCCTGAAAGTCTTTGTAGTTGGGATCGTAATCGCCTTTCTCGTCAAGAGAAGCTAATAAGTAACGAGTAGTTTTGTAACGAAATCCTGCAAGGTAGGAGAGTTTCCCATTTTTGCTAGCGTTGGCAATATGCGCACTTGTACCTAATAAGCTTACATCGGCCGAAGCTTCAAATTTGTTAGGCGTTTTGTATTTAATATCCAGTACCGATGAAAGCTTGTCGCCATACTTCGCATCGAAACCGCCAGCCGAAAACATAACCGATGAAACTAGATCAGGGTTGATAATACTAAGGCCTTCTTGTTGGCTAGATCGAATAAGACTTGGACGATAAACTTCAATATCATTAATATAAACCAGATTTTCGTCGAAGTTGCCACCTCTGACATTGTATTGAGAGCTGAGTTCATTATTAGAACTCACACCTGGTAGTGTTTTTAATAGATTCTCTATGCTTTCGCCACCAACAGAGGCAATCTTATCGATTTTTTTTGTTTGGAGGTAAATGCCTTTGCTCTGCAATTTATACTGACCGGCTACATCAACTTCATCTATGCGCTGAGTTTTTTCTTTAAGTATGAGATTGCAGACAAGTGTTTGTCCATCTTCAAGAATAAAATTTTTCTCGAGTGTCTGATAAGTAATATGTGTGAATTGGAGTTTTAATTGTTTGCCAACTTTGTAATGAATCAGATATTTACCATCCTCGGCCGATGTGGTGGTTTGTGAGTTTGCTGTATTAATAATATGCACTCCACTTACAATTTGTCCCTGTTCATTTCTAATTGTTCCCTTAAGACTAGCCCTATTTTGGGCATTCACCTTTGGGCATATAATAAGGAGGATAAGTGTAAAATAGAAGAAAACGATTTTCTGCATTCCAATTGAGCTATATGTGTTTATAGGATAGGCCAAGATACAACAGATCCTTAAAATTATGATTGGAGTATCGAAATTTATTGGTCAAGTGCTTTTGTTTATTCATTTACAATTGTTTAAATTGAGTAATTGCTTGATTTTAAATCAGTAATTGAATTTATTTTATTCGAGCGCTTACTAAATACATAACTATGGGACAGTCATTATCGCAGCTCTATGTTCATCTCACATTTAGTACTAAAGATCGTAAGCCCTATATCAAAGAGATATGGGAATTGAAACTGTATGCCTGCTTTACTACAATTCTAAAGAAATACGATTGCCCTATCCATATAATGAATTCAGTTTCCGATCATATTCATATCCTATTCAGATTGCCAAAAGATCACTCTTTGACTACGATTGTAGAAGAACTTAAGACTAAATCTGCAAGATGGATTCGATCCATTAGTAAGGTAAATAAGGACTTTGATTGGCAAGATGGCTATGGGGCATTTTCGGTGAGTCATTTTAATGTTGATGTGGTGACAAGATTCATTAAAAATCAGAAAAAACATCACGATAAGTTGACCTATAAAGAAGAAGTTGACGAAATAATGCAACAATTCGGTGTTGAGGAGTACGATTCCGCCTATTTCTGGAATTAGGACTGAACCGATTGAATGGCTTGTAATTACTGAGGAATAGGGTGTTAGACTCTATTTTTTTTGGTTGTGGAAATTTTACCCAATTGAAAAAAAAATAAAGAAATGCGCTGAAAGAATAATTAACAGTAAATTTTTGCACTAATTTTTTCAAATAAAAAGAAATGATCTGTATCCATTAGATAAAGCATAATATTGGAACATATTTACTGTTAAACTTCTTGAGACTTGTAGTAACCAAAGGCTTTAGGGAGTATTTTAAAAGATGTTAATTGACATGAAAAAATTATGAATAGGTGTTTGTTTTGTAAAAAAAAATAACAAAATTGTGCTCAGCAAAAATTCAAAATAATAAACCCAAAATTACAAATCTTATAAATGTTTATTTTATGACCACTAAAACAAAAATGACAGCGGCAGAATACATGGAGAAAGAGTCACAATACGGAGCTCATAACTACCATCCACTACCAGTAGTATTAGAAAGAGGAGAAGGTGTACATGTTTGGGATACTGATGGGAAAAAATATTTCGATTTTCTTTCAGCATATTCTGCAGTTAATCAAGGACACTGTCATCCAAAGATCATTAAGGCAATGACTGATCAGGCTCAGAAGTTAACTCTTACTTCTAGAGCATTTTATAGTGAAAATTTAGGAAGATATGAGAAATACGTAACTGAGTATTTCGGATACGATAAAGTATTACCAATGAATACAGGTGCTGAGGCTGATGAAACAGCTATTAAGCTTGTTCGTCGTTGGGGTTACGATGTAAAGGGTATTCCTGAGAATGAGGCTAAGATAATTGTATGTGATGGTAACTTCCACGGACGTACGGTTACAATCATTTCTATGTCTAACGATCCAGATTCATATAAAGGATTCGGTCCATTCACACCAGGCTTCGTTTCTATTCCTTACAACGATGTTGATGCATTGGCTAAAGAGTTGAAAGATCCTAACGTATGTGCATTTTTAGTTGAGCCTATCCAAGGTGAGGCTGGTGTATATGTACCAGAGAATGGTTTTTTAAAGAAAGCTTTCGATCTATGTAAGGCAAATAATGTATTGTTCGTTGCTGATGAGGTTCAAACTGGTATCGCTCGTACAGGTAAGTTATTAGCTGTTGATCACGAAGGTGTTCGTCCAGACGTATTGATTCTTGGAAAAGCTATTTCAGGTGGTGTTGTACCAGTATCTGCAGTATTAGCTGATGATGATATTATGCTAGTTATTAAGCCAGGTGAGCACGGTTCTACTTTTGGTGGTAACCCAGTTGCTTGTGCTGTAGCAATGGCTGCTCTTGAAGTAGTTAAAGACGAAAAATTGGCTGAGAACGCTGAGGCAATGGGTCAGATTTTCCGCGACGAATTATCGGCTGTTAAGTCTGATATGATTGAGCTAGTACGTGGTAAAGGTCTTCTTAACGCAATTGTTATTAAGCCTAAAGGCGGTAAAACTGCTTGGGATGTGTGTATGCGTCTTCGCGACAACGGAATGTTAGCTAAGCCAACTCACGGACATATCATTCGTTTTGCTCCTCCATTGACTATCAACGAAACTCAACTTCGCGAAGCGATTGAGATTATTAAGAAAACAATGGTAGAATTCGAATAGACAACGAATTTAGATAATATGAAAGGGACAGCTCGAAAGAACTGTCCCTTTTTCGTTATGTCTTCTGTAGGGCCGACTTTAATTGGTGATAAACTTATTTTTTGAAAAATCGTCTCATCATCGTACCTTTAATTATTACGACAATTTCTTGTATACAAACCACTAATTTGAAGGATATGGATACTGAGGAAAAAACAACGGAAGATTTGATAAATGAAATTGAAGCCTTAAAAAAAGAAAATGATCTTATAAAAGCTTCTTTTAGTAAATATAAAACTTGGAAAGAGAGGGCAGAAAATAAATTCAAAATGCTCTTCGAACTATCTCCTATTGGTATGGCTATGGCTGATCATGAAACTGGAGATTTCCTAGAGGTAAATTCATCTGTTTTAGAAGCGACACAATATACTAAAGAAGAATTTTTGAATCTTAGCTATTGGGATTTAACACCTCTAGAATATAAAGAGCAGGAGATGCAGCAGATTAAAGCTTTGAATGAAACAGGTCATTGTGGTCCTTACGAAAAAGACTACATTCGGAAAGATGGAACACGATATCCAATTTCTATTAGGGGGGCTTCATTTACCGATACAAGTGGAAAAAAAATGACTTGGGGAATTATTGAAGATATTACCGAACAAAGACTGGCTGTAGAAGTCATTAAACAGAAAAATAAAGAGCTTAGGAAGTTGAATTTTGAGAAGGATAAATTCTTTTCAATTATCTCTCACGATTTGCGTGCCCCTTTCAATGGTTTTCTGTGTCTGACAGAGCTGTTGTCTTCAAGCATATCTCAAATGTCTTCAGAAGAAATTCAAGAAATTGCTGTAGGAATGAATACTTCTGCAAAAAGTTTGTATGGTTTGCTTGAGAACCTCCTGCAATGGGCGAGACTAAAAGAGGGACATATGCCTTTTATTCCAAGCACTATTAATGTATATCAACTTACTCAGGAAGTTATCGATACTGAAAAGGAAGCTATTAAGATGAAAGAGCTAAGAGTTGATTGCCATATGGATGAAAATCTACTAGCTATGGCTGATCGTTATATGATTCAATCTGTAATTGGCAACCTGCTATCGAATGCCATAAAATTTACGCCTCGAAATGGAAACGTGAAACTTGACGGGAAATTGATTGACGATCAACTTATTGTTTCGATTAGTGATTCAGGAATAGGTATGAATAAAAGCTTGATAAATAATCTATTCAAGTTGGGTGAAAAAACCAGTCGTACTGGTACAGAGGGGGAGTTAAGTACTGGTTTGGGTTTGTTTTTGTGTCAAGGGTTTATAGAAAGGCACAAGGGTAAATTATGGGCTGAAAGTGAAGAAGGAAAGGGAAGCACCATTCACTTTACCCTTCCTAATAAATATAGCAACTCCACTTTTCCTATAATCAATTTGCTGAAGACATGAAAGTATTGCTTGATACACTACACTTAAAACAAGTTAACCTTGTTGGATGGAGTGATGGGGGAAATACAGGGCTAACTTTAGCAATAAAGTATCCGCAATATGTCAAAAAGCTTGTAACAATGGGAGCTAATTTGAACTCATCTGATACATCAATTAGTGTTAAGCTGAAAAAGGGTATTCAGAAAGATATTTTAAAATTAAAAGCTAAAAATGCAGGTCATGAGAATGTAACAATTATGCTATTAGAAATGCTTTTGAAAGAACCCAATATTAATCCTTCGGATCTGAAAAATGTAACTGCTGAAGCTTTAGTTCTAGCTGGAGAAAAGGATATCATTCTTGAACAACACACAAAATTAATAGCTAATAGTATTCCTAATTCGAAAGTAGAAATATTGAAAAAGCAAACACATTTCCTACCCCAAGAGAATCCAGAACTATTTAATAAGACTGTATTAAATTTTTTGTTGAAATAATATGTACAGTCGAGAGGGTGTTTTATCCTAAATATACCCTTAGACTAAAAGTGAATCTAGACACTTACTACACATTTTTTTGAGAATTCAGCGACAGCATAATCTCCCCATTCTGCAATTGATTTTAAGAGTGGAATAAGTGTTTTTCCAAAATCGGTTAGTGAATATTCAACCTTTAAAGGTGGTTTGGTGGTGTATACTTTCCTCTGAATTATGCCATCCTCTTCCAAGGTTTTTAGTTGTAGGCTGAGTGTTCTTTCGGTTACAGTTGGCATTGCCTTTCTTAGTTCATTGTATCGCAATGGCTTTTCCATCAAATGAAATAAGATCACAGTTTTCCATTTTCCGCCTATCAATCCCATTGTAACACTTGCACAGCAAGGGTATTCTTTCCCGTTTATGGTATGCATATCTTTCTCTTTTCTAAAAAATATTAAACTATCTTTTTTGACCGTTATTGCACAGACCGAAAACTATACTTAGTTTTGTCACTATACTTTTTATAGTCGCAAATGTATAACAATTAGATATGAAAGCAATAGGATTTAGAAAATCGTTACCAATTACAGAGAAGGCTAGTTTTATTGAGTTTGAGATTGAGAAACCTACAGCAACAGGTTTTGATTTATTGGTTAAGGTATCAGCCATTTCGGTAAACCCAGTTGATTTTAAGATTAGGCAAACTGCTGCACAAGATACTGTACTCGATACACCAAAGATTATAGGATGGGATGCTGTGGGAACTGTGGAAGCCATAGGTGATAAAGCGTCAAAGTTTAAGGTAGGCGACCATGTTTACTATGCTGGAGACATTACCCGAAGTGGTAGCAATGCGGAATACCAATTGATTGATGAGCGTATTGTAGGCTTTAAACCTAAAAGCTTGAGCTTGGCTGAAGCAGCAGCCATTCCGTTAACAGGTTTAACTGCATGGGAGTCACTTTTCGATCGTATTAAGGTGAACCCTGAAACCGATAAGGGCAAGAGTGTTCTGATTTTGGCAGGCGCTGGTGGTGTTGGTTCTATTGCGATACAATTAGCAAAACAAGTGGCAGGACTTACTGTAATTGCAAGTGCTTCGCGTCCTGATTCTATAAAATGGTGTGAAGATTTGGGAGCTGATTTTGTGGTGAATCATCACGATTTGAAAGTAGAATTAGATAATATTGGTCATTCCCAAGTTGACTACATTTTGGATTTTGTGGATTTAGAAGGGTATTGGGAAACTGCCGCTGAGATTATTAAACCACAAGGTCATATTGTTTCAATTACGGGTAGCAGTAAACCTTTGGATTTGGATTTACTGAAAATGAAGAGTGTTACTTTTTCATGGGAATTAATGTATACGCGTTCGATGTTCACTACCGAGGATATGGAAAAGCAACACTTAATCCTTAATGAAATTGGAAACTTATTTGATGCTGGAACCTTGAAGTCAACTCTAACAACAACTTTAAAAGGCTTTACTGTAGATAATCTTAAAGAAGCCCATAGAATGCAGGAATCTGGAAAAACTATCGGTAAAACCGTTATCCGATTTTAGAAAATCAAGAAGGGAATTCAATCAAATCATCAAATCGATTTAACAATCAGTATATTAAAATCATAGAAAGCCAGAAAATAACAATCCTTGCAAGAATCCTTGTAAAAGAGGAGAAAGTGGATTTAGTAAAAAACGAATTACTAAAACTTATTGAGCTAACACGTGCAGAAGAAGGATGTATCAATTACGATTTACATCAGGATAATGAAAACTTATTTATTTATTTTACCATGGTCAAGTTGGATATTCTTGTTAAATTAGTATTGATTTGTATAACAAGAGCGTATGATGGGAGACTATCACGTACAGTTCTGTGAGAGGCTTAAGGTGAGATTCCCTTTGCCTACTCGACACTAAACGTTAGCACTCATTGAAATAAAAAGAACGAAATATCGTTAAAAAACATAGATGTTAAATTCAATAACTAAAAAGAAAAAAAATGAGAAAAGTAATTTTAAGTATGGCAATTGCTATAATGATTTTGACAGTTGGCTGTGGTCAAAGCACCAACAAAAAACAAGTAGAATCAAAGGAAGTAAGTAAAAGCATGGACTCACACAATCACGGAGACCACGAACACGGCAATTCTACCCTTACAGAAAAAAGGGATATTGAAACAAGTACTCAAAAAAATGATGCAACAACAGCAATTGTGGATTCTTATTTGCAAATAAAGAATGCATTGGTTTCAGACGACCAAAAGGCTGCTGCAAAAGGTGGAACCGCATTACTAGCGGCATTTTCAAAATTTGACATGACAAAATTGACAGAAAATCAGCATAAAGAATATATGGAAATATTTGAAAACTCAAAAGAAAATGCAGAACACATTGTAAAAAGCCCCATTGATCACCAAAGAGAGCATTTTGAAGTTTTAAGTATAGATATAAATGATTTAATAGCTCTATTAGGAACCAACAAAAAATTATATGAAACTTTTTGCCCAATGGCAAATAATGGAAAAGGAGCAATTTGGTTAAGTGAATTCAAAGACATTAAAAATCCATTTTTTGGCAGTAAAATGATTAACTGTGGAAAAGTACAGAAGGAGATTAACTAAATGAAGTTATTTAAAATGATTAGTGTAATCTTATTTGCCATGTTTGTAGGCATTCAATTTATTCCTACAACGCGCAACGAGAGTAATGAAGTTTTAACAATAGACTTTATTAAGAATTTTAATCCACCAGAAAAGATTTCTAATCTATTGAGAAGCTCTTGTTATGATTGCCATAGTAACAATACAATTTATCCTTGGTATAATAAAGTGCAACCAATAAGTTGGTTTTTGGAAGGACATATAAGAGAGGCAAAAGTAGAACTTAATTTCAGTGAATTTGGAAACTATTCAAATAGAAAAAAGAAGAGTAAACTGAAATCAATTACAAGTCAGGTTAAAGGTGATGAAATGCCTCCTTTATCTTATACACTGATTCATAGAGATGCTAAACTCTCAGAACAAGACAAGTTTGAACTTGAAAAGTGGTTAACTGAATTGAGAGATAGTTTTTAGGAAGAAAACAACGAAATGCTAGTAGAGTAAGCAAGGGAAATTTCACACCTAACTTCTCACAGAACCTTACGTGATAGTCTCGCATCATACGGTTCCTATTATTCAGTCAGTTTTTCCTCACTAGGTTGATTGATACCCCAGTGTTCAACTTTGACAGGCTTTACTGTGGACAGTCTTAAAGAAGAACATAGAATGCAGGAATCTGGAAAAACAATTGATAAACCCGTTATCCAATTTTAGAAAATCAAGAAGGGCATTCAATCTAGGCATCAAATTGATTTAACGATGAGTATAATAAAATAATGGAAAACCAGAAATTAACAATTGTTGCGAGAATTCTTGTAAAAGAAGGGAAAGTGGATTTAGTAAAAAACGAATTACTAAAACTTATTGAGCTAACACGTGCAGAAGAAGGATGTATCAATTACGATTTACATCAGGACAATGAAAACGAAAACTTATTTCTGTTTCATGAAAATTGGACCAATAGAGAGTTATGGCAAAAACACATGCAGAATGATCATTTGGCTGAATATGTGAAAGCAACTGAGGGTGCTGTGGAAGAATTCATTTTAAATGAAATGACTCATATAGCCTAATAAAGTTACTTGTTGATTTCTAGATACAAAAAGAGGCTTGTCATAAACGGAGGCCACTGAAAAACCCTCATAATTTTAGGGTTTAAAAATAAAACAAGGTTAC
>CAXBPC010000037.1:0-30526 GCA_963977525.1 uncultured Marinifilaceae bacterium
AATTATTAAACTACTTATATCTTAACTCACTGTCCATGTAAATGTAGCAACTCCAAACCGACTATTTACGACATAAAGAGAGAGGGTAAGCATATGATGCTTACCCTCTTTTTTATTCTGATTCGATTAAATTCTTGTGAATATTACTCTGCTACCGCACGATTTTATCGTGTGTTTTTTTATGCTAAGTATAAGTGCGGATTACCGATTTGCGGGAGACGGGGCCTACAGGAGTTTGAGTCTGGATTAGAGTTGGATATTGCATTACAAAATAGATTCATCAAGCTTATTCAACATATCCTTCATATTACCTCTATATTCTGGCACTTTTAACATGCTGTCAAAAGCATCCATTGCAAGCTCCAAATGTTGAGTCTTCATATCATAGTCTCTAATAATAGAGTAAGCATCAACAACAACCTTTAAAGGCTCATTTGATAATGCACTTTCTGTTATATTCGGTTTTTCATGATTGTTGAATTTTAAAGCTAAATCAATACATTTTTCTGCAATGGCTTTGTCTTGATAAAACTGAAGACTCTCTTCAAGATATTTGTAAAAACTACTTTCCCTTTTTATGCCAGCCTTTGACTCAATATACTTAAAAAGGTATTCTTCGATTTTATAAAATAGTTCGGGTTTTAAATGATAAAAAGAATGGCTGTATTGCTCGGCTATTTCATCTGAATTATTATCTAAAAACCTTAAAATTATTTCATTGCATTTATTAAAACTTTTCTCATCATTGATGTTTTCGAAAGCAATATGAACCACTGTTTTTATGGCAATTTCACTTTTATCCAGAATGATATTTAGTAATCTTTCACTTTCAGGGTAGCCATTTAAATGAGCGAACAGCAAGATATGACTCATGACTTTATGACCTTGCTCTATCTCAATAGCTTTCTCAAAGAATGGAATAAGTCTATCAAAATCAACATGAATTAAATAGAGCAAAGGATGTAGGTTATGTAATGGGAGTGCTAATAATTTTGGATCAAAATCATGATTTAACTTTAAGTATAAATCCATATTTCTTGATGAATCCAAATTATTTAATAAGGCCAACTTGGCTATTGCAGATGCTCTTGTAACAGTGTTTGCTTCTACTGCAATGGCTTCAATTGTTTCAAATATTATATTTCCACATGCTTTGAATTCGCAACAACGAATTAGTCGATCAATGGCTGCACCTCTTATCGAATTTAATCCATCTGTCATTAAATCGTCATTTAATGGTTCTTTGTCAGAATGGTTTTCTATGGTTTTGCATAAAAATGCTACAAGCTCTTTTTGGTTTGATTTAAGATTAATAAAAACATCAGTTGACCAAACCAATTGTTGCAAAGGAAAATCTTTAAGGTCATCGAATCGTGTATTTACTAATTGATTAAATAGTTCTGCAATTTCATTAATCTCAAAATTACTTTTTGATAAACCGTTAAAGCCATATACAGCATAAGAAATAGGCACGTCCATCCTTTCAATAGCTGCTTTAACTATTGGATAGAATCTCTTCGGTTCTTTTGTGCATAAGCTTTCAAATTTGCGACTATGTCCAATTTCGCGGACTGTTCTATCCCAAGGAGGTGAATCATCACCTTGATATTTTACAAAGGATTTTAACCAATCCTCTACTTTCATCTTTTCATATGCTTTTTCAGGTAATGTAGTCTCTCCAGATGTAATCGTAATTCCTCGTGGTTTTTCATTTGGGGCTTCAACAAATTTTCTGGAGAGTTCATTGAATTCTTGGTTGATTCTTAGGTTTTGAACTCGTGTTTCTTTAGGAATCATGGACAATAGACGAAATTTTGTTATCCCAAACCAATTTTTCCCAGATTCTGTTATTCCTGATTTGGAATAATGACTTTTGGTTTTTTCGACCTTAGGAATTGCATTTATGATGAAATCATCAATTATAGTCGTTTGTTCTTTAGTCCAAATTGGATAAAACTCTTTAATGAGCTCTTTAAAATAATATTTGAATACCATGCAACTTCGATAATCAATAAAGAAGAAAGGATACTGCTGTAAATATTTGAAAACAAAATCTTTTGTAATATGTTTAAATTCAATTAATGCAGGAATAGTAAGAGCATGTAGAATAAACGAGTTGGTTTGAATAAGTTTCTCAAAAATAGATGTAGTATGGTCTGGTTTCTTTTCATAATTATCCTTTAAATAATCTATTACTGAGTCACATATAAAAAACAGCAAATCAGAAGACCCTTTTCCATCTTTGTGCGGAGCATAGAACATGAATTGGTGACCAGAGAAAAACTCTTTGTCACAACCCGCCTTTTCAAAAGCAATGCGATTTTCTTCTGAGATTTCTAATAGTATTTCAATAAAGTATTCAATTGATTTTTGAGGTTGATTTTTTAAGAGTTTTTCATACACTCGTTTTTCTTCATAGTGTTTTGAGAAGGGCTCTCCTAAATCATCATTACCAGTTTTCTCGTAAAATTCTTTTAATTTCTGAATAACCCAATCAGGATGGAAAGGCAAAGCATTCTCTAAAAAATGGAAATAGCCATGTAGATCGATCGAAGCATCAAAATAAGTATCGAAAAGTGCAAGATACTTTTTGTCTTGTACATCTTTTTTAAAATAAAGTAAGCGGATAACGAAACGTTGTTTCCCTTCAAAATCAGGTAAAGTATTAATAATGCTTAAACCTAATAAAGTGTCTATATCTAATGTTTTATTAATTAATTGGAAAACATGATTGGAATATTCTGAAAAGTCAGAACTTAGTTTGTTGCTTACTTTATGATTAAGGAGTAATTCTTTGTACCATTCTTCACTATTAACGGATTCAATAAATATCTTATATAGAAATTCATCTTTTGAAGATAAATCAATAATTATTCCTTTTTCTCTTGCCTGAACATCCTCAATGAAGCCAATTGTATTGAGGATTAATAGTTTTAAATGAAATCGTAAACCATCGCTAAATAGTAATGCTCTTACTTCCTCAATATAGGATTTTGGATTTATTTCTCGGAGATATAATAAAACATGACGTAGGCCAGAGCGAATAAAGAGCCCTTGGTGATAATCCTCATTTAAAATTTGATTTGATATTGCTTGACCTGATTCAACAAAACAACGGGCATTTGAATAGTCGAAAAATGATTGATGAACAAATTGTATTTTATTATCAATTGAAGTAATCACCCCTTCACTTGCTAAATAAGAAATTTCTGTATCATACTTATTTTCGAACCTTCTTTTCGAAATTGTAATTTCTTGGTTTTGAAACATCTCATTTGTAATTGTTTTTACCAAGCTTAAGACATTATAATCATTGGAAGGAATTCTAATTATCTTCTGATGCCAATATTCGGCATACAGTTCCTGAAGCGTTAGAAATTCCTTATTCGTTGTTGAGATCTTCTGGATTGATGAATAAATTTCGAGATGCAATGGAACTCGTAAAAACTCAAGAAACTGTTGGCTTAAGGCAGATGTTTCAATTTTGAGTTCATTGAGAATTATATTTGTTTCTTCTATTTCCAATTTACCAACAACAAATTTCTTCAAACTGTTATATTTCTGTAAATAAAGGTCATACTCCAGATCAAAAATTCTACATGAAATAATTACTCGAACATTATCAATTTGTATCAAACGATTAATTAACCGGTTATATATATTTAACGGATTTCGGTTTGATGATAGTGAAAGTGATAGGGCATCGATTTGATCAATAATAACAACACTCTTGGAATCTTCTTTTTGAATATGCTTGAATAAATCTTCAATTTTAGATTCGAGTCCAAGTTCCTGTTGAAAATCTTGAATGTTACTAACGATTAACTTGTCAGACTTAATAGCTAAACATGGTGTATTGCTTTTCTCTAACGCTGTAAGTAATTGTTTCATGACTACCGATTTTCCATAACCGGCATTTCCTGCAACAACCGCAATTGGTTCTTCTTTTTGTTTTAAATCTGAATTAATCCAGTCAATTAGATTACTAACGAGCTTTCTTTCAATAAGAGCGTCTTCATTTTTTCCAAAAAAACTTTTGTGGGTATTCAATTCTTCCGAAGCAATTTTAAAGCTTTGAATGATTCCTTTTTCTGTCAAATTCTGGGAGCTTCCACCAATGTATACATTGCCATTATTGATGCCAATATATCCGTCCGTATTCTTACGTTCTTTCACAAAACAATTGTGCGGTAACTCTTCTGACAATTTTACTTTATCAGTTCGATTTAATAATGATTCTTTTATAGTCAAGATGTCCTTTCCAGAACCCTTTACTGTTTTAATCAGTTCCTGAAGCTGTATGTAATTAAGTATTGAATAAGTCTTTTCATCATTTATAATTTCATTTTTAAAAAGGTCAATCAATTCTATTGTATTAGAATCCAAAGTTGAAACATCTTGACATTGCCGTACATTTTCGTATAAATCCTTCTTATATGTATATATTTTCTTAGATTCAATATCTATGACACCCTCATTAACAGACCATTTCTTCAGCGCCTCATTGAAAGCTTTATCTAATTTTTGAGATATTGTTTTATCAGATAGAAGCCCACCTAATACAACTTTTCCTCCTTCAACAAGTGTTGAAGCTATTACTCCAGCTACAATATCATCAACTCCGAACATATCTATATTTTTATATTTCAAGCCACGGATAACTAAGATCTGTGACACTTTTTTTTATTAGGCAATCAAATTTATGAAAAACAGTTCCACAAACAAGATTTATAAAGCTTCTTTACAATAATAAAACACATACTTTCTTTTTATTTCTCATTGTTAAGCACAAAAAAACCAACAAAATTTCTTCTATTGGCTTTTTCCTATGTAGTAAAATATGCTTTGCTTATATTCTAATTCTCTTCTCTAAAGAACAGCTTGTAGAAACTCATATCGCGAGCGGCATCGTAGCCTTTTTCAATAAATTTACGCTGTCCATGAATATAAACGTGGAAATTCTTATCAAGTTTTAATACTTGTTTGAAGAAGCGTTGTTCACCTTTTACTGCGTCTTTGTTGATCTTAAAATCTGCATTGACATCGCTATCATGTTCACCTTGGTAATAGTTCTTATACTCATCAAAAGCACTCACAACTTCAGGTTGCTCTATTACTTCTTGCTTAAACAACTCTTCGTTAAACTCTTTTTTATCTTTAAAAAAGTTAATCGATTTATTCATTAAATCAATCTGATCAGCTTTGGCAACCTCATTTTCATCATTATAAACTTCACCAATAAACCCTTTACACATTTCAAGGTAATTCTGTGTATGGTAAAAGTCATCTTCACGAAGCTTTAGGCTTAAAAAATCGTCCTTCCAATAAATAGCTTCACCATTTTTATTGGTCTTATCTACGATACAAACCTTATAACCGTTTTCTTTCTCAGTATTAAAAATCAGGCAACCTTTATCAAGTTTCTTAATATTAATTCCACTTTCGCACCCCAACTCAAAATTCTCTTGATTCTGATAAACCTTAAGGAAAGTATCTTTATTCTCTGATTTGAAAATACCTAAGGCGTCACATACCTCTCCATCGAGAATACATCCTGAAAAAGCAACCAAATAGAACTCGCCACCTTTAATATTTGGATGGTTAGATTTATCGTAAAGGTGCATTGCTATATTTACAGACTGATCGTAAAAGCTCTCATTTGTATCAAAAAATTCAGAAGCAAAACAATACACCTCGTTCATGCTTAATCCGGCTTCATTCTGAAAATTATAAAACTCTTCCTTATTAAAAGCCGACAGAAAATACTTCAACAGAATATCTCTAACATCATCGTCATCCAACTTAATTTCTTGCTTTGAGAGTTTCAAAGTTTCCTCAAGATGCTTATTACCTACATTGTGAACCACTATTCGGTCCAGATTTATATCATCGAAATTAAACATGCTTACTTTTTTATTGATTCTTATTTTATTTCTTCTTCCATATCATTTAAATGGCTATCAGAAATAGGGCATAAATATACTCACATTAATGAATGAAAGATACACTCAAGGTCTAGATAAAGGTAAAAAATGGATAAGAAGGTTCTGTTCTAATTTCGCACACTAACATTTGTTATAGTGCTCAAAATATAATGATTTTGATATAATGTTTCAACAACCGCAACAATTGGAATGTTACGGCTAACTCTATGACCACTTGGAACACTAAATACAAATGTTGCTTTCCCATTTTTTGTATCAAGCTCACTCAAATGTGAATTGACCTTTACAGGTAAACATTTTCCATTCAACAACTCTCCTATATAGAAATTTACACTTCTATACTTCTTATCCATACTCAATTCGAGACGATACATGCTAGATTCATTAAGAAGGTTCACATGCTTAACGATTATTTTAGGTTCTACTTTTTGCTTTCCCGCTTTCGTAATTTCTCTCAAGCCCTTACACATCATATCTTTTTCAAAACGCATCTCCGATTTGATCTTACCAATTTCCCAATATTTCTTTTGCAAGCCGTGCTTTAAACCTTCTTTATAACTAGTTGATCGATATAACCTCCCACTCTTATAGAAAAACTTTACAAGCCCATCTTTCTTCCCATTCACATAAGGAATTTCATACTGTTTTTCTCCAGTTTCATAGTAAGTATGACTAGTACCTACCTTCTTATTGTTTTCATAATTGACTATCGATTTCAATTTTCCACTAGGAAACTTGTATCTCACTTCCCCATTAAGCGATTTTTTATCAGTAGAGCTTGAGTCTATAATTACGGAATGGTCAATTATTTCTCCTTTCGATGAGAATTTTTCCATTATAAAATTACATGAGGACAAAACTAAAACTAATAATAGGACTAAAATAAATTTCATTTTAGGGGTTTATTTAGGTTTACACTTCTACAATTTCATCTAACTTTCCATAAAGGATAAAGGCACTTACCTTCTTAAAATTCATTTTCTCAAGTAGTCTTTTGTAAGTACCAACTTGAGCAATATGAGCTTTTTCCTTTTTCTTACCAAACTTATAATCAATAACTATAGCTTCGCCATCTTTCACAATAACTCTATCTGGACGTAGAGTACTTCCTTCTCCAAGCAAAATATCACGTTCATTTATCACTCGCCATTCCTTTGAAAACCATGAAGCAATTATAGGATTATCAAATAATTCTAAAACCATCTTGTTTACCTCAACCGCTTGTAGTTTATCTAGTTTGCCATCATGAATTTTCTTACTCAGAGCTCTCTTTAGATCTTCGGGGTAATTTATATCTTGAAGTAGACTATGCATGATATTACCTACATTCACAGGTGCAAAACTATCAATAGAAGCTGCTTCAGAGAAATCAAAGTAATCAGCAGCATGAGAACGTAGCTTCAACCTATCATCAAGCATAGAAGCAGGATACTCTGTCATTAATTGTTCAACTTTCTCTTCAACAATCACGCCTTCCTTCTGCACTAATTCTCCTAGTTCAAAACATGTGTTCTCATTATTCCAATTGGTACTAAGATTAATGATTTCTTTACCTCCAAAGTCTGAGGAATACTTGGCTGCATTCTCAAATATATAAAATAAAAGATGACTGATTTTAGAAAACTTGTCACTCGTTGGTAAAGGTGAATAGGTAATTAAAATCTCTTCAGCACGAGTCGTTGCAACATAGAGTAGATTAAGATTATCAATATAAGCTTGAAGCTTTTCAGCGAAATACTCTTTATAGTATATCGTTCTCTTTAAATCTGATCCATAACGAATAGGCAAAACATCTATATTATTGAAACCCTCAAGTTCAGGCTGGCACCAAAGGATTTTTGTGTGCTTCACATCATCCAAATCCCAATCGCAAAAAGGCAATAAAACGGCTTTAAACTCTAGACCTTTCGATTTATGAATTGTTAAAATCCTAATAGCATCCTGATGATCAGAAACAGAAATAACTTCTTTATCCTTTCTCTCTTCCCAATAATTAACAAATGAATTTAAATCTGGGGAATCGCTACGTGAGAAACTTAATACTAGATCCTGAAAAGCTTCCAAATAAGGAAAGTCGGTTACACGTTTATTCAATTCAAAAATTTCAATCAACTGCTCAACCAAATCGAAAAGAGCTTGACGTTTTAGTAAGGAGAAATTCTCTGTAAACTCAACAGGAAATAGTCCCTTAAATATATCTTCAGAGTCTTCACTTGGTGCAAAAATATCATCAAGGTTATCAGGATTCATTTCTTTTAGATACAAGCTATACTCTTGCAGCAAATAGCCTAAATTAATCTTATCATCAGGATAAATAAAATACCTTAACAGGTGAGTTAAAAAACTAATTACGGACGAATTTTTAAGATAAAGGGACTCATTTGAAATCACATTATAATTAACATCGCTTAGTGCCGAATCTGAATTCCTATAAGTCATCAATTTATTTGCAATCATAGCACCTTCTCGACCATTTCGAACTAGAATTGCCATATCACCAGCCTTATATCCCTTCGCTTGAATCTCCTCAATTTGAGTTGGTAACATTTCTAAAACGCTATCAATCCACTTCTCCCCTTTTTCAACTTTAAGCATATTGGCTTTCACATAGCCAGGACACTTATCCTCACCTCCTGGATAATCCTGATAAACATCAGAATATGCATTTAAAATTCGAGTTTGTTCAACATTCAGCTTATCTGCTAATCCCTGTGGAATATCATTATTATAATCGTTTTGTAAAGTCTGAGAAGCTAAAGCATATAAAGCATTATTAAAGTTGATAACATTCTCAGAGCTTCGCCAATTCTTGTCCAAAGTCAGACCTTCAACACCTTGATCTTTAAAATCAACATCCAACTGCTCGGCTAGCAACTTCCAATCACCATTTCTCCAACGATAAATCGATTGTTTCACATCTCCCACTACCAAAGATCGATTATCCTCAGCCAAGGAGTTACTTACTAACGGACGGAAATTATCCCATTGCATAGATGACGTATCTTGAAACTCATCAATCATGAAGTGCTTATATACATTCCCTATCTTTTCATACACAAAAGGCGTATCATTTGTACCAATAATACTTTTGAGTAATCTTGAAGCATCAGATAAAAGGAATAGATTTTCATCTTCAGTAAAAGATTTGATCTTTTTAGAAATATCAGTTAAAATCCCTAGCGTATAAATGTATTTCAGTGTTTTATCAGTAGAAAAATACAAATGAGATTCATTATTAAAAAACTCAACTGCATTCTTTAATAAGTCTGCCAAACCTGATGAATAAACTGTAGATACAGCAGCTTTTAAATCAGCACTCGCTTTAGCTGTTGTCCATTTATCAGGATTATCGATGGCTGCCAAAACACGAGTTCCTGGTTCAACCATATCACCAGCTTGAAGCTTGTAAAAATAATTTGCGAAACCAGCCTTGCCATATGCAAAATCAGCAACACTTAATCCTTGATTTTCAATCAGGTTTACAGCTCTAGTTCCTATTTCTTTAAGCGTATTTTCAAATTCATCTTTAATCTGCTTTAGAGCTTTTCTATATTCATTCAGAAAATTCTTATCAGATAATTTTTTAATCAGAACTTGATCGAAATTCATATAGTCTTCTTTAAAGACCTCAGTACCTACTTCAAGAATATCTGCCTTAAAATTCCATGTTTTACCTTCTCGTATTTTTGATTCAGCAAAATCAGACAACCATGAGCGGAGTTGTGCATCTTCATCAACATCAAGAAACAAAAGGTCGACTACCTCATTTAGGACTTTTCGTTGATCAAGTTCTATATTAAAGCCCATCTGTAAACCGATCTCTCTTGTAAAAGAACGTACTACCTTTTGAAAAAAACTATCGATAGTCGTTACTGAGAAGCGACTATAATCATGCAACAGTCGGTTTAATATTTCTTTTGCTTTTATTTGTAAGGCTTTCGCATCAAGCTGGCTGATTTCCATCAACTCTTCAGCATAAGGTGATTTGTCACCCTTCGAAAGAATGTATATCTCCTTTAATATACGAGACTTCATCTCATCAGTAGCCTTGTTGGTAAAGGTTACTGCGAGGATGCTACGGTAATTTAGAGCTTCTTCAAAAACAAGTTTCAAATACTCTCTAGTTAGCGTATATGTTTTTCCTGACCCAGCTGAAGCTCGATATATATTCAATGATGACATAGTAGATCTAATTTAGATCGAAAATACAATTTTAAGCTAGCTTAACAGTAATAAGCACCATGTTTTTTAATTTAAGATTCGTCAATAAAAATCAACTTTTAATATTCTAATTCAAGCTATTATAGATTCAACATCAAAAAAAATGCCTCTCAAGTATAAACTCGAGAAGCATTCATATTATTTAGAAGATCGTTTTAGAACTTATAAGATAATCCAATTCCTAAAATTTCTTTGAATTGAACTCTAACACCTTTATTTACGCCATCGTTGTTCACGTATTCAACATCATCATCATACACTAAAGTCGTGTTAATAGATGCTGTTAAGAACTCATTCACTTTCATATTAATCATCAAATCCCAATTGACATCGATATTCCCAAATGTATCTGAGTATCCGGTAAATAAATCTAAAGTACTTTTGAGATCAACATTCTTAGCTACAGTCTTCTTCAAAGTTATCTTTGAAAGAGCACCAAACTCAGTTCTAATCTTATCACCAGTATCTACACCAAAAGCTCCAGCGTCAGACAAGTCATCATCGTTTACAATAGTCGTTTTACTAGTAATAGGAGAAATATATGCCGAAAAAGTTTCGTTTGGTTTATAGTCCATACCAAGAGAAAGTAAGATATAAGCTGGCGCTAATAAATTAGATACTTTCACATCAAGATCACCTTCATTCTTGCCATAGTTATATCCTTTAGCAAACTGAGTTTTAAAATCTAACAAGGCAGAATAGTACCATTTCTCGCTAGCTTGATGACCATATTTCGTTACAAAATCGATCTTATCAATACTTTTACGAGTACCAGCATCACCTTGTTTCAATAAACCATACTCTAAGTTAAGAGTGTTATCCCAAGCATTTTTAGCTTTGGTATAATTCGCAAATAAATTCAATTGCAAATTTGTTGAAATAGCATTATCTCCACCACCGGACCAATTACTTAGAGAAGTTTGAGAAAAAGATAAAGATGCCATACCACCTTTTTTCCAATAGCTAGTGTCCTGTGTTTCTTGTGCATTAAGGTTTAGACAAATAAATGCAAAGAATACGAAAAGTAAATTTCTAGTCATTGTATAGATTTTTAATTAATATTCGATCTAACAGTATACTAAATTAATTTATTTTGTTTAAAAATAAGCATTCTCTTGATCGGAAAAATCGATATTGCTCTTAATAATTTTAATAAGTACATTTGCAGATTCAAATTGAAGGAGAAAAAGAAATGACAAAGAAAGTTGTAATAGGATTGTCTGGTGGAGTTGATTCAAGTGTAGCAGCCTATTTACTTAAAGAGCAAGGTTACGAAGTTGAAGCATTGTTTATGCAAAACTGGAATGATACAGTTGGCCTTAAATCTGAAGAGTGCCCTTTTGACGAGGACATTCTTTTTGCGCAAATGGTTGCTAAAAAATTAGATATCCCATTTCATTTTGTAGATTTAAGCACAGAGTATCGAGCACAAGTAATTGATTACATGTTCTCAGAGTATGAATGTGGCCGTACACCAAACCCTGATGTACTATGTAATCGCGAAATTAAATTCGATGTTTTCTTAAAGAAAGCAGTAGAACTAGGAGCTGATTTTGTAGCCACTGGGCATTATTGTAGAAAAGAAACAAAAATAGTCGATGCTAAAGAGGTTTACAGTCTTTTAGCAGGCGTTGATGGCAATAAGGACCAAAGTTATTTCCTTTGCCAATTATCTCAAGAACAGCTTTCTAAAGCAATGTTCCCAATTGGAGATATTGAGAAGCCCGAAGTAAGAGATATTGCTCGAAGAGAAAAACTTGCATCTGCAGAGAAAAAAGATTCACAAGGAATATGCTTTGTTGGTAAAGTAGACTTACCTATTTTCTTACAACAGAAACTAAAAGCTAAGCCTGGTGTTATTGTAGAAGTTTTGGCTGAAAATGCACACAGAATTATTCCTAAATCTGATGAACTAGAAGTTCTAGCTAAACCTTATAATTTCAGAAGACATCACGGTAAGAAAGTAGGTGAACACAATGGTGCTCATTTCTTTACTGTTGGACAAAGAAAAGGATTAAATGTTGGTGGAAAGGCAGAGCCTTTATTTGTGATTGGGACTGATGTAAAAGAGAATATCATATATACAGGCATGGGACACTCTCATCCTCTTTTAATGAGAAAAGCTCTATTTATTTCCAAAGAAGATACGCATTGGATTCGTGAAGACTTAATGCCAACAGAGGAGTGTGAAAGACGATATGATATTAGAATTCGTTATCGTCAACCGCTACAAAAAGGAACTATTTACTTTAAGAAGGAAGGTTTATATATTCTTTTCGATGAGCCTCAACGTGCTGTGGTAGCAGGTCAATTTGCCGCTTGGTACAATGGTGATGAACTAATTGGTTCTGGTCCTATTGATACAGAATAATAGAAATATCACTTCAAAATATAATTACAAAAAAGGGCTGATTCATATGAATCAGCCCTTTTTATATTTTATTAGTCAATAAATTAAGCTTCTTTTTGCTCAACCAAAACGAAAGGTAATCCTACAATGGCATTATAGTCTTCACCAGCTTCCATCATATCCTCATCGTCCTCTTCAAAATACCAATTTACTGAAACCTTATTTCCTCTATTAGAAATCGTTTCAAGTTTTCTTAAAAAGTCCAAAAGACATTTAGAAGAACTGGTATTAAAATATTCAAGTTTCATCTGAACAGTAGTATCAGTTTTAACTTCTTGAGAATATTCTTCCAACCATTCCATAAGTGGAATATAAAATTCCAATGAATTTTCAGGTATTGAGCGCCCTTCTAGTAGTAATTCACCAGATTCCGCATCGAAAACTACTTTCGGTGTTTTTGGGCTGCTTTCTATAATTAAAGTATCCATAAAGAATATCGTTATTTTTTGACTAAATTTTTACAGTTAGAACTAAGAAGAAATTCTCTCCTTTAGTTCGTTGAGAGCAATATTTAAGTTTATTCCCACTTTTCCTAATCATATTGATGATTCCTAAACCACCACCTCCTTTTTCAGAAAATTGATTATTCGATAAAACTTTTCGGTATAAAACTTTTAGTTCTTCGGCACCTAAGGAATTCGTATGATCAATATAATCAGTGAAAACTTTAAGCTTTTCAATTTTAATAAAATTGGCAGATATAATTTTCACCCCACCAGCTTCACTATTGAAAACTATACATCCATAACTCTTGAAACCATCATCTATCTCAAATCTTTCTCCATGATGATATAGGTTCTGAACCAATTCGATAAGAATATTAAGGATTTTCTTCCTCTCTTTAAGAGGCATTTTTTTTTCATCCATAATTGCTTCAATCCTATCCAGAATTTCAGTCACCTCCTCGGAACCAACACTCCCCTTATAATAAAAAAGGGTGTCTTCGCTCACATTATTGGTAAACCACTGATTAAGGTTAAAACTCATTGAAATATCCTTATATTAAATTATCTCTTCACAACAAATATAATAAAATAGCTAAAAGATCAATATCCTATTGCACATATTTCTTATTCCTTCCTGTCTTTGTAGGTATCCTTCTTACTACCTGCAAACATTGAATATTTTTGGAATTTACACTCCAAAGGACCATTGAATAGAGTTATTTTTCTTGATGGACGTAATCCAATGCTATCAAAACATTCTTTTCCATAGCTTAAGATCCATGCATCGTATCCCATAAACTGGTGCTTCAATCTCTCGCCAATCATTGAATAAAGGCCTTCTAAATCTTGAACTTTCAAACGCTCACCGTATGGAGGATTTGTAACTAAAATACCTTTTTCTGTTGGAGGAATAAACTGTTGGAAAGGCATAACGCTTAGCTTGATTTTTCTTCTTAAACCTGCGTTACGAATATTCTCTTCGGCAATTTCCATTGCTTTATCAGAGATATCACAACCAATGATATTAGCGTCAAAATCAATTTCAGTTTCGTCATTATAGATTTCATCCCAAAGATCTTGATCGAAATCACTCCATTTTTGGAAACCTAGTTCTTTTCTATATAGGCCTACAGGAATATTGTATGCAATTAGAGCTGCTTCAATCAACAAAGTTCCAGAACCACACATTGGGTCTATGAAATTACTTTTCTTATCCCACTCTGACAAAAGAATCATACCAGCAGCCATTACCTCATTCAGAGGAGCAGCTGTTTCAGCAACTCTATATCCTCTTTTGTGCAATGATTCTCCTGAACTATCTAATGAAACAGTACATGTATTTTTATCGATATGTACATTGATTCTCAATGTAGGATTTACAACACGAACCGATGGGCGATCACCTGTTTTATCAAAAAACTGGTCAACAATAGCATCTTTAACTCGGTAAGTAACAAACTTCGAATGCTTAAAATCTTCAGAACTGATAGTACTATCAATTGAAATTGTATCTTTTAAAGATAGATACTCACTCCAGTCTATCTCCTGAATACCTTTATACACTTCATCAGTATCTATAGCATTAAACTTGTGAATTGGCTTAATAACACGAGTAGCTGTTCTTAAGTGGAAATTCGTTTTGTACATTAAAGCTTTATCTCCGACAAAACTTACGGCACGCTTTAATACTTTAATCTCCTCAGCTCCTAAATTTTCCAATTCCTTAACCAATACCTCCTCTAAACCTTGAAAGGTTTTTGCAATCATTCTAAACTTACCCGAATCTGTCTTCAAAACTAATGTTATTAATTATACCCCTTTGAATAGCTCGCTCGCCTATAAGTTCAATAAACTAAAGACTCCCGCTAATTTACGCCTACAAAAATAGTCTTTAGCTTATAAAAATCAGCTATTTTTCAGTGGTTTTAAATAAAAAAAAGCCGGAAAATATCCGGCTTTCACATAAAAAGTAAATCTTTACTTTAAATATTTATCATACTCCTTAGAGTTTTCAAGTATTTCCAAGGCTTTATCCAATATATTATTTTTCTGATTGACAATTTGATAATATTCTGCACCATCCCAAATATCTCTTGCAATCAAAGCTTTAAGGTGAACCTGAAGATGCTCTTTTACAGCTAAATATTCTTTTTCGGTATGCTCAACCCCTTCTTTATCTCCTTGCGCGACCAACTCTTTTAACATATCCTCTGTTATATAGAATTTCTTATTGAAAGTCTCAAAATCAGGATATTCCATCTTGAAATTTTCTCTATTATTATCCATAAAAGTCAGGACGAAAGGATAAAGAACATTCTTACGTGCTAAAAGGTTAAAGTATTTGAAATTTGCAGCCGTATCGATTGGAACAAACAGATCTGGCATAATACCACCACCACCATAAACTAGACGCTCTTTTAGTAAAGTCTTATATTTTAACGAATCAGCAACATGAATACTATCCTGACTCACCATTTCACCAGATTTATATCGATTAATAATATCCATATGGTAATCCCTCAAACCATTCTCGTATGGTTTTTGAATACAACGACCAGTTGGAGTATAGTAATGAGCTGTAGTTAATCGAATCATTGACCCATCAGACAAAGGGAATTGACGCTGAACAAGGCCTTTCCCGAAAGAACGACGACCAACAACCAAACCTCTATCCCAATCCTGAATCGCACCTGATACAATTTCAGACGCAGAAGCAGATCCTTCATCTATTAGCACAATTACACGTCCCTCTTTAAAAATACCTCTATCGGTTGAAACATTCTCATGACGTTTTGACTTTAAACCATCAGTAAAAACTATTAATTGATCCTTATTGAACAGTTGATCTACAATTTTAATTGCAGCAGTCATATATCCACCACCATTACCTCGAAGATCTAAAATCAAATCTTCCATTTTTTGTTCCTTCAGCTTCACAAGAGCTTCTAGAAACTCTTCTGCTGTTTTAGCAGCAAATCTATTTAGCTTAATGTAGCCTACATTCTTATTAATCATGTAAGATGCATCAAGACTATAAATTGGAATATCATCACGAATAATCAGAAAATCAAGTATTTCTTTTTCTCCTTTACGTTGGATTGTCAAACTTACTTTTGTTCCCTTATCCCCTCTTAACTTCTTAAATACATCGGTATTTTTCATTCCAACACCAGCGACCAGTTCATTATCAATTTTAATAATTCGATCACTAGCTCTTAAACCCGCTTTTTCTGATGGACCACCAGGAATGGTAGCAACAACCATCAATGTATCTCTCAAGATATTAAATTGAATACCAACACCACTAAAACTCCCCTGTAAAGGCTCATTCATTGCTTTCACTTCATCCTTACTGATATAAACCGAATGAGGATCAAGTTTAGCAAGCACTTTAATAATTGCATCTTCTGTCAGCTTCTCAAGGCTAACACTATCTACATAAAAAGCATCAACAAGAGCGATTAGATTCTGATATTTTATAGTTTGATCTCTAACTTCTTGAGCTTCGACTTGTGAAAACCCGATAAAGGTAAAAAGCAAAAAAGTAAATACAAATTTACTAATAGTAGAATTCAATAATCTCATATAATATTTAATTTATTTAGACTTTGTTAAATAGTAAAACGAAAGATACAATCTTTTTATAAACATCGCTTAAGCTATCTACTGAAATATAAGGCCTTTTAGAGAAAAATAACATTTTTTCGAACTTACACACAATAAAAAGAGCCACCCTAAAAAGGATGGCTCTTGAAATATTATTCCCACTCAATAGTTGCTGGTGGTTTCGAACTGATGTCGTACACCACTCGATTAACACCTTTAACACCATTGATAATTTTATTTGAAATCTTAGCAAGGAATTCATATGGCAAATGTGACCAGTCAGCTGTCATACCATCGGTAGAACTAACAGCACGAAGAGCAACAACTCTCTCGTAAGTTCTTTCGTCACCCATAACACCTACAGACTGAACAGGCAATAACATTGCTCCTGCTTGCCAAACTTCGTCATATAAGCCATCTTCAATCAATCCTGAAATATAGATATGATCAACCTCCTGAAGAATACGTACTTTCTCGTGAGTAATATCACCCAAAATACGAATACCTAACCCTGGTCCTGGGAAAGGATGACGAGCAATGAACTTCTCTTCAAGTCCCATGCTACGACCTACTCGACGAACCTCATCTTTAAATAATAACCTCAATGGCTCTACCACTTTCAGTTTCATATAGTCAGGTAATCCACCAACATTGTGATGAGATTTAATGGTTTGTGAAGGACCTCCTGTAACAGATATTGATTCAATAACATCAGGATAAATTGTTCCTTGAGCTAACCATTTTGCATTCTCAATTTTGTGAGATTCTTCGTCAAAAACTTCAACAAAAGCGTTACCAATAATCTTACGTTTTCCTTCTGGATCAGTTACCCCAGCCATAGCCGAAATAAATTTCTCTCCAGCATCAACGCCAGTAACATTTAATCCTAAAGTTTCGTATCTTTTCAATACATCAGTAAACTCATTCTTACGCAATAAGCCGTTATCAACAAAAATACAATATAAATTTTCGCCAATTGCTTTATGCAATAACATTGCAGCTACAGTAGAATCAACACCACCTGACAAACCAAGAATTACTCTATCATCACCAAGCTTTGCTTTCAATTCTGCAACTGTCGTTTCAACAAATGCATCTGGAGTCCAGCTTTGATCGCAACCACAAATTCCAACAATAAAATTCTTCAATAAAATTGCTCCCTCAGTAGTGTGATATACCTCTGGATGGAATTGAATACCGTAAGATGTTTCACCTTCAATTGCAAAAGCAGCATTTTCAACGTCAGTTGTACTAGCGATTACTTTATAGTTTTCAGGCATACGCTCGATGGTATCACCATGTGACATCCATACTTGAGAGTTCATGCTAACACCTTCTAACAATACGTTAGTTGCATCAACAGATGTTAAGTTAGCACGACCATATTCTCTTTTGTTCGATGCCATAACTTCCCCACCAAAACAATGAGCCAAATGTTGAGCACCGTAACAAACACCAAGAAGTGGTAATTTGCCTTTAATTTCTGATAAATTTGGAATTGGAGCATTTTCTTCGCGAACCGAGAATGGACTTCCCGAAAGGATAACACCTTTAATACTCTCATCCAGCTTTGGAGGATTATTATATGGGTGAATTTCGCAATAAACATTTAATTCGCGAACACGTCGAGCGATAAGCTGAGTGTACTGCGAGCCAAAGTCAAGAATTAAAATTTTTTCTTGCATAATCTTAATAATATATGAGGTTGTTTAGCTTCTCTATTTGGCGTACAAAGATATACAATTCATCATCATTAAATAATTATTATTTCCTATTGTTCTAACAATTTTCGATTTAATTAGAATTCTAAGATTTGAAGCAAATAAAAAGTCCATTTGCACAAATGCAAATGGACTCAATATTCTTTATTATACGGAAGCTTACATAAACTTCTTCATTAATTTCTTTACAGCATCTTTATGAATGGTAACACCCATCATCTTAAGCTTTACGTAATCTTCATGGAAGAAATAATACCCAAACTCAGCAGAATTCTCATCAATATTACGAGACCCAGAACTAGAGTCTTTAATTAAGTACCAATCCTTACCAGCTTTATCCACATAGTAACCAATTAAGTGCATACCATGATCATCAGTTGTAGTTCCATTTGAGAAACGGAATTGACGTGCATCTTCAGTAATATATTCAGATGGAATATCGAATGAAGGAACCATAGCACAGTTAGTTGTACGTAAGAATCCAGCTTCAGAAACATCACCACCAATACTCATAGTATAACCCTCACGTACAGCAGCTTTAATTGCTTCCATATAAACATCAAGAGGCACATTATAATAATCTTTTGAATGCCACCAGTTATCAGGTACTTTATACTCTACTTGTTCCCAATATGGTTCTTGCTTATACGACAATAACTCGATATAATCATCTGGATTTAACTTCAAGTAATCTTTCAAATAAGTTTGAGGTGTATATTCTTTACCTTCAATAGAGAACTTAGTTGGAGGTACTCCAATAT
This sequence comes from uncultured Marinifilaceae bacterium, assembly GCA_963977525.1. Lineage (GTDB taxonomy): Bacteria > Bacteroidota > Bacteroidia > Bacteroidales > Marinifilaceae > Ancylomarina. Next base: position 19,111 of record CAXBPC010000037.1, read on the forward strand.
AGTGATTCATGATAGATTTAATAGTTGCAATAGCCTCTTCCTCATTCCAAGCACTACTCTTCTTTAAGAATTTTAAATATGCCAACATCTCGTTGTACATTTTCTCATGAGTATGGAACTTGCGATCATCTTTCAAACCCGTATATTCCGACTGAGGAATCACACCGTAAGTTTTCCATATACGAGCAATTGCATTACCTTCTGAGCCTTGTCCGAATTCAGAATCGCCTCTCTCTTTTACAAATCGACGAGCTTTCTCAACATACTCCCAGTACACTGTGTATACCTCTGAAATATCAACTTTCTTTTTATGAAGGCGAAATACTTCAGATTCATAAAACGAAGTTGTTGAAAAACTCCAACATGTACCCGTATTTCCTTGAGAAATGGTTGGCAATGCCCACTGAGTATTATTTGTGTAAAGGCTAATATCGTTAGGAAGATCATAAGAAGATTGATCCATAAAGAAACGTTTGTCTACAGCTTTATTCTCCAATTTTGCATCAACGTTTCTGATATCTTTCAAAATAGAGTTTTGGTAATAACCTGGCTCATATTCCTTAAAAGTTGATTTGTCTTTTTTTTGCTGAGCAAAAGCTGAAACACAAAGTGTAACAGCGACAGCTGATAATAAAATTCTTCTCATGTTGTCCTTAAATCTGTGAATCTACGTTCTAGATATTGTATCAGAATCTAGATTCAATTATTAAAAAGTTAGTTTTAGATTTTATCAAGAAGCTAAAGGTAACAAAAAAGAGATAGGACAAAATAGTTCGAGAAATGCTTTTCAACAACCTTCAAAGTTGATAAAATATCTCATCAATTAGAATCAAGCAATCCTCTATCTATGGGATTTAAGTGGTATTTTGAAAACCGCACCATCTTCTGCTAAAGCTGTATTTAAGAATACTTGCTTCGCTTCATTAAGATGACCTGATAAATCTTGGAAACGAGCTGAAAAGTGACCGATTAGCAATTTGCCAACCTCTGCTTCAGAAGCAATCTTTGCAGCCTGTTCGGCGGTAGAGTGATAAGTTGACTTAGCACGCTTTGCATCATCCTTTAAAAAAGTTGCTTCATGATAAAGTAAATCTACTTTACTGATGACAGGAACAATTCTAGGAAAATAAGCTGTATCTGTACAAAAGGCATAAGAACGTGGCTTAGATGCCTCGAGAGTCAATTTAAAATTAGGAATAAGATCTCCATCATCCGTCAGGAAATCATCTCCCATTTTTATTCCATGTCTGGCTTTTATTGGAATTTGATAAAAATCCAACATATCCTTTTTTAGATGCCTAGGGCGCTCCTTTTCTTTAAACAAGAATCCTGCACAAGGTATAGCACCATGTCTTAATGGGAATGATTGTACTGTGAGAGCATCATCTTCAAAAAGAGTTTGAATATCCTTTCCAAATATGTTATGAAAAATCAACTTATAGCTCAAGTTAGATTCTAATAATTCGAGTTGAAATCGAATTATCTTCTCGAGCTTACTATGGGCATATATATGTAAATCATTCTTTCGTCCTTGTAACGAAAAGGTAGAAATCAAGCCTATTAGACCAAAGAAATGATCTCCGTGTAGGTGTGATATAAATATATGATTGATTCGAGACATGGGCACTCGAAACCTCTTTAACTGAATTTGTGTGCCTTCGCCACAGTCAATTAAAAAAAACCGCTCAAGTACATTCAACACCTGGGCAGTTGGAAATCTTTTTGAGGTCGGCAATGCAGAATTGCTCCCTAAAATTGTTAATTCAAATTTCACTTACGATAAATTTAAACATCATTTAAAGCTTGCAAAAAGACTGCAAACGAAAAAAACTGAGTTGAAAACACTCACAAACAAAGGCATTAAAAAAAAACCGCTCAAGTGCATTAGGCACCTGAGCGGTTAGGAATCTTTTAGAGGTTGGTAATGCAGAATTACTACCTAAGATTGTTAATTCAAATTTCACTTACGATCAATCTTAATTCTCAATCTCATTTTTCATAAAGGACTCAGCTACACTCAAATCGTCAGAAACGTTAAGCACTGTATCCAATTGTGAAATAATAATCAGTTTTTCAACTGCAGGTTGTAAACCATAAAGAACAAATGTTCCATCGGCATTCTTACATAACCTATTGGCAACAAGAATCGCACTTAATCCGGATGAATCACAATAGGTGCAAGCATCTAAATTTAAAAGAATATTCTTTTCTCCTTCTGAAAAAATCAAAATTAATTTCGATTTAAGGTCAGGAGCAATATGAGTATCCAGTCTATTATTTAGAACCTGAACTAAAGTGTATCCGTCTTTTTTGTCAATCTTAAAGTCCATATGTAAACCTCTTTAAGTATTAATTAAAGCTTACTCTTCTCCTTTTTCAAGTTTAGATTTCAAAGCAGCTAATTCAGAAATATCACCTAAGGTAGTTTTTTCTAATGAATCTTTCATCTTCTTAACTCCTTTTTTCATGTTAGACGACTCAGATTTTTTCTTTTCAGAAACTTCTGCACGTTTAACATCTTCAAAAGTTCTTGAGTGAGAAAGGATGATACGCTTAGCAGCTTTAGAGAACTCAATTACTTTGAAAGTAAGTTTCTCATCAACTTTAGCTTGTGATCCATCTTCTTTAACTAAGTGACGTGGAGTAGCAAATCCTTCAACACCGTAAGGAAGAGCAACAACAGCACCTTTTTCGAAAACTTCTACGATAGTACCTTCGTGAGTTGAGTCAGTAGCAAAGATTGTTTCGAATACATCCCATGGATTCTCTTCCAATTGCTTATGTCCTAGGCTCAATCTTCTGTTGTCTTTGTCTATTTCTAGAACTACAACTTCGATTTCAGTACCAATTTGAGTGAATTCAGCTGGATGCTTCACTTTCTTAGTCCAAGAAAGATCAGAAATGTGAATCAAACCATCAACACCTTCTTCAATCTCAACAAATACACCGAAGTTTGTGAAGTTACGAACCTTAGCAGCATGTTTAGAATTTACAGCATACTTAGCTTCAACACCTTCCCAAGGATCTTGCTTCAATTGCTTAAGACCAAGAGACATTTTTCTTTCTTCGCGATCTAAAGTGATAATCTGAGCTTGTACTTCATCACCAACTTTCATGAAATCTTGAGCAGAACGTAAGTGCTGAGACCAAGACATTTCAGAAACGTGGATAAGACCTTCTACACCAGCAGCGATTTCAACGAATGCACCGTAATCAGCCATAACTACCACTTTACCCATTACTCTGTCGCCAACTTTCATTTCAGCGTCAAGAGCATCCCATGGATGAGGAGTAAGTTGCTTAAGACCTAAAGCGATACGTTTCTTGTCATCATCAAAATCAAGAATTACAACGTTCAATTTCTGATCTAATTCAACGATTTCACTTGGATGAGAAACTCTACCCCATGATAGGTCAGTAATGTGGATCAAACCATCAACACCACCTAAGTCGATAAATACACCATAAGAAGTGATGTTTTTAACTGTTCCTTCAAGAACTTGACCTTTTTCAAGCTTAGCGATAATTTCTTTCTTCTGCTGCTCCAACTCAGCTTCAATAAGAGCTTTGTGAGATACAACAACATTTTTAAATTCGTGATTGATTTTAACAACCTTGAACTCCATAGTTTTTCCTACGTAGATATCGTAGTCACGGATAGGCTTAACATCAATTTGAGAACCTGGTAAGAAAGCTTCAATACCAAATACGTCAACGATCATACCACCTTTGGTACGACACTTGATGTAACCTTTAATAATTTCGTCGTTTTCAAGTGCAGCATTAACACGATCCCAAGAACGTAAAGCACGTGCTTTTTTGTGTGAAAGAACTAATTGTCCTTTTTTATCTTCCTGACTTTCAACATAAACCTCAACTGTATCGCCTACAGTTAATTCTTGATTGTAACGGAATTCATTTAAACTCACGATACCATCAGATTTGTAACCAATATTGATTACAACTTCTCTTTTGTTCATTGAGATAACGATACCATCGATAACCTCTTTCTCAGCAACTGTAGATAAAGTTTTATCATACTGCGCTTCTAATTCTGCTCTGTTAGCAGTAAAACCTGCATCTTCATTCTCAAATGCATCCCAATCAAATTCTACTTCAACAGCAACATTTTTGTTTTCTTCAACCATACTAAATAGTTTGTTTTACTAATAAGTTAGACATTATATTATTTAAATCGCTGCAAAAGTACTCATTATATTCCAAATTACAATTCAAATAGTTATGGATTTTCATTGATTCTGCTCATAAAACAAACTCAATAAAGTATTTCTCAAATTGAACTAGATTAACACCTATACTCATCCTCTATATTATTCTCCAAAGGCACAATGTCCTTGCACAAGGACATTTAGACAAAAAACTCAAGTACATCGAGAAATGTAAGCCATTAATCATGGAAACCCTTTGATTAATCCAAAAAATGAGATATTTTTGAGGCTTGACTTTTATGGTAAAACTATAATCCTTTATAGGGATTTTGTTAAAATTGAGAATATGAATCAATCAGATATACTAGACATTGTAAATTCAAGAGCAAACGAATGGCTTGATGGCAATTACGATGAAGACACAAAAAAATCAATTTCTGAATTAATAGCTAAAGATGATAAATCTGAACTGATTGATTCTTTTTATAAAGATTTAGAATTCGGGACTGGTGGACTAAGAGGCAAAATGGGACCAGGTACAAACCGAATGAACATATACACAGTTGGTGCAGCAACACAAGGTTTAGCCAACTATTTAAATGAATACTTTGCTGGCGAAGAAATTTCTATCTGTATAGGATACGACTGCAGAAATAACAGCAAGTTATACTCTGATACTGTTGCAAATATTTTCGCTGCAAATGGAATTAAGGCCTATATTTTTGATGATTTAAGACCAACTCCAGAGATGTCCTTTGCAATTCGTCAACTAGGCTGTAAATCAGGTGTTATTATTACCGCATCACACAATCCTAAAGAATACAACGGCTATAAAGCTTATTGGGATGATGGATCTCAAATCGTTATACCTCATGACAAGAACATTATCGATGCAGTTAAGGCTGTTACGGTTGATGAAATTAAATTTGAAGGTAATCCTGAACTGATTGAAGTGTTAGGTGCCGAAATGGATAAACTTTATCTAGATACAGTTAAGACACTGAGTTTATCTCCTGAATCAATTCAGAATCAGAAAGATTTAAAAATTGTATTCACACCTATACATGGCACTACAGTAAAGCTAGTTCCTGATTCATTAAAAAACTACGGTTTCGAAAACATCATTCATATTCCAGAACAAGATGTTGTTGATGGTAACTTCCCTACCGTATGGTCTGCAAACCCTGAAGAGCCTGAAGCATTAAAAATGGCTATTGATAAAGCAAAGGAAGTAGATGCTGATTTGGTTATGGCTTGCGATCCTGATGGTGACCGCTTGGGAATTGCTGTTACGAATGATAAAGGTGAATGGGAAATCATCAATGGTAATCAAACAGCTCTAATATTTACTTACTACTTAATAAGGAGAAGAAGAGAACTTGGCTTGCTTACAGGAAACGATTATGTTGTAAAAACAATTGTAACTACTGAGCTGTTTAAAGATGTTGCAGTCAAAAATAACGTAACGTGTTTTGATGCCTACACAGGTTTTAAATGGATTGCTGATGTTATTCGTAAGAATCCAGACAAGAACTATATTGGTGGTGGCGAAGAATCTTTTGGCTATATGCCTGGTGATTTTACTCGAGATAAAGATGCTGTTTCGTCTTGTAGTATAATGGCAGAAATTGCAGCTTGGGCTAAAGATCAAGGGAAAAATCTATTTGATATTTTAAAGGAAATATATGTCGAATATGGTTTCTCTCGAGAAAAAATGATTTACATTGTAAGAGAAGGACTTAGCGGCGCTCAAGAAATTGATGATATGATGCATGATTTCCGTTTCAATCGTCCAAAAACGATTAATGGCTCACCAATTGTATTAGTTAAGGATTATACAATACAAAAAGCTATTAATCCAATAAATGGTGAAGAAACTGATCTTGATTTTCCAACTACAGCTGATGTTTTACAATTCTTTTTAGAAGATGGATCAAAAATATCTGTTCGTCCTTCTGGAACTGAACCTAAAATTAAATTTTACTTCGAAGTTCGAGAGAAACTAGGTCAAGTAGAAGATTATTACAAAACTGAAGCGTTTACAGATAAAAAAATTGAAGGAATTATTCGTTCTTTAAAATTAAACTAATTAATTTAAGGTAGTTAAATAAAAAACGACCCTACATCTCTTTTGCATGGATAATACACGTATCATACTATCTATCGATGACTCACCTATTAACAACAAGTTAATTGAGGCATATTTTAGAAAAGATTACACTATTATATCTAAAGACGGCGGACAAGAAGCTTTAAAATGGCTCGAAGACAACCTTCCAGATGTCATTCTTCTTGATGTAATGATGCCAGTTATGGACGGGATGGATGTGCTTGAAAAATTACAGGAGAATGAACGCTTAAGAGACATCCCTGTAATTATGGTAACTGCAAAAACTGAGATGGAAACCATTAAAGCAGCACTTACTAAGGGTGCTCTTGATTACGTAAAAAAACCTATCGATTTCACTGAATTGCAATCTAAAATAATGATTGCATTTCAGATGAATCAGCAAAAGCAAGAAATATCAAAATACAAATCCTATTTTGATATTCACCAAGGAATGATTCATGCTCAAAGAATCCAACGATCAATATTGCCTGATACGGAACACTTTAAGCGTATGTTCCCTAAATCGTTCATTATCAACCTTCCTAAGCACATTGTAAGTGGTGATTTCTATTGGATAAATCAAAACTTCCAACAAAAAAACATTGGCGTTTTCGATTGCACAGGGCATGGCGTACCGGCTGCAATGCTAACGATGTTGGGACAAATGGAATTGCATACTATTTTTGAAAATGGGAGCAGTATTCAAACGGGGCAAATTTTTTCTAAGCTGAGCCAAAAATTTAGCCGTCTTTTAAATACCTCAAGCGATACTTTCACACAATATGATGGCATGGATGGAGCTTTCCTTTCAATCATATCACAGGAAAACAAAATTGAATACGTAGGAGCTAAACGTCCCCTTATTCTCATACGCAAAAGAATGGGCCAATTAAAGATTGACCAAGAATTTCTTGAAGCAAAGCTTACTAACGAAAATTTTTCTCTTTTCGAAATCCCTGCAGATAGACTTTCAATTGGAAAAGAAAGTGAACTTTCTGAGTTTCAAACAAAAACTATCACCACAGCTCCTGGTGACAGACTATTTATCTACTCAGATGGGATTACTGATCAACTTGGTGGTAGTCAAACCAAACGTTTAAAGAAGAAGGAATTCTATAACAAACTAATAAACCTTCAATCAAAGTCTATTAATCTTCAGAAATCAGATTTATTTAACTGGCTTGATGAATGGAAAGAAAATAACGAACAAACAGATGATATTTTAATGGTAGCAATTGAATTATAAATCAATCTCTTCATCTGGAAAGAACTCCTTTTTAAAATTAACTAGATACAACTTCTCTGTTGCACGAGTTAGTGCAGTATAAAGCCAACGATAGAACTCTCGATTAAGCATATCTTCAGTAATATACCCTTGATCAACAAATACAGCACTCCACTGCCCTCCTTGTGCTTTATGACAGGTTATCGCATAAGCAAATTTCACTTGCAGAGCGTTAAAAAACTTATTGTCTCGTACTTTCTCGTATCTCTTCTTTTTTGAACGTATATCAGAATAATCTTCGCCAATTGTAAAAAAAAGTTTCTTATTCTCCTCATAACCTAAAGAAGCAGCTTCAATATTTAACGTATCGAGCATTATCATTGTATCAAGCTCAAGATCTTTATAATCTGGAAAACGAAGACTCACCTCCACATACCTGTACCCATACAGTTCAACATGTTTACCTATCCTAACAATCTCTACAATATCACCATTTGCAATAAAATCAATCTCCTTTTCGTCAGCGGTCCAAAAATAATTGTTCTTTACAATCATTAAATAGTCACCAACAGTAATTTCATCTTCTCTATATAATATACTATTACGAATTCCTTGATTATATTGGTTCGCTCGTTTATTTGATCGACTAAGAACCATAGTCTCTTCTAACCCATACTTAGAATGAGCTGAAGATATCTCTTCAATAAGCTCTCCTCCACTTATTCGAACAATATCAGGAAATCTTTCAGTCTCGAGTAGAGGATAACCACTATCACCCTCATCAAGCATTCGACGAAGCTCAGTCGCATTCTTTAATATACCCGACTCTTCAGCCTGACGAACAACCTGAGTTAAAACAACTTCTTTAACCGAAAGATTATAACACGACTCAAGTTCTTTAGGGTCTAAAGCAGGACTTACATCAATCCCAATTGGAGGTAACTGTGCTACATCTCCTATTAGAATTAATCGACAATTCATACCTGTAGAAACATAGTCAACAAGATCATCTAACAAACAACCAGACCCAAAAGATGAAGCTTCATGAGAATAATTAGAAATCATTGACGCTTCATCAACAAGAAATATGGTATCACGAGAAAGGTTTCTATCAAGATTGAATACACCGAAGCCATCAGTTAGGGATTTCTGGCGATATATCTTTTTATGGATGGTATGTGCACTTTGCTTACAATAATAAGAAAGAACTTTTGCTGCTCGTCCTGTTGGAGCCAACAGAACTGTCTTTATTTCCATTTCGGCAAGACTAGCAACTATAGCACTTACTAAAGTTGTTTTACCAGTTCCAGCATATCCCTTCAACAAAAAAATGCTATCATTCTTGCTACTAGTTAAATAATCGGACAATTCATCAATTGCAGACATCTGATCAGTAGTAGGTTCAAACCTTAATTCCTTTAAAATACTTAAGCTAATGTGCTTTTTTAACATTTCCACTCAAAATTAGTGGTTATAAAAATAACCAAACAGATTTTTTTTTTAAATTTGCAAACAAACTTACACAAACTAATAAACTATTTGTATGATACGAGCGTAAGAATACACACTTATTAATGTCTATTTAACTGCAACTACCGTATAACTAAATTAACACAAATTATAAACTATGAAATTAAAATCAGTCTATCAAATTTTACTTGCTTTTGCAATTGTTGCGTTTGGATATTTAGCTTACCAAAGTATAATGAAGCCAATTAAATTTGGTGAGATTCAAAAAGAGCGTTACGAGAAGATTGTCGACCAATTAAAAGATATCCGTAAAGCGCAAAATGCTTACAAAGACGTAAATAATAAATACACTGGCAGCTTTGACACTTTGATCTCGTTTATCAAATCAGACTCAATACCTATGATTAAGTCTATTGGCTCATTAACTGATGAGCAAATAGAAGCAGAGATGACTGAAAAAGAAGCAGTTATTAAAGGATTCATTACTCGTGATACTATTATGGTTTCTGCTTTAGAAACTACCTTCAACAATAACTATGATATTGAAAACTTAAGATACGTTCCTTTTACCCAAGAGCAGAGCGAATTTAAGATGGCAGCAGGTGTTGTTGTTACTGGCTCTAAGGTAACAGTTCAGGTTTTCGAAGCAAAAGTTTCAAACATGGTTATTTTCGCTGACATTCGAGACATATATTTAGATGAGTTGAAAGAAGAAAATGGTAACCGTATTCGTATTAACAAATACCCTGGCCTTAAAGTAGGTTCTCTTGAGGAAGCTAATAACGGAGCAGGAAACTGGGAATAATCCTTAAATACACTATGGACGAATTATTATTTACTGATTCAACATTTGAAAAGGATAATACGTCAAGATATAAACTATCCATCCAGCTTTGTCTGGATGGATTTTCTTTTTCTATACTTAGCTCAGACAATAAGTGTCTAGCACTTTTTCAATCAAAAAAGCTCAATTCAGATTCTGAAAATAGTTCTATTGATATATTAAAAGATAGCATACGAAACTGTGACTATCTCAACCTTGCATACGATCAGGTATCTGTTATTTGGCTAACAAAAAAAGCTTGTCTCATCCCTTCAGAACTATTTTCAAAGGCTTTGGCTACAGATAGCTTTCAACTATGTCATCCTCTCTTAAAATCGGAAATAATAAGCTGGAATGTATGTACAGAACTAAACGCTCATATTGTGTTTGCATTACCTTCAAACTTACCAATTTTCTTAGAATCTCAGTTTCCTGGATCAGAAACATCGCATCAAACATTAAGTTTTTACCAAAGAGTCTTAAATCATAGTATTAATAATAGACATCCTAAAGTATTCGTTGAAGTATACGATAACTTTTTTGATGCATTTATTCCAGATAGTGGGCAAAAATATTTCACTAACAATTTCTCCTTTAAGGATGAAACTGATATGGTATACTTTATTCTTAATATCTATAAACAACAGAAATTAAATACTGAGTATAGTCAACTTCATATTTCAGGAAAAATAGATGAAACAAGTAAAGCTTTTCAAACCTTGAAACGATACATTAAGGATATAAGTGTAGACAATATTCATAATGAATCATTCTCAAAAAATAACGTTTCAAATTCTGTTTATAATCAATTTACAAAACTTTTAAATCCTAGTCTGTGCGAATAATAAGTGGAACTCATAAAAGTAGAAGAATTAGTCCTGATAAGAGCTTTAAAGCACGTCCTACAACGGATTTCGCCAAGGAGAACCTCTTTAATGTTCTTAACAACACAATTGATTTTGAGGATTTAAAGGTTCTTGACTTATTTGGTGGAACAGGTAGCATTAGTTACGAGTTTGCCTCTAGAGGTGCAGAACAAGTAATTTGCATTGAATTAAATTTTAAGCACTGTGCATTCATTAAAAAAACAGTTAATGAACTTGGGTTTACTCAGATTAACGTATTACGTGCAGACATTTTTAAATACTTAAAAGGATGCAAGAAACAATTCGATCTTATTTTTGCTGATCCACCTTTTGACTTAGATACTATTGATACAATTCCGGATACAATTTTAAAACAAAACATTCTAAATGAGAATGGTATTCTCATTGTAGAACATTCTTCGAGAAACAATTTTTCACAGCATCCATTATTTCATGATATGAGAAGTTACGGAAGCGTTAATTTCAGTTTCTTTAAGTTAAAGGATTAATTAAAAAAAATACGTAATAATTGAGCATTCGTAACATGCTCAAAACTGCATATTTAGTAGCTTCCTTTATTTTTTTATTAGAAAAAAAACAACGGCTCTATTGCAAGTAAAAAAACTTGCGTTATCTTTGCATCGCATTCAGGAAAAGGTCAGACTAAAGAGTCGATCAATAAATACATTTCTATTGCAATTTTGGTTTGGTAGTTCAGTTGGTTAGAATACATGCCTGTCACGCATGGGGTCG
>CAXBPC010000038.1:0-29310 GCA_963977525.1 uncultured Marinifilaceae bacterium
ACCTTGTTTTATTTTTAAACCCTAAAATTATGAGGGTTTTTCAGTGGCCTCCAAAGTATCAATGGCTATTTGCGAACAATTTGAAGATCTTATTGAGAATCAAAAATGGTATAACTATTTATACATTTCAAAATATAAGCCTAAAAAAGAAAGAGCCTTAAAATTACTTTTCTTTGGAGTTGCAGAAGCTTATATTGATGCTAACAAACTTAATGCTGAAGTTAAGATCGATGCCAAATTTAATCGGTTTATTTTCAAAATTAAAGACGATAAAGAATCTTCAGATGTTAACGTCTTTGTCAATTATCTTTCTAATTCAAATATCGATAAAACCATTGATATAAATATTAGAAATTTAAATGATGATACCTCTAAAAATCAGATCATACATTGTCTAGTCCAGAAAAACTGGTCTAAAAAACAAAAACGAATCGAGGATAGAATCGAGGATTCCAAGAAGAGAGGTCTCAAAACACCAGATTTTGTATTTATTAACGGGCGAAATTAAATAACAAAAGACAAGAGCTACATCTTAATTATACTGATGTAGTTCTTAATTTGCCTATTCTTTAACCAAATAGCTTTATAAAGTGAGTACTCTTATGATATTTTTAAACACAATTGAAGATTGATAACATATGTTACTCAAATATTAAAAGTTTAAAGAATACAAAAGCCTCATTCTGATCTAGAATGAGGCTTTCACGTATACAATTTGCGATTTATAAATTTTACTTCCCGATACAGAAACTCTTAAAGATATTACCAAGAACTTCATCGGAAGATATATCTCCTGTAATCTCACCTAAGAAGTGCAAGCATTCACGAATATCCTGTGCAAGAAAGTCAGTTGGAATCTGATTCGTTAAACCATCGTTTACTCGTACAATACTGCCAAGCGCTGAATTTAGAGCTTCGAAATGGCGAGCGTTGGTTACAATCACGTCTTGCTCGTTAAGGGTATCCATATTCACCACTTTCAACAACTCAGTCGCAAGTTCATCAGTATTCTCTTGTTCTTTTGCTGAGATAAACATCAATTTATCTCCCTCATTCAATCCAACAAGTTGTTTCGCCAATGCCTTTGTATCGTCACACAAATCAACCTTGTTCATGCAAACAATCAGCTTTTGATGATCTCTATTTATGGTATCATTAACCTTAGCAATAGATTCATTAAGAATATCGACAGATCGATTAGCATCAATTAAGAGCATCACAATTTGAGCTTGGCGCATCTTTTGGAAGGTTCGCTCAATACCCATGTTCTCAATTTTATCGAGCGTGGTACGAATTCCAGCTGTATCGATAAATCGGAAGGTTACGCCACCAAGGTTAATCGTATCCTCAATCACATCGCGTGTTGTTCCTTCAATTTCAGAGACAATCGCTTTGTCTTCCTTTAGTAAGGCATTCAAAAGGGTTGATTTACCAACGTTGGTATTCCCAACAATGGCAACAGGCACACCATTCTTTATGGCATTCCCAAGTTCAAAAGAGTTCACCAGTTTGTTAATGATGGTCTCAATCTCGGTGACCAAAGCTTGTAGTTGTGTTCTGTCAGCAAACTCCACATCCTCTTCACCAAAATCGAGTTCTAACTCAATCATCGAAATGAAATGCAATAAGCGTCCTCTCAGGTTGGCAATCTCGTTAGAGAATCCACCACGCATTTGTTGCAAAGCCACCTTATGTGCCGATGCCGAACTGGAAGCAATCAAATCTGCCACAGCTTCAGCCTGCGAAAGGTCCATTTTACCATTTAAGAAAGCACGCTGGGTATATTCACCAGGCTTAGCCATTCTAGCTCCAGCTTTTAATAAAACCTGCAAAATTCGCTGCTGAATATAGGGAGCACCATGACAAGCAATCTCGGCACTGTTCTCTCCTGTATAGGAATAAGGCGCTTTAAAAACTGTCACCAAAACTTCATCCACAATCTCTTCCCCATCCATCAGGTTACCGAAATGAACGGTATTGGGTTTCTGATCACTTAATAGTTTCTTGCTCTTGGCCTGAAACACCTTGTCACAAATTTTTAAAGCTTGCTCTCCCGATAGTCGGATAATAGCAATGGCACCATGTCCTGTAGCTGTAGAAACGGCACATATAGTTGATTGATCGATCATCTTTATCTAGCTAATAGTATTGAAACACGCATTAACTCCAATAGTCTGTCTTGTTAAAACAGCTCTGGTTTTAAGGTGCTTTTTAATTTGAAATATCATTCCTTATTCAAAATGAATCTACAAATATACGATAGATCATAAAAACGACGGCAATTAGGCAGACATTTATAAACTGATTCTTTTTTTCCTAGATTTGCAGCATAAAATTAAGAACGATTAAAATATAACATATGGACACTATTAGCGGTCGCTGGTCATTTACCGAAGATTTTGGTTTTGGAAAAGATGAAGGCTTTGCTGAATTTACTCAGGAAGGCGAAAACATTACTGGCGTTTTAGTTTATACCGAAAGAATTGAAGGAGAAACACCTTTTCGTGTACAACAAGACATTCAAGGTTCTTTCAATGGTAAAGAATTGAAAATTACGGGTACTGCTGTTGAGGTATTAGATTCTGAAATTAAGATTGAATACCATTTAGATACTTGGGAAGGTGTTTTGAACGCGAAAAACCAAATTGTGGGTCATAGCTACGACGATCATGAGTGTTTTGGTGTTTTCCTTATGGAGATGATTTAGGAAAAAACAATTACGAATTAGGAATTATGAATGACGAGCATATAGCTATTAAGATGAGTTGCTATGAGTTCTGATTCTCCATCTACCAAACTTTGTATGCTCACATCTCAAAATTAAATAATGTCCATCATTGACTTGTTTAAGCTCGATAAGCATAGGGATCAATCGCTTAACTTAGCTGTTCCTTATTTTAGCCTAAACAACACGCCATACAGACAGGTTTGGCTCATTGGTTTCGTTGAAAAACTTATCAAAAAAAAGTTTATTCCATTAAACATTACTTTACAAGCACTTACCTCCATAAAGCCCATAAACACTGAATTTATTTTCAAATAACATTTGGTGCTTATGGAAAAACAAACCATCTTTGCACAGCAATCAGGAAAAACGCGGATGTGGCGTAATTGGTAGCCGCGCTAGACTTAGGATCTAGTGCTGAAAGGCGTGGGGGTTCGAGTCCCTTCATCCGCACAAAAAGGATCAATACGAAAGTGTTGATCCTTTTTTTATGCCCACCACTCTAAGATATGAACTTAGTCACACCCTGACATTCACGGCTTACTTATAGTCAGAGCATGACTGAACACATCCTTTGCTTCATTCTTAAATCATAATTCACAATTACTAAAACCTATCTTAACAATTGAAGCTCAACCTTTTCCTTCTGGACTATCAATAAACATCAACATTTCTTTACTTTTTATTCATAAAAAGCTTGCAGCTTATATAAAAACAAACCATCTTTGCACAGCAATTAGAAAAACGCGGATGTGGCGTAATTGGTAGCCGCGCTAGACTTAGGATCTAGTGCTGAAAGGCGTGGGGGTTCGAGTCCCTTCATCCGCACAAAAAGGATCAATACGAAAGTGTTGATCCTTTTTTTATTCCCACCATTCTAGTGATGAAAACCAAAGAGGTTCGTAACATGTTAATGAGCGAGGCACGAGGAATAAACATGTTCACGACGAAGAATGAGGAGTAATCCCGACAGACGCACTAAGCATCCAATACGAAAGTGTTGATCCTTTTTTTATGGGCTAAATTTATTTCTCAAATTCAATCTGCAGCTCAAAAGTCTTATCTATATTTGTTCCACTTAAAAACAACTAGGATTAAGCGCATTGAAAACTCCAAAACAGTACCAATTCATCATACAACTTGGCAGAGCATTACATATTTATGGTGTTCCCTCTTACAAAATTCAAATCTACCTTTCCGAAGTAGCTAAAACAAAGGGAATCAGAGGTAGTTTTATGGATACGCCTACATGGATTAATTACGTTTTTTATAGCGAAAACGAAGATCAATCCTATAATCATATCGAAAGTGTATCTCCTGGCGGCTTAAACCTAGGAGCTTTATCAAGATCTGTAGAGATTACTGATCAGGTTCTTGATGATAAGATTGATTTTGATGAAGCAAGTCTTCAACTTAGGATGGTGTATAAACAAAGTAAAAAAGTTAATCACCTTATTCTATCATTAGCCTTTGCCCTAGGCGCTGGATCGTTTAGTTTGCTTTTAGGAACCAACTGGATTTCTTGTTTTGTAGCTAGCTTAATGGGATTCGTTGTTTACAGCTTGACCTATTTAGGTGAGAAATCTAAATTTGTAAACAATACACTCGAAGCTTTGGCAGCCTTTGTTGTGACCATACTCATTGGTTTATTGTCACTTTCGCTTCCCGACTTGAATATTCCCTTGACCATACTCTCGGCAATTATCATCTTTATACCAGGTTTAGCTATAACAACAGCGCTGGAAGAGATAACTTATAAGAGTCTTGTATCTGGATCAGCGAAGCTATTCGATGCTGCGGTATCACTCTTCAAGCAATTTTTTGGAACCATATTAGGCCTATCGGTTCTACCTCTTTTCTTCGATATCAATATCAATTCTGTTGTTTCTGATATGCCTATCTGGTCTAAATATTTAGGTATTCCATTACTTGCAGTATGTCTTTTGCCAATTTTTCAGGTTAGACGTAAAGATATGATATATGGCATTCTAACCTGTATTATCAGCTATAGCGTAACAATTCTTTTATCATTTTCTGGAATTCTTATCAGCACCTTTATAGGTAGTATTACGGTCGTTTTAATTAGTCATCTGTTTTCCTATATCACACGCTCTCCTCGTCACGTTTTCATCACCCAAGGTATTATCATGTTAGTACCAGGAAGCAAGGCATTCATGGGCATTAGCACTGTATTTTTAGGATCTCCAATTGAAAGTGCTGGCAACCTAGGCTCGCAAGTTGCGTATATCCTTATGGGCGTTGTTGGAGGCCTCTTATTTACTGGAAGTTTTAACACCAAATAGCCTATAATCAAGTATTGTTAATAACTTAAACTTGAAAATTTGCAAATAAAAACTACTTTTGTTTCTAGAATTATCACTTCAACCAAATAAATGATAGATAATACTGAGAATTATTTTGACGATGATACTCTTGAATCCGTGGAAAGATTCGAAACCATGCTCAAGACAAACAAGCTATGTTACTTCGACGTGCATGAGTTTGAAAACCTCGTCGACCATTATCTTGAAGACCGTAAATTGGCCAAAGCGAACCAAGCTTGTGAAATGGCCATTGAGCAACATCCCACTTCAATTTCCTTACAGTTAAAGCAAGCACAGGTGCTTATTAGCAGAGGTGAAGAAATTAAGGCGCTCACAATTCTCCGAAAGCTTAAAAAAATAGAGAGTACCAATCAGAACATTTATATCCTTATCGGGAACATATATAACATCCTAAAGAAACCTCATAATGCTAAAATCCAATTCGATATGGCTTTGGAATTGTGTTATGATGAAAAAGAGGATTTGTTGTTCAAAATTGCTATGTCTTTCGAACATCTAGAGTTGTATGATTTGGCTCTACCCTATTTTGAAGAAATACATAAACTAGATAGTGAAGATGCTGAAGTTCTTTTCGAGATAGCATACTGCCACGAGAAGTTACAACATGATCATCTAAGCATAGATGCTTATAAAGCTTATCTAGAACTTGATCCATTTTCGGATAATGCATGGTATAACCTTGGGATTCTATATAACAGAAATGATCTGAGCCTCGACTCCATTGAAGCTTACGACTTTTGTATTGCTATAAACGAGAAGCACAGTAAAGCCTACTTTAATAAGGCTAACGCTCTTGCGATTTGCGATAAATTCGAAGAAGCCATTAAATGCTATATTGAATACTTGGAATTCGAAGATGAACATGCTTCGACCTACTCTTATATTGGGGAATGTTTCGAAAAGCTTGAAGAGTATGATCAAGCCATGATCTATTATGAGAATGCCATAAAAGAAGATGAGAAATTTGCCGATCCTTGGTTTGGTATGGGCTTAATACTTTTTTATCAAGATAAGATTGATGAAAGTCTAGCTTATTTGAATGAAGCAAAAAGCTTAGATGATACAAATCCAGATTATTGGTTTGCATTAGGTTCAGCTTATTCTCGTAAGCCTGACGCTCAAAAAGCAGTTCACAGTTTCCGTGAAGCAATCAATCTAGATCCTTATGATCCTACTTATGCTATTACATTAGCAGAGTTTTATCACCAAAACAATAAGGAAGAAACTGCGATTGATGTTTTACTTGAAAGTTTAGGCTGTTGTCCAGATGACGTTCAACTTCAGAATAACTTAGCTGCCTATTACATGCTAGTTGCCGACACAAATGCTGCCGAACACTATCTTCGAAAAGCAATGGCTAATCCTGAAAATAAAATTGAAGACATCTTTATTCAGTTTCCTGAATTAGAAGACAATAACAAATTCAAACAAATAATTAAGGCTAATCAATAGAATTAGCTTTTTTTAGGTCTTGTATTTTGATCCAATCACGATACATCTCTAGCCTATCATATTTACATATACAATGACACGAACTTTTAAAGACTATATCCTTATTGCCGTAAAAGGTATGGGAATGGGAGCTGCCGATGTTGTCCCAGGTGTTTCAGGTGGAACAATCGCATTCATAACTGGAATCTACGAAGAACTTATTGAAAGTATCAAATCTGTTAACCTAAGTTTGATAAAGCTGCTCTTGCAGTTTAAACTGAAAGATTTCTGGAAAGCTGTAAATGGAAACTTTCTTCTATCTCTAGTTCTTGGAATCGCTATCAGTGTTTTATCAATTGCTAAACTGATCAAATACCTATTAGAACAGCATCCTATCTTAATCTGGTCATTCTTCTTTGGCTTAATTGTCGCTTCTGCCATAGTGATAGCAAAAAAAATAACAGAGTGGAAAATACGTAGCATCATTGCCATGATTGTGGGAATAGGCATTGCTTATATGATAACAGAGGTCACTCCTGCTGAGACTACCAATGCTTATTGGTTTCTATTTCTATCAGGTGCACTAGCAATTTGTGCTATGATTTTACCAGGTATTTCTGGTGCCTTTATTCTTTTATTGTTAGGGAAATACGAATTCGTTTTGAATGCTTTAAGCAGCTTTAAGCTAGATGTAATTGCTGTGTTTGGTTGTGGAGCTGTTGTTGGATTATTAAGCTTCTCAAATCTCCTTTCATGGTTATTAAAGAAATATCACAATATGACCATTGCACTTCTATCTGGATTTATGATTGGTTCATTAAATAAAGTATGGCCTTGGAAAGAAACAGCCTCAACGTTTATCGATCGTCATGGACTAGAAAAACCCTTAAATACAAATAATATTTTGCCACAAACTTTTGAAAATATATCAGGTCAGGATGCCAATCTAATGTATGCCATTGGACTTGCGATTCTTGGTTTCATGGTCATCATCATTATGGATAAATATAGTCCAGAATCTAAAAAATAGTAATTCAAACTTCTTAAGCGTATTAGTCATGAAAACGTACGGCATCATCGGTAATCCTCTTGGACACTCATTCTCAAAGCAATATTTTACGGATAAATTCCAAAATGAGAAGATTGATGCTCAGTTTTTAAATTTTGAGATTCCTAGCATAGAAAACATCCTTGATGTTGTTCGTGATAACCCAACACTTACTGGCTTGTGCGTAACTATTCCATACAAGGAAGAAGTTATGGCCTTTTTAGATGATATTGATCCACTAGCCAAAGAAATTGGAGCCGTTAATTCCATTCAAATTAGTCGTGAAAATGGGAAAACTTATTTGAAAGGTTACAATACTGACATCTATGGATTCGGTGAATCTTTAGCTGACTTTATAGATGGAAAAAAGCTATGTGCACTTATACTTGGCACAGGTGGTGCTTCGAAAGCCATTGCTACAGCTCTAAAAAATCAAAATATTGAATTTAAGTCCGTATCGCGTACAAAGAGTGAAACAACGATAAGTTATGAGGACCTAAATGAAGAGACTCTTTCAAACCACCAATTAATTATCAATTGCACACCACTGGGAACATTTCCTAAATTAGATGCTTGTCCAGATCTAGATTATTCAAGCTTAAGTCCGAAGCATTTCCTTTACGATCTAGTGTACAATCCATCTACTACTCTTTTCATGTCGAAAGGCATAGAACAAGGCGCTAAAGCTCACAATGGTTTAAGAATGCTGCATTTACAAGCTGAGAAAAGCTGGGAAATTTGGAATTATTAGATACAAGTAATCTGCTAATTTTTACTTGCACGTAGGCCATTTCTAGCTGCCCGATCAACAAGAGTGAAAAAGAGATCAATTTTATTTTTGAGAGTTGAACTTTTGTGCCCTTTAACTTTTACAATCTCGCAGTTCAACAAGTCCGTAATTATATAAAACTCTTTATACAATTCATGATTATCAATTAGTTGCCCATTCTTTGAAATGTAATTATTCTTTTCGAATCGCAACCTCCTATCAGGTAAACCAATAATATTTTGAGAGTCGGTATAAACAATCACACGCTTCTTACTCTTTTCGAGTTTCGTGAGTGCGTATAATAGAATCTGCAATTCTAACTTTGTAGATGAAGTATCATCAAACTGCTTCAATTGAACCAGATCTTTGGCTTCCTCAGCAGACATTGCTAAATCTTCTACGACTAACGAAGCTCCAAAACCAATTCTTTCTTGAGGATTAACGCTTCCATCTGTAAACAAGTAGATTTCATCAGACATCTTCAAGTTTTAAGCCTTGGGGATATTCAATTGTACAAAGAAATAAACCATGTCCAGGAACCGAAGAACCTGCGTTGCACCTGTTCTGACTTTCAATTACCTGACGAAAGCCAGCCATATCCATTTTGCCACGACCAACTTCAACCAAAGTACCTACAATTGCTCTAACCATATTTCTTAAGAAACGATTAGCACTTACGGTGAACACTAACTCACCTCCTCTATCTTCCCACTCTGCCTTATAAATTTTACAAATATTCGTTTTAGCGTCAGTGTGAAGCTTACTAAAACTTGTAAAGTCATCATATTCAAATAGAAGTTTCGCAGCCTCATTCATCTTCTCAAGATCAAGCTCATGTGTCATATGCCAATGAGAATTCGATCGAAAAGGATTCTTGTTCCTTGTTATAAAATATTGGTAAGTTCTCGATAAGGCATCAAATCGAGCATGTGCTTCTGGTTTGACAGGAGACATTGACTGGACTGCAATATCGTAGGGCAAAAATCGGTTCAATCTAAACACAATCTTCTCCGCTTCAACATCTCGTGCTTCTGTGATATCAAAATGAGCCATAAAATCGCTAGCGTGAACACCTGTATCAGTTCTTCCGCAGCCAACAACATTAATCTTCTGGTTAAGAATGGTACTTAAAGCTTTATTTAATACTTCCTGAACGGTGATTGCATTAGGCTGAACTTGCCAACCATGATAATTGGTTCCCTTATAACTAAGTTGTATAAAATATCTCTGAGTCAAAACTGAAGTGTGTTTGTAATTAGCATGTAATACGTGCAAAAGTAGTAATTCCATTGAGATTCTCGAAATTGAATATATCTAAATGAAGACAATATTTTGATACGAAAATGCTGATAATAGGTTAAGCTCAGTATGCCGATCTTATTCTTTTTCGTCATCACATTTGGTTCTTCAAAATTATCACCATACATTTACACCGACCGACTAGTCGGTTTAGATTGGATAAATGAGAAATTTATGGATAAAAGAGAACAAATAATAAATATAGCCACAAAGCTATTTTCAGAAAGAGGATTTGACAAAACACCTCTAAGCGCAGTATGTGAAGAAGCAAATGTGTCAAAGGGGCTCATTTTTCATCACTTCAAAAACAAAAATGATTTGTTGAGAGAAATTTTCAAATCAACAACGAAATTGATTATTGAGATTAACCAACCTAAAAGCTCAAATCAAACTGCTCAAGAAAAGTTGCTCGAATTAATTGAATCATTTTTCACACAATTAGAGACAGATAAATTGTTTTTTCAACTCAATTTAAATGTGATGCTCCAACCTACAACAAGAGATATTTTAGGTGATTTAATAAACGAGAGATCTTCATTCATAATGAATTCAGTTAAAAACATTTTTGATGAGATTGATTCAAATAACTCTCTTGTGAAGAGCTATCTGTTTATATCTGAATTAGACGGCATTGCACTTAATTACCTAGGAATATTTGATGAATACCCTTTAGAAGAAATAAAAAAACAAATATTAATTAAATACGCTTAAAGATGAAGTTTATAAAAACTGAGAATAACGAAACTATAAATAAATATAGAGCAGAGCTTTACACTAAACTAGTAGCTCCCATTGATGCCATGTGGGAACAATTATACATTGGCTCCTCTCAACATTATTTAATCGATAATGATTCAAATACAATTGGATATTGCCGCATAGATGACGAGAAAAGTTTGAAACAGATTTTCCTTATCGATGACTTTAACTATCTAATGGGCAATATAATAAGAACCCTCATTGAAAAAGAATTAATTACTACGGCAAGTTTAAGCTCAAATGAACCCATTTCATTTAATGCCTGCTTATTTCATTCAAATTCTGTAAAAACAAATACATTCTGTTTTGAGTATAGCGATCGTCCAGTGGGAAATGAACCTGAAATGAATGTGAAATGTGTAACTCAAGAAGATATTTCGGATATCAAAGCATTCTTTAAAAATCAAATCGGATTTGATGACACATTCGGTTATACTGAAAATCTTGTTCAAAGGGAAGAACTTTATTTGGTAAAAGAAGATGATACTATTATTGCAACAAGCGAATGCCGGATGAGTGATTCTCAGAAAGAGATAGCAGATGTAGGAATCATTGTAAACAAGGAGTTCCAAGGAAAAGGAATCGCTACTCAAATTCTAAAACAGCAAGCCAAAAGAGCACAAAAGGTAAACAGAAAGCCCATTTGTTCAGCCACTATAGACAATATTGCTTCAAGAAGAGCAATCGAAAAGGCAGGCTTCTATTGCTCGAATATCATTTTCGATATCAGCTTTACTGAATAAAAATCATAAAAAATGGAACTAAAAGATTTAGGATATAATACTGAGCTTGAGAAATACGCTATAAATCAAAACCTAGTGGAATTTGAGATTGGTAGAATTATATTAGAGCATAAAGAAAGGTACGTTGTTAAAACCCCTACCAGTGAGTTCGATGCTGAACTCGTTGGTAATATTAGATTTACAGCCCAAACCAGATATGATTTTCCAGCCGTGGGTGATTGGGTTGCTTTTTCGGAATATGATGAAGGGAAAGCTCTTATTCATGCCATATATCCACGTTTCTCAATTATTGAAAGGCAAGCAGTAGGAAAATCTGGTCAGGTACAAATTATTGCTACAAACATTGATTTCGGTTTAATTGTACAAGCGGTTGACAGAGATTTCAATTTAAACAGATTAGAACGTTATTTGACCATCTGCAATGCTTCAAATGTGAAACCTCTTATTATACTTAGCAAAATTGATTTGATTGAGGAAGATGAATTACAATCAATTCTTACTCAAGTAGAAGCGAGAATCAAGAACATCCCTATTCTTACCATAAGTAACCTAACAACCAGTTACAATCAGGTAGCGCAGCTAATTGAGGCAGGGAAAACCTATTGCCTATTGGGCTCTTCTGGTGTTGGAAAATCAACTCTTTTGAATAATCTCTCTGGGAAAGAACAGATGAAAACTGGCGAAATAAGTACGAGTGTAAACAAAGGTAAACACGTTACAAGTCATAGGGAGCTTATTGTATTAGAAAAAGGTGGTATTCTAATCGATAATCCAGGCATGAGAGAGGTTGGTATTGCCGATACTTCAGGTGGTTTGGAAATGACATTTGATACAATTATTGAATACGCCGAAGGTTGTAGGTATTCTGATTGTACTCATATGCACGAAAAGGGATGCGCGATTATAGAAGCTGTTACTAATGGCGAAATTGATGAAGATTCCTATTCAAATTTCCAAAAAATGGAAAAAGAAAAAATGCATTTTGAATCGGATGCTCAAGAACGAAAAAAGAAGGATAAAGACTTTGGGAAGATGATTAAGGATGTTAAAAAGCAAAGAAAAAGCAATAAGTATTAAAAATAGAAGGAATCGAACATCCCACTGATACACTTACAGTTAAATCGATTTGGGCATAAAAAAACGCACTAGCTAATGGATTTTGTAAACTCCTATAAAACAGGATTTGAGTGCCCATCTGGTCAAGTTTCCCCTGTGTCCTAAAACAACCCGAAGGTTGGGGCCTGCTTTTGCAGACGTGTAGCTTTCTCGGTAACTTGTAAGTGTTGAGTTTAACAATCGATAACTAGCGCGATTATGCTTTTATCTTATATGTAAAGAACGTTCTTTTCTTACATGCAAAGTAAGTAATTATTTCTGTGTTTACAAGGGATGCAGAAGAAATTCCTCTATTTATACTAAAGCTTTTCTCACTTAAATTAAAAGCTTACCTTTATTAAATGTGCAGTAATAAAATGAAAACCACAGAGATAAACCTAAGTCCATCCTCTTAATCTTTGGTTCTATATTGCTTCAGTAAATCTTCGAAAATTAGCTAGTAAAAACTAATACCGTTCCTAAAAAAAAAATTTAGCTCTGCCTTTTTAAAAAGGCAGCGTTTTTTTTTGTAACACTCAAACTAACAATAATCAGTAAAAATAGTTTTAACAGAATCTAGTTCATCTCAGTTTTTACTATCTTCGAAAGATCAATAAAACGATACTTAACTAAGCCTAGTGAGCATGCAACTTTATTATGATATACTCCCTTCTCCAATAGGAGATCTCCTTATTATTGCCCAAGAATACGCTCTAAGAGAAATTGTTTTTCAACCTAAAGAACAAGCTCATACTATTAATTCTGAATGGATACATGGTTCAGAATTAGTTGAGCAAACAAAAAATGAGCTTAAGGCATATTTTGCGGGTCAACTAAAGCAGTTCTCAATTAATGTAAACCCACATGGTACGCCATTTCAGAAACAAATTTGGAAAGAAGTTTTAGCAATTCCATATGGACAAGTCTGTTCATACCAAGATGTAGCCAATAATATTAATAACTCCTCAGCTTGCAGAGCGGTTGGCAGAGCAAACTCCCAAAACTCTATTCCTATTATAATCCCTTGTCACAGAGTGATTGGTAAAAGTGGTAAACTAACTGGCTATGCTGGAGGCCTAGATCGAAAACAAACTCTCCTAGAATTGGAAGGCATTAATATTCAAGACTATCCAAGACAATACAAACTTTTTTAATTAACAATGATGATTTTCTTATTCATTAATTATCTTAAAAAGCCTTAATAAGACTCTGCTTTTTCATTATTCTATTTGATAAACTGTCTAAAAACGATACCTTGCGGGCTGTTTAACGCAAAACAAGATTATTTTACTTGATATTTTGCAAAACACATATCAAAAAAACAAAAACTAGATGACCAATAAAACTGCACACACATTCCACATTCCCGTCATGGGAACGGGATATACAGTGAACACGCCATTACAAGTAGCTCAGTATGGTATTTCGTCTGTAGTTTCCATTGTGGATGATATTCTTCTTGAGAATTTGCGCGAATTTTATAGCAAAGAATTGAGTTTGCCTTTCCAACCTATTTCTAGCAAAACAAGGGATTGTAGAGCGGAAAGAATTACCGCATACCTCAACCTAATGGATAAAATGGTTAAGGATAAATTCGAAGAAGTCAAAGATTCTATCGTAGAGAAGGGAAAAGAATTTGAAAAATACATGGATCTTCTTCCTGATGTCTCTACTCTTAAGAAAGAAATCCAAGATAAAGTAAACAACAACCATTACCTTAAGGATATTAAGACTTGGTTGAATGAGAACTTACCACTTGGTAACATTGATGTTAACATCATGACCAAAGTAGATAAAGATAATTTCTTTGAAGGAGAACAATTACCATCTGAATACAATGACGCACATGCTGCACTAAGAGGTTTTGCCAATAGTACACTAGAGTCTTCATTGGTTTTATCTGCTGGTATGAATCCACGTCTATATGGCTACTTAGAGCAATTCAATGACTTCTTCCCTAATGAAGATGGTTATATCAAAAAGAAGGTTGTTCTTAAAGTAAGCGATTACCGTTCAGCACTTATTCAAGGTAAATTCTTAGCTAAAAAAGGAATTTGGGTTTCTGAGTACAGAATAGAATCTGGACTTAACTGTGGAGGCCATGCCTTTGCTACTGATGGTTCATTAATGGGACCAATTCTTGAAGAATTTAAAAATAACAAATCAGATTTAACCGCAGATACAAGTGAGCTACTATACTCTGCACTCCAAGCAAAAGATCGTCCTGTTCCAGAAGGAAAGTTAGAGCTTACTATCACTGCACAAGGTGGTGTTGGCACAGCAGAGGAGCATGACTTCTTAATGGATTATTATGGGATTAGTTCTGTAGGTTGGGGCTCTCCTTTCCTATTAGTTCCTGAAGTTTGTGATGTTGATAAGACAACTCTTAAAACGCTTGCAGAAGCTAAAGAAGATGAACTATTCTTAAGTCACTCTTCACCTCTAGGTGTTCGTTTCAATAACTTGAAAGGAAACACCCGTAATAAGGAAGAAGTGGAAATGAGAAAGGCTGGTAAACTGGGCAGTGCCTGTACCAAGCGTCTTTTGGTTTCTAATACAGAATACACCGATAAAGCAATCTGTACCGCTTCGAGACAATATCAAAATCTGAAAGTTGAGGATCTTAAATCACAGAATCTGAGTGAAGAAGAATATGGTACTGAAATTGAGAAGATGAGTCAAAAAACTTGTCTTTGTAAAGGTTTATCTGCGGCATCTTATCTTGTAAATAATCTGGAAACAACGACTGATGGTTCTGGCGTTGCTATTTGTCCAGGTCCAAATATGGCTTACTTTTCGGAGGTTGCTACATTCAAACAGATGGTCGATCATATTTATGGTCGTTTCAATTTGATTACGCGTACCGATCGTCCAAATATGTTCGCCAAGGAGTTGAATATCTATATCGATTACCTAAAAGAACAAATCTCTGATCTAAAAGATCCAGATAAAAAGAGTATTCGTAATCTAGAGAAATTTAAGAAAAACCTTTTTAGTGGAATTGAATATTATAATTCTTTATCTGACAAAGTAAAAGGTCAATATGATCAATTTAAAGATCAGATTCAAAAAGATATGGTGAAACTAGAAAAGGAACTTAAACAAATTAATATCCTTTCTTAGTTAATCTATTCTATAAAAAAAACCCTTTAAACATCAGTTTAAAGGGTTTTTTTGTGTTGTACTAAGTCTTACTTCTTAATACCAACCATCTTTTCCAGCATATCAGTTGTTACTGATTTTGGTCTCTCAAGTGGGTAACCTAAAGCTCTATCCCAAATAATATTGGCGCAAATACCTATTGATCGTCCAATACCAAATAGAACCGTATAGAAATCGTAATCTTTTACGCCATAGTGCCACTGAATAACACCCGATTGTGCATCGACATTAGGCCATGGATTCTTAGCTTTACCATGCTTCAAAAGGATTGGAGGAACAACTTTATAAAGTAAGTCAGCATATTTAAAGATTGGATCATCTGGAAGATGCTTTTTACTAAACTCACGTTGCAACTTATAACGAGGGTCAGTTTTACGCAATACAGCGTGACCAAAACCTGGAATAACCCGTCCAGAATTTAGAGTGTCCCAAACGAACTGTTCCATTTCTTCGGTTGATGGTAATTTATTATCCATCTTATCCATAACATCTTGTAACCAACGTAGAACTTCCTGATTTGCTAAACCGTGTAGAGGTCCAGCTAAACCATTAATCATAGCCGAAATAGAAAGATAAATATCAGATAATGAGCTTGCAACTAGGTGGCCTGTATGAGCACTTACATTACCACTTTCGTGATCAGAATGAATAAGAAAATGCAAACGAGATACATCATCATAAGGCTTTTCGATACCCATCATTTGAGCAAAGTTAGCTCCCATATCCAAATTTGGATCAGAAAGAATACGCTCACCTTTACGATATAGTTTATTATAGATATAAGCAGCAATTTCTGGCAGCTTAGCTAATAAATTTAAAGCATCCTCGTATGTTGCCTCCCAATAATCTTTCTTGTTTAAACCTGCTCTATATTGACGATTAAATACTGACTCTCTATTTAGCGTTAGAATAGCTGTTGAGAATATAGCCATAGGATGACTAGATGTTGGGAATGAATCAATTACATCGTAAACAAAACGTGGTACAATACGACGTTTCGAAAACTCGTCTACAACCTGCTCAACCTCAGCCTCTGTTGGGAAATCTCCTGTTAAAAGAAGATAAAACAACCCCTCTACTGATGGCATTTCAGCATCCTTAGGCTTAGGTAAATTCAGAATAACTTCATCAAGCGTATAACCACGATAACGAATTCCTTCTTCAGGATCTAGATAAGAAATATCAGTAACAAGAGACTTAATGCCTCTCATACCACCTATTACTTGTGCTACGGTAACTCCATCAATCTGAACATCACCATATTCTTTTAATAGGCGCTCTGTTCTTGGTCTGTGTTCGTCAATTTTCTTTGATAGTTTTGATTTTAAAGTTTCTCTCATATGGTTAGTGTAGTTAGAATGTTGTTGTTTAAATTGATTTTATATTTTGTTAGTTGTTCTGGATATCTTATATAAATACCCATTTTCCTAATTGTTTTGTTTACGGATAAGATTTAAGGCACTTCCTGCCTTAAACCATTCTATTTGTGCCTCGTTGTATGTATGACAAGCTTCAATAGTATCTTTACTTCCATCTTCATGCTTCAAAACAAGAATTAGGTTTTTTCCAGGTTTAAAATCTTTCAATCCTAAAACGTCAACTTCATCATTCTCTTGAATTTTATCGTAATCGGCTTTATTAGCAAATGTTAAACCAAGCATACCTTGTTTCTTTAAATTCGTTTCATGAATACGTGCAAATGAACGAACCAAAACAACTTTGACTCCTAAATGACGAGGCTCCATAGCTGCGTGCTCTCGTGAAGAACCTTCACCATAATTTTCATCTCCTACAACAAAACTCGCTAAACCTTTTGCTTTAATAGCTCGTGCTGTTTCTGGTACTTCTTCATACTTTTCAGATACAGGATTGAAAATTGAATTGCTTTCTTCATTGAAATAATTAATGGCACCAATCAACATATTGTTTGAAATATTATCAAGATGTCCACGGAAACGTAACCAAGGTCCTGCCATTGAAATGTGGTCTGTTGTACATTTTCCCTTAGCCTTAATTAAAAGTTTAAGTCCAGTATAATCTTCACCATCCCAAGCTTTAAATGGAGCTAATAACTGTAAACGTTCCGACATCTTGTTAACCACAATATCCACAGCACTTCCATCAGCCTGAGGAGCTAGATAACCTGCATCCTTCACATCAAAACCATATGGTGGCAATTCATAACCTTTGGGCTCATCCAATCTCACTTCTACTCCATCTTCATTGATCAACGTATCCGTCATCGGGTTAAAAGTTAAATCACCGGCAATGGCCATTGCTGTCACCAATTCAGGCGAAGCAACAAAGCTATGCGTATTAGGATTACCATCATTACGTTTGGCAAAATTCCTATTAAATGAGGTAATGATCGAATTCTTACGAGCTGGATCATCGGTATGACGTTTCCACTGACCGATACATGGACCACATGCATTCGACATGATAACACCACCAATATTCTCAAATTCCCTCAGGATACCATCTCTTTCAGTCGTGTAACGCACCATTTCGGAACCAGGAGTTACAATAAATTCAGATTTAACTTTTAAGTTTTTATCCTTTGCCTGTTTAGCTAATGAAGCTGCTCTCGACAAATCTTCATATGACGAATTGGTACATGAACCAATGAGTCCAACCTCTAATTTTTGTGGGTAGTTATTTTTCTTAACTGCAGCTGCAAATTCAGAAAGTGGGTGTGCTAAATCTGGCGTAAAAGGACCATTGATAAATGGCTCTAATTCTGAAAGATTAATCTCAATAAGTTCATCGTAATACTTCTCAGGATTTAAAGCAACCTCTTCGTCTGCTCTTAAGTGAGGCATAATATCATCAGCCAAATCAGCTATTTCTTCACGACCAGTATGACGTAAATAGGTACTCATATTTTTATCGTAGCCAAATATTGAAGTTGTCGCTCCAATTTCAGCTCCCATATTACAAATCGTTGCTTTTCCTGTACATGATAAAGCATCAGCTCCTTCGCCAAAATATTCTACAATAGCACCAGTTCCACCTTTTACAGTTAGAATTCCAGCCACTTTTAGAATAACATCTTTCGACGATGCCCAACCACTTAGTTTACCAGTTAGCTTAACACCTATTAGTTTTGGCATTTTTAGCTCCCAAGCCATTCCCGCCATTACATCAACAGCATCAGCTCCACCTACACCAATCGCAACCATTCCAAGTCCACCTGCATTTACAGTGTGAGAATCAGTTCCAATCATCATACCGCCTGGGAAAGCGTAGTTTTCTAAAACCACCTGATGAATAATACCAGCTCCTGGTTTCCAAAAGCCAATCCCATATTTATCTGATACGGATTGCAAGAAATTATAAACTTCGTTGTTTTGTAATAAAGCTTCTTTTAGATCCTCGTCTGCTCCAACAGAGGCTTGAATTAAGTGATCACAATGTACAGTTGAAGGAACAGCAACTTTTGATTTACCAGCATTCATAAACTGTAATAAAGCCATTTGAGCAGTTGCATCCTGCATGGCGACACGATCTGGTGCAAAATTTACGTAAGCCTGTCCTCTCTTGTATTCCCCTAATGATTCATTATCGAATAAATGAGAATAAAGAATCTTCTCACTAAGGGTAAGCGGTCTTGCTAAATTCTTTCGAGCAGCCTCAATTCGGGCTGGCATATTTTTGTAAACAGATTTAATCAGTTCGAGGTCAAAAAGCATGTTCTAAAATTTTGGTTTTGTATTAATATCTAAAAAGAGTAATTCTCTTTTTGCGGTTCTTTTTTTTGAGTCCCTAAAGTAATAAAAAAACTCGTATTTAAGATCTTCAGGTCTTCTTTTATTAAGTTCTCATCTACTGCTTTTTCTAGCTTTCTAGTATGAATCTATTTCACAAAGCATTTAGATATCTAAATATACTAAAAGCAGGTAAATAATTCAATTCTATAGGATATTATTAAGAACTAATGGGTTGTGTCCTAGATAGTCTACATAAATCAGCTATTATGATTTATTCTAATCTGATCTAGAATTGCCTATGAATCTTTGAATTGAGAAGGTCTGGAAATCTTAAAAAAAAGAAATAATGAGGAAAAAAATAAATGGAAAGTAGATAGTGAAATTATTCTCTAATTAGGCGAAGATGGGGTGTTTGACTTAAAATAGATAAGCTTATCCTATTAAACTGGAAGATAAAAAACGAAAGAGGTGTCCATAAATATGTAAGTCTAGCATTTAACGTCATCCTGAACTTGTTTCAGGATCTCTTAATCAATGAGTAAAGATTCTGAAACAAGTTCAGAATGACGAATACATTTATTTATAGACACCTTCTATGTTTTAATAAATGATTTAATTTTAAATCTAGCTACCTCCCTTTCGTACCAAACTCATGGA
This sequence comes from uncultured Marinifilaceae bacterium, assembly GCA_963977525.1. Taxonomy (GTDB): domain Bacteria; phylum Bacteroidota; class Bacteroidia; order Bacteroidales; family Marinifilaceae; genus Ancylomarina. The sequence continues at coordinate 19,744 of CAXBPC010000038.1, forward strand.
CTTCCAAATCCTTTATTTGCTTTCCATCTATCGTGAATCGAAGTAGAGTTTGTACGTTATGGAAACCTTGCAAACCTGCTGCACCAGGATTCATATGTAATAAATTGAGTTCCTTATCGAACATGACCTTAAGAATATGTGAATGTCCAGAGATAAAAAGTGCTGGTGGATTTTTCCTAATTTCATCGCGCACTTTTAAATCATATCTTTTGGGATAACCACCAATATGAGTCATCCATACATCAACATCTTCACATTTGAATCTTTGATGCAAAGGATGTACCTGACGAACATCTTGTCCATCAGCATTACCATAAACGGCAACAAGAGGTGCTATCTCAGCCAAACGATCAGCTGTTTCGATATTTCCTATATCACCTGCATGCCAAATTTCATCACATGCATCCAAATGTTTGAATAATTTTTCATCGAGATGTGCGTGCGTATCTGAAAGTAAGGCTATCCTTTTCATGAATATTAATATTTTGCTTCGTGTGATTTTTTATGGAAGCTAAAATAAATGAATTTTCACCGATATACCTCGCAAGCACCAATAATATCAATGCATTCTGATGAATAAGATTGAAACAGGCTTGAATTCCTCATTTTCATAAGAAGCAAAGTCTAAAATCCACTAAAAATGCTTAGTTTTGCATGCTTTTTATATAGATGAACAAGCACCGTAGGATTTTATAATCTGACGAATCAAAATCGCAATATAGAATTCTGCAAAAGATTAAATTGAAAGAAACACGACTAGCAATGGCTTTTATAGACGAAATAAATAGAAGACGTACCTTTGGTATCATCTCTCACCCTGATGCAGGTAAAACCACACTAACCGAAAAACTTTTGTTATTTGGTGGAGCAATCCACGTGGCTGGTGCCGTAAAATCAAATAAGATTAAGAAAACTGCAACCTCTGACTTTATGGAAATTGAGCGTCAGAGAGGTATCTCTGTTGCAACATCTGTAATGGGTTTCGAATACAAGGGTCATAAAATCAACATTCTTGATACACCGGGTCACCAGGATTTCGCTGAGGATACTTTCCGTACACTTACAGCTTGCGATTCAGTTATTATTGTAATTGACGTAGCTAAAGGGGTTGAGGCACAAACCAGAAAGTTGATGAAGGTTTGTCGTATGAGAAAAACACCTGTTATCGTATTCATTAATAAAATGGACCGTTCGGGTAAGGATGCTTTCGATTTGCTTGACGAAATTGAAGAAGAATTACAATTAAATGTGAATCCTTTGAGCTGGCCTATTAATATGGGACCTGATTTTAAAGGTGTTTACAATATCTATCATAAAAATTTAAGTTTATTTACGCCTGCAACTCAAACCATTCAGGAGACCATTGAATTTAACGATATTGATAGTCCTGAATTAGAAGATCACATTGGCGATGATGCTAAAGTACTTCGTGAAGAGTTGGACTTGGTATCGGGTGTTTATCCTGAATTCGATGTTCAAGACTATTTGAATGCCGAAATTGCACCTGTTTTCTTTGGTTCAGCCTTAAATAACTTTGGTGTACAAGAGTTACTTGATGTCTTTATTAAGATTGCGCCTTCTCCACTTCCATGCCAAACTGTTGAGCGCGTTATAGAGCCAACAGAAGAAAAATTCTCTGGTTTTGTATTTAAGATTCATGCCAATATGGATCCTAAGCATCGTGATAGAATTGCCTTTGTAAAGATTGTATCAGGTACATTTAAAAGAAATACACCTTACTTACACGTACGTAATGGCAAGAGGGTGAAATTCTCAAGTCCAACAGCCTTTATGGCCTCGAAAAAGTCGATTGTAGAGGAAGCCTTTCCTGGTGATATTATAGGTTTGCACGATACAGGAAACTTCAAAATTGGTGATACGCTGACTGAAGGTGAAAAAATCAATTTTAAGGGAATTCCATCATTCTCTCCTGAGTTGTTTAAATACATCGAAAATGCTGACCCGATGAAATCGAAACAGCTTGCTAAAGGTGTCGATCAGTTAATGGACGAAGGTGTGGCACAGCTTTTCACTTCTCAATTCAACGGTCGTAAAGTAATTGGTACAGTAGGTGCTCTTCAGTTTGAGGTTATCGAGTACCGTTTACTTCACGAGTATAGTGCATCATGTCGTTGGGAACACATCAATCTTCACAAAGCTTGTTGGATTAAATCAAACGACGATGAAGAGTTGAAAGAATTCAAAAAAGCAAAATACCAATTTATTGCCAAAGACAAGCAAGGAAGAGATGTTTTCTTAGCTGATTCGGGTTATATGTTGCAAATGGCACAAGCAAATTATAAAAACTTAGAATTCCACTTCACCTCTGAATTTTAACAAACGAGTATAAAGGAATTAAGGATAAAGGGAAAAAGGTTAAAAAAGACAAGGTTAAAGTAGAAGATAATCTATTGAACTTTTTGACTATTTGACCTTTCGACTTTTAAGACTTTTAAGACTTTTAAAACATTACTACTATGTCTTTAGAAAAAGGATTAAGCTGTACACAGGAACTGACTGTTGAAGCTAACAATACAGCCATTGCTCATGGTTCTGGTAGTCTTCCTGTTTTTGCAACACCAGCAATGGTTGCATTCATGGAGAACACAGCTGTAAAATGCATCGCTAATGATTTGGACAAAGGTTTAGATACTGTAGGAATCCAAATCGACACCAAGCATATTAAAGCAACTAAAGTTGGTAAGAAGGTAATATGTACAGCGAAATTAACTGAAGTTGATGGTAAGAAATTAACTTTCGAAATTGAAGCTGCTGACGAAGATGGCCCAATTGGTTCATCTCTTCACAAACGTTACATTATCGATCCAGTTAAATTTATGGAGAGAGCTTAATAGACTGTTAGACTGTTAGACTGTTAGACTGTTAGACTGTTAGACTGTTAGACTGTTAGACAAACATATTAAATTGCCCATTCGGATTAAATCTGGATGGGCTTTTTTGTGGCATATTTTTTGGTTACCTTATGGGGTATAAATCAACACAATGAGCTATGAAATCAATATTGAAAAAACTAATCGGCTCTTTCCTACTTATTGTACTTGTTACAGGAGTTTCTGCTCAGAAGAAAGAGGAACGAAAGGAAAAAAGACAGAAGGCGTATCAAGAATGCTTGCAACTTATTGAAAGTGGTGAATTTAAATTTGAGGCTGAAAAGGCCTATCCTCAGGGTGGATCATCTATCGATTTAACCACAAACTATGGTTTTATTAAGATTTCTGAAAATAAAAGCATAGGAGATTTACCTTTTTTCGGAAGAGCATATCGAATGGATTATGGTGCTGATGGTGGTATCAATTTTGAGGGTGAAATTCTCAATAAAAAGCTGACCCGTGATGACAAAAAAATGAAAGTAACTTTAAGCTACGAAGTCAAGGATAAAGAGACTTACACTGTTATCATGGACATTTTTTCAAAGAAATCGGCATCCACAATTATTCGAACCGACAGTAAAGCTCACATCTCATATTCAGGGCAAATAACTGAACTGAAAAAGGAAAATTATAAAGGCAAATAAATAACCTTTTTGGATTTGAATTTGAAAAAAAGTGAAAGATTCGGTTTTGTAATTCAAAAAAACTTCTCTAGTTTAGCAGCATCAAACAAAGAAACTATGAGATCATTCAACAACAATAATGCTTTTAATAATTTGATGAATAATAATTCATCGAAATTGGGAAGCTTATAGTTGGTTATTAAAATACGCCTACACAAACTTAAGCCTTCCCTTACCGGAAGGCTTTTTTTATAAACACAAATTTTCAACACGATGTATTCATTCAATAATAATAACATTAATAATAATTTTCCCTGAGGATGAGAAAGGATACTAGCATGCATTTGTTTTAGCCTTTCCACCCTACGGAAAGGCTTTTTTTATACCACGATTTCAATTCTAACTAGAACCCAAAACCATGAAAGATTTAATTATTCCAAAAGACTACAAGAGCTTACTCGATTTAGATCGTACAGAAAAAGCCATCAAACTAATTAAAGATCAATTCCAATTGCAACTATCTGCCGAACTTCGATTGAAACGCGTTACTGCGCCACTAATAGTAATGAAACATACTGGCTTAAACGACGATTTGAACGGTGTTGAACGTCCGGTTGCTTTCCCAATTAAAGCAATGGGTGATGATAGAGCGGAAGTTGTTCATTCGCTGGCAAAATGGAAACGTTATATGCTTGGAGAACTAAGTATTCCAGTTGGACAAGGTCTTTATACGGATATGAACGCCCTTCGTCCTGATGAGGATTTCACCAACATCCACTCCTTATATGTAGATCAGTGGGACTGGGAAAAAACAATAACTAAAAAGGAACGTAGCCTTGATACTTTGAAAAAGACAGTTAAACAAATCTATGCTGCGCTTAAAAGAACGGAATACATTCTACAAGAACATTATCCAAGCATTGAACCACAACTACCTGAAGAAATCTATTTTATTCATGCAGAAGATCTGTTACTCAAATATCCTGATTTGACTCCTAAAGAGAGAGAAACTAAAGTTGCAAAAGAATATGGAGCTGTCTTTATAATAGGTATTGGAAGTGAAATGGCTAACGGTGAACCACACGATGGTCGTGCTCCTGACTATGATGATTGGAGTACGCCTACTCTTAATGGTTATAAAGGTTTAAACGGCGATATTATGCTGTGGAATCCTGTACTAGAAATAGCTTTTGAAATTTCATCAATGGGTGTTCGTGTTGACGAAGAAGCCCTTGAGAAACAACTTAAAATTAGAGGCGAAGAACAAAGGAAGTCTTTAATGTTTCATAAAAAGCTATTAGCTGGCGAACTACCTTATTCAATAGGTGGTGGAATTGGTCAATCGCGACTATGTATGTTCCTTCTTAAAAAAGCACATATTGGAGAAGTACAGTCGAGTATTTGGCCAGATGAATTAAGAGAGAAGTGTAAAGAATCAGATATTTTCATACTCTAGCAAACTCTCCTTATCAAAAGATATTCATAAGGTTAAGAGCATTATTAGGCAAGGAGATCCTATTTTAGAATATTTTTCTTAAATTTAGGAGGCACTTGTCTTTTTATTTATGGCAAAACCCTACCTATTTACTTTACATATTAATCTAAACCCTCGCTTCATGAAAAAAGCTCTTTTAATCGTCAGTATACTAATCATTTTGGTATTTATACTGCATTTATTTGCCCCTAAAGCCTACCAAGTGGAAAGAAAAGTTGTTGTTACTTCTCAAATTGACACCGTGTTTAAAAGTCTTTGTTCATTAAAAGAACAACAAGAATGGTCTCCATGGGCAGAAATGGATCCTGATATGAAAGTTGATTACAGAGGAATTGATGGTGAAATTGGTTCTGTCTCATATTGGATTGGTAACGATGAAGTTGGTGAAGGCGAACAAGAAATCATGAAGCTTAGTCCTAATACAGATATTGAAACTGAATTACGTTTCCTTAAGCCTTTCGAATCGACTAGTGTTGGTTTCTTTAAGCTTAAAGAAATGGAGAATCAAACAGAAGTAACTTGGGGTTTCCGTGGTGAACACGCTTTCCCAACAACCATCATCATGCTATTTATGGATATGGAAGAACAAATAGCTCCTAGTTTTGAAAAAGGCTTAAGCAAGTTTAAAGCTTATATCGAGAAATAATAAACAATTCATTAATCATTTAATCTTTAAGATATGAAAAAGAACATGGGTCCTGTCGACCGCATTTTACGTTCCATAGTTGCAATAACTTTAATTGCATTGTACATTTTGAATGTGATTACGGGTACAGTTGGTATTATCGTTACAGTTTTCGCTTCAATTATGCTTATTTCGGCTATTATTGGTAATTGCCCTCCTTACGCTCTTATGGGCTTCAACTCCTGTAAAAAGAAGGACTAATACTATTATACCAAATTAACATCAAAACCTATCTTATAAAATGTTTCTTTTCAGCTATATTTTCGTTAAAAAAAGATGCAAAGTAACTCGGCTATCTTTTACTTTTTTGCCTTGATATAGCTAAAAATCATTCCATCTTATTTAAAGATGATTTTGAAATTAAATTGGTATTATCGATATCAGAAAAGGCTGCTTTATTAAGCAACCTTTCTTGTTTTACAATTCCATCTAATTAAAATCTCCTCCTTTGGGAGACCTCTTCTTGGTTAAAAGTTTCATTTGAATGCCTTTCAATCGGCTAAAATCTGCCTCGTTTTGATGGCCTAGCTTCAGCTTGACTTTTTCAAGGCTTTCTCTAGAACCAACAAGCGTTAATACATCTCCCATTCTTAATCGAGTATAACCCGTTGAAATAATTGGATTCTCATTACGCTTGGTTGCTAAAATAATGATATCACTAGGCATTTGAAGTTCTCGTATACTCATGCCATGGTAATCTTGATTCTGCATCTCAATATCTACAGTATCCTGATTTTCATCCATACCAAGAATGATTGAGGTTGCAATTGGTGAACGAACCAAATGATCCATTAAACTGATCAGCATTGAAGCTGGTTCAACAATAAGAGCTCCCAACTCATTGAAACGTTTCATGAATTTTCTGTCGTGCAAACGAACCACCAAATGACGGGTACCAAAATGCTCGTAAGCCAATTCACAAATGGCCAAACTTTCTTCATCACGGTAAAAGAGGATTAAACTGTCGGCAGCATCAGCCCCTATGCGTTTCATTTCTTCCAATCCCAAATCATTCATGTGCACCACCTGAACCCCCTTGTATTCGTGTGCGGCTTTTTCTTTGTTACGAGTTGCAAGCATCACTTGTACACCATTACTGATCAACTGTCTAGCCAGAGCAAGCGATTCACCTTCCAAACCAAATATGTAGACCTTTTTATCTAGCTTCTCGTGAAGAATATTGTGTTTAAGATGACTCTCTCCCATTTTCAGGATAGACCATTTGAATAGTGGAGGCCCCACAAAAAGGTTAAGTACAACTATGGTGATCAGAATTGTACCAAACTCAACTCCCCATTCCGGGTATTTTTGACTCACTATCGAAACTAATCCTAGTGAAATGCCCGCCTGTGTTACATAAGGCATCCAAGATGTTGCTGTGGTATGTGTAGGATCATTCGCTAAAACCCCACCTACAAAAGTCCCTATTGCAATCACAATCAACCTAATGAAAAATAAAAATATTGCAATCAGGAAAGTATTTGAAAATGCATCAAGCGAAAGAGAAGCACCTATTAAAGTGAAAAACAGGATGTAAACCAAGGGGATCACTTTCTCAATAATTTTAGAAAACTCCCTTCGATAATCACTGAAATTTACAATATAAAAACCACCCAAAATACAGATTAATAGCGGCTCAATATAAATATTAAATCCTAAATAATATTGACTGGCAAAATGGACTTGATGAGCCAATACAAAAACAGAATAACCCAAAACAAGTAATAAAATAGCTTTTAATGTGGTTGACAGGCGGAGACTTAATAGAAGGTTGATTCCTTTTCCAAGCACATAGCCCAAAAAGAATGACAAACCTAACTCCCCAATCAAAACAAGTAAGAGTTTTGCGTCGAACTTAACACCGGTAATCAATACATTAGCAATAGCAGAACAGATGGTAAATAAAATTATGACTAAAAACTCTTTAACAACAACGACACCAATAACAGTTTTAGTAAAAGGACCCTTGGCTCTCATCTCATTAATAATAGCGATTGCCGAAACTGGAGAACGTGCCACAAAAATAGTTCCGATTAATAGAGAAATTGCCAATTTAACATGAGCACTAAAATCAGACATAAAAGGAATATAATCACTAACAAAATAGATAACTGTAGAACTCAAAGTAAATGTGAAAAACAATTGCCCAAAGGTCATCCATTTAATACTCTTCATCCTGCCCTTCAGCTCTGCCAAATAGAGCTCTGCACCTGCTGTAAAGGCAATAAAAGCAAGGGAGATATCGTTGATAAAACCCAGTTGTGACAGAGCTTCTCTGGGAATAAGTTTCAAAACAAAAGGTCCTGAAATAACACCAATCACCAAAAGTCCAGTGATGATAGGCAACTTTACTTTCTGAAAATAGAGCGACAAACGACTGGCAGCAACAGCAACAATTAAAAAGCCAGCTAAAAAGAGGATTATATCGAGATAGGTATCCATAGGCTAATAAGTCTATTAGTGTTTCTGACATATAAGATAATTATTTTTTTCAACTTGAAAGCCATGAATGCTTATTTGGACTAGTAAAATGCTAAAACAAAAAATTCCCAAGCCTAATTAAAGGCTTGGGATTTGATATTTAATAGAAACTATTTTAGTCTATTGTATTAAAGGGTTATAATTGTCTTTCAAAAGATTTTCAATAGACTCAAAAAGTGAATTTGGGAGCTTATCCCAAGTAAACCATTCCCACTTCTCACATTTATCTGGCTCCATATTTCGCAAATCGCCAAAATCATAATCAGAAAGCATGATGATGGTTACGTAATGCTTTTGTTCCGCAGGAAAAATATCGTTCGTCACCGTTCCAAAACGCACATTCTTTATCGATAAGTCTGTTTCTTCAAGCGTCTCGCGAATTGCACATTCAGCCCAAGTCTCTTGATACTCCAGATGCCCACCTGGGAAAGACCATGTTCCCTCACCATGAGCATTCTTTCTTTTGCCCAACAACACTTTACCATCTTTTATAATGGCAACTCCAACACCCACTTTTGGCCTTACATTCTCCATATTATTTTGCTCATTTCTTTTAATCCTATCAAATTTAGAAAATACAACTTACAATCACTTCCCTTTTTTAAGTAAAATAAGAATGCTAGAATAAAAACATAAAGAATCTAAGTAGGTCAATCTAGAATTTCATATCAGTATTCCCCTTATTCGAAATCAAGCTTTAGCTTATGGTATGTTGAATAATAATTTTAGCTTTGCCCCATATTAGAGAAAGAGACGTTCATATCCTCTACTCTTGATTACAAAACAAAAAACCGAAACAAATGGAATTTTCATACCAAGCACCTGAGACCAAGATTGAAAGCATAGAAACCTATAAAAATTGGGATTTAGCAAAGCTGATCACCTTTATTGGAACAGAGTATCACCAGAAGATTGAAGCTGACATTAACGATTTAATCCCTCATATCGATAAAGTGGTTCGTGTGCATGGAGAATCTCACCCTCACCTACCAGCGGTTCGTAACCTTTTTCTACAACTGGTAGCAGAGTTTAAGGTGCATACACAAAAAGAGGCGATGGTATTTGATTTGATTGATGATATCAAGACTAATGTCGATATTCTAGAGTTTGAGATTTCGTCTTTAGCAGGGAATCATATTGCTTTCGAGAGCGTTCTTGAAAATATTTCAGAACTGACACACACATTTACAGCTCCTGCAGGTTCATGCAAAACATACAATTTGGTTTATGATTCATTAAGATCGTTCAACGAAAAATTAACGAACTACAAAGAGCTTGAAACTAAAGTGCTTTTCGATAAGATTAAAGCTTAAAACATAGAAAGAGGCTTGTCGTTTATGGAGGCCACTGAAAAAGTACATTAGATGACAAAAGCAGTAAAAAGTTGATATA
>CAXBPC010000039.1:0-29286 GCA_963977525.1 uncultured Marinifilaceae bacterium
ACGCTTTACGTACTTGCTCTCATCTGTTGTTTTCATAGTGTTACTTTTGTGTAACACTATATCAGGACGAGACAAACATTAAATAAAAAAAAACCAGTTGAAATCAATCAACTGGTTTTTTTTATAATCTCTTCCTTAGCCTAAAGAGTCGTTTCTTAATATTCCTTACCTCGTTCATCAATCATTGGTACAAATCGAACAGGAATCACATCTTTTCTAACTAGCTCTCCATCTATTTTCTTAAGTAAAACTAGACTTTTAACGTTCTTATCTCCAATTGGAATTACAAGGCTCCCATCTTCATCTAATTGATCGATTAAAGCTTGTGGGATTTTTCTTGGAGAACATGTTACAATAATTGCGTCAAAGGGTGCATGTTCTTCCCATCCGATATAACCATCTCCCCACTTAAGTTGCAAATTATCGTAGTTTAATGATTCTATTGTTGACTTGGCTTTCAATGCCAAACCTTCAACAATCTCGATGCTATACACCTCTTTACAAATCTCTCCTAAAATGGCAGCTTGATATCCAGAACCAGTTCCAATTTCTAAAACTTTACTTTTAGAATTTATATCTAAAAGCTGAGTCATAACACCTACAATATATGGCTGTGATATAGTTTGCCCAAAGCCAATAGGAAGTGGTGAATCTGAATAAGCTAAATGACGAAACTGGCTAGGAACAAACAAATGCCTCTCAACTTTTTGCATTGCTTTAATCACAGGCCTTTCTTTAATTCCTCGAGCCGCAACTTGCTCCTTAACCATTTGGTACCTTAATTCCTTATAATTCATCTCTTGAGCTCTTAGTTCTTTATTTTGCAGACACAGAATCCCCAGAAAGAAGAAGCTTATTAATAGGTATTTATTCATTATTCCCTTTTTTGTAGAAATTAAAGTTACAATAATATCTGAAATATTAAATATCTATGATATCCTTTAAAGTGTTTTGAAGCACCTACATTTGGAAATAAAAAAAGAGTTGCTGATTTCTCAACAACTCTCATTTCTCTTTAGAAGAAGACTAGTGTGATGTTTTAGTTACACATCATGGCAGATTGAATTAAACTAACCCTTAATACAATATGACCGTTAGGCTTATTCCCTACAAATTCAGGCTTAAAACCTGCTGTCTCTAATTCAGATTTCACCATTCTAATCAATTCTGAACTAACATGATTAAAATGATGGGCAACCACTAAACTACCTTTATTGAATTTATTTTCGAACTTATCTAAAATCTTACGTGTTTCAATTTTATTTTGCTGAATTTCTTTTTCTACGATATGTGAATATGCTGTCAAGTTTTTCATAGTTGTAAGTATTTAAATTGAAATATATAGGTTCTGTCTTTATCAACTTTTCTATTACAATTATAAACTTTTTTATTCGATAAATCAATGGTGAACGACATATTTATTTACATGAATATCATTTTTTGATTGATGAATGAGCTTGTCAAGATTTAACTAAAACTATAAAGTGCAGATTCTTAAGCATATTAGCATATTCAGATCAGCTTAATCCAGAATGCATCTAAATTCAACTAGCATTAAAGGATTTTTTTCTTTCAAATTCGGATAAAAACCAATTAAAGCTTCCCATAGCTTTTCTTTTGATTCAAAACCATCTTTTTGTACTTCATCCATACTCATATTGGTGATTGTTTTAAATGATATACCTGTAATTTCTATAGGCAAACTTAATCCATTCGAAAAGTCTGCTATTGCTTTACCAAGTGGGTAATGTGGCTCATCTATACGGGCTGTTTGAGTTTTCAAGCCTTGACGAACGTTACTATAGAAGCTTTCATGAAAATGTATTCTTACCATTTCAATATATGATTTAAGGTTAATTCATCTTAATCTAAAATTATTACTTTTAAAGGAAGTAATTCTATGTGAATTAAAATATAAAGACTTTTATGAAGATATTCTGTTTACTGTTAGCTTTAAGTTTTCCTTTGCTTACTTTTTCACAAAGCTATTCTAATATTGATTTTGCTGCTCAAATATCTAAGGAAAGTATAAAAGAAAAGGTAGAAGTCCTTTGTTCTGACAAAATGAGAGGACGTGAAGCAGGTACTCACGGGCAGAAACTAGCTGCTAACTATATTTACAATCAATTTAAAAATAATGGTCTTAAAAGTCTTGATAGAACATCAGACAGTCTTTCATTTTTTCAATCCTTTAATTTATCTAAGCTCAGACTCCCTTCTGGAAAAATACAAATTGATGGCAATTCGTTTTATAATTATAAAGATTTTATTGCTGATCCTGTTAAGGATTCTATTTCAATTGACTTAGAGCTTATTTTTATTGGCAACTCCCCTATCGAAAATTATTCTGAAATCGATTTTACAAATAAAGCTGTCTTGTTTCTAACGCCCAATTTTTACAAAGCATTTTTTAAAGCCCACAATATTTGGAAGCATTCCAAACCTAAACTCATCTTATTCGCTGACCCAATAAACCATCACCTTTTTAATCGTTATTTAAATATCAAGAAACGAATAAGAAATAAACAGTTTCGTTTAAACATTACACCTACTGATTCCATTGAGCAGAGTGAGCAATCTGACTTTTTAAAATACGTTAATGGTAAACAGATTATTCCTATATCGACACGATTGACTAAAGCAATTACAGGACTATCATCGAAGAAATTAAGGCGATTAGCACTAAATAAAAACAAGACAGTAACGAGTAAAGCAAATCTTAATTATAAGCTTATAAGAGGCGATGATATCATTAAAACGGAAAATATTCTAGCCCTAATTGAAGGTGCAGAAAAACCAGATGAGTATATTGTAATATCAGCACATTACGATCATCTTGGAGCTTATAAAAACCATATATATCATGGAGCTAATGACAATGCGTCCGGAACTGCTGCGCTTATTGAAGTTGCTAAGGCATTCAAGTATGCGGAATTAAAAGGTCAAAGACCAAAGCGAAGTGTCATTTTTGTTGCCTTTACTGCAGAAGAAAAAGGTTTACTCGGTTCTAAATACTTCGTAAGGAACTCACCTGTCCCACTAAAATCTATCACAGCCAACCTAAATATGGATATGTTAGGTCGCATGGATGATCATCACACTTCAGCAAATTATATTTATCTCCTTGGAGCTTCTCACTTAAACCCTCAGTTAAAACAAATAAGTGATAGCTTAAATAAGCTACAATCCCATCTAATACTAGATTATGAATACGATCATGTTGACAATCTACTTTATCAGGCTTCAGATCAGGCATCATTCGTAAAAAATAAGATTCCTTCAATAATGTATTTCAATGGCCTGCATCAAGACTATCATACTGTAGAAGATACAGCTGATAAATTGAATTATGAAAATATTAAACGTGTAGCACAACTCGTTTTCCTAACTGCTTGGGAGATTGCAAACCAGTTATAACCTTAATTGACAAAATCTTATATTTAGAGTGTTTCATCTATAATTTCATGTCTTTTATCAACGATAAAACAGAAACTGATTTCGCAAAATATGATTATTTGTTCAATTAAATTCTTATTTTTCAGATAAGAAGCGCTATTTTTGTATAATACAATCTACAATATCTTGTTTATGAGAGCTATTCTACCCTTAACGATTATATGCCTGAGTTTGATACTATTCTCATGTCAAAAGAAATCAAAACATCTTGACCTTGTTGACGAAAATGAATTACTAGTCGAGGATTTAAGCGAAGTTGAAGGTAATGCTAGAACATATAACTTTGATTTTCAAATCTTGAATGGTTTTCAAAAGACATTTTATTATGCACCTGTTGATATACCTCAGGCTTTAAATAGCATTCCCGAAGAAATGAAAGATGCTATTCATCTACCTAACATTAGCTCTTTCCCTTTTACACCTGGTACTGAAATGGCTAATGTTGTTACTTTCTGGAATACTGAAAATAAGCTTATGTTTCAAATTCAAATTTCCTATTTCGAGAATGCAGATGAATATCATGCAGGCAATCAAAACTTCTTCATTATTTCTGCAGCAAGCCTAGCAGACAACCCATTCATTGATACTAAAGAAAATGATTTTTCAATGAGTGAAAAAATCAAAAACTTTACCACAGGTGAGATTGTGACATATACAGATTTAGAACTCACTCCAGACTTACCACTTTTCTTTAAAAACCTATTCCCAAATTGGTCTGCTATGTATGCATACTATTCTTATGATGAGTCTAGAGAGCCCCCTATAAAACACACCTCAACAGGTTCTAAAATGTACTACGCTTGGTACGATGGTGTGCTTTTTCAAATTGGGTATAAGTTTGATGATGATGACACTACAGATATGGAATCTGTAGTTCGTCAAATTATATTAGGTTCATAATCTATAAGCCTTCACAATGTCTTTTCAGATGCAATAGACCATTCTGCATACCTTCATCAGAATAGTGATTCCAAAAGCTATCAAAACCATGTTCAACACCGAATAGCTGGTTAAAAGTGTGCGGGATTTTAATGGTTGTCAGAAAATCATGCATCATGAAACTTGCCTTTCTATTCTTATTTCTAACAAACCGATCTTCAGTACCAATCTCTATATAAAGCTTTACTCGTGATTCAATTAATGCTTCACGATTAATAACCGCCATTTCTTTATTCGACTTTAAGGTATAATCACTTACATATCCCATAGAGACAACCGAAGTATAGGCCCTTGGGTATTTTAGCATATAGTGTAAAGCACCACCTCCACCTCTCGAATGGCCTTCAATTGAAACACCTTCTTTTTTTGATCCTGCTTTAAACTTGGTTCTACAAAATTCAACAAATTCCCCATCAGGTGATAAAAGAGCTTCATTCTCCTCAGTAAACCATTGAATATCATCTCTATTGTCATCACCTCTAATTCCTGCTATCACTATATCGGGAATCTCTCCAGTTAAAATCCATTCATTCAATTGTTGGGCAGCAACATACTTTTGGAAAGTTCCTTCATCTCCACCTTGTCCATGAAGGAATAATAATAACCTATAACTAGAATTGGGTTTCCAGCCAGGAGGCAAATAGACAAAATAAGGCACCGTAGAACGAGCCTTACTCTCAAAAGTTGACAAAGTGATTTGCCCGATAGCGTTAGAAAAATTAAAATGTGACGTCATAAATCTGATCAAGAATGAATCGAACTACAAAAATAACTTTTTCAATATTTAAGCCTAAATTCTTATCGTTTAATTAATGCAAATATAGAAACCTGACAGTCTCTCGAGCTGTCAGGTTTAATTTTGGTTAATGTATTAGAAGCTTAGGACAAATAGTGGCTATAAGTATTGATATCCAAAGTTTCTTGTGTTTTCTTACAGAATGAATAGATAAACGCACTTGCCAATCTAGCATTCGTTACCAATGGAACATTTAAGTCAATTGCTGCACGTCTAATCTGATAGTCATTGAAAAGTTCATTTTCGCTTAAATTCTTAGGAATATTAATAACAAAATCAACCTCTTTGCTTCTGATCAAATCTAAAGCTGTCCTTTCACCTTTTTCATCAGGCCAAGCGACAGCTTCAATCTCAACTCCATTCTCAGATAAGAATTTTGCAGTCCCTCTTGTGCCATATATCTTGTACCCTTTATCTTGTAGCATTTGCGTGCTTGAAAGAAGTTCAATCTTCGAGCGAATAGGCCCACTACTAATTAGAATACTCTTCTTCGGTATTCGGTAACCAACTGATAGCATTGATTTTAGTATTGCATCGTAATAATCTGGTCCAATACAACCAACTTCACCTGTCGAAGCCATATCAACACCTAAAATCGGATCTGCTTTTGACAGTCTAGAGAATGAAAATTGAGAGGCTTTCACTCCGATATTTTCCAATTCGAACATAGATGGCATTTGCGTAGGAATCGTTCCATCAAGCATTGCTTGAGTAGCTAATTCCACAAAATTGAAGTCCATTACTTTCGAAACAAATGGGAAACTTCGACTGGCTCTCACATTACATTCAATTACCTTTATATCATTGTCCTTTGCCAAGAGTTGCATGTTGAAAGGTCCAGTAATATTCAATGATTTGGCAATTTCTCTGGCAATCTTCCTGATACGGCGAATCGTTTCAAAATATAATTTCTGTGGTGGAAATACCAAGGTGGCATCACCTGAGTGAACGCCTGCAAATTCAACATGCTCAGAGATTGCATCAATCAGAACTTCACCATTTTTAGCTACTCCATCAAACTCAATTTCCTTGGCTTCCTGAATAAACTCGCTTACAACAACTGGATGTTGTTTAGATACCTGAGTTGCGAGATTCAAGAAATGTTCCAGCTCATTTTCATTAGAAACCACATTCATGGCGGCGCCTGACAGTACATAACTTGGACGAATTAAAACAGGGAAGTCAACTTCATCGATAAACGTATGAATGGCTTCAATACTACTCAATTCCGCCCAACGTGGCTGATCTACACCCAAATCGTCTAGCATAGCTGAGAAAGTTTTTCTGTTCTCTGCTCTATCAATACTCTCAGGAGAAGTGCCTAGAACCTTTACCTCTGCATTATGTAGGCGCATTGAAAGGTTATTAGGTATTTGACCACCCACAGAAACGATAACGCCCTTAGGCTGCTCTAAATCTATTATATCTAGTACTCTTTCAAATGATAGCTCATCGAAGTATAATCGATCACAAACATCATAGTCTGTACTCACTGTTTCTGGATTGTAGTTGATCATCACCGATCGGTAGCCCTCTTTCTTTACTCCACTTAAGGCATTTACGCTACACCAGTCAAATTCTACACTAGAACCAATACGATATGCACCAGAACCAAGAACGATAACTGACTTATTGTCATTCTCATAAATCAAGTCATCTTCAGTCCCACTATAAGTTAGATAAAGGTAGTTGGTTTGAGCAGGATATTCTGCTGCAAGGGTATCAATTTGCTTGACACAAGGTATAATTCCAAGCTTCTTACGATGATTTCTTACTTGTAGAAGTTCAGATTCCATATTTCCATTTTGTGGTTTCAATACGAAACGTGCAATCTGAAAATCAGAGAATCCATACACTTTTGACTTTCTTAATAAATCAACATTAAGAGTATTCAAGTCATTGTTCTTCTTCATCTCCCACTTAAGCTTGCTGATATTCTCAAGTTTACTCAAGAACCACTTATCAATAGCTGTTAGCTCATGAATTTGATTCACTGTATAACCTTTTTCAAAAGCTTGAGCGATGGCGAATATTCTCATATCCGTTGGGTTGGAAAGCTCTTTATCAACATCTTCAAATTGTGAATTATTGTTCCCTACAAAGCCGTGCATGCCTTGTCCAATCATTCTCAGACCTTTCTGAATGGCTTCCTCAAAGTTTCGACCAATGGCCATTACTTCTCCAACCGATTTCATACTTGAACCAATTTCCTTGGTTACGCCTTCAAACTTATTCAAGTCCCAACGTGGAATCTTACATACCACATAGTCTAAGGCTGGCTCAAAACAAGCTGTAGTAGTCTTGGTTACAGCATTTTTTAAATCTTGTAATGCATATCCTAAACCTAACTTGGCAGCTACAAAGGCTAATGGGTAACCTGTTGCTTTCGAAGCTAATGCTGAAGATCTAGATAGGCGAGCATTCACCTCAATTACACGATAATCCTCTGAATTTGGATCGAGTGCATATTGAACGTTACACTCTCCAACAACACCCAAGTGACGAATAATCTTAAGAGCTAGAGATCTTAACTTGTGATATTCTGAATTCGTAAGGGTTTGTGAAGGTGCAATGACGATACTTTCTCCTGTATGGATTCCAAGTGGATCGAAATTCTCCATATTACAAACTGTAATACAGTTGTCGAAGGCATCACGAACTACTTCGTATTCTACCTCTTTCCATCCTTTCAGCGACTCTTCAACTAAAATTTGAGATGAGTATGACAAAGCGTTTTCTGCTAAGGTTCTTAGCTCATCCATATTGTTGCAGAAACCTGAACCTTGTCCACCCAGTGTAAAGGCTGCACGAACAATGATTGGGAAACCTAATTTCCCTGCTGCATCTAAAGCCGCATCAATCGATCCTACTGCCAAACTATTTGGCGTTTTCACATCGATCTTGCGAAGTTCATTTGCAAATATCTCTCTATCTTCTGTTTTAATGATGGTTTCAATAGGTGTACCTAAAACCTTCAGATTATATTTTTCAAGTGTTCCAGCATTAAAAAGCTCAATTCCGCAGTTCAAAGCCGTTTGTCCACCAAAAGCTAAAAGAATACCATCTGGCTTCTCTTTCAGAATCACTTGTTCTACAAAATAAGGCGTTACAGGTAGAAAGTAAATTTCATCTGCAATACCTTTGGATGTTTGTACTGTTGCAATATTTGGATTTATAAGTACCGTTTTAATTCCTTCCTCCTTCATGGCCTTTAAAGCCTGAGAACCTGAGTAATCAAATTCACCTGCTTCACCAATCTTAAGCGCTCCGGAACCTAATACTAGTACTTTCTTTATATTATGAATCATGTTTTTCTGAGTTAATGTTAAGTCCCTTTATTCCTTCAATCTTTATCGCTTCACCCTTTATACTCTTCCATCATTCCAATGAAATCATCGAATAAGAATTCAGTATCAGTTGGACCACTTGAAGCTTCAGGATGAAACTGAGACGAGATGAAAGGTTTGGTTTTGTGCTTAATTCCTTCACAGGTGTTATCATTGGCATTTTCAAACATAACCTCCCAGTCGGATGGCAAAGTAGCTGTATCAATAGCATAACCATGATTTTGAGAGGTGATATAACAACGCTTAGTCCCTTTTAAAAGTACCGGCTGATTATGAGATCGGTGGCCATACTTCAACTTATAAGTATCTGCTCCTG
The DNA here is from genome assembly GCA_963977525.1 of uncultured Marinifilaceae bacterium. Taxonomy (GTDB): domain Bacteria; phylum Bacteroidota; class Bacteroidia; order Bacteroidales; family Marinifilaceae; genus Ancylomarina. Next base: position 8,855 of record CAXBPC010000039.1, read on the forward strand.
CTGCTAAAGCCATCAGTTGTGTTCCAAGACAAATTCCCATGATTGGCTTATCCTGATTGATAGCTTCTTTAACATGCTCAATGGTCTTTATATTCAATTTAGGATCCCCAGGGCCATTTGAAATGAACAAACCAGCGTAATCCTCATTTGTAAAATCAAAGTCGTAAGGGACGCGAGTAACTGTCGTATCACGTTTCAACAAGCAACGAATGATATTATTCTTACAACCACAATCAAGCAAAAGAACCTTGTGTTTGCCATTTCCATAAGTTTTAATCTCTGTCGTACTCACTTCAGAAACCAAATGGCGAGAATTAGGATCGATAAAAGATACGTCCTGATCATTAACGACAATCTTTGCCTTCATACTTCCATTATTACGAAGCTTCTTGGTCAGTGCTCGTGTGTCCACGCCATAAATACCCGGGATCTGATGTTCTTTCATCCAATCTGAAAGGCTCAAACTCGCATTCCAGTGGCTAAAATCCTCTGTGTAATCAGATACGACAAAACCTGAAAGTTGAATTTTATCAGACTCGAAGTGACGAAACAAATCATCTTCTTTTCTGTCTCCAGGAACACCATAATTTCCAATCAAAGGAAATGTCGCTACCAAAATTTGACCTCGATATGAAGGATCACTCAAACTTTCAGGATAACCTGTCATAGCTGTATTAAAGACCATTTCACCTGCAACAGATCCTTCGTAACCAAAGGAAGTTCCATGATATTCGCTACCATCTTCCAGTATTAACTTTGCTTGTTTCAACATAAATTGTAATTATATAATGGTTGTTTATAATTCTTTATTCGATTGTCTATTAAGATACTAACTTCTGCTTAATAAATTTTGATATACTTGATTGATCTTCTTGAAATTGAAGGCGTTCATCTTATTTAAATTTTATCCTATTGCATCTTCAATTTTCATTCTTTAATTCTCTCTATATCTGCGCATTTTAGCGACTATAGGGTACAAAAAAAGCCCACCGTGGTCGACGGCAAGCTTATACATATCCTATTTGAAATAATAGTATATCAGACTCATCCGCCCCTTCTGGGTAGCAGTTCGAACGCAAGTGGCGTCGGCTTACTGTGTAGATAGTTGTTGGCATATGAGGTTCTGTTATAAATTAAGTTTCAATAAAAAAAATATTCAAAAAAAAGGCTTACCGTTTAAACGGTAAGCCTTCTAAATATCATGGTCAATTTTGACAACACAACAACGAGGATCCTACCGCTTTCTCTGAAAGTGCGCTTCGTCTTCGTCGGATGTTTAAAAATTGGTTCATTGTTTTCTGTTTTTCCTGATAGTTATCGGGATGTAAATTTAATTAGCGGGCATAAAAAAAGCCCTCCGATATAAAGGAAAGCCTGGAAAATAATCCACAAACAATGCTTCCTTATTGATCTAATAAGAATCTGCGTCGTCGTAAAATCATCATTTGTGTAGCCATGCTTTTTTTCTGTTTTTGTTGTGACAAATGTAGAGACAATTTTTCGATAGATCCAAACTTAGTGTTAACAGTAATTCTATGCAAAGGTTTTCGTAAATTCTAAATAAAAACCTAAGCCACCAGTAAAAACAGCCTTTACTATTTAGATTTAACTTTAGTGATAAAAATCAAATTAAGCCTTCTTTCTGACTATAAATTGATGCAATGCGTTTAAGTTTTTCAAAACTGATTTTCTGAATATAGACTTTAAAACAAGTGCAATCATCAGCTTTTTTAATGGCGATTTGGCTACGAAATAGATTTCCTGTTCCAATTCACATGAGTTATCGTCTCTGGGATTAAAAATAAAGAACTAATAAAGCTCATCAACTGGTGATGGACTTGTTGTTAGTTCTCCATAAACCAACTGACCTGGCTTTACCTTTTTGCTAACAGTCACAAAATTTAGATGCTTGCCATTTATCACACAAACATGCTCCGATCCCAATTTGGTTACTTCAGTCTCGTTATAATTCACATGATCGACCCCTATTGCCCAGTGGTGACGATAAGAATAGTTGGTGATATATTCCATTAAATTTGCAGCAGATACAGGGAAACGCTTCTTTATGACCAAGCTTGGTGGTCTATCAAAAGCCATCATTTTACCCTGATTAAATGCCACCAATTTTAGATTATCAGAATCAATCTCGGAATATAAATAATTAACCTCATGCCCATCGTAGCTATCTTGCCCCGTGTTGAATTGATATAACTTCGACTGATACTCACTTCCCAAATGGATGCTTTCACTCAGCTCCTTACTCAGTAGAATATACTTATCGCTATCAATTGAATTCTTCATCAATCTGTGAGCTTGAATAACCTCGTTTCCAAAGGGTTTTCTCTTGTTCTGAACCGTCATGTATTGCAGTTCACCACAGTGAGCTATAATCTTAAGATTAAGGCTTGGTGCCGTAGCACAGGCATTGCAAGGACAAATTCTATTCTTCTCAAGTAATTTTAGGTGAGAATAAAAGGCTGTAAACATTTTCTCAGCCTTAGCCAGTAAACTTTCTAGCGATGGTAGCTCCTCTTCCTGATAAAAGAAAAGGGCATCTCCTTCCACCTCGGCCAACTGATATTCATTAGCATTTACTTCCAGTAAGATCTCAAGTAATTCAGCAATCACGTGCTGAGAGTGCTCCACTTCTGTCGATTGAACAAACTCGGTAAATCCTGATATATCGGGAATAAATAGTAATGACTTCTCCATCTCTTATTTTTAATGATTCCAAGGAAGAAGATAGGGCTTTATTTTTTAAGGAGAGAAAACCTCATAAAAAAAGAGCACCACTTCTAATAAGTGATGCTCTAAATATGATATTATTGTCTAAATTAAGCGACTGCAGCTTCCTCAGCAACTGTTGCTTTCTTCGATTTGCGGTATGTATATGAGTTGTAAATGCTTCTCTTTGCAAAACGAGCTTGCTTATCAGAGTTGATCATCTTTTGGAAAATAGCCTTATTCACACCATAGTATTCGTAAGCAGATCCATCTAAAAAGATAACTTCAAGTAATAAACCTTTGTGCTTTAAGTCAGCAATACCAACCTTATTTGTAACGTGCTCGTACTCTTCTAAATTAGCTGCTTTAGTTTCAGGAGCAATACCTACTAGAAAATGATAAGCATCGATAATCTGACGGCTTTTTAACTCAGCCTCTTCGTACATTTCATGTCCTTCAGGGAATTTATCGGTATGCCATTCTTTAACCAAGTTTCTGTAGGTCTTCTTTAGTTGTTTAAGATCAGTGTCCTGATCAACATTAAACAATTTCTTGTATTCATTAATACGCTTCATAAATGCTTCCTTTGTAAATTTCCCTCTGTATTGCTCAGGTGTTTTTTTAATGGCACACCTATGCCTAGTTTTTTTCAAAACAGCCGCAAAAATATGCATTTAAAAGTTCGGAATACAATCTATTCGCTCTTTTATCCTTATTTATTTTTTTTCTGCCTTAAAATTGAACAAGCTATCGACACTAATCATCCATAATACTGGTATCAAAAACAACCTCACTTATTAAGGTTTGATGCACAGGACATCGTGAAGCAATTTCCTTTAATTTTTGTTTTTGAGCATCATCTAAATCACCAATAAATTTAAGTTTCTTACTTATGTGATCTATGTGTTTAGGCTTATCAGTTTCTATTCCCAAATCGTCGCTATGTTTGCGCGAATGAGAGAGGTAAACAAAAACTTCTCGCAAGTCCCACTTCTTTCGTTGTGCATATAACTTTAGCGTCATTGCTGTGCATGCAATTAAGCTGGCATTAAGATATTCATAGGGAGATGGTCCAAAATCATCACCTCCAACCGAAGCAGGCTCGTCGGCAATCATCTGGTGTTTCTTGGTTTGTATCGATGTTGTAAAATTATCTTCCTGTAGATTTAAATGCCCAACAATTTGCTCGCCATTGGTATTCAGCATCTCATTCTCCTTAGGTTCAAAATAACGCTCAACCCAAGCACCTATAACATTCCCAGCATAGTTACTATCCTTAGGGTTTGATAATAAATGATCAGCATTATCGAGGGTTACAAAGCTTTTGGGATGATGTGCATTATGGTATATCTGTTCCGCATTATTGATCCCTACAATCTTATCGGTTGGCGAATGCAAAATCAATATAGGCTTACGCAGTTTCTTGATAATAGAAGGCAAATCAGTTTTATCAAAATTGGCCACAAACTCACTGTTGATTTTAAAAGGACGTCCGCCAATATTAATTTCAACATCTCCCTTATCTCTTAAATCATCAATATTATGGGAAAACAAATGCTTAACATGACTCACCGTTGCTGGTGCGCCAATGGTGGCAATTGCCTTAACATGATCCAATTGAGCTGCCGCCGATATAATGGCTGCACCACCCAAGGAATGCCCTACTAATAAGGTCGGCGCAGCATAGTGTGACTCTAAATACTTACTAACGGCAACAAGATCGCTCACATTAGCCGAAAAATGACTGTCGGCAAACTCACCTTCACTTTGTCCTAAGCCTGTAAAATCGAAACGAACAACGCCAAACCCATAATTGGTAAGTGTACGGCTTATGTTTTTTACGGCACCCAAGGAACTTGAGCAAGTAAAGCAGTGAGCAAAAATTGCATAGTAATTTGGCTTTTGATTGGCTGGTAACTCTAGAAAAGCATTGAGTTGCTGACCTTTCTCATTTGAGATAATTAGTTTAGTACTCTTCATTTTATATCGTTTTTCAGGAAGTGTATTTAATGAATGCTGATAAGATGACTTCCGGTATAAAGCCCTCAAAAATGTTTCATTCTCTCCAATATAAGAATTAAAGAGCACAACATCTTTATCTTCCACACAATCAGCCTAAACTGAAAGAGCCACGAATGCCTTTCCTATTGACCGATGACTTGGCTGATGATTGGTTGAATCCTAATGAAAACAAGGACGATATTACAAGCCTCATTCAGCCCTATACAGCTGACGAACTCACAGCACATACCGTAAGAAGACTAAGAGGAAAAGCCTACCCTGGTAATGTTAAGACTATATCAGAGCCCTTTGAGTATGCTGATTTGGAGTTTTAGGTAGAATATTTGATTATTTAACGGGTATAAAACAAAAGCCCCCAAACGCGAATACGATTGGGGGCTTTTAGTTTGTTGGTGTTTAATAATTGCACTAAACTTTCAAACTGCTCGTCAACGCACACGAGCGCTTAGTTGTTGAAAGCAGTTTTTATTCCGTCACATTAAACTTAACCTTTACAGTACTAATATCGTTTCCAGAACTTGCACCGTCAGAACCTCGATTTGTAGTGATTTCGACTGAATCAGAACCGACAAAACCCTCTTGAGCTACATACTGATAAATTATTTCACCTGAGCTTACAATCATTTTTAAATCACTTATTTCGAAATGTTCAGCTTGAGTAGTAATACTTGCTCCTTCTTCATCTCCAAAGGAACCTAAATCATATTCATAATTTTCGGTATTCAAAAGATTAATATTTTCAATAATTATTTGATTATTTGAATCATCATCATTTGAACAGGAGAATAAAATTCCAGTTAAAATGAATGCTATAAATACCTTTTTCATAATGTTTAGTTAAAGTTCTTATTGTTTACCAAATTGCTTACAACGGTCTTGCTAAGTTTCTTGGGCAATTTAAAACTGTTGCCTTATCTACCGACCGAAGGGAGATCACGAAACGAAGTGAGTAATGCGGCAAGTAAGCAAGCCGATTAAATTTATATTTTTAAGCAAACCAATTTAATTGGCTTGCTGATGTTAATTAATTGCGATGAACTTTCGCACTGCTTATCAGCGCCCATGAAATTTAGCTTTTGTTGAACGCTTAGTTGTTTAGTAAGTTCCTAATTTAGAATCAACAGATAGAGTATCAAATGTTCCTTTGGGAGTAAGTCTTAGTAAGATATTATTTATCCTAACAGAATCATTGTCATAACCTAGCCCTCTTCTTTCCCTGACTTCAATTGTTGAATCATTAATGAACTTTGATTCACTATCAAATAAATCATAATCAATACTGTAATCTAAGGACATTACATTACAAAGATTTAGAGAAGAATCTAATAAGTGTAATTCTCTATATGAAACAGGCTTATCACTTTCAAAAGTCTTATATAATGTAATTAGTGGATGTATTCCAAAAACCTCGTTTCGGACTTCCAGGACATATATGGTATCAATATCAGAGTAATGCTCTTTAAATATTCTATAATAAAGAATCGAGTCAAATTTATTTTTTAAATCTAAGATGTATTTATCTCTATCTATCACCATATGTTTTCTATTAATTCTTCTGGGAGCAAATTTCATTCTCACTCACATGATTTATTCATAGGTAATATAAATTTAAAGGCACTTCCCTTGCCTAACTCGCTCTCAACCCATATTTTGCCTTCTTGTTTTTCAACAAGTTCTTTGCAAAGTATTAAGCCCAAACCTGAACCTTTTTCATCCGCTGTTCCGATTGTTGTATTATTTGTCTCAATCCTGAATAATTTATTTATAGTTTCTTCATTCATTCCAACACCATTATCAGAAATTGCAATTTCAACATGGCTTTGTTTCTTTTTTGCTAAAACACTTATGTTGCCGCCCGGTTTGGTGAATTTTATGGCATTCGAAATAAGATTTCGCAGAACTGTTTCTAACATATCTTTATCGGCATAAACTTCAATATCATCTGGCTTATTCTGACTTATTAATATATCCTTGCCTATTGCACCTGTCTTTGACAGTTCTATAGTTTCACCGATAATTGATAATAAATTAATTTTTTGAGGATTGAAAATAATTTGTCCGGTTTGCAATTTTGCCCAATTCAACAAATTATCAAGTAAAATAAGCGTGTTTTGAGCTGATGAATTTATAATTTCTAAATACTTTTCAGATTCTGTGATTTCAAAATCTTTTATATTTTCAATTAACAGTTCCGAAAACCCCAGAATTCCATTAAATGGGCTTCTTAAGTCGTGTGCAATAATTGAAAAAAGTTTGTCTTTTGTAGCATTGATTTCCTTCAGGCGGATTTCATTTTCTTTTATAATTTGTGATGCTTGTTTTCGTTCTGTAATATCAAGGATAACACCCCGCACTCTTATCGGATTATTAGATGCATCCCTTTCTAGTTCAGCAATTGAATGAATTATTCTTCGAGGAGTTTTATCAGCAGGTATAATTTCATATTCTAAATCATACTTATTATCATGATCAATAAGATCAATTAATGCTTGATGCACTCTTTCTCGTTCTGGAATGCAACTTTCAGTTTGTTCCAGGCTAAAATTATTAGAACCCAAATTAAAACCAAAAATCTTTTTTGATTCATCAGAAACCCATAATAGCTTTGATTCAAGATTATATTCCCAGTTTCCTACATGGCCTAATGCCTGGGACTTTTCATTGCGATGTTTATTTTCCAAAAGTACAGCTTCCATGTGCTTGCGTTCGGTAATATCCCATATATAACTTTGTGAACCAATAATTTTGCCATTAGGTTTTACTGAAACTACTGATACCATTAAATGGACTGTAGTACCATTCTTACGAACGCCTCTAAATTCATATTTTGTTTTAACTTTCTCTCCCCTTATTCTATTATTATGATGATTCATTACTAATTCAACATCATCGGGGTGAACTAATTTCCGTATTGGTAGTTGTTCTATTTCTTTTCTAGTAAAACCGAATATTTCACAAAACTTATTATTAAAAAATTTAAAGAATCCATTCTCATCATCAATAAGAATTGCTATATCTGCAGTTTCAACTAATTCTTTATATTTTTTTTCGCTTTCTTTTAGCTTTTCTGCTGAATATTTTCGTTCTGTAATATCACGAACGTTAAGAACAACAGATTTAATTTCGGGATTATCCAATTGATTGTTGCCATATGCTTCTAGATAAACCCAATTTCCATTTTTATGAAGATGTCGGTATTGCGTTCCTCCCTTTTTGTTATTTGTAATAATGTCAAGAAGACCTTTTTTCGTTAATTCCTGATCTTCCGGATGAATCATCTTTTCAATTACAGGGATACCAATTAGTTCTTCTGGTTTATATCCCAGTATCTTCTCACATGATTCACTAATAAAATGTTGAATTCCTTCGGAATCCATAAGTATAATCATGTCAAACGAATTCTTAATGAGTTGTTTAAAACGTGATTCGCTTTCTTTAAGAGTTTTTACTGCCTGCTTAGGTTCAGTAACATCTCGAGTAATACCCATCACGTGTTCTACTGTCCCGTCTTTTGCAAATTCTGGAACGTAATGGGATTCGTAATGATGTTCACCTGTTGGTGTCGGAAAAATGAAGCTAAACTCAAGTTCCTGTCCGCTTTCAAAGACCTTGCGAATATGTTTTTGGAAAAACAGAACAATATCTTCCGGCATTCCAAGTTCTCGGTGGTCTTTTCCGAGAAATGTTTGTTTAGGGATTCCTGTGGCTTTTTCAACAGCTGCATTCACATACGTGTGTCGAAATAAATGATCAAACCTAAAAATAATATCCGGAGCGTTATCCGCCAAGGTTCTATATTTTTGCTCACTAATCCGTAGTACCTCTTCGGACTGCTTACGAATCGTAATATTATTTAAAACCACAAGAAATTGATTTTTTTGAGAACTATAAACTGAAATAGAAAACCACAGTCCCATGGATTCAATAAAAGATTCTATTTTTTCAGATATTCCTGTTTGGGAAACCCTACTGTATAAATCAAACAGTTTAGCATTCTCGGCTCTATGGTTAGCTATAACTTCAGAAATTCGTTTACCAACAATATTTTTAAAACCTATTAATTTTTCAAATGCATCGTTTACTTCAAGGTAAATATAATCGGTAGGTTTATTATTCTCATAGATCATTTGACAATGTGCAAATCCTTCTGACATATTATTAATGAGGATACGATATACGTCTCCATTTTGAATAGAAGAATTGGGCTGGCTATTATCGTTATATTGTTTAAGTTTCTCAATCTGAACTTCCAATTCTTGATAAGTTGGTTTAGAATCCATTTTTGATTTTTTAATTACTTAAATCGTATACCTATCACCAATACTGATGTTATTTCTTTTATAGCTATAGAAAAGGTGATGTTGTCATCCTTTGTTGGATGTAAAACAGCCGATTCATCACACTCATCTATAAAAATAAGAATTAAATTATCCAAACACCTCCATTATGTAAGCAAATACTAAAGCCATTATTAAATAGAAAGCCTCTACATAGAAACGTTATTCCTACTTAAGTGCCATCCGTTCGCTTGGCGAGGTCTTCCGTTCGGCATGGATAGGCTTCCGTGCGCGGTGGGACCCCTTCCGTTCGGTATGGTTACCCTTCCGTTCGCACAGGGAGGTGTTCCGTTCGGTGTGGATACCCTTCCGTTCGCTAACGGAACAACTCAAGTCACGATCGGAATAAGTCAAACAGCGAACTGAGCAAGTCACCTAGCGAACGGAAAAGCAGAAACTGCGATGGGAATAACTCAAACAACGAACTGAACAACCCGCGGAGCGAACGGAATAATAGAATCAAACTGCGGAGCATAAAAAAAGAGAAGTGATGAGCTTCCCTTTCTTTAGTATACGAGTCAGGTTTTATTCCTGAGCTTCTTCTGCTAGACTGCGTCGGTAAGCACTGCTCTTATCTCTGCTGTATTTGCTCGAATAAGATTTTGCGCGTTCGGGATCTTTACGAAATACGAAACGACCGTAGCTTCGTATTTCATCAACCACTTGCTTGGTTAAGGTATAAGCCTGATCGCGAATTACTTTAATCTCGTCCTCGACATACATGTGGCCATTAACAGCACCCAGTAAACCACCCATTCTGTCGGCATCAGTAGCTGCTTTGTCTAATAAAAGGGCATCGAAATTAATTGCCTCTAGTGGCGCTAAATTTGCCTTACCCAATACCGAAAGGCTTGCCATATCTTGTACGGCATCGGCCTGTGAGTCCCCTTCTTTAATAACAGCCAATTTCTTTAATAAAGTCTCGCTGTTGCGGTAAGCGAAATCCATCTGATCGATTAGATCGTTACGGAATTCGATAAAAGCCGGCCATTCTGCCTTCCAAGCATCCTTGGCATCGTCGCGAACGGTGTTTAGCTCTGTCCAATTGCTTTCAGCAGTTCGCAAAGCACCCGTATAAGCCAATAGCTTAGTTAATAAATCGGGGTTCATACCTACTGCAAGCAATTTAGGTAAATCGACACTTACACGTGTATGCAAGTTTTCAATTTCATTCACATAAATTTTAACTGGCATGTCGCAGTATTTAAATTGTTCCCTAGGAACAGCTTTAATCACATCTAAGTGATCAATTAAGTCTTGTTGATCTGACATAAGTCTAGATTTTAAACGTTTATAAAACCATCAGCACGTATCTCTCTTCACATTGTTCTTTTGATTCTCCACACCCTATTCGGTGTGAAATCGTCATTTATTAGCCATCAACTAATAAACAACTAACGAATTTATGTAAAAAGAAATCGTCACACAACAAAAGAACCAACAAGATGTTATGTTCTCAAACATACACCCTACTGATAAGTAATTCTATTCAACAGATGGTACACCCTTCAAATATATTTCAGCATTTATTCCAAATAATGTCTACTTTCACCGCATAAAACAAAGCCATGTCGATAGAAAACATACCCGAGATATACCTGAAGAAGGACGAAGCCGATAAAGACTTAATTGTTTACGACTTTAAAATGACCAGCGATGTGGTTAAGAGTAAGGTCAACCTGAGCATGAACATGTTTAGCTTTTTGCAGGTGGGTAAAAAGCAGGTTCATTTTGCTGATGCCTCGGTTATGGTGAGCAAGGAACAATCTCTGCTTATCCGTAAAGGAAATTGGCTATGGACTGAGCTGCTCGACAATGACGATATTTATTACTGTAAGCTCCTGTTCTTCTCTGAAGATAGATTGAAAGGTTTTTTAGCAAAACACAGCAAAAGCAAAGCTAGTCTTAAAGATAAGCTGCCCTTCTTCATTATCGAGAACGATGCCTATATCGCTTCGTATTTAGATACGCTTTCGAAAATGGGCCTCCTTACTTCTGAATTTAATGCAGAGATGCTATCGCTTAAGTTCGACGAGATCATGCTTTACCTGCTTACCAAATACGGTGAGAAATTTGAGTTGTATCTGTATTCCTTAATCTCTAAAGAGACCTCTCCTTTTAAAAAGACGATTGAGAGCAATGTGTATTCTAACCTAAAATTGGAAGAAATCGCTTTCCTGTGCAATATGAGTTTGTCTACTTTTAAGCGCAATTTTATTACAGAATACAAAGCCTCACCAGGGAAATGGCTGCAAGATAAGCGTTTGCAAAGAGCAAAGGAAGTACTGGAAAGTGAAGATTTAACGGCTTCGGATATCTATCTCGATTTTGGATATAGCAACCTTTCTAACTTTAGTATTGCCTTTAAAAACAAATTTGGAATCAGTCCAACTGATATTTCAAAATAAGACAAAGCCATCGAAACACCTCTATTTTAGCATATTTAATGCAAAACTAGGACCTATTAAAATTCTACAAGTACAAGTTTGACCTTTTTTAATAAACGAATGGACTTTTTCAGTAAGCACACTGAAAGGGTCTTGCCCTACTTTTGTCAGCGTAATCATTAAGCAAGTGTTCACGATTGAAACCCGTTTTCAACAGAACTTTTGTTTTAAACTGATAAAAACCAAATATTAAAAATAAAATTATGCCAAAATTTGTTGTACCAAAGGAGATTTTTCACGGACTAGGAAGTCTTGAAAACTTAAAAGGATTAAAAGGAAAAAAAGCAGTTATCGTAATTGGTGGTAAGTCTGTAAAAGCAAACGGATCTTTAGAAAGAACTGAAAACTACTTGAAAGAAGCAGGTATATCAACAGTTGTATTCTCGGGTGTTGAAGCTGATCCATCAATCGAAACCGTATTGAAAGGTGCAGCGTTCTTTACTCAGGAACAACCAGACGTTATTGTTGGTTTAGGTGGTTGTTCTGCTATTGACGCAGCAAAAGCAATGTGGATTTACTATGAGTATCCAGATTCAAAATTAGAGGAATTAACAGCTCCATTTGCTGTGAAACCTTTGCGTAACAAAGCTTATTTTGTAGCTATTCCATCAACTAGCGGTACAGGTACCGAAATGACTGGTCTTTCTGTAATTACTGACAGAGAAAAAGGAACTAAATACCCTATCGTATCTCACGAGTTAACTCCTGATGTTGCAATTATTGATGGTGAGTTATGTGCAAGTATGCCTGCTCATGTAACTGCAAACACAGGTCTTGATGTATTGAGCCACGGGGTTGAAGCTTACGTTTCGAACATTGCTGACCATTATAATGATTCATTGGCAAAAGGGGCTATTGATCTTGTATTCAAAACTCTACCTACTGTTATTGAAGAACCAAATAATTTAGAAGCTCGCCAGACAATGCACGATGCTTCTTGTATGGCAGGTATGGCTTTTACTAACGTATGGTTGGGTATTGTTCACTCTATGTCTCACCAAATTGGTGGTACTTTCGGTATTCCTCATGGTTGTGGTAACGCTATTTTGATGCCTAATGTTATTCGTTTCAACTCTAAAGTAACTGACAAATACAGCGAGCTTGCTGCTTTATCAGGAAGAACAAGTGCTGAAGATTTTGCTCAAGAAGTATCAAAACTTCGTGCATCAGCAGGTGTTGTTGGTTCTATTAAGGAGTACGGTGTTAGTCAAGAAGATTGGGATGCGAAGTTGGATACATTAACACAGAATGCAATGGATGATCCTTGTACTCTTTTCAACCCAAGAAAACCTAAGTTTGAAGAGATTAAAGCGCTTTACCAAGCTTGTTATAATGGTACAGCGATTACAATTTAATCCTCAAAAGATAAGGTGAAATAAATTTGAGGGTCTCACTTCCAGTGAGGCTCTCAATAAGTAATAGCTTAAAAAGTTTATTCATACTCTGACACATACAGCTTACATATAGTCAGAGCATGACACTAAAAGAGGGTATCCAGAAATTAAAGTATTCGTCATTCTGAACTTGTTTCAGAATCTGATAGATATTGATTATGAGATCCTGATCCCGACAAGTATCGGGACAGGATGACGTTCAATATTTAACTTTTACATTTCTGGATACCCTCTTTGTTGTGTTTAAAATATACAACTAGGATATTTTATCATATGAGGTTACAATTCCCTTAATTAAAGAAGAACTCAGACCATTGTGCTCCATCTCGTTCAATCCAAGAATAGTACAGCCCTTTGGTGTTGTTACTTTATCAATCTCGAACTCAGGATGGTTCTTTCTTTCAATCAATAAATTAGCTGCACCCTTTACCGTTTGATTCACGATTGCGGTTGCCGTTTTTGAATCCAAACCAATTTGAATACCACCTTGTACCATGGCGCGAATAAAACGCAAAACAAAGGCCGTACCACAAGAACCAAGAACAGTAGCTGCATCCATTAGCTCTTCGTTAATTGTAATGCTAGTTCCAATTTTATTAAAAAAGTATTCTACTGTTTCAAGCTGAGAAGCTCCTGCCTCGTTATGGCAAATACTGGTCATCGATTCCATAACATCAGCCGCAGTATTTGGCATTGCTCTAAAAACAGGCATATTCTCAGGCAATACTTCCTGAAGTTCATTTACGTGTACATTGGTTGCCAAAGATACCACCGTATGTTTTTCAGGATTCAAGTGTGCCTTAATATCATTCAATACGCTTATAACCTTATAAGGTTTTACGCCTACGATAATAACATCGGACTCGCCCACTGCCCAAACATTATCAGTGGTAATTCTCACACCCTTTTCTTCGTACGATTTAATCGCATCGAGACTACGTTTGGTGGCAATAATATTTTCATTCGGGTAATCTTTATCATCGATTAAACCGTTCAAAATCGACTTTCCTAAGTTCCCACAGCCTATAATACAGATTCTTTTGTTTTTTAAATTCATTTCTTGTTTCCTTAAATCTATTACGCGTACAATTAAGCCAGCTTCGACGAGTCAAAACTTTAATTAAACCTGAAAATGCGAATAGAATTTGTGTTGTATGTGTTGAGTTTTCGGGCCGCAAGTTAGCGATATATGTTCTAACTAGCTACCAGGTATTTCAATATTTATAGAGATAAAGCTTTAAGCCATGGGGAGTGTGAATATAAACGAACTGCCTTTGTTTGGCTCGCTTTTCACGTAGATTTCTCCTTTGTGTTTATCGATGAATTCCTTGCAAAGAATAAGACCTAAACCTGTTCCTGTTTCATTCTCAGTTCCGTTTTGCACCAACTGTTCGTCTATTCGAAACAACTTAGCGATATCATCGGCTTTAATACCTATACCATTATCTCTTATGGTGATTTCTATAGAACCTTTCAGCTGCTTTGATTCTACGATGACTTCTCCACCACGAGGCGTGAATTTTATCGCATTTGAGACTAAATTCCTCACGACTGTGTTGATCATGTTTGGATCTACAAAGGCCGATAGATCTTCATTCACTCTTGCTTCTAGATGAATTTGTTTTGTCTCAGCGCTGCCTCTTAATAAGTTCACCACTTCGTTAACCAAATCCCACATATCAACCTGCTCAGGCTGCCAGGCGATTATGCCTGTCTGCATTCTCGACCATTCTAAGAGATTCTCTAAAAGTCGATAGCCTTGTTTTGCCGAACTATTTATGATATTCAAGAAATTAGCCATTTGCTCTTTTGACAAATCATTCGAGCTACTTACCAAAAAATCAGATGCGCCAATTAATGAGGCAAAAGGGTTTTTTAAGTCGTGAGCTATGATCGAGAAGAACTTATCCTTGGTTGCATTTAAGGTTTCCAGCTCTTTCTTCTGTTCCTCAATCTGAATCTTCTGCCTTGTCAACTCTTCCTCCAAGAGATCTTTAACGAGCATTCTCTTTTTCATTTTCTGCAAGGCAATCAAAATAGTATCTATAATCTTCACCTCAAATTTTCGCTCTACTAATCTCAAATGAGATTGAGTGCATTTTAGCAAAACAGAATCTGCTTTAGCTCTCGCTGAAGCTGATCTTGTATCGGTGTCAATTAAAGCGTATTCGCCAAAGCTTTTTCCTTTATCTAGTTCAATAAAAACATGCTCGTTATCGTGAATTTGAATGCAACCTTTAGCAATAATATAGGCAGCTCCACCTCTATCGCCTTTTGTGAAAATAGTCTGCCCCTCTGTAATAGTAAGTTCCTCAACTTGGTCTGCCAGAAAATGGAACACTGCCTCTTGCTGATCTGACATGAAATCCAGTTTCTTCAGCAAACTTAGTTTAGACTTTGGGGAAAGAGACATTTTTAGGGGATTAGGTATATATTCAGATTATTCCTTAAAGATATTAAAGAAATAAATTTCTCTCGACTTATGAAAATATCTACTTAGATGTTTAGAATCGTGGCATTGTTAAGCTCATTTCCCTATTATTAAGTATATCATTCAATTAATCATTTTTCAATTTGCTGTATACTTCAAGATCTGTAAAAATCCCTCCAGTCAACAATTCACCGTCTCTTTCAATACCTTCCAAAACAAAACCTAACTTTTGAGGTATCTTTTTGCTTGGCTCATTCCCAACAGCACATCTTATCTGAATTCGATTCATTCTTAGCTCCTCAAAGGCAAACTGACACATACTTTTTACAGCTTGTGTTACGATTCCTTTCTTCTGAAAATTCTTGGAAAGCCAATAACCAATCTCGGTTCTCTTATTCTGCTTATCGTTAGTCTTAAAACCAATCAGTCCTGCAAAAACACCATCGTAATGAATCACGAAGATGTAATTGTCTTGAGTATCGTTAAGCATTTTATCGATAAAAAATACAGTATTCTCTATGGCAAGGGACACAGCAACAAAGGGCAACCATTTCCCTAGGTATGCTCTTTGACTGTTTATAGTCTGGAAAATATCTTCAGCATCTGACAATTCAACCTGCTTTAGCAGAATATGATCTGACACCTTTATCGTTTTTATAGAATCTCTATTTTTCATGCGAGTTGTTTTGACATCAAAATACTATTTCATGAGCTATACTATGGCATTTCAACTCCTGTTGAAGCGTAAATACGGAACCAATGCTCGTGACTCATATTTATATTCAAAGCCTCTACAGCACTTCTTATTCTTTCTATCTTGCTTGTTCCAACAATAGGGAGCATACCTACAGGATGCTTCAATAGCCATGCATAAATCACCTGATCTATCTTTTCTAGGTCAAGTTCATTTGCAATATCAGATAAGGTTTCAGCAATTTGTTTCTCTTGCTCGGTTTTCGGATTAAATAAGCGACCTCCAGCTAAAGGTGACCAAGCCATTGGCTTGATTCTCTCTTTTAAAAAGTAATCGATATTTCCATTCTCGAAGTGCTTCAAACAGGCTGGTGATATCTCAACTTGATTAGTGACCAATTTTTCTTCTGTATACGCATTGAGCATTTCAGTTTGTTCAGAAGAGAAATTCGAAACACCAAAGTGTAACACTTTACCAGATCGTTTCAAATCAGAGAATGCTTTAGCAACTTCTTCAGGAGCAAAAAATGGTGATGGTCGGTGAAGTAATAGTAAATCAAGATAGTCAGTTTTCAAATTTCTTAATGAATTCTCAACCGAGCTAACAATATGCTTATAGCTGTAATCGTAGGTTTTTAATTTCCTCTCAGGGTACTTATCCGTAGCCAGTTTAATACCACACTTACTTATAATTTGAATATCATTCCTCAATGATGGATTCAAACTTAAAGCTTCGCCAAATATGGATTCACAGGTATAATTGCCATAGATATCTGCATGATCAAAACTTGTTACACCTAGTTCGATACATTGCTCTGTCAACTTTAGTAGTTCTTGGCTAGAAAGTTTCCAATCGGCTAATCGCCAATGTCCGTGTACGATTCGTGATAGGTGTAAATCTTCAGAGAGCTGTGTTTTAATCATGATTATGGCAATATGAGTTTAAAGGATTGTCTACGATTAAGACAAATATATCCTATTTTCTCAAATCTTCTACCAATCTGTTGATTGAGATCATATCAAAATCACCAAATTTCTCATCTTGATAATTCTTTATAAACTCTCTATTGATAAGAAACAACTTACTATTATAGGTGTCCTGTGGATAAGTATTCTCAGTATGAAAATCATCAAATTTCTTGAAATTTAAAGGACAAGCTGATAACTCCCAAGCGTCTCCCTCTTGGTTCATAAACAATAAGGGCAAACCATGCGTTCTGCAAATAATCGGTCTAGCCTCATACACTTGACAGATATGATCTATCAAGAAATTACAGTCTTCGTGTTCAGTATCTAGTTCCCTGAAATTCTGTGGTGGATTTTCCTTCAGTTGATTCAGCATACTAAAGTATTCAACTGGTAAGACCTGAAAATTCATACAGCAAGATGAACAGCCTTTTTTACAAGCCATTTTATCCTTGTGCAAAGTGCCTAATTTTGCACTCAATTCACTAATTTCTGATCTTAATTCTATATAGTTACTTATCTCTTGAAGGGCTTTCTCGTTCATCTCTCTTTGTATCAAAATTTCGACAAAGATAGAATCTTAATTTGGAAGATGAATTAATATGAAAAGCTTGTTCGGGTCTGAACTATAAATACACTTATTATATATCGAATAAGCCTTTATTAGATGGGAAGTTTAAATTTATAGGTAGTTGCTTAACTAAGTTGATGCCTTCAGGCTTTACTTCGGCTTGATAGGCAAACACCTCTACTCCATTCTCAACGGCTTTCTTTAAGGCCTCGGCATATACGGGGTCAATATCATAAGCTGGTCCAAAAACTGAAACGTCAGAACGTTGAATCACATAAAACATGACAGCTCGCATTCCAGATTCCTTAACTCTTATCAAAGTCTCCAAATGTTTCTTCCCTCGTGATGTAACTGAATCGGGGAAACGAGCATACTCACCCACTTTCATGCTTACATTCTTCACCTCAATAAAGCACGCTTCCTGATCATTCTTTGCAAAAACATCAAAACGAGAATCCTCAAACTGGACTTCTCGCTTTGCTTCAGTATAAGTATTAAGGCCTTCTATTTCTTGATTTCGAATAGCTTCGTAAACCAATACATTGGGAATGCCTGTATTTATGCCAATCCAATCACCATTTATTTTGATCATCTCCCAGGTATACTTCGTTTTCCGTTTGGGATCATAAACATGAGTCAAATAAACTTCAGCCCCTTCCTCAATGCAGGTCTTCATACTCCCCGAATTAGTACAGTGTGCAATAATAATCTCACCTGAATCAAGTTCTACATCAGCCAAAAATCGTTTATAGCGTTTTATCAACTTACCGTGTACTAGAGGTTTTAAAAATTGCATTTACTTTTAGCTTGAGATAGAAATATTACTTTTGCGGTAAATATACAATCTTATGAATAAGAAAGCACCCAACATATATATATTCAATGCGACTTGCGAAATGGCTATTTCTAACGGTACCGTTAGCTTTATGCCCAATAGGATACTAACTCGCTTTGAACAAGATTTGGATATATTACCTATATGTTATGCTGAATCTGAAGATGTTATTTTAGTTAATCAAATTCCAGATACCAAATTTCTGGAATCTCTTCAAAATGTTGGTATAAGTATCCCTCGTTTTGAATTATTCCCACAAGCTCTCACCAATCAAACCTTTTTAAAAGAAGAGAAAGCCTATTTGAAACCTTGGGGTTGGAGTCCTCGGATTCATCACCAACTAGCGCCATTCAAAAGTCAGTGTAGTCAGGCTTATTTAGATCAACCAAATGCCTACTGGAAAACTGAGCACAAGGAACTATATAGTCGTAAGCTTGCCTTAGAATGCCTTGAGCACATTACTAGTAATAGTCCTTCAAACAAATACATTTCTAGAGATATCTTTCCTGTTATCTGTACAAAGCAATCTGTAGTTGAAGAATTACAGAATAAATGGCAGCAAGTTGTAATTAAATCCCCATGGAGCTCATCTGGACGTGGTTTACAAGTACTTCGAAAAGCTCTTATTAATAAGTCCGTAAAACAAGCTTTAGGTGGTGTATTGAAAAGCCAAGGCTACGTAATGGTTGAAGCTTTGGTTGATAAACAACTAGATTTTTCAGTTCAATTTCATTCTAACGGAAAAGGCAAACTTGAATTTCTAGGTTTCGGATTCTTTGACACGAATGACAACGGTCAATATCAGGCTAACTATATTGGATACACGCCAGACCTATTTAATCAATCTCTCGGCAATGAAGAACAAGAGCTTTTGATTAATGATTTAGACAAAGCCTTAAAAGAACACAATATTGCTAATGAGTACTGCGGTTATCTGGGAATTGATTGTATGTTATTTCTAGATACAGAAGGAGAAATGAAAGTTCAGCCTTGCTTAGAAATCAACTTGAGATATAATATGGGAACTATAGCCATAAAGCTTAACCCTTATATTCATTCAAAATCTAAAGGGACTTTTAATATCTATGCCGATCCTAAATCTGATTTTGTTAGTTTCAGTAAAAAAATGGCTCAAGAGCACCCTTTTGAGATGAAAGATGGAAAATGGTTCAAAGGTTACTTACCTCTTACAAGCCCTAACCAGGATAAACTCTTCGGAGCATACATTTTTCTTGACTAGAATGGACATGAATAATTCACGTCTTTAGTAACAGTTAGATAGGATTCTGATAAGAATTTAGGAAAAAGTAATTTTCATTACCGCTAATTACATTTGCTATCAAATTACATTCAAAAAAAGTAAAAAGATCTTACATGCCTATAATAATGACAGATAGAGCAAATCAACTTTAGTTTAATGAATAGATTCAATCATTCAACAGTCATTGTTTTATCATAAATATTCGCTTTTTGAATAAAACTCATGTAGTTTATTTTGGATTCTAAAATTAATACTATACATTTGTCACGTTGAAAAGCATTAACAAGGAGATAATAACATTAATATTCGTTACCATTCGTTCTCTTGAGAACAAAATTTAACTGAATCTTTACTTGGAATTATACTAAAGGAAAGCTTTCCACAAATATTTATTATTTTAAAAAACATTACAATGCAAGGAACAGTAAAATTCTTTAACGAAACTAAAGGTTTCGGTTTCATTAAGCCAGGAGATTCAAGCGAAGACATTTTTGTACATTCTACAGGTCTTATTGACGAAATTCGTGAAGACGACAAAGTTGAGTACGATATGGAAAAAGGCCGTAAAGGTATGAACGCCGTAAACGTAAGAGTAATTGACTAATTCAGTTACTACGACACATAAAAAAAACCACCTTTCTAAGGTGGTTTTTTTATGCCATATATTTTCTTAAATAAAATTCAACAATCCCTAAAAGCTCGTACGTTTACGAAAGAAAATAAAAGGATCCATTTATACCCTGATTTTGTA
>CAXBPC010000040.1:0-25743 GCA_963977525.1 uncultured Marinifilaceae bacterium
ATCGCGCCTCGTTTGGGACGAGGAGGTCGCAGGTTCGAATCCTGCCACCCCGACAAAGAAGAGAAAAGTAATTCGTCTCTCTTTTTTTATTCTTTCGAGAATAAACATTCAATAGAATACCGGAATTAAATTTTCGGGGTGTAGCGTAGCCCGGTCATCGCGCCTCGTTTGGGACGAGGAGGTCGCAGGTTCGAATCCTGCCACCCCGACAAAGAAGAGAGAAGTATTTTACTTCTCTCTTTTTTTATGCCTACAATTAGCCTAATTCACTCATCGGTTTAATTCTTAAGTTCTTGTTAAAATCTCAATAGAAGCATTTTTCAACGAATAATCTTGCTATTTTGCACGTGAAATTAAACCGACCAACTAAAATAGAAGAATTATTAATCATGCGAAAACTAGCACTAGTATTTATATTGCTTATGGGAATTGTAATAAGTGGAATGGCTCAAGAGGCTAACGATAGAGGTTATAAAGTTAAAATGGGAGAAGTGGCTCCTGATTTTGAGATGAGCTTAATGGATGGAAAGAAAGTTAAGCTTTCGGATCTTAAAGGTAAAGTGGTGATGTTACAGTTCACTGCAAGCTGGTGTGGTGTTTGTCGTAAAGAGATGCCTTTTATCGAAAATGAAATTTGGCAGATTAATAAGAATAAAGATTTTGCACTTTATGGACTTGATCGTGATGAACCTATTGAAAAAGCACAGAAATTAATTGATGCAACTGGTATTACTTATCCAATAGCATTAGATGACGGAGGGGATATTTTTGAGAAATACGCCGAGAAGAATAGTGGTATAACTCGTAATGTCATTTTAAACCGAGAAGGAAAAATCATATTCTTAACCAGATTGTTTAATCATGAGGAGTTTTCAGCAATGAAAAAAGTGATTGAAGAAGAATTGAAAAAGTAATTCAAAATATGGAATCAAAAAATATTAAAGATGCGATTGAATTTCAATCGCATCTTTTTTTTGAATCTATCAAGTTTTAAAATGGAACTGTTCATTTTTATAATTGAGACTAAATATAAATTTGATTTGATATTTTTTGACGAAAAAAGAAGTAATTTTAGAGCATACAAGAGATTTAGATTTTGTGTGGTAAAATAGGTTGTGAAGTGGAAAATACTGAAATCTAAATATTAACTTTTAAATTTCGTAGACTTATGGATAAAGCTTTTGTTCAAATAATAGAGAAGGTAAGAAAGTTTCTTTTGCAAGAAGGCATGGGGGATCTTTCTTTTGAAAAGCTTGAAACAGCTGGTATTTCAAAGGAAGATATTTCAAAATATGTCAATTCTATAGAAGAGCTTGTTGAAAAGATATTAGAATTTGAAAGAACTAGTTTTGTTAATATTTTCCTAGAGTATAATTTCGAAGGGCAAAATGCAATTGATATTCTTTTTATTGTTAGTCAAGAGATTAATGATAGATTTGAAGATGTTTCACCTGCAGTAACTATGGAGCTTGAAAAACATTTTCCAGAGATTTATAAGAAACATATGGATCAGAGGATGAATTTTATTTTCGATAAGATTCAGATTAATGTTGAAAAGGGCATGGCTCAAGGTATGTATCGAGAAGATTTAAGTACTGAAATTGTTGGTAGAATGTATTTATCTCGACTAGAGGATATGCATAATCCTGAACTTTATCCACCTGAGCGGTTCAAATTTGGAACCATCTATGACACCATGATTGATGGCTTTGTAAAAAGCATTGCTACCGATGATGGATTAACCTATTATCGTCATCGAAAACAGCTACTTAGCGTGTTGAGTTTCGGACGTTAGATTAAATTATAGTATATCAATATGAAATTATCGTTAGCACCTCTACAAGGCTTTACCAACTTGGTATTTCGTAGAGCATTCGCAAAATATATTGGGGGCATAGATCAGTTCTATACCCCTTTTCTTGTTCTTCAGAATGGTGATAAATTAAAATCGTCTCACCATAGAGAGATTGATCCTAATATCGAAGAAAACCTAGTGCCTCAATTTATTGGAAATAGCCTTAAGGAATTTGTTTTCTTTCGAGATCATCTAATTTGCTTGGGTTACACGAAAATAAATTGGAATTTGGGTTGTCCTTTTCCTATGCTTGTTAATAAGCGTAAGGGGTCAGGCTTATTGCCATTCCCAAATTTGATTGAAGACGTTCTTTCGGAAGGTTTAGATGATCGAATTGAATTATCTGTTAAGATGCGTATTGGTCATGATTCAATTGAAGAGTTAGAGCCAGTATTGGAAGTTCTAAATAAGTTTAAAATCTCTGAGATTATTGTTCATCCACGCTTAGGGATACAACAATACAAAGGAGAAGTAGATATTGAAGCATTCAATAAAGTACTTTCATTATCGAAGCATCCTGTTGTTTACAATGGAGATATTTGTAGTCTAGAAGATTATCAGCAACGATTAGAGCAATTCCCTAATCTGGATCAAATGATGATCGGTAGAGGGCTTTTGAAGGATATATTCTTAGCTAGAAAAATAAAAGGAGAGAACCTTCCATCAGCCAATGAGAGATTAGATTTATTAGAGAAATTACACGGTGAAATTTACAATTCGTATACAGCTTATTTAAGTGGGGATACTCAGTTATTGTCTAAGTTGAAACCAATGTGGGAATATTTTTCAGCCAACTTTAACAACGAGCGTAAGGTTTATAAAGCAATTAAGAAATCGGGAGGCATGAAGAAATATAATGCTGCAGTAGCTTTTGCTTTTCAACAAGGGATAAAGGAATAAACTAAGTTGATGAATTACAAGTTTGATATAAACGATCAATTCTTTCATTTGCAGTTTGCTGAACCTGTTAATTTGATGAGTTCATCTGTTTTGAATGGTGGGTTTCGTAAAGCATCACATTTTTTCAACACCAAAGTTGATGCAAATTTCTTAGGTAAGAAAACTGAGTTTGAAAAACCTGCTGTTACGCTTTCAAATATTGCTGAAGCTTATAAGTGGAAGGGAGAAGCTGTTGGGATGATGACAGCTGCCTTAATGACATCTTTTAGGCGTATTAAGCTTGAAGAACAAGGTATCTGGATTGAGGTTTTCCTTACATCTGGAGTTTCAAATGCTCGCCGTGCAGGAGATAAGGCAGATTATCAGTTTATGAATGAAGCTTGTGAGAAAGTTGGAACCATTAATATGATAATTCTAACGAATGCTAGTCTTTCTCAAAATAGCATGATAGAGTGCATTATGATGGCAACAGAAGCCAAATCAGCTTGTTTACAAGATTTGAATGTAAAGAGCCCTGTTAGTGGTGAGATAGCTACAGGGACTGGAACAGACTCTTGCGCTGTAGCTTCTGGAACTGGTCCAGAGGTTGAATATTGTGGCAAACATGTCTTGTTTGGAGAACTACTTGCTAAGGCTGTTTATCAAGCCTTAAAAGACTCTTTATTCTAGAATATCTTCTATGAAGGCAACTCTTTCTTCTATCGAAACTCTGGGTAATTCAACGACATTAAAACCTAACTCTTGATAGGTTGATTTTAAAAATCTATTAATCTCAACTGCATCTTCAAATGACTCTGGTCTTTCGCTATCGTTAACAAAGATTTCCTGCCAAGCTGGTGCAATAAAAACTGTTTTGTTGTATGATTTTGCTTTTTCGAAATACTTTGTTGGAACTTCTAAACCACCTCTTCGTACATAGGCAATTATGTCAGGAAGACCTCTGTCGTAAAAACAAGTACAAGCCGAATCACATAGATCTAATTGAGTACTCATTCGCTCATAGCACAGTTCAGCAAAAGCTGCTAAATTTAGCCAAGGCACCATATCACCACCAATCTCGTGTTGCTCTCGAATAATGACACGAGAGATTTCTTCGAAACCTTGGTAGGATTTATCTACAAGAGCCGATAGTAAGCTAGATTTTCCAGATCCAGGTCCGCCAGTAATAATATATCGATTAGAATGAGTTGGCATTGTATTGGTCATGTTGTATTTAAACTCGCGAAATTTTGTTCTACTTCTTTTAGGTGTTCAGATGTTGATAAACCAAATCCATATCAATATGTTCACGAATAGCGTCAGCTAATTTATCGTACTGTTCCTCTTTAAATTGATTGTAATCAAAATTAATATCCTCTGTATCGAAACCCTTAAGCAAATCTTGAATAACGATAGAATTATCTAGTATGCCGTGTATGTATGATCCCCAACAATTTTCATTTAAGGAATAACCATCTTCTTTTTCAGTACTCAATTTGTTCAGATGATTTTCAGGATGCTTTAATGTTGTTTGTCCCATATGAATTTCATATCCGGTACAAACATCTGCGTAATCTTTGAATTTGAATTGACATTGCTCTGTCACCTTATTGTCCTCAATTGTAGTATTGATTGGAAGTAATCCAAGACCAGAGATTAGAGGTAAATCTCCCTCTATACCTTGTGGGTCACTTATTGTTTCACCCATCATCTGATAACCACCACATATGCCAATCACTTTTTTGCCTTCTTTTTGAGCTCTCACAATTGAGCTAGCAATGCCAAGTTTGCGAAGATGAGCTAAGTCGGAAATCGTATTCTTACTTCCTGGTACGATTACGATATCAGCTTTCTCAATTTCGCTTGGGCGATCGGTATAATAAAGGTGAACACGAGGGTCGTGCTCTAGAACGCTGAAGTCGGTGAAATTTGCCATCCGCGGAAGACGGACAACTGCAATATTGATTGTATTTGATTGGGATTCTTTAAATTTTTGTTCCAAACTAACAGAATCTTCTTCCTCAATATGAATATCTCTAAAGTATGGAAGTACACCAATTACGGGAACACCAGTAAGGTTTTCAAGTATGGTTCTTCCTTCTTCAAAAAGTTTAATATCTCCTCTAAACTTATTAATAATAACACCTTTAATCTGTTTTTTTTCTTCTTCATCTAAAAGGTAAATGCTACCAAACACACTAGCAAATATGCCTCCTTTATCAATATCCGATACCAGGTATGTTACAGCATCTGTTTCAACAGCCATGCGCATATTGGTAATATCTCTAGATTTTAGATTCAGTTCTGAAATGCTTCCTGCACCTTCCAGTACAATAGGATTATACTGCTTTTCTAAACGATTAAATGCATTAATAGCTTCAGTAAAAAGTGCAGCTTTGTTGTTGCCCATAAAATACTCTTGGGCCGTTTGAGTTCCTACTGGTTTACCATTTAAAACGACTTGTGAGCTTTTGTCATTAGTGGGTTTAAGCAAAATAGGATTCATATCTGTATGACAAGGGAGCTTGCATGCTTCGGCCTGGACTGCTTGAGCTCTACCAATTTCAAAACCTTCAGGCGTTGCGAAGCTATTTAAAGACATGTTCTGTGCTTTAAAAGGTGCTGGCGTGTAACCATCCTGTTTGAAAATACGACAGAACCCAGTATTCACCATACTTTTTCCAACATCGGAACCTGTGCCTACAAACATGATTGATTTTAACTTTTTCATAGCTCTCAGATATAATATAATATAATAAGCAAAGGACAGTTTTGCCGAAGGCTTATGTGTTTAGGTGGCAAAAATAGTAATATATGCGTTCAAAATATAACAAATAGATGACTGAGTCGTCAATGAACTCTGCTTTACAACCTATCTGATATTTACTGTTGGGAAAACAATTCAAAAAATAATATCTTTGGCAGGCTCAGAAGAGCAAATATTGATGAAGATAGATTCGAGCATTATATGTTTTGAATCTAGCTGAGATCAGAGTTTTAATCTAAAATTAATTGTAAGCATGTTTACTGATAACCAAAGAGGTCGCAATCAGGAACTACAGGTTTTTAGACACTGGAGCAGAAAGTCGTATGCGGCATTTGCAAGTATGAATCAGGAGGTTAAGATCGCCTGTCTATCTGCAAGCTATAATATGATGATTCCAAGTCAAGAAGCTGGTGTTTCGGGTTTTGTGTACGAGCCTCAGAATGGTGGAGATAAATGTGACGAAGATGATCCTGATGGAGAAGCTTTTATGTTGTTGCAGAATGTTATCTGTAGCACTGTAAGTAAATCTGTAGGTGAACGAAAGAAATATCAGCGACAAGCTGTTCAGTTCTTTTATTCGTCTGTTAATCCTACCCAAAATTTAATTATTAACCGAAAAAAGAATTGAATCATGACTGATATTAGAAATAACTGGACCCACGATGAGGTCAAAGAAATTTATAACCTACCCTTGTTAGACTTGGTCAACCGCGCCTCTAACATTCACCGTAAGTACCACGATTCAACTAAGATGAACATGAACACGCTGATTTCTGTTCGTACAGGAGCATGTTCTCAGGACTGTAAGTACTGTGCTCAATCGGCTCGATATGATACTCATGTTAAGCCCGAAAAACTAAGCCTAGAGCAAGTAATTGAGGACGCAAAAGTTGCTAAGGCAAATGGTGTGAAACGTGTTTGTTTGAGTTCGGCTGGACGTGATGGTAATCGAGATGATCGTTTTAATGAGATGGCTGAAATGATTACTGAGGTAAAGAAGCTTGGTCTAGAGGTATGCTGTACCATGGGAATGATTAATAAAGAGAAAGCGAAGAAACTTGCTGATTTGGGCATCACAGCTGTTAATCACAATCTTGACACTTCAGAACGTCATTATCCAAATATTACAACTACGAGAACTTATGCTGAGAGATTAGAAACTTTAGCAAACCTTCAAGAAGCTGGTATTTCCTATTGCTCTGGCGGTATTCTTGGAATGGGAGAGGATGATGAGGATCGTATTGAAATGCTACGTACACTTTCAAATCAAGAGAAACACCCTTATAATGTACCTTTAAATTCACTTGTCCCTGTTGAAGGAACGCCGTTCTACGGAAAAGATATAATTGATATTTTTGAGATGGTTCGTGCTGTAGCAACAGCTCGGGTTCTAATGCCGAAAGCTGTAATAGCATTTGCAGCTGGCCGAACTCATTATAGTAAAGAAGGACAAGCACTTTGTTTTATGGCTGGTGCAAATTCTATTTTCTTTGGTAATAAGTTACTTACTGTAGGTAATGTTGAAATTAATGAAGATCAAGCTTTGCTTGAAAAATTAGGCATGCAGTCGACTAGATACCACGAATTGACGACATTAGAGAATTAGTTTATTACTGATAATATATAAGAAAGGCTGCTAATCTGGGATTGGCAGCCTTTTGTATTTTAAATAAAGTGGTGTTTTTATCTGAAAAACCCACTTGGTTGTGTATCAGGAGCATTTCTTCTGTTACTTGCTTTTTCTAGAACGTCTTCCTTTTGTACGTTAGTATATAGCGACCAATCTCCTATTTCTTCATTTGTTCTTCTACATCCAAAACAAACGCCATTAGAGTCGGCACGACATATTTGTATACAAGGTGATTTTACGTCTTCCATATTGCAGTTTAATTAGATTCTTTTAAAATAATGATCAAATTAAATCAAAACTATTTTCTTCTCAAACTTATGCTTGACTAAACTTGTTCATTCTTTTCTATGAGCCTATAGAATTCCTCACGATACGATGCTGCAATAGGAATGAATTTAGAGGCAATTCGAACTTGGTTTCCCTCTATGTATTCAACTTTATTGATATTGATAACAAAAGATCGATGTACTTTCAAAAAACTGTCACTTGGAAGCTTTGCAGTAAAACTCTTTAGGGTTTCATGAATGGTAATATGATCTGTATCTCGATATAGTTTCAGGTAATCACCATCAGATTCAATATAACAAAGTTCAGATAGTTTTATAGGATAAGTTTTTTTGTTTGATTTAACTAAGAGTGTTCTATCCTTATCAGAAGTAACATCTTGTTTTACGTTCTTTTTTATCGACTTGAATTTATTAATGGCTTTAAAAAAACGATTGAATGAAAAGGGTTTTAGAAGGTAGTCGAGTATATTTAAATCGAAGCCTTCCACAGCATGTTCTGGGTAAGCAGTTGTGAAAATAATTTGTGGAGCTGTATCTAATGTCCTTAGCCAGTCGATTCCATTTATTATTGGCATGTTAATGTCAAGAAAGATGAGGTCTATCTTTTCCTGATGCAGTAGCGTATTACCTTCCATTGCATTCTTGCAGGTGCCCATCAGTTTAAGCTCAGGACAATTGTTTATATATGATTCAAGAATCTCCTGAGACAAAGGTTCATCTTCAACAATAAGGCATTGTATATATTCTTGGGGATTATGAGTCATGTTTGAGGTTTAGCTTAAGTTCTACAATAAATTCTCCATGCATGGAATATAAAGTCAATTCATATAGGTTGTTATAATGCGAGTTTAGACGCTTCTTCACGTTCTCAATTCCGAAACCACCTACTTTATTTATTTGCTCATTAGCCTTTGTGTGAATACTATTTTTTAGCTTCATATTGATATGATCGGCTTCAATATGGATATTTAAATCGATAAAATTTGAATCAGACTGATTCATACCTCCATGTTTAAAGCAGTTTTCTACAAAAGGAATGAGCAAAAAGGGTACAATTCGCTGAGACCTAATTTCTCCGTCTATTGAATACTGAATGGATGTATCTGATTGACATCTGAGTTTTTGTAGATCAAGATAGTTCGTAATGTAGTTGATCTCTTTATCCAGAGAGACCCATTTATCTTGTGTTTCGTAAATCATATATCGCATGAGTTCCGATAACTTAAGAATGTAATCTGGTGTTTCTTTTGCATTCTTCAGAGATAAGGCATAAAGAGAAGTCAGATTATTGAATAAGAAATGTGGGTTGATATTCGATTTTAAAGCATTCAATTCACTTTCAATATGTTCACGTTTTGCAATTTCCAATTCCTTCTGAGTTTCAAGTACCGAAAACCACGACTTTGATAGTTTCAAAAGTGTTGTTATAGCGAGGTAAACGAAACTGAATTTTAATAAATCTGTAAAGCTATATGCTGATATAAACAAATAATCAGGAGTGATCCAATCACTCAGATGATTAAATGTGAACTCATTAGTAAAAGCAATTACCATCCATATACCTATGAAAGAAAGTAGATAAAGAGTATACCTTTCTTTTTTTAACAGGAATCTGATGAGGATTTCAATATTGAGGTAAGTGCCCAATACCAAGCTGATATGAAAGAGTAGGGTATAGATATAATCAATATCAGATAATTGCTCTTCTAAAGCAAAATAGTGTAATAAAATATAAAAGGAGCAAGCCCAAAACAGAAGGTGTTGAAGTATTCTGTTTTGAACCAGGCTCTTTATTAGTGTTTGGAATCGGATGATCATTAGGTATTTTTAGGTATCACTTTATTTTAAAGGCGTTAAAATCAATTCAGCATCTTTATTGTTGAAGAGTTCTGAATCGGCAAACTTGATTAGGAATTTTTGAATAGCAGAAGTTCTTGCAGTGATGATTTCTCTATCGTTTCTTCTTTGTGATTTAATTCGGACTTTTTTACTTTTTCTTAATGATTTAAAAGCTTCGCTATCCATCCAATTTAGTTTGATTTTACTATCAGCTAAAAATTGAACTTTAATAAAACCATGCATTGGAGCGACTAAACCTATCATATAGTCATCATCTAGTTTGGATTCAATATTATCATCATTTGGAATGATATCTAAGAAATAATTATCCCCTAATTTCGATAATCTTCCTTCAAAAATAGTAATCTTGTTTTCGTGAGACATTTTAATTTGATAGAAACTATATTTTGCAAGTTTTTCCATTTTATTAAAACTTTCATATAGTCTTTTTATTGATTCTGGGTCTTTAGTTAATTTGGCAGAATCCACTAGTTCGTTTTCTATTGCATTATCCAGTCTAGCAGGAAATCCATCTCTGAATTTTATGAGTCGGGGTTCTGTTAGAAGAGTTATTTTGTAATTATTTTTATCTGAATCAATCCATTCTCCTTCAATTCTATCATTTAATATTCGATCTTTATGGGTGTATAGAGGGTTTAAGGAACTCACCATACACGATTGTGCTGCGATAAGAATAAAAAGAAAGAATGAGCTTAATTTGAATATTTTGATTGTTTTCATAGTCAATTCGTTTTAGTGAAAATAGATTTGAATTCCGCGGAGATCTTCATGATCTACTTTCAAAATAAAGGAATCCCTTTTTTATTGTAAAATTCTTTCGATGGAATGAATATGCACTTCGATAGAAATCATGTAAATATCGATTTCGTTGAACCTAGTGTTTAAGAAATTAGTGAATATCAAATTTAATAATTCTGAATTGATATTGTAAAGTAATTGTAAAATGAAATTGAAGCAGGGCATTTTTACCTCAAAAAAATATTTTTTGCTCTCGTAAAAATAATTTAACTTCTAATCCGAAATAGAAAAAGCCTTATTGCTTTTCAATTATAATGCGGATTGTACGTTTCTATTTCTAATTGAAAATTTGTATTAAAAGTGTGCCGAATCAATACACTTTCATGACATAACTCATGAAAATCACACTTCAAATTTTTTACATTTGCTCAGAGTGAAAAAAAACAGACAATAACCCTAAAACCAAATTATCATGCCAAAAGGTATATACGACGTTCCGGCTGTAACTAACGAGCCAATTTTTTCTTATGCTCCAGGTTCTCCAGAAAGAGCAGAATTACAAGCAACGATCAAAGAAATGCGTTCTGAAGAAATTGATGTACCTATGTACATTGGTGGCAAAGAGGTTCGCACAGGTAAATTGTTTACAATGACACCTCCTCACGATCACAAGCACGTTTTAGGTCATTATCACTTAGGTGAGAAAAAGCATATCCAAATGGCAATTGATGCTGCTTTGGCTGCTAAACCAGCTTGGGAAGCTATGGCTTGGGAGCATCGTGCTTCTATTTTCTTAAAAGCTGCTGAGTTAATTTCGGGTCCTTATCGTCAGAAATTAAATGCTGCTACCATGTTGGGACAGTCGAAAAATGCATTCCAAGCTGAAATTGATTCTGCTTGTGAGATTGCTGACTTCTTGCGTTTCAACGTTCAGTATATGACTGATATTTATAAGCAACAGCCTGTATCTTCAAAAGGTGTTTGGAATCGTGTTGAGCAACGTCCATTAGAAGGATTTGTATTTGCATTAACGCCATTCAATTTTACTGCAATTGCTGGTAACTTGCCTACAGCGCCTGCTATGATGGGTAACTGTATTGTTTGGAAACCATCTAAGACTGCTGTTTATTCTGCTCAGCTTCTTATGGAAATATTCATGAAAGCTGGTGTACCTGCTGGAGTTATCAACTTGGTATATGTATCAGGTCCTGCTGCTTCTGAGGTATTATTCTCTTCTCCTGATTTTGCTGGTATTCACTTTACAGGATCAACTGGTGTATTCCAGGATATCTGGAAGAATATTGGTGAGAACATTCATATGTTTAAATCGTACCCACGTATAGTTGGTGAAACTGGTGGTAAGGATTATATCTTTATGCACCCAACAGCAAACTGTAAAGATGTTGCTACGGGTATTACTCGTGGTGCTTTCGAATACCAAGGACAAAAATGTTCTGCTGCTTCACGTGCTTTCATTCCTGCAAGCAAGTACGACGAGGTGATGGCATACGTTAAGGAAGATTTAAGCAAGATCAAGATGGGTGGAACAGAAGACTTCACTAATTTTGTAAATGCTGTAATCGACGAGGCTTCTTTCGACAAGTTGGCTTCAGCTATTGATGAAGCTAAAGCTTCTCCAGATGCAGAAATCGTTGCAGGTGGAACTTACGACAAGTCTGTAGGTTATTTCGTTGCTCCAACTATTATTCGTGCAGCTAAGCATGATTATATCACTATGGAAGAAGAGCTTTTCGGCCCTATTCTTACGATTTTTGTATACGATGACAACAAAGTAGACGAGACTTTAGATATTCTTGACAAAGGTTCAATGTATGCTCTAACGGGTGCTATTTTTGCTGACTGTCGTTATGCTATTGAGAAATTGGTGAAACGATTAACTCATACTGCAGGTAACTTCTATATCAACGACAAACCATCTGGTGCAGTTGTTGGACAGCAGCCATTCGGTGGTGGTAGAGGTTCTGGAACCAACGATAAGGCAGGTTCTATGATTAACCTATTACGTTGGGTTTCTCCACGTACAATTAAGGAAACTTTTGTACCAGCTCAAGATTATATGTATCCTAACTTCTTAGAAGATTAGGACCTAAGATAATTGTTAGATATAAAAACGATCGGAGCTTCTGCTTCGATCGTTTTTTATTTAATCGAATTGGTGTTTGCTTAATATCATTTAGTGAAAGTGTGAAAAAGTGATTTTTCAATCGATAACCATTTAGTGAAAGAGTGAAAAATCAATGTTTCAATCAATAACCATTTAGTGAAAGGGTGAAAAAGCAATATTTCAATCAATAACTATTTAGTGAAAGGGTGAAAAAGCAATATTTCAATCAATAACCATTTAGTGAAAGCAAGAAATGATATTCTGAAAAATCAATATTATTGCATTTAGGTAAAAGGTCAGATTATACTTTACCACATCCTCAAATCACCACATCATTTAGTCCTCAACTTTCTTTCCAAAGAAATGGACAATAAGGTAGAGACTTAAAAGGCCAGCTGGGAATATTATCCAAAATGGGACACCATAAGCGGCGGGGATAAGTCCAACAAAGATAGAAACAGTGCCTACCGAAAGTGCATAAGGCATTTGAGTACGAACATGCTCTATATGATTACACGAGCTCGCCAAGGAGCTTAGAATGGTTGTGTCTGATATTGGTGAGCAATGGTCTCCAAGAACAGAGCCAGCAAGTATTGCTGAAACAACAATATAGAAGATGTTCATCGATTCTTCGTCGCTTAATCCAACACTATGACTTAAGTACCACGAAGCTGGAAGAATAAGAGGGTAAAGTATCGCCATTGTTCCCCATGATGATCCGGTAGAGAAAGCGATTAGAGCAGATAGGATAAAGGTTAGTGCAGGTAATAATTGCGGTGCTACATTAATCGATATAAGGATGTTTGAGATGAAATCAGCCGTGTGCAAGTCTTTGGTGATATCAGCTAATGCCCATGCAAGAATCAAAATAAGAATTGCCGTAAGCATGGTTTTGAATCCTTTCAATAAACTTTCACTTGTTTCGTGTAGTGTTAGAATTTTTTGTGTGATTGTAAGTGCTACAGCAGCCAATACAGCTGTAAGCGACGACCATAGTAAAGCTAAATATGAATCGGAAGCGCCTATAACATGCGATAATTTTTTGCTAAAAGCTATTGTTGTATCATTCCAAACAGAACTATCCCAACCTGTATAGAATAAGCCAGCCAATGTGCCAAAGATTACAATGAGAATTGGGATTCCAGCGTTATACCACCTTGGGCTGATATTCTTTGCCATTTCGAGTTCATTCTCCGTTTTACCATCTGAGTCAACTTCAACAATATGTTCTGACTGTAGATTTCTAGCATTCTTTTCAGCTTTAAGCATAGGGCCAAAATCTTTGCCTTTATAGATAATGAAAAGCATAAAGGCTAGCATAAAGAAAGGGTAGAATCGACTTGGTAAAGAGTTAAGGAATATGCTGTATGGACTTTCTGTTACGCCAATTTGAACGGTTGCCGATTGAATGTAACTTAATTCAATACCAATCCATGTTGTAATCATTGCTACAGAAGCAACTGGTGCAGCTGTTGAATCGACAATATAAGCTAGTTTCTCTCGTGAGATTTTAAGCCTGTCAGTTACGGGACGCATGGTGTTTCCAACCACAAGTGTATTGGCGTAATCATCGAAGAAAATAAGAACACCCAATAGCCAAGTTATAAATTGACCCGACCTTGCAGTGTTGGCGTATCGAGATAAGATATTGACAATACCTTGCATGCCACCATTCCGCGAAATTAGGGTGACCATGGCACCAATAAGCATAGAAAAGACAATAATTGAAATATGCCCGGAATCGTGAACTGAGTTGATGATGTAGGTATCTGCTATAGCAAAAATGGCTTTGAAAAAAGCAATAAATATGGATGTGCCTTTATATGAAAAGATGATAAATGTTCCTGTAAATAAACCAATAAAAAGAGCTGAAAAAACTTCTTTAAAAAGCAGTGCCATCACAATGGCAACTAGTGGAGGAAGTATCGATAACCATAATGGGATAGGGGTGATTGTTTCTGAATGTTTCTTGTTACCTATTCGAACTTCAACTTCTTCTTTTTTATTGAATTGATATTTAAATTCTAAATTTGAATCTTCAATCGTATACTTCGTTTCAACACTGTTGATGTAAAGCTTAAGTGAATCAGTCTTGATTTGTTGGAATAAATTATCGCTTGGCTTTATTTTTATAGACGAATTTATTTTTGTGACGACTATAGATGGATATTCAACAGAGAAGTTATCTGAATCATCAGCATAACTATTCAGATTGAAACTTAGTATTAGAATGATGAGGGGAAGAAAAGCCTTTTTAAGAATGGAATTCATAGGGGAACTTAAGATTTAGGTTTACCCTTTAAATATAAGAATTATAATCAGCAACAATTTATGGCTATTGAAGTTTTATACTCTTGATTACAGATCTTTTTTGATTCCTTGATGAATTTGATTATTTTGACTCTATAAAATTTGATAGTTGTGGATGAATCATATGACATATTTCGGTTTGAAGGCAATGATATAAAACCTGAAAAGGGTAGGGTATTAATAGCTGAACCATTTTTGGAAGGTCGCTACTTTAATCGATCAGTCATTTTGTTGACTGAATTTTCGGATGATGGTGCAGTTGGTTTTGTTTTAAATAAGCCAGTTCATTTAAATGTAAATGAAGTTTTAACTGATTTGGAAGCATTCAAAAGTGAAGTGTTTGTTGGAGGTCCAGTGCAGAATACTCAGATTTATTATTTGCATACTGTTCCAGAATTAATTCCAAATTCATTTCAGGTTTTTGATAATCTGTATTGGGGAGGAGATTTTGAAATTGTAAAAGAACTTATAAGTTTGAAGAAAATTGATATTGATCAGATTCGTTTTTTTGCTGGTTATTCTGGATGGAGTACAGGGCAGCTAGAAGAAGAAATTAAGGAAAACTCATGGTTAGTAAGTTCCCTCGATTTGACTGACTTAATGTCTGTTGATAACGACGATATTTGGAAAAAAGCCTTAAGCCGACTTGGAGGGAACTATAAACTTTGGGCAAATTTCCCTAAAGATCAAAGCATGAATTAGCTTTCTTTAAAAGCTCTTTTGTTTAACTCGTCAATTAGAATTTTTGCACTTCTGTTAAAATAACGTCTTTCTCCGTAAGCAACAACCCAACGAATACCGACAATAGCATTTGTTAAGAATATTTCGTCGGCTTCCTCTAATTGTTTTGATTTGATAATGCAATCATCGTAAACAGTAATACCTAAATTTAGTGCAATCTGGATAATTTGCTCTCTCATGATTCCATTTACGGCACCACTTTCTACTGAAGGTGTGAAGAGAATTCCATCTTTTACTACAAATAAATTTGAACTAACGCTTTCTACTAGGTTTTGTCTTTCATTTATAAGAAGACAGTCATCCCACTTCATTTCATCTTTGTGTAAGCCAGCTAGAATAAAAGGTAATGAATTACCCGTTTTAAAACCTGATAAAGAATTCGATGTTTTTTTATAGGTGTCGAAAAGGCCAATTTTTAGTCCTTTTTTATTCAAAAAATATTTAGGTTCTTCAAGCTTGGAACTTTCTATTAAATAAGAAATACTATTGGTCGTAGGTGTATATAAGCCACCTGAGTTTCTAAATACACATAAACGTATTCTTGTTCCTAAAAATGATTTGTTTTTAGTTATTAATCTCTTAATATTCTTTTCAATTGTCTCATGGAAGTTTTCTGGAATTTCCATGCCCAATTGTTTCATCCCTAGAGTTAAGCGTTCAATATGTTCGTTGAAAAATTGAACCTGCGTACCATTAGTGTGGATGGTTTCAAATAATGAATCTCCATACCGAAATGCTCTATTGTCAGCAGAGAAAAGAACGGTGTCGTCTGAATAAAATTCACCGTTATAACAAAGTTGATGTGAGTTCATAATTAGATTTCTCCCTTTATAATTTTGTCACAATAGATAGAAATATCCTCGTTAGCTTCAATTTTTATTCCTTTTACGCCTGCAGCTTCAGCAGCCTCAATATCACGCTTACTATCTCCAATCATATACGATCTATTAATATCTATATCGTATTTGTTAACAGCCTGATTGATCATATATGGGCTCGGCTTTCTACACTCACAAGTAGCAACGCTATCATGGTGTGGACAGTAGTAGATTTCTTGTAAAAAGATGTGGTTTTCTTTCAATTTAGCTTCGAGATAGGCATGAACCTTATTTACATCTTCACTAGAATAGATGCCTTTGGCAATACCACCTTGATTGCTGATTATGAAAAGTTTGTATCCTGCTTCTTGAAATCGCTTAAGTGAATTGATAATCCCCTTATTGATGACGAAATCTTCTACCTTATAGATATAGTAATGTCCTACGTCGGAATTTATAACACCATCGCGATCAAGAAAAATAGCTTTTTGCATACTGAAAGTTTAAAATAACTTCTGCAAAAATAGAGAGAATAATTCAGGTTTTACAAGAATAGGAAATAGAAAACCAAATAGTGCACCATAAAAGTGACTGCTATGTCCAATGTTGTCGATCTGTTTTTTATTCATGTAGTATGAATAAGCAAGATATAAAACGCCAAATACAATACCTGGAATTGGAATAACAAAGAAGAAATATAGCAACTGCCAAGGATCAAAAAAGATGGTTGCAAACACGACAGCAGAAGTTGCTCCAGAAGCTCCTAGTGCATTATAATTATAATCATCAGCGTATCTTCTTAGATCGTAAAGACTTGAAAAAACGATACTACAAACATAAAGCGTGATAAAATAGAATGTGCTTGATCCTAAATAATGATTGAAGTAGTTCTCAAGTGCTCCACCAAAGAAAAATAAAACAATCATGTTCACAATTAGGTGATTCCAATTAGCATGAAGAAAAGCATGTGTTAGGATTCGATACCATTGATTACGTTTCAATATTTGATAGGCATTGAACTGATAGCGATAAAGTAATTCTGTTTTATTGAATGCTATAAAAGAGATGATTACTGTAATGACTATTATTAATGTGGTCATAATTATTTTGAATGAATTTGAGATTTAATTCTTAGCAAAGCTTTCTTGTAAATCTAAGGGCATGTCTAAAATGTTTCAACTAATTTCACAACAATTGATGCACTTCTTGTATTAAACCCAATTGGATTAGTTTTGATTCGATTCGCAGGAATCCCTTGTGAGATCATGTAATTCATAGCTTCTATAGCTCTTTTTAAACTCAATGATTTATTGTTTTTAGTACCCTTGTCAACTTTTGTACTTGCTCTAACTTCGACCAAAATTTCTGGATTACTATTCAAAATCTCAATTACATTATTCAATTCACCTTTAGTTATCTCTGTTAAAAGCCAACCTTGATTCGGGAAGGTTGATGTTTGTAATTCAATTGTCTGGTTTCCTTTCGTTTCAATTAAATCGATAGACTGAATATCATCATGCATATAGTTCGTTAGAAAAGTTGTAAAGTAACCAGGTTTAGAAACGATAAGATCGTAATAGTTTCCTGTATCAACATCTAAAGAAAAGTTCCCATTAACATCTGTTTCACAGTAATTTGAAAGATTGTAAGTTTTGTTAACAACTTCCACCTTAGCATCTTTAATTGGTTTTGAAGAAAATTGATTTTTAACGAAGGCTTTAATGCTAGCCCATGGGGATTCTTCAAGTCTAATTTTTATATTTCTTTCTTTTTCAGTGTTTTGAGGGAAATATAAAACGCGTTTCATTTTATAGCCTTCCTTTTTAATAACTAAGCTATATTTCTTATGCTTAAAAATATTAAGGCTAAAATTACCTGATGAATTTGTGTAAGTTTTATCTAATACAATATTCTTATCAACAAGAAAAACCATTACACTATCAATAGGATCATTGGGTCTAAGTTTAGATATTCTTCCTTTTAGAGCTTTCTGTTTCTCAGGATTGCTTTGGAATTCAAATATATCGTCACTAAGATTTCTGTTTGATGAAAAATAGCCTAAGTTTTTCTTCTGATCAAATAGGTATGCGAAATCATCTTTATCCGAATTAAAAGGATAACCGATATTTACTGGATAACTCCAATGGTTTTGTTCAAATGTAGATTTGAAAATATCAAGACCACCAAAACCAATGTGCCCACTCGAAGCAAAATAAAGGTTATTATCTTCGTTGATATATGGAAACATTTCATTGCCTGACGTATTGATGCTTGGACCTAAGTTGATAGGTGGTCCCCAAGAAAAACCTTGTTTCCTACAATAATAGATATCAGTTCCACCGTAACCACCAGACATGTTCGAAATGAAAAAGAGCAGTTTCCCATCTTTCGAAATAGATGGGTGACCAGTGGAATAATCATCGCTAGCATATTGGAATAGCTCTGGTTTATCCCATTTCTTGTTATTGTAACGCGATATGTAGATGTGTAATTGAGCTTGACCATTTAAATCAACAATCCCTTTATTCCTTGAGAAATAAATGAATTTTTCGTTAGCAGATAAGGATGCTGAACCTTCGTGGTATTTTGAATTTAAATCCTTAGATAAGGCTCTCGGAATAGAATATTTAGTTCCAATTTTTTTAGAGAAATATAGGTTGAAGTAATGATCCTTCGTTTCTCTGCTAATTCTTTTCGAGTGTTTGTTTGAACGTCCAGAAACTAATATTAGACCATCTTTATATAATGAGGTTGCATAATCAGTTTGAGATGTGTTAATGTTAATTGATTTGGCAATATATAAAGTGTCATGAGTAATTTCCTTAATAAGCTTGCAGGCTTGAATATGCTTAAGTACAATTTTATCTGAAGGCTTAAGCTTACTATATTGGACGTACCATTTTTCTGCTTCTTCGTATTTACGGAGTCCTTTTAACAAGTTAGCATAGTTGAGTAAATCTATAGCATCAGCTTCAGAATTTTCAACCATTCTTTTACCCAGAAGAAGAGCTTTGTTATTCTGTTTAGTTTCAATATAACATTGGAATAGATTTCTCTTTGCTTCCTTATTCTTGTGGCTTTGGGTGTATTTATTAAGTACAGGAATAGCAAGTTTATATTCCTTTTTCGCAAAGAGTTTAAGACCTTTCTCTAGGTCTTTATTCTGTGCGAACACAACTGTTTGTGTCAAGAAGAATATAGTGGCAACCAAAATTGTTGTTAGCAATTTTTTATACATAGTTTAAATATCTAGTCAATAAGAATTGACGGTTTAAATTCTAATCTTTAATAAGAGAAGTTCTGAAATCATGCAGAATGCAAAATACACAACTTTAGAAAAACCTAGGTGATGTATAGCTACTTTTCTTTAAAGATATCTTATAGTTTAGAAATATTTCATGACTGGTATGATCACCACGCTTTAGTTTATCAAAGCTGTTGTCATAAGAGTATGATATACCCAGTTTAGAATTAAATTCGTAGCCCGTATTTAAAGACCAATATTTTTCAGATCTAAAACTTCCTCCAGCAGAAATACCTTTTATATGAGTAAAGTTAAGGAAGAAATGATAATTGGTTGTTGAGTTTAAAGAGGAAAACAGTAGAATGGAAGGAGCAACTTGAACTTCAGAATTGATATTTAATAGTACACCTGAGTTTATATAGAAGTAGATGTCTTTGAATTCAAAATTGATATTTCCACTTAAACTTTTTTCGTGTGGGTAAGAGTTTTGTAGTAGGCGAGGAGCTGAGAAGCCTAAGTGGAATTTAGGAGTTGTATAATAGGCTCCTAACCCAAAATTAGGTGCAATACTACTTATATTCATATTTGGAATGCTTGGATCATCCCCAGTAAAATTGGGGTCGTATGTTGTGACTTCAGACCAG
Organism: uncultured Marinifilaceae bacterium; assembly: GCA_963977525.1. Classification (GTDB taxonomy): domain Bacteria; phylum Bacteroidota; class Bacteroidia; order Bacteroidales; family Marinifilaceae; genus Ancylomarina. The sequence continues at coordinate 19,899 of CAXBPC010000040.1, forward strand.
CGGACTTCTTTATTAACGACTCCAGCCTGAAAGCCTAGAGAGAGTACTCTACTTTTTGGCATATTAATTTTGTAGGCGTAGTTTGCAAAGAATCCTGTTTCATTTAAAATACCAATCTTATTACTATAGATCATAGCACCTACACCAACAGGTCTATTGTTTATTGGAGCATGAGCAGATAATATGGCTGACTTTGGAGCACCATCGATACCCGTCCATTGCTTGCGGTAACCCATGGCTGTTTCCATATAGGGGGTGCTCCCAGAGAATGCAGGATTGATGAAAAGTTTATTGTTGTTGTAATTAGTAAATAGGATGTTTTCTTGAGCTGAGAGTTTCGAGCAAGTTAATGAAAGACACATCATACTTGTCAAAATAAAAGAAATGATGATATGTCGCTGCTTATTCATCCAGTTATAATCTTGATTGTTGAGAAAACCACAGAGGCAATATGACTACCTGTATCTATAAAAAAAAGATCTTCCAATAAGAAATGGAATAATCTATTTTTTTATGACGATATAGCCACTTTTAAGGTATTTTTTATCCTTAATAATGAGTTTGAAGAAATACGTTCCAGTAGGTAATTTATCACCAGGTCCTAGTTTAACTCCTGTTTTACTATAACTACCATCCCAGGCATCATCATTTGTGTAGTTACTTTTATCATATACTTTTGAGCCCCATCTAGAGAATACTATGAACTCATTAACTGGATAGTTCTCAATTCCTTTAATGAAGAATTTATCATTTATATTATCTCCGTTAGGAGAAAAGGCCGTTGGAATTAGTAAATCTACTTCATTAGGGTTTTTAACGTCTACTATGATATGTGCTTGGCTGCATCTGCTTTTATTATCGCAGATTTCGTAGAATATAGTATCAACACCAAAACTATCTTCATATGGGTAGAATACCATTAAAGAATTATTTTCGATCAGATAGGCTTTTCCTGCTTGATCGTTTTGACGAAGGATTTTAGTTTGTGAGAAATCTAATGTTGAAGATGAATAAACGTCATTTTCTAGAAAAACAATTTCGATATAATTAACCTCATCAACTAGAGTTTTGTTATTAATTGAAACGGAATCATTCTTTGCTATTGGGGGTACATCTTCTTGACCAAAACTTATGTTTGGTCCAAGTAATAGGGCTAATAAAAAAGAAAGAGTAAAAGTTGATTTCATAGTTAAATACAAATTCTTTGATGGTGGGCGAATGATTTTTATACACTAAAGCTGCAATAATATGTTCAGTTCGCCAAGTGTTTGCTCCAGTAGAGTAAACGAAATATAATTTTAAAGATAATAGATTTGTTTAGAAATTGCTAATGAAGAGTTTTGAATATTAATTCTTTTAGAAGATCTCCATTCTTAGAGCTAACATTTCCAATACCTTTTGATTTTAAATCGTATTCTCTTAGAAGGTTGATTATTGATACGACTTTCTTTGGGTTATATAGTCTTGCCGCTGATTTATAATCTTTTACAAAGAAAGGATTTACGCCGAGTGCAGAGGCTATAAGTTTGTCATTCGTTTTATTTTTCAAGAAATGGAATTTCAAAATTTTTGAAAAATATGAATGAAGTAGTGCAATTGTGACAAAAATAGGGTTGTTTTTTTCGTTGGTTGAGAAATAATTTATGATTTGATTAGCCTTAACTACATCTTTTTTTCCTAATGCATTCTGCAATTCGAAGTTGTTGAAATCTTTTGAAATTCCAATGTTTTTTTCAATTTCATCAGCTGTAATAGTGTTTCCCTGTGGAATGTTAATGCTTAATTTATCGAGTTCATTTGAAATTTTACTTAAATCGTTCCCCAGAAACTCTGCAAGTAGAATGCTTGCCTTTGTATCAATTTTAAGTTTTAAGCTGCTTGTATATTTGGCAATCCAGTCAGGTAGTTGGTTTTCATATATTTTTTTAGATTCGAATAAAATACCAAATTTAGCCACATTTTTAGTAAATGCTTTTCTCTTATCTAGGGATTTGTACTTATAATTAATAACAAGAATAGTAGATTTTAGTGGGTTCTTGATATATGAATCCAGAAGTTCAATATTCTTTAAAAGTTGAGCCTCTTTTACTACGACAAGTTGGCGTGTAGCCATCATTGGAAAACGACGTGCTGTGTCTATTACGTTTGCTATATCTGCATCTTTCCCGTAAAAAACGGTCTGATTAAAATCTCGTTCAGCTTCAGAAAGTGCATTTGCTAATATGTAATCGGTGATCTTATCGATATAGAAACTTTCTTCTCCCATTAAAAAATAGATGGGAGCATATTCTTGTTTCTTAATACCGCTATATATTTCTTCGAACTTCATGTAATTTTTTTGAATAGGTTCTTTTAGAATCTTAGGTGTTTTACTGATTCCTTGTTATGCATTACCTCTTTTAAAGCATCAATTCCTGCTTGAATGTGACGGTCTACGTACTTATTAGTGACTAACGCATCACTATCATCTGTTTTAACACCAGAGGAAATCATGGGTTGATCAGATACTAGTAGAACTGCTCCAGAAGGAATTTCATTAAAAAAGCCAACCGTAAATATGGTTGCTGTTTCCATATCTATGGCCATAGCACGGGTTTTAGCTAAATATTTCTTAAAACGTTCGTCAAATTCCCAAACTCTCTTGTTGGTTGTGAAAACGGTTCCAGTCCAATATTTAATGTTTTTGTCTGCGATGACTTGTGATACGGCTCTCTGTAAACCAAATGCTGGTAGGGCGGGTATTTCTGCAGGTAGGTAGTCATTTGATGTTCCTTCACTTCTAATAGCTGCAATTGGGAGAATCAAGTCACCTAGTTTGTTTTTTTTCTTAAGACCACCACACTTGCCTAAAAATAAGACACCTTTGGGTTTTATGGCACTAAGCAAATCCATTATGGTTGCAGCATTGGGACTCCCCATGCCGAAGTTAATCATGGTGATGCCATCAGCAGAGACATTTGGCATTGCCTTGTCTTCTCCAACAATTTCAACCTGATATTTTTCTGCAAAAATATCAAGATAGCTGTTAAAGTTGGTCAGAAGAATATATTGATCGAAGTCTTTTAATGCTCTTCCCGTATAACGAGTTAGCCAGTTTTTTACTATTTCTTCTTTTGTCTTCATAAGCTCATGATTTGCTTTTCGGCTTTAGTCGATAGGCTAATAAAATCTGTTTATCTTTGCTTTTCAATATAACGAAAATATGGAGACGCTAAATCTACCCAGCTATAATTTTAATATAAAATTAGAAGGACAAAGAAAGTTAATTTTTGACAGTATTAGAAAGAAGTATGTGGTATTAACGCCAGAGGAATGGGTACGACAGAATTTTATTTCGTATTTGGTTGAGGATAAGAATTATCCTAAAGGTTTGATTGCGGTAGAAAAGAAAGTTGATGTAAATAAGATGCCTCAGCGAAGTGATATTGTCTTGTACAATAATAAAGCTATTCCAGTAATGATAGTTGAATGTAAGGCTGTTAGTGTTAAGGTTACACAAGATACTTTTAATCAGATTGCTCGTTATAATATGATGTTGCAAGTGCCTTATTTAGTTGTGACTAATGGCTTAAACCATTATTGCTGTAAGATTGATTACGAAAAAAAGAGTTTTGAATTCATTCAAGAAATACCTGATTATAAATCATTGGTTTGAAAAAATATAAAAGGCTGTATATGTATACAGCCTTTTATTTTATCTTTCTTAGAAAATCATTCCCAAGTGAATTGATAATCGATTAAATTCTTGCTTCAAGGATTCATTATCTTCTGTATAATTATTAGTCCATTCTTGTTTCGTTTTCTGATATCGATAACCAATTTTTAAATTGATTTTAGTATTAGATACTTCCCCTAAAATAAGTCCAAATCCTGGGTTAATCATTAATCCACCTTTTGAATCCAAGTTTTCGTTATTACTGTAGATTCGATTTTCACTATCCTCAATAGCGAAAGAATAGCCTGTTTGGCAGAATAGATAAGAAGGTAAGCCTTTAATTTTATGATGATATTTTATTTCACAAAAAACAGGTAGTTGCGCTTCCTCAAATGCTTCGTAACCAATTCCTAAACCAATGGCAAAGCCTGTTTTGTGTAAGTAAGAGAGATTCGTTTGAAAACTAAAAGGTGCATTATTCTGATTGTTCTTTTTACCAACCAATAGTCCAAAATTTAATTCATAATACAAACCAGAATTTTTGCTTTCGAGCGTGTCGATATTAAACTGATTTAATGATTTTCTTTTTTGTTTGTATCGGATTTCTAAAATATCTTCCATGTCGAATTTCCAGAAGTTATTATCAATCGTTTCAATTTCTATGAATTCATTAGGAATGTGACGAACAATTTTTCCTTTGAGTACATTCCCGTTTTTTAATTTTATCGCGTCAGCCTTGTTTTGAGCATTTACGCCGAATGAAACGCAGGTTAGGACTACAATTACTAATAAGTGTCTGAAAATATTTAATCTAGTTTTCATAGAATAGAGGTTTGTTTACAATTAGGATGGAGTGATTATAAGATGGTTGCGTAAGAGCTTGAATTATTTTTTTGTTATACACAACGCAACCTTATAAGCGATTCTTCATCATTGAAATGTAAAAAGACACTTAAATCGTCTATTCCTAGATATATAAGAACTTAAAATCCAACATTTGTTGTAAATGACAATAAAACATTAACCTTATGAAAACAATTGAATCTGTTATTCGAATATTTACAATTACTTTATTTATAGGCATACTTTTTTCTTGCGATGATGAAATAAAACATGAATACACTATAAATGAACCAGTGTATATGTCAACAGAAGAATTCAAGAATGCTGTGAAAACAGAAAGTTCTAGAGATATGGAAGAGGTTGGAAAGATCTATTTCTATCAAGATTTTATTTTTGTAAATGAAAAATATGAAGGCGTTCATATTATCGATAATTCAGATCCATCAAATCCAAAGAGCACAAACTTTATAAATATCCCTGGTAATATTGATATAGCTATAAAAGACGATGTTCTTTATGCTGATTCGTATACTGATTTGATTGCGATTGATATAAGTGATGTCAGTAATATCGATATTGAGAAAAGATTTGAAAATATTTTCCCATGGGTTCTTCCTCCAACAGATAATAAATATCGCTTAGGTCAAATTGATCCAGACAAAGGTGTTGTGGTTGGATGGGAGGTTATACGAATTAACGAAAACTATGAAAACCTATATATTATCCATACTTTGAAGATGCTATTTTTGCATCGTCTAATTCTGATGGTATAAAAGCTACAGGTGGTGGAACGGGGAAAGCTGGATCAATGGCACGATTCATGATTCATGAAAATACACTATTTACACTAAATACCTCATGGTCATTGTCTATGTTTGATATCTCAAACTCAGATCAGGTTACAAAAAATGGAAGTTTAAATGTTGGTTGGGGAATGGAAACCTTATTTGTTCATGATAACAACCTTTTTATTGGAGCACGAAATGGAATGTATATCTATGATATAAACAATCCATTTTCCCCACAATTAATATCACAATATTCTCATTTTATGAGCTGTGATCCTGTTGTTGTAGATGATAATTATGCATATATCACCCTAAGAGCGGGCAATTTTTGTGGTCAGAATACAAGTCAACTTGATGTTGTAGACTTAAGTGATTTAAATACACCAACTTTGCTGAAATCATATGGTATGGAAAACCCATATGGATTAGCAATTGATGATGAAGTACTTTTTGTTTGTGATGGAACCGCTGGGTTGAAAATATTTGATGCTAGTAACCCAATGACTCGTACGTTTACGAAAGAAAATAAAAGGATCCATTTATACCCTGATTTTGTATT
>CAXBPC010000041.1:0-25017 GCA_963977525.1 uncultured Marinifilaceae bacterium
ACTTTTAAGCGTCTTATTCCTAATGGAGTAAGACGCTTTTTTTATGCAATAAATTTTGATGGGCACAATTCACGACTCAAATCCCGAATATTCGCAGATACTCTTCACCCATATTCTATATATTGCTATAATTTCTGGGAAGAAAATAATATGTTGTCAACTATTTGGATTGATAAATATCTATTTCGGATGGTAATTTGATGGTTTACTCAATTTAAGGCATAAAAAAAGGCTATCCTTTAGGAAAGCCTTTCATATATTCTAATGAAGATACTAGAATTGATCTTCAATAACTAGAGTTAATATATCTCCTAATTCACGTCCCATAGCTTTAACCTGTTTTGGAATAAAACTGTTTGGAGTCATGCCTGGGATGGTGTTTGCTTCGAGTATATATGGCTTGTCATCTTTGATGATATAATCAACTCTAACAATCCCTTTACACTTAAGTGCATCGTAAATCTCAGAAGATAAGTTTTGAATCTCTAAAGTAAGCTCCGGACTTATTCTGGCTGGAGTAATTTCTTCAGCCATTTTTGGATCATACTTCGCTTCGAAATCGAAGAAATCATTCTTAGGAATAATTTCTGTTATTGGGAATATTATTTCTTCCTTACTTGTTTTTACTAGACCACTGGTTACTTCTAAACCTTCAATGTATTCTTCAATAATAACTTCCTTACCTTCGTTAAATGCTTTTAAAATGGCATTTTCAAGTTCTTTGAATTCTAAAACTTTTGAAATCCCAAAACTTGAACCATCGGCATTAGGTTTAACGAAACATGGCAAGCCAACTTTATCCTTAATTGTATTGCAATCGTATTTTTCACCCTTCTTAAGAAGAACTGATTTTGCAAATTTGTAGCCAAGTGTTTTTAAATAAGAATTACATGCATGCTTGTTGAAACTTAACGAGCTACTAAGAACATCACAAGTAGAATGTGGGATATTCATAATACTAAGATAGCCTTGTAGAATCCCATTTTCACCTGGAGTTCCATGTATTGCTATATATGCAAAATCAAACTTTATTTTTTGATCAGCAACTGTAATGCTAAAATCATTCTTGTCGATATTATATTCCTTATCATCAAGATTTACTTTCCAGTTTTGACCTCGAAAAACAGCTAAGTACACTTGATAAAGATTTTTATCAAGTGTATTGAAAATATGCTTCGAAGTTTGCATTGATATTTCAAACTCAGCTGAATCGCCTCCCGCTATAATTGCTATATTCCTTTTCATAAAATTAGAAGCTATAAATCTATTGTTTCTTGTTCTTCCCCTTCAATTTCACGGTTCGAAGTATACTCTCTCCATTTGGTGATAAGTGCTGTCATATCATCTGGAATTTCAGAATCGAATGAAACGTATTCATTCGTTTCGGGATGAATGAATCCTAAGGTTTTTGCGTGCAAGGCTTGTCGAGGACAAATTTTAAAACAATTCTGAACGAATTGCTTGTATTTTGTGAATTTCGTTCCTTTTAGAATTTGATCTCCAGTGTAACTCGCATCATTAAATAATGGATGGCCTATATGCTTAAAGTGAGCACGAATTTGGTGTGTACGACCTGTTTCAAGCACGCATTCTACTAGGTTGACATATCCGAATCTTTCTAAAACACGGTAATGTGTAACTGCATGTTTGCCATGTTCTCCGTCAGGGAACACATCCATTATCTGTCGATTTTTTAAATTACGACCTACATGTCCAGTTATTGTTCCTTCATCTTCTTCCAAGTTTCCCCAAACTAATGCGCGGTATTTTCTATCGCTCGTTTTGTTGAAAAATTGAAGTGCAAGTTTTGTTTTCGCTATCTCAGTTTTGGCAATAACCAAAATACCTGAAGTGTCTTTATCGATACGATGAACCAATCCTGGACGTGGATCTTTAGAATTAAATAAGGGTAAATTCTTAAGATGAAAGGCTATTGCATTAACCATTGTTCCTGAATAATGTCCATAAGATGGATGAACAACCATTCCTGGTTTCTTATTTACAATCATGAAAGAATCATCTTCATAAATTATTGTAAGTGGAATATCTTGAGCAATAATCTCAATTTCGCGGGGAGGATAACTTAGTACAATTGTTACAACATCACCAGGCTTAACTTTATAATTTCTCTTAACAACCACATCGTTGACACGGATATTTCCATTGTCTGCAGAGTCCTGAATTTTATTTCTGGATGAATTTAACATGCGACCTGCCAAGTATTTGTCAATTCGCAAAGGAGATTGACCAGGATCAACATCATATCTGAAATGTTCATATGATTCTTGATTAGGATTGCTCTCGTCTAAATTTTCGAATTCTAAATTTTCTTCTTCTTGCATTATATGTGGATCTGTTTTTTTTATTATTTAAACTGGCTTTGTAAATATGCCTGAGCATCTTTAAGCTTTAAACTATCAGTTGTAAGCCATAAATTGATTCTACTCCCAGGAGCAATTTTAGAGTTTTCTTTGTATGCATGGGATTGTTGATATACCTGAGCGTTCAAAGAGTCTGAAAGGTTAGATACGCTATTGTCGAAACTAATGCGGCCTATATTTAAATTTGATAAAAGGATGCGTTCTTTAGCGTCATTATAATACTTGCTAATTAATTCTGGAGTTAATACTTTAATATTTTTACCTTTTCCAAGTACGAGATCAATACGAGAACCTTTATCTATCAAATCACCATGCTTTATAGAATCCCCTTTGAATTCTGGGTGCAAAACAAGATTATAATAATCGTAATCGACATATTTTAATTTACCTATTTTAAAACCGTTTGTAACTAGAATTTCGTAGGCTTGTCTAAATGAATTATCTATCAAATTAGGAAATCTAATTTGTTCTGGCTTAAGCGAATTTATTGTAAGAAAGATGTTACGGTTGCGTTTAACCAAAGCATTTGCTTTTGGACTTTGATCAAGGATATAACCTGCTGGGAGACCCGATTTGTAAACAGAATCGTATATGGTGTGTCGTAATTTTGTTTCTTCTATCAGATCATTCCCTTCCTCTAAACTTAATCCGTAAAGGTTAGGCACTTCAATCTCTTCGCCATGGTTGGTATATAAACTTAAACTTTGAAGAATGATCCAAACTAGAACTACTGCAATTATAATTGATAGCCCTAAGTTTTTGTAGAAAGCTCCACTTTTGAAAAATTGTCTTAGTCGCATATATTTTTTATTTGCTTTTTGATGCCAATACTTTTACTTCTAATTGGTAAGATCCGGATGTTATCGATTAGAATTTGTTAAGTGTATATTTATTATCCTCTAATAATTTCTATTTTATATCCATCAGGGTCTGTAATGAAATAGTATTTTGGTTTTTCTCCTAGTAAGCCCTTAAGCTCTGTTGTTTCTAACCCCATTTTTTTGTGAAACTCATGAGATGCCTCCATATCCTTTACAGTTAGAGCGAAATGACCAAATCCGTTTCCTATTTCATAAGGTTTTTCAGTATCGTAATTATAGGTTAACTCGATTTCAAATTTATTACTTTCATCAGAGAGATATACTAGCGTAAACTTATATTCAGAGTAGTCCAGTCTTTTTACTTCATTCAATGATAAAGCTTTGTTGTAGAACTCTAAGGACTTGTCTAAATCCATTACTCTGATACAAGCATGTGCTAAATTGTATTTCATTTTTCTCTTAAAATTTATTGCCTTGATTCAATAGTTTTATCTTACTCTTATTCGTGTTAATATGAATATAAAGATTAGATTAATCCATAAATCATTTCATGAAGTTAATGAATACAAAAATAACAGAGATTTTCTGATTAGTGATAGATATGTTGGTAAATTATGCAGAATCTAAATTGGCACAAATTTCTATTGTATAAATGATCCTAATCATTTATAATTAAGATGTTCTATTTGTTATTTTGAAATTATACTCTTTTACTAAAAAGCAAAAAAAAAGAGCTCCCTTGGAACTCTTTAAATTTTTTAAGAAACCTACAAACACAAAAAAGTAAAGAATGTTATATCCTTTACTCCTTATATTTTATAGAAAGCTAATTGTTAAATTAAGCTTTGTGTCTACGTTCGCTAGAAACAGATAATTTTTTTCTGCCTTTTGCTCTTCTACGAGATAGTACTGCTCTTCCGTTAGCAGATGCCATTTTGTCTCTGAAACCGTGCTTGTTTCTTCTTTTTCTATTTGATGGTTGAAATGTTCTTTTCATCGCGAAATATTTTTATCGAATAAAGTGACTATATGCGTTGATTTTGGACTGCAAAAATAAGTATTTTTTTCATCTGGCAAAAGATTAAGACGAAATAATTTTGTTTAAAGTGTCAGATGGACAACCTTTTTCGTCTCAAAGAAGTGCTCAGCAAAGAAATCAGTACAATTGAAGAGACTGATTTTTTTTCCATATTGCTTGACTTCGTCCTCAAAATCGCCACCTTTTATATAAATAATCCCATTTGGGAGTGCATTTATGTTCTCAGCCTTGCAGTTTTTCTTTACCATATTGACAAAAGCAGGGAAAGCTGTAACCGCTCGACTGACGATAAAATCAAATTTGGTTTTGACTTGTTGCACACGTGTGTGTTCTGCTGTTACATTTTTTAAACCTAGAGCATTGGCTATCTCAGTTACTACTTTTATTTTTTTGCCAATAGAATCTACCAAGTGAAAATTTGTTTCAGGATAAAGGATCGCTAGAGGAATACCAGGGAAACCTCCACCTGTTCCAACATCCAAAATGTTAGATCCTGGTTGAAATTGGATCACTTTAGCAATTGCTAAAGAATGTAAAACGTGATGTAGATATAAAGAATCGATATCTTTTCTTGAAATGACATTGATTTTATCGTTCCATTCCGTGTAAAGATCTTTAAGTTGAGCAAACTGATTTTTTTGCTCTTCCGTCAAATCCTTAAAGTATTTTAAAATTAATTCCATGCTGTAATTTATAATGCGTGGCAAAGATATAATTATAATCTAAGAGCAGAAAATAACTTGCAAAAAGGGGAGCTGTGAACTGATTTATAATTAGGAGATGATTTTTTTTACAATTCATCATTTTGGATATTCATAAATAAAAGTTTTCTAGCTCTGAAAAGTTGTGCTTTAATTGTGCCAATTGGTAATTTCATTTCTTTAGCAATTTCTTCGTACGAATACTCTTTGAAATATCGTAATTCTATCAAAATGCGATAGCGATCTTTAAGTTGGCTAACTTTCAGTCGCATATATTTTGCATTTTGTTTGTTAATGATTTGTTGCTCAGGTGAAGGCGTTTTACTTTCAAATGAAGGCAAATCCATATTTGCATCATCCTTAGTTTCAAGTTTAATAATGTTTTTCTTCTTTTTACGAATGAAATCAATACACGTGTTTGAGGCAATTCGGAATAGCCAAGTGCTGAAAGCATATTTAGTAGAGTATTGATTTATATTACGGAAAGCCTTTCCGAAGCACTCAAGAGTTAAATCTTCAGCATCAGTCCTATTATTTATTGTTCTCAGTAAAAAATAAAATATAGCATCTTTATACCTCAAGAAAAGTTTCTCGAAAGCTTTCTGGTTGCCTTTTATAGCTGCTTGTACATTAAGCAGGTCTATCTTGGCATTATCCGATAAGTTGGAATTTTGATTCATACAAGTTACTTATATGGATGATTACAGCTTATAAATAATGAATTTGCCTTTGAAAGCAAACAATAATGTGAATGATATAAGTAGATAAAACTAAGTTCGGTATACCTTGGCAACCGTATTTCTTAATATACTTTAATAAGTTGAGTCTTTCCCATTCTATTTGACAAATAGAAACTCATCATAGGTAGATGTTTAGCAAATGACTGCTTAATGAAATCTAAAGTAGCCTAACTTCCACTTGTATGAATAAGCCTTAAAGCCAATATTATTATCTATATTTGCAGACTGTTTTTAATGGGAGTGACTCGACGTTTGATACTTATTCTCCCACTTTAACTGAAGTTGATATGGATTTTAAACTACACAATACTGATGCAAAGTCAGGCGCTAGAACTGGCGAACTTACTACTGATCATGGCAAGATTAAAACACCTATATTCATGCCTGTTGGAACACTTGGTTCTGTAAAAGGGATACACCAACATGAATTGAAAGAGGATATTAATGCTGAAATTATTCTAGGGAATACCTATCATTTATATTTACGTCCTGGTTTGGATGTTCTTGAACAAGCAGGCGGACTACATAAATTTAATGGTTGGGATAGACCAATTTTGACGGATAGTGGAGGATTTCAGGTTTTTTCATTGGCTGAAAACCGTAAGTTAACTGAAGAAGGAGCAATTTTTCGTTCTCATATTGATGGCTCAAAACATATGTTTACGCCAGAAAATGTAATGGATACACAGCGTGTAATAGGTGCTGATATCATCATGGCATTTGACGAGTGCCCTCCAGGAACATCAAGTTATGAATATGCCGAGAAATCGTTAGGACTGACTCAGCGTTGGTTAGATCGATGTGTCGATCGTTTTGATAGTACAAAAGCTAAGTATGGTTATTCTCAAACATTATTCCCAATTGTCCAGGGCTGTGTTTATAGAGACTTAAGAATAAAAGCTGCAGAGCATGTTGCTTCCTTAAATCGCGATGGTTATGCTATTGGCGGCCTAGCTGTTGGTGAACCAACTCAGGATATGTACGAAATGATTGAGGTGGTTAATCAGGTTTTACCTGAAAATAAACCTCGTTATTTAATGGGGGTCGGAACCCCAATTAACATTTTGGAAGCGATCGCCCGTGGTGTTGATATGTTTGACTGTGTAATGCCAACTCGTAACGGACGAAATGGAATGATATTTACCAGTGAAGGAACTCTGAATATGAGGAACCTGAAGTGGGCGAAAGATTTTTCACCATTAGATTCTGGTGGAACTTCATATGTTGATTCGTTTTATTCTAAAGCTTATGTGAGACATTTGATTCGTTCGAATGAATTGTTGGGTGCCCAGATCTGTAGTATTCATAACCTTGCTTTTTACCTGTGGTTAGTTCGCGAAGCTAGAGAGAAAATCAATGAGGGTACATTTTCTGAATGGAAAAAAGTTATGGTTGAAAAACTAGGTAGACGTTTGTAGAATAATGTTAAAAAAGCTTGATAATGAACTTTTGAGCTTGACATTTGATTAAGAAAATCTAAATTTAAACTCAATATTTGCTTTTTGTATGTTCATGATGAAATTTGTTCATGCGAAAAGCTATAAATAATAAACTGAGGTAGAGAATGTTTAAGAAATTAGATTTATATATCATTCGAAAGTTTTTAGGAACTTTCTTCTTTGCAATTATCTTGATAATCAGTATCACTATCGTTTTTGACTTCTCAGAAAAAATAGATAATTTCATTGATAAAGAGGCACCGTTCAAGGCTGTTATCTTGGATTACTATGTCAATTTTATTCCTTATTTCGCGAACTTATTTAGCGCTCTATTTACGTTTATTTCAGTAATTTACTTTACGTCGAAGATGGCGTATGATACTGAAATTATTGCCATACTTAGTTCAGGTGTGAGTTTTAAAAGGATGATGTTCCCTTACTTTATCTCTGCCTTAATAATTGGCATCTTTTCCTTTTTCTTAAGTAATTTCGTTATTCCCCCTGCCAATGCTAAACGCTTGGACTTTACAGAAACTTATCTTAAAAAGCGTTTCATAAATAAAGAGAGAAATATTCATCGTCAGATTGAACCAGGCTTGTTTATTTACATGACGAACTTTGAGACATCGAGTAAAATTGGTTACAAGTTCTCACTTGAAAAATTTGAAGGGAAACAACTAGTTTCTAAACTAACTTCTCGTTCTATTAAATGGAATGAGGAAAAAGAAAAATGGACGATAAAGGATTATGTCATTCGTAGAATCGACGGGGATAAAGAGACTCTTGAAAAAGGGAAATCAATAGATACGCTTTTAAACTTTAAGCCTGATGAATTCAGTCGACGAACAAATGTTGTTGAGGCTATGAATATGATGGAACTTGATGATTTTATTGACGAACAGATCATGCGAGGGGATAGTAATATAAGTGCTTATAAAATTGAAAAATATCGCAGAATAGCCAATCCGTTTTCGGCGTTTATCCTGACACTCATCGGAGTTTCTCTAGCTTGTAGGAAAGTAAGAGGAGGAATGGGACTGCATCTTGGAATAGGATTAGGATTAAGTTTTTCTTTCATTCTATTTATGCAGATATCAACAGTTTTTGCTACAAATGGAAGTATGAATCCTTTGTTAGCTGTTTGGCTACCTAATATTCTTTTTTCGGTAATTGCCGTTTATCTCTATCGGGTAGCTCCTAAGTAAAAGGATTCTAAATAATGTCTTTACAAGATCTTGCTTTCCTACTGAAAAAGCGGTAATTTAGTGCTTTGACAACTTGTTGTAGTGGTAGCTGATTTTTTTGTAGATTAAAAAATTAGTATCCTTGCACACTAGTAAACTAAGTTATTCGATTTTATAATTTATTAGTCGAGTAGAATTATATGGGCTCGCCAAGGGTTGGCGAATCTTTACCTTTATTGAACAAACAGTCTATGTTTATTTTCTTTTTTAAGTAGAGAAGATGAATAGGGGGTGTTTTGTGTTTATTGGTAGAATATAAAGTTTGGACAAACTTGAAATACAACTAAATGTATACTTGAAAGTATACGCTTTTTAACTAAATGTACGTAATATGTCATTGAAACGAAACATTCTTGATCTTAGAAAGAGAAAAGAAAAAGTGCTTCAGGGTGGTGGTGAAAAAGCTATTCAGAAGCAAGTTGCAATGGGTAAATTGACTGCACGTGAGAGAATTACATCAATTGTTGATGAAGATTCTTTTCATGAGTACGATATGTTCGTAGAACACGAAGCCCGCGACTTTGGCATGGAGAAGAAACAACTTCATGGTGACGGAGTTATCATTGGAACTGGAACAATTTATGGTCAACCTGTATGTCTTTTCGCACAGGATTTTACTGTAGCTGGTGGTTCTCTTGGTCTTATGCATGCTCGTAAGATTACAAAAATAATGGATCATGCATTGAAGATGCGTGTACCTTTGATTGGTATTAACGATTCGGGTGGAGCTCGTATTCAGGAAGGTGTTAATTCACTTGCTGGTTATGGTGAAATCTTTTTCCGTAATACTTTGGCATCTGGAGTTATTCCTCAATTGTCAGTTATTCTAGGTCCTTGTGCTGGTGGAGCGGTTTATTCTCCTGCCCTTACCGACTTTGTGTTTGTAGTAGAAAACATTTCCAAGATGTTTATTACCGGTCCTGAGGTAATAAAAACTGTTTTAGGTGAAGAAATAAGTATGGAAGAACTTGGTGGTGCGAAAGTACACAGCGAGATCACCGGTAATGCTCATTTCTACGCATTAAACGAACTTGAGTGCTTTGAGCAAATCAAGAAACTACTTACATTCATTCCATGGCACAACGCGAAGAAAGCACGTTCTTTCCCACCTAAGCCGCCTAAGGCCGAATACAAGATTGAAGAGATTGTACCTCTTGATCCAACTCAACCTTACGATATTCGTAACGTAATTAGAGCGATCAGTGATGATTCTGACTTCTTTGAAGTTATGGAAGGTTTTGCTCGTAATATTGTTATTGGTTTCGGTAGATTGAATGGTGAGACTATAGGTTTTGTTGCTAATCAGCCACTAGTTCTTGCTGGTGTACTTGATTGTGACTCTTCAGATAAGGCAGCACGTTTTATTCGCTACTGTAATGCCTTTAGTATTCCTTTGGTAACTCTTGAGGATATGCCTGGTTACTTACCTGGTGTTGAGCAAGAGCATATGGGTGTTATTCGTCATGGTGCGAAAATTCTTTATGCATACAGTGAAGCTACAGTACCTAAAATTACTGTAATTGTACGTAAGGCGTATGGTGGAGGTTATATCGCTATGAACTCTCGTCATATGAAAGCTGACTTCATGTTTGCTTGGCCTACTGCTGAAATTGCTGTAATGGGTCCTGAAGGAGCTGCCAATATTATCTTTAGAAAAGAGATTATGGCTGCTGAAGATCCTGATGCAATGCGTAAGGAAAAAGTAGCTGAATACAAAGCTAAATTTGCTAACCCTTATGTAGCTGCAGCTAAAGGTTATATCGATACTGTAATTGAGCCAGAAGAGACTCGTAAAATGTTATTGCACTCTCTTGAGGTATCTATGAACAAAGTTGATAGCAGACCACAGAAAAAACACGGTATTCCTCCATTTTAAATCGAACTTGCTATGAGTAACTTAAAAGAGTTCAACATTGATGGAACAATCTATATGACTGAGATTCCTGATAGTGTTGCGAATAGAAAGAAGTGGGAAAGACCAAATCCGAACCACATAAAATCTTTTATTCCAGGAACGATTGTTGAGATTTTTATAAAAGAAGGTCAAGAAGTTAAAGCAGGTGAATGCCTTATGATTCTTCAAGCTATGAAGATGAAAAATAAAATTCTGATGCCTTTCGATGGAATAATCGAAAAGATAAATGTAAGCGTTGAACAAAAAGTACCTAACCGATTGGTTATGGTTGAGCTTAAAGCTTAATTATTCTTCGTTTAACGAAATGTTTAAAGGCTGTTCTTTTAATTAAGAACAGCCTTTTTGTTTTTTAATCTAAAACTGTTCTTTCCAGCAGAAATGCTTTCTCCATTGAGGTGAAATATTAGGCTCATCTTTAAAAAGTCCAAACATGCTCGATCCACTGCCAGACATAGCAGCATAAATTGCTCCCTGTTCGTAAAGCTCGTTTTTAATTTTTGCTAATTGTGGATGTATTGGGAAGATACTGTCCTCAAAATCATTTTTGACTGTAGCTCTCCAAGTTTCGATTGGTTGTTTGATCAGCTCCTTTAAAGACTTTTCAGGTTTATGAGGCTTAATGTTGGCGTAGGCCTCAGGTGTACTGATATGAACATCTGGTTTAATAAGTAGAATGTGATAGCCTGAAAGATCTAAATCAATAGAATTCATTTTATCACCTTTTTCAATCGCAAAAGCAGGTTCATTTTTAATGAAAAATGCACAATCGCTACCAAGTTTTTTCACTTCATTCTCCATTTCTTCTGAGCTCATACCTAGGTTAAATTTCTGATTCAGAAGTTTAATTATAAAGGCAGCGTTGGCTGATCCACCGCCAAGTCCAGCTCCAAATGGAATGCTTTTGTGTAGGTGAATATCCTGTGTTGGGAAATCGTATTTTGCTCTAATTAATTCGTATGCTTTTACAACGATATTGTCTTTTGCATCAATGTTTATGGGAATTCCTGATGCTGAAAGTGTATAAGGTGCCTCTGATTTTGAATTAGCTATTTCTATAGCGTCTCGCATACCAATTGGAAAAAAAACGGTTTCAATATTATGAAAGCCATCATTTCTTTTTTCAACAATATTTAAACCGATATTAATTTTTGCATTCGAGTAGATAAGCACAAGCCAGAAGATTTTGTTAATAACTATTGGTGACAAAAATACAGCTTTTATATAAATTGGGAATTCAAAGGCTAGATTTTTATTTTCTATAAGTATCTTTGTTCTCTGTAAGATGAATTAGCTTTTATAATTCGTGCTGAAACGTGAATTATTATCTTGCTTTTCATTTACATAGATAAGAGAATTATCTCAATTAATTGAATTTCCTTTAGAAGCAGGTATGGCAGAGTCGAAAAAATATCCTCCAAAACAGAAAAAGAATCAGTTATCAGAACATGGACAAGTGCCACCTCAAGCCGTAGAGCTAGAAGAGGCAGTTTTAGGTGCCATCATGTTGGAGAAAGATGCTATTATAAATGTTGGAGATTTATTGAAAGCTGATAGTTTTTATAAGCCTGCTCATCAGAAAATATTTAAGGCTATTATGAGCCTTTCTTCTAAGGAAGAGCCTATTGATATTCTTACAGTAACTGAGGAATTGAAGCGTCAGGAAGATTTAGAAAGCTGTGGCGGTCCATTTTACGTTTCACAATTAACATCAAGAGTTGCTAATGCAGCACATATTGAGCATCATGCTCGTATTATTGCGCAAAAATATATTCAGCGCGAATTAATTCGTGTGTCATCCGAAATTCAAAGTTCAGCTTTCGACGAAAGTATTGATGTTGCCGATTTGTTAGATCAAGCTCAGCAGGATGTTTTTGATATTGCTGAAGGGAATATCAAAAAAGAATCAGCACACATTCGTCCTTTAGCAGATGAAGTAATTAATCAGATTATTGAAGCAGGAAAACGTGAGGATGGATTAAGTGGTGTACCGTCTGGTTTCGCTGCACTTGACCGAATCACATCAGGTTGGCAAAAGTCCGACCTGGTGATTATCGCAGCACGTCCATCTATGGGTAAAACGGCTTTTATTCTATCGATGACTAGGAATATGGCCATTGATCACAAAGCTCCTATTGCTATTTTCTCACTCGAGATGGGTGGAGATCAGTTGGTGAAACGTATGATGTCCAGTGAAACAGAATTGGGATCAGAAAAGTTGAGAAGTGGTCACCTAGAGCCATTCGAATGGGAAATTTTCCACAATAAAATTAAAGACTTAGTAGAAGCACCGATCTATGTAGATGATACGCCTGGTTTATCGATTTACGAATTGAGATCAAAATGTCGTCGATTGAAGGCCAAACATGATATTAGCTGTGTTATCATTGACTACTTGCAGTTGATGACAGCTGGCTCGGATATGAGAGGAAATCGTGAACAGGAAGTAAGTTTGATTTCTCGTCAGCTTAAGATTATTGCAAAAGAGTTAAATATTCCAGTAATCGCACTTTCTCAGTTGAATCGTGGTGTTGAACAACGTACTGGTGATGCAAAAAAACCAATGCTGTCTGACCTTCGTGAATCTGGAGCGATTGAGCAGGATGCCGATATGGTACTGTTTATCCACCGTCCAGAGCGTTATGGGTTAACAGAAGATGCAGAAGGAAACTCGTTGCTCGGTATTGCCGAAATTATCATTGCTAAACATCGTAATGGTGCAGTTGGGGAGATTCAGTTACGATTCCGAACTCAGTTAGCTAAATTTATGGATCTAGAGGGCGAGAGTGCTGACGCCTTGGTAGTTGGCAATTCTGTTGCACAAACTTTTGGTTCTAGTATGAATCAGGAGCCTGTTGGATTTGATGATCCTAATGCTGGTTTACATGGAGGAGGAGATTTTGATGATGCCCCGCCTTTTTAGATTTAATTGATAGAGAATAAATCACAAACATTTTAATATTTTGCGTTTATGAGTTTTACAAAGAGAGTTATCTGCTTCTTTATATTTCTTTATGCGCTACCGTCTTTTTCTGCAAGTATACTTGTTCCTATGGATGATGTGCAGAAAAACCACCTCAAATCATATGGAATAGCTTTCTGGGTATTACAGCAGAATAAAGATATTCATTGGTTGTTGAATTACCGTGGAGGAAGTTTTCTTTTACCTTTTAGTCCAGAAATAAAATCAGAATGTCAAATTCGAGGAGTCAGTTTTGAAGTGTTTAGTGATGCACAGTCGAGGTTGATATTTGAGGAGATAGCAAGTCCTGAAATTAATATGGATGCTGTTAAGCTTCAAAAGCCACCCAAAATGGCAGTTTACTCGCCTAAAGGGAAAAAACCTTGGGATGATGCCGTTACTCTTGCCTTGTCTTATGCTGAGATTCCTTACGAGCTTATTTATGACGATGAAGTCATGAAAGGAGAGTTGTCAAAGTATGATTGGTTGCACCTGCATCACGAAGATTTTACGGGTCAACATGGAAAATTCTATACCGGCTATCGTAATCTTAAATGGTATAAGGACGAAGTTCGAGAGAATCTGGCGAAAGCTAATCAATACGGATTTTCTAAGGTTTCGGAATTAAAATTGGCTGTTAATCTAAAAATTAAAGCTTTTGTAGAGGCTGGCGGATTCCTATTTGCTATGTGTTCAGCAACTGATACATTTGATATTGCCTTATCGGCGGAGGATACAGATATTTGTTCTCACGTGTTCGATGGTGATCCTATGGATGAAGATGCCCAGGATAAACTTGATTTCAATAGCACTTTTGCCTTTCAAAATTTCACATTAGAAACTAATCCATCAGTTTATGAATTCTCGAGCATTGACGTAACTCAAACTCGTAAGATAAGGCAGGACGAAGATTACTTTACTCTTTTCGATTTCTCTGCCAAATGGGATCCTATTCCTAGTATGTTGTGTCAGAATCATAATAACATGATTAAAGGTTTTATGGGACAAACTACGGCCTTTAATATTGATTACATTAAACCCAATGTGTTAATAATGGGAGAGAATAAAGCTGCTGGAGAAGCCCGATATATTCATGGAACTTTTGGAAAAGGAACTTGGACATTTTATGGGGGTCACGATCCAGAAGATTATCAACATTTGGTTGGAGATCCTCCGACCGATTTAAACCTTAAAAAGAACTCGGCAGGATATCGATTAATACTAAATAATGTTCTGTTCCCAGCTGCTAAAAAGAAAAAGAGAAAGACTTAATGATTTGATTTTGTTCGAATTGTAGTTTGTTGACAGAGTGGGTACTGAGCGGAGTAGAGGCGAAAAAAACAAAAGGCCGAGCCCCCTAAGCTCAGCCTTTTTACACCTATATGTGATTCCCAAATTAACTCAATATATTATTAACCATTTGCAAATTTATCGACCTTAGTAACTTCACTATCCTTTAGAATTGTTTACGAAACTTTTGGTATCACTTGGTGCTTGAATTTGGTTTGCGACCAAATTCGATTCTTTACGAATACAAACTTACACTTTGTTTGTCTCATAGAAGTATTTAGTTTGTTAATAAATATTAATAGAATAATAATCGTTGAAATTGTGTGATTAACACTTATTTATCATTGATAAGTATGCCTTTATTGTCCATGTATGAAAAATCCTAACGAATAATCTTTAATATAAATTTGAAATGAATTACTTCAAGATATGCTGTTTGCAGTGGCTGGGCGAATAGTTGGTTAACAGATAATTTTCCTATTGTAATTAATAGATTTAGATATTTTGAAATTATGCTTTTGCATTAATCAGTTTACAAGCAATTTTGTTATTTTTGAGTTCCTATTGCTATATTTTATAAGCTATTAAGAAAACTGGAGTCTTTATGAAACATATCTACACAAAAATTTGTTTGCTGTTTTTGTTACTTTCTTTTGCCTTTGTCGAGGTGAGTGGTCAAACAACAATTTGGAGTGAAAATTTTACTGGAAATAATGGCGCAACTTCTGAGGCCGGTCGTTGGAGCACTTCAGGTTATGGTGGAGCTTATTATTTTCGCGTTAATAGTCAAAGACTAGAGATTCGAGATAATAATAGACAGCAAGCTGAATGGTTAACAAATTCTATAGATATTTCTTCCTTTGTCAGCGTAGAGGTAAGTATAGATGTACAGGAATCTGGTGGTTTGGAGTGGCAAGGCCATCCTGATGAAGATTTTGTGAGATTTGAGTATAATATTGGAGCTGGATGGGTTCAGTTTTTTGAAAGATATGATGACTTTCCAGAGGGAAATAATAATAATGTAAATCTAACTCAGAGTATACCTAATGCGACGAGCCTACTATTAAGAGCTACATTTAAAAATGGACAGGGAAATGTAGAGTATTATAGAATTGATAATATTGTTGTGTCTGGTATTGATGTGAATGCCCCACCTGAGGTAACTTTATCAGCTAGTGGTATAACGATTAATGAACCTGGAGGAACGGCTTTTATTACTGCGACTTTAAGTAAAACATTCCCACAGAATGTAACTGTGAATTTATCTACAAGTGGTACTGCAACTAATGGGACTGATTATTCATTAGCGAATCAAATTGTTGTTACAGCAGGAAATCTTTCTGGATCTATAACCTTAACAGGTGTCAATGATACTGACGTTGATGCGAGTGAAACGGTTGTTGTTGATATTTCAAGTGTTGTAAATGGAAATGAGAATGGAACACAACAAGTAAGTTTTACTATAATTGACGATGATGCTCCATCTACTGATCCAATTGATGTAGATGACAGTTCATATACAACTGATCAATTGGTTCAGGATATACTGGTGACAGGTTGTTTAACAGCAAGTGGGGTTACTTATTCAGGTGATCAAGCACAAGGTGTTGGGTATTTTAATGCTGGTACTTCAGATTTTCCATTGGGATCAGGAGTTGTAATTTCAACTGGTCAAGTTATGAATGCCGAAGGTCCTAATACAGGAGGAAATGCTAGTGATGCAATAAATGAAACTACTGGAGATGCAGATGTTAATTTGTTAACAGCGAATAATGGTAGAGACGCACAAATATTAGAGTTTGACTTTGTACCTGCAGGAGATAAGTTAGAGTTTAGATACATTTTTGCATCTGAGGAATATCCTGAATATGCTTGTGGAGCTTATAATGATGTTTTTGCGTTTATTATTAGTGGGCCTGGTATTACTGGCCCTTATGCAAATAATGGTAAGAATATTGCCATAATTCCAGGAACAAGTCAAGAAGTTTCTATTAAAAATATTAATGATGGCTGGTGCGGTAGTTCTACGTATTATGTAGATGAATCAGGAGGTTTCGCTACTCGATTTGATGGTAGAACGACTGTTTTGACAGCTAATGCAGATGTTCAAGCTTGTGAAACTTATCATATTCGATTGATTATATCAGATGTTGCCGATAGGAGTTATAATTCAGCTGTTTTTCTTGAGGCAGAAAGTTTCAAATCTAATGAAGTTTTAATCGAGAATGGTATTGGTGTTAATAATGATGTTGAAGTGATGTATGAAGGTTGTACAGGAAGTTACATTAAGTTTGAAAGGTTAGAAGATTTTGATAGTGAGTTAACTTTTGATTTGAATATTTCAGGTTCAGCTACTAACGGTGTCGATTACTTATATGTTGATCAATTCGGAACTCAGATAGGTGATGGTAAATTACCAAATTCTGTGACAATTCCTGCTGGTATGTCTGAAGTGATATATTACTATAAAGCTCTTTCAGATGGAGGGATTGAAGGTGATGAAGAATTAAGGCTTTCTTTCTTAAAGAGTTGTCCCTGTTCCGCACCTGAATATTATGAGAAAGTTGTGACAATTGTAGATGTGCCTGAAATTGAGGCTTCTCCAACAAGTTTGGTTTCCTGTTTAGGTGCTACACCAGTAGCAACAATTACTGTAAATTTGAAAAATGGTTTAGATCCTAGCGTTTATCAGTATAGTATTGATGGTGGAGCTTTTCAAGATAATAACGTGTTTACACTAAATGATCCACCTGTAGGTGAAATGCATACTATTACTGTTCAGGATAAATTTGCCTGTACTTCTGAAGATTTTGATATTACGATTCCGGGGATTACACCAATTGAAGCTAATGCTGGACCTGATAAAACAATGTGTGAAGGTGAGACTCCACAGCTAGAGGGTAGTGGTGGAATTTATTACGAATGGAGTTGTAGTCCAGCATCAGGATTACCATACCTGAGTGATATTAATGCACCTAATCCTACTGTCGCTGATGATATTCCTTTTGGAGCATACGCATTTACATTAACTGTTAAAGAGTCTTCTTCAGCTTCGGCTTTGTGTGTTGATACTCAAGATATGATATTGACGGTTAATGAAAATTCTCATTTTACAATTGCATCAAACCAAGCAGAGTATTGTAGTGGCGAAACGATTAACCTTTCTTCAACTATAATTAATTCACAAGCCGGCGATACCTATTTGTGGACGCCTTCTGCCGATGTTAATAACCCTAATGCACCAAATACATCCGCTGTTTTTACAACTCTTGCTTTGGCTGCAAAGGATTTTTCTCTAACAGTAACAAAATCTAATGGTTGTAATAATACTGAGAATATTTCTGGTATTCTAATTCACCCAGAGCCTGCAGTTTCTCTTAATGCTTCTAGTAATACTTGTGCAGATGTTAATGATGGTCAGTTGGATGTTGATGCTACTGGAGGTACACCGTTTGGATCGAGTCCATTCTATACGTACTCGTGGAGTCATAATATTGCTCTAACTCTTTCAAGTGCTACTGGACTTAGTTCAGGAAGCTATACGATTACGGTAACTGATTCTAAAAGTTGTTCTGCTGCTAAAATATTTGATGTAAGCCAAATGCCTAAACCAATTGGTGTTTTTCATGATTGATCCTATGAAATTAGGAACTATACGATTTTTTGCCAGAACTTTTGTGTCAATAATTATGGATGTTTTTTTCTTTTGAAACGATGTACTAATGGATAACCCCTTTGTAAAATTATTGTTAATTATTTTCTTTCTGCCCTTGAGTGGCTCGCTCTTGGCACAGGAGACAGTACTTGACGACTTTAGTTCGTCAAGCTACTCTATTAATAAAGGGACTGCTAATTGGAGTTCGAATTGGATTGAGTCGAATGATGACGCTAGTCCTACAAGTGGGCGTATACGTATTTCAGGTTCGCGTTTAAGGTTTGAAGATATAACTCGTAATTCTCATCAGATTAAAAGGAGTGCTGACCTTAGTGGGGCTACATCTGCAACTTTATCTTTTGATTGGGAGACTGTTGGGTTGGATCGTCAAAATAATAACAGAAAGGAGCAATTGGATGTTCAGATTTCGGTTTCTGCAACTGGTACTTTTACAACTATTGGAACCTTGGATGAGGATCAATCTGATAGCTTTAGTGCAGATATATCTGCTTATATCTCAAATGGAACTACTATAAGATTTATTAATACTAGTACGTGGAACAATGGAGATTGGGAAGCTGGAGAGTATGCCTATATTGATAATTTTCAAATTTCTTATGTGCCTTCTACAGCATATTGTGATTCTAATGGGAATGAAACTTGGGAGACCAGTATAACCTTGGTTATTTTTAATTCAATAAATAATCCTAGTTTAAAACCATCTGGTTATAGTGATTATACTTCAGAATCAGCAGATCTCATGATCGGAAGCACTCATGATTTGACTGTAAATCTTAATACTGATGGGAATTATACGATATATTCAATGGTATGGGTAGATTGGAATCAGGATTTTGATTTTGATGATTCAGGAGAAGCATTTGATTTAGGTTCGGCAAGTAATGTTAGCGATGGAGCAACCAATAGTTCCCCTTATTCAATTTCAGTTCCAGTTTTTGCTACACTTGGAGCAACCAGAATGAGAGTAGCAGCCAAATATAATGGATATCCATCTACCTGCGAAACAGATTTTGACGGCGAAGTGGAAGACTATACCATAAACGTTGTCTCCAGTTCAGTGCCAACAATAACTTCTTTTACTCCTGGCAATGCCTGTTCCAATTCAAATCAGGTAGTGACAATTACAGGAACTAACTTTACAGGTGCAACAGCTGTTCAATTTAATGGTGTTGCGGCTGCAAGCTATACTATAAATAACGCTACACAGATAAATGCGACTCTACCTTCCTCGGCAACTTCGGGAACATTAAGTGTTACAACTCCAGATGGAACAGGAACAAGTATACAGTCGTTTATTGTAAATCCTCTACCTGCAGCGGCAGGCAGTATAACAGGTACCGATATAGTTCTTCCAGGTGACACGAAGTCTTATGTTTGTGCTTCTATGGCCAATGCAACAAGTTATGAGTGGATGATAACTGGAGGTGACGCTACTATTACAAATAACGGGACTCAGGCTGATATTGCATTTGCGCCTGATGCAAGCCCCGGAGATAGATTCTTAACTGTGAAAGGAGTCAATGCTTGTGGTGATGGTGCAGTTTCAACGACATTTACAATCTATGTTAGGCCTAGCTATGCCTGTCAAACGACTGTTGTTAACTGGGATTTTGATAGTCCTGATCTTGCAGGTGCTGATTGGAGAGGATATACAACCGTAAACGGATGGCAATCAAGTCTCAATAATATTGAAATCTGGAGAAATGGCTTTATGGGTTTTACGACTGTTGATGGAGGACAGTTTTGCGAATTAAACTCTATTGGAGTAAATGAAATGTGGCAAGATATGAATACGGTACCCGGAGCTAAAATGAGATGGGAGCTTACTTATAGATATAGAAGTAGTAGTGCCGAATCAATTCGTTTAAAGATTGGAGCTGTTGGTTCACTGACAAATATAGCCGATATTTCAAATAACAATGGGGAGAGTTGGGTTACGCACTCTGGATTCTATACGGTGCCTGCAGGACAAACGACAACACAGTTTAGAATAGCGACCTTAACACCATCAGGATCATCGGGAAACTTAATTGATAATATACAGTTTTATTCCATAGAGCCTGATATTGAAGATCCAACTTTTGATTGTCCTCCGGATTCAGATGGTGATGGTTTTGTTGTGTCTGAATGTGTTGATGCTATAAGTTTTGTTGTCGATAATATTGGTGTAAGCAATGTTGCTGATAATTGTACTCCTATAGTAGATCTGGTTACTGAATATACTATTATTAAAGAGGATGGATCTGTGTTGGTTAACTATGGAGATGACCCTGCAGGTATTGCGACATCAAGTGACGCTAGTGGTTATGCTTTCCCTCAGGGCGTGTCTACTGTGAGTTACAGAATAACTGATGCAAGTGGACTTGAGGCTACATGTAATTTTAAAATAAATATCACTCAAACCCCCAAACCAATAGGCATTTTTTTTGATTAGCATTATGTTTCTCTTCCTTTTTAAGTTTCTAAAATAGGCTAGGTGTATCGCTTCTTGTTCTGATTGTTGATAATTCTTTTGAAGCTTATTCTGATTTAAAATCCAATATATTCAAATATTCATATATAGTATCGATGTTTTTTCTCTTCGTTCTTTTTGATAATAATTGCCTCTGTATTTACTTCGGATCAATGCTGTTTATATTCAGATTTGTTCCAGCTTTGATAAAGTAATGTTAATTCAAAAAAACATCAAAAAATAGGATCTAATTAAATGATAATGAGTAAATAGGCAAGTTCCTGTTCTGAATACTTGTGGTGTTCTGATTTTTATTGTGGATTGAGTTTATTTGCTAATTTTCATTTTTATGCTAACTTAGGTGATTGAGTTTGGATTGTTTTTTGATAAATAACTCTTATTTAAAAAGAAAGTGTTACGATTTTCTGTTCATTAACTTTAGGAATATTGCATATGAAATATTATGTTTTTGTTAGAAACTTTGTTTTTTGTTGTTGTTTGTTAACTCTTAATATATCAGTAGTTTACGGACAAGAAATACAACTTGTGAAATATCAGTTCACAAATAGTAACACAAATCCTGATGCCAACCCAATTGGATCTCCAAATCTTACTCTATCAGGATTAAACTATTCAGGATCCTATGGAAATCCCTTTTCTTCCTTATATACAAATACTGATGGAAGAATAATTGAATTAACTATTTCGACTCTTGGGTATGAAAATATAAAAGTAGAGTGGGATGGCGGTTTTTTCTTTGGAAATAATAATAGAACGCACCAATGGCAACTTCAGGTAGATTCAGGATCTGGTTATGGTACTGTTATTTATACTCAAACGTGTAGTGGAAGTTGGGTGAGTATCCCTGCACAAAATTTGTCAAACTCTTTTAATAACAAAGCAAGTATCAAAATTAGAATTACATCAAATGTTAGTAATAACAGATATGTCTATATCGATAACTTAATTGTTAAAGGTGCGCCTAATGATGATGAGCCACCAGTTATTGTTGCAACTGGAGATCAAGGCTTTTGTGATGGTGATCCAGCCTTGAATGTGGTAGAATCAATTTCAATTACTGATCCAGATCCAAGTGATACCCAACTTGATGCTATGTCTGTTCAGATTTCTTCTGGATATGTGAATGGTGAAGATGTTCTATCAATAATAGGATCGCATCCTAATATAGCTGATAGTTGGGATACAACTACAGGGAGATTGACATTAACAGGACCTGCTACATTTGTAGAGTTTGAATCTGCTATTTCAAGTGTTCAGTATACTAACGCTAGTGGTACACCAACATATGGAGCTAGAATCTTCTCTATTACTTTAGAACAAGCAAATTTTCTTTCGGAGAGTAATCATTTTTACGAGTTTATTTCGGATGTTGGAATTCGTTGGGACGATGCCAGAGATGCCGCGGCTGCTCGAACTTATTATGGCTTACAGGGGTATTTGGCTACACTTTCCTCTCAGGCAGAATCAGACTTAGCAGGAGCACAAATTTCAGGTGCAGGTTGGCTCGGGGGTAGTGACGAAGATGTTGAGGGAGTTTGGAAATGGATGACTGGACCAGAGGTTGGGACAGTGTTTTGGAATGGTTTAGCTGGCGGAAGTTCTCCTAGTTGGGCATTTTGGAATACAGGAGAGCCTAATAATGTAGGATCAGGTGGGGAAGATTATGCACATATTACAGATAATACTGTTGGAATACCTGGCTCATGGAATGATCTTCCTATAGCTGGCGGCGGCGGAGCATACCAACCTAAAGGTTATGTGGTAGAGTATGGTGGAACTACTGGAGACCCAGTATTGCAAATATCTGCAACTACAAGTATTACTGTTGGGATTACCCCTATACCAGTTGGACTATTTCATGATTAATTTTAGAGGATATCGATTAATTCTTTCAAATTTTCAATTTCATAGGTTGTGATTTCTTTGTGACTCGTTTTTTTAGGATTGAAATAAATATGATCCATCCCAATGTCACGCGCACCTTTAATATCAGTGTTTAAATCGTCACCTATCATTATGCTATTTTTCACGTGTGCTCCGGTTGAATTAAATGCAAATTCGAAAATTTTCGCATGAGGCTTGTTTGCACCAGCATTCTCCGACGTGATAACTTCTGTAAAATATGAATCTAATTTTGAATTTTGAAGTTTGCGTCCTTGTACTTCATTAAAACCGTTAGTTATAATGTGTAGCTGGTATTTTTTCGATTTGAGATATTCTAAGCAAGAGTGCGTGTTTGGAAAAATCACAGTTTGTAATGGACTAAGTTCGATGAACTCTTTTGCAATTTCTTTTGAGACTTCTAAATCGTCTATTCCTGCCTCTTTAAGTGTAAGGTAAAATCTTCGGTATGATAATTCTTCTTTTTGAATGCGATTTTGATAGTAAGCTATCCAAAGTTTCTTATTGTGATATTCGTATCGATCTTTAAAAAAAAGGAAGCTGCCGAAAGTGTTTTGTAGCCCGAAATCTCTATATAGCTGTTCTAATGTTCTTTTTGAGTTTTTATCGAAATCCCAAAGTGTCCTATCTAAATCAAAGAATATGTGTTCGTATTTCATGCTGAATAAAATTTATCTATCAAAGATATTTCTTTCGAAGTAATGAATCAATATTATCTGTTATTTATAATCATGATTTCTTAATATAGGATTAATCTGTCATGAAAACCCATTTATTGTGCGTGCTTATAATTTGTTATTATGACGAACGTAGAGTTAACATTGATAAGAGCCTTTTTTTAAAAGATTAAGATGTTTTTTTGCGTTAGTGTTAAAAAAGTTTAAATTTGAAGTGTTGACATATCTGTTCTGATCGATTTGTAAGAGTTGTTCACTTATTATTTTAAGTAGTGATTTTGAA
This sequence comes from uncultured Marinifilaceae bacterium, assembly GCA_963977525.1. Lineage (GTDB taxonomy): Bacteria > Bacteroidota > Bacteroidia > Bacteroidales > Marinifilaceae > Ancylomarina. The sequence goes on from CAXBPC010000041.1 coordinate 23,541, forward strand.
AATTAAACTTGGTGTAAACATTTGTGAATTATCACTTTAGGTTTTAGAAGAGTAGGTTGGTGTTCTCAGATATTTAAATGGATTGTCTATGAAAGTCTATTGTTTATTGATGAGGAGGGGGTGTGTTGAAACTAGGCTTTGGTTAGCTTATTGAAATATTAGCTTCCATAATTAATGTTTTTTGATGAACAGATTGTTAATACTTACAGCAATGTTTATATTTGTCGCCGCTGTAATATTTATTTTAGTAAAAAAGAAGATTAATTAATCTAATTATAAATAATATTTTACGCTTATTGTTTGAGCTTTATGTTATTTTATATATATTAAACGTGCCTACTGTAAAGGAATCGAGAGGTTTCTGGATATTATTTGATAATAAAATCTTAGTATTTGATTAAAACTATACACATTAAACTTCTACTATTATTTAGCCTGAGCATCCTGTTCGGGCATACTGCGTTTACGCAAAATATAACAGATCCTGTACCTGTAGAACAACATGTTTGTGTTGGTGCAGATGTGAATTATACGGTTTTTGGTTTTATAGGTTCTACTATCAAATGGCATATTGAAACGAATTATCTTTCAGGAGAAGACGTACTTGTGCCTGATAATGCTTCAAATGTATCTCATAACGGATTTGATTATAATACAGGAACTCTAAACTATACTTGGGATGGGGTTACTTATACTGCAGGTGGTTTTTATATGCTTCAAATAGAAGAAGTGGCAGAAGCTCCATCTGTTTGTTCTACCGGTTTGTTAAGCCCAGGCTTGAAAGTGAATGTTCACGCAATACCTACTATCTCGTCAGTTACTCCAACTGATTTTGAGTGTTCTGGTGATAAAGGAAGCTTGGCAGTAGTTGTATCTGCTACTGTTCCAACTCCATTACAATTGCAGTATAGATTGGTTACTTCCGCTGATGTTGAAGTTGTAGCATGGCTTAATGATAATCTAACGCATAGTTTTATTAATCTAGATGCTGGAGGCTACAAGGTTCAAATTAGATATGTATTAGTATCAGATAATTCAAAAATCGTTAAAGGAAGCTATAGTGAATCTTCTGTTGCAATTATTGTTGAAGATGATATTACCAATCCAACCGCCTCTAATCCAGCAGGTATAGCTGTTCAGTGTATCGGTGATGTCCCAGCAGCAGATATCACAGTTGTGATAGATGAAGCTGATAATTGCAGTACACCAACAGTAGCTTTTGTATCCGATTCAGACAATGGTGGTTTAGGAACAACAGTTTCACCATATGTAGTAACACGAACTTATTCAGTAACTGATGCCGCAGGCAACAGTATCAATGTTGTTCAGCTGATCACCGCTATTGATGATCAGAATCCAACAGCGAGTAATCCAGCAGGTATAGCTGTTCAGTGTATCGGTGATGTTCCAGCAGCAGATATCACAGTTGTGATAGATGAAGCTGATAATTGCAGTACACCAACAGTAGCTTTTGTAT
>CAXBPC010000042.1:0-20544 GCA_963977525.1 uncultured Marinifilaceae bacterium
CGAATACTTTAGGCTCTAAATCTATTAATGCTGACATCACTAATTCAGCGGTAGAATTAAAGGTGTTAATTGAGCAAATGAGAGAGCAGATCCAAAATATCGAGTAAATATTCTAGATAGCTTATAAAGGGTCATTATACTTCTTTTTCAATACGTTACAACCATACCTCTAGTCATAACACTTCTTAAAAAGTCAGGTTCGGTCACTCGATTGGTGACCGAACTGGTGACTTATTCCCAGCAAATTTTTACACTTACACTTGTTAATTTTTTAAACAAAAGTGAGATAAAAATGCAATATTCAGATGAAAAAGAAGTAAAGAAACTTGTTGAATTAGGTAAACCTATTTTCAAAGCAATATCGGAAGGTCTATACCTAGAAGTTAAAAAAAATGGCACCGCAATTTTTGTTAAACGATATCAGATTAATGATAAACGTAAACAAATGAAAATCGGTGTCTATGGTGAAAAAGATGAAGGATTAATGTGTTATGACGATGCATTAGTTAGATCCATTCGATTAAGTCAGCAGATTAAAGATGGGATTGACCCTAAATTAGAAGCTGATCGTAAAATCCGCCAAAATGTTAAAACAGTTAATGATGTTGCTCAGCGATTTATTGATAGAAAATCTGAGAAAATTCAAACGGGTTACATCTTACAAAGGGACTATGATAATCGGATAAAACCCTACATTGGTCATTTACCTGTAGAGAGGGTAACCCCTATGGATATCGAAGATATTTTCATGAATGTCGTTCATGAAGGGTATCCAACTGTTGCTAACAAGGTTCTTTTTCTATGTAAAAACATTTTCAAATCGGCAGAAAAACTTGCGCTAATTGATAAAAATCCCGCTGCACCATTCTCTGCAACAGAAGATGCTGGTGGTGCAGAAGTGTCTAGAGAGACAATATTAAGTAAGGGTGATATTAATAAGGCATTTTCTGTTTTTGATGAACACCCATCGAAAGTTCCGCTGAGTACAAAGATTGGTTTCATTCTGCTACTAATCTTAGGAACAAGAAAAATGGAATTGTTTTCAGCCCGATGGGAGGATGTAAAAATGGACAGCCAAACGTTTACCTTGTATGAAGATGATACCAAAACAAAAAGCTCGCTTGTGATTCCTATCCCAGATTTAGTTATGCCTATGTTAAAAGATCTTAAGCTTATTGGTAATGGATCTGAATATTTATTTCCAGCTAGAAAAAGAAGTTCTAGGGGATACATAAGTGACGATACAACAAATCATACACTTGCAAATCTATTTGGAAAAAAAGTCAGTAAAAAACCACCTGGGCCAAATTATCTTGGGGAAGCAGGAATACAGTATTTTACGGTTCATGACCTTCGTAGAACCTTCAGGAGCCTTCTAGCATATATTAAGGTCAGTGATGAGATAGGAGAAGTGTGTATGAACCATGCCAAAAAAGGAACTACAAAAACATACAATAGATATCGATACTTTTCAGAAAGAAAAGAAGCATTGAATAAGTTGGCAGAGTTGATTCTTTCTTTGGTTAATTACAAGGAAATACAATAAATTAGCATTTAATTTTTAGTTATTAGTGTTCTAGTATTCATTTTTAAATTTTAATCCTATCTAATGTATATGCGTATCAACTACTGGAGACATTATGCAAATAGATAAAAATGAAAAACTTATGACATCGGCAGAGACCTGTGAATATTTAAACTTATCAGACTCTACTTTATTTAGATTAAGACGAGATGGCACTTTCCCAAAACCATTGCAATTGGGGGCACGTACTATTCGCTGGAAAAGAAAAGATATCGATGATTATCTTGCGAGTATTACACCGGAGCAGCCAACTCCAAGCGAGTACAAAGTTAAAAGCAAAAGATCGCTTAATTAACTACAGCAGCATTGTTTATTCTTTTGGGGAAAAGTAATAAATGATTAATTTAAATTTCGGGGGAAATAACTAAAAAGTAATTATCGTGCTAAATCGGGGTAGCACTTAATTATATTACTAAGGTCAAATCATGTCTTATCCTGACATTTCAAAAATTCACCATACATTTATTGATTTTGAAGCATCAAGTTTAAATCAAACAGTTAGCTTTCCAATATCTGTTGGTATTGTCCATCAAGGTAAAGCATATTATTGGCTTATTAAGCCAAAGAATAACTGGACTGACTGGGATAAAAAAGCTGAACAATTACATGGTCTTTCTAAAGAGTTTCTTATTGCTAATGGTATAGAAGCTGACGAAATAATTGAAAAAATCACATGGCTGCTAGGCACCCAATGCACTTTGTATAGCGATAATCCTTACTGGGAAAGGTTTTGGCTAAATCGACTTGGTATAAGCAATTATCAGATCGCAGATGCGTATGATTTAGTAAAGCCGGGACGAGAAGAGTATGTAGAAGCTACTCGTGAGGTAATATTCGAAGAAAACAACTTAACACCTCATAATGCTATTGATGATGTCATCGCATTAGCTCTCGCAGTTACTATGTTATCATTATAATAAAGAGCCTGATTTTTGATGATTAGTGTAAATGTAGAATCAAGACAAACTACCTTTTAACTTCTGTAAAAACTCGATTTGTGATTAATTCCTCAAATAAAACAGGCAATAAATCTTCCTCAGAATAAGGGTGCGAGATAGCTTTATCATAAAAACGTTGCACAGGCTTAGTATCTTCCGGACTAACCATAGCTGCCATCGTTTGAAAATCGTTGAAAAACCTTAATTTAAATACATCAACTTTATGGTCTTCATTCCCAACGCAATACTTTACGCCTGGCCTATGAACTTTAATTTTAAATTGATCTCCAATGGCGTATCTTTTTTCTCCAGCTAATAAAACAAATGGGCATGTACTATGACAAAAGTTATTTTCACCTGAAGCAACCTTCGAAACTCGAGAGTCATATTCAGGGGAAAGTTTAACCGTACCTGACATACATGTATTGAATGTATTTGTTTCTATATATTGTGCTATTTGTAAACCTGCGGTAGTGGAACCACCAAATGAACGAAAGCAAACAGTGTTAACTTCTGGATATAACGAGTGTGCTTTCTTTAATGCATCGAGAGCTTTCATATTTATCTCATCGAACATTACGAAGCTTTCTTGGCACACCTCCGAATCGGCTTCTTCATTTACGTTAGTTTTACATGATAAGGCTTTGACTACCCTTGGTATGTCCATTGAGGAACCATTTTCAATTTCTATCGTGATAAAATCGGGAACAGGTTTTGAGACGCACTTTTCTTTATGACATATGGCTGACATCTTGTAATAAGCCGCATCGAGTAAACCATCAGACCAATATAAAAAAACAACTGCTAGTAAAAGCAAAGCTAATAAAAAATTCCTAATCATTTAGTAAGATTCTAAAAAAAACGATATATTCAATGATTTATTATACGCTTAATCTAAACAGGCATGCAAAAGAAAAACTAAACACCATATTTATATGACAAACTAATATTTAAAATTCCCTTGTATATTCCCCAGTTCACGCATAACTTTACTTCGGTCTCTATTTCCATATGTTTTAATTATTTGTTCTACTTCATCATTAAGTTTAGCAGCAGCACCTATGAAGTCCCCCGGCTTTAATTCTAAGTGGGTTTCAGCAATTAAATGGCGCATTGCATGAATATTTATTCCCTCCTGAATTAAGTCAGGATGAACTTCTAAAAATGCTTTTTCCGTAACTCCTTTGAACATTTCTCCAAGGTGTTTCGGGGGGTACAGCATATGGCGGTGCATTGCTCTACTATTACGCCATCTAGGGTTTCCTACCAGATCTTCTGTTTTGGTTTCTCCATTTCGAAGAGATCTATACGGTAAGAAGGTCTCAACTTCGTTGACATCAAAACTCTTAAAGATAGATAGATCTAACTTTAACTCATTAATCTTAATTTCTTTAACCAGTCTAATTTCCTCATTTGTAATTGATTTCAATTCAGTTTCAATCTTTTGTATATCTAGGTAACAATTCTCAACTAGTTCTTTTATGTGATAGCCTAAATCTAGTTTGATATAGTCATTTCTAATACTTAAGAATTTTGAAAATAAAGGACTTAGGTATTCTGGCAGCTTTAAAGATATTTCAGTGGCATTTATAGCGTCAGAGTTTTTTAAATACCTCACTTTTACATTTGGATCTAATAGGCTAGGCCCATAAAGAGGAGCCTTCATTTCATATCTATTTTCTTTTTTCAGGTAAGTAATTGACGGGTAATCATCATCTCTTTGAGATATTGAAGGGTAGTATTTTAATATCCCCCAAGTAGAAGCTCTAGGCACTACAATCCAAGACACTTCAGATATTAAGGCTGTTATTATTCTCTTATATGCTTTTGTAATATATGAGGCAGCACTAGCAGATCGCTTTTCTCGAATTAATTGAGTTTTTGCATTCATGGCTAGCTTTTCATTTCGCCTTGATTCGGCCTGAAAACTAAGGGCCTGTTTAATAAGGTAGCTACTAGATTGGTGCATTAGTATTTGTCTATTATCGGAAGGTTCGTTTAATATGAACTGAACGTTTTTTTTTCCTTTTTGGCTACCCTCTCCTCGAGATGATATCGCGGATTCACAGCTTGATTTTAATTCGTGATAATCTTCTTGAATTAGGTCTAGATCGTCATAGTAATCTTCTATCGATCTTTCTCCTCTTTCACCACATAGCCTCAAATACCCCTTATTCTGTGCACCAATATTTACAAAATTGATAAGCCTTGTTGCTGATGTACCTCCATGTCCTTTCAACTTTATATGATTAGCCATTTCATCAAGCAACCTAGGATCTGTGAGATGTCTTGTTGAAACTTCTTCAAGTTTAATATCTTGCTGTCTTACACAATAATCTTGAAAGAATATTAAGTGATTATAAAATGCGACTGCTGAACCACTCATCTCTTTCCCATCATTGGTCCAACCTTTATTTTGGCGTCTGGTTACCTCTTTAACTTTAAGCCTTTTTAGAGCTTTACTGCTTTTTTTCGTACTTTCAGTAATATTCCTAATTTCGGGCTGAAGGCCCTTCATTTTGAAATTTGAATATTCATCAAAGCATACCTGTAGCCCCTTACTTAATGAATTGCTGATTACTTTATATCGTTTGCTTTTTGTGGTTTTTGGGTTGGTGTGTCTTTTCTCTCTTTTGTAGTGCGATTTTGTTTTTCTAACGATTTTATTAATTAACGTATTTTTAGGAAGGCCAAGTTGAGCTTCTATAAAATTTATTCTTTCATTACTAATACGTTCTGTTGGTACGGTTTCGCCATCGAAATAATCTCGTAGAACTTTGCTGGCAGAAGATAACCCTTTAACTTTGTTGGTTTTATCAGTTTCATCCAGCTTTACTTGTGGCCACAGGTTTTCGTCTACTTCTTTTGATTTTAAAATCATATTTGTAGCAATTTCGCGATAGGTTAACGACTTTTGCTTTATGTCTTTTTGAGTCTTTGGCGTTATTTCTCCTGTGAAGATTTTATCACCATATAGGTTTTTAAGAGCGTGTTGAATAATATCGGTAAATGTTAATCCATCAGTTTCAACAGATATTAGACCCTTATACAAATCAGAAAGTCTGCGAACCCTAGTAAGTGGCGATTTTATGTCGCTTCTATTTTTTGCTTTTAAAAGTTCTCTATATTGGTTTATTAAGTCATCAAGTCCTGCCGTTAATGAATGTTGGATAGTTTCTTCTGAGGATAAACCTAATTTTACGATATTATTAAGGGCAGTATGATGATGACCATAATTTCCTAATTCAGTTTTAGAAACTAACGATTCTCTTTTTTCGTCAATGTGTGTTCTTAATATCGCATAACTCATTACAACTACCTCATTTAAATATACAACCACAAAAATCATTATAGTGCGTATTTTCTGTTTTGTTATACTGAAATGCAAATCTCTAAAAAGTATTCACAAAAACCAATATTATTTCTTTTAATATCAATGGCTAGTGATAGTTGTAAGTTTTTTAAATACCTGATAAAGCATGTAATTATTTTTGACAACAATGGCTTTTGTGATAGGTTTACAACGTATTTGTATAAAAACAAAGTAGTTGTATTTATATCTTTTAATCTCTTTATATTTCAATTTATTAATGCATACAAGAGATTTTTAATTCAGGAAAACAGAAGTTGTTATCATGACTAGGGTAGTAATTATTTTCTTTTTTTATTTGATTGATTTTAAAGGTTGTAATTTTATAATTTAAAATATTTTCTTTTTAAACAATGATTTATTATTAATTGCTATTTTATTAGTATATTAGTATTTTTAAAAATACAACCTCGTATTGTTGATAGTAATTCAGGAGATTGTTGTAAGTAGATCCTACTCATTCAAATAAAGCTCAGCATTACCATCGAGTTTTTCTTTGACTTCTTTCCAGTGAGGCATTGTTTGAGTGAGTAAACGCCAGAATTTTTCACTATGGTTATGTTCAGCAATATGGCAAAGCTCATGTAAGATCACATAGTCGATGCATTCCTTTGAAGCTTTAATCAAATGAGGGTTTAGCATTAACGTTCCTTTAGATGAACAGCTTCCCCATTGTTTACTCATATTCATTATTTTGAACTTTGGAATATCGATAACCCAATCAGTTTGAGGGACCAATACGCCTAAACGCTCCTTAAATACTAAATTAGCTTTGTGAGTATACCATTTATCTAATAATGCTTTAGTACGCTTAGAGTTGTTATCATCGAACTTCTTGAGGCTAGTCATTAGTCTGCCACGAAACAGCTTCACATTTGATATTTTAGTATTGTCCTCAACAACTTTTAGCACATATCTACGACCCTGATAAAAACAAGTCTCACCGCTAACATATCGCTTAGGTAAAACGTAATCGTGCTGTACCTTAAAGGCCCGAATGTTTTCCCAGATCCACCTAGCTCTTTTTAATACAGCTTGTTGAATTTTTTCTGTTGTTGAACCAGTAGGGGCTAATACAATAACCTGCCCATCAGGATGAACTTTAATGGATATTTTAGGCTTTTTATTCTCGTTCAGATGTGAATATTCAATCACTTCATAAGGAATTAAATCATCACCATATTGAAACGAGCCATCAATTGAATATGGTGCTCTTTTTTCACTCATAGTTTATTGTGCTCTTGCTATACCTAATCGAGTAATTTTAATAACTTCAGCAATAAATAGCTGAGCATTATCAATGCCTAAATCTCCGTATAACATCGGTAATAAGCCTGTCGTAATTGCATTTTCTATTTCAGATGGATTAATTGAATATTCTGCAACAGCCTTGTTTACCACTTCATCAATTTCAAAAGAATATTTAACAAGAGTCTCTTCAGCAAGTGCCAACTCACCTTTGAACAAATGTTTAAATAATCCAAAATAAGCTTGTGCTCTATGGTTGTCTTTAAACTCTTCAGGAATATCGTTCACAACTCTATCCTTTACTTCCTGCTCAAACTCACTGAAAAGCATATATTGCTTAACAGGTGCATCAAACATTGCTTTTGCGTCTTCAATTGCTTTTTGTAATAACTTTGAAAAATACTCTTGCGCGTAAGGGTCATCAGCAAGATCTTGCTCGATTATTTTAGTGATTCGACCTGTTATTTTATCAGTTTGGTTACGAGCCTCATCATCAGACAAATCTTCAGGTTTAGCATTTTTACCAAGCTTATCTACCTGATAAACACCATCAGGTTCTTTCACTTCAACACCTGCAATATGTTTATCAATAAGTAGTTTTACTTCATCTGAATATTCATCATAGTCAATGGTTTCATCGGCATCTTGGCGAACTTGCACCCTTAGTTGAACCATACGTTTTAATGTTTCTTTGTATAAAGCTCGCTTGCTATCAAAACTCTTGTCTTCAAAATAACTAGCAGATTGAAGCGCCACTTTTAAGCAATTAGTGTATCGAGTCAGCACATCATAGAAGTCTTCTCGTTTTTTGAGGTTAGTATCAATAAAATGATCATCTGACTTTTCAATTTTGGGTGCTAATATCTGACGAAGTGCAGGGCCGTCTTGTTTGTTTTTTACAGCAGAAAAAATTGACCAAAGTTCATCATTTAACCCTGGTAGCTTTTTGTATTCCGTATCCATTCGGTTATAAAGACCTTTAAGATCTTCTACATCGAAACCACCTTGAACACGCTCAGCCAAATCTTGGTATTTTTCTATTGTGCTATCCAGTTCTTTTAAAATACCTCGATAGTCAATTAAATAACCAAACTTCTTTTTAGAATGTAGTCTATTAACCCTTGCAATTGCTTGAATTAAGTCGTGCTCTTTTAATTTCTTATCAATGTATAAAACCGTATTTTTAGGTTCATCAAAACCAGTTAAAAGCTTAGAAACTACTATGATGATATCGGGAGGACCATCTTTGCTGAAATCTTGGATAATTTTTTTTGTGTATACTTTTTCATCTTGTGTTCCAACATGCTCTTTCCACCAGTTTTGAACAATGTCTTTCGACTCTTTATTTACTTCATCATGCCCATCGCGAGTATCTGGAGAAGACATTACAATTGCTGATGTTACCTTGCCTATTTTATCAAGTAGCTTCTTATATCTAATTGCAGAAACCCTAGAGTCACAAGCTAATTGCCCTTTTAACCCTTGTTCCTTAAAGTTCTGAAAGTGATCAGAAATATCATGGGCAATTAACTCTAAACGTCCTTCAGATTGGTAAATTTCACCTTTTTGAGCGAATTTCTTCTTTAAATCAGATTTTTGTTTATCGGTTAGTTTATCGGTAATGCGATCAAACCAAGCGTCAATGGCTTTACTATTTATGCATAATTCAGGGATTCGTTCCTCGTACAATAATGGCGTAACCGTTTTATCTTCAACAGCCTGCTGCATAGTATAAGAGTGTATGATTTTACCGAATTTATTTTCGGTTTTATCGTCTTTTAAAAGAGGTGTTCCTGTGAAGGCGATAAAGGCCGCTTTAGGCAATGCTTGACGCATTCTAATGTTGTTTTCACCACCTTGGCTACGATGGCCTTCATCAATCAAAACCAACAAATTCTCACTGTCGTTATAACATTCTTTATAATTAATGGCAGAGCCAAACTTGTTAATGATAGAGAAAATAACTCGTTCATTTCCTTTGCCAATTTGCTCAGCTAAACGTTTGCCTGTTGTTGCCATCGCATCTTTTTTATCACGTTGAGTGAAAGCACCACCAGAAGCAAAAGTACTACTCAACTGGTCTTCTAAATCAGTTCTATCGGTTACAATAACAATGCGGCTTTGTTTTAATTGTTCTAACCAAATAAGTGCTTTAGATAAAAACACCATAGTAAAAGACTTGCCAGAGCCTGTGGTATGCCATATAACACCGCCATTTCTAGCGCCTTTATCATCAAAAGAAGTAATGCGTTCCACTAACCTTTTAATACCAAAAACTTGTTGATACCTTGCGACAATTTTTCCAATTTTGTCATCAAACAAGCTATATAATCGTGTCATATCTAATAAACGGTCATGACGTAATAGACTTACTATTAATCTATCCTGATCCGTCAATACTAAATCACCACCTGCAATTAATGCTTCATATTCCTGTCGATCTTTTATAGTGCGATGATTAAATATTGCAGAGACTTTTTCCTGATCTAATTTAGTGTTTTTTAAACGAAAGCACTCAGCTTCACTAATATCTTCTTCTTTCCATTTTGCCCAAAATTTATCAGGCGTACCGCATGTTGCATATAAGCCATCATGACCATTAATTGATAACAATAGTTGGCTATATACAAACAAATGAGGAATTTCATCTGGCTTTTGATTTCGAATATTCTGTGATATTCCTTCCGTAATGGTTGGTTTACCTGTCTTATTTGAATCAGGGCGTTTAGCTTCAATGACTACCCAAGGTAAACCGTTAACAAAACAAACTATGTCAGGCTTACGATGGCCCGTTCCTTGGATATTTTCTACAATAAACTCTTCTGTAAAATGGAATTGATTATTGCCTACAGTTGCCCAATCTATTAACTGAATTGTTGGATTAGCCTTCTTCCCATTTATAAATTCAGTAACACCAACACCATACATAAGCGCGTTATAAAGTTTTTCATTAGCGGCAAGCAGCCCTTCATTCATGGCAGGATAAGTCAACTCATGAATAATCTTATCAATACTCGAATCAGATAAATTGTATTGCTGCCCAGCAAAAGGAAATTTTTGTTGGGCTAGTTGGCTTCGTATTACATTAGGCAAAGTCACCATTGTTTTGTTCGTGCGAGTAACATTACATTGCTCAGGCGAAACAAACTCATAACCTAAATTAGTAAGTAAAGTTAGCGCAGGAATTTTAGCTGCTTGTTCTTCTTTGAAGTTTGGAAGTGAATGATGCATGCGCTACCTTAGCTTAACCATTTGCAAACGAAAGTGTGTTAATTGCTTCGCGGCTAATAGACAACCGTTCACCTGTGTCTATTGAGAAGTGACCATCTTTAAACGCACCTTGAAAACGCTCTTCATAATTTGCTGCTACAGTTTCTGAATTTGGCTCGAATTCTTGAATTTTATCGCTAGATTCATTTGCAATTACCGCGGCTATAGTTTCATTGATAGTTGGCCCTTTAGTCCCATTCTCCCATTGGTATAACTCATAACAGCCAATAAAAGATGTTAAAGATTTTCCGTCTACAACTCCTTTTGTTAGTTTTCTCTTTTGCTCTGGGTTAAAGCAAAATATTGCGACTCCTAGCAATGTAAGAATGTTGTTGCCTAAGTTTTCAAAGGCATAGCTACCAGTGAGAACCTGGTATATTTCTAGGTGTTTAACAAACGTTTCAATTTCTCGCAGAGACCAATTATTTACTTGAATTAGATCTTCGATAAATTTAACGTTACCGCCTTGATCTAGTTTAGAAGTCTTGAGTGCTTTACTAGATCTTATTAAGTTAACATAGTGAGCTATTGCTACAAGCTTGCCATATTGACTTTGGACAACCTCAGGTAATACGAAACTAAATCCAATAAACTTATCTAAGTATCGTTGAGAATTAACCTCACTACCGTAACAGTGATTAATTGACGCTCTCAATTGTGTTGAGTTAGTTACCAGCACAAATTGAACATTTACAACATCAAATACATGTTTAATCGTTTCTAAAATGGCGACAGCATAATCAGGGCGACATCGATCAAGTTCATCGACAAAAATAGTTATCGGATTTTCTTTAGCTAATTCTGTTAGTGCTGATTGTAATGCTTGAAGGTTCTTACTGGCCTCAACGTGACCTTTTAATAAAGACTCGACTGAAGAGTCGATTATTTTATCTGATACTTGCTTTATTTCTTTATCAAAGTCATCAGCAACATCAGCAAAGTCTTGTTTTAATAAATGACCAACAGCACCTTTAGCACCTGCTTTCAAACCAAATTTCAGTGTAGGCAAAATTTTCTTAAAAAAGCTTTTTTGTTGCAGACCTTTTGGCACCAACTTCATTATTTCTGCTAATAACGTTAGCAAAGGTTCATCAACATTATCTGCCTTATAGGCATCCACATAAATTAACTGATGTTCAGTATGAGAAACCTTCATTAAATTTATTAGTTTATGACAAAACTCCGACTTACCTGTACCCCAATCACCATCAATAATTAATGGTGATACTTCAATATCTGAAGTTAATAAGCTTATTGTTTTTTCTGCTATAGCTCTGCGATTAAACTCATCGCGCTGATCAAATGTTAACGTTGAAATATCCATTTTATGCTGCTTTCCCTTCTAACTTAACTCTTCGTTTACCAGTTAATAGTTGTTGAATTAGTGCTTTTTTTTCTTTCTTTAAATCAAAAAGCTGCTGCGTCAATAGATTAGTTTCTTTATCGGCATTGATTAAAACTGAGGCTATCCTTATTTGTTCCTCAACTTTAGGTACAAAGATTTTTAATTTAAAAAATTCACTTGGGCTTAATCTTTTAGAACCTGTTCCTGTCATTTTATTCTCTAAAGATGTATAAAATGATTTTTGTGATATTTTGTAGAAGAACCAATTTGCATCACAGTTCTCTTTGAAGTCAAAGCAAGGTAAATCTTGTGAAGACTCAAAATTATCTAATTGTTCAGGAATAATACCGAAAGCGCCTTTATGAATATTTTGTTTTCCATAAATAAATTGTCCTGCTTTTCTTGCGAAGTATGCTGTTGAGTTTACCATTTCACTACCTCTCACGGGCCGCGCTTCCACTCCTTTAAAGTTAAGCCTAACTGTTATACGTTTTGTCACATCATTGCTTATTGAAGGAACTCGACTTTCTTTTAGTAAGTCTTTAATAGCTACTAATTTCCATTTATCCCTAAACTCCGAAAATCTAGTCTTACCACTTAAAGTCTCCTGCATTAGAGATTTCTTATACTTGTGATTATTCTCGATTCGTAGTTTTGTAACGTTAATAGCTTTATCCCATGTAGACAGAATCTGTGCAATTTTTTCCTGCTCTTGATATGGGGGAGCTAAAATCTCAAGTTTTTTGAAATAAGGTAAACCGATTGTTTTAATCGTTGAACCAACAGCCTGACGTTCAAATTCACGTTTATGGGTTTGTAACCAGTTATATAAAAACCAGCTATTCATCTTTTTGCTATTATCGCAAACCCATGCGATGAAATGCTGACTAACAGCCATCGGTTCAGCCATCACACCACTTTTTCCTATGCCTGCATCTCTAGATAATACGACCGTTTCTGCTGGTAGTATGTTTGCAGAAGAGTTTTTAATACCCTCTGTTGAAATCTCTTTTTCTGTTTGGTAAACATAACCTTTATCTAATGAAAATGAGTCAGAAAGGGATATCCATTTTATTCCACCATTCCAATTTTCAGGATTACTTTTACTTGGAGTGTGCCCGCTTCTTCTTTCTGTAATTTCATCAAGTAATATATGTTGCCATCCATCAGGGATATCCTGTTTATCTATATCACGAGCCATAACCTAACTCCTTCAAGTATCCTTCCATTTCTACTTCAAGTTCTTTTAACTGGCTTTGCAACGCGAGTCGTTCATTTCTAACTTCATTTAAATCAATTTCTGCTTCTTCTTCAAATGTATCTACATATCGAGGAATATTGAGGTTGTAGTCATTATCAGCAACTTCTTCTTTAGTTGCTAAATACGCGTATTTATCTTGAGTTTTTCGAGCCTTGAAAGCATCAATAATATCTTTGATATTACCTTCTGTAAGTTGGTTTTGATTCTTATTTGATTTGAAAGATCGGCTAGCATCAATGAATAAGATATTGGAGTCTGTTTTTTGTTTTTTGAAAATCAGAATAGCCGCTGGTATACCTGTACCAAAAAATAGCTTTTCTGGTAAGCCAATGACTGTATCAAGTAAATTTTCTTCGATAAGTTGTTGGCGTATTTTTCCTTCGGTTGAACCTCTAAATAAAACGCCATGAGGAACAACGACTCCCATACGTCCTGTTGTTGGTTTTAACGTTTCAATCATATGTGATATGAACGCATAATCACCTTTTCCTTTTGGTGGGATTTCTCGATGAAAACGTCCATATTTATCTTTTGCAGCGCCCTCATGTCCCCATTTATCAAGTGAAAATGGAGGATTCGCAGTTACGATGTCAAAATGCATTAAACCTGATGTTTTACTATCAATCAGCTTAGGATTTCGAATCGTATCTCCCCATTCTATTTTATGGTTGTCTTCACCATGAAGGAACATGTTCATTTTAGCCAGTGACCATGTAGAACCTATAGCCTCTTGCCCAAACAATGCGTACTTTTTACTGCCATCAAAATTATTGCGGATTTGTTTTCCACACTTCATTAATAGTGAACCGGACCCGCAGGCTGGATCACAAATATCATCACCTTCTTGTGGCTCTAGAATAATAGAAAGTAAGTCAGATACTTCTGGTGGGGTATAAAATTCACCAGCCGATTTCCCGCTACCAGCAGCAAAGTGCTTAATGAGGTATTCGTAGGCATTACCAATGACATCAAGGGAGCCAACTCGGCTTGGACTTAAGTTTAATTTTTCTGTCCCAAAATCTTCTAATAAGTGGCGTAGCAGTTCATGCTTTTGCTTCTCTTCACCTAATTTATCGGTATTAAAGCTAATATCTTGGAAAACGTTTTTTAATTTACCACCATTAGCTTCTTCAATGGCATGGAGTGCCTGATCTATGCGTTCTCCATTACCAGCTTCATGCCTTTTTTCATATAAATCCCAAAATGTAGCACCTACAGGAATAATAAAAGACTGGCTTTTCATCATGGCAGCGATCATTGGTGAACCTTCGCCATATTCTTTTTCTAATTCTTGATACTTATCTTTATGCACATCCGAGATGTACTTTAAGAACAGCATGGTTAAAACAAAATCTTTATAAATTGAAGAATCAATCGTTCCTCTAAAGGTGTCACATGCTTTCCATACTGCACTGTTAATTTCGTCTTGATTTATTTTGCTATCTGGCATTTTTAATCCTAATTATCTGTATTCATTTGTTGAGTTTTAAAACCAACAAATTATTTTGTGTTCAATTCAATCGTATTATTTAGTAAACCTGCGGCAATGCTTCGCATTTGCTGTTTTCTATTCACGATTAAGGCTTCAAATATGCTTTGCTCTTTTTTAGTGAGCTTATCAAGCTCTGCAATAGCATGTTGTTTCTTTATGTCTGGGATATCGAGTTCTATATTTTCAAGTACTGATTTTCTAATGCTGACTTGAATACTACCTTCCAGAGCCTTCGCAAACGTTTTTTGTGCTCTTTTTTGATTTAATTGCCATCCAATAAAAGCGGGTAAAAAAGCTGCACTAACGTCTTCGTTTATTTGAATAAGAAAATAATATGGCCCACACACTACTGGTTTTTCTATTTCATCAATGCAGGTTGCAATATTTCTAACACCTCGCGCAGAAAATATAATATCTCCTGGCTCTAACCAGTCAGGCTCACGCCTTCCTCTAATTTCTGTACGAACCAACCCTGTCCAATTAATAATTCCATTTTCGTTTATGTCTCGCTGCTGAATAACATAGCCATTACCTTCTGATATTTCAGGTATTTTACCCCTGAAACCATGACCAGCTTTAACAGTAGCGATATCAGATAACTTAATTTTCATTATGTTTGATTACCTAGTAACGCGATATGCGTAATCGAAAATATGCAGATAATTTAACTTGACAGACGTTTTTAGTCAAGATAAATTAAAACAATAAAATACGATAAAACATGCATATTTTCAATTATGCAAATAACAAGAGGGAGTATATATGAGTGACCAAATAGATTTTATGATGGATGTAATTAAACGTTATGACCATTACATAGCAACAACAAACTTCAAAGTAGGCTTGATGATATCTTTTCTTGCTACGGTGATCTTAGGTTTAACGGTTAGGGTTATGATGATTCCCGTTGAAGTTCCGTCAGATTGTTTGAGTAAGGTAATTTTACTTACCGTAATCACAACGATTATTTTCTCAATAATAGCTATCAGCCAACTCGTTCGAGTTGTTTATTCCAACACAGGTAATGACGGCATTACCGACTCTCTCATCTTTTTTGGCGATGTTTCTAATTGTGAAAATGGTGCAACAGGTTACTACGACAAAATTATTAGCTCAGATGAAGAAACAAGGGCAAAAGATTTAGCCTCTCAAACTTATGTTGTTGCTGGAATTGTTAAAGAAAAATTTAGAGTGCTGAAGATCGCTTCTAACTTAACTATGTATTGTGTTTTGCCACTACTGGCGGTTTCGCTTGTGCTTATTTTGACTTTAGGAGGTTAATTAAAATGCAGAAATTTGAAGATTTATTTGAAAATGTATATGACACATATAGTAAAGGCAAAATGAGCAGCAATAGAGTCGTAGCAACAAAATCACTCTTAGCTAGTGTAAGTGCTGAAAGTAGAGCTAGCGATATAGCCACGTTGGGACCACAAAATGAATATTTACTACAAACAAAAATTAGGCCCTTATTTGGCAAGCATGGAGTAAATGAATCAGAGATAGGCACCCATCCAGATTTTATTGATTTAGAAGGCACTGATACAGGAACCAAAAACCAGTATGTGTGTACATTATTTGTAGATATAAAAGGTTCTACAAGGCTTTCATTGCTCTATCCATTAGATACCGTATATCTCTTCAAAAATGCAGTAATTAAAACATGTGTGGAGGTTATTCGCTCTTTTGATGGTCACGTTCATCGACTAATGGGCGATGCTGTAATGGCATTTTTTGGTGGTAGTGATATTGATAAGGAAAATGCTGTAGCAGACGCAATTAATTGTTCTGTAACTTTACGGGCTGTTCTGGAAGAAAGCATAAAGCCTTGGATGATTAAGAATGGTATTGATGCCAAAGACTTTGGCTTTAGAGTGGGCTGTGATTTTGGTGATGATCAAGAAGTGCTGTGGGGTAGTTTTGGCTATCAAAATGTAGGTGAAGTTTCTGCTACTGGTTTGCAAGTTGATATGGCCTCTAAGTTACAAGGGCTTGCTAACAAAAATCAAGCAATGTTAGGGCAAGGTCTTTTAGATTTTGTTGATTGGCCAGACAAGTATTCAAAAATAAAAGTTAAGGAGAAAAACGGTCAAACACAAAACCTTCCCGTTGTGCTTCCTAACCTGACAAACGCCAATGGTATGCCTATTGATTACAAAATGAGAATTCTCAATTATCGCAACAGTATCAACTTCAGCGCATTGCCTAGAGCCTTTAGAGCTTCATTAGAAGGCTCTAGTGTTATCGATAATGCAGAAATTAGTTATAAATGTTTTGTGGACGAATCTTCAGGTTTCGCTGAATACCACTCTGGATCAAGATATTTGAATAAGCATGCCAGCCTAAAGTTCGAAATTAAAGCTTCAACTAGAGGCCGCTTAGCTTTTCCTTTAAAAGTACTGCTCACTAAAACAAACCATGGACAAGAAACGCCAGATGAAGAAAGGGATCTTGAGCAAACACCAACAATTAAATATCTCAACAAGCAAGCTCAGAACAGCCATGACAGATCTGTTAAGCCTTATTCAACCATCATACTAGATGAATATACACAGTATAGAGGGCTTCATACGATGAAATGTGAAATTAAAGACGATAACAACCGTACAGTTTTTGTTGACTGGATTGGCGTAATGATTAAGTAAGGAGTATTGAATTGTTAGATAAATTGAAAGAATTTTTTGTTGTTTTTGGCACTCAAGTGTTGATGATTTTCCTTTTCATAGAGGTAAACTTGAAAAAAAGACTATCTACGGTGGGAGTGCTACTTATTTTTGGCTTAGCAAATGTACTGGTGATTTACCTTGCTGTAGCGAACAAACCGCTTTTTTCAGCGGCTATTCACCACTTTAAAAATTTAGATAGTGACATCGTTAAAGAACAAATATTGGCGTATGTTTTCGTATTTATCTTTCTATCAATTATTTATGGGGTGACTTTTCTATATACCTCATTTACTAGGAAGATGCTCATTAGACATAAGATCATTAATACGCTGGGTTATGAAGCATGGCAGAAAGTTGATGAAGCGAGTATATATCAGATGCTAAAGGAAGAATTGAAAAAAAATAAGAAAACTAATTTATCAATACTTGGCCTGATTGTAATTGTAATCGGTTTATTTCTCTTTTGTTTGACTGGGAGCAGTCAATTAGAAAAGGCTAGAAGCTGCATTGAAAATAAAGCAGAAGTTGCTTCATTGAGTAACCGAAGTACGGACCTTGGCAGTATAAACAAAGCAATAAACGATTCTTCTGAATTAGGAGAGTGTTTAATAAACGAGTTAGAGCTTAAACAAACCGGAACTGATGTTGAAAAGACACAAAGTGTTCTCAACTTTGTAAAGGGCAATATAAATTACAAGGTTGATGAAACAGGAACTCGTTTACCATCAAAAACCATAATTGACGCTGAGGGAGACTGCGAGGACATGACGGCATTGTCTGGCACATTACTAAAATCTTTAGGTGTTAATTTTTACCTAATTGAAAGAGAGGCAATGGGGCAAAACAAGCTCGGCCATATATACGCTGCAATAGAATCTGACAAATATACGGGCGTAACTTGTGGGAATGTTAACTTGGATGTAGTTGATGCGACTGATAGCAAAGCCACCGTAGGAATTCAAAATAACAATGGCGAAGAATTTAATTTCAAATGCCGACTAATAGGAGAATAGAAATGGATAACGATGACTATAAATCAATAGTTTTATCTTACGAGCAAGAAATTTATGTCTCGAATTACTCAGATCCGGAAGACTCTACAAATGAAATTTCTGGTGAAATTTTGGCTGAAAGTGAAGACGGTAGTAGGGAACTTGCAGGAAAGTTTAAGCTTTATTATGTGGATTTAAATCGTTCATTTGATAACGGAATTAATGCATTTGACGTTTTTGATAGCCACTCTCAAGGGCTTTATGATTACTACACTGATTTGTTTGATGGTAATGAATTTAGTGAAAAATTACAGAAGCATTTTAATTATGGTATTTACGATTCAAACTTACTTATATTAGATCGCTTAGAAATAGTGCCAAGCTATCGAGGGAAGAAATGGGGCTTAAAAATTTTACGTGCACTAATGGATCGCTTTTCTTATGGCGCTGGTATTGTCGCAATAAAACCTTTCCCTCTACAGCATGAGTTAAATGAAGATTCTTCATCAGAAAAGAAAAAATGGTTTGAAGAAATGGAGCTTTCCAAATTTACTCAAGATAAAAATGAAGGGATGAAAAAGCTAATTGCGCATTACGGTAAGTTAGGTTTTCAGCATATTAATGATACGGGCTATATGGTTTTATCAACGTGTTTAAAAGTGCCTTCTATCGAAGACATATGAATCCTCATGTAAATTCAAAAACAAATAAATAGCTTAAGCATCATTTACCACTGGTTTAATTGGATACTATCTGCTTAAGAGTAAACGTAAATATTTAAGGTTAGATACTGTGAATAAAAAAGATAAAGCGAAAAATATATCAGCCTACCTTGGTAGCAACGTTAATGATTGGATATCGGCTGACAGCTCTGCCAGCGGTAGGATCATTTATACGGTCAATGGTATGCAGGAGGAAGTTTATACGTTTACCAGTTGAAAGTAGTAGAGAAGTAGCTAAAGCTGTTGTTGATGCCGGATTTGACTATGGTAACTGTAAGAAAATTGTCAACGATGAGCAGGATGAAAAGCATCGCGCTAAAGATATGCATGATTTTATGGTAGAGGGTTTTACGTTTGCTGAAAAATTTCGCATTAATGGTTTAAGCGAATCTGAAAAGATAGCTGATATTTATGAAAGATATAAAATCAATGTCATTGAATATGAGATTGTTGAGGACTAGTTATTCTTTACTTAACAATATTTATTTCAAACTTTTCTAGATATTCTGCATCGGGCTAAATAGCTTAAGCCATCCTATTATTGTAGAGAATATAAAGGATTTTCGTCCATTCATGGGAAGACCATTGTTTTTTTCATGGAATAAGGTTTTTGCTGAGACGTTATGAACTTCTATTATTTACCCTTGATTTAATTGACTTTAAAGGCCGAATTAGCTACCAATACTTTCACTTTGTGATTGTATCGCCATTGAAATAAATTGGCCTTTTGCCAAAGCTGAACTAAAATTACACTGATGCGCTAATACAATAATTAATAAAAGATATATTAATTATAAAGCGACAATTACTCAGGCAATTAAATTCGTTCGATTTTTTTTACCCCTTTAATAATAAAGAGGTAATCTATGAAAACTGATACTGAATATCAAAAACATATTAGCTATATCCGCTCATTCCTAAAAACAGACGCTCCAAAATTTTCGCAGTTATACTTGATCTTGAATCCATCCGGTAATAGTAATTTTTTCTATTTTGGTCAATCAAGTAATGCTATTAGAAGATTTGAAGGTCTTAGAGTTATCTCTATGGATGCTCGTCTAATTTGTGTGTGGAATGTTGATGAAATGTCTGATCAAGATGTAAATTCTAATAGCCAATATTTTAGACGAAAAATAGAAGATAAAGCACAATCAATATTGCTCGATAAAGGCTTTACACCTGTGGATAGTGGGCAGAAAACAGATTCATTTTTACGTGAAGCGGCTAGAGGATATAAATCAAAAGCTTTACAATTTGAAATAATTAATGCAATTGAACTTGCGATTAGATTCTACGCACCTGATGCTGAAATTGTCATAACAGAGGAATGTTATATTCAATATCGTAATGTAGTCTCTTGATTTAAAAGAAGGGGTAATAAAGTATTTTTCTTTAAAAGTGAAAAAAATACACTATATTATCAAATGTAAGTTGTACGAAATTTGCTTAAATTGACGTTAAAATACGTCAATGGTGACCGAAGTGGTGACTTCAGAGAGTAGGCTAGTTCGTAACTAATTGAAAAAATGAAGAGTTCGTATTCTAATGAGAATTCAGATCCAAAATATAGAATAGTGTTGTAGTTTATTTTAAATCACTGGAAAGCCATAGTTAACACTTAAGTTGAGCTATGGCTTTTTTTATGCCGTATCCGT
>CAXBPC010000043.1:0-20284 GCA_963977525.1 uncultured Marinifilaceae bacterium
AGAATACTTTATTTTAGTCTAATAATCTGTAACGCTTATTTAGGACTAGACATTTTCAAATCTATTTCTTCAAAATCTCTTGATACTTCTTTTGATCTTTAAGTGTAGATACGGCTTCTTTAAGAACCTTATCATCACGAAGAGCATACAATATGCCACCAATTTGGTAATGATAACGCTTTACAATTTCATGAGTCAAAAGTGTCTTAATTTCCTTTTCAAACATCTTAAGATCACGATCTAGATTTGGCGTTAACTTAGCTGTTATATTATCAAATTCTGCTTTAGCAATCGAGAAATATTTCTCTTCTTTAGCAGCTTTCTTAAGTGCTTCAAGAATTTCAGTACTCTCTGATTCATATTCGAATTTCTCAGTTTTTAAGAATTGTTTAAAATCTTCATAATCTTTATCAGATAATTCAAATGATTCTGCATCAGCAATTTCAGCATGCTTATTGGCAAAAAGTGTTGCATAATCAAACACCTTATACTTACGAATTAAACCAATAGATAAACTACTAAACAATTCTATTTCAACTTTTACATCAGGAAGAACTCCTCCACCATCAAGAACTTTACGTCCATTCTTAGTTTTAAATTCACTAATTAATGTATCAGGTACTTTCCCTACACTACCATCTTTATTACGATGGCTATAATCTAAAGCTTGAATACATCTTCCACTAGGAATATAATACTTCGCAGTTGTTACTTTCAGCTTTGAGTTATAGCTAAGATTACGAGTTGTTTGTACAAGACCTTTTCCGAAAGTACGCTGACCAACAACAATACCTCTATCCAAATCTTGAATAGCTCCCGAAACAATTTCTGAAGCCGAAGCTGACCCTCTACTTACAAGAACTGCAATTGGAATCTCTGTGTCCATCGGCACTTTTTCAGCTTTATATGTCTTATCCCACTGACTTACTTTTCCCTTTGTACTTACAATATTTTCACCTTTCTCAACAAATAAATTCACGATATCTACCGCTTGATCAAGTAGCCCTCCAGGGTTTCCTCTCAAGTCAAGAATAATTGACTTAGCGTTCTTATCCTTAAGTTCACGTAAAGCATTTCTAACTTCACCTGAAGCTTTATTTGTAAACTGATTCAAGTTGATATAGCCAATAGAATCCTCTAGCATGCCGTAATAAGGAACCGATTTAAGTTGGATCTCAGCACGCACAATTTCTTTTTCAATGACCTTGTTCACTCCTAGACGACGAATTTTAATGGTAAGTGGCTTATTAGCCTGTCCTTTTAGAAGGTTACTAACATCACTTGTGCTTTTCTTTTTAATCTTTACGCCATTAATTTCAACAAATACATCACCAGCTTTTAAACCAGCCTTATCAGCAGGAAGATCTTTATAAGGTTCTGCAACAATAATATTGTCACCATGCTTACTAATTAATGACCCAATACCAGCGTATTCACCTGTTGTCATCAATTTGAAATCTTCCATTTCTGATTCAGGAATGTAAGTTGTATATGGATCAAGAGAAGACAACATAGCATCCATACTCTTCTTAATAAGATCACCAGAATCTATCTCATCGACATAGAACATATTCAGCTCTCTAAAGAGCGTATGATAAATGTTTAAATTCTTACTGATTTCGAAATTCTTTTCGTCCCTGTTGAATCCAAAAAATAAAGTACTACCCAACAAAAGTGCAGCCAGTATCAGTAGGATTCCATTCTTCTTAAACATCTTCATATTTCGAGATTTGAATTTATAGACTTCTTAAAACTTAGAATTCAGGCATTTCAACAATTGAAATTTAATAAATCAATTCTGAGGATTGATCTCAAACACCTAATTCTACAGGCATAAAGTATGCTGTAAGCCAAAGATAGGAAATATGATTTAAGCTTCTGGCTTTTATTAACATTAATTAATGTTGGCAAATACGATACGTAAAAACCATTAATTCTTAACAAAATCATTTTTTTAGATAACTAATTAGCTTTCATCAAACAAATAAAAAAATATCAAAGTATTGCATAATAATTATATCCTCACGAAAGTCTTATCTTTAAAGGGCTTTGTTAAGAATAGAACTAAATAAGAATCATAAAATCCCAATTTTCAGACATTTACATTTTGTTTATTCAATATTATTATTTAACTTTTCTCTTGAATTAGATTAGAATCTAGTTCATTGGGTTAGTAATTATTAACTCCATTCTTGTTCGGAAGTTAATAACGGTTAGTGGTTACAAAGCGGTGAAGTTTCTTCATCGCTTTGCTACTTTATAACGGTCAAGACCATTTTTCGCAAGAAATAATTAATTTTAGGGCAAATTAATTCTGATTATTCATCTATGCACAGATTTCTGTCTTTTCTTAAATTCTTGCTGTTCCCTTTTACACTCATCTACGCAAGTATTCTTTCTATTCGAAATTTGATGTTCGATTGGGGCTTATTAAAGTCGACCTCTTTTGACCTGCCAATTATTTCGGTTGGGAATATTTCGGTTGGAGGAACAGGTAAAACACCTCATACTGAGTATCTGATTAATCTTTTACAGGCTAAATACAAGTTAGCTAGTTTGAGTCGAGGTTATAAGCGAAAATCAGAAGGCTTTGTTTTAGCAGATAAGAATTCAAATTCATTGGATTTAGGTGATGAGCCTATGCAGATGAACAGGAAATTCCCTAAACTCAATGTTGCTGTTGATGCTGATAGAGTTAATGGTGTACAGCAATTACTTGCAAATGAAAAAGTATTAAAGCTAGACTGCATTCTTCTTGATGACGCCTACCAACATCGATATATAAAACCAGGACTTTCAATTCTATTAATCGATTACAATAGGCCAATATCTCATGACTACGTTATGCCCATGGGGCGACTAAGAGAAACAATTGCTGGAAAGAAAAGAGCAGATATCATTATCATGAGTAAATGTCCAACTGATTTAAGCCAATCTAAGGCAGAGAAACTAAAAAAGGATATTGATCCTTTGCCTCATCAGGAATTATACTTCACAACTCTCGATTATGCTCCTATTGAGCCTGTATTTACTTCTGGCAATAAATCTATAGACCTCAATGACTCAAATGGTGAATCATTAGGAATTCTATTAGTGACGGGTATCGCAAACCCAACTCCTCTAAGAAATTACTTAAGTTCTTTTTGTGATGAATTAAACGAACTTCAATTCCCTGATCATTACACTTTTAAAGAAAAAAATCTCAATCAAATTGAAAAAGCATTTAATGATCTAAAATCTGATAACAAGATCATTGTCACAACAGAAAAAGATGCAATTCGCTTTCTTGATATGAAGATTAAATCAGAAATTATAAAGAAGAACATGGCTTACATTCCTCTTCAAATAAAATTCCTTCACAAAACCAAAGATCAATTCGATAAGCAAATTCATAATTTTGTAGAAAGCTTTAACTAAAATCAGTCTACGCCAATAAATGCGTGCTTTATTTAAAATATACAGCACACTAGCTTTGAAAAATTCAATATATCAAAACTCTTTCTTAGCTTTGTCAAAATTAATCAAAATTCATACAACCTCTTGGACTTTAATGTCGTACAAAACCAAGTATTACAGTGAAGATTATCATCGAGTCGAAGCAATAAAAAACGAGTAAACATGTACGAGAATTTAAAGCAAAGTATTGAAGCAGCTTGGGAAGATAGAAGTCTTCTGAAAAATGCTGACGTTCAAGCTAATATCAACGAAGTAATTGAATTACTTGATAAAGGAACTCTTAGAACAGCAGAGCCTACTGAGAATGGATGGCAAGTTAACGAGTGGGTGAAGAAAGCAGTTATTCTTTATTTCCCTATTCGTAAAATGGAAACAATTGAAGTTGGTCCTTTCGAGTTTCACGATAAAATGGCTCTTAAAACCAATTACGCAGAACTAGGTGTTCGCGTTGTTCCTCACGCTGTTGCTCGTTATGGTGCTTTCATTGCTCGCGATGTAGTAATGATGCCATCTTACGTTAACATTGGTGCTTACGTTGGACAAGGAACTATGGTTGATACATGGGCAACTGTTGGATCATGTGCACAAATCGGAAAACATGTTCACCTTAGTGGTGGTGTTGGTATCGGTGGTGTTCTAGAACCAATTCAAGCTGCTCCGGTCATTATCGAAGACAACTGTTTCATTGGATCACGTTGTATCGTAGTTGAAGGTGTACGCCTTGAAAAAGAAGTTGTACTTGGAGCCAACGTAGTTCTTACTAAGTCAACTAAAATTATTGATGTTACTGGTGATGAGCCTGTAGAGTATGATGGATATGTTCCTGCTCGTTCGGTGGTTATTCCAGGAACTAGAACTAAGAAATTCCCTGCTGGTGAGTATCAGGTTCCATGTGCGTTAATCATTGGTAAGCGAAAGGCTTCTACCGATCTTAAAACATCATTGAATGACGCTTTACGCGAGTACGACGTAGCCGTTTAACCCATATTTGAAGAAATGCATAACGATATAAAAAAAGCTTTAGAGGTTCTTAAAAGTGGTGGTATCATTCTTTATCCTACAGATACAATTTGGGGTATTGGCTGTGATGCAACTAATGTAGAAGCTGTAAAACGTATTTATGAGATAAAGCAACGTGAAGATTCTAAGTCAATGTTAGTTCTTATGGAGAACCCCAACCGTATTAGCTCATATGTTGATGATGTTCCTGAGATTGCTTTAGATCTACTTGAAGTCACCAATAAACCAACAACTATAATTTATTCAGGAGCTAAAAACTTGGCTAACAACTTGATTAATTCTGATGGTAGTATTGGTATTCGTATTACGAATGAAGACTTTACTCAGCAACTTATTCAACGTTTTAAAAAGCCTATCGTTTCTACTTCAGCAAATATTACTTGTGACGCTCCTGCTCAAAACTTCATGGAAATCAGTCAAGACATTATAGATTCGGTTGATTACGTAGTTGAATATCGTCAGGATGATATGACTAAAGCTCAAGCATCTAGTATTATAAAAATTGGATCTGATTGGGGAGTTCAAATTATTCGAGAATAATTTGAATCGACGATCAATCAAAAAATAAACAAGCCCTTAACTTCAATCAAGTTAAGGGCTTGTTCTATGATGTAGGTTTTACCTAATTCATTTTTATCACTTTAACGCTTTGCTTCTCAAGGGTAATATTCAAATCCTCTGTCATCAACCTTGGCTCACCATCAACATGATAAGACTTGGAGTCTGACTTGATGACCATCTCACTAGCTCTCAGGTAAGTCATGTATTTGGAATTTTTAAACTTCCCAGTAAACATCTTATAAACCACAAATGGAGCGAGCAATAGCGGATACTTCTTCATCAATACGATTTCAAGTAAACCATCATCATACTTCGCCTCAGGAGCGATAATGGCATTATTCCCAAATTGTCTTGTATTAGCTAGATAAACACCCCAAAACTTACCAGTTATTTTAACTTGCCCTAGAAATAACTCAACTGCAATTGGCTTGTAAGAAAATAAGCCTTTTATAGTACAATAGATGTACTTTTTAAGTCCACGAAACCTACTCCCATCAAAAAGTGAAGCCACATAACTATCGAAACCTAAACCAGCAACGTTTATCGAGTATTCATCATTTATTTTAGCAAGATCTACCTTCCGGATTTCTCCTCGCAATATCTTAGAAATTAAATTGCCAACATCAGAGGTAAAACCAAGTTCGCGAGCAAAACCATTTCCAGATCCATTAGGAAGAACAGCAAGAATGATATCTTTATTTGCTACCAAATGCTTCAAAGTACAATTTACGCTTCCATCTCCGCCACAAATCACAACAGCTTTGTAATCAAAAATCTTATCTACCCATAACTCATTAAACTCTTCAAGATTTTGAGTCAGAATATAATCTATATCATGACCACTATTCTTAATTCCATCAATAATGGCATTTGGCTTTTGTGATCCTGAATTAGGATTGATAACAAAAAGGATGTCTTGGGCTTCGATCTGCATGGGAAATCTTTATTCTATTGTTTATTATTCCTCCTTTTTCATGTATAAAGAGAAAAGCTTTATGAATTGACAATCAAGCTACAAAAGTAAAATATTTTTTATTCCGAATAACTTAATATCTGATATAAGAAATGAAAAGGAGGAATAATCTAAAGTTAAGCCATACTAAAACAAGAGCTACTTGTTTCTGATGCGAATTTCTTTTTGTCCAACATAAATATTACGATCTGAGGTTCTGTACTTTGCAACCACATTTACTACAGTATCCAAAACTTGATCTTTAGAATATAAAAAATCAACCCTACCCGATCCTTTTTCAGCCGAGATTACTTCGGCATGAATCGGAATATATTTTCCATTAACAAGTTTTGTAATATAGAACTCTACGTTCTTTGAGTAGTTATTCAAGAACATCTTTAAGTTAACTCGATCAGAACGGACAAACTGCTGATATTCAATAGATGGGAATATTTTTCTTAAGCTACCGTTTCGTTTATATTCCTTTAAGCCAATACCAGCTTTCCCTCTTTTGTAAGGTGTTTCAGCCCAAAGCTCACCATTAGAATAAAATTTCTTTTGAATACCATCTTTTTTATCATTCACATAAGGGGTCAACGTATAAACCTTTCCATTTTTATGGTATTTTTTAGCGACGCCATGTAACTCATCACCCAAATAGAAGACTTCATCACTTAACTCACCAGAATCATAATATACCCGGGCCACTCCCTCTCTAACTCCATTTTTATAAAAAGTTTCAGATCTCAATTTATTATTATTATATCGCTTCACCCACCCTTCCAACACCTCACCTTCGGCATTGGTTACAACGGTTTCTTTTGTGGTTTTTGAATCACAAGCAAATAATAAAAAAAGAGAGAGAATGAAGAGTAGTTGTTTCATTTTTATGTGGTCGGTTATCTCATAAAAATAAAGAAAGCTCTTGGATAATAAAATTAAGTGACAGAATATTAACCTTTCATTGCTGAAATAGCCGAATAAGAGTGGGATAAAGTCCCGAATATGTGATTTACAGGTATTTCAACCTAGTTTTTTACGTTTAATCAAGTAGGCTTGTAAAACATCTTTAAAGGGTTTACGAATATCTGCCTCAACAAAATCAATTGCAAACTGACTACATAGGAGTTTCATTTCATCGTAAAATACCTTTTGCTTTTTAGTAAAAGCTTCTCGAACCTCAGAAGGATTTAGCTTTAAACTCTCCCCTGTTTCCATATCAATAAACTTAGATGGACGATTGGCAAAATTGAATTGATTTTCTAGATCATGATCAGTAACTGCAAACAAAACAACTTCATGTTTGTTATAGCGTAAATGCTGTAAAGCTTCCAAAATTTCCTGCGGACTATCATCTCCCATTAAATCGGAGAAAATAACGACTAAGGAACGCTTATGGATGGCTTCTGCTAAATGATGTAAGTTTTCAGAAAATTGAGTCCCTTTATTTAAGCCTACCTCTTCTTTATTGTAGATTTTCAAAAGTTCTCCATACAAACGATGAGCATGCGTTAAAGATAATTTAGCTGGAGTTAAAAGTTCAATTTCATCAGAAAAAGTAGATAAACCAACAGCATCTCGCTGGTTTCGTAATAAATGAATTAATGCAGCCGAACAAAGCACCGAAAAGGCCATCTTAGAGACTTTTTTGTCCTGATAAGGGAAAAGCATAGACGATGAAGTGTCGAGAACTAAATGAGCTCTTAGGTTGGTTTCCTCTTCGAATTGTTTTACGAAAAGCTTATCACTTCTGGCATACAGTTTCCAATCAACATGCTTTGTCGATTCGCCTTTGTTATACAAACGATGCTCGGCAAATTCAACCGAGAAACCATGATAAGGGCTTCGATGCAATCCAATAAGAAAACCTTCAACAATTTGTTTAGCCATTAGCTCTAAATTATCGAATGCTTCAAATTCTATTAAATCTGATAATTGCTTCATGATTTAGGGTTCAGAATTATAAAAGACAAGGCATTTAAACACAAAAAAGGCATAGAACAGAATTCTATGCCTTAAATATAATAGCAATGTTTTACTCTTTATTAAAGTAAAGCATTCATTTTTTCAGCAATAGCAGTTTTTGGTACAGCACCAACTTGCTTATCAACAACCTCACCATTTTTTAGGAAAATAATGGTTGGAATGTTACGAATACCAAATTTAGCAGCCGTTGCAGGACTTGCGTCAACATCAACTTTAGTTACTACAAATTTGCCATCGAAATCTTGAGCTAATTCATCCACAATTGGTCCAACCATTCTACACGGTCCACACCACTCAGCCCAAAAGTCAACCAATACAGGCTTGTCTGACTTCAAAACAATCTCCTCAAAATTAGTATCATCTACTTTAATAGTCATGGTTTTTATTTTTTTTGGTTTATATACAGCTAAATATGATTTGAAACACTCATATCTAGCTATCTAGAATATTAATTTCCAAGCATGCAATTTAGTTAATTTTGAATTCAATTTCAGAATTATTTTTAAAATATTCTATCAAATCAGTAGAAAGTTTCACTTTACAGGTTCTTGAGAACATTTTAAGTTTCATTTTCCCCTCATCAACTATTACAAAATTAACTAATAAACTGCCCTTATTATCTTCATGAGTCAAACAGTTTTCCATTTCATTTACAATTTCTTGAGTTAAACTCAACAAAGGGATTGTAAGTGTAATTTGCTTGACCTTTTGTTCTAAAACATCAGACAATAGACTAATCGACTTAATTTTATACTCTATTTCGACTGAATCTTTAGGCCAAGTACGCTGTTGGACACGTCCATTTATGAATACTGAAAGTCCCTCAACAAAATAGTTGTTGAACTCGACAAAATCCTTTCCAAAGAAAGGCAATTCATATGAGTCTGTGAAATCTTCAATGTTAACAATTGCAAAAGGATTTCCCGTTCGCGTAATTCCTCGACGAATAGCAGTAACCATGCCGGCTACATTAACCTCCTTGTCCTTAAACTGCATCATGTCTACGGATAATGCTGACAAAGACGCATTGCAAAATGAATCGATCTCTAAACGATAATCGTCCAGTGGATGAGCAGAAAGGTAAATTCCAATCAATGCTTTTTCCTTATTCAAACGCTCAAGCTTACTCCACTCTCCCGAGCTTGGTACTTTTGGAGGGGTTACAACATAGTCTTCAACACCACCAAAAAGGGTTTGCTGTGCCATCGATTGTTCAACCTGTAACTTATTACCATATTTGGATAAAAGCTCAATAAAGGTTGTCTCAAATTCATCCGTTGCAAAGTACTGGCTACGATTAAATTCAAAACTATCGAAACCACCTGACATGGCAAGGTTTTCAAGCGTACGCTTATTGACTGTTCTCAGATTAACTCGCTCTACAAAATCGAATATATCCTTAAAGTCACCTTTCTTTCTTTCATTAATAATGTCCTCAACAGCAGCCTCTCCAACACCTTTAACTGCAGCCATACCAAAACGCACGGCACCTTCCTTATTTACGGTAAATCGAAGGTAAGATTCATTCACATCTGGACCTAATACAGGTAAGCGCATACGCTTACACTCATCCATGAAAATGGTTACTTTTTCTATATCAGAAAGATTACGGCTAAGCACTGCCGCCATAAATTCTGCTGGATGATGTGCTTTAAGATAACCTGTTTGGTAAGCAATATAAGCGTAACAAACAGAGTGAGACTTATTAAAAGCATACTGAGCAAATGCCTCCCAGTCTAACCAGATTTTATCAATCAAGTCTTCAGCTTTCTCAATTTTGCGAGTGACCTCCTTATCTTCTGAAACCTTCATTTTAAAGGTCTTTCCTTTTCCCTTAACTTCCTTTTCAAAGCCTTCCATAAATTCCTCGTTGGCCAAACAACCATCGATAAATTGAACTTTAAGCTTATCCATCTCGGCAATCTTCTTCTTACCCATCGCCTTACGCAAAGAGTCAGACATACCACGCGTAAATCCACCCAGTGCTCTCGACTGAAGCATTACTTGCTCCTGATATACCGTAATACCATAAGTATCGGTCAGGAATTTTTCCATGATTGGATGATCATAGACAATCTCCTCCCTACCATGTTTACGATTCACGAAATTTGGAATGTATTGCATCGGTCCTGGACGATAAAGAGCATTCATAGCAACAAGGTCTTCGAAACGGTTAGGTTTCAATCCCTTTAAGTGCTTTTTCATTCCCGGTGACTCAAACTGGAAGATACCCGTTGTTTCACCATGAGAGAATAACTCGAAGGTTTTCTCATCATCCATTGGAATGGCCTCAATATCTATGTCGATGTTTTTAGATAGCTTCACATTCGCTAGAGTATCCTTGATGATTGACAAGGTTTTTAATCCTAAGAAGTCCATCTTAAGCATGCCAACATCTTCTACAAATCTACCATCATACTGTGTGACAAGTAGGTTTACTCCCTTCACTTTCATGATAGGAATATGCTCTGTTAAATCATCACGACCGATCAAAATACCACAGGCGTGTACACCAGTCTGACGAACTGAACCTTCAAGATGCTCAGCAAAACCGAGCGTTTGAGCGATCAATTGATCATCAGATGTTCTTTCTTTATCTAATTCTGGTTCTTCCTTAAAAGCTTTCGCTAGACTTACTTTTGGTCCATCAGGAACCATCTTAGCTAATCGGTTTGCCTCTGATAATGGCAGCTTCAGAACACGTGCCACATCCTTAATGGATGATTTGGCTGCCATGGTTCCAAAGGTTACAATGTGTGACACCTTCTCGTGTCCATATTTTTCGGTTACCCAATCCAAAACCTGCTGGCGACCATCGTCATCAAAGTCGATATCGACATCGGGCATTGAAATACGATCAGGATTCAAGAAACGCTCGAACAGCAAATCGTATTTAATTGGGTCAATATTGGTAATTTTAATACAATAAGCAACAGCCGATCCAGCAGCCGATCCACGACCAGGTCCTACAATCACTTCCATATCTCGAGCTGCCTTAATAAAGTCCCAAGTGATTAAGAAATAACCTGGAAATCCCATTTTCTTAATCGTTTCGAGCTCAAAATCTAAACGCTCTATAATATCAGGAGCTAATTCTTTTCCCCAACGCTCATGGGCGCCTTCAAAAGCCAAGTGACGCAAAAATTCATCAGCATCATCGAAACCTTCTGGAAGTGGGAAATCTGGCATCAATGGCGGAACATTCAGCTCATAGTTCTCAACCTTATCCGCAATTTCTTGCGTATTAGCAATGGCTTCTGGAATATCAGCAAAGAGTTCACTCATTTGAGCAGTCGTCTTAAGAAATTCCTGCTTGGTGTAGCGCATTCGCGTCGGATCATCCAAATCCTTGCCAGTATTCAAACAAATGAGCAAATCATGAGCATCTGCATCTTCTTCATTCAAAAAGTGTGAATCATTGGTTGCAATCACTTTCACATCATGTTTCTGCGATAGCTCCAAAATCTTCTTATTACACAATTCCTGATTGTCGTAAATATCAGCATTTTTGACAGGATCGGTGGTTTTGTGACGCATCACCTCCAAATAGTAATCCTCACCAAAAAGATTTTTATACCAATTAATGGTCTCATCCAAATCCGTCCATCTCTCGTTCATGATATGCTGTGGCACCTCACCTCCCAAGCAAGCTGTTGAGATGATCAAGCCTTCGTGATGTTTCTCTAGCAATTCTCTATCGATACGAGGTTTGTAATAGAAACCATCGATATAACCTAAAGATGCTAATCGCATTAAATTGTGATACCCAACCTTATTTTTAGCTAGAATAATCAAATGATACCCTGATCTATCCTGTCTTTCTTTCTTCTCGAAACGTGATCGACGAGCCACATAAGCTTCAATCCCCAAAATAGGTTTTACACCACTTGCAGTAGCAGCAGCATGAAACTCTTTAATTCCAAACATATTTCCATGGTCAGTCAGGGCAATAGCAGGCATGCCATCTTCCTTAACTTTATCGATCATGCGCTTAATTTTTGAAGCGCCATCGAGAATGGAATATTGAGAGTGAACGTGTAGGTGTGTAAATTTGGTCATCGATACGTATAAATTGAAATTACTAGAGGCGAGTGAATTACTAGGCTATCAAATCATTACAAAATCAACTCACAGAGCCAGTTTTTCAGATCGCATTCCGACAAATTTAATCTTTTCTTCGGTTATATTCTTGTGATTACTATCAAAAATATCGATGCAGATATAGTTAGGTTTCTGAGTCAATTGCATATTATAAAAGGTACAATTACTTAGATGAAAAAAAATCTTTCACTCATTACAACCTTACTTTCAATCAATAAGAATAAATATTCATCATTTCATGTAACTTACTGTAAAATTATCGCGTATTCATCAATTCATAATCCTTATAAACAGATAAATATTAGACGTTTATCTTTCGTTTCCTTATGCTCATCCAATTATTTGTAAATAAGAAGCCTTTCACTCCTAACACCCGAACTATTAGCATTTTAGAAAGTGACAAATTATAATATCTTTGCTTCCTGATTATCTAATACAATTAGTTTGATCACTTTACTTCATCTGACGAAAAAATGACAAAAAACGAAAAGACAATTCTAGTTGCTTGGGACTTTAGCGAGTATGCTAAACATGCCCTGAGCCATGCTCTGTTTTATTCCGCACAAACAGGTTTTGATGTTTATCTTCTTCACATTGTAAAAAATGAATCTTTGGTTGAAGAATCACAAGTTGCTCTTCAAAAATCCGCTATGGAAATATGGGAACAAGAAGGTGAAAAAGTGCAAACCATTGTGAAAGTTAATAACTTGTCTGATGGATTTAAAGAGGCTGCTCAGGAATTAAATTCCCTTATGATTTTCAGTGGCATATCTGGTTTCAAAGGCCAACAACCCTTTATTGGTCCTTATGTCATGAATGCGATTACGGGTTCGATTATTCCATATGTTGTTGTTCAGCAAGGAAAGTTAAATACGGATCAGCTTACACTGATTTGTCCAATTGACCAAAAAAGACAGAGCAAAGAACATCTAGCTTGGGTACAAGAATTATCAAATATTTGTAATCCTAAAATTTATCTGGTCTACCCTGATTACAATTTCTCCCATAAAAAACAACTGGTTAAATCCAACTTAAGCTTTTCTTGTAACTACCTGAAACGATTCGGCATTGCTTATGAGGAAGAGAAATTATCTTGTCACAAATTTAAGCTTAACATGCTAAATTTTGCCAAAGAAACACAGGCTGATTTAATTTTGAATGTCACAGAAAATGAATCAAAGCTTATCAATTTATTTTATAAATCGAATAATTACAAGCTAATAGCTAATGACAAGCAAATACCTGTCATGTCAATCAGGCCGCAAGAAGGTTTATGGAAATATGGAAAATTCTATTAAGCTTAAAATGTATTTCTGAATCACTTACAACTAAGCTTTGAAGCCCCGGATATAATATCTGGGGCTTCTGTTTTATTTTAGAGATACCTCAACCCTATAATTAGGTGATTTCAGTTGCTCTGGCATATTCCTTAGATCGGCTGTTTTTACTTTGAAAGATGCCTCATCCAAAGCCAAACTATCCTTCATAAACGTATTTAGAACCGTGTTTCGCGTTTTAAGCAGATCCATAAACATTGAGTCGAGCTCTAGTTTTCCAACTTTATCGATACAAAT
Source organism: uncultured Marinifilaceae bacterium (assembly GCA_963977525.1). Taxonomy (GTDB): domain Bacteria; phylum Bacteroidota; class Bacteroidia; order Bacteroidales; family Marinifilaceae; genus Ancylomarina. Next base: position 13,651 of record CAXBPC010000043.1, read on the forward strand.
AGAAGCAAAACTGACGCCCTCTTCTGAATTCGGATTCAGATAAGTAATGAAGTCAATATTTTCTCTCGCCCAAACAACCATTTGATCAGCTGTAATGTCTGGAAATGAAATACTTTTAGAAGTACAGTAAGTTCTTATTGAACTGTTAAGAGCCAAAAATTCTTTTTCTTTTTTCAAGTTAGTTTCCTGAACAAATGCAAAGCTCAACTCATCCTTTTTGGTTAAAATAGTTGCAATCTTTCGCAGGTTTTTCTTCTGTGTAGCATCCAGACTATCTTGTAAAAAGTGGAAAGGAATACTTTTGATGCTTTCAGGATCGCCTCCTGCCAAATTTCCTAGAATATTAAAGGGTTGACTAGCTGTTTTAATAAGGAAATTCATAACCGTTTTCCAAATTATCTTCCCAACTCTAAAATTAGGATCCGAAGGATTACCCGATACAGGCAATTTAAAATCAATTTGGTCATCTTTATCCTTTAGTAGATGCAAAGCCAATCGAACGGGTGCTTTAACCGTATTCTTATCCTTCGTTTTTTTACCAAAATCCAATTCCGAAATATGAATGTGATTCTCGTTCTTAAGCTGAGTCATAGTCATTGCAAAACTCGTTTTATAATTGAATGCCCCTTGCGTGATAGGGCGAGCAATATAAAATTCAGTGTAAGGAGAAAAGCTCATCATATCTAAATTTTCAAGCTTATTCTTAAAGTTTACCGATGAAAGATCTTTTAAACTAAATGTCCCCTCACCTTCTGATCGACCAGCTCCATGCAAATTCATTGAATATGATAGAGGAATAGAATCGACCTGTTCTGAAAGAGTTCCCATCGTAATGGCAATATTCGTCAGGTCGTAAACAAAAGGTCGATTTAAGGTATTATCCGTAAAATTCACCAAGCCATTACTCACCGTTATACTTTTGACCTGATAAAAAAAACTTGAAGAATCTACCTCAACTTGAAGCGTATCTTGTGCTAACGAGTCTGCTTTCATATAGGGAGCCAGCATTCGTTCAAAATTACTTGACTCCTTATCTAAACTGGCATAAATCTCAGGTGAATCAACTTGAATAGCTCCTATTTCGTAATGGGCTGTTCCAACATTCAGAGAATCTAAATCAATATCAAGCTTTTTAGCTGCAAATAGCTTTTTATCAGCTCCATCTTTCATCTCGAAATCAAGCACATTAGTGTGTCCTGATACGATTAAATTCATTGGCTTATTTAAACTTCCTTGTAAATGAATAGTCGTATTTAGCTGTCCCGAAATGGCTGAAATATCAATATAATCTGTCAAATAAGCTCTTATTGGTTCCAAATCGATAGACTGTGAAGCAAGATCGATAGCGTAAGCATTCTTTGCATGGTCAATGTCGGCAGAAACTTGTACACGTCCCTTATCTCCCATAGCGAAGTCAACACCCATCTCCGATTTCTGATTATTCCATGCAAGAAGTGGCAACGCCAAATCTATTTTATCGAAGGCAATTGTGTTCTTTTTTACCTCATCGATATATCGAACAGAGCCATTCTTAAACTGAATGTTCTTAATCGAGAATTTCAAATCCTGTTTCCCACTTGGCTCCTCAACAATAGAATCTTGCTTAAGAATCATGCTGTCAAAATTAAAACCAAGGCTATCCTGAATCACCGATACATTCAAACCATCGAGATAAATCTCAGAGAAAGCATATTCCCCCGTGATTAAATACCAAGGCGAAAAATTGACGTGCAGTTCATTAAAGGCTACAAATGTGTTTGTTTTATCTGCTTCGAAAAGATTAAACCCTTTTATGCCTAGTGCAACCTGTGCATAATTAAAATGCAATTCCGATATCTCTAGTTTACGCCCCACTAGCTCCTCACTATTTTTCACCACCCAGTATTTAACTAGAGACGAAAGAAAGAAGAAGAGAATAAAAATAAAAGAAAGAACTGCTATAAGGATTTTTTTTCTCTTTGATAGTTTAAATTTCATATTGACAGGATTGGAATCGTTTCTTAACGATGAGGCTCAAAGTTAATGATTTATATAGATTGATCTTAATCAAAATCAATCCTATAGATCAAGAGCAAATTTAGTTTAATATTTACTTAGGATATTGAAATATTGACTGAAAAAAATGATAACATTATAGAGCACACATTATACCAATTGATATAACTAGTCGATTTCATTCTAACTCTCCAATAAAACAAATAGTTGAAATTAAGATTAATAAAGCCTCACAATATTAACGACATAATAAAAGAATTTATCTAAATTCACACTTAAATAAATTCAACCAAACTTTACACAAAGAACTTACCATGAACAAACTCATTAAAATTTTATTTGTTATTCTTCTTTTCACTCTTATAGCTAACAAGGGCTTTTCACAAACTAGCATTTCCTACTACAACTCTTCTGATTCAAAAATTGGTTTAGCTCATAATTTTAGTGAGAAACTATGGGGAGAAGCCAGGGTTGCCGTAACTTTTGAAGATTTCAATACTGATTTCGTTCTAAGTTATAATGTATTTGAAATAAACAACTACAATTTATATTTAGGCTTAGGAGCTCAAATTAATGATGATAGTGGTCTTATTATTCCTATAGGCGTGCAGGTGGCTCCTTTTGAGAAATTCAAAGAGCTATCTCTTCATGTGGAGCTTCAGCCAATTTTTACAGAAAACGATAGCAAACTTCAAAGTTCAATCGGTTTACGATATACATTTGGAAAGAAATAAAGATATATCAGATGGTAAAAGCCTTCAGAATCTCAATTCTGAAGGCTTTTATATTGTCTCCCAATTAAGATATGTAATCCTTATGAAACAGATATAAACTAGGATTAGTCTTTAATCTTTCGAAACTGCACCTCTTTTATTGACTTCTTTACGCGAGTTCCAAGTCTAAAAGAAATAAACAACACAGATCTAAAAAACAATATTATGAGTGATGATTTAAAAAGAAAAGCCCCTAAAGATTCTACGAGGATAAATGTTCATCAGTCTTGGGAACTAGAATATTGGGCAAAGAAATTTAATGTATCTGTAGTGAGAATAGAAACAGCTGTTAGCGAGATCGGTGTTGAGGTTGAAAATGTCAAAAAATATTTGGGTCACTAGTTGTCTTCTAATTAAAACGAGCCCATAAGGGTTCGTTTTTTGTACCCTACTTTCCAAGATCATGCTTCAAGATAATCGGCTAAAAACTAACAAAAAAGGAACAGACAGTATGTCCATTCCTTTAATTATCTTAATCAAAAACTAATTGTTTTATTCTGCTGTGTCTAGCTCAGCGTCGGATGTGTTGCGAGTTTTTCGAGCTCGAGCTTTCACGTTAGCACTTTCGATATGCTCGCCGATGATATCATTAATAGCCGCATATTTTTCTGGAATAGCAACCGCAACACTATCGAGGTAGGCGCATAGCTGATCGTTAATAATTTTACGGATCACATTTTTTTGAGTCGATGGAGGCGTAATCTCTTCCAAGTCGGCAATAGATTCTCTGTACTCCACAAAGCTATTTCTAAATGCTTCCGATGCTGTGGCGAAAGCATCAAAGCGGATAGCAACTCCAGTTAATTCATCGAGCGAAGGTCTTACATCAGGATGGTTGATGTTCTCGATTAACGATTTTGTCAAGGCCATTTGACTTTCGTAGCTTGAGCGGTGTAAATTCAAATTGTGCGTATCGAATATTTTCCAAATATGCTCTGCCTTTTCGGCGATATTCTTTTCAGGAGCATAAGTATTCGCCCAAATAAATTGCTTAGTACAGATGAATAGTTTATCCGCCAAATCATCTTTTACCTGTATGATTTTTGGTTGAGAGCCACTCTTCGAGAAACGAATCGATTTGGTGAAAATATCATTGTTTTCAGTCAAATTTCTAATAATAGCACTTAAAGCCAAATCGATACTCCAATCGCCTTTCAGTAGAGCAATTAAAATGTTGGTTGCAACGGTGCTAACTTCGTTAATATTACAGTAATGGTAAATTTTTTGCTTCATAATTGTTTAGGTTAAAATTCATTTTTTGATTAAGACAAGATCTAATTTAAAAAAATAAACCTAAACAATAATTAATATTACACACTAATTAATGATAAACAAACAGTTCCTAACTTGACAAACTTGACAGCTTGTTTATTTTACATTAATTTCTATCTTGTATAATTTTTCAATTTTTTTAATGTAAAATATACCCATCTACCACCCTCTACCCCTCCGATAAGAATGCACATTCAATTTCTCTTCCCAATGAGACTATTTTAAGCCTATAATCTCTTCTTTTCAATGCAAATAAAGACTGCCACGCCCCATGCACAACAATTTAACAATTGGAAAAGCCTTCGACAAGGCTGTTCGTCCTTGTTTTGTCCTCACATTTAATTATCCGATGTGAAAAACAGCAACACCCATCTCCTTTTACCCTTTACAGACAAGCTTTATACGAATTCTGCATTTATATTCCCTTTACCGATAAAGAAAATGGCCTATTGTCCAATGAATTTAACCATACACGATTTTCGAAAGCCAATTTTGCCTTCAATATGGCACAAACAGCCTTGTTGAAGGCAATATTTGCAATTGAATTTTGTGGGGTGGAATTGTTTAGGCTTGAATGAGGGTTTGATTTCTGAATTCGGATGAAGTGATGAGCAATTGAGCTTTATAAATTATAGAACCCTATAAATTATTAAACTCGATGTGCATAGATATGTGTATTGAAAATAATCACATGTACCATTTTTGTCTTTTTTTGATTATTAACGTGAGAGCTTAATGAATATAATTTGGTAGTTTTGTTGATAATTTATTAATATGCTTAGCTTACTCAAGTTGGGATTCTCTTTTAAGAATAAGACCAACTTGATATTCATTAAAGTAGACGAATTACAAGTAACTACGATTAGTAGTTTATAACAGATTAAAAACAATATATTATGCATATAGGATTTAATTTAAAATATGAGGAATTCCTGACCGAACCGCAACGAAAATTTTACAAAAAAAAGGGGTTGGAATTATTTTGTGAATATTCTAAGAAAGTAGAAGAAAAGTTGGATGAATTGATTCCAAGCAATGGAAATATTGATGGTGGAAAAATGCAAAATAACTGGTTCCCCACTGTAGATGCAGATATATTTTTATCCCATTCGCATAAGAATGAAGATTCTGCAATTATTTTGTCAGGCTACCTTTACGAAAATTTAGGTATTAAAACCTTTGTCGATTCATGTATCTGGGGTTATTCTGCAGATTTATTAAAGAAATTGGATGAAGATTTCTGTAAAAAGGATAGTGGCCATTACGATTATAATAAAAGAAATTTTACAACAAGTAATGTTCATATGATGCTATCAACTGCATTAACTAAAATGATTGATAAAGTAGAATGTCTATTTTTTCTCAATACTCCCGATTCTATATCAATTGAAAATGGCGTTAAGTCTAAAACGCTATCACCTTGGATTTATGCAGAAATAGAAATGAGTAAGTTCATTAGGAAGAAGAAACTATCAGAGTATCGGATAGAAAAATCTTTAGGTATACTCGCAAGAGGAGGAGTATTAGAAGTTAAAGCTTCATTTGAATATCCTATCGATTTGGAACATTTGTCAACAATTAATCAACTGGACATAAAAAAATGGGTGACCTCACATGATAGCGAGAATTATCCTCTTGACTTATTATATAGGCAATTAACTGATAAGACGTCAACGAGAATTAACTAATAATAATGTATAAATATTACTAAAATTCATAATAAAATGGAATTTAAAGAAGACTCACAGGCTGTACAATCACATTTAGGTATACTGCAAAATGTAATCCAAAGAATGGCTTCGAATAGTTCATCAGCAAAGGCTTGGTGTGTAACTCTAGTTTCAGCAATTCTTGTTATTATCGCTGATAAAGGGAAATCAGAATATGCTTTAATCGCAGTAATGCCAACACTCCTATTTCTATTCTTAGATGCTTATTATCTTGGGCTTGAGCAAGGATTTCGTAATTCTTATAACGACTTCATTAGTAAGTTACACAAAGATGAGATTGATTCATCTGATTTATTCGAAATTAAGCCAGAAGGCAATCAGATATTACTTGTTTTAAAATCTATAATCTCATTTTCTGTATGGCCATTTTATTCAATGTTATTAGTTATGATTTATGTAGCAAAAACGCTTATTCTGTAGAACTATAATGACTAACAACACTCACTCCTGCAAGAATAAAAGAAGATCTTTAAAACACGAACTCGTAAGGGTTCGTGTTTTGTAGATTTAGAATAACAAAAGCCGCCAGAATCATTGTTCTGACGGCTTTTATTTTGTCTCGCTACTGCAGATTGTAAATCTGCAGGAATCGAATTGGAGGTCTGTGACCTCCTTTTAGTTTATACAAAAACGATTAAAAATAGCTAACTATTCAACCCCAAATAATATCCTTATTACTGAGAGCCTCACAAAAAAGTGAGACCCTCGGAAATAACATTGGACAACTACTAATCTGCTATCCTTAAGCTTCTATTTCAACCACAACAGGGCAATGATCTGAATGAACGACATCAGCAAGGATTGAAGCTCCTTTTAGCCTCTCTCGCAAGCTTTCGCTCACCATATGATAATCGATGCGCCAAC
>CAXBPC010000044.1:0-18295 GCA_963977525.1 uncultured Marinifilaceae bacterium
TGTGGACACATTAAAATTAACTAAAAACGATTACACAAAAATTGAGACACTACCGCTTTATATGTGGCGGAACGCTTGAGGGTACGGGCGGAACACTTGTGGGTACGAGCGGAATGCTTGAGGGTACGGGCGGAACACTTGAGGGTACGAGCGGAATGCTTGAGGGTACGAGCCAATAATGATAAAGTTCGCAAGGCAAGCTGAAGGGGATGGTCAACTTGTTTGTGGGTAGTGGTCACAGCTTTCAGAATTTGTTCGGGCATGTCATCATCTTTATGAAATACGCCATTAATTTTCTCCTGCGCCCCAGAGAACTCGATATACGCCATAGTAAGCTTGCTGCGGTTTAGAGTGAGGGGTATTATGGGAAAAGTGTATGCTTTTGGGGAACAAAAGGTCTAAGTTCAAATTATACTATAATATTACAAAGATTCTTATTTGCATTTATCTATTAAGTTGACTAGGATGAATATATTGTTTATGGATTAAATTTCATAAGTTTGCGATTAAGTAATGTAGAACTAAATAATTAGGAATGAATTTATGTGCAATTAGATATTTTGTTGTTAAATCATCATTAACTCTATATCCTTTAGATAATGGAATGGAGCCCAAGGATTTGTTTACTTTTCCGATATTTTCTTCTAAAGAAGTTGGGTATTATAAGAAGGTATATACGACAAGACTTATAAATAATAATCCTGATGATAGATTTTTGATTGGCTACCTATTGAAAAGTACTGATTTACATTTAATAAGGCTTGATGAAAAATTATTTAATGAAGAAGATATTCAAAATTGGGAAAAATTGTTCTTCGTTATAGATACTGAAAGGCAAATTATTGCTTTTGAAAATCAATCAAATATTGCATCACCTGAAAATGTTAAAAATGTTCTAGATTTATTAACTAGGGAACCCGCAAAATCGCAGGGGTATGAAGTGAAGTTAGAATTCTTAGTTGATAAATTTGCTTTTTGGGATTTAATTAAGAATTCAGGAGGGATATATCAAATAGCATTTGCTTTAAATGCACCTAACCTATTCGGCGGTAGGAAAAAGGCTAATGAATGGTTAGGTGAGTTAAAAAAGAAGCATAATATGACTAAAGTCGCTGTAGATTTTAGAAATGAAAGAGCAGCTCTTAGTTACGAAGCTGAAGAGTTAGAATCTTATCGTGATTATGCTGATTCAGGGGGAGGAAGCTGGACACTTGGTATTCTTGAGAATGGTAGGAAGAAACGTTATAAAAGTGAAAAACATCTGAGAAAAGAGGAATTGGATTTGAATACTGACAATCCGCAGATGTTGAGAGAGAATACTGAATCTATTATTAGGCAATTACAAGAAGTGCTAAACAGGTTAGATGATCTTGAACATGAATAAGTATATATCAATTACAATCATAGTAATTTTCTCTATTCTGTTGAGTTTGTCAATAGATCAAGAGATTTTGTCTAACCTTTTAGAAAAAGTGATTTTTAATGCTGTAGCTGTATTGGTTGGATTATCTATTGCTGTAGTAGGAATTTTTCTAAGTTCTATCAATACAATTTATATGTCACTATATCGATTAACTCGAAATAGTGATAATGAATTATTTAGTGATGAAGAAATTCAAGCAATAAAACGAGGGTTGTCTGAGCTGGTTGGTGAATTAAAAGATAATGCTCTATTTTCAATTTATGTTTTTGTAGGTGTTCTAGTTCTGTTCTTTTTAAAAGAGGTTGATGTGCTTTTTCTGAGATGGTTCATTGAGATAAAACTATTAAGCAAGGACTTTGTAATAAATACTATGATTCTTATTGGTAATTTTTTAATATTCTATGCAATTATTGATTCTACAAAGGTTGTTTTTCAGATATCAGAAGCTTTTGAATTAATGAAGAATGATGATTAGTATATTGATATGTTATTTGAAAAATCTAATATAGCATTTTAGATATTTGTAATTTATTACAAGGATTAAATTAGCTTTGCTGATGGGTTAATTCTTTAATTTTATTAAGTAAAGATAAAAGTGAATCATGTTATTATTTAGTAGAGTGGACGGTTGTTATTCTATTGAAAAATAGCATATATAGAATGAGTTAAATACATTAAGTATAAAATGATGGGATTAAATAAAATTTATATTTATCGAATGACCCATATAGAGAATATACCTCATATTCTGCAATATGGTATCACCCATAAAAATTCAATTAATGCTAACCCCAATTTTAATTCAATTGGAGATGTTAGTTTAATAGATACAAGAAGTACCAAAGAAGTTAAGGTGGATAATGGAGATTATCACAATTTAGATGCTCCTTCAGTTATTTTGGGTGATTTTATTCCTTTTTATTTCGGAATAAAGATGCCAATGCTATATGTTGTGCAAAATGGAGGTAATTTTGTTGAAAAGGCTACTACTGCTGAAGATATTGTGTATTTGGTTTGTCCTGTAAATAAAATTATAAATTCAGATTGTTTATACTATTTCTCAGATGGACATGCGACTGATAATATGACAACATTTTATGATAAAAATCGTATAAAAGAATTACCATACCTTATTGATTGGGATGCAGTTAGAGCGTCGTTTTGGGGTGGACATGAAAATCTAAATATCAAAAGAAAAAAACAAGCTGAGTTTTTAGTCTCAGACGATTTGCCTTCAAAATATTTAATTGGATTTGTGTGTTATAATGAAGCCGCAAAAAATAAATTAGTAAATTGGGGGATTGACGAAAATAAAATTAAAATTATTCGAAAAGCTTATTATTAAAAAATAGAGCTATGATAGAATATTTGATAGGTAATATTTTGGAGAGTGATGCTCAGGCAATAGTTAATACTGTTAATACTGTTGGGGTAATGGGGAAAGGTATTGCGTTGCAGTTCAAGAAAGCATACCCAAATAATTTTAAAGCTTATTATGAGGCATGTAAAAGGAATGAAGTTGCTGTTGGGAAATCATTTGTGACTCGTGATAGTAATTTGCTAACTGGTGAGAAAATAATAATAAACTTTCCTACAAAAAAAGATTGGAGGAAACCATCTGAGTATAGTTATGTTGAAGATGGACTAGATGATTTGGTAGATATTATTGAAATAAATCAAATTAAAAGCATTGCAATTCCACCCCTGGGGGCTGGTAATGGTGGACTGGAATGGGAAAGAGTAAAAAAGATAATTGAAAAAAAATTAGAAAATATTAATATAGACATATATGTTTATGAGCCTACGAAGCAAATTAAAGAATATTTAAAGAAAGAAAGGATTAAGTTAACAGATGCTCGAGCTTTATTATTATATGTTCTCTATGATTTAGTAAGAAATGGGGAATATGTATCAGAATTTTCATCAGAAAAAATCTGCTATTTTTTGCAACGGTTCGGCTCTGAAAACTATTTTAAGCTTAATTTTGAACCTAACTTTTATGGTCCATATTCTGGGAAAGTAAGATATGTCTTGAATGTGTTAAATGGTAGTTACTTAATGGGATATAGCGATATGTCTAAAAAACCGTTTGAACCTTTAACCTTGATTGCTGATGGTTACGAGACAGTAAAGAAACATATTGAAAATAAGTCAGAGTTATTCGAAATAGCCGAAAAAACAACAACTTTTTTAAATGGTTTTTACTCCGATTTTTCACTTGAATTATTATCTTCTATAGATTCGATAGCTGTCAACCAGAAAACACTTGATAAGCAAATTATTTCTGAAAAATTGGAAGAATGGAGTAATAGAAAACGGAGTATGTTTTCAAATCCAAAATATATCGACATATCTGTTCGTCATTTAGAAAACTCTTTATGTTTTGAATATTAAAGATATGCTAGTAACTAGGTGAAAATTAATATAGCTGAAAACAAAATTTGTGAGTAATAATGTAATTACAAAAAGAGAGTATCCTCATAGGATGCTCTCTTTCCTATTATAGCTGCCCCTCTTCTAAAGTATTCTTAATGTTCAGAAAAAAAAACTGTATTTTGCATCTTCTACAATAAGGCTAGCAATATAGCCTTGTAGTCACACTTATGGCAGAATCGATTAAGAAATATAAGTTTAAGGACGGACTTCATTTGGAGTTTGAAATAATAGACCTACCTGAGATTCTGAAATCGAAAAAGAATTTGATGACCGTACCGCATAGGGCTCAGTTCTACCATATTCTTTGGATTGAGAAAGGCAGGGGCACTCACTTTGTCGATTTTAATCCTATCCCGTTGGAGGATAATAGCCTTATTTTTATCCCAAGCAATAGCGTAAACATATACGATAAGGCAGGTTTGTACGAGGGGAAAGCCATTGTCTTTACCGATAGCTTTTTCTGTAAAAACAAACAGGATGCTCAGTTCTTGCATTCAAGCCTTCTGTATAACGACTTGTGCCATATTGCTAAGATGAAAGTTAGTCCGCAGACTTCCGATTTAAGGGTGTTCTTTAATGCCATGGAAACGGAGTTTCTAAGAAAACCAGACGATTCACATTTCCCTATTCTGCATAATATGCTGCACATCTTTTTGTTGCAGGCCGAGCGCGAAATGCGTAAACAAGGCTTCGAAGGTTTAAAACCTAGCGGACATCTTGATGATCTGATGCTTTTTAGATCTATGTTGGAACAGAACTTCCGAAAAGAAAGGTCGGTCAATAAATACGCTTCCGAATTGAATATGTCGGAAAAGCAATTGCATAAGGCGTGTACAAGTGTTTTGGACAAAACGCCAAAGCAAATTATAGACGAACGCGTTATATTAGAAGCAAAGCGTTTGTTGGTACATAGCAAGCAAGCTATAAAAGAAGTTGCCTACGAACTGGGTTACGACGAACCGACCAACTTCATTAAATACTTCCGCAAACATACAAGTTCAACCCCATCAGAATTCAGAGACCGATTCTAATTCGATAACCTTCCGCCTTTGGCGTAAATGTATCATTCAAGGGCGTAAACCTACCTTTATCTGCCTTTCCTTTTGCCTCACCTTTGTATTGTACTTAAATACCAAATTAACATCAAAACTAATCTTATAAAATGTTTCTTTTCAGCTATATCAGCGTTAAAAAAGATGCAAGGTAACTTGGCTATATTTTACTTTTTTGCCTTGATATAACTAAAAATCATTCCATTTTATTTAAAGATCATTTCGAAATTAAATTGGTATAAAAACCTAAAGCAATGCGAAAATTATTCATCATTACAGTATTAACAGTGGCTTCATTTGTTTCATGTGAGGCAGATAATAATGAGACGAACATGGGGATTTCAAACAAACAAAAAGTAAGCGAGCTTTTAAAAGCAATTGAAACAGGAGCTGGCGAACCATTGGGATACATTAATGCAAACAACTACACTCAGCATAATCAGGCAGTAGGCGATGGCTTAGCAGGTTTTGGCGCTGTATTGGGAGCTTTAAACGATGCCGGTGGCGGAAAAGTAGATGTACAGAGAGTTTTTGAAGATGGAAACTTTGTGGTTGCCCACACCAAGTACGACTTTTTTGGCCCTAAAGCAGGTATCGATATTTTCCGATTCGAGGATGGTTTAATTGTTGAACACTGGGATAACCTTCAGGAGATTGTAGCGAAAACAGCATCGGGTCGTACGCAGTTCGATGGATCGGTAGAGATTAAAGATCTTGATAAAACTGAGGCAAATAAGACTCTAGTGAAAAACTTATTAAAGGATATTTTCTTGGGTGCTAATCCTGATAAAATAACAGATTATATATCTACAGAACAATACGATCAGCACAATCCAGGTGTAAAAGATGGCCTAGCTGGTTTGGGAGAAGCATTGGCTGCATTGGCTGAAGCTGGTATGCCAATGGTTTACGAAAAGAACCATATCGTATTGGGTGAAGGTAACTTCGTGTTGTCAGTATCAGAAGGCATCTTCTTGAAAGAGAAAGTAGCTTTTTACGATATCTTCAGAATTGAGAATGGGAAAGTTGTAGAGCACTGGGATACGATTGAAAAAATTGTTCCAGAAGCTGAGGCTCAAAATACAAACGGCAAATTCAATTTTTAATTGAAGTCAGGTCAAAATGAGAGAGCAAGCCTAATAAGCTTGCTCTCTTTTTGTATTCCGTAAATCGATAAATCTCATTCGAACTTATTTATTCTGCACCTTCTTTTTCCATCTGCTTTCGTCCCCAAGCACCTAAATGATCTATAAAAGGAATAAGCTCTTTTCCTGTATCGGTTAGTGAATATTCCACCTTTGGAGGCACTTCAGGGTAAACCTTCGATTGATCAATTTGTCCTCTTCAAGCTCTCGTAAGGTTTGAGTCAACATTTTTGAAGTAATGTTCTGAATCATTCTTTTTAGCTCGCCATATCTAAGCACATTATTCTCTGAGTAGATGTACTTCAATACACGTGCTTTATACTTGCCACCTATGCGACGGAAGGCATAATCTAGAGAACAAACAGGTGCGTCAGAATTTATTTTTGCCATAACTTTATTTTTTTTCTTCAGTCAATTAGTTGTAAATCAACATTAGTATCTTTTGGGTAACTATATATCTTTTAAGTAGGTACTTGACACAAAGGTATATATAAAATATATTTGTCCCAAACTTTTATAAAAAGGCAAGCTCGATAAAAAAATAAATAGTAAATACGATGAAAGCGAAGAAAGAAGAAATAATCAAGGCTCATGCATTTAGACGTGCCATTAAGGAATTTGAACTTGATCAGAAGATTTCAGAAGAAGATTTTAAATTTATTCTTGAAGTAGGAAGAATGTCACCAAGCTCATTTGGTTGGGAACCATGGAAGTTTGTTGTTGTTCAGAATATGGAATTACGTGAGAAGTTGATGGTACCGAGTTGGGGAGCGCAAAAGCAATTACCATCGGCAAGTCACTTTGTAATTCTTTTGGCTCGAAAAGCCGATGATATGCGTCCAGGATCGGAATACCTAAGTTATATTTCTAAGGAAGTAGATGGGTTACCAGCTGATGTAGAAGAAATGAAACTAGGTTTCTTTAAAGGATTCCAAGATAATGAGTTTGATTTGACAGATGACCGTAAATTATTCGATTGGGCAAGCAAGCAAGTTTATATTCCATTTGCGAATATGATGACAGCAGCTGCACAAATCGGTGTGGATTCGTGTCCTATTGAAGGTTTCGATAAAACAAAAGTAGAAGAGATTCTTAGTGCTGATGGTGTTATCGACACAGCGCATTTTGGCGTAGCAGCAATGGTTGCATTTGGCTATAGAAAAGAAGATTCTCCATTCCCACAAACGCGCCAGCCAATGGAAGCGGTTGTTGAGTGGGTAAATTAATTTGAGATGTAAGGAAGTTTTTGTCATGCTCTGACTCTATATATCTTGTAAATGTCAGGGTATGACTAAAGTTTAAGCTTGGATATCATTGAGCCCCTCAAATGTTTAAATACAAAAAGAGAGTATCCGTAATGGATACTCTCTTTTATTTTATCTTGTTTGGAAAAGCTCTACTACCACTTCCTTAATCTTCTTTAGGTTTAATACCTCATTAACTGCTTATATGGCAAAGTCTTAATTTAAATGTTTTTGGGTGAACGCTCATCTTTTTGTAACTTAATAATGCTTGTATTTATCTGTCAATCAATAATGGCATGTTTATTTAGGAAACAGTCGTTGGGGATTGATACTTATATTTTTAGACTTACAGGTAGGCTTAACAAATAAATTTTCATGTTATGAGATTGAAACGGATAAGCATTCTAGTCACTTTTATTGTCTTTAGCTTCGGATTCACATTTGCTCAAGATTCTGGAGGATTACTAAAGCAGCTAGACACTAGTACAGAGGACCGAACTGTAATGGCATTTAAAAGTTCACGCTTGATTCTTGGTCAGTCGACAGTACAATTGTCGAAAGGTGAATTACAGTTTAGAGTATCTCACCTATTTGGGCGGGTATCAGATGGCCTTGATGAGTTATATGGTCTTGATCAAATGTATAATGTTGATCTTTCTTTCGAATATGGACTTTCTAATTCACTTCAGATTGGTTTAGCTAGATCTAATGATTTTGATAAAACCCTGCAGTTTTCTTTAAAAAGAGCCTTCATTCAGCAGTTAACATCGGGTAATCCACAGGTATCATTCTCTTATTTTGGAAGCATCAATATCAAATCCAGAGATTATGAAGAGGATCGTAGTTTTTCTGATCGATTGGAATATGTGAATCAATTGCTTTTGTCAAGAAAGTTTTCTGATAAGTTTTCGGCACAAATAGCTCCTAGCTTTGTTTACCTGAGTAGAGCTAATTCAAGTGATCATCCCAATAGTCTGCTTGCAACAAACTTGGGAATGAGTATGGCTATAAACAAGTCAGCAAATTTTAATTTAGAGTATGTTTTTACCTTTCCCACATTTACCAGTGATTTATATGATTTTGATAGAAATGCTCTAAGCCTGGGCTTTGATATTGAAAAAGGAGGTCATGTTTTTCAGGTTTTTATGACTAATTCGACTCGCGTGCAGCCTGGTAGATTCATTCAGCAATTCAATAACGATCGTTTCTTTAAAGGGCAGTTACATATCGGTTTTAGTATAATGAGATCATTCAGTTTGTAAGATGAAATATAAATCAATTGGCATATTTTCTGTACTCATATTCTTCATAGTCTTTAGTGTAAAGGCACAGAATAAATATCAGGTGAGTGATGGTTTTGTATCCTTCTTCTCGTCTGCTCCTATTGAGAATATTTATGCCGAGAACAAAAATGTTAAAAGCTTGGTTGATCTATCAAGTTTGGAGTTTGCTTTTATGATACCAATTTCGGGTTTCACATTCAAGAAATCATTAATGCAAAAGCATTTTAATGATAAGTATTTGGAATCGGATAAATATCCTAATGCAATTTTCACAGGAAAACTCATCCCAAAATTGGATATGGAAAGAATAGGGGTAAAAGAGTTTATGGCAAAGGGCGAAATTAAAATTCATGGGATAAGTCAAAAAATAATCATACCAGCTAAGATTAATTTCAGAAAGAACAATTTTGTGGTTGAATCTGAATTTATCTTACGTCCTAAAGATTTTAATATTAAAATACCTCGGATTTTAATTAAAAACATTGCTGAAGAGGTATTAGTGAAAGTGAATTTGGTATATGAGGTAATGCCTTGAAAGTTGAAAAGTTGGTAATGTTAATATAGCTATTACTTAAATACAAAAAGAGAGCACCCTAAGCGGATACTCTCTTTTCTTTTATCTTGTTCAAAAGGGATTAAAGCTTAAAAGCTTCTTTCACTTTATCGATATAGTCTAGTTTTTCCCAAGTGAAAAGCTCCACTTCCATTACCTTATCTTCGAAATAAGGCGAAGCAAATGTTTTCACTACTGTACGAGGTGTACGTCCCATGTGACCATAGGCAGCAGTCTCTTCGTAAATAGGATTACGTAGTTTTAAACGTTGCTCAATTGCAGCTGGACGAAGATCGAAAATTTCAGCAATCTTATCTGCAATTTCACCTTTGTTCATATCAACATTACACTTGCCATAAGTACCTACAAAGATACCAACTGGTTCAGCTACACCAATAGCATATGAAAGTTGTACTAACATTTCGTCAGCTACACCAGCAGCAACCATGTTCTTCGCAATATGACGAGCTGCATAAGCTGCAGAACGGTCTACCTTCGAAGGATCTTTACCCGAGAATGCACCACCACCGTGAGCACCTTTTCCACCATATGTGTCAACAATAATCTTACGACCTGTAAGACCAGTATCACCATGAGGACCACCAATAACAAATTTACCAGTTGGGTTTACATGAAGAATAAAATCAGCATCGAAGAAAGCCTGAACACGAGCTGGCAACATTTTAATCACACGAGGGATTAGAATATTACGAACATCATCTTTAATCTTAGCCAACATAGTCTCATCATCAGGACCAAAATCGTCATGCTGAGTTGAAACTACAATGGTGTGTACTCTTTCGATTGTATCATCGTCGGCATACTGAATAGTTACCTGTGATTTTGAATCAGGACGTAGGTAAGCCATATCTTTACCTTCGCGACGAATCTCTGCTAATTCCATCAACAAACGGTGCGATAAGTCAAGAGACAAAGGCATGTAGTCGTCAGTCTCTTTACTAGCGTAACCAAACATCATACCTTGGTCACCTGCTCCCTGGCTCATTGGATCTTCACGATCTACGCCACGGTTAATATCATCCGATTGCTCGTGAATAGCCGTTAACACACCACATGATGTGCCATCGAACTGGTACTCACTTTTGGTATAACCAATACGGTTGATTACCTGGCGAGCTACATCTTGAGCATCGATATAAGTTTTGGTTTTTACTTCGCCTGCTAAGATAACTTGTCCTGTTGTTACCATAGTTTCGCAAGCGACTTTCGAGTTTGGATCGAAAGCTAAAAATTTGTCCAATAAAGCATCTGAAATTTGATCAGCAACTTTATCTGGATGTCCTTCTGAAACGGATTCAGAGGTAAATAAATATCCCATAACATTTTAATGTTTAGAGTACTTCAAAGTGTCTAAAGGTTAAAGTCCTAGGACTTCAGATAATTAAGCCTTTTAAAAGTACCTTTCATAAATAAAATATACGGGAAAGCATTGGTTGTACTATGTACAGAAAATGTAATAGGGTAAGTATTACCATTTAGCATTTTTTTCTGTGGTCGCAATCAGCCAAATCTTTCCACTTAATTCGATGCAAAGGAAAGCAAAGTTTTGGAAACAAACAAGCTTATGCAGATTGCTTCTGGCTAAGAATATAAAGGATTTAGGTTAAAAAAGACTAAAATCTCTTTATTGTTGGGTTAGTTCGTGGAAAATAGATTCCAGATTGCGTTCCTGAGATTTCATTTCGATAAGTACCAGCTGGTTGCTGACTGCCATTTGGAAGATTTGTTCTCGCACATCTGCTACTGCAGATATCTGGTAACGATTGTTTGTTAAAGTCTGAATATGAGTAATACCTGCAATACTCTGGAATTGTTCTTTGGAAACTGGGCTGGTAAACTGCAAGTCGAAAACACGAGATTCCTTCACGCTGTGGATACTATTTGAAGTCTGATCGGCAACCAACTTTCCTTTATTGATGATGAGCACGCGTTCGCATATAGCTTCAACCTCTTGCATAATATGGGTGGAAAACAGCACTGTTTTCTCTTTACCAATATTCTGAATTAGTTTACGAACTTCGATCAACTGATTGGGATCTAATCCTGTGGTTGGCTCATCAAGAATCAGAACCTTAGGATCGTGAATAAGCGCTTGAGCCAAGCCTACTCTTTGACGAAAACCTTTTGAAAGAGCGCCAATCTTCTTTTTTTGCTCCAAGCCTAAGCCTGTGAGTTCAATCATTTCGTTAACGCGTTGCTTTTTCTTGCTACCAAGTTTATAAATGCCAGCAACGTATTCCAAATACTCTTTCACATACAGATCAAGGTAAAGTGGATTGTGCTCGGGCAGATAGCCAATTTGTTTACGGATTTCAAGAGAATGTTCCATCACATTCAAGCCATTAACGAATACGTCGCCTGAGCTTTGAGGAAGAAAGCCTGTGATAATTTTCATCATAGTTGACTTTCCAGCTCCATTGGGTCCTAAGAATCCAACAACTTCAGCATCTGAAATCTCGAAACTTAGATTATCTAAAGCTTTTTGTTTTCCGTAGAACTTACTGACTTCTTTGACTTGTATTGACATGATTTTTATCTCCTTATTTCTCGCAAACTTCGCTGAAGAACGTAGATTTTAAATACGCTTCCTTATTATTTCTATCAAACTAGGCTTTATGATCTATTCCCTAGGCATTAGAAATTCAAATTTAAGAATTTATAGCTTACATTTGTACATCAAATAGAATCACGTTAAGATTTATCAATATCAAATAGCCTACAGCTTTATATCCTTTCAGATAGACTATATTATTTGGGAAATATAAATCACTGTTTATAATATAAAGTCCATGACAATTTCGAAACTCAATACTTTCTGTAAGGATTTATTTAATTATTCTCGACGTAAATCTTCAGAAACCCTTATAGGAAGGACACCTCTTGGTGCTCAGCATCCTATTCGTGTTCAATCGATGACTAATACCGATACGAATGATATTAAAGGTAGTGTTGAGCAATCCATTAGAATGATAGAATCGGGAGCCGAGTATGTGCGATTGACCACACAAGGCAAAAAGGAGGCTGAGAATTTAAAATTTATTAAGGCGAGTTTACTAGAGAAAGGCTACGAGACCCCTTTGGTAGCCGATATTCATTTTAATCCTGAAGCGGCAACTATTGCGGCTCAGTATGTGGATAAGATTCGTGTGAACCCCGGTAATTTTGTTGATAAGAAAGCCGATTTAGATGGATCGGAGTATAGTGAGGAAATGTACCAGGAAGGTTTGGCGAAGATTCGAACTAAGTTTATTCCTCTAATTGATATTTGTAAGGAGAACAAAACAGCCATTCGTATTGGAACCAATCATGGTTCATTGTCCGATCGTATTATGTCTCGCTATGGCGATACACCTCGTGGAATGGTTGAGGCAACCCTTGAGTTTCTTCGTATTTGTAAGGATGAACGTTTCTCTGATGTTGCAATTTCAATCAAGTCGAGTAATACGGTGATGATGGTTAAAACTGTTCGTTTACTTGTAATGGAAATGAACAAGGAAGAGCTTTATTTTCCACTGCACCTTGGAGTAACCGAGGCTGGTGAAGGTGAGGATGGTCGAATTAAATCGGCTGTAGGAACTGGAGCTTTATTGAACGATGGCTTAGGTGATACGATTCGAATTTCTTTAACCGAAGATCCAGAGATTGAATCACCAGTTGGTCAGAAAATGGTAGATTATATCCTTGAGAAGGATGGTCACGCTCCAATTGAACCTCCAACTCATTCGGGCATTAATCTATGTGATTTTTACAAACGATCGACTCAGGAAGTGGCTAATATAGGAGGACGAAAACAAGCCATTGTTATTGCCGATTTTAGCCTGGAAAAACACTTTAGCAGCGATTTACCGGAACAGGTAGGCTATAAAATGAATATGGAAACTTCGCAGTGGGAGAAAGGTGACTTGGCTGTTGATTATATCTATACCAATGGTGCTGATCCTTCTATCAGAGATTTTCCTAAAGAGCTTGGATTTATTGTAGATTCAGAATGTTGGGAAGATGCTTATCAGTTTTCAGAAAAGGTTCATCCTTTATTTTCAGCAGAGATTTTTCTTCATGACAACTTAAGTTCTTTTCGTTCAGATATTCATTTTGTAAGCTGTGAGTATGCAGATCTTACTGAAGAATTTATCCTTAAGCTTAAAGAAAACCCTAGGGCTGTTCTTATTGGCAAATCAAATCATCAAAATGCTTTTGCAGAGCAACGTGCTTTTATTTTTAAACTGATTCAGCACAATTGTAAAACACCAGTTGTATTCCATCGCCTTTTCAATGAAAACGAGTTGGAAAATCTACAGTTAAAATCTGCTTGCGACTTGGGTTCTTTATTCATCGACGGATTAGGGAATGGTATTTGTTTAAACAACACAGGAGATATTTCTCGGGAGAATTTGAATGCTGCTGCTTTTGGTATTTTACAAGCTGCTAGAGTTCGAACATCTAAAACAGAGTTTATTTCTTGTCCTGGCTGTGGTCGTACCCTCTTTAAGTTGCAAGATGTAGTAACAGAGGTGAAGCAGAAGTTTGCTCATCTATCACACCTTAAAATTGGTGTTATGGGTTGTATTGTGAATGGTCCAGGAGAGATGGGTGATGTGGATTACGGTTACGTAGGTGCAGGAGCAGGAAGAGTATCACTTTACAAATCTCAAGAAATGATAAAGAAAAATATCTTGAGTGAAGATGCTATTGAAGAGCTGATTCAGATTATTAAAGAAAATGGCGATTGGAAAGATGCTAAGTAGAAATAAGAGAATAAGTATTTAATTAGCTTATTCATTTATCTAAATTTATTATCTTGAATTATATTATAAGTTTATTCGAGTGAATTTTAACTCGTTAGTATACTAGGTAGATCTAGTAAAACCAGTAAGTAAGAATATGAATTTCCGACTAATATTTGTTTTTTTTCTGTTTATATCGACAATTGCATCGTCTCAAGAGCTCAATATTAAAGGAGTTTTCACGGGTGCTAATGTCTATATTGTGAATCCTTTTGCCGATTCGGAAGACCGATTTACAATTGAGTCAATTTCTATAAACGATAAGGAATATTCTGAGGATATGGAATCTAGCGCCTTTGAAATTGATTTGGCACATATGGGTTTCAAGCTTGGTCAAGATCTTCGCTTTTGTATTAAGTACAAAGATTCCATCATGCCTTCTATTATAAACATAGAAGCAATAAAGGCGCTTAGTTCTTTTAAGCTGAAAAGAGCTTTTGTTGATAAAGATCAATTCTTAAACTGGAAATGTTCAAACGAACTGGGATCATTGCCTTTTAATGTACAGCAGTACCGATGGAATAAATGGGTTACAGTTGGACAATTGAGAGGAGTTGGAACTTCTGGAGTAAATAATTACAGGATTAAAGTTCCAATTCATTCTGGTGAAAACATGTTTAGAATTCACCAAGTTGATTATACCGAAAGAGATAATTATTCTGACACGATTGAATACAAATCAAGACTGGAACCTGTTCAACTTGTGAATAAGAAAGTCAAAACAGAGTTGAAGTTCTCAGAACCAACCCAATTTCAAGTTTTTGACTTGTTTGGCAATCTAATCTATGATGGATATGGTGGAGAAGTCAGATTCGATGATTTAATCCCCGGGAAATATTACGTGAATTTTGATAATACCATTGGTGAATTCATCAAAGAATAGGTTCAAATTAGTTTTTCGTAAATAAATCCAAGATAGTTTCCCCATTTTCAAGGTCGAGGTGATGCGCAATCATGCCTACTTCGCGTGCAGCTTCCACGTTAGAATACATATCATCGATAAATAGGGTTTCTTCAGCTTTAAGGTTTTCTGTCCTTAAAAGTTCGTTATAGATGCTTGTGTCAGGCTTACGCAAGCCCATGTCGTGAGAATAATAATCCTTTTCAAAGCAATCAGATAATTCAACGCCGTATATCTCTTTTAGCTTTTGCGTATAATGCTCCCAATGTATAATATTGGTATTGCTTAAGAGGTATATCTTATGTGTTTTCTTAAGCTCTTGCAATAGAAGCAATCTTTCATGTGGGAAATCTAGCAGCATGGCATTCCATGCGTGATCTATCTCTAGATCGCTAACTTCGACATCAATATACTGACGAATTTCGTTTCGAAAAGCTTCAGGACTCATTTCTCCTTTCTCAAGACGATCGAATAAACCATTTTCTCGATATTCGTGCTGAATTCTTGTCGTATCATTTAAACCAATCGCTTTAAACTGATTAACAGAATTTTCGGGATTGATATTTAGAAGGACTCCGCCTAAATCGAAGACTATATTTGGAATTGATGAAAAATTAGGCATATTTTCTTTGTAATATTTTTGAATTATCCAATGCAAATATGTAACATTGCATTCGCAAAACAAAGGTAATAAAATACTTTTACCGTCTTGTTTTCGTCGGGCCTATAGCTCAGCTGGTTAGAGCACCTGACTCATAATCAGGGGGTCCATGGTTCAAGCCCATGTGGGCCCACCCCCAATAAAGCAGTTACACTAAGTGTAGCTGCTTTTTTTATCCCCTCATTTATAGGATTCACCTACTACAACCAAAAAGAGAATGCTCTTTTATAGAACACTCTCTTAATTTTTTGAAATGAATATTTGAAGATAAACAGTTAATATTTATCTAAAGCTGAATGCGATACCTCCTGTAATAGTGTTGTATTCTTGCATAGTATAATCAGCGAATATTTTAAAGAAACCAAGGTTTAAACGTGTACCAAGTGTTGCTCTAACGCCACTGGCATCAAATTTAACAGATACTGGATCTGTCAATGTCTTATAACCAATATTCATACCTGAATCGACATCAGTATACTCTAATTTATAAGTTCCTTTTATATCCACATCCATTTTTGCAGTGTTGTATCCAACAGCTCCGTAGAACTCAATAAGTTTTAGATTAACAGAAGCTATAGCTTGAAAAGTTATGGCATTTGTCGAAAATTCTAACTTTTGCCCAGAACCTTCAAATTCTGAATCTCCTTGAATATCATATTCAGCACTTAAATTAGTAAAAGCGACTAGAGCAGAAACATCAAAAGGTGTTTTATCAATTTTAAGCATTTTACTAAAGCTCTTTTGAAGCCCAATACCAAACATACCAACCTCTAAATCTGAAGTCCCAACTTTAGGTAGAAATCTAACTTTTAAATCTGCATCAATCACAGGAATTCCAATTCCTACTTGAAGCGTTACGGAAGGAACAGCGCTCATCGGTAAATCATTACCTATTCCATCAGGTATGTCAAAATTTGCTAGGTCGAAGGATCCACCTTCAGTTTCAATTCTAGATTGAAGAACTGTGGTGTTATTTCCACCAAATAAGGTTTGGATTTCATTTGGACCACTTGCTAAACTTAGATTCTTATAGTCAGATTCAACAAAATTGAAGGCTTCGTCTTTACTTGGTACTTGAGCAAGGTTGGCAACAAAAGTGATATCGAAGCCAAACTTTTTATGAGTTCTTGCAGTTGTGTACCATCCACTATTTAGGCCATACATAAAGCCTTTGGCAACAGGGTTCACATAGTTTTTTGTTAGTTTGGAAGCATCTTCGGTTCCAGATAAAAGAAACTGTTCAATGTCTTGAGTTTTTCCTAAAAATGGAATCAATAAAAAAAGAAGTAGAATAATTTTTTTCATGGGGATTAGATTTAATGTTCAACGAACAACTAATAATTGATTATTAAACGCACTTTTCTCAAGATAAAGGAAAAAATGAAGGTAGCCAAATCATTTTTTAGGAAGAGCCTATGAGGTAGGCATGTAAGTGTGGAATTAAGAGCTTTTCTAAGTAGCGAGGACCAGACTCGAACTTTAGTCCGCCTTAGGAAATGAGTTGGTTAATGTTTTAGAGATATCTCTAGAGAATTTAGGGCACAAAAAAAGCTCTTAACTTTCGTTAAGAACTTCTCTGAGTAGCGGGGATCAGGCTCTAACTTGTCCGCCTTAGAAGGATATGAGGTCTGGTTATTATTATAGGACGATTTCTTTATTTAAGAGAAAACATAGCAAAGTAAGAGTTGTAAAAAACAAAAATGGAATCAGAAAATGACGTTTTCTCATTGTATAGAATAATTCGCTATGTCTGATAATGAGGATGTTATGTCTAAAATAGAATTATCCTCCATATTTTTTATGAGATTTATTGTTATTAATTTTCTTGTGCTCAATAAGAGCAAAAATTAATACAGAGGACAGATGAATAAAAAATTTAAAAAAGACATGATTAAGTTATTGACAGAGTCTAGAGAAATTGGTTTCGTATTCGGATCAAAAGCCGATTCATTATTAAGAAGAAAAGCAATTAATGAGGCTGAGGCTCGTGATTGGATTTATGACAAAGGTGAACGTACATATAAATTGACTTCGGTTGGAGTTGAAGCTTTAATTAATTTAGAAAATCCAATTTTAGAGAGAATTAAGAGATGGTCAAGAAAGTATTGGTGGTCTTTTATTATACCTATTCTGATATATATTTTAGGACGGTATATGGCTGATTCTTTAATTTAAAATTGAAAATCTTTTAGAATAAGTATTCTCTTTTGCGAAAAGACATTAAGTAAATTATAAATAGGGGGAAGGTTTTAGATACAAAAAAAAGCTCTTAACTTTCGTTAAGAGCTTCTCTCGAGTAGCGGGGACCAGACTCGAACTGTAGTCCGCCTAAGGCGGATAGGAATCCAGGTTAATATTTTGCAATAATTTCGCTTCGCACCCATTCTCTACCTTTTCCTCCTTTGAGTTGTTTTTCTCTATCTAGAGCTTCTCTTTTTGAATCGAATTCTTCGGTATGCGCAATCACCCATGGACGAAATTTAATTGTCCACCCTTTTGTTCCAAGTTCATTGTGAGATTTGAAACGAGCTTCAATATTTGAAGTACACCCGATGTAAATCTTGTCAAATTTCTTAGAATATAGAATGTAAACTGTATGCATAGTGAAAACTAAGTTATAAAAAAGTTTACAACTATTGTTAAGGCTTTTTCGAAGTAGGGAGGATGTGAACCCAGTGAGTTTTATGAAAATTCAGGGCACAAAAAAAGCTCTTAACTTTCGTTAAGAACTTCTCTGAGTAGCGGGGACCAGACTCGAACTGATGACCTTTGGGTTATGAGCCCAACGAGCT
>CAXBPC010000045.1:0-18105 GCA_963977525.1 uncultured Marinifilaceae bacterium
TAGAGCAATGGACTGAAAATCCATGTGTCCCCGGTTCGATTCCAGGTGGCACCACCCCAAAAGCCGATCTTCTCGATCGGCTTTTTTTGTATCTTTATTTTTATGGAAATTGTTGTTTATATCTTGTATAGTAAAAGTGTTGATCGTTATTATACTGGATACAGTAAGGATTTTGATCAAAGATTATTGTTGCACAATGATAAATGTTTCAATGGTTCGTATTCTGCACGAGCAAATGACTGGAGTTTGCATTATAAGATGAATTATGACTCGATTGCACAGGCTAGACGAATAGAATCTCATGTCAAGAGAATGAAAAGTAGGATCTATATTGAGAATCTGCTAAAATATCCTGAAATAACTAGTCGTTTGTTGGAAAAATATAAGTGATCACTGGTTCGTTCCGAAAGCTTTCTGAACCAGGTGGCACCACCCCAAAAGCCGATCTTCTCGATCGGTTTTTTTTTGTATCCCTTTTTTTAACTTCTTCAATGTTCTTGAAAAGAGTTGTTTAATATGCGTCATATATTGTTTTATTGGTAATTAGAGTTGTTCTTTTTTTATGTCTAGTAGAAGTAACTTTAAATATTAAAAGTTAGGTCTTTAAAAAATAAAAATTGTAATTTAGATATCCCGTTTGAATTAAGGTTAAGGAATTATGTATTCGTAAATTGGTAATATTAATTTCTATGTTTATCGACCAGTGATCCAATTTGGACTTATACTAATATGAGCAATAAATTAAGTACACTTATTCTTGATGATGATCCTGTTTACCTAAAGCTTGCAGCTACTAGGCTTGAAGAGGATTTTGTTGTTTATACTGCACTTTGCCCATCTGATGCTTTTGATTTGCTTGTGAAAGAGCGAATTGATGTTCTTATATGCGATTTCAATCTTCCTGAGATGGATGGTGTTGAGGTTTTGAAAACTGTTAAAGAAAACCATCCAGAGACCGATGTAATCATGATTAGTGGTAGTGCTGAAGATGAGCAGATTATTGAAGCCTTTGATTCAGGAGCTATTGATTTTTTGCAAAAACCAATTGAGTATAAAGCTTTAAAGATCTCTATTGAGCGTGGGAAAAGCTATGTAACTCTAAAGAAGAAGAGTAAAGAGATTGAAAAGCAAAATTTTTTCCTGAGTAAGAAGCTAAACATCCAAGATTCTGTTAATATTGTTTTTTGTAGTGAACCAATGCGACAAGTTCATTGTGCTATAGAGGAGCTTGCTAAAGATGATAAGATATCAGTAATTGTTACTGGAGAGATTGGTTTGTATAAGGATTCAATTGCTCGTAGTATTCATAATTTAAGCGGTAGATCTGATAAGAATTATGTAGCAGTTAATATGGCTTCTGTTACTGATACAATGTTCGAGAAGAAATGTTTTGGCTATAAACTAAATTCAAAAGGTAAAAAGAAAGATGAGCTTGGTTGGTTAGAGATGGCCAAAGGAGGTACGCTATTTTTTGATGAGATTGTTGATATGTCCATTTATCAGCAGGCAAAACTGAATTCGGTTCTTCATAATAATGCCTATTCGAAAATTGGTTCAAAAGCGAAGAAGGATGTTGATGTTCGGTTAATTTCAGCTTGTAGTGGTTCTTTAAGCGAGTTGAAAGCCAAAAATAACTTCCGAATGGATTTATTGCAAAAGCTTAATGGATACGATTTATTTATTCCTCCACTTCGCGATAGGCAAGAAGATATACCTTTGTTGATGAACTACTTTATTCGTCAATATTCCGAAAAATTGAGAAAAACCATACGAGGATTTGATCCATATGCAGAACGTAAATTAGTTGAATATGAGTATCCTGGCAACATTCGGGAATTGTCAAATTTAATTGAAAGAGCTATCATTCTCTGTGATGGAGACTCATTGAATTTGGATCATTTCCCATCTTTCCTTAATGAAAAAGAAGAGCAATTAACTTTGGTTAATAGTTTTGATTTAGCTTTGATTGAGCGTGATGTCATTATTCGTGCCTTAAAAGAGTGTAATTATAACAAGGCGCATGCTGCCAAACTTCTTAATTTAAACTGGAATGCCTTGCACCGAAGACTCCTAAAGTACAACATCTTTATACCTGAGAATGTATTGTAGGATGAGAATATCATCGTAATATCAGTTAGATTCCTTATTTTCGTACATGTCGAAATCTATACTCCTGTTTATTGTTGTTTTCTATATGTCTAATGTTGTATCTTTTGCACAGCAGCAAGGTGATGATTTAGATGTTACCTTAATAGATGAGGTTTCAGGAAACGTTCAAAGACGATTATTTGAAAAAAGAGAACGGAAGATTCAGATCTACTTAATTCGTCACGCAAAACCCAATCTTCAAAAAAGGTTTCTAAGTTCTTCTTTGGAGGCTCAGGAATATATCGAGAACTACAATAGGGTGTCTATTCATAAAATTGATTCGAATCTGGTTGTGGTTAACTTGAATAAGCCACATCAGATTTATTGCTCTAGTTTGCCCCGCTCTCAAGAAACAGCTCTTGCTTTATTTAAAGATTCGTACCTCATAGTATCTGATAGTATTTTCAGGGAGTTTGAATTGAAGATAGTTCAAGCTAATTCGATAGTGAAATTACCTCTAGATTTGTGGAAAGGAATTAGTCGAGCGTCTTGGCTTTTAGGATGCAATCATGATGGTATTGAAAGTCGAAAAGAGGCTATGAAGCGAGTTGTGTTATCAGCTGATAATCTTGAAAAACTTGCTAATCAGGAAGAAACTGCTATATTGGTAGGGCATGGCATGATAAATGCAGCTATAACAAAAGAATTAAAAAGGCGTGGCTGGGATGTTGTTCAAAGTAAAGGACATCTTAATTTGGGAGCTACTGTTTTGCAAAAAATAGTTTTACTTTAAAAATCAGAGATATTTTGTATTAGTAATATTGTACGTTTATGAACACTGGTTGTAACTATAGTGAACACTTTTTGATTTGATAGAATGAATTATTTAACTGATATATAGGAGGTTGTTTATTTTGGTACTGAGATTGACAAATATGACGTGTTTAAGGAAATCTTTTTCTAAGGTGAAAGGGATTGTTCTGTTTTTATCTTTCTTCTTACTAGTGTTCTGTGCGCAGGCTCAAAAAAAGAAACGATTAAGTTCGGGATCATTTTCTTCCTATGATAAAATATTTTCAGGTGATATTGGTAAGGTAAACCTTCCCGATTATTTAGATGGACCTCACTTTTTTTGGAGAGAGGATAATAAAGTTAAGGTTTGGTATGTATCTCACAAACACTCTGGTAATACTATCGAAGTGAAGGAGAAGATTGTGAAAGTAAAGAAGGATTCTGTTTTATTTAAGGGGTTGTATGGCGATAAAAATAGGTATTGGTTGAAGAAGCAGAAGCCAAAGCCAGGTAAATCGGAATTCGTTGGTGTTGATTCTATAATGGTTGTTGGCGATGTTCATGGTGAATTTGATACCATGAAGAAGCTTTTAATTGAAAACAAAGTGATCAGTCCAAAAGAAGATTGGTTGTTTGGAAAAAATCACTTGGTTTTTGTAGGAGATATTTTTGATAGAGGCGATAAGGTTACCGAAGCTCTATATTTTATAAGGCGAATATCTCAAAAGGCAAGGGATAATGGAGGAAGAGTTCATTTGATATTAGGAAACCATGAGGTTATGGTTCTGATGAATGACTCTCGTTATATATCGGCAAAGTATAAGAATTTGAGTAAACGCATGCTAACTAATTATTACAACTTTTTCGCTGAAAATACGGATTTAGGAAGATGGTTGAGAACTTTGAATTCTGTTCTTAAGATAAACGATAAACTTTTTGTGCATGGAGGATTATCCTATGATGTGGTTAAAAAGAAATTGTCCATCAATCAGATAAATGAAGATATTCGTTATTGTCTATTAAATTCTGAGTCGATGTCAGCATCAGAATTGAAAAAGAAAATCTATTTCTCAGGAAACCCTTTGTGGTATAGGGGGTATATGATGGAATCTAGATATTATAATAAAATAACAGAACCTGAAGTTGATGAGATTTTGAAATATTTTAAAGCAAAGCAGATCATGTTTGGGCATACCGAACTCGAAGAGATTCGCTTTTTGTATCAGAAAAAATTATGCGCACTGAATGTTCCTATGGGCTATGTGCAGTTCCGACCACAGATATTATTAATTGTTGGTGATCAGTTTTATCGCTGTTTGTTGAATGGGGAAAAAGAATACATCAAGTAATTGGATGATTCTTTCTCTTTGGAAAATCATGATACTAAGATGAAGAATATTAAGCCATTTATACTTTTACTATTATTTTTTGTTGCTGGATCTAATTTTCAAGCGCAAGCTTATTTTCAGGCTAAAGACAGTGTCGCTTTTGCAGATTTATTTGCAGAAGATGAACCTCTTCAGATTGATGTTTATGCTGATTATGTAAGTCTTTTAGATGACGTTTCAGAAAAAAGAACCTACCATGATGCTAGGTTTACCGTGAAGAATTCTTCTTGTTCTTTCAGCGAGATGCCCATTAAGCTTAAAACGAGAGGGCATTTTCGTTTACGTAAACAAACATGTAATTTTCCCCCACTAAGGTTTAAGTTTGAAGATGATCATGCAAAAGGGACTATTTTCAATGGACAGAATAAAGTAAAGTATGTGAGTCATTGTCAGAATTTTAAAAAACACTACGAACAACATACACTTGAGGAGTTCCTTATATATAAGATGTATAATGTATTTACAGATTATAGTTATCAAGTAAGACTAGCTAAGGCTAATTTTATTGATACCAATGGTAGCGATACGATTCAGCGTTATGGTTTCTTTATCGAAGATAGATCTTATATGGCAGATAGGTTAGGGCGTCAAACTCTAAAATACAGAAACATCAAGCAATACCAGGTGTTGCGCTCCAATATGCTTGTTCTCTCTTTGTTTCAATTTATGATAGGGAATTGTGATTGGGATATTTCCCGTCTTCATAATGTGGATTTAATGTCGGTAAATGAGCATAGTTTGCCTGTTGCCGTACCCTACGACTTTGATTGGTCCGCAATTATTTCTCATGATTACTTTGTTCCCGATCCTCAAATAGACCTCGAAGCTAAATACCAACGTAGATATAAAAGTTATAGATGGACCGAGGAGGAGTTTGAAACGGCTTTTGCTACTTTTCATGAACACCGAGATGATTTAATGAATCTGATTTCTGATTTTACTATTTTGGAGAGTGAAAATCGCATGAAGCTGCTTTCTTATATTTCTGAATTCTACGATTTAATTTCTTCTAAGGCTGATGTGAATGATTTCATTCTGAGAAAAGCTAAAAAAATCCCGTTAGGTTATTAGGGCGATTGAATTAGTCTGACTCTTTTTTAAGGAAGATAATGGTCGTTACCTAGTTTTTTTAATGTAAAAACCCCATTGTACAACTTCAGTTTTGCTTAGAAACTCTTCGAGGGATATTCTAAGCAGGTAAATGAAATGTAGCAATAGGGTTTTGTAAGTTTTAGTCCGAATAAGAACGAGTAGCTCGATGTGCCTATGGGTCCGTTTATTCAGTCGCTTCGCTTAGTTCTGCTTCTATCTCATCATCGTCAGTGGCCGACGACTTGGTTGAGCCATAAAGAACGTAATCGTCGTAAAAAGCTTGGTTCTTATTTTCCCAAATACGCTTACCAACCTCACTTGTTTCCGAAATTATCTCGTATAACTCATTCCCCAAATCAAGGCGCTCTACACTCTTTTGTTCGCGCAGGCTAATGGCTTCGGTCTGGTCGTCAATAGAATCGTCCAATGCTGTAATAACCACTAAGCATTCGGCAAGTAAGGCATCGTCTACATTTCTGCTTGCTAGTTGTTCAATAAAGTATTTGGCCGTAGCGCACACATGCTTTGCGTAGGTAACCAGTTGGCTATCTTTAAGCCTTTTCATACCACTAATGCGAAACATTCTGTATTCCTTGCTGTTTTCGCCTAAAGCTAGCTTTGCTTTAAAACCAATTTCGCCCAAAAGAGCCGTTGTTTTCTCACGGTTCTTATTTTTAGCATTGGTTACAAGTGTTTGGTGGCCCTCCCAATACATATCTGGCTCTATATCTTTAAATGTATTTGTTAAACTACCTAGCGTGGTAGGCAAATCGGGGGTGTAGCCATATTTCGAGAACTCATTTATGTCTCTACTTATTAGTGATACCATACGATCGCCACGTTGTGCCAATTCGGAGTACGACATGGCAAATTTTCTAGCTTGTTTCATTATTATTGCATTTCTAATTTATACTATGTTTATTAATTGGAGCATGAAATTAGAAAACTAATTTGATTAAAACAATAGTTGTTCTTAATTAATATGTTCATACGCGTGATTTGTATTGTTCGGTACAATATCTGCAAGGCGTTGGTAAGTATTCGTTTGTTATTTATTTTCGTTTTTACATCGGTTATTTAATAATCTAAATAGTGTTTCGTTCGGTGTGTCGTTAAACATGCCTTTAACGAGCTCTTTGTAGGCTTTAACCTTCACAATTTCACCTTTAACATGCTCTCACCCACCCTTAACCTTCACAACCCCACCTTTAACATACTCTTACCCACCTTTAACCATCACTAACCCGCTCTTAACATGCTCTTGCCCGCCTTTAACCATCACAAACCCACCCTTAACACGCTCTTTCCCGCCTTTAACATGCTCAAACCCGATGGGTTTAGACAGGTTAAAGCTGATTTTAAGAATATTAGCATAAATGTAGCCTGTGCACTTGCACATGTTGCCATATAAAAAACGAATTAAAGAAGTGTTTGTGTAGACACAAGCTATTGAGTTGTTGGCTTTAATCAGGAAAAGGCAAGGAACTTTTACTTTTAATTAGAATAAGGAAGTTCTGATTCTGCTCTTTCAGGATGATGTGCTTTTTTTATTTTCTAGAAAACCTTATTTTTTGATGACACCCCTATCTCTAATAGGGGTGTTTTTGTTTTTACATCATTATATGTCACACTTACCCCTACATTTTCAATTAGATTTGTCGAATAAAAAAAGTTTTATCATCTTTGTGGTATCAAAATAGGGGGTGTGCCTCTAAAAAATATGTTTTTTAAGAAATAAAGCCCTTTGTTCTAACTAATAAACCAAAACAACCATGTCCACTATTCGTTTTCAAGCTTTAACTGAGCTATTGTCAAGAGTCCCTACGGCTGTTCAATTGCCATCCAATAAGGTGACCGATTATTATGGAGATCTCGTATTCAATACAGACTCTATGAGAAAGTACTTATCGAAAGAAGCTTTTAAAGCCGTGATGAATGCCAATCAGAATGGTGGCGCTATTGACAGAAAAATGGCTTCGGGTGTTGCTGCAGGTATGAAAGCTTGGGCAATTGAAAACCGTGTAACTCACTACACACACTGGTTTCAGCCATTAACCGATGGAACTGCTGAAAAACACGATGGTTTTATCGACTATGGTGATGGTGGACATATGATTGAAAATTTTTCAGGTGATTTGCTTACGCAGCAAGAGCCAGATGCTTCTTCTTTTCCTTCAGGAGGAATTCGTCAGACATTCGAGGCTCGTGGCTACACGGCTTGGGATGTGTCTTCGCCTGCTTTTATTGTAGGTACAACACTTTGTATTCCTACCATATTTATTTCTTATACAGGCGAAGCGCTTGATTATAAAACACCTTTGCTTAAAGCTTTGGCGGCTGTTGATGAGGCAGCTGTTGGTGTGTGTCAGTATTTCGATAAGAATGTGACAAAGGTGCATACCAACCTAGGTTGGGAGCAGGAGTATTTTCTAATTGACGAAGCCTTGTATCAGGCTCGACCAGACTTGGTTTTAACAGGTCGTACACTAATGGGACACTCTTCGTCGAAAGACCAGCAGTTGGATGATCACTACTTTGGATCTATTCCAGAGCGTGTTACTAATTTCATGATGGAATTGGAGATGGAATGTCATAAATTAGGTATCCCTGTTAAAACTCGTCATAATGAGGTTGCTCCATCTCAGTTCGAATTAGCTCCTATTTATGAGGAAGCGAATTTAGCTAACGATCACAATCAATTGTTGATGGATGTGATGAAAAAAGTTGCTCGTCACCATAAATTTAGAGTCTTATTCCACGAGAAGCCTTTTGCAGGAATTAATGGTTCGGGTAAACACAATAACTGGTCATTGGGTACCGATACAGGTGTTGTTTTATTAGCTCCAGGTAAAAATCCGAAAGCAAATATTCAGTTCTTGTGTTTTGTAGTGAATACGCTAATGGCCGTTTTTAAAAACCAAGATTTATTGCGTGCTTCTATTTTAACAGCATCCAATAGTCATCGTTTAGGAGCAAATGAGGCACCTCCTTCAATTATTTCTGTTTTTCTGGGCGATGAGGTTTCTAAAATGTTAGACAGAATTGTAGAGGAAGTTGGAGAAAGAAAGATGACTCCAGACGAAAAAACAGCATTGAAATTGGGTATCGGTCGTATTCCTGAGATTATTCTTGACAATACTGACCGTAACCGTACTTCACCTTTTGCTTTTACAGGAAATAGATTTGAGTTCCGTGCTGTTGGTTCTAGTTCAAATAATGCAGCTGCAATTACTGCTCTAAATGCAGCGGTTGCTGTTCAATTGAACGAATTTAAAGCTGCAGTTGATTTCCTAATTGAAGAAGGTATTAAGAAAGATGAGGCTATTTTCCAGGTGATGAAGAAGATGATTATTGAATCGAAGCCAATTCGTTTTAATGGTGATGGTTATTCTAACGGTTGGTTAGAAGAGGCTGCAAAGAGAGGCCTTACAAATGTTACGAGTGTGCCAGAGTCTATTTCTAAGTATTTAGGTCCTGAAGCTAAGAAAGCATTAATTGGTGGTGGTGTTATGAGTGAAAAAGAACTTGTAGCTCGTGTTGAGGTTGAGATGGAGAAATTCACAAAGAAGATTCAGATCGAAGCTCGTGTTCTTGGAGATTTGGCAATCAACCATATTGTGCCTGTGGCTGTTGCCTACCAAACAAAATTGATACAGAATGTTCAAGGTTTGAGAGACATTTTCGATAATAGTGAGTTTGAGGAAATGGCAGGAGCGAGAAAAGATTTGATCAGACAAATATCAAATCATATTTCTGCAATAAAAGCTATGGTTATAGAAATGGTTAAAGCTCGTAAAGAATGCAACTTAATTGAAGATGTTACTGAATCTGCATATGCATACGATAAAAATGTTTGCCATTATCTAGACGAAATTAGATATCATATCGACAAGCTTGAGTTGGTAGTTGATAATGAAATGTGGCCGTTGCCTAAGTATCGTGAATTGTTATTTAATAACTAATTGATAAGCTTGCCTAAATTATAATAAGTAGATTCGAAAAGAGCTCCATTGGGAGCTCTTTTTTTTGTTTTATAAAAGTTCTATGCAGATCACTGCCTCTGATGTTTGGCATTATTTATGTTCCTGATATTAAGAAAAGCTTAACTGCTTTTGTATCTTTATCAGGAATTCCTAAATTGGAAGATCAATTTAATTTGCACTATTATATACTGTTGATAATATGAAGGTTTTAGCAAAAACGACTCTTAGTCTTTCCTTGTTATTTTGTATTGCATGTTCTCCTCAATACTATTCTCGTAAAGGCGATCAGGCATTTAAGAAAGGACTATATTACCTATCAGAATCAAAATATGATAAGGCTTACGAAAAATCAGACGATCATGGATTTAAGTCTGAGGTAGCCTATAAGGCGGGTTTAAGTTTCGAAAAAATAAATGAAACTAGGAAGGCTGCACGTTGGTATAAAAAAGCAATTCGTAGAAGAGATTCTTTCCCAGAAGCTTTAATTCGTTTAGCTCAGGTTGAGATTAAGAATGGGAATATTGAAGATGCTGAAGAAAATTTTTCTATTTATGAGGACTATGTTCCTGAGAATTCAAGGGGAGATGAGGAACGCTTAGTCAAGGTTTTTGAGAAAATTAAAGAGTGGAAAGAGAATCCGCAAGCATATATAATTCACTCAATGGATAAGCTTAATACAAGGGCTAGCGAATTTGCACCTCAATATTTTAGTGGAGATACCAATATTATTGTTTTTACAAGTACACGAAAAGGTGGACTTGGAGCAAAGCTAGATCGTGTTACAGGTGATAGGCATTCAAACCTCTATCGTTCTGATTATACCAATGAGCTTAAAAGAGACATTAAAAATAAAAGAGGGAAAGTTATTAAGACAAAAACCATAGTAAAAGATGAGTTTGAATGGCAAAAACCAATTAGTGTAGGCGATAGTGTTAATTCAATCTTTAATGATGGTGCAGCTTGTATTGATCTAGAGACTAATCTTCTGTATTTCACATCATCACGAAAGGTAGATGATAAAGATAGAGGAACTAAAATTTATAGTATTGCAATAAAAGGAGACGAATGGGGTGAGCTGCATAAATTAAATATTGTGGCAGATTCACTTTCAGTTGGGCACCCTTCTCTTTCAACAGATGGAGAAACGCTTTATTTTGCATCCGATATGGCAGGCGGCTTTGGTGGAAACGATATTTGGATGGTGCAATCAGATGGTGGAACATGGGGAAGCCCAGTAAATCTTGGTCCCGATATAAATACCTCTAAAGAAGAAATCTTCCCATACATTAGAGATAATGGAATGCTTTACTTTTCATCTGATCGTCATGACGGAATGGGTGGATTGGATTTGTATGTAGCCAAGTCTCGTGCTGATGTTTGGGATGTAACAAATATGAAATATCCGATAAATTCTGAGGCAGATGATTTCAGTATCGTTTTTCAATCAGGAGAGAATAAGGGTTTATTCGCTTCATCACGAAATAGAGGGAATGATGA
Source organism: uncultured Marinifilaceae bacterium (assembly GCA_963977525.1). Taxonomy (GTDB): domain Bacteria; phylum Bacteroidota; class Bacteroidia; order Bacteroidales; family Marinifilaceae; genus Ancylomarina. The sequence goes on from CAXBPC010000045.1 coordinate 10,841, forward strand.
CATCTTCTCGTTTGAGAAAATGAAAATTGATTGGTCATTAATCGAAATTGCAGAGGGACGAATAAGTTTTGATGAAGGATTAGCAGGAAGGAATATTAAAGTAAAAGTGGAATCTGATAAAGGGGATAAATCAAATATTAGCCTTGATGAGAATGGCGGGTTTAAATTGCCTATTCATGCTGATACTAAATATACAATTACGGTTTCTGGTGATGATTTCTTAACAGAGAAAAAGGAAATAAATGCAGGGGCTGTTGGTGAAGAATTAAACCTTGATTTGAATTTTGAATTAAAAGGTGTAGGTGTTTCAATCAGATTAAAGAATGTTTTGTTTGGCTTTAACGAATGGAAGCTAACTGCTGAAGCTAAAAGTGCTTTAAGTGAGCTTGTGAAAACGATAGAAGAGCATTCTGATATTAATATTGAGTTGAGTTCGCATACCGATTATGTTGGTAGCAAGACCTTGAATGATAGTATCTCGAATTTGAGAGCTCAGGTTTGTGTAGAGTATCTTGTGGAGCAAGGCGTTGATGCTTCTCGATTGAAAGCTCTAAGTTTTGGAGAGAACAAGCCTTGGGTTGTGAAGCAAGTTGGTCAGGATAAATACCCATTCCTTAAGGTTGGTGACATTTTAAACAAAGCATTTATTTATAAGTTAGCCAATGAGAAAGAGAAGAATGTGGCTATGCAGATGAATAGAAGAACTGAGATTAAAATTGAAAGAATAGATAAGGATTAGAATTCAAAATCTATCAAGTCAAAAAGATCGAAGAGATAGTTAAGAAATAGGGCTTTCGTTAAAGGGAAAAAATATTAACTTTACGACGGCAAAAAAATAACAAAAGCGTTCTGCCATGCAGGGCGCTTTTTTTACTACTATCCAACCATGAGAAAAGACGAAAGATACAACTTAAGAGGCGTTTCCGCATCAAAGGAAGATGTGCATAATGCAATAAAGAACATTGATAAAGGGCTTTATCCAAAGGCTTTTTGTAAGGTGATTCCTGATTATCTTACTGGAGACGACGAGTACTGTAATATTATGCATGCTGACGGAGCAGGAACAAAATCTGCTTTAGCTTATATGTATTGGAAAGAAACAGGTGATTTGTCGGTTTGGAAAGGTATTGCTCAGGATGCAATCATTATGAATCTTGACGATCTACTTTGTGTAGGTGCTGTTGATAATATTCTACTTTCGTCGACTATTGGTCGCAACAAGAACCTGATTCCAGGTGAGGTTATTTCTGAAATTATTAATGGAACAGAGGAGTTGCTTGCAGAGTACCGTGAGCTTGGGGTGAATATTTATTCAACAGGTGGCGAAACGGCTGATGTAGGCGATTTAGTTCGTACAATCATTGTTGATTCTACAGTTACCTGTCGTATGAAGCGTGAGGACGTTATCACAAATGAAAAAATCCAAGCGGGTGATGTTATCGTTGGTTTATCTTCTTACGGAAAGTCTACTTACGAAGAAACTTATAACGGTGGAATGGGATCTAATGGATTAACTTCTGCTCGTCACGATGTTTTCTCTAAGTATCTTGCTGAAAAATATCCAGAAAGTTATGATGGGGCAGTTCCAGAGGACTTGGTATATTCAGGAAATTGCAAGTTGACTGATGCTGTTGAAGGTACAGATTTGGATGCTGGTAAATTGGTTTTGTCTGCAACACGTACTTTTGCTCCAATTGTAAAGGTAGCTTTAGATAAGTTTCGTTCTCAGATTCATGGTATGATTCACTGTTCGGGTGGAGCTCAAACAAAAGTTCTTCACTTTGTTGATAACCTTCATATCGTAAAAGATAACATGTTTGATGTGCCTCCATTGTTTAATCTTATTAAAGAGCAGAGTGGTACAGAATGGGATGAGATGTATAAGGTGTTTAATATGGGACATCGTTATGAGTTTTATGTACCTGCTGAAATTGCAAATGATATTATCGAAATTTCGAAGAGCTTTAATGTAGATGCTAAAATTGTTGGACGAGTTGAAGCCTCAGATAGTAAGAAGTTGACTATTAAAAGTGAATTCGGACAGTTCGAATACTAAATACACAATATAGAATAAGCCGATCGTCCTTTATTGGATGATCGGCTTCTTTGTAAATGAATTTTAGTCAGAATCAGAAGTGTTGATTCTATTTTATTTAAAAAGGGAAAAATTGTTGTCTTATTATTATGATGAGTTCTAGTATTGAATTAGTCTAATAATAAGCTTCAAATCAATTAAAGTGATTTTATTTTCCTAATTTTGTGCAAATTTAAGAGATTACAAGGATGAACGATAATGTGTTACTTGGAAAACTAGAAGGTGTTTTTATCCGATTCAAGGAGGTTAGTCAATTGATTACCGACCCTGAGATAATGAGTGATATGAAACGCTATGTTAAGCTAAGCAAAGAATATAAAGAATTGGAGTTAGTCGATTCTGCTGCAACAAGATATAGAAATGCACTTGGAACGATTGCTGAATCGAAAGAGATATTAGCCACTGAAAGCGATGAAGAGTTGCGCGAGATGGCAAAAATGGAATTGGAAGAACTTGAGGAGCAATTACCAGAAATGGAGCAAGAGATTAAATTGCTTTTGGTGCCTGCTGATCCTGAGGATTCTAAAAACGCGATTGTTGAAATCCGTGCAGGTGCTGGTGGTGATGAAGCAAGTATCTTTGCAGGTGATTTGCATAGAATGTATACTAAATTCTGTGAAGGCAGAGGCTGGAAAGTTTCTATGTCTTCATGTAGTGAAGGAACATCAGGTGGTTTCAAAGAAGTTGTTTTGAATGTAACTGGTAATGGTGTTTATGGTGTTTTGAAATATGAGTCAGGTGTGCACCGTGTTCAACGTGTACCTCAAACTGAAACTCAAGGTCGTGTGCATACTAGTGCTGCATCAGTAGCGGTATTGCCAGAGGCTGAAGAATTCGATATTGATGTAAAAGAAAGTGATATCCGTAAGGATACTTACTGTTCTTCAGGTCCAGGTGGGCAGTCGGTAAATACAACTTACTCGGCTATTCGTTTGACTCATAATCCTACTGGAATTGTGGTGACTTGTCAGGATCAAAAATCTCAGCTTAAGAATTATAATAAAGCATTAATTGAGCTGCGTTCTCGTATTTACGCACTGGAGTATCAAAAATATTTGGATGTAATTTCATCTAAACGTAAGACGATGGTTTCTACTGGAGACCGTTCGGCTAAAATTAGAACTTACAATTACCCACAAGGTCGTATGACCGATCATAGAATTAATTTGACGATGTATAATTTGAGTGCTATTATCGATGGCGATATCCAAGAGATTATCGATAAACTTCAGGTTGAAGAAAATGCAGAGCGACTTAAGGAAAGTGGTTTATAATAATATTTGGCAGTGGTTTTTAACTACTGCCTTTTTTTTGATCGTATTTAAATACATCGTCGATAAGGAAAAATTGAAACAACCATAAATAAACAACAAATGAACTATCAAGCTTTATTCGAGCAGATTAAATTAAAGAAGTCTTTCCTATGTGTTGGTTTGGATACTGATGAGAAGAAGATTCCAGAACATTTGCTAAAAGAAGAAGATCCTATTTTTGAATTCAACAAAGCAATTGTTGATGCAACAGCTCACTTGGTTGTCGCTTACAAACCAAATATCGCTTTTTACGAATGTAAAGGTGCAAAAGGATGGCTTTCTCTTGAGAAAACAGTTTGTTATATCAAAGAAAATTATCCTGAAGTATTCTTGATTGCTGATGCTAAGCGTGGTGATATTGGGAATACATCGAAAATGTATGCAAGTGCATTTCTTGAGAATATGCCATTTGATTCTATTACAGTTGCGCCCTACATGGGTGAAGACTCTGTAACACCTTTCCTTTCATATAAAGACAAATGGGTAATTCTATTGGCATTGACATCTAATAAGGGAGCTTCCGATTTCCAGTTCTTCCAAGATGGTGGGCAGAAATTGTTTGAGAAGGTTCTTGAAAAATCACAAGAGTGGGGTTCTCAAGATAATATGATGTATGTCGTTGGTGCTACCAAAGCAGAGATGTTGTCTGATATTCGAAAGATAGCTCCAGATCATTTCTTATTAGTTCCAGGAGTTGGTGCTCAGGGGGGTAGTTTACAAGAAGTGGCTAAATATGGTATGAACGATCACTGTGGTTTATTAGTGAATTCATCTAGAGGGATTATTTATGCTGATTCAACACTGGATTTTGCTGATGTCGCTCGCGAAAAAGCTCTTGAGCTTCAGGAAGAGATGGCAGCTTTAATGGATGCAAAAGGAATTTTATAATTCTGATCTTAAGATATTAAAAGCGCGATGGTCATCAGATCATCGCGCTTTTTGTTGTATTTCTAGGAAACATATCATAAGTTTAGTATTCTATTTTTAGAATTAGAACTATATTTTATGAATGAGGATTTTCTACAGTACGCATGGAATTACCATCTTTTCGATTCGGAGAGTTTGATGTCGAGTCAAGGGAATCGTATAGAGTTAGTAGATACGGGTCGTTTGAATAGGGATTCTGGTCCTGATTTTTTTGAATCGAGAGTCCAAATAGATGATTTGCTTTGGGTTGGAAATGTTGAGATGCACCTAAGAGCTTCAGATTGGTATAGGCATAATCATGATAAAGATTTGGCATATAATAATGTCATTCTGCATGTTGTTCTCGAAAATGATAGGGATGTTATTTTGTCTGATGGTAGACTATTGCCTTGCTTAGAGTTGAAAATCCCTGATGCCTTTCTGAGTAAGTATCAATCACTGATGTCATCTCAGTCATGGATACCTTGTCAAGTTGATATTCCTAAACTGAATGATTTCTTTGTTAATCACTGGCTTGATCGAATGTTACTTGAAAGGATGGAGAGAAAAGCTGATGAGATTAGGAAGATGTATCATCAAAACTCCAATTCATGGGAAGAAACGTTCTATCAATTATTGGCTCGTTATTTTGGCATGAAAGTGAATGCCGATCCTTTTGAGCAATTGGCAAGATCGGTTCCATTGAAAATTCTTGCCAAGCAAAAGAATTCTTTATTGCAATTAGAAGCAGTTTTCTTTGGGCAAGCTGGTTTTTTAGATGATGCAATTACGGACGACCAATATTATACAAGTTTACAAACTGAGTATCGTTTTTTACAGAGTAAATTCAAGCTTAAACCAATTGAGAAAAGAAGATGGAAATTTATGCGTCTGCATCCATTCAATTTTCCTACGGTTAGAATCGCACAGCTGTCAAGTTTGGTTTATCATTCACAATCCTTGTTCTCAAAAATCATTAATGCAGAAACGTTAGATGAATTCTATGTTTTATTACAATCTAAAGCTTCTTTGTATTGGGAAATTCATTATCGCTTTGGAGAAAAGGTTGATTTTAAGAATAAGGTTCTTGGTAAATTAACCATCGATATTTTAATTATTAATGCTGTTGTGCCAATTCTATTTGTTTACGGAAGAGAAATTGGGAGTTCTGCACATGTCGATAGAGCCTTGTATTTTTTAGAGAAACTTAAGCCTGAGAAAAATTCAATTATTAAAATGTGGGTGAAAAGTGGTGTAGAAGTTAAATCTGCATATCAATCCCAGTCATTATTACACCTTAAGTCAGAGTATTGTAGTAAATATAGATGTTTGGAATGCGAACTTGGAAACAGAATTCTTCGCTTATAATAAATATGATTTTCCTTATTGTGATTTAATAAGATTGATTAATTTAGATTTTAATTATTCACATAAATATAAAGAATGTCATTAAAGGGACGTCGAGTCTGGGAAGAGAATGTTAAGACACTCAGTTTCGCTTTGATTTTGCTGGTTGTTGTTATAAGTTTTGGCACCGTAGGGTATATGAAGCTTAATGAAGACTATAGTCTTATTGATGCGTTGTATATGACCGTGATCACAATCTCAACAGTTGGATTTAAAGAGGTTCATGATCTTACAGATAACGGGAAGATATTTACGATTCTATTGATTCTGACAAGTTTTGGTATCTTTGGTTATATTGTTTCAGCAGTAACCCGTTTTATTTTAGATGGAGTTTTTCGTAGGAATTTAAAAGATTATAGAGTGGCTAGAAAAATAGAGAAGTTAAGCAATCATGTTATTGTATGTGGATTTGGTCGTAACGGACATCAAGCAAGTCTAGAATTGCTGGAACATGATGAAAAGGTTGTTGTAGTTGATTCAAAAGAGTCAAGTATTGATAAAATTCGAATGATCCCTGAATTGTTATTCATACAGGGAGATGCTACTCTTGAGGAAGTTTTGACATCTGCGAATATATCTAAAGCGAAAGCTTTAATTACTGCGATTCCTGATGATGCTGCTAATGTGTATGTTTGCCTTACAGCTAGAGAATTGAATCCCGATATCCGAATCATTTCTCGTTCTTCTAAATTACAATCTGATAATAAGCTGAAGCGCGCTGGAGCGAATAATGTTATTATGCCCGATCTTCTTGGTGGGCAACAGATGGCTAAGTTAGTTGCTCAGCCTGATGTTATTGAGTTTATAGATAAGATTTTGTTGCAATCAATTAAGGGAGTAAATCTAATAGAAGTTTCTTGTTCTAAACTTGCGAGTTGCTTCGTAGGTAAGTCAATCTTAGATTTAAACGTAAGAAATATTTCAGGAGCTAATATTATTGGATTAAAAGATGGTGAAGGAAATTATATATACAACCCTTCTCCTAATATCATCCTCGATGAAGAATTCCAGCTTTTTGTATTGGGAGACGATAAACAATTAAGGAGACTTCATGAGTTGCTTAATACAGGAAAATAGAGTTTAGAAGATCTATTTGAAATCATTCTGAAGGTTAAGTTTCACTAAATCAGGATGATATTATTTTTCTTTGTTTTTTTATTGGAAATCATTTGGAAATAAATGTATTTTACTGCTATATTTGTAGCCACTTTCAACGGAGAGTGGATTTATAAAATGGTTGTTTAGTAGTATTTTATAGGCAGTGGTAGGGTGGTCGTAGGAATTTTTTTACTTTTTAAAAGATTATTTACACCTACTAAACAACCTCATGATTCGAGAGTTACTGAGAATTTTGATCATTGTATCAGATTCTCATTTTTTAGCTCTAAGTTTTTCTGAAAATAAAATTTCAATAAAAATGAATCGTGACTTGCAAGTTTAGAATTTAAAGTCTTATATTTGCACTCGCTTTAAGAGAGAGGCTAGGGTTTTTGAATCGTTTGTAAGAGTTGTAAACACTGAGTTATCTCGGGAAAAACAATTAA
>CAXBPC010000046.1:0-16176 GCA_963977525.1 uncultured Marinifilaceae bacterium
GTAACCTTGTTTTATTTTTAAACCCTAAAATTATGAGGGTTTTTCAGTGGCCTCTCCTTACAGATGGCTCTTTTTCTATATTATAATCTAAGCTTAGGCTTTAATAAATTTCTGTGGTTTAATCATACGCTCAGGAGCAAGAATTTCGTCAAGCTTCTCTTTAGTCAATAAACCTTCTTCAAGAATCAAATCGTAAACACTTCTGTTTTCAGATAATGCTCTCGTAGCAATTCTAGATGAAGCTTCGTAACCTAAAGTTGGATTAACTGCTGTCACAATTCCAATACTGTTTAGAACCATCTCTTTACAGTGCTCTTCGTTAGCAGTAATACCATCAATACATCGAGTTTTTAATGTAGACATAGCATTCTCCAACATCTCCATCGATTCGAATAAAGAACGAACAATAACTGGCTCCATTACATTTAATTGTAATTGACCTGCTTCAGAAGCAAAAGTAACAGTCAAATCGTTACCAATAACTTTATAAGCAACTTGGTTTACAACTTCTGGAATTACTGGGTTTACTTTACCGGGCATAATAGAAGAACCAGGTTGCATTGCAGGCAAGTTGATTTCATTGAATCCACAACGAGGACCTGAAGAAAGCAAGCGAAGGTCGTTACAAATTTTCGAAAGTTTGATCGCCAAACGTTTTAATGCCGAAGAGTACATTACGTATGATCCAGTATCAGAAGTAGCCTCAATAAGGTTACCTGCCAATACGATAGGCATACCTGTAACATCGCACAAATGCTTAACACATAATCCTGAATACTCAGGTTCAGAGTTAATACCCGTTCCGATAGCAGTAGCACCCATGTTTACTTCAAGGAATAATTTAGCATTCTGATTCAAACGATCCACTTCTTCGCTCAAATTTTCAGCCCAAGATTCGAATTCCTGACCCAATGTCATAGGCACAGCATCTTGCAACTGAGTACGACCCATCTTAATTACATTTGCAAACTCAACACCTTTAGCTCTAAATGAAGCAATTAGTATAGTTAAATTAGCAACAAGATCTTCGTTCATCAACATCAAACCAATTTTAATACCTGTAGGATAAGCATCATTGGTAGATTGTGAAAGATTCACATGATTGTTTGGGTGACAATATTCGTACTCCCCTTTTTGGTGACCTAGAATCTCTAAAGCACGGTTAGCAATTACTTCGTTGGCATTCATATTGGTTGAAGTACCAGCACCACCTTGAATCATATCAACAGGAAATTGATCTACCAATTTTCCTTCCATAAGTTCTTCACAAGCAGCAATAATTGCATTGGTTATTTCGTCAGACATTAATCCTAAATCGTTGTTTGCCTTTGCAGCAGCCAACTTAACCATAGCAAGAGCTTTAATATATTTTGGATATGCACTAAGTTTAACACCACAAATATCAAAGTTTTCAATTGCTCTTAGGGTTTGAACTCCATAATATGCCTCAGCACAAACTTCTCTGTCTCCTAATAAATCGTGTTCTTTTCTAGTCTTCATATTGTAATGATTTTTCTAAGTTTAGCTCGTTGGTAAAAGCCAATAATTAGCGTCCTTTTATAGATATCTTTATGCAACAAATGTAAAGCTTCAATCAGTTTTTGTCCACGTTTTTCAATATAATTTCAACATCAACATAAGACAAAATTTAAAAAAAACATATCACACTGATATACTAACCCTTACGTTAATATTAATCTTATCATTCAATCAATAAAGCGAAGAAATTAGAAATGTTTTTCAACAGAAAACAATCGTTTCCATAAAAAGTGAAGGGAATCATGACAAAATCATAATCGACTAATAAAAAACCTTACTCAAAATCAACAGATTCTGATTCTACTTCAGCCATTGGCTTAAGGTTAGCAGGAATTTCTTCGTTTACATCATCTTTAAAAAATGGAAACACATCCATTATTGGACTTTCAGCAACTGAAGGAATTTCAAAAGGAACAATCATATCACTTAAACCCTCTGTAAGAAATTCGTATGCATCTTTAACATTATTAGCCTCCACCAACATATAGTTATTAGACTTCTTCTCCTTACCTGACTCTTCATCAACAGTTACGAAAGACGTTTTTGCCTTAAACCAACGATCTCCATTTTCATTTGGAAACAATTCGCTGATATTCGACTTACTTATATTAGTCACCATGAAATCACTATGAATCATTTTCTCCAATTCTATATGAATACGAGCTTCTGCTTCTGTGAATGAAACGGCATCGACCAAATAAGGTTCTGTCACTTTTTTCTCTTTTCCGTTTTCATCTATTTTAACGTACTTTACTTTACATTCAAACCAATTGTTAGTCATAGTATTGCGTTTTTATATAATTATAAATTCGATATTCCTTTTTTTTGACAGGCAGACAAAGATAATATTATCACAAGACAAATACTGATTTTAAATCGCATTAATTATTGCCTAAGAATCACTTTTTTTTATCACTTATATCAATTCCATTCATCTTCATATTTAGTTTAAATGGTTTATGAAATCATTTCACAACCCCCTACAAACAGGCACCGACCACTATTCAGAGATCACTAAGTCTTGACAGATAATTTTTTTTTATAAAAAATATCAATGTAACTCTCTAATAAACAAAGACACTAATTCATCGAAAAAATCTTTTTAAATAAAATTCTCAATCATCCTTTTTTTTAATCGGAAATGCCTTTATATTTGCATCGCAATTGAGAAAACGGCGAGGTAGCTCAGTTGGTTAGAGCGCATGATTCATAATCATGAGGTCGGCGGTTCAACCCCGCCTCTCGCTACGATAAAAGGCTTAGATTTTTCTAAGCCTTTTTTTTATGCTTCCCCTCAAACAAACAAGTATTTTTTTTCACAGAAGTCTATATTTCAATAGGTTTCAGAAAGCTAGATATCAAATTTTCAAAAAATCAAAAAAAAGATTTTTATAATTGAAAATAGACACTATATTTGCATCGCAATTGAGAAACGGCGAGGTAGCTCAGTTGGTTAGAGCGCATGATTCATAATCATGAGGTCGGCGGTTCAACCCCGCCTCTCGCTACGATAAAAGGCTTAGATTTTTCTAAGCCTTTTTTTATGCTTTTCTTTCAGAATCTTTTCAAATTACCCCTAAAACAACTATTAGCTACTGATAATAATTATTTTTTGTATATCTTATACAAAATAAAGCCGGTAATAGCGCTAATACCAAAGTTTTAGGATCATATCTAGAATAAATAATAAAAGATAATTTAGTTAAATATTATTTACTATTTTTGAGCGCAAATTAAGGAAGGTATATTTGAGATGCAATTTATAAATCAGGCATCTATTAGAATAAAGATCTAGGAATATTTCAAATTGAAAAGAAAACAAAACATGACAAAATACGATTTAGAATATGTCATTCGTGCCTCTCAAAAGGTATTATTTGAACGCTTAAGCACTTCAAGTGGTTTATCTGAATGGTTTGCTGATAATGTGAATCAAAAAGGTAATGTTTTCACTTTCGAATGGGATGGATCTCAGCAGAAAGCAGAGATGCTTCAAAAAAAGGATAATCAGTTTGTAAAATTTCATTGGTTGGATAGTGAGGATGACGATAGTTATTTCGAATTTCGATTTGAAATTGACGCATTAACCAACGACTTATCATTAATTATTACCGATTTCGCAGAAGAAGACGAAATTGAAGAAAATATGGAACTCTGGGACTCTCAAATCTCTGAATTGAAACACGTGCTGGGTGCATAATTTTTAACACTCAAAAACGCATATTCCTGATAAAATACTTTATTTTTGTAAGAACAAGACCAGATTCATTTTTAACTGGTCTTGTTTTTGCATTATAAAATAAGCCTGTATTAAGTCAATCAACATAGTTTGATACTTATTCTTGAATACCAGATCCATGAAAAGACTACACTCCTTTATACTAAAAAGCTTTTTAGGTCCTTTAACATTTACCTTCTTTATCTGCATGTTTGTTCTACTCATGCAATTCTTGTGGCGATATATAGAAGACTTTGTAGGAAAAGGTTTAGAATGGACTGTAATCGTAGAGTTCATGTTCTACATTTCAGCAACTCTTGTTCCAATGGCTCTCCCTCTTGCTATCTTATTAGCATCAATCATGTCATTCGGGAATATGGGTGAGAATTACGAGCTAATTGCCATGAAAGCAGCTGGTATCTCTTTACAAAAAATCATGCGTCCTTTAATCATTCTAGTCATCTTTATTGGTTTAGGAGCATTCTATTTTTCCAATTACGTAATGCCAATTGCTTCGCTTAAAGCAAGTGCTTTACTCTACGATATCAAACACCAAAACCCTGAACTAGTTCTTAAGGAAGGTATTTTCACGAGTGACTTACCGGGGTTTGGAATTAAGGTCGATAATATCGATAAAGAAACTGGTATGATCTATAATCTAATGATCTACGATCATAGAAAAAGACAAGGAAATACCCAAGTGATTGTTGCAGACTCCGGAATCATGTCAACCAGTGATGACAAATTGTTTATGGATTTAACTCTTCACAGTGGAGAAATGTACGAAGATGTTAAGGCTAAAAAACGAAAAGACCGTGACAAACATCCTTTTAGAAGAATCAAGTTCGATTTATATAAAACTACAATTGACTTACCAGGTAACGAGCTAAAAAGAACCGATGAAGATCGCTTCAGGAATTCGTACAGAATGCTAAACCTTAAACAGTTATCGAACCAACGAGATACACTTGAGGATGAACTTCAGGAAGAAAAAGACAGATTAGCTCATCAATTATCAAGTTACCAGTATTTCAAAAAAGAAAACAAAACATCGCGTAAAGATTCTTCCCGTCAAGTTCTATTAAATGCTAAAACTTGGAATGCCGACTCCTTATATCAGCAATTAAATTTAAGTGATAAGCTAACTTCGGTTGGTAATGCTCTTAGTTATAGCCGAAAGTCTAAAGATCGTATTTCTAGAAATATGTCTATCCAAAGCTCAAAAAAGAAATGGATACAGAAACATGTAAACGAATGGCATCGTAAGTTTACTTTATCATTTGCCTGCGTCATATTTTTCTTTATTGGAGCTCCACTTGGTGCTATTATCAGAAAAGGTGGTTTAGGAATGCCAGTTATCGTATCTGTTTTGTTCTTTATCATTTATTATATCATTTCAATGACTGGCGAGCGAGCAGCAAAAGAGCTGGTAATTTCACCATTCATAGGTATGTGGATTTCTACAATCGTTATTCTTCCATTGGGTATTATTCTAACCTATAAGGCTACAACTGATTCCAACATTCTGAATATTGATGCTTATATCAACTTCTTTAAAAAGATAAATCCAACCAAACTTTTTTCTAAAAAAGATGTTTAAGCAAATCACATTCTTTATAGCGCTAGCATTGTCACTAGGAGCTTGTCAAAACAAGGTAAACACTAATTCTATAGACATAAATTCGCTTCTGGACAATTGGCATTTGGCAGCAACTAATGCTGATTTAGAAGCTTATTTTTCAGCTTTTGATAATGAGGCTATCTATATCGGAACTGACGCATCTGAAAGATGGACTAAATCAGAATTCTTCAACTTTTGTGAACCTCACTTTAAAAAGGGAAAAGCTTGGGATTTTAAAGCTTACGATAGAAAAATCTATTTTTCAGAGGATGGAAAGACAGCATGGTTCAACGAACTTCTTGACACATGGATGGGAGTTTGCAGAGCTTCAGGAGTTCTAACATTCAAAGATAATAGCTGGAAGATTTCACACTACCAACTTTCTGTTACAGTCAAAAACGAAAAAATGGATCAGTTTCTAGAAATTAAATAAATGTTCAATTTCTAAAGAATCATTTCTTTCAAATTACTTAATATCATGTTCGACGATTTAAAACCAGATATCGATTACTATATGAGCCCAGATGGCTATCGTATTTTAACTCACAAATACCTAAGTGATAGAGGTTATTGTTGTGGAAATGGATGTAAACATTGTCCGTATTTCCCAAAGCATACTAAAGGTAATCACACATTAAAAGAATAAAGTTCAATATGGATCAAAATAGCTTAAGAATCGTTTATATGGGAACTCCTGAATTTGCAGTAGCTCCCTTAAATGCATTAATTAAGGCAGGCTGCAATATTGTTGGAGTTATCACAAACCCTGACAAACCTGCTGGTCGCGGACAAAAAATTCAAGAGTCTGCTGTCAAAAAATACGCTCTTGAGAAAGGACTTCCAATCCTACAGCCAGAAAAATTTAGAAATGAGACATTCCTTTCTGAACTAAAAGCTTTAAATGCTGATTTACAAGTTGTAGTTGCATTTAAAATGCTACCTGAAATAGTTTGGAACATGCCTAAGTTTGGTACTCTTAATCTACACGCGTCTTTACTTCCACATTACCGTGGAGCAGCTCCTATCAATTGGGCAATAATGAATGGAGATAAGGAATCAGGTGTTTCAACCTTTCTTTTGCAGAAAGAGATTGACACAGGAAATGTCATCTTTCAAGAAAAAGTAAGCATAGGTGAAAATGATAACCTAGAGACACTTCATGATAATCTAATGGAGATTGGATCGAACCTAGTTGTTAAAACTGTTAGAGCTATTGAGGCTAATGATTACCCACAAGTTCCTCAAGAAGATTTAATTACTGAAGGTGAGGAATTAAAACTTGCACCAAAGATATTTAAAGACGACTGCAAAATAAACTGGCTAGCTCCGATCACTAATATTCACAATCACATTAGAGGCTTAAGCCCATACCCTGCTTCTTGGACTGAGCTTTCTGATTCGAATGATAAAAAAATTGCAGTTAAAGTTTACGCAGCAAATAAGGAGATTGAATCACACTCGCATCCTATTGGGACAATATTGAGTGATAAGAAAACTTACTTAAAAGTTGCAGTTGAAAGTGGGTTCCTTAATCTAGTTACCATTCAGATGGCTGGAAAAAAGAGAATGCAAATTGGAGATTTCCTTAGAGGCTTTCAGCAAATTGATAATTATAAACTTATTATTGACTAATCAGTAATAAGTTTGACATATAGAGCTTATCTTGAAAGAGGTAAGCTCTTTTTTTTTATCATCATTAAAATAGTGAACTTTTAAATCGACCACACAGAGCCAACAATAAGCCATATGAAGACTAGTTATACCAAATTAACATCAAAAAACCAATCTTTAAAATTAAATTGGTATTAGGGGAGAAGAGACTGTTTACGCTTTTATAGGTAGCCAAAAAGATTCGTTTTAGCGCTCCACACAAGAAAAACACCTCTAAAAGAATTGTGAAGAGTATTTACGCTTCCCTTTTATCTCATTTTAAAACCTTTAATCATATTTACAATCCTGTAAGTAGTCATTTTGAATCTTTTTAGCCTCTAACAAAAACATAAGGTGTCAAAATGATTTTTTTTGTCTATTTACGCTTTTATAAGTAGCCAAAAAGATTCGTTTTGGAGTTCCTTACAAATTAAAGGTCTCTAAAAGAGTTGAGAAGGGTATTTACGCTTCCCTTTTATCTCATTTCAAAACCTTTAAGCATATTCAAAATCGTGTAAGTCACCTTTTTGAATCTTTTTAGCCTTCAACAAAAGACAGAAAGTGTAAAAAAGATTCGTTTGGGATATCCACCCAAATTAAGACCTCCAAAAGAATTGAAATGGGTGTTTACACTTCTTCTTGTATCTCATCTGATTTTAGCTTCAAAATCGTTCTTATAGCATGTTTATTTCCAGCTATACCTTCAAAAAAGACACAAACTAAATCGGCTAGATTTTACTTTATTATTCAGGAATGTCATCTTTTTTTTATCTCCATCATTACGTCCTAATGGCCTTGTCTTCGATAGCCATAGGGATAGCTAAAAATCATTCCATTTTATTTAAAGATGATTTTAAAATTAAATTGGTGTCAGTCCTTTTCAATAAGCTAACGCCTACATTCACAAAATATTTTTCCTTTTAAAAAAAGATTTGCTTATCTTTTAATAAGGATTGAATAAATCCCCACTTTATAACGAAAAGAGTTTCCCGATTTGTGCAGTTGATTTTCGTTAATTATAATCTATAATCCTCACCAGGCTTATGAATTTCCCCTTTAGCATTTTAATACCTACATAGGCAAACGCCAACTAAAGTCAGTCTAACACGAAAATTAAGGCTTATGGTAACGCGCATATTCGATTTATTAGATAATTATCAGGAACATTTCTCTGATAAAAAATCTGCATTAGTAAAAAAGGAAGCTGGGGAATGGATTAGTTATAGCACACAAGACTATATTCGTAATGCAAATCTATTGGCTTATGCCTTTCTTGAATTAGGTTTCAAGAAAGGAGATCGTGTCATTAGCATTTCCAACAATCGACCTGAGTGGAATATTCTAGATATGGCGTTGGCCCAAACTGGTTTGGTTCATGTTCCGCTATACCCTACCATAGGGAGTAAAAGCTACAATTATATTATTGAGCACTGTAAGCCCGTTGCAATTTTTATTGCTGATGAAACTCATTACGCGAAAATTCAAGATGCCGTTGATAGTCAAACTAACATACCAAAAGTATATGGATTCAACCAGATTAATGAAGTTTCAAATTGGATGGAACTTACAAAACTAGGGAATGATGTAGAAACCAATCAGAAAGATAATTTGCATGAGATAAAGAAAAGTATTCTACCTAAGGACTTGCTTACTATCATTTATACATCGGGAACAACTGGCACGCCTAAAGGAGTAATGCTTTCTCATCACAATTTCCTAAGTAATGTTCTGGCTTCTGCCGAGAGATTAGTTCTTAACTCTAGCCATAAAGTTCTAAGTTTTTTACCAATCAATCATGTTTACGAACGCATGGTTAACTACCAATATCAATACAAAGGTTTAAGTATTTATTATGCCGAAAGCATGGATACAATTGGTGATAATTTAAAGGAAATTAAACCTCATGGCTTTGCTACCGTTCCGCGCCTACTAGAGAAGGTTTACGATAAGATTATGGCTAAGGGTAAAAGCCTAAGTCTATTTAAACGTGCCTTGTTCAATTGGGCCGTGAATTTAGGTTATAGATATGAATTAAATAGAGCCAATGGATCATGGTATGAATTCCAACTAAAAATTGCGAGGAAGCTTATTTTCAGCAAATGGCAAGAAGCACTTGGCGGCAACATATTATTTATGTGCTCAGGTGGTGCTGCACTCCAAGTTCGTTTAGAACGTTTATTTTGGGCAGCTGGTATTCCTGTACAAGAAGGTTATGGTTTAACGGAAACCTCACCTATTATTGCAGCTAACCAAAGTACTTGGCCTGATATTCGTTTCGGAACTGTTGGACCACTAATCAAAGATGTAAAGGTGAAAATAGCAGACGATGGTGAGATCCTTGTTAAAGGTCCAAATATCATGTTGGGCTACTATAAAGATCCAAAACTTACAAAAGAAGTCATTGATAAAGATGGCTGGTTTCACACAGGAGATATTGGCTGTATAGAAGCTGATAGATTTCTTAAAATTACAGATCGTAAAAAAGAAATATTTAAAACTTCAGGAGGAATTTATATCGCTCCACAAGTAATGGAAAATAAGCTCAAAGAGTCTCCATTTATCGATCAAGTCATTGTTATTGGCGAATCTGAGCGATTCCCAGCTGTAATTATTTCGCCTAATTTCGAATTCTTAGAATTATATGCCAAACGTAAATTCATACCTTATACTAGTAAGGAACAAATCATTAGTAATGATAGAATAAAGAAACGTTTTTGGCGTGAATTATTAAAAAACAACAAGACTTTCGATCATCCAAAACGCATAAAGAGTATGCGTCTAGTAGCAGATACTTGGACTCCAGAAACTGGAGAACTATCACCTACTCTTAAACTGAAACGTAAGGTATTAAGAACAAAATACCGTGACATTATTAAAGATATCTACACCAATTAATGTAATTCTATCTATACACACGCAAATTTCAAACATATGAATTTCAAAATAAAAAAGGTTGCTGTACTTGGAGCTGGTGTAATGGGAGCTCAAATTGCTTGTCATTTTGCCAATATTGGTATAGAAGTCTTACTACTAGATATAGCCCCAAAAGAACTTAATGAAAAGGAAACAAAGCTTGGATTGGATTTGAATCACCCATTGGTTAAAAATAGAATTACAAGTGAGCTTTTTAATCGAACCTTAAAATTGAAACCCGATCCTTTATACAAGAAAGAGTTTGCAAAAAGAGTAAGCATTGGAAATTTCGATGATGATCTACCTCAAATAAAGGATTGCGATTGGGTGATTGAGGTTGTAGTTGAAAACCTTGAAATAAAGAAAAACCTTTATGAGAAAATTGAACTGTTTAGAAGAGAAAATTCATTAATAACAACGAACACTTCCGGAATTCCTATTCAAATTTTAACTCAGGGTAGAAGTGAAAATTTCAAACAATATTTCTGTGGAACACACTTTTTTAATCCTCCTAGATATTTAAAACTATTAGAGATTATTCCTGCTAAAGAAACCTTAAAGGATGTCTTAGATTTCCTGTCCCATTTTGGAGAACGCTTTCTAGGGAAATCAGTTGTATCATGTAAAGATACGCCTGCATTTATCGCTAACAGAGTTGGAATTTACTCTATGATGTCTGTTGTGCATCTAATGGAAGAGATGGATTTTTCTGTCCAGGAAATAGATAAACTAACCGGTATTATTATTGGTCGTCCTAAGTCTGCAACTTTCAGAACTTGTGATGTTGTTGGATTAGACACACTTGTTTTTGTCGCTCAAAACTTACAGAAAATTCTAGTTAAGGATGAATCTAAAGATACATTCCTAGTATCTGATAGCATCCAAAAGATGATTGAACTGAAATGGCTCGGTTCTAAAACAAAACAAGGTTTCTACAAAAAGGTAAAAGGTGAGAATGGACAATCAGAAATCTTAAGTTTAAATCTGGACACTTTTGACTATCAAGCAAAACAGAGTCTGAAAATTCCAGAGTTTGAGAAAGCAAAAGTATTACCCGAACTCACTCAGAGAATAAAAAGTTTAATTTCTGGGAACTCAAAAATCAATCTGTTTTATCAGAAACTCTTTTTTGGATTGTTTGCCTATATCTCTAACCGAATTCCAGAAATAACAGATGATTTATATAAGATTGATGAAGCCATGTGCGCTGGATTTGCATGGGAAATTGGTCCATTTGAAATTTGGGATAGTTTGGGATTCGAGAAAACAATTCCGCAAATGGAAAAGCTAGGATTAAAACCTGCTGCTTGGATTTATGAGATGATAGAAAAGAAGGAGTCTTTCTATATGCTAAAAGACGGACACCAACAATTCTACGATATTGATTCAAAAAAGCACATTACAATTCCAGGCTCGGAACAATTTATATCTCTTAAAAACATTCGTTCGAGTCAAACTTTATGGAAAAATGAAGGCTGTAGCGTAATCAATCTAGGAGATGGTATTATCAATCTTGAATTTCACACTAAGATGAATACCATTGGAAGCGAAATTATTCAAGGTATTAACAAGGCTATTGAAATTACTGAATCGGATCATCAAGCTCTTATCATTTCAAATGAAGGCGATAACTTTTCAGCTGGAGCAAATATAGGATTGGTCTTCATGCTAGCCATAGAGCAAGAATATGAAGAATTAGATATGGTCGTGAAAACTTTTCAAAATACCATGTTGAAACTTAAATATGCACCTTTCCCAGTTGTTGCTGCTCCCCATAATATGGCACTTGGTGGAGGTTGTGAAGTTACTATGCATTGCGATAAGGTTATTGCTCATGCCGAAACTTATATAGGACTAGTTGAACTTGGTGTTGGAATTATTCCAGCAGGTGGAGGTTCTAAAGAGTTTGCCTTGCGTTTATCTAATGAAATCAAAACTGATGATGTTAGAATCAACCAATTCAGAGATAAATTCCTAACTATTGGACAAGCTAAGGTCTCAACATCAGCTTGGGAAGCCTTTGACTTAGGTTACCTTCGAAAAGATGTAGATGAAGTTGTGGTCAGTAGAAAACATCAGCTTAAATATGCAAAACAGGCTGCTCTTCTTATGATTGAAAAAGGCTACACACCTCCTATTCCTCCTAAGGACATTACTGTTCTAGGTAAAGAAGGACTCAGCCTTGTTTATTCGGGAGCGGATGGTATGCACGTAGGAAATTTCATTTCAGAATACGACAAATACCTTTCAATTGAACTAGGCAAAATACTTAGTGGTGGTGAATTGAATGAACCTTCTCAGGTTTCAGAAAATTATCTCCTTAATCTAGAACGAAAAGCCTTTGTTAAACTTTGCCAGCAAAAGAGAACCTTAGAACGAATGCAAAGCTTATTGCAAAAAGGAAAGATTTTACGAAACTAATTCGAAATGAGATAATCATATTCTTAAGATCAACCTATAACACTACATATTATGACCGCATATATAATAGCCGCAAAAAGAACAGCAGTAGGAAAAGCAAAAAAAGGAAAACTGCGTTTAATTCGTCCTGATGATTTGGCAGCTCGAGTTGTTCAAGATATCATGAAGAGTTTTCCAATGATTGACAGTACTAGAATTGATGATGTTATTGTTGGGAATGCAATGCCTGAAGCTGAACAGGGTTTGAACATGGGTCGCATGATATCCCTAATGGGCCTAAATACGATTACTGTTCCAGGCATGACTGTCAACCGATATTGTTCTTCTGGTCTAGAATCAATAGCTATTGCTGCCTCAAAGATTGAAATGGGACTAGCAGATTGTATTTTGGCTGGTGGTGCTGAATCTATGTCGATGATTCCAATGGGTGGATGGCGTGTCGTGCCAAATCTAGACATCGCCCAGAATAATCCTGATTGGTATTGGAATATGGGAATAACAGCAGAAGCTCTTCACAAAAAATACAATATCTCGCGTGAAGACCAAGATGAATTCTCATTCCATTCTCACCGAAAAGCGATTGAAGCCATTAACAAAAATCGTTTTATGGATGAGATTGTTCCTATCACAATCATCGAAAACTTTGTAAATGGGAACGATATTTTAGAACATAAAGAGCATACTATTACTCAAGATGAAGGCCCTAGAATAGATACAACTATACAAGGATTAAGTAAGCTTAGAACCGTATTTGATCTGAAAGGAAGCGTTACTGCAGGAAACTCATCTCAAACTTCAGATGGTGCAGCTTTTGTTTTAGTTGTGTCTGAAAAAATGTTGAAAGAATTAAATGTAGAACCTTTGGCTCGTTTTGTAGATTATGCTGTAGCTGGTGTAGAACCCAAACATATGGGAATAGGACCTGTTGAAGCCATCCCAAAAGTTCTAAAAAGATCAGGCCTAAATATGAACCAAATTGAGCAATTAGAATTGAATGAAGCTTTTGCTGTTCAAGCTCTAGCAGTTATGCGGGAGCTGAACATCAACCCAGACATAACTAATGTAAATGGTGGAGCAATAGCCTTAGGTCATCCCTTAGGTTGTACTGGAACAAAGCTTAGCGTACAATTAATTCACGAAATGAAAAAGCAGAAACAAAAATATGGCATGGTGAGTATGTGTGTTGGATCGGGACAAGGTGCAGCAGGTATATTCGAAGTGTTTTAGGATTAAAAAAAATCACACTATTATAAATTCTCAAGAAGTAAGAACTCTAAATCCTCAGATATGACAACGAAAAAATATCCCAAAGGCGGTGAATTCTTAGTAAAAGAAACAAAGCCTCAAGACATATTCATCCCAGAAGAATTCTCTGAAGAACAAATCATGATTAAGGAAACTTGTAGTGATTTTCTTGAGAAAGAAATTCTTCCTCGTCTCGATGAAATCGACAATCAGAACGATGGTTTGATGGTTAGCCTTTTAGAAAAAGCAGGTGAACTAGGGCTACTTGGCGTTTCGGTACCTGAAAAATATGATGGCTTCGGACAGGATATGAATACATCTATGCTAAGTACCGAAATCATGGGAACCTTCAGCTCTTTTGCTGTGGCATATGCTGCCCATGTAGGTATCGGCACCTTCCCTATTCTTTATTATGGAAACGAAGATCAAAAAAACAAATACCTCCCAAAATTAGCTAGTGGTGAATATAAAGGTGCTTACTGCCTAACCGAGCCTGGGGCTGGGTCTGATGCCAACTCAGGTAAATCAAAGGCTACTTTAAGTTCTGATGGTAAGCATTACATCCTTAATGGACAAAAGATGTGGATTACCAATGGAGGATTCGCCGACGTTTATACCGTGTTTGCTAAAATTGATGATGACAAAGATCTAAGTGCATTTATCGTTGAAAAGGCATACACAGGAATTAAGCTAGGACAAGAAGAGAAAAAGATGGGAATTAAAGGCTCCTCAACCTGCATGATGTTTTTTGAGGATTGTGAAATTCCTGTTGAGAATCTTCTTGGTGAAAGAGGTAAAGGATTTAAAATTGCTTTAAATATTTTAAATAATGGTCGAATTAAACTGGCTGCCGCGGTTTTAGGTGCAGGAAAAAACGTCATCAATAATTCAGTAAAATATGCCAACGAACGTGTTCAATTTGGGCAAAGCATAGCCAATTTTGGAGCTATTCAAGCTAAAATGGCTGAACAAAGTATTCGTTTATTTGCTGTGGAATCTGCTTTGTATCGATGCAGTAATGATATTCAAAATAATATCGCCGAATTTATAGAGCAAGGTATGAGCAAAGAAAATGCCGTCATTAATGCTCAAAAGGAATTTGCTGCCGAGGCTGCTATATTAAAAGTATCTGCGTCTGAAGCTCTAGATTTTGTAGTAGATGAAGGTGTTCAGATCTATGGCGGAATGGGATATTCTGCGGAAGCTCCAATGGAAAGAGCTTATCGCGATTCTCGAATCAATAGAATTTTTGAAGGAACCAATGAAATCAACCGTATGCTAACTGTCGATTTCCTACTGAAGAAAGCCTTCAAAAATGAACTCCCTCTTTTATCAGCATCGCAAGCCGTTGCTAAAGAACTTATGTCCATTCCTGATTTTGGTGAAGTTGACGAGGGTCTTTTCGTAAGAGAATATAAGCTTCTGACTAATTTTAAGAAAGCAGCTCTTTTAGTAGCAGGCGCTGCAGCCCAAAAATTCATGCAGAAGTTAAACTATGAGCAAGAAATTTTAATGAATATCTCAGACATTATTATGGATTGTTATTTAGCGGAGTCGATGCTTCTTAGAGTTCAGAAATTAGTTAATCTAAAAGATTCTAACTCTTACAAGGAACAAATAGCCATGGTAGAAGTTTTTATATACGATGCCACTGATCGTATCCACAAAAATGCTAAGGATGCACTTAACTCTTTCGCCTCTGGTGACGAATTAAGAATGATGTTACTAGGCATTAAACGCTTTACTAAGCACAGTGGATTAGACAGTAAAACATCACGTCGAATTATTGCTAAAAAACTAATCGACGAAAATGGACATTGTTTTTAAATAGTTGACACAGGAAGCCCTCTCAAAATTAATATTTGAGAGGGTTTTTTATTTAGTTATCAGACATTTCTATTCCTTAATCTTTCTACTCATTATAAAATAATAAGCTAAGAAACCAATAGAAACCGAAACAAAGAATATTCCATATGGCATTGCACTTTCAGGGTTTCTAAATATAGGGTTAGATGCTCCCAACAATTCCATACTTATAAATCCAAGTCCTCCAAAGAAAGCAACCAAGCCCCATTTCAAAGCAGGATATTGATCGTACTTCACTTGCTTATTTGTATCTATATCCGCATCTTGATCCAAAATTTCTGCTCTGTCGAAATGCCCCGTTTTAATAATTTTTCTCTTTAAAAAATGTGAAGACATCATTTTCACAAATGTGATAATACTAAAGAAAACAACTGCTACAATTAATAAATCATCCATATTTTAAATTTAAAGTTTAAAGATTTTCAATGTGTTTTGCTCATTAGACCATCTTGGCTTTTAAAATGTTGCAAAAAAAATAAATTATTTTTCAAGTCTTCTTTCTCTAATCAAATTGGGGCATTGTTATTATAAGCCATTTTTATCCATGAAATAGCTAACTTTAAAATTATTCAAGTACCAATTTATTAGGACAGAATTGCTTCAAATCTTAGATTTCTCGATAAACACTCGAAAATTGCTCTGAGAAATTCAGATATCAGAAATAACAACTGAAAAAGGATTCAGAAACTCAGATCTCTCGATA
>CAXBPC010000047.1:0-10451 GCA_963977525.1 uncultured Marinifilaceae bacterium
TTATAGCATGATAATACTAAGCTGCCCTTTCAGGGCGTATGAACTAATCGACATCACTTTTGGTGATCTAAATTGACGAACTGAATTGTATTTGAATTAAAATTGGGAATGCATAAAATCTGCTTATCCTGAATAATAGAAATATCAGCGGGCCCATTGTGTCCTTCCGAAATTAAGACAGGTGAATTTTTAAATGATGCATCAAATCGATAAACAGCATTACTACCCCACGAAGAGACATAAATATTTCCTTTATCATCGCATGTTAAACCATCCAAATTACTCAGTTCAGTAGTCACCAAATCACTCAAGCTAGAATCTGATAAGTTGAAAGATTGAATTTTTGCATTTCCTCCCCAATTACAAATAAGAATAGCATGCCTTGTAGAATCATACAGCAAGCCATTGGGGCTTACAAGAGAATCAACTAAAGTTGAATATTTCCCCGTTTTAAGTGATATCTGATATACCTTTCCAGTACTAGTATCAGAAACATAAAGGTTTCCCTTGTTATCACTCGTTACGTCGTTCATAAATACAGCACCATCTATTAAAATATTAAAGACCCGACTCGCATCAGACAATAAAAATCCTTGAACTGAAGTGTTGTTAACTGATATAAGTGTATCACCGACAATTAATAAACCTTTAGGTCCATTTAAGTCGTCACTCACAAAAGTTGTTACTTTCTCATCTGAATCCAACTGCACAATTGTATTGCCAGATTTATTTGAAACAAAGTATCTGTCCGCTGCTTGGTCGTATGCTATGCTTTCAGGATTATTGTACGATTGGGCCATCGAAATGCCACATAGTAATAGGAGTATGCAAAGTGTAAAGGAATGTTTAATCATAATGTGTTTTTATCATTTTGAGTTAGTTAATACTAATATGAGTCATGAAACAGGATCTACCCTATCTATTTATAGAATTTTAAGTTAAAAAACACCTTAAATATACGTTGTCAAAAGACAAGTCTCACGAATTATATTATCAAACATATATATCCTTATCTTATATGAACATCTGATTTTGTTAACTAATTATTGATCCACATTCTAAAAAATAGGAATTGAATATTTCCAAATAAATACAAAACAGCTTCCTATACCAATTTGATACCTGATACTTTAAAAAACAATGCAGATATATTATGTATGTTATATTCTTTGAAATTACAAACGTTTTAAACTCGTTGCAATAATGCTTGTTCGCCTTTCAATTCCAAGACCTTAGGCTCTTTAATTAAAACAAATCAAAAAGCATTTTTTTTACTTAGATTTTTACTTACATTTGGCGAAAATGTAGGATAAAACAAAATTCAATCACAGTACTTGGATGGAAGTCATCGTTTAAGAGATTCTTAACTATCGAAATCGATCTAATTGCTTAAAAAACAATAAACAAATGCCACAAATTTCGGATAAAGGACGCTTGATGCCAGAATCGCCAATTCGTAAATTGGTTCCTTATGCAGAAGCTGCAAGAGCTGCCGGTAGAACTGTATTCCCTTTGAATATTGGTCAGCCAGACATTAAAACCCCAGAGGTTGCAATGGAAGCGATTAGAAACTGTACTGAGAAAGTGATTGAGTATTCTCACTCGGCAGGTAATGTTTCTTACCGTAAAAAGTTGGCTAAGTACTACCAAAACATTGGAATTAACGTTGACGAGAACGAGATGTTGATTACCACTGGTGGTTCTGAAGCAATCACTTTCTCGTTGATGTCTTGTATGAATCCTGGTGATGAAGTATTAATTCCAGAACCATTCTACGCAAACTACAATGGTTTTGCAGTAGCTGCAGGAGTTGTGGTTAAGCCAATTACTTCGAGCATCGAGAACGATTTTGCATTGCCTTCTATCGAGGAGTTTGAAAAATTAATGACACCTAAAACTAAAGGTATCGTTATTTGTAACCCAAATAATCCTACTGGATATCTTTATTCTAAAGATGAGTTAAATCAATTGCGAGAATTGGTTCTTAAGCATGATTTGTATTTATTCTCTGATGAAGTTTATCGTGAGTTCTGTTACGATGGAGAAGAGCATTTTTCTGCAATGAACCTTGAGGGTTTAGAGCAGAATGTGATCCTTATGGACTCAGTATCGAAACGTTACTCTGAGTGTGGTGTTCGTATCGGAGCATTGATTACTAAGAACAAAGACGTTATCAATACGGCTTTAAAATTTGCTCAAGCTCGTTTATGTCCTCCAGCTTTCGGTCAGATTGCTGCTGAAGCTTCTCTTGAAACTCCAGCTGAGTATTTCACTGAAGTTTATAACGAATATATCGATCGTCGTAACTTTACTGTTGAAGCTCTTAACAAAATGGACGGCGTTTACTGCCCAACTCCAAAAGGTGCTTTCTACACAGTAGTAAAACTTCCAATTGATGATTCTGATAAATTTGCACAATGGATACTTGAAGACTTTGAATACAAAAACCAAACCGTTATGGTTGCTCCTGCTACAGGATTCTATGCAACTCCAGGTTTAGGTAAAAACGAAGTTCGTATTGCTTACGTTCTTAAGAAAGAAGATTTAGCTAAGGCTATGGAAACTTTAGCTGAAGCGCTTAAGGTTTACCCAGGAAGAACAATCTAGTTCAAAATATATAATACAACAAAGGCTGTTCAATTCGAACAGCCTTTTGTTTTTATATCAGATCACAGGCTTCAGCTGGCATCCAGTGCTTGTCTTCCCCATCCCATTTCACATTACATCCAATCGGATTGGTTACTGGAACAGAAATTGGCTTTCCGGCCAAGTACTCATCAATGGCTCTCTCCAAATCTCTTACTTTAACTTTTGAAGTATCTTTAGGATTATCTACTGCTCGTCCGGTATAAATCAACTTTCTCCCTTCATCAAAAAGATAAAAATGAGGTGTTTTTAAAGCGCCATATGCTTTTGCCACATCCTGTGTTTCATCATATAAATAAACCCAAGGAAAATCATACTCATCCATTCGATCTATCATATGATCGTAATCATCCTCTTTATAGGTATTCGCAGAATTAGAATTAATTGCGACAAATTCAACACCATTAGGAATATATTTATCAGCTATTGCACGAGTATCTTCATCCGAACCAATTACGTAAGGGCAATGGTTACAGGTGAAAAATACAACAAGAAGTTTAGATGATTTAAAATCGGAGAGCTTATATGAGATGCCGTCTGTTGCTGGTAATTTGAACTTAGGTGCTTTATCTGTTAATTGTAAGGTAAATGCCATTTTCAAGAATTTTATAATGAATAAAATTCAAGTTAAAGATTATTCTTAAGGATTCTAAATAAAATGCACTCAAAATCATCTAGCTTCACTTAGCTTCTGGATAAATCAAGTATTTTTTTCTGATTAATTTGAACTTATCAAGCTTAGCTCTCCAAGACTCTCTTATTTCACTTTCTGTCTTTCCTTGAATAATCTGCTGTCTCAATTGTTTTGTTCCAGCAAGCTTCTCGAAAAACGAATTAAAGAATTGCGTCTTTTCATTCAATGCAGAATATGCTTTAAGTAAAAAAGATAAGTCTAACTGCTTTCTCTCTCTTAAGTTTTCAATATCTATTAATCGTAGATCTTCTCCGCCACAAACTTGTCCTTTGAACTTAGGATTCTTGCTAGCTCCTTCTATACTTCTTGGTTTAAACTCAAACTTAGCTTTACTCAATAATGGATGTCCGTAGGCTTGAAAAGGAAAATCAGTTCCTCTTCCTGCACTTACCACCGTTCCCTCAAAAAAGCACAAAGATGGATAAAGCTGTATCGATTGGTAATTCGGTAAATTTGGTGATGGCTTTACAGGCAACTTATAGATTGAATTTCGATTCCAATTATCGCATGGAATGATTGTCAAATCACAATGAATTCCATTTTTTAACCACTTTTCTCCATTTATCATCTTACCATATTCTCCTATCGTCATACCATAAACAATAGGTACGGGGTGCAAACCAACAAATGATTTACAGTCATCTTCCAAAACAGGACCATCAATATAGTGCGCATTCGGATTGGGTCTATCCAAAACTATTAGAGGGATATTATTTTCGGCACAAGCCTCCATCATATAATGCAAGGTTGACAGATAGGTATAAAATCTAACACCCACATCTTGCAAATCAAAAACGACCAAATTGATTCCTTTAAAATCTTCAGGATAAGGCTTTTTGTGTTTCCCATATAAAGATACAATTGGCAGGTTAGTTTTAGAATCGATACCATCTTGTACTTTTTCCCCTGCATCGGCATTGCCTCTAAATCCATGTTCTGGACTAAATATTTTTACTAGGTTAATATTTTTCGAAAAAAGAAAATCTACCAAGTGCTGGTCCCCAACAAGTGATGCTTGATTCGCAACAAGAGCAATATTTTTATTCTTTAAGAGAGATTGATATGCTGAAAATCGTTCCGCAGCAGGAGTGATATGATTTGACTTATTCTGAGAACAAGCCGCTTGAAAAATCAAAAAACACAAAATAAATGTAAAGAGATAGGTCTTGTTTCGTAGCATTCTTATAATTTTAAATTTACTAAGTGTGAAATTACTATTTTTGTATCTAACACCGATAAGCAATTGAATTATTATTAACGCATCACTGTTGTTGATTTAAGGTAAACTCTGGTTAAAACAATCGATTTGAATTTAGAACTCTATATTGCAAAAAAGATCACCTACAAGAATAAATCTGACAAGCAGATTTCACGTCCTATCATTAGTATAGCAACTCTTGGTATTGCCCTTGGATTATCAGTCATGATTCTTGCAATTGCAATTGTTACTGGCTTCAAAGCTGGTATAACTGAGAAACTAACTGGTTTTGGTTCTCATATTCAAATCAGCAATTACGACAATAATAATTCGTTCGAAACTTATGCCATAGATCAAAATTTGATTCCAATAGAACGTTTATCTCAAATTGAAGGGATCAAGCATATTCAAACTTATGCTACCAAGCCAGGTATAATAAAAACAAAAGAAGAAATTCAAGGCGTTGTTCTTAATGGAGCTTCTCTAAATCATGATTGGTCGTTCTTCAAGGACAAGTTAGTTGAAGGTGAGATAATAAACATGACCCCTTCAAAAAAGAGTAATCAGGTTCTCATCTCTGAAAAATTAGCTAAACTACTGCACCTAAATATTGGAGAAAAACTAATCATGTACTTCGTTCAAGACCCTATTCGCCAACGAGCTTTTACTATTTCTGGGATTTATAATTCTGGGATGGATGAATTCGATAAGCTTTTCGTTATTTGCGATATGCGCCACATTCAGAAATTGAATAACTGGAAAGACAATCAAGTTAGTGGTATAGAAATAACTATTGATGATTTTAAGAAGCTAGCCGAAACCAAAGAACTCATTCGAAATAATGTAACGGGAATCTTCTCTGATGATGGTTCTACTTTTAAAGTTAGAAGCATCAAACAAAAATATCCACAGATATTCAATTGGCTCGAAATGCTTGATGTTAATGTGTGGATTATTCTAGGCTTAATGATTCTAGTTGCAGGCTTTAATATGGTTTCTGGGCTTTTGATTATTATTCTTGAGAAAACCAATATGATTGGCATTCTTAAGGCTCTAGGTACTGATAACTGGTCGGTTCGAAAGATATTTCTATATCAATCTTCAATGATTATTGGTAAAGGCATGCTTCTAGGGAACCTTATTGGAATTGGCATTTGTTTGATACAATATCATTTTCAACTTATAAGTCTCGATCCTGTTAATTATTACTTAGACACTGTACCTATCAACCTTAATTGGTTTCACCTCTTATTATTAAATATCGGAACCCTTATTGCTACTGTAAGTATGCTTCTTGTTCCATCTTATTGGATAACAAGAATTACACCTAGCAAGGCTATAAAATTTGACTAGGCTAACATACAACTACCAAGCTCATTGACTTAATTTAGGGCAAAGCCCATTTAAATTAACTCGCTTTCAAAGAATTTCGAAACAAGGATTTCCTTATATTTAATGGTAGTTTAAAATACCATCAATATGATACATCTCAATTCCATAAATAATATAGATCAGTTTATTGAAGATTTCATTACAGAGTTTAAGAAAGGCCTACCAGGTACAGAAGCTCAACAAAAAATGTCTCCTTCAATACGTAATCACTCCGATAATAAAAATGATCCTAGGCTGGCTAGAGATAGTAGCGTGTTGATTCTTTTCTACCAGAAAGGAGACCAACTCTATTTCCCTCTAATAAAAAGAAGCAGTGGAGATCATAAACATAGTGGCCAAATAAGCCTACCAGGAGGAAAATTTGAATTAAGCGACAAAAATCTAGTAGACACTGCAATAAGAGAAACTGAAGAAGAGCTTGGACTAATTGGAACTAAAATTCATATTATAGGACCAATCACTGGCTTATATATACCTATCAGTAATTTTCAAGTTCAACCTATAGTAGCCTATTACGACGGTTCACCACAATTTAAAGCAGATTCTTTTGAGGTTAATCAAATAATTGAAACGAGCGTTCAAGAGTTATTTAAAGTTGATAATAAACACGAAGAGGTTATCCATAAAAATGGATTTGATATAAAAGCGCCTTATTACGATGTAAGAGGACATAAGCTCTGGGGAGCAACAGCTATGATTATCTCCGAACTAGAGGAATTACTCAAGAGAGCTAGTCTCATCGAGTAAAACCGTATTTTGGTAATGATCATAAATCGATAAAATTTTCCTCACATAATTGTAAGGTTCTTTTCCTCTACAATAACCATATTTCACAACCGGATCTTTAAAGAATTCTGGTTTTGATTTATTTAATAAATAGTAGTCAACACTACCCTGCCATAAATCCGGGTTCTGACCATTCTTTTTTGCTAATCGTCTCGCATCAAGAATATGACCTAAACCAACATTATACGAAGCCAATAAGAAATTCAACTTATCTGTTTTATCAATAAGAACCTTGTCTAATCTACGGCTTAAATACTTTAAGTGTTTCACACCTGCTCTTACATTTTCTTCTGCATTAGAATCTTCATCAACATCGTAACGAAAGGCCGTTTCAGGCATCAATTGCATTAATCCAAAAGCACCAACCCACGATTTAGCTTTTGGATCGAAATGTGATTCTTGTGAGATAAGAGCAGAGAGTAATCGCCAATCCCAATCAATAATCTTCGAATTTTTCTTAATCAATTCATCATACTTAGATATCTTACCACTCTTAAGCGTAAAATATTCACTTTTATGGCGTCTAACTATTCTTGAACTCAAAAAATATTTTCGATAAATCTGATTATATCGAGCAGTCTTTTTAAAACCTTGTAGCCATACATTAACTGCTTCAGTCAATTCGTCGCTTCCTTTTCTAAGAGCCCAAGCCATATCCTGAGGGAAACTAATTTCTGTAGCTATATCAATATTGGGGTAGTAGCTTTTATTAACGATAGCTACATTTTGATCTGCAATAGTATAATCAATCTCACCATTAGAAACTTGCTCAATTAGTTCTTCAACTTCTATAAGATCAAGTCTTTCAATATCAATAGAACGACCAATTTCCTTAGATAGATTCTCTAACCTTTCGACATAAGCAGAGGCCTGCTGAACATGAATTAGTTTATCACCTAACTCCAACTGATTTCTAATTATAGGCACAGAATCATTTTTCGAAGCTTTACGCTGAATTAAAACTTGCTTGGACTGACTATGAGGCAATGTAAAATTGAATCGTTCTTGTCTATCCTGAGTAATAGCGAGGTTCATTCCTATAAGATCTATATCTCCATTCTCTAAACTAGAAAAAGCTGATTGCAAATCATTTTCCACGTTTAGTTCTAATTTTACATCAAGTTCTTCGGCAAGGGCATTCAATAATTCATATTGAAATCCCATAGCACGCCCCTTATATATGAAATAATTAGTGGAGTTATAGTCAGTACTCACTCGCAGTTTTCCGCGCAGCTTGATATGCTTTAATCCAAGCACGGTCTTATCTGGCTGACGTAATCGAATCGTTTGACGATTTTGATTACATGTCTGCAGGAAGATCATGAGTATTAGAGGGATGATTAACTTTATATATTTAAATTTAAACATATGCGATTTCTTACCGTTATTTAAATTAATTAAAAACGGATACCTAACCAAAAAACAGGCTGTTCATTGGTCAAATTAATATAATATTATTAATCGTAGAATGTCCATCGCAATCCAAATTTAAGCAGACCCGGATTGATTGGATAGTGAAGAGAGCTAAAGTAGTTTTGACTACCCATCTTAGCATTTAGGTGCTCGTATATAACAAAAATACGAGTACGTTTAATTCTAAAATTGAAATACAAGTCAACCTTTGGGTAATCACCTAGCTCTTGTTCTTTCTGCAAGAAGAATTGTCCAGTTGATGGCGAGTAGTTCGGAGCGTTATATGAAGTATCGTAATAAACAGAGAAACCTGCTTGTATGTCTAATGCACCATTAAAAAATGAGTTTGAATAATAGTTATTACTATAAATTGAAAGATCTGGTAATGGTAAAATATCATTATCAGAGCTCTTCTGCGTAACTATTTTCTGACTTAAGGTAAAATTACCTAGTCTAAAATCCTTCTCAATATAGGCTGTTGCAACCTGTATCGACTTGTTTGTTTGAGAAACAATAGTATCGTATCCAAAATAGGTATAGTTCTCTAAATTATTAATCTGTCCACCTATTTTAAATCCATATTTCTTGATTTCATATTCTAAGCCTAATAATAATTCCTTGCTCTTATCAAGATTAAGGCTCCACTGATCGTGATTTCCATAATATTCTGTCATTAAGAAATCTGGAGTATTCGATCTAGTCTGAGACTTAATTTTAAGATTTTGTTTATTAATTGAATCACCAAATTGATATACTAAATTTCCATCAAGTTGATAATCACTTCTATTGTAACCTTCAAAAAAATACTCTCCAGAAAACTCCCAATTCCAATTTATTCCTGATTGACGGAAGATACTCGCCATTAATCGAGTGTTGTGAATACTCTTGTCCTTTTGAGAAAATGAATTTTCACCAACTAATCTTCTTAAGTTATAAACCGAAAATTCATTCAATAAACCTAGACGAGCACCAAAACTTAATTTCTTATTTTGATTTTCATTAAAGATGATATGAAAACCATTACTAAATTTATTTAGTGTTGTTTCATCCGCACTCTTATCATTATTTAGATAAGTGTTTTTAAAGAAGTCCTTATTAACTACACCTTCTTTAAACTCTCTATTATCTGATTCATAACTTAAATCATGAACAACTTTTACAGGGTAAATCTGGCTTGTATCTCCATCAATAATTAGATCCTTTCCATTACCGATATTATAATACTGATTAGCAACAAAGTTAAAGTTTGATAATTTATTCTTAGTTTCAGATAAGTTTACTCTTATGTTTTCAGGGGCAGTTGTCGTCTCACGAATCAAACTATCAGCGCTTACCCCTCCATTTTCATTTATCTCAATTCTATTCTGACTTAATACGAAATGCGCACCATAACGACCTTTTTCATAGCTTGAAAACAAATTGAAATCATACAACTTAGTTTTCTGATTTTGGTATTGTCCTTCGCTTGAGATTAAGTTGAAATTAATACCAACATTCCAAAATTGATTAATATTTTGAGAGTGTAAAACACGAAGTCTAGTCTCTGCACGATCTTTAGACCCAGCAGTTGTATAATAGAAACTCGTAAAAGGTGTTGTAGTATTAAAATACAGAACTTCCTTCGGCATATTCATATAAGCCTCAAGAGTATTAAAGAATATAAAAGATTGATTGCGAACGCGATCTTTGAAAATTGTACTCTGATAAGGTGATCCTAAATTTCCTAAATATGAATTACCAATACTTCTTTGAAAAATTGGATTGGAATTGTGAATGTTCCCTAATAAGGTGTCTACATTTAAAATATATTTTCGCGTACCATAATCTGATAAGCGCCAAGTTTTAATGTGAGAATCAACATTATTATAGCCAAGGCTATCCATTTCACTATTTTCTCCATCACGCTTTAATTCAGATTCTCCCACCTTGCCTCGTCCGAGATCTCGGGTATCTTCTTGAGCCGCTGAAGTCAAGCTTAAGCAGAGCGTAAATATTAGTAATATGAAAGTTTGTTTCATAGCCTGCAAATATAAGGAAACTGTCAATAAGAAAATTATTTTTCAACTATTTATCGGTTAAAAAACATTAATACTTGACGAAAATACGTTAAAAAACGGTCAATACAGACCATCTCACCTAATTGACTGTCAACACACTAACTGAATGAAAACATTAACAGTAGTAAAGTTAATATCAAATTAAATAAGGTAGTAAATATCCTTAACCTCCCAAACTTTAAGACATAAAAAAAGCGTCTTACTCCGTTGGGAATAAGACGCTTAAAAGTTGGCATCGACCTACTCTCCCACCTTTCGGCAGTAC
>CAXBPC010000048.1:0-8820 GCA_963977525.1 uncultured Marinifilaceae bacterium
CAGAGCAGCTGATTTGTAATCAGCAGGTCATCGGTTCGACTCCGGTCACCGGCTCAAAACAAGAAAAGAAAGTCTATTGACTTTCTTTTCTTCGTTTATATAGTAACCAAGCAATCCCCTCCTTAAAAGAAGCATCCTTTCATCTTTGATCATCAAAAAAAATAATGTATTTTCGGTTATCATTAACCTAATCTAAAATACCATGAAGTTTTTTATCGATACAGCAAATCTCGATCAGATTAAAGAAGCCCAAGATCTAGGTATTCTAGATGGCGTAACCACCAACCCTTCTCTTATGGCTAAAGAAGGCATTAAAGGTGCTGATAAAATCAAACAACACTATGTAGACATTTGCAATATCGTTGACGGTGACGTGAGTGCTGAAGTGATTGCAACCGATTTTGAAGGAATGATAAGGGAAGGTGAAGAATTAGCTGATTTACATCCTCAAATCGTTGTTAAAGTTCCGTGTACTAAAGCGGGTATTAAAGCCATTAGATATTTAAGTTCTATAGATATTAGCACTAACTGCACGCTCATTTTCTCTGTAGGACAGGCCTTATTAGCTGCTAAAGCTGGCGCAGCTTACGTTTCTCCATTCGTTGGTCGCTTAGACGATATAGGAACCGATGGAATCGATCTGATTCGCCAAATTGCCAATATGTTCAACTACTACGGTTTTGAAACTGAGGTTTTAGCTGCTTCTATCCGCCACACCATGCATATTTTACAATGTGTTGAGGCTGGTGCTGATGTTGCTACTTGCCCACTAAATGCTATTACTGGATTACTAAACCACCCTTTAACTGATAAAGGACTAGAACAATTCTTGGCTGATTACAATAAATTAAACGGCTAAGCTGATTAAAATACAAAATTCGAAAAGGAGCATTTTGCTCCTTTTTTTGTGCCTAATTAATCTATCAAGTTCAACAAAAACAGACATCTACATCTTAATGTTTGGATTCCGTTAAATGAAAAAAATGATGATTTTTAAATTCAGAATTGTCTGAAGTTGAAGGAAACTTATATCTTTAAGCCAAAAATCCCCAAATCATCCAAAATGTTACTCAAACTTTACCCTGACAACCCAAACTACAAAGAATTCCAAAAGATCGCAGATATACTGCGAAATGGAGGTGTCATTATCTACCCGACTGATACTGTCTACGCAATTGGTTGTGATATTAACAACAACAAAGCCATTCAAAAAATTGCAAAACTCAAAGGTACTTCTACTGACAAAGCCAATTTTTCTATCATCTGCAATAACCTAAGCAATCTATCTGAATACGCAAAGGTGGACAATAGTACTTTTAAGATGATGAAAAAGAACTTACCTGGAGCTTTCACCTTCATTCTTCAGGCAAGTAGTAACCTTCCCAAACTATTTAAGAGTAAAAAGAAAACTGTCGGAATTAGAGTTCCCGATCATTTTATTCCACTGGGAATTGTCGAAGAACTAGGCAACCCAATCATGACAACCTCAATTCACGATCCTGATGAAGTTGTTGAATACACAACCGATCCAGAGTTAATTCACGAAAAATACAGTAAGGATGTCGATTTAGTTATCGATGGTGATTTTGGTCGCAATGTAGCATCAACAATAGTAGATTGCACCGCAGGTGATATTGAAATTATTCGAGAAGGTATAGGAGAACTTATTTTTTAGGCAAGCTTAAAAAATAAGAAGAGGAAAAAGCATTAGCTTTTCCCTCTTCTTATTTTATATGGTATCTACGTTTATTTCTGCTTCGAAATACTTTTAATAGCACCAGTCTTAGGATAAAATTCAATCTTATACCCTTCATGCAATAATACCTGAGAAGGCATTGTCATTACCTTACCAAACTGAGCAATCACGTGATTCTTTTTATAAACAACATTCTTCCCGTAAACAACCTTGACTTCTGCTTGTCCTGGAATTCTATAATGAATTAGTGAATTAGGAGTCAGATTAGGATCTTGAGGTAAAACAGGAAGTTCTGAAGTAAGACCTAGGTTCTTAAGCTCTACACGAACAGGCACCGCTTTTAAATCACTCACATCAACAAGACCTTTATCTGGTGAAATACGAAAAAGAACACCTCCTTTATCCTTTGCTTTAGGTTTATAAGCAAACTGACCTCTTTCAATGACATTCACTTCTTTACCTAAGAATAAGGCTAGATACTCTTTCTCAAGCTTATCCAACTCTCTAACTACAACTTCATAAGCTTTACCATCAGGAGGTAAAACTTCGTAATTCGAAGTTAAAATCTTAAAGCGACGCTTTCTCAATTTAAATAACTGATGAGCCGCCTCCTTTGCTTTATCTTCAAGAGATTTTGCAATTGCTTGCTCTTTCAGTTCAGGCACTTTGATAAAAGCAGTATCTGTCTCAACAACTTTATAAACCGTATCCTTCTTAATCAGTAAATTAGGGTCAATTGAAAATTTACCATACTCAATTTCAATTTCTACATTTTCCTTTATTGTAGAATAATAAATATCATTTTCAACATCCGAAGCCTTCATATTAAAACCTTCAATTAAACCTTCAGGACTTAATTGAATGAGATTAGGTTGGTAATTCCCTACACTGGTTAGCTTATAATAATGTTGAGGATCAACTTCTCCTTTTTCCGTTAGTGCTATTGATTTAATAGTCCAATTAACTCCATTCGAAGTAATTTTAGGAGTGACACCAATATATTTTTCTGAGAAACTAGCGAAGGGACCAAGTTTTCTAATTTTCTTTTCAGCTACAACATCAACATTTAAAACGGTTTGCGGCAAAGCATAAACAACAGTTGATGGCACATTTAAATCTGATTTCCTTTTTTGAGCATTCACCTCAATAAACTGCATACAACATACAGCTATCAACATCATTCTTACTATTAGTTTAAACATCTTCTATATTTATTAGATATTACATTAAAGTACTCAACTAAAGTATTCTTTCTAAGATCGTATCTTTTTCCAAGCGTGTGGCAAAAAGTTCACAATATCACTTGCGATTAAGGCATCTTGTCCAATTTCTTCAGCTGCCAAATCACCAGCTAAACCGTGTACATAAACACCTATGAGTGCTGCATGAAGAGAGGAGTATCCTTGTGCTAACAAAGATAATATTATTCCCGTGAGAACATCGCCACTTCCGGCAGTAGCCATTCCTGGATTTCCTGTTGGATTAAAATAACAACGTCCATTCTCATCAGTTATTGCAGTAAAAGCTCCTTTTAACACCATAACAACTGACTGTTCTTGGGAAAAAGCCCGTTGTTTCTCATTTCTATCAAAAGCGCCATTACTCTTCCCGAGTATTCGCTCAAATTCTTTCATATGAGGAGTAAGAATTGTACCCTTTGGCAATAAGCCATTCAAATCCTTGTTCGCACCTATAATATTAAGGGCATCCGCATCGAGAACCAATGGCGTATCACATTCCTCAATCAATTCTTCAAGAGCCCTAATTGAATTACACTTGGTATCAATTCCCGGTCCAACACCAATCGCATCGAAATTCTCCAATTCAGGATACTCCGTAAAAATAATGTCAGAACGATCGATACTCACCATAGATTCAGGAACTGCAGCCTGCATAATATCATATCCCAAGCGAGGAATGTGTGTAGTTAGCAATCCAACACCGGAACGTAAACTTGCCTTAGAAGCCAAAATTGCAGCTCCCATTTTCCCATAGCTTCCACTTATCAGCAAACCGTGTCCATAAGTCCCTTTGTGACTAAATCGAGAACGTCTTTTGAGCACCTCTCTAATGTACGATTCATTCATAAGCTGGTAAGGACTTTGCAACTTCTCAATAATTCCCGAATGCAAACCGATAGGCAAAATCTCCCAAGCACCAACACATTCGGCATTCTCTGGAAAAAGAAACGAAAGTTTAGGAAAATGAAAGCTAAGCGTATAATCAGCATGAATACAATTAGTGAGATCATTCGATGAATTGTCCTCACCAAATAAACCAGACGGTATATCAATCGTAACGACTTCTGCTTTTGAAGCATTAATCATCTTCACTAAGTCTTTTACAAATCCACTTAGTGGCCTTGATAAACCGGAACCAAACAAGGCATCAATCACAACACTTTTCT
Organism: uncultured Marinifilaceae bacterium; assembly: GCA_963977525.1. Taxonomy (GTDB): domain Bacteria; phylum Bacteroidota; class Bacteroidia; order Bacteroidales; family Marinifilaceae; genus Ancylomarina. The sequence continues at coordinate 4,104 of CAXBPC010000048.1, forward strand.
CAGAAATAGAAGGAAAATCATCAACCTTAGTAATTTCAGAAATTGAAACGTGACTTAAACTGTTTAATCGTTCCAGGTTTACCTTACAATCAGGAGATAATTCTTTACTGATCTTAATAAGATAGATCTCAACCTCAAACTTTGCCTCAACAAGCATCCGCGCTAAAGCTAGACCATCTCCTCCATTATTACCTGGACCTACAAAAATTTTAAAATCTTGCTGAAGTGTATATTGTTCAAATATCCATTTAAAAAGTTTCAATGAAGCTCGCTCCATTAAATCAATCGAAGCAATCGGCTCTTTTTGAATCGTATAAGCATCTATTTCGGCAATCTGTTTTGAACAGAAAATTTTCATATTTTTAAATTTACTATGAAGTAAAGGAAGAAATAAAGACGATTTTCCTCTAGAGAAATTTCACCTCTATACCAAAGATAAAAACTTTATAGATTGCATATTACGGAAACGATTTAAATAATATCATAAAAGCATAATTACAGCTATGCCTTGCAATATTTTTATATATTTGTCAATCGCAGAAAACAAGTAAAATCTATTAATAATTAAAACAAACAACTTATGTTTAAAGGACATCCTAAAGGTCTGATCCCTGCAGCCTTAGCTAATATGGGCGAAAGATTTGGATTCTATACCATGATGGCTATTTTGGTATTATTCTTACAGGCAAAATTTGGTCTAGATGAAACCACTTCAGGTATTATCTATGCTACATTTTACTCTTCAATTTATTTCCTAGCTATTGTAGGTGGTGTTATTGCAGATAAAACCAAGAACTATAAAGGAACTATTTTAGCTGGTTTGCTAATGATGGCATTTGGTTACTTATTAATTGCTATCCCTACTCCTACTCCAGTTCCAAATGTAGCATTATACTTAACTGCAACTTGTGCTGGTTTAGCTGTAATTGCTTTCGGTAATGGTTTATTCAAAGGAAACCTACAGGCACTAGTTGGTCAAATGTATGATAATCCAAAGTATGATAAGGTTAGAGATTCAGGTTTCTCTTTATTCTATATGTTTATTAATATTGGTGGTATTTTTGCTCCAATGATTGCACCTTCTGTTCGTAGTTGGTGGCTAGAAAGAGCTGGATATAACTACGAGGCTGCTTTACCTGAATTATGTCACGGACAATTAGCTGGTACTTTATCTGATGCTGCAGCAGAGCGTTTTACGACGCTTGCTAACGGTGCAACGATGAGCACTGAGGCTATCACAGACTTTACTGCTTTCAGTAATGACTACTTAAATGTTTTTAACGAAGGATTCCACTTTGCTTTCGGTGTAGCAATTATTGCCATGTTAATTTCATTGGTTATCTACTTAAAAAATAAAGCTAGCTTCCCAGATCCTGCGGCAGCTGCTGAAGCGGCTAAAAATAACCCTAATACGGTTACAATGGACGCTAAAGAAGTTAAGCAAAGAATCTATGCTCTTTTAGCTGTATTCGGTGTGGTTATTTTCTTCTGGTTCTCTTTCCATCAAAATGGGTTAACTCTTACATTTTTTGCAAGAGACTATACCTTATTGAAACTTGGAGGAATGGATTTATCTCCTGAGATATTCCAATCAATGAATCCATTCTTTGTTGTATTCTTAACTCCAGTAGTTGTAGGTATCTTCGGATGGTTACGTAACCGTGGAATTGAGCCTTCAACTCCTAAGAAGATTGCAATCGGTATGTTCATTGCTGCTTTAGCATTTGTTTTAATGACCGTTGGTTCTTTAAACGTACCATTATTATCATCTGTTAAAGAAATGGGTGGTCTTCCTGATATCGATAAAGTAACTCCATTCCTATTGATTGGTGCTTACTTCATCTTAACTGTAGCTGAATTGTTTATTAGTCCTCTTGGAATTTCTTTCGTATCGAAAGTAGCTCCTCCTCAGTATCAAGGTCTAATGCAAGGTTTATGGTTAGGTGCAACTGGTGCTGGTAACCAATTATTAGTATTTGGTGCAATGCTTTATATGGGGGTACCTATCTGGTTAACTTGGACAGTATTTGTTATAGCATGTGCTATCTCAATGACAATCATGATTGTAATGCTTAAGTGGTTACAAAAAGTTTCTGAATAAGAAATTATTAAATCATATACTAAAAGGATGTCCAATGGACATCCTTTTTTTTTGCTCTATTCTCTCATAAAAAATAACAATAATAATCGGACCAAATATATTAAGACAGCGAAGTATTTTATTATATCTTTGATTGAAATTAAGAACATATCTTATTACATGACATATTTTAACATTAAATAAATGCTTCTTAAACTTAAAAACAGATGGCAGATTGAAAATAACTTTCAGCTATTTCTTATACTCCTTACTTTTTCAGTAACAGGATCTCTTTCGGTAATGGTACGTCGTCCTATATTCGAATATTTAGGAATTGATGCCGCTACAAGCCTTTGGGTAAAAATTCCTATGAGTATTTTAATCATTACCCCAGCTTACCAAATTCTGCTGATAATTGTAGGTTCAATACTAGGTCAATTTAAATTCTTTTGGGCATTTGAAAAGAAGATGCTTAGCCGATTTCGCTTTCGTAAAAAGAAGAAACTACAGAAAGTGGAAAAGTAGATTTAAACAAACTGAATAAATCCTCTCAATGAATAAAGAGCAAATAGCTGATCAATTTAGAGCTTTACAAGACACAATTACACAGACCATTGAGAATACTGATGGTTCTGCCAAATTCCAAGAGGACAGATGGACTCGTGACGAAGGTGGTGGAGGTAGATCTCGTATATTAGCCAATGGCAACATTATAGAAAAAGGTGGCGTTAATTTTTCTGCAGTTCATGGTCCACTACCCGAAAAAATTAAAACAAAACTCAATGTAAAAGGGGATGAGTTCTTTGCAACTGGCGTATCTCTAATCATGCACCCTGAGAATCCTCATATACCCGTCATCCATATGAATGTTCGATACTTTGAACTCAATGATGGTACATATTGGTTTGGAGGAGGCATAGACCTTACACCGATTTACATTGATAAAAAAGAAGCAGCTGATTTCCATCAGGAACTTAAAGTGATTTGTGATAAATACAATTCTGATTTCTATCCAAAATTTAAAATTTGGGCTGATGACTATTTCTATTTAAGCCATAGGAATGAAACAAGAGGTGTAGGTGGTATTTTCTTCGATCACTTAAATGAATCAACTGGATTATCAAAAAATGAGTTATTAAATTTCGTAATAGAAATAGGTGAGCTCTTTGCTCCACTTTATGCCGATATCATGAAAAAGAAAGCTGATACGCCATACAGTGAAAAAGAAAAAGACTGGCAACTACATAGACGTGGACGCTACGTTGAGTTTAACCTTTTACAAGACAAAGGAACTCGATTTGGAATTGACACCAACGGACGTACTGAGTCCATCTTAGTAAGTATGCCACCAGAAGTAAAATGGACTTACCAATACGAAATTAAAGACGATTCAGCAGAGTCAAACACAATCAATCAACTAAAGAAAGGTATCGATTGGCTACAATATTTATAGAGAATAATCTTGAATGTTGCTCTTTGAGTCATTTTTGATATCTTCACATTAGATCTATTTATAATCCGACGATGAATAAAAAAACGACTGTTCTTCTCATAAACCTTGGTACTCCCAATAGCCCTAGTGTAAAAGATGTTCGATCATATTTGAAAGAATTTCTAAATGACAAAAGGGTTATCGATATTCCATGGCTTCTGCGTAAATTTTTAGTTAATCTGATCATCATTCCTTTTAGAGCTAAGAATTCTTCTAAAATTTACAAAGAATTATGGACGCCTGAAGGTTCTCCATTAATGATATATGGTGAAAAAGTGAAAACCTTGTTACAAGATGAACTTGGAGGCGATTATAAGGTAGAATTAGCAATGCGTTATAACGAACCATCACTACCGAGCGTTCTTTCAAAGATAAAAGCTGAAATGCCGGAAAGATTAATCGTCTTTCCAATGTATCCACAATATGCTTCATCATCTACTGGATCGACAATCGAAAGGGTTATGGAGCTGATGAAATCTTGGGAAGTTATTCCTGAGGTTAATATCATCAATCAATTTTTCGAAGATCCCGATTATATCAAAATCATTGCAAATAATGCATTAAAACATGACTTGACTAATTTTGATCACTTCGTCTTTTCATTCCATGGTTTGCCTATTAGACAAATTAACAAAGTACATCCTCATCGGAATTGTAAAACTTGCAATTGTGATAAGGAGTTTAAGCGCGAAACAGATTACTATTGCTACAAAGCGACATGCTACGAAAATGCAAGATTAATTGCTCAAGAGCTGAATATTCCACAAGATAAATACACAGTTGGTTTTCAATCGAGGTTAGACAAAGATTGGCTAGAACCTTTTGCAGATAAGTTAATGGTGAAGCTTGCTAAAGAGGGTAAGAAGAACATCATGGTTTTCAGCCCAGCTTTTGTTGCTGACTGTCTTGAAACAACTATAGAAATTGGCGGTGAATTCACAGAATTATTTATCGAAAATGGAGGAGAAAAACTTGTATTGGTTGAAAGCTTAAACGATAATCCTGCTTGGATTAAAACAATCAAAAAGATTGTTCTCAATGAATAAAAATTGAAATAGAATAGTCAAAAATAAAAAAGAGCCATCCTTACAGAGGCCACTGAAAAAGTACATTAGATGACAAAAGCAGTAAAAAGTTGATATATT
>CAXBPC010000049.1:0-8739 GCA_963977525.1 uncultured Marinifilaceae bacterium
AAAAGCAATGTAATGTTTAAAAAACTGGCTCAAATGACGTTGACACGTTCCGACTCGGAAATATAACGCCTCAAACACGGGCTTGGTGAAGTTGGCGGCTTTTTTGGAACAAAAAAGGTGACAGCTTTACCAAGTCCGAGTGCTTTGATTTGTTATAGCTTTTACTCATAGTGAGTCCACAGCCGAAGAATTTTGACCGCTTTATCCTCTTCTAGCAATTGGTAAACCAATCGATGTTGGATATTTATTCTTCGGGAGTATGCACCCGCCAAGTCACCAATTAGCTTTTCATAGGGCGGCGGCTTCTGATAGGGATCTTGCTCGATAATTTGCAGCAATTCTTGAGCTTTATTTTTAAGCTCTGATGAGGCGAGTTTGCGAGCATCTTTTTGAGCCTGCTTGGTGTAGTAGAGCTTCCAGGTCACCAATCAAGCTCCTGATTGCACTCGTCGAGCCCAGCGTCCATGCCTTCACGGATGGACTCCCGCATACCAGGCACAGCCAGCAAGTTCAGCGTTTCGCTTATGGCGTTCCAGTCCTCTTCTGCCAGAAGGACTGCATTCCCCCTTTTCCCTGTAATAACAATAGGTTGATGGCTGGCAGATGCCTCGTCAATCAAGGCATAGAGCTTAGTGCGGGCTTCTGTAGCGTTAAGTGTGGTCATAAGTCACCTCCAAATAACGAAGCGTACGCTTAAACGTACGCCGAGTCAACCAGCAGGCTATAACGCCTCAAACACCGGCTTGGTGAAGTTGGCGGCTTTTTTGGAACAAAAAAGATGACAGCTTTACCATGTCCGAGTGCTTTGATTTGTTAGCTTCCAGCATGTTAAAAAACTTCCGTATAATAAACTACATTAGGAACTAACTTTTTTAGCTTATTAAAATAATCCTCTCTTAATATTAAGTCGCAACCTTCTAATTTAGCGATATTAGAATCCACCCCTACAAATGAAGCTCCATTACCAATTAACTGATCTCTCCAGCACCTAAATATTAAAACAATTTCATTATTACCATTTAAAGCTCTTAGTCCATTATTGTAATTATCTAATTTTAGCCCAAGCACATTTAACAATTGGCTATTTATCCATAAAACGTATTGTGATTCAATGCTATCAATATTTGCATTAAAGCCCTGTATAAGAGGCTCTCCAACATAGTAACTATTTTCCCAAATGTGGCTAGATGAAAACTTCTCAATCAAAGGATTCATTTCTATTTTATATGGAAGCAAACCTTCAAATATTACTCCTCCTTTGTTTTGCCCTTTTTCTCCATAATGCTTTTCACTAAGTTCTCTTTCAAACCTTGATATTACTCTAAAATCACCTTCATAGTCTGGCTCTTTAAAGCCTCCCTTTACATCAGAAGGTTTTGGTATGTTAGGTCTTTTTATTAATGATTGTGATGTAGCAATAATTGTTTTTATATCTAGCTTTAATTCATTTTTAAAAATCATTGAACTTTTATACTTACTATGTAAATACTGACATACGCACATAAAGACTATACTATCGAGGTATACATTAGGAGATAATCGCTGTTGAGAGCGATTGACGAATGTTTCTATTTCGTTTTCGTCAATATTCTTTATTATTTCCCTTTTTATAGCGTCAATATCAATACCAACACTATCCAAATGAATAATATATTTATTCCGATTTATCCTATCTAAAACTTGCTTATTCATGATGAGAACCGTTCAAAATATCTTGAAGAGTATTGTGGATATACAAATTATCTATTAGAAGGGCATTCCTAAATTTATCTTTAAGACTATCTATCAATAGAGAATGATTAGCAATCTCAACCAACAATAACTCTAGTACACTTGCAACAAATAATTGATTGAAATTCTCTATATTGTTAAATAACCATCTGAACGGTTTTATTAATAGTGATTCATCGTGATTCAAAATATAACTGATAGCTACAATAATTTCTTTTTGAACAAAGGCATCTAAATTTTTAGATTTACTAAGAATAAATACAATAGCAAGTTCATTATTGTTCATTTCTAATAACTCTGTGCTTTCTATGCTATCCCATTTAAAATCATTCGTGTCTGGCAATCTATTTTTTATAAAATCAAAGCTCCTTTTATACATAGATAAAACTTCTTCCCCACTAAGGCCTGCGTGTTCAAATGCAATGATTAAATTTGCAGTATATTTATATAAAAAACCAGAAGCGGAAAATATTTCACGAAGTGCTTTCGCCAATATTATTAATGATTTATCTCTATCAAAATTTATTGCTTTATTTAATGACTCTTTTTCAACAAAACTAGAAAACCAACCATCCTTTGAATAAACAAAGTTATAGATGAAAAGAGTAATTTTAGTTTCTTCAGATAAAGGGATTTGTTCAATTAATGCTCTTGTTTTTTTATAGTGTTCTTCAGTATCACCTGGAAACCTTTTTTTGACGATTGAGAGTAACAGCTCCTTTGCGAATTGCTCTTGATTATTTTCTTGTAGATAAAAATAAAGGAAATTAAAATCTTCATCACTTAATCTGTCTTTCCTATCATAATAATCTATTATCTCAGCACTACTCTTCCAACTTAAAGAAGGCTCTTTGCAAATCTGCTTTGTTAATATACCTGCTAATTTTTGGTTATTAAATAAATGATTAGCGACGCCCTCTTTTGAACTCCTAATATGAAAAGAGCTATTTAAACCAAATCGTTTCATTAGTTCATGAAACTTGGCTTCTGTTGTATCGCTTAATGAATTATAAGAGTCATTCCAACTTCTGGCAGACAAGTCAATTAAGGATAATTTCGCTAATTTTTCATCAATATTTACGAGTTTATTAATTACATTCAAAAAGCCATTAAGATAGTTATCTCTAATATTTGTAGGAGATAGCTTATAAAGAAAATTAAGAATTATAGGATCAACATCATGACTTTTTTGTAAGTAGTAGATGTACATGTAATCTAATTTCCAAAAATACTCATTAGTTAGAAGCTCATTAACTAAATACGAAGCAGCTAACTTATAGTCGATATTTAATAGCTGTTCAAACCAGTCAATAGTCAACCATCGAGTATCCTTACCATCCTCAGTATGCTTCATTACTGCATCAGTTAAGTACTTTAGATTTTTGGTATATTGTATGGCGAATTCTGAATTAATCCGATTGATAGCAGGTAATGACTCAATAATTTCGCTAAGGGTTGTATCTTTTCGAAATGTATAGCTTGTTATTAGCTTGAGTGCTTTACTTAACTCTTCCTTTGCTTTATCTAGCTTATCTACCTTTCCATAATAGATAGCTTTTTTAAATGAATAGTCAGCATATTGGTTATAATCTTCATCATCAGATTGTTCAAAGAGTTCATAGCTATCAATAATAGAATGGATGTTATTTTCATTTAAGAATTTACTTTCAATTATAGGAAGGGTTGGATAAGGAATTTTATTTAATTCTTTAATCACTTCTTCCCAAGCTTCCTTTGATTTAACATGCTTTAAGCTTTCTATAATTGTTTGATCAATTAAGCCACTATTGTTGTAAGTAAAATCAATAGCTCTTGGTGTCCCTTTATAGGGAGATGTGTCACTTGCTAAAAATTTTATATTTTCAACGATAGCACTCTCTACATTTGAACAGGAAGGTTTATGCTCGACAAGCAATAACCTGATAAAATACTTTAGCCAGTTATAAACAAAGTTACTTGATGGTATTTCTTTTTCAAACTCTATTAGAGTTTTGGCATCTGTGTGCAGATATTGTGTAACATTAAAATAAAAATCAGATAGCTCACCTTCTTTAAGGTAATCATTAGCGAAATTCAGATTTAAAGGTTTCAATTCATAAGATTTTTCTTTCGCTGTAACAGGGAGTTTTTTATCACTATTCACCCTATCCAAAGCAGCATTAATTTCACGAACAATCGATCCATCGCAATCATTTTTAACTTTTTCATAATAATTAGCTATTACATCAAAACCTTTTTGCTTAAATAACTCCGTAATAAAAATCCGAAGGTAATCGAAGTATTGTTCAGCTAAAAGTGAAGTGAAAATCTCATTTAAATCATTATTCCCTTGAATTTTATAAGATATGAAATATTCAAAATCTTCTAATACAACGCCATTTTCAAATAATCCCTTAATTTCTTTCCAACATGGTGAGTAGCCATATTTTTGTAAAGTTTTAAACCCTTTGGCTGTATGTCTGTCGCTGAAGTTCTTTTCACCATTAAAAAATAAAAGAGCATTAGCTTTTTCAACTCCATATATAGAGCAAATCGCTTCAAAATATAGCTCAAAATTCTCTAAAAACTGACTATGATGTTCTTCAGAGTTTGTTGTCGCAATGGCTCTATGCAATTCAGCCGCATAAATGAAAAGAGACCAGTCGTGCGATTTTTCAGCAGCATGCAAAAAGTTTTTATAATTGTTTTTTATTAGTTTTTCTGAATGACCGTAATACAAACTTCTTGATAAGAAATTGTTATCTGCATACTTTCTTGCTTCGTCATACTGCTCTGAAAGAATTAAATAATTTAATAAATACCTATATGATTTGTCATTTGAGTAAAAGCCATTATTACTTAGCCACTTTATTATGTACGCATAAATATCATTCAAATCAGCAAAAGATGAAATCTTTTCAAGATTAAATCTTCTAAAACTATCATGATATAATTTTATCCCACCTCTTGAACTGTTCTCAGAAATAACAGGAAATAATACTTTAATATCAGCATTAAAATGATGCTTCATTGGTATTATTTCCTTTAGCTCTTTTCTACTTACTGAAAAGTCTAAGCAGGATAAAATTTCTGATGTTGAATTGTTAATTATTTGACTTGTAAGGTATTCATAATAGTTTTTAAGGTTGAAATCATATTTAGGTAAGTTTTCAATAAGCTCTTTAGTGATAGTATTAGGTTTACCTAGAGTCTTTAATATATAAGTCAAATATAGAGGGCTTCCTTCACTTTTTTCATGAAGTAGTATAGATAGATTTTGATCATCAATTTGAACATCATCATAGCCAAACCTTTTCATCAATTCTGCAGTATCCAAAATACTCCATTTGGGTAATGAGACTTTAATGAATTCAAATTTTTCTGTTAGGTGTTCTACTTCATCTATGGGCTGAGAACCCAAAACGATACTAACATTATTGGGTAACTCAATCCTTGATATATATTCAATAATTTTTGTCTTTTCTTTAGATAAAGTCGCAGAAGTTTGTAGAACCCTATTAATGTGATCCAATCCATCAACTATTATTATTATTGGTGTTTCAATAACTGAAAGAACTAAATTAAGTTCATCCAAATTTGAGACATATAATTGCTGTTTTTTCTGTTTTACGTTTGGAAAGTATTTTTCAATATCGCTAATTAAATTGCCAAAGAATACATCTGAGTTAACTCGTTGATCAAAATAGGAGTCTTCTGTACTTGTGAAGCAATAGTGCCGAATAACAACATGGTCACTTTTCCTTAAGAATTCAATAAAGTTTGTCAAAAACCATGACTTCCCCGCCCCAGGCTCACCAAGTAACAATGTCTTTTTGTTAGCAACAATCTTATCAAGGAATAAATTATTTTTTTCATCTGAAATAATATTTTTGTTTTGATCAATTTCAAATTTTTGCTTTATGCTGCCAAAATCTGTTCTTACACGTAATGCAGAAAGTATGTCGTTAGCTGATACTTGAATCGAACCTGTTCTATATGCGCCAGCTAATTTTGCCAATCTCTCTAAAAAGTCAGGAATATAAACGTCATCATTTGGGTATTTCCCTATACCTAGTCGATGAGCCTGTTCTATTAATATGATCTCTAGCTCACTTGGCGTATTGAATTTCAAACTTGCTTTAGGTAAACCAACTTCAATCAGTAATGAATTACAAAATTCATTAAATTCGTTTCTATCGATATCGTTATTTCTTACATAATGGCTAAGGCTATCCCAACGGTTAAAGTTTTCTGGAGACTCTACCCATAAACGATCAAGGTTAATTTTGAAGACTTTTGTTGGAAACTCACTAAATGAGGACTTTTCAGTCTGTAACTCTAATACCCTTGTAATATCATCATTAGTTGGTTCTTCCCATGCTAAACACAACCTAAATTCTGTAGAGGGTGTTTTAAGTTCTTTCCAAGTTTCAAATAATTTGTGAAGACCTAAAGAATAATGACTATCACTAGAAAGGTAATCCTTTATTAGTATTTTCGAGGTAGCTTCATTACTGTATTTGATTTGCTTACGCTGTACATCAGAACCATTGAAAATAACTAGATCATCAAATCTATCAGAAACATTTCCTGTAGTGTTTTTTTTATCAACTGAAAAAACACTATCAAGATTACCATCTAAAATTTCCTTTAAAACAAAGTAGCTTGTTATCAAATCTTGGTAATCATAGCCTTCATGTGCGTTATTTAAACTCAAAACCCATCTCGCCTTTTCTAATCGATTTCAATAATGAATTCACCCGGACCATTCTATGCCTTGAGTATATAATGATGCTCCATTAGCAACTTGAAGCTAACGCCTCAAACACCGGTTTGTGAATGTTGGCGGTTTTTTTGAGTGTTTTTCAAAAAAAGTGACAGCATTTACAAATCCGCGTGCTTTGACTTGTTATACGATTGCATACTTCATTTTATGACCGCCTGTGATCTCGAAGCCGTTAGCTTGATAAAATTCTACGGTTCGATTAAATTCTGGTAAAGGTGGCGTGCATAACTCTAATCTTTTCCATTTTTTACTTTTGGAAAAATTAACAATTTCGTTGATAAGTTCCTTGCCTACATTTTGAGAGCGATAATTAGGCATAACATAAAATTCTTGAATAATGCCAAAAGTGCCTTCTGCATATAGCGAGTGACTTTCACATAAAGCACCAAACCCAACTATTTCATTTTTATCGAAGGCTGCTATAACATTATAAATGCCTTTAGAAATATAATTTTGACATAAATTTACAGCTAAAGGCACGTCAACATCAAAATGCTTTATTCCAGTACGCTCAATAATTTCATTAGTAAGACATACTGCAAGTTTAGCCACTTCTTCAGCTTTCGAGCTATCGATAACTCTATATTTCATGCGATGCTTAATCCTTGTAGCGTATAACGCCGCGCTCTGCGGAAATTTAGGAGCTCCAGCGAGTAAATTTTCCGTAGCAGCGCCTTGTTATGGCTCATTCTCGCACCCAATACAAAACCAGTGCTCCAAAGGGCGTTAGAACTCCAGCCAAGAATAAATATACAGCGGCACTAAACATCCGGTATTTAATAAACGATATTCTAGAGTTATTCACGATCTGGTCACAAAGTGCCACTTCTAACTTGGACTCTTTATTCGAATCTGATTCAGCATAACTATTGAATAACTCAAGGTATTTTATTTTACTGTACTTACATGCATGCCCAAAGAAAAAAGGGTTATCTGCTTGCTCTTTTTCTGGCATCCTTATCCAAAAAGGAGGTGTTATCCTTGGTATAAATGATGTAAGTGATAGAACGATTGCAGTAGCCACAAATACGGTAAATGAAGCCACATAGGATGTAATGAAGATGCTTTCTATTGATGTAGATGAGTAAAGTCTGAGTACTCCGAAAATTGTTGCGCATCCTAATGCAACTAGAGCTCCATTTTTGGCTTCTGCGAACTTTAGCCAATCTACAATTTGTTTTAACGTATTTTCAAGCAGGTCAATTCTATCTTTGCTCATAGCTAAATACTTTCCACCGCAGTTTTAATCACATCCCCACCATAAACATCGCCATCATAATCTTTAACCTTAATAGTCTTTTTGGAAAACCACCCATTTTTAACAGTTTCTGAGTCAGGGTTTTCAGACTTATAGCCATCATAGACGGCTTTGGTCATCAGTATAGGACTATTGCTTGAATAGTATGGGCCCATATCGGTGATATAAAAGCACTTAAAATACTCTTCTTCATGAATTAACTTAGGGGAGTAAGTTTCCTTTAGCCGACCCAAGAATGCTTCAAAATTTACATCTGTCCACGACCATACATCTGTTAATGGATAGTGCACCCCCTGCCGCACACCTCTTACAGTGTACGATTCCTTTTTATTTGCTAAATCCGTAAGTCTTGAGGCAACATTTGCTGGCTTTCCAAGCCACACCAAGCTTCTATAAAATTCCTTTTCGTCACCTTGCCTTATTGCGCCAGACTTAGTGATTAGCATTTTTCCATAATCGATGCCTATGCCCGCGCTGAACTCAAATGATTTTATTCGCTTATTTAAGATATGTTTGCATACGCTGTTCATTAAAACTGCAGTATTCACGGCATCGGTAAAGCAATTTGCTTTATCAAAAACCACCATGACACGATCTCCAATGATATTTCTGACGTGCCCACCGTAATAACGGGCGCACGCAATCATGCTGCGAATAAAACTAGAATACATTTTTGCCAGAGTCTTAGGTTGCCTTTCAGCACTTATCTGAGCCGATCCCCTAATATCTACGTAAAGTACGCAGCTTTCTAGACGCTTACATTTTTTCTTATTTGTATCAAGGTTGTCGTATGTAATATTCGGATCTGAAAACGAAGGTACGAAGTTAGTTTCGATAATTTCTACTTCAAATTCAGATGAGTTTACTGTTTTGACTTCCTCATCTATTTCTTTTAGAAAATCTTCCAGTGCCACGAAAATCCCTCAGTAGCCATAACAGTTTATTAGTGCGCATGCGCGGTTTCTGGGCAAGCCGGTTTCTGGGA
>CAXBPC010000050.1:0-6571 GCA_963977525.1 uncultured Marinifilaceae bacterium
CTAATTATTGGGGCTGAGAAGTTTTATTTAAGTAAGTTTCGTACAGACATATAACTTTCGACCATAGGTACTAACAGGGAATATAATGTTTCAAAAAACGTATTGGAATGGATTGATTTAAACACGCCAGGAGCAGCTCTCTCTTGAACATTGAGGGACATCGGTTGTTGAGTAGGGCGTACAATTAAAACTGATCATTTACCGTAAATGACAATAAAACTGAATGATACTCCACTATGTTTAATACTCTTTAGTATTAGACATAGGTTAATGCTTTTGCTATCACTTCAGGTCCGTTCCCGGCCTTCTTAAAGACTTAGACTATTGATTTACATTCAATAATTAAATACTGTACCTTTTTCGCTACAACGATTAAGGTAGATATTTGTGTCGTCATCTTATTTCGGCTTTCGATCCAAAGCAGACATTGGCTCTTTCTAAAAATGGAGGTTACGATAGTTTGAATAAGTTAATCTAGCTAGGTCGATATTGTTGGCTATCTAAATATTAAACCGAACTGAGAACTAATAATGGATTTAAAACAACAGGCGTTTTTGCGAGATGTAGGTAAAGAACTGTCTGAAGAGAATGTAGCAGTATTCGCAGGCGCTGGAATGTCAGTCGGAGCTGGTTTTGTAAATTGGGCAGAACTACTTCGTCCCATAGCTGATGAGCTGGGTTTGGATGTGGACAAGGAAAGTGATTTAATTGCACTTGCACAATTCCATTGCAATGATAATGCAAACAATCGCAGTCAGCTCAATCAGAGGCTTATTGAAGAATTTTCACGAGAAGCACTAGAAACAGATAATCATAAAATTCTTTGCCGACTTCCAATACGTACTTACTGGACTACTAATTACGATAAGGTAATTGAAACTTCTTTAGATAGGTCTGGAAAAATAGCAGATGTCAAATATACAAAAGAGCATTTATCTACAACTAAACCAAAACGTGATGCAGTTGTATATAAAATGCACGGTGATGTAGAGCACCCAAACCAAGCTGTTTTAACCAAAGACGATTATGAACGGTATCACGTCAAAATGGATCAATACTTGGCTAATTTGAAAGGCGACTTGATTTCAAAAACGTTTGTATTCATCGGTTTTAGTTTTACAGATCCAAATTTGGACTACATCTTAAGCCGAGTTCGGGTTGCTTATGAAAAGAATCAAAGGCGGCATTATTGTTTTATCAGGAGTGTAAGACAGGAAAAGTGTGAAGAACAAGCTGATTTCGAATATCGAAAAAGAAAGCAAGAATACTTTGTAAAAGATTTAGAAAGATTCAATGTAAAAACAATACTAGTTGATGACTTCTCTGCAATCACGAATTTGTTGCGAAGACTAGAACAAAACTTCAAGTCTAAAACTATGTTTATTTCTGGTGCAGCGCACGAATACGGAAAAATGGAAGAGCGGGATGCACTTGGCTTCGTATATAAATTAAGTCGCTCTCTCGTGTCTAAGGGCATGCGTGTTGTTTCCGGGTTTGGTTTGGGAGTTGGCAGCTCGGTGATCTCAGGCGTATTGGAACAGACATTTACAAACCAAAAAGCGAAGATTGAAGATCAGCTTGTCTTGCGACCTTTTCCTCAGTCGACAGAAGGAAAGATACCTCTTTCGGCTTTGTGGACAAAATACAGAGAAGACATGATTGATTATGCAGGTGTTGCGTTATTCATGTTTGGCAACAAGTTAAGTGAGGGTAATATCATACTTTCAAACGGAATGCGTGAGGAGTACGAGATTGCCAGAGAAAAAGGTCTATTTTTAATCCCAATTGGTGCGACAGGGTACATGGCTGAGCAGTTATGGAAAGAACAAAATACAGAACTTCAGAAGAATACGAATATTTCAATTGAGATGAAGCAGCTCTTTGCAAAGCTCGGCGATAGTAATACTAATGGGGCAGAGCTGATTATTTTAGTAAACCAAATTATTGATCTTAAGGATGGAGAGTAGTCTATGGCTAGACAAACATTTTTCAGTTTTCGATATAAAGCTGATAACTGGCGAGCAGCAAATATCAGAAGTAGTTGGGTAACAAAAACAGGAAAGCATCAGGCTTCTTCGACACCGCAACGTGGGAAGAGGTCAAAAAAAAGAAAGGTTCAGATATTGAGAAATGGATTGATTATGAAATAACAGCAAGCCATCAGAAAGGTAATGGAATTTCAGGAATCTATATACACAAGAAGAATGATAGTACGGGAAATACTAGTACAAAAGGGAGAAACCCATTCAAGAATTGGGAATTTAGAAAAGCAGGAAAAGTTATCGAGTATCAAACTTATGATTGGATTGATGATGATGGTTACAACAATATGGGGGATTGGATCGAAACTGCTGCAAAGGCAGTAGGCAGATAATAACAATCTATAGTCCTATAACAAGTTGCTGTACCAGTAAAGTCATGCAGTAAGCAAGGTATTTGGTATGAAGAAAGATCGAGTAAATATGTAATTAGGAAAAAAAGTTCACCCGTTAAACATCCCAAGAAGATTATTGTATCAGGCGTTAAAAAGGATGCAGGGGTTCGTGATGTTATGCTCCCCACAGTTGTTGGAGCGATATTGGGTAACTTAATAATCCCTGGTCTAGGTGGTATCGCTCTAGGCAGCTTAGCTGGGGGAGCAATAGGTTCAATACAAGATAAGGGAAAAATCATGGCCAAAGTGCCCGTTTTTTATAGTTTTCATTTCGATAATGATGTAATGAGAGTTCAACAAATACGCAATATTGGAAGTATTGAAGGTAACCCACCGACAACGCCAAATGAATGGGAACAGTTAAAGCGAACCGGCAAAAAAGCGGTTGAACAGTGGATCGTTCAGAACATGAAATACAAGCGCTGTATTATAGTTTTGATTGGAAGTGAGACCGCCGGAAGGCAATGGGTTGAGCACGAAATAATTAAAGCTTGGAACGACGGAAAAGCACTACTTGGTATCCACATCCACAATATTAAATGCCCAAGAAATGGTACCAGCAAAAAAGGGAGGAATCCTTTCGACTTGATTAAATTTGATGATGGTAAAAAGCTCTCTAGTGTTATTCCTTGCTATGATCCAAACACCTTAAACGCTTACGGTGACATTTCAGCTAACATTACAGGTTGGATAGATCTAGCTATAAAAAATAAAGCGAACTGAAATAAAACCTTAGGTGGATTCATTTCAAACGACATGTTATCGCCCTGTTTCTTCTCGGGGATCAGTGTTACCAGTTCGACTGGATACGTTTTTATTCTGCTTTGATCGTGAAGCAGTGGTGGATTAAGGTCTTCTTATTGGACTGAAGCTTCCGCTCAAACCTCAACAAGTTTGGTAAATTAGAATTGGGGGGGAGTTGTCCAACAAAACAAGAGACCTAGCAATAGACAGTAAGTTGCGTTGTTGGTCATCGGAAAATACAATCACTCCTTCAATGTGAGATACCTGAAAATAATCCATTAGCAGTAAATGGAACTTCATTGTTTGCTAATAAACTTCAAATTCAAGTGATTTAAAGACATCGGCATATGACTTTGCTAATATTTTCAACTACTTTTCACTCAACTTGATGCACAAGTAACTATTAGTTAATGGTGCAGGTAAAATGGATTTTTTTATGACCATCAATCATTATTTAAAAGTAGCCTTAGCCGCTATGTTTAGCTTAATTGATATTCAGCTATTGGGCAAAGCAATGAATTGCGATGTACTTACTCTTGAGTACTAGTCATCAAATCAAATCGGTTAAGGATCTACTACTTTCATTAAAGCCTACTGGCATTGATGGTTTTGAAGGACTTCTTTCTAAAATTTTACAGGAGTTAACAGGGGTTCCATTTCGATTAGCTCAGAGCGGCTCACAATTTGGAGAGGACGGATACTCTACATACTTAAACGCCGCAATTTCTTTTGAAGCCAAATTGTATAACTCGAAATTAGTAAAGAAGGATATCTTATCTAAAATGGCTGAACTACCTTCTCGAAAATCGGATGTTGAAATTTGGATATTGGGAGCAACCGTAGCAGCGTCTACCCAGTTAATTGCCTCGATAAGAGCGTTAGAACATGAACTTGGCCTATCGGTAATAGTTTTAGATTGGAACGAAAATCAGCTTTCTCCTTTATTAATAGCAATTTGTCACGCTAAAAGCTCATTCATAGACTTTTTCAAAAGTAATAATACTAGTAAAGCAAACCTACATAGTGCTGAGTTTTCTATAGACTCCTTGAAGGCATCCCCAGAATATTTCAATCATATCGGGAAATTGAAGGAGAGCTTTAATGAGGCTAGTTCTTGTTATCTAAAAGCAAAAGAACTTAACATGACTTGGCTAAAACATTCCCTTTCAACTCCACAAATATCTAAAGTTAGATTTGGTCAGCAACTTATTCCAGAAAATGAAAACGTTAAATCTTTTTTACCTAGGCAAAAGCTGGAAGAACAAATACAACAAACCCTGAATGAAAAACATGGGTTTATAGTTGTGATGGGTGACGAAGGGAATGGAAAGTCATGGGCTGTTACGCAAGCTTGTCTGCACGCAGATAACCCTCCTGTCATTTTAATTATCAGATCTGGAGAAATCAATAGCGGTCAGGTTATTAGTGTTGAGACTTTCATAATTGATAAAATTATTGAACAAACGGGCGATAAAATTACCCACCTAAACAAACAAAGATGGCAGAGACGATTAAAACAATGGAAGCAAAACAAAATTTCAGTTGTTGTAATAATTGACGGGATTAATGAAAACCCAAGCGTCAATTGGGCGTCGGTAATCGATCAGTTTGTTGAAGAATTAAAAACGTTTTCAGGGAAGTTGCTAGTTACATCCCGTACCTTCTACTTTGAGCATTCAGTGTCGTTCGATTTAGAAAGTACATTTACTCGAATCATGATTCCCGAATGGTCTGCCAATGAGCGAGATGAGTTGCTTACGAGCTTTTCTTTGGCACCAGAAGACTTGCATCAACATTCTGCAAAAGCGCTTTTAAATCCCAGACTTCTTGGAATTGCATTACAACTCTATGCTGATGGGCACTTAACTTCAATTAGTGAAATAAGTATAACAAGACTACTTTTTGAACATATTAGATTAGGGAGCCGTCTAAACCTAAGACAAGAAAGTGCTAACGAATTTACTGATAAATTAAAAGTTCATGCAAAGGATATGTTACGAGGGTTAGGTAATAATGAAAAAATCGACGTCGGTGTTACTAAAGGAAATTTAGCCAAAGTTATTGATGGACGATTTTTTAAGGTAGTTGACTCTGACGAGGGCTTATATTCAATTCATGAGGAAAGTTTACCTCTAGCTCTTGGTTTGGCAGTTGTAAGTGTCATCAGTCGGATCTTAAGGAATGGCGGCAACATCGATGAGGAACTAACAAAATTAATTGAACCATTACTCCCATTAGATCAAACGTGTGAAATTGTGTTGGCAGCCTTATCTGTGGAGGTCCTCAAGCAAAATAGAACACCTGTTGTTTGCTCGTTATTAAAGTGCTTTACAAACATACAAAACAAGGACAACGGGCGTTATTCCGAATTTCAAAAACTAACATCTCTTAGCCCGTTAGCTACAGTAATGGCGTTACGAGATGTTCGATTGGAAATATCTTATCGTAGTAGCAGTCAATGGCTCAAATATGCTTCGCTTTCGATATGTGAAAGCTTTGGAGAAAACTGTGATATTGAACAAGAAATTTTGTCTTGGTTAACATTTAGCAACCTAGATCCCAAAATTTCAGCTTGGATAAAGACAAGTCAATCCGATGAGAAAAATCAACTGGAGTTACGGAAATCGGAAAGTGCTCTAGAAAAAAAATTAAGTGATTTATCTATTTATGAAAAATCAATTCTAGGCACATTGACTAAGGTGAAATATCCAAGGTATGAAAGGCTTCATTCACTTGCCTTTGAATTATTAGCTGGAAAGCCTCTTGTTAACTATTGTGCACATTTTATTCAAGCTAGTTTTTCACGTATTTTGAACTCCGATAATTATTCAAGTGCAACTGATGATTTCATTAACCTTATAAGGTTCAATCGTGTTGACTGGCAACAAACATACAAAACCTTTCAACGAGCTATAGTCCTTGTTCTCAAAGATAGTTCAGACACTGGAAAGTGGCTAGCAGCCACAATATACAGTGCGACTGGGGAGCATAGTCACGGCATTAAGCGCCAGCACCTTATAAAATTGTTGTTTTCTGAAAAAGATATGTTTGTGCCATGTTCGTTATTAGAGGAATACTGCGCAAGTGATCCATGTGATCCAATGTCACAAAAACCGCTCAACGTCGAAAAAACATCAGAAGATTACAAAAAGTTAGATTTAAGTAGTGTAAGGCAATCTCTTGGACCAGGAGGAAAAACACTTCATTTTGAAATGGCTAGAGCTGGTCTAGCTCGATTTGTACCAGAGATAGTTATAGACAAACATAGGGAATTATTACAAGAATTGCTAACACGAGATGGCATTGCCCTTGATGCCGCAATTTTGGAGTGCGAGAGACATTCGGTTCTTTTAACTCCTTCTCTGGCAAAACAATTGGTAGCTAGGTGGAAAT
>CAXBPC010000051.1:0-6434 GCA_963977525.1 uncultured Marinifilaceae bacterium
TCAGCCAATAAGCGACTTTAATATTAGGAATTCCGTTGATTTCAAAGTCACAAGCCTGGCCTTTTGCATGCTGTGATGTCTTTTTGCTGCCGATCGCTTCACACAGCGCCTCGGAGCGATAGCCCGAGGACACCATAATAGGCTTGTCAAAGTGTGCACGTATGGGTTCCAGTATTTCATAGCATACGTTTTCTAAATTTTTAATTTCCCCTGCTCCTGGTGTATTGTCAATACCTTTACGAGCTGCCACCATTGAACGTGTCATTTCTTCCAAGCTAAAATTTTTTGATAATCTCATAGTCCCTCCTATTCAAGAATAAGTTTTGTAATCTTTTTTTCACCCATGTAAACCTCTATTTCAGCTTTAGATTTAATGCATTGATATATAACTCTATCGGTAGACTTTTTCTCCCGCATCGCGATGCGCTTCCCTTTGAGGCATTGGCTGAGGCTGGGTTGAATACGATGCTCGATAATTTTATGGTCCACTATTAAAAGCAGGGCAAATACAGTCTCTATAATCATTGTGTGTCTCCATTAGAAAAAGTTCTTTGTTTGTCTTTTAATTTTTCAATGTCAGATAATATCTTCTCTACGTCTTTTTGTAAACGTTCAATGTTAACGGTATTTGACATCATATCCTGCATTGCTGTTTCTATTTTTTCTACTTGCCCACTCATATGTTCAATCAACATAAATTGTTCTGAATCAGCGGGGTAAGGATCCTAAAAGTC
The DNA here is from genome assembly GCA_963977525.1 of uncultured Marinifilaceae bacterium. Lineage (GTDB taxonomy): Bacteria > Bacteroidota > Bacteroidia > Bacteroidales > Marinifilaceae > Ancylomarina. Next base: position 735 of record CAXBPC010000051.1, read on the forward strand.
CACGGGGCCAGCCGATTCGGAAAGCCGTGTTCTCTGTAAGATCCTTCTCCATAATTTTAAGTTGTGTTGCGTGTTGATTTAATTTTTCTTGAACTCCGAAAAAAGCCCAGGTCCCAATTGCTACGAGCGTAATGAGGGACGCTACCGTCTTCATAGGCATTTGAACTTTTGCTTCGTCTGAAATTTTAAGTGCCATTAGATATTCATCTCTTTTGGAAAATAAGGTGTATAACCTTTATGTTTAGCTTCTGCATCATCTTCACTTAGTAAACCTATTACTTCAGGAACATAGTGTGTAAGTAATCTTTCCACACCTTCTTGAAGAGTTTTCTTACTCATAGCACAACCTGAACAGGCTCCCGCCATCTGTAATCTTACGATACCTTTTTCATAGGAAAGAAAATTAATTTCTCCTCCATGTGTTGCTACATTATCTTTTACTTTAGTTTCTAAAGTAGATTTAATATCTTTTATAATCTCTTCAGTGCTTCTTGCTTTACCTAATTCCATTTAATCCTCATGTTTTGTACTTCCCCAAATAATCTTATACTTTAATTTTCCGCCGTCGTCACCTATTGTATGATCTGTAGGTTCAGTCAATTCTAAGGAGTGTCTAGCTCCATTTTCACATCCAAGTAAAAGTAAAACCACCAATGCGAGGCCAATTATCAAAGCCTGTACTCCCTTCTCAGTCGTTCGACTTCTTCTTCTTGCGTTTCTTCTTGCCCTTAAAATTTTTAAAGTCCTGAATTTCATTTTCAACTCCCGATACTTTTTCTTTAAGAACTGCAACATCTGACTTAAGACCGACTGTTGTTGTGAGGCTCCAGCCGGAGAGCGCGATGAGAATAGCCAAGAGTACAGTAATAATTTTATCATTCATATTAGTTTTATAAAGCTAGGTGACTAATCAAAGTATAAATTAAAAAAGCCATGCCAGCAATCAATGCCCCTGAACATGTCAATAATATTTTCTCAAGTCTTTTTACTCGCTCTTCTATTGAATGAATTTTTTTATGTGTTAATTTTTGCATGATTCGGCAAAGCTTTTCATGCGATTCAATCTTTTGTAAAGCGTTTGATTTAGCCATTAGGTTCTCCTTGCGATAACTTGTTCGCTTGGTGATAATAGGGCAGACTGTGTCCGTGTCAACCCAGTTTGTTGATTAATTTGTGGTGCACTTGCTACCAATTTCTTATCTGGCATTGGTGTGTTTAAAGGGGGTGTTTTACTTCTAAGACCTGCTGGTGAACCAGGAAAAATCATGTTTCTTATTTTAGGGATTACTTTTTGTAATAAAGTAGGTTCCTTTTTAATTTTTCCTCTTTCATCATAGACAACATTTCCTTTGTCATTAGTTACTGCACCTTCTAGTTCAGGTTTATATCCTTCAGGGAAGAATTTTTTGTCCGCCCATTTATCATGCACGCTCCAAAGTTTATCGTAGGGATAAACATAACTTTCTTTTATGTTGTATATAAAGTTATCGCTTTTCTTTGTTTTATATTTTGCAAGATCTTTAAGAGTTTTAACTTTAGTTTCAAATCTAGGCTCTGAAAATTTAATAGGAGTAAATATTCCATCGACCATATTATAAACTTGTTTCTTATTCATTCCAGCTTCAATCATAATATCTTCAATTTTGCTTTTACTTAAATCTAGCATCTGTAAATCTTTAATAACCATATACATATCTCTTTGTATTTTAAATGCTTCGTCTTGCATTTTATCATACTCATCAACCATTACAGAAGGTGGGCGATCAATAAATTGTTTTGCTTTATAAAATTTTTCTGTTTCGTCAACTGCTCTTAAAAGTCTATTAGTACTAGATGTTCTCCATTTTAAATCTTTTTTAACATCAATTCTTATAATTCTAGTTCCAGTAAACAGAGCCATAAGCTCATCTTCAATTCTCATAGGTTGTCCTGCACCAGATACATCGCCTTCGATTGCACTTTTTAATTTCATTCCACTAGTGATAAGACCTGGACTAGCGCCTTTGACTATGTGAGCAAAAGCCTTGTTAAATTTATCTTCTAAACTATCTGTTGGTGAATAGATTTTAAATCCTTCCGCTGATTCACCACCTCTACCGCCAATTAAAAAGTTACCACTTACAACATCTTGTACTCTTTCAAGACCAATGGCTGGTGAAAGGAAAGGTTGTAATAATTCCATCATAGGACCATCTTCAGCAAACATTAATGATAAAACATAGTTGTCTATCTGATCAGCTGCTATATCTTGTTTATGTGCCATGGTCAGCGCAGCCTGAACCGGACTTTCTAATACGTCATAAGGACTAAAGTATGAAAAGTTGATGGCTGCAGACTCTCCATTTTTCCAAGGTATAATACCAATAAGATTAGAGTTCTTGTCCCACGGTGCAGCACCTGATCTTTTATATGCTTCCCATTGTTCTTCACTGTTTCCAGTTACAAAGTTTGAAATAGCATGAGCTCCTTTACCTATACCTTTTAATGCAAGGTAAGCTCCTATCAATTGTTTGTATCCCATTTGACGTATTGCTTGATTATCTGATCTAATATTTCTCAATGACATAGCAATCGATGTTGCTCCTGTTCTTAACATTTCCGCTGGAAACGATACAAAATTTCCAATAAGAGGAATGTTTCTTAATCCCTGTATTGCTGGAGGCACTTTACTATAAGTTGGATAAGTATTTCTTAACATGAAAGCTGCCGCCTCGTCTAAAGCTTCATCTAAACTTTTAATTTGTCCAGTCATTAAATCTTTTCTTGCAAAAGGATGGTTGTGTAATTTAAGATACGCTGCTACATCATCTATACTTTTTAAAGCTGTGGATAAATCTGATTTAAAGAATTCATAACCAAATTGTTTCCAAAGGTTATCACCACCAGCATACAGTCTTGCAACTTTATCTGTTGGAAGTCCCTTCATTAATTTTTCAAATAGTTCATTTTCGTTTTGAATAGCTCCTTTTCTAATGTTGGTCATCACTGCTCTTAATTCTTGAGCAACAATGTTTTCATCCCAGACTCCAAGACGAACAAGTTTTTCTACATATTTTGTAAATTCTACTTCATCGATAGCTCCGCCTTTTCCTGCTTTGAAAATATCTTTCATCACCATTTTCATTGAATCAATAACGCTGGCGTTATGACCAACATGTCCATTCCATAATGCAAAGAACGATGCTGAAGTTACATTACGAACTTGTGTCTGTGGTGAGTATAAAGTTTTACCCGCTTGAACTGCAACTTTAAATTGAAGTAACTGTCTGAACACTGGTATTCTAGCAAGGTTTTCTAAAGGTGTTCCTTGTGCTAATAGTGCTTGTTTTATTTCAGGAGATGTCCATAGATTTTCTAATGTACTTTTCATACCCCCTAGTCTTTCAAGATCTGTTGCTTTTATTTGAACTGCATTTACAAATCTTGGCTTAGCTTCTGCCGCTGTGTTGTATAACCATTTATTTTTTAAACCTATGGCCGCAATTCTATCGAAGCCCATTTTCTTAGCGTTAGCAGCGATGGCATCGGATACAGTAAATAGAACTTGAGATTTTAAATCTTTTTCTTGACCCAGTAATTTTCTAATTGCTTGAGGAAGTTCTTCTCCTGTCTTAAGAAATTTAAATTTATCCATTCTTAATAAATTTTCATCGCTTCCAATCTTTTGTAAAATTTTAACTGGATTAACTCCGCCTGTTCTTCCAGCTGCTAAAATATCATTAACAATATCGTCTGCATATTTTTCGATGTAATTTTCTCTTCCATAAGCTGCTAAAGCAGCTTCTCTTAAATCTTTATTTTTGCTAACTACATTTTTAGCAATCCAGTTTCTTGCATTTATTCTAATAGTTTCATCAGGAGTATATTTAGGATTAGTAAATATTGAAAAAGATTTCACAATGTAATTATCTACTTTACCAGTAAGTGCTTTTTTTAAATCTTTTAACACGGCATCTTTGGTACCTTGTGGTAAGTTTTTACCAAACTCTTTTAAAATTTTATTGATGTCAGTTTTTAATTCAAAAGCTAATGGTCTAAGAGTTTTTTCAACTGTTCCTAGTTTTACTCTGTCATCTAAAAAATCTACTACATCATCCAGCAACATTTTTTCATAAGATCTAGAAGTGTTATTGGTGTTATATCTTTGCTCATATTTTTTAGCCAAGTTATAAGCACGCTTTTCTAAACCTTCTAAAAGTTTATCTATTTTTCTAGCTCTTCCTTTTACGTATAATATTACTTGTTCCGAAACTCCTTCAATATCTTTTGGTGATTTACCAAAAGATCTAAACCAGGATAAAACATTATCAACTCTTTTTAAACTTCTTTCAATTTTACTAGGACTTGTTGTTTGAAACAATCTCCATTGTTCAAAAGGAGGTAATCCTTTCAAACCTATTTTTTGTGTCAGTGGAGATACAATTTTCTTTACAGTATTGCCTGCTGATTTACTTAAACTTTTTACAATTTTAGAATGAAGTGGTTTATCTAATGTAGATAATAAATAAGCTGTTCCTTTAAACCCAGCTCCAACAGTATTAAAACCCATTCTTACGAACGGTTCACCGACAGGTCTTGCTCCATATTTATAAACTTGTTGTATACTTTTACCAACTAAAGGAAACAGTCCTCCAACGATTGCTCCTTCTGCACCATATCTAACTCTATTTTTAAACATGGCTTTTGCTTTTTTTCTGCCAGATAATTTAGAAGTGTCTTCTGGTTGTACAAATAAAGTAGGTACTCTTCTTTTATCGGGTGATGCAACAAAGTCAGTTGCGCCTACAATTCCTGCTCCTGATAGAACTCTTTGAGCCACTTTAGATGCTTTGCTTGTGCCCATTTTTTCAATAGCATTTTTAACTACTTGAAGTTTTTTAGCACGTAATCCTATCTTCGTAATCAAGGTTCCAGGAACACCATATTGAATCATTAAAGATGTCAAATCCCCTCTCCATGTTTCAGGTTCATCTGGCTTTTGTTTTGCCATCATCTTTTGAAAGTCACTTGAAAAATTTGTATTAGCTAAGAAATCTGTCCCCATGAATAATAGTTCACCAATACTAGTTTCTAGTTCATGAAGTCCCATATCTACTCCTTTGGCAATTTCATCAAAGCCATCAATATAATCTCTTTCACTTATTTTATTTTCTCTAAGATATTTGACTGGATCTATGGTTTTTTTACCTTTCTTAGCTAAGGACATTGACATCATCATTCTTAAATCTGGAGCTAACGTAAGACCAAGATTTAATAAGCCTTCACTGTCTTTAAAAAAATTCCAACGAACAGGTTTCTTTTGCTTTACATCATAAGACTCTAGTCCTCTGATAAATGCTTTTTGATAATCGTCAACTGTAGAGATAGGTTCTTCCTTTTTCTTCTTAGGATAAACTCTGAAAGGACCTCGAACTTTAGATAGTTCTTTGTTATAGTCAGCCATTTTAGCCCTCCGATGGTAAGACTAATTTGACACCGTATTTTTTATTGAAAGTATTTATATCTTGTTCAGTTTGTATCATAGCAAAGTCTTCCAATGCCTCTGCACTGTTGGCTAGTAGTCTGACAATATCGTCTCCTACTTCTTGTGGTAATCTTGCTCTTAATTCTTCATAAGTAATTCCAGCCGTGTCTTCTAGTGCTGGTCCCTGATCCGTGGGCCCTGCTGCTTGATTCATAGGCATTGCTCCAGGCATCACG
>CAXBPC010000052.1:0-5042 GCA_963977525.1 uncultured Marinifilaceae bacterium
ATTATTAAACTACTTATATCTTAACTCACTGTCCATGTAAATGTAGCAACTCCATCGTCGCACGCTAACAGGTTTTTCGTTAATTCGTAATTCATAATTGTAAATTACTCCAGTCTCATTTCCGAAACAGCCGCTCCTGGTGAGATCATTGGTAATACATTACTCTCAGTTTCTACTACAACCTCAAGAAAGTATGCATTGGACGATTCCAACATTTCTTTAATTGCCGAATCCAAATCTTCACGTTTACTTACTCTTTTCGCTTGTATACCGTAACCTTCAACAATCTTTACAAAATCTGGATTATCTAGTTTAGTACATGAAAAACGTTGATCGAAGAATAGGTCTTGCCATTGTCGTACCATACCCAAAAATGAGTTATTCAAAACGATGGTTTTAACTGGCAAATTATATTGTCTTATCATCGCCAATTCTTGCAATGTCATCTGGAAACCACCATCACCCGATATGGATACAACCTTAGCATCTTTATCACCAATTTGAGCACCAATAGCTGCTGGCAAAGCGAATCCCATAGTTCCCAAACCTCCAGAAGTAATCTGAGTATTTGGCTTTTTGAACTTATAGTAACGCGCTGAAGCCATTTGATTCTGTCCTACATCTGAGCACAAAATAGCTTCTCCATTCGTTTGTTCAGAAACAGTCCGAATTACTTCCGCCATATTAATTTTCTCATTATCAGAATAGGCTTGTTTCTTTATTACTTTATCAAATTCTAATTGGTAATAATCTTTGAAGGATTTCATCCATTCAGGTCTCTCAGAACCACTTACCAACTTATTCAATTCGCTTAATGCCTGTTTAGCGTCAGCTAACAAAGCCACATCAACCTTTATATTTTTGTTATGCTCCGATCGATCTATATCGATATGAACAATCTTCGCTTGCTTAGCATATTTGGCAGTATTACCTGTTACTCTATCATCGAAACGCATACCAACTGCAATCAAAACATCACATTCATTGGTATTCATATTCGGGCCATAATTTCCATGCATCCCCAACATACCTGTATAAAGTGGGTGGTCAGTTGGGAAACATGATAAACCTAAAAGTGTACATGCTACTGGAATCTGTGTCTTCTCTACAAATTCCATCAACTCTTTCTCAGCGCCTGACAATAGGATTCCCTGACCAGCAAGTAATAAAGGTTTCTTCGCCCCATTGATTAATGCTGCTGCTGCTTCAACTTGACTCATGTCCAAGTCAGGCATTGGCTGATATGAACGGACACTCTCGCATTTCTTATACTTGTAATCCGTAGTAGCAATCTGAGCATCTTTTGTGATATCGATCAATACTGGACCTGGACGACCTGAACGAGCGATATAAAAAGCCTTTGCCATAACCTCTGCAATCTCTTCGGCTTTGGTTACTTGGAAATTCCACTTAGTCACTGGCATTGACAAACCTATCATGTTAGTCTCCTGAAAAGCATCCGATCCTAGAAAGCCACTAGCAACCTGTCCTGTAATAATTACAAGTGGAGTAGAATCTAGATAAGCATCAGCCAATCCAGTTAGTACATTTGTTGCTCCAGGACCTGAAGTTGTGAAACAAACACCTGGCTTCTTACTGATTCGTGCATAAGCTTGAGCGGCATGAGTTGCCCCTTGCTCGTGACGAGCTTGGTAATGCTGTAATTCATCCTGATGATCGTATAAGGCATCATAAACTGGCATAATTGCACCACCGGTATATCCGAATATACTATCTACTTGTTCCTCTATTAAGCTTCTAATTAATATCTCAGCTCCTGATAAATGCTCTGTGTTCTTACACATAGTTTCTATATTATGAGTTTTTGTTGCTGTTTCCATCTTGTTCTATTTTCTATTCCCCAGGCGATGCCTAGGGCTGAATTAATTACAGCCTTTCAGGCTTAAAATATCATCACTTTATTATTTTGACTTTTTGGCTTTTCGACACTTCAACCTTTCGACATTTCATACTTTTTCATTAATTCGTAATTACTAATTCGTAATTCATAATTGACGAACAGCTCCTTTATCTGCAGAGCTAACCAGTTTTGAATAGGCTTGTAAGGCTTTCGAGACTACTCTTCCACGTCCTCTCGGTGTAAAAGCTTTATCGCCAAAGGCTTCTTCTTCTTTTCTTCTAGCTTCCAACTCTTCAGCTGAAATACAAATATTCAGACTTCGATTTGGTATGCTAATTTCTATTTCATCTCCTTCTTTAATCAGTGCTATAGCTCCACCTGCTGATGCTTCTGGCGATACATGGCCAATCGATAATCCTGAGGTTCCTCCTGAAAAACGACCATCGGTAATCAGAGCACATTTAGCTCCTAATCCAATCGCTTTCAAATAAGAGGTCGGATAAAGCATCTCTTGCATTCCCGGTCCTCCCGATGGACCTTCAAACTTGATAACCACCACATCGCCTGCATTCACTTGCTTCGTAAGAATCGCTTCGCAAGCATCGCGCTGAGATTGATAAACTTTAGCCTTTCCTTTAAAATTGAAAACCTCTTCGGCAACTCCTGCAGTCTTTACAACACAACCATCAGGAGCAATATTTCCAAAGAGAACTGCTAAGCCACCATCCTGAGTGTAAGCATTTGCCATACTTCGAATGCAACCTTTTTCTCTATCAGCATCTACTTCCTTGTACAATGTATTTTGTGAAGCAAAAGTCAAATTACGCCCGCTTCGTCCTGGTGCAGAATGGAACATTTCCTTTGCTTTTGCTGTCAAGTTTTCAGATGTCAAGTCATATTCTTTAAGTACTTGCTTCAAGCTTTTCTGATCAACTCGTCCTACTTCAGTATTCAAAAGTCCACCCTTAGCGAGCTCAGCCAATATGCTCATGATACCACCTGCACGGTTTACATCTTCGATATAATAATCAGGTGAATTTGGTGCGACCTTACAGAGGTTAGGTGTTTTGCGCGATAACTCATCCATATCTGTCATCGTAAAATCTAGCTCAGCTTCATGTGCAATAGCTAAAAGATGAAGTACTGTATTGGTTGAACCTCCCATTGCGATATCCAATGTCATGGCATTCTTGAATGCATCAAGTGTAGCAACCGATCTTGGTAAAACTGAAGCATCGCCCTGCTTGTAATAAGCGTCTGTTATCTTCACGATACAATCGGCAGCATCCATAAACATATCTTTACGCAGCTTGTGAGTTGCAAGCAAAGTTCCGTTTCCTGGTAAGGCTAATCCCAAAGCTTCATTTAAGCAATTCATCGAATTTGCTGTAAACATTCCCGAGCAAGATCCACATGTTGGACAAGCCGATTCTTCAATTTCCTGAAGACGCTCATCGCTTATACTGTCATCTCCTGCCTTTACCATAGCATCAACCAAATCAAGCTTTTCACCTCTCGACTCGCCTGCTTCCATTGGTCCACCTGATACAAAAACGGCAGGAATATTTAATCGCATGGCTGCCATCATCATACCCGGCGTAATCTTGTCACAATTCGAAATGCAAATCATCGCATCAACCTTGTGTGCGTTACACACATACTCAACGCTATCGGCAATTACTTCTCTCGATGGTAGTGAATAAAGCATTCCATCGTGTCCCATCGCGATACCATCGTCAATGGCAATGGTGTTGAACTCTGCAGCAAAACAGCTCGATTTCTCGATCTCTTTTTTCACCATTTGCCCAACGTTTTGCAAGTGTGCATGACCTGGAACAAACTGAGAGAATGAATTTACAATAGCAATCACTGGCTTTCCGAACATCTCTTCTTTCATGCCATTAGCACGCCAAAGGCTTCTGGCTCCTGCCATGCGTCTGCCCTCTGTGGTTTGGCTGCTGCGTAATCGGTTTTTATACATCTTGGTTAATATTTTATGCTTGTTTTTATCTTTTTTCTTGATACTCTCTCTCTTCGACTTGGCTCAGCGAATAACTTTAGAGCAAAAAAAAACGCTCTTCCGTTTCGGGAAGAGCGCTCATAATTTCGTTAGTTCGAATTATTGTGTGTGCATGCCTTCCCTCAACGTCATTCTAATAATGACGTTGCTGATAATAATGACGATAATGACTAGCTTAACTGATACCATAATAATCTGATCTAAAAAAAAGCCTCTTCGTTTCGGAAGAGGCTTTGAATATTTTGTAAAACTTGTTTCGTTTATTTAAATATGCACAACCTCAATTCATGTCCAATTAGGACGCGAATAATGACGTTGATAATAATGATAGTATTAAATTGCATATTGCTTTTTCTATTTCGGATTTCTGAATAATTCCTTGAAATCCTTTTTGTTTTAATCTTGTCAACGAACCTTTACAATCATCTCTCGATCTGATTACGTTGACAAATCTATGCCACAAATATATGTGATAAAATCTATTATTTCCAAATCCTACGATTTCCAAACCTACTTTTTCGCAGTCTCACAATTCTAAATAACATTCAAGAAGTACCGTATTTAAAGGTATTCTTATTTTTAAAATATTTCCTCACTTATAAGACACTCACACTAGGTTTTAGTGTGAAAAATAATTTGATTTGAGCATCTTTAAATAAAAACAACTAGCATTAAAGCAACAACAAGTACTGCCGTGATAACAAAAGATACAATCGAATTTCTTGTTGTTTTAACAGCTACTTGCTAATAAGTCAAGTTGTTTTCCATCAGCATCAGCTTTTTTATCAATATTTATTCCAACAGTCATCCCTACAACTAAACCTATAATCAAACCTATTCCATTATTATCGAATGAGGCTGAAAAGGCGACTCCTATGGACAGCCATAGTTCTCAAATTAAGCATCTCGATACAGTTTATGCACTTGCCAGATGACAGCGCAGCTACCTGATGGAGTTTATACGGTCAAATTTTGACTCGGCGACTACCTGATGGAGATTATACAGTCAAATTTTGGCTCGGCAACTACCTGAAGGAGTTTATACAGTCAAATTTTGACTGGGCGACTACCTGAAGGAGTTTATACAGTCAAATTTTGACTGGGCGACTACCTGAAGGAGTTTATACAGTCAAATTTTGACTGGGCGACTACCTGAAGGAG
>CAXBPC010000053.1:0-4816 GCA_963977525.1 uncultured Marinifilaceae bacterium
ATTTCATGTGAAAAGAAGGCACAAGGTTCAAGAACCAAGCCTTGAGTAGCAAGGTTCAAGGTCCTTCCCCCAGAGTACAGAGCAATCCCTCTTGGAGAGGGGGTCTGTACCATGATAAAATTCTTGCCACCGAGTTTAGATCGGTGCATATTCCACGATATCTGTCCTGGAGAAAGATTAACTTTATTACCCAAACTTACCTTGAGTTCACACCAAAACTCTCCATAACCTTTTTTTGGATCATTAAATAATCCGTTTAAATCTGGGATTCCTACAGGAGTAATAGCTTCTATCCTACTCCAGGTAATTTTTGACGAATTATTCTTTATTATCTTCCAGAATTTCGTCTCTGGTTTTGTCGTCATCAGTAGTAAAGCTCCCCTCAATTGATAATTTTTTATCCATGTCAGTGAGCAATTTATCCACTTCCTCACGGTTTAATTGGTCGATTGATCCGTGCATAATTTCTTTTCTATCAATGTATAAACCACCTACCTGACCTCTTGATTTTTCAGCTTGAACTGCAGCATTCCAATTGCCTTTTTCTTCAGCACCCTTGCTTAACTGGTCCAATCTTTTTAAATGTCTTTGTAGATTAATCTCATATCTCTTTTCATCCTGGTTCCGAAGCTCTCTAATATATTCTGCAACATGAGGAGTTTTTCTAAGAACAGAGGCAGTCTTTGTAGCAACTGATTCAGCATAACCTGCTTCAATAGCACAAGCTGTAGCTGTCATTTCATCACCTTGTTCAACAAACAATACACAGAATTTTATCTGCTTTGGAGTTAATCTATCTCTTATGATATCAATATCCATATTACCCTTATAATTTAAATTGGCAGAAAATAAAGGTTTTATTTTTTACTGCTACGTCTGATTCCAGGTGATGTAGCACCCATGTAGCACCAAATTGAGGTTCAACTCATTGATATGTATAGTGATTTTCTCTACTGCTACACTGCTACACTGCTACAAGGGGGTAATTGATTTCTTGTAAAGAGATTAGGGGTAAAAAACACTATACACTCTATTTATTTGTGTATATTACTATAATTCTATTCACTCCCTTCCCCCTCATAGTTTTCATTCTTCTATGTGGGGGATTTTTTATTTGACTTACATATTTATATGGGATAATTAATATATAACTTTAAACAAAGGAGATGAATATGGGTAAAGTTAAACAATGGTTAATGGCTATGGAAGAGGATGCTGCAGATATGTCAAAATTGCGATTTTGTGCAACCCATGGTGTAACACATATGGATATTTGGGATAGAGTTAATAATCCTGATAATGAGAATAGCGAACCAGAGGAGGCAGCATGAGCCCTGTAGAATACGCCGTAAAAGATTTACCAACCTTTAAGGTAAAGCAAACAGTTAAGATTGAACACACTTGGATTGTTCAAGCAAAAGATATAGAAATGGCTAAAGATATAGCAATGACTTCTGATCCTGATGATTCGAATGAATTAGAGACTTTAGCAATGTCTGTGGAGGTAGCATAATGAATAAAACTATAAAAATATATGTTGAAGGTGGATATGTAAGAGATGTTACTGACTTACCAGATGATTTTGATTATGAAATTATTGATAGTGATATAGAGAAGGAAGAAGAATGATAACAAACATTTTACTAGGGCTAATACTCTTAGCCCTCATGGGTATTGGATTTATGGTATATGTAATAGGGAGAATGATTGATGAACGAAGTAAGAAGTAAAACTTTTGTTATTTATGCAAAGAAAAAACCAAAGATTCCTGGATGGTATAGACGCACATGGGACGTGGTAGAAGCACCTTCTATTGAGGAGGCAGTGAAAAATTATAATAATAAAGATTCAGATTACTTTTGTGAAAGTGCAAGAAGTCTTGATTGGTTAGAGTCTTGGAGCAAAAATGACATTTAATCTAAAAAGAATTTAGGGTCTTCCATAACAGGTTGAAGAATCTTGCGTAAAGCTTCTTTACCTTGTTCACAAATTGTCATCCATTCATCGGTCGTATAACTACGATCATACTTGTCATCCCAAAATTTTATAGAAACATTATTACATTTTATGCACCGATATACTTTACGGATCGGGCTATTAGGTAAGGTAATACTCATAAGCAGCCTTGTTTACGGCTGCATTATACAAAATTTTTAATCTAAAGTCCAATCTTTAAAGTTTTTTGGGTCTAACAGTGGTCCAAAGTACAGAGCTTTATTACCATTATCCTCTGTCCAGGACTGTCCATAATGTTTATTAGGATCTAATTCTCCTTGTGATTCACAGGTTGAACATTGTAAAATTACTTCTTCAGCTTCAAATGTACTTTTAGTAAAACCATTTCCTTTGCACTTAGGACATATCATTTATCATATCTCCTGTGAATAATATTATTTAATCTTTCCCATCGTATTCTTTGCAGCATCTGTTCCCTGGAGCGTGGGTCCCGCAACGCTACCCTACCCACTTTTTCCATCTCTCTTTTTAATCTAATTTCTAAAGACAATTTACGAGGCATTTTTATTTTTTTGTTGTCCTCGAATTATATATCCTAAACAAACACCCCAAAAAAATACAAACAAAATTATTAGTGTATGCCAAATAAAAAATGTCATGCCGCATCCTTTAATTTACCTTTCAATGCAGGCTTTTGTTTCTTCCAGGCTTCGTCTACTACCATAGAAATATACGATCCAATTGATCGGTGTGTATTCTCAGCCATTAATTTGGCCTTGTGATAAGTATCCATTTTTGTGGCTACTGATTTATATTTTGATGTATCCATCATTTTCTCCTTCTTGTTATTGGTTCTATTAACCATTGTTTAATGTCCTCACCCATAACAGCACTCGCTATATCGATTTTACTGCGTAAGCTTTGAACGATCTTTTCATCTATAGTTCCCTCACTAATCAGATCAATATAAGTTACCTTATTAACCTGACCAATTCTGTGCGCCCTATCTTCAGATTGCAATCGCTTCTCTAAATCATAGGTATTCGAATAATAAATTACGGTGTGAGCTGCAGTTAAAGTTAAACCATATCCACCAGTTGATGGATTACCCACAAAGTATTTTAATTTTGAATTCTTATCCTGGAAGCGATCTACAATTCCTTGTCTATCTCTATCCTTGGTATCACCGAAGTAAGAGGCTGTACTCTCTTCTCCAAATTTTTCTTTTAATGTTTGTTCAATATGTTTGAGATCAAATCTATAGCTCGCCCAAATAATAACTTTACCCTCCACCTCATCAAGAACATTAAGTAACTCATTCATTCTATTTGATTTCAATGCTTGTGTTTCACCTGAATCAAAAGTTATATGACCGCAGCTAATCTGATGTAACCTGATAAGAGCCGTGAGGCTTGATAAACTCGTCATGGTTTCACCATCTACTTCCGTCATATTAAATCGTCTCATCTCTTCATATGCTTTCACTTGTTCAGGAGTAAGACTAACAAATCTTTTTTCATACACCTTATCCGGGAGATCTAAACAATCCTCCTTGAGTACTCGGTATGAATGTTGTTCTACAATTCGATTAAGTTCAGGCAATCGTTGGAAGCCAACAATAAGTTGCGTGGAGCGTGGACCGAAATTCACATTACGCATAATCGCATACCTAGAACGGAACGCCCAATAATTTTGACGCAGTATCTGATCACTTAAAAATTCTAGTTGTGAGTACACATCTAAAGGATTCTTTGTTACAGGAGAACCTGTCATGATCCGTCTGTACTTAGCCAACTTACCAATCTTTAAAACATTCTTTGTTCTAGCAGCAGTTGGAGTTTTAATAGTAGTACTCTCATCAATGGCCATCAATGTGTCAGCTTTGTGTAAGAACTGTGCCGCATATCGGACACCTTTTGTTCCACTAAAAGCCTCAATGTTCATCAGTAGTATTCGAAGTTTACCATTTGGATAAAGAATATCTTTTAAACTTTTCTTATCCTGGATATTCATTTCACTTGGTGCTTTCCATGCAGCTATCTGAACCGGGATATCATCAGGCATATGTATAGGTAATTCACCCTTCTCCCAGTTACGATATACTCCTTTGGGTGCAACGATTAATGCTGCCGTAATTTTGCCACGAAGATAAAGACTTGCTATTTCATCAATAAGAACCTTGGATTTTCCTGTTCCCATCTCCATAAAATAAGCATAGCACTCTTTATCCAAACCCTTTTTTAATGCTGTGAGTTGATGATCGTATGGTTTAGTTTTAAATTTATATTCACTCATAATTATTTTTATTTAATACTTGACTATAAGATTTAATGCAAGTAAATAATAAAAGATTATGTGGGAGAACAGATATGAATGATATAACAAAACTATTCGAAGAAGAATCTTCTAAAGCTTTTAACCAGGTTGACGATGAAGCACTAGGTCAATTGGGTACGGAGCTGGAGAGAATTAAGGCTGTTCAAGATAAGATTGAAACGGCTGAGACCATGATTAAAAAACTAAAAGAAGAGGAGCAGCTACTAGCTGATAGTGTAACAGACCTCTTACAATCAAAAGGATTATCCGAATTAAAGTTAACGGATGGTTCTAAAGTAACAACAAAAGAGCAATTGTATTGCTCCATTAAAGAAGAATATAAAGATAAAGCCTTCTCCTGGGTGCGTGAGCAAGGAGATGGTGATATCATCAAGAACTTAGTAAGTGTGGATTTTAAAAAAGGTGAAGACAAAGTAGCCACAAAATTCAAACAACTAGCAGAGGATTCGGGATTGATTCCGAATGAAACATCAACTATCCATAACAGTACATTAAGATCGTATCTCAATGCAAAGCTAAGAGA
>CAXBPC010000054.1:0-4440 GCA_963977525.1 uncultured Marinifilaceae bacterium
TGACACGAATAATTCATTAGAAAATATATGGCAAAAAATTACACATTAATGTCAGCAATGCGCACAGAAAAGCCATAAAAACGAAATAGTAAAACTTCCGCTTTCGTATCTAAGCCGACTTAAATAGAGGTGAATATTAGCCACCATTTTTTTGACCGCTTCAAGCTCACTCCAGAACTAAGAAACAGCTTGATTAGGTCAACTTAAAAACTAAAAAGTATCAGTTCACATCTGAGCTACAACTATTACCAATGATATCAAAACATTAAATTTTTAAAGAGAATTTTAGCCCGTCATACAATCCTAATAAATGACTGGGTATTTGAGTAATCAAAATAACTAATGAGTGAATAAAAAAAGAGGAGTACGCGAACGTAAACTCCTCTCTAGGGCTGTACTACTAAACTGTCTACAATACTGACTAATTCGATGTCCACACAATTATGTAACCATTTGATTTTAAACACATTAAGATAGTGGGTATTTGTTACATCATGCCGCCCATGCAAAAGTAAATACCTATTAAATAAAGAAAAAAACAAAACCTTAATTTAAGTACCCCTCAATATAGCCTAAGATAAATAAACTTCAGTAATATAACGAGATTTTACAAAAAAATGTTTTCAAAATCATAGCATAACAATTAAAGTGTAATGTAACAAAAAACACTTATCACACTTAAGGTATATAAATGGGCAGAGCAAAACATATGATGGAGCAAGGCTATAACTCTGATATAGGAATGTCTATTTGCCCAGATTGCATAGCTGAAAGTGGTATAAGAGATTTTATAGTTCAAAATTCATCTACAGCTCTTTCAACCTGTTCATACTGCCATAATACGAATGTTAAAACGTGTAATATGGGAAAAGTTATAGGCTATATACATGATTGCATAGAAAAAGAATGGACAGATCCTGCTAATGAGTTGCCTTATCAATCGGCTGAAGGTGGTTATCAAGGTGAAGTGTTAGATACGCATGAGCTACTATGTAATTTAGGGGTTAGTGTTGATGATGAATCAATTATTGATGATATAGTAGATTCAATACACCAAAGCTATTGGTCAAAAATTAATTATTTTTCACTCACAGCAGATCAAACCCTATCCTATGGCTGGAAAGCTTTTTGCCAATTTGTAATGAGTAAATCTAGATATTTCTTTCTCAATGCTAATAATGAGTCTCACGATAAAAACCAGTATGACGAAATGAATCCAATTGAAATATTAGATTCAGTTGCCAGTATAGTTAAAAATTTAAAAATGCTGAAAATAATTCCCACTTCTCAGAAAATCAAAAGGGTAAGAATTGTAAGTAACTATGATGAAGCTACTACAGCCTCTGATTTAGGTTCACCACCCTTGGAATTCTGCAAAATGGCTAATCGAATGAGTCCCGCTGGAATACCTATGTTTTATGGAGCATTTGATTTAGAAACTGCAATTAAAGAAACTTATGAGCCTGAATCGCCTCTTACTAAAAAAGCAGTTGTAGGAAACTTTTACTCTTGCCGTCCTTTGAATTTAATAGATTTATCGCAGAAGTTTAAAATACCAAGTATTTTCGAGCAAGATCAAAACTATCGGTTTGAAAAGCGGTTTCTTTTGGATTTTATAAAAGATTTTACTAAGCCAATAAAAAGGGCTGATAGTGCACACATTAATTATGTACCAACGCAAATAGTCACTGAATACTTTAGACATATTTTATCAAAAGACAATTCAGTAAAAATTGATGGCGTAATGTACCCAAGTTCGAAAAACATAAACCATCAAGCAATTGTTATTTTTGCTGACAACGATCAATGTGTAGAAAAAGGTCAAACTTCTAGGTACATAGAAGAACTTTTATATCTCGATAGCATCGAGAAAGTAGACTTAGCACCATTCAACAATATTTAGATTAAACCTTTAGTGTATGAATACTAAAGGTTGTGAAAATAACTAGAGTGAATCGATAGTAGTAACCTAGTCTAAGCACCAATAGCAATATTTTGGATAACAGTCTTACTCATAATCTCGAAAATTCCGCCTTTGTCATTATAAATTGGGTCATCAATGCTATCCCAAAGCTCACGCTCAATATAATTAGCTGAGAACTGCGGGGTCAGGTTCTTTGAAGTGTCTGCAATGTCGGCCCCCTTGTCACTAGATAAGTAAGAGGTTATGTCGGCTGTCGTATCTTTGTTAACATTAAACTAGTGAAAATCAGTGAATTTCTGATATTAAGCCAGTTTGAAAAAATATTGCTTTTTTCTATTCTAAGCAAGTATCCTCTGTAGTTAGTTAGAAAGCGATCAATTGAGTCAATATTAAATTGTTAGGTAAAAACTGAATGGAAGAGTTATCAAACTATAATAGTGGCTATGTTTATATCCTTGAGGTGAAAGATATAATTCTTCCTGTATGCAAAATCGGAATGACTACCAGAACCCCTTATAAAAGGTGTGATGAAATCAATAATAGCTCAACTGGCGACTTCATTTGGTCGGTAGTTCATTACATTGCAGTAGACAATTGCAAAAAACTCGAATCACTAGTTCATTCTAAATTAGCTCCTCTGCGTCAAAAAGGACGTGAGTTTTTTAACATAAATCCTGACGATGCAAATAAGGCATTAATATCGATACTTGAGAACCAAACAGAAATAAAAAAAATAAGTGTTGAAGAAATAATACCCAAAAAAAACAAGTCAATATCGAGCAATAAGGCAAAAAAACGTAAATACTCTACGAAACGCATTGATTCAGAATATGCTGAACTACTTCAACTATTTTCCTCTTCTTTAAATGTAAAAGGCAGGCCTTTCGGCCAGCTAAATAAACCTACTTTTGGCATGAGCGATGGAAATGTGGGAGTACAATGGAATCTATCGATTAATACTGAAACCAACAACATACAACTTGGAGTTAATCTTGAGGGAAGTGAAAAAACTGGAAAGTGGTTGATTGCCCCATTTATTTTAAATCACCCCAACATAGAAAAAGTAAAATCTAACGTTTCTAATCTAAATAATGTGACAATTCGATTTTCTCGTGATGCGTGGCAAGGTGCGTCAAGGTTAAAAATTAACGAAAAATTCATTGGAGGTCGTGAATATACTCTCTCAGAAACTAACCAACATACATGGTCTTCAATCCTTGAAGAAGCTTTGACCTGCCTTGATGAAAATAAAAGTTATCGTGGTCGAAAAAGAAAGCAAAAAGTAACATTGGAGTCTGATGGCAGGGAGGTTATAAAAGACATTTCTCCACATCTAACAATATGGGCACTTTTAAGTTTAGAAGGCGATATTGAAGAAAACCTAAAAAATAAAATTACAGAACTACAGCCTATTTATGATTGGGTGGTCGAAGCAACTCAAGCATGAAAATATCACCTAAAAATCACATAATTTATTTTAAAGCCTCTTTGACCGCTCTGTAGCTAGTTGCCTATCAGGATAAAGGTATGTATACGTCTTTTGAACACGGCAAACAGCTCAAAAAGCTATTGATGTTAATGTCAGCTATCGTATCTTAGTGACCACTAGGTGGCCTGATTGTTGACAAGTTAAGTCGTCTGCTTTGGGTTTTAGCTAACCTTTCTATCTCAACCAGATAGTTCCAAATTACCAAAATCGTTGAGCCATACTTATAGCTTCTTTAACCAAAGGAGCACTATTATGTATAGCATCATTCCTTACACCCCAAAACCTAGCTGGAATAAAGGTAAATTAGTTGGTCAAAAACTTCCTCTTAAGCTTGAGGAGGTATGGTCTATAAGAACAAGACTTGATTTAGCAAATAACCTTCGCGAACTCACTATGTTCAATTTAGCATTAGATTGTAAATTACGAGCGTGTGATTTTATTAAACTTAAAGTCATGGATATCGCTCATGGGAAAAGTATTCAATCTAGAGCAATATTGATCCAACAAAAAACAGGTACTCCTGTTCGATTTGAAATAACTAAAAAGACCCAAGAGTCACTTAAAGAGTGGATCACTTTAAAATCTCTTCGTTCTAATGATTATTTGTTTGGTAGTCGGATGAAAAAGGGATGCCATCTAACAACCCGTCAATACGCAAGGATTGTCAAAACATGGGTTGCAAGTATTGGTCTAGACATTACATCGTATGGTACTCATTCGATGAGAAGAACCAAAGCATCTTTGATCTATAAAAAAACTAAAAATTTACGTGCTGTCCAAATATTACTTGGTCATACAAAACTGGAAAGCACTGTACGTTATCTTGGTATTGAGGTCGATGATGCCCTTGAATTATCTGAGTCTATAGATATCTAAACTATAAAAAAATCAGGAAGAATGGACACTTCCTTCTACTAATATCTCAAAGCGGTCATTATAGACCCTTCTGAATCACCCCAGCAATGGATCATTAAGATACGAAAGCAGACGCTCTCCACAGATATAAACACGTATTGTTTGACTATAA
>CAXBPC010000055.1:0-4087 GCA_963977525.1 uncultured Marinifilaceae bacterium
CCTTTGTGTTCGCCCATTACCTTCTCTAAAAGGGTGAATAATATTAAGTTCACAATAAATATCAGACAGTTCAATGATTAGCTGTTCTTGATTGTTGATATTTAAAAATGATGGAATTCTAGAAAATTGTTTTTGGGCTTCTGCATCAATTCGGCCACAAGTACAAAAGCGTGATGCTCCTTTCGCAATATCAACTGTTCTTATGTCACCAGCCCAATCGTAAACATCTTGGAATAAGTGAAAATTTAAAGTTTGAAGGTGATTTAAATTGAACTTGTTTATTGAGGTGATTTTTGAAGAATATTCGCTAAATCGAATGGCGGTAAAGGCGAGCTCAGCTTCTGCCAAGCTTTCATGGTTTTCTATGTTTAGTTTATTAAAAAGTACATCAGAATTTTTATAACAATAACTATCTTGGCTCACGCCATATTTATCGCGCATACTTTAGTTTCAAATCACTAATAGATTTACCTGTATTTTCTTTTTTTAAATATAATCCTTCGTAACTAGAGCTTGTTTCAAAGTTACTCATTTTTGGAATAAAAGTGCGAGTGTTTTGGTGTTTAACTTTTAATATTTTACTAGCCATATTTAACTCCTATATTTTATCTTATTGTAGCCCAAAATGAAGACTAATTCTATATCACTTGCCTGACAAAAATAGTCTAATCAACGTACTCGGACATCACATTTAAATATTTACCAACATACTCCGATGCAAACTATGCATTAGTCTAAATTAGTCGTTGAAAGAATCCAGTTACGCCAGCGCAAGGTTCCGGCTGAAAAGTCGCACTCTGTTTTTAAATTAAAACTATAGATATCAATGCGATAATTTAATATTTATTAAATAGTTAATCTGAGTATATGTTTCCACAATACCCTATAACTTTAGGATAAAAAGAAGATGTTTTAATCCTAAAAAAATCAGGATTAGATCCACGAGTTTGATATATTTTTAATTGAGAGATTTTTATCATAAGCCATCATTCTAATTTCGAGGATTGGTTTATAAACACGATAGTAAAAGGTTGGTAAATTGTATCAATAATTGAAGAAGATGATCTGATTGGCAGGATATTATTTGCTTCTGTTATTGACGATACAAGTTGTCGTTTTAGCAAAAGGAGTTATGTCTGCACTTCTAAATCAGCATTGAATGTAATTTCGTCTTCACACACTGGAAGCGTTTATCAAATATTCGGTAAAGGTTCAAAAGTTGAGGTACAGATGAAAGACTTCGAACTACTTCGCAATGGCTTCAGTCCTGAGCAGAACACCCAATTGAATTTGGCACCAAACAAATTTTTTCATTGAACCCTTTACCATTTGAAAGTTTGTCCTTTAGCTTCAAAAGCAGCAAATAATGAAGCCCCTTGTGAAATGGCTATATGGGTCATTTCACAAGGGGCTTTGGATTTAGGTTATCAATAAATATCCTATGATTCTGTTAGGTAAAAACTTCTTAATAATGAACCTGCTTTTTCTTTTGGTAATGCGTTGATTTCCTTATTTAGAAGAATACCTACTGTACATAGCTTCTCAGGCTCTTTATTATATTTAGCTGGATTACTAAGAACATCGCCATATGAATCATCTACCGCTATCATTTTTTCGACAACACCAGTAATGATGGTAGTTTGTTCGTCTTTATCTACAATATAATTTTTAGACGACAGTGACTTAATTAATGAATTAAAAGCAATTGTCTCTTTTTCACTAACTTCTGAAGGTATTAAACTAGGTATATTATTAGCAATATTACTGTCGAAAACTTCAGGATATGTATAAGAGGCACATTTGGCAGGGTAATCATTTTTCAAATATTCCATCTGGGCAATTTGAGATTCCATAAATTGGATAACTTCTTCATCCCCACCTAGTTGCATGTAGTGATTGAACCTCTCAACATAAAGGTAATGGTTAACGCTTGTTGTGATTGTATTTAATGGTGTTCCATCTTTTATGCTAGTAACCATCATGTCACGAACAACTTTATAACCCTCTTCATCAAATTGATTGAGGCTTTTATAAACTTCATGCTTTTGTAACTCTTCGTCGATAGTTGTTGGGTTTTGCCAATCATTCACTCCACTTAAAGCATAATTACCTGAATCTACAATTTTATCGATAATTCCAGCTTTTATAAGCTCATCTGTTGATGGATTCCAAACTTCTTCAGTACTTACTTTCGATACTTTTTTAATAAACCAATTCGGAACTTTAGCGTCTTCAAGCAGGGAAAGTAAAGACTTATTCAATTCTTCAACCTCACTACCTGAAACATCTCCAAAGGAAGCGCTATGAAAACCTAATTTCGCAGAATCTCCTAATAGCTTTTCTTTTCCAGCCAGAAATACAATGGGACAAGCAGATAAGCACTGTGTCTTACTATATGTTATCAACTTATTCTTTTTCACTAATAATGCCAACTTTTTAGCTTCAGCTATCCTACCACCCATACTATTTAAATGAATGATTTTTACCGAAGGATTATCAACTAATACTTTAGCCAAATTATTTGAGGTTCCAAATTTAAGCCCCCCTAAAAGCTCTACTTCTGTGCCGTGATTCATTACACGGATAGATAATGGTGGCAACTGTGATGCTCCAACGACTAGTTTTCCACTCTCTAAAATGAAAGGTACTCCCGTCTGATTCATGTCATAACAGTAACGACCAATACCAATCAGAACCATCAGTTTAGCCATCATTGCCCAACCAGTAGAGCCGCCTCTAGAGATATGTTTATCGGCAGAACGATAAAGCCCGGTCAATTGCCAGACAAATATACCTGTTATTACCGCATAAAATGCGATAATAATAAGCCCTATTAAAGTAGAAGATGCCTCACTATCAGCTAAATACTGGAATAATGGTGGTGTAATAAATAAAAGAGCAATGCCAATAGCAAACACATTTACCCAATAACTAAGATCTAGTGGTAAAAGTCCTTGCCAATGTAGCTTAAACCAATTTCCATCTGGTGCTTGATATTCATCTATAAGTGAGACCTCTGTAGAGTTTTGCTCTATAGACTCTTTCCCTACTTTCAACCGAGATTCTATTTCTTCCTTTAGTTTTTTTGCACGTTCTGGATAAACTTCTTTATTAATGTATGAATATGTGGATTCTAGCTCTCTAATATCGTAATTTTTATAATCAGGTTCTTCGTTCAAAAAAATAATTCCTGTAATTAATTAGCTAATAAAAATAATATTGGCTGAAAAATAAGAATAGCCTCAAATTATGAAGCTATTTAAGAGTAATTCTCTTAGTTATTTTTCTTTTTAAACAATGCCACATATAAACAGAATATTCCTCCGCAAAAGTGTAGAAGAATCAACATCCAAAACATAATTGGGGACTGAAGTGAATCAACTTGAATACTTCTAATATTAATAGAACCTTTTTCTATACAATGATTAGAGTACCAAAAGCCTAATATAGCAAAAGCTATCAATATTAAATCAATACCCCTTAGACTTTTATCGGTCTTTGGTTTCATCATTATTCTGTGTTTCCTTAATGGTTTCTTGATTTGTAGATTCAACGTTACCAGCAATATTTCCAACAATATTAGCTCCTACATGTATTGCCGCTTTCACAAAGTTTGTAGGTATTTTTTTCCCATGTTCTGAAGCAACATCATTTGCTATTGCTCCTGTTGTTCCTGCCGCAACAGCGCTAGTCGTACTGGTTGCATCATTTGTTCTAACAGCATCTGCTACAGCTAAAGTTACTGAGAGAATCGTACCTCCTGGTACAAATCCAACTACAGTGCTCGCTTGCCCTAAGTCAGGGAGCTGTGTAGCGGCTTCAGGTATAACTGTCGCTCCAGAATCACTTAACACTTTTTGGGTTCCTGAACTGAAGCTTAAAAAGCTCTTAGCAGCTTGAATCATTTGATTGCCAGAAGATACATGCTCCTTACTCTCTCTACCATCAGGATCGGTATACTTATAAGGGTTATTATTTCCGTATATGTAACGGCCAAACGAATGAATATTGTTTGGATTAAACCCAACAGGATCATTCGAATAGAACCGCCCAATAACTGGATCATAGTATCGTGCCTGCATATAAA